>NZ_JBITJI010000013.1:0-292908 GCF_044459885.1 Nocardia sp. NPDC050175
AGGTCGATGCTGACCTCGGCATCGGACTTCATCAGCGCGTCGGCGGCATAAATCCCGGCCGGTCCTGCACCCACGATGGCGATGCGGAGCGGGCGAGTACCGGCAGAGATGGGTGACGTTGCGTTCATACGGTCGCGCCAGATTTTATCGGCTCGCTCCATGGCATTACAGCTGAAGCTCTGATCCGAGAATGTAGGTCGAGACATCGATGAATAGTGTTGAGGGTTGTATTCAGCTCGGGAACCCATTCCCTGATCGCCTGTTGTCCCGCAGGCCCGATCTCGTATACTTTGCGGACCGGACCTCTCTGCGAGTGGTGAACTCGATGTTGGATGAGGCCACGTCGCTCGAAGATGCGCAGACGTCGGTAAACGGTTCCTGGATCGTCGTTGTAGAAGATACCTAAATCCATCAGACGATGAACAAGCGAATAGCCGTGATCCGGACGCTCCGAAAGCAGTAATAATATACTGATGTCCGTAAGGCCGCCTGCGTAGACCGCAGTCATCTTCCCCCACCTTTGAGTCCTGTTTACGATCTTTTAACTGCGGCATTGGTTCATTGGCTGCAACGTGGCATGTGGCAGCTATCACATTGCTGAGTTGAATAGCATTGCCCGTACGTTGCCGGCTGCATCTGGCGACGCGTCCACATTGTCTACTCGAATCCCGATGTTCATGTCAAACCGGCTGTGCTCTGCCGTAGGTAGTTGTCATTAGCACAGGAGACGCCATTTTGCTGCATCGACATCTTCGGCGAGTCCGGCTAGGGCCGGTGGCGAGTGGCCGAACCTGCCGGTGCGGCCTATTCGCGTGTCGTTCTGCAATTGTTCAACGCGATTTATGGTGCGTGTGCACGCCATCGTCGGTAGCGGCCGAGGCGGGGCCGGCCTGCGCGGATGGCCCCGCCTCGGCCGCTGGGCCCGGGTGACAGCGTTCTGACCAGACGTATGTAAAGGCGGGATGGCGGGGGCTGCGGCAGGCGGTCATGCATCGAGGGAAGTACTGGCAGGTTGCCAATAGGTCGGTCACACTTACGGTGCACAGCGGTTTGCCGCAAACTGGCCTCGTGCGGCTGCGATTCCGTAGCGCGCAGTCATGGAAAACCTCGGGGGAGAATGTGTGCGCATATCGGCGTGCGAAGCAGTCGTCGGTGGGTGGCCATCCGGATTACGGATATTGCGAACTCGATCAGGGCCACAACAGTGAACATGCGGACCGCAGCGGAGTTGTCGACGGCAGGAAAGCCGCAGTAAGGTTTGAGAAATCCTATGTTGGTTGAGGAAAAACGCGGCGATAGTGCCTCGACGATTCCGGGTCGGGTACCTCGCTACAAGTTCGATCGAGAGATCGAGAACGAAGTAAAAGCGTTACGAAAGCTCGACAATTGGCATGGCCCCCTGGCATTGCTCGGTGACTGGTTGATCATCGCGGCTGCCGTCGTCGTGTGCGCGCAGCTGACGGGGTGGATGTGGTGGCTCGCTTATCTATGCGTTGCCATGCCGGTCATCGGCACTAGGCAGCGTGCGTTCGCGACATTGCTGCATGAGGCTGCGCACGGGACGCTGGCCAAGAACAAGCGCCTCAACAAATTCCTCGGAACATGGCTTTCCGCGTATGTGATACTCCAATCCTTCGAAGCTTATCGGCGCAGCCATGTTCGTGATCACCACGGAAGTTTCGGCGACGTGCGTACAGACCCGGACCTCCGGGCACATATCACCGCCGGGTTGTACAGGCCGCAGTCGGGTGCGAGATTCGCGTGGCGCTATCTGGTGATGCCGCTGCTGGGACGACAGACTCCGGCGATCCTGCGGGAGTTGGTCGTTTCCCGGCTCTCTGGAACCAGGGACGAGGTTCGACGTGGTCTCGGTGTCGTGTGCTACATGGTGGCGATAGGCTTGTTCTGCTGGGGAATCGGCTACGGAACCGAATTCCTGCTGTATTGGATTGTTCCGCTGTTGATCGTATTTCCGTTGGTCAACTGGTACATCGAGATACTGGAGCATTTCCCCCTCGTCGGAAATAACAATATCGAAGTGCAGACTACTCGGCACCGTGTGCTCGGACCGATCTCGTATCATTTCCTGGGTATGCACAACGAGGGATTTCATCTGGATCATCATCTCTCACCCATGATTCCGTATTGGAATTTGCCTAGAGCGCACCAGGCGCGGTTGCGCGATCCTGTTTATGCTCGGGCTATCGAGGAGACTGCGCCTCGATCGCGGACCGTCTTCTGGCAGTTCATAAGTATTGTGCGCCAGGTTTCTGATGGTAAGACGAGTGCGCGTCTCGGAAAATTCACAGATATCGAACTCATCGATCGAACCGACAACAAGTGAGGGATATTGAATGACGGACCTCGGATGCTATTTTCGAATACCAGGATTCGAGTGAATGATTGATCTGCCGATAAAACGATTCCAGCTGCGGGGCGTACAGGCCTCCGCCGCGATGGGCATCGTGGCGATGCTTTCGGTGCAAACCGGTGCAGCGGTGTCCACCAGCATGTTTCCGTTGACCGGAACCAGCGGTGCGGCCTGGCTGAGATTGCTTGTCGCCGCAGTTGTTCTCATGGTTGCGGTGCGGCCACGGCTCCGTGGGATGTCACTCAAGGCAGCACTGTATGTGTGTGGCCTCGGGGTGATGTCAGCATTCATGACAATCAGCTACTTCGGCGCCATATCCAGGATTCCGCTGGGTACGGCAAGCTGCCTCGAATACCTCGGTCCCTTCGTAGTGGCTGTCATAGGCTTGCGGACTCGCCGCGATCTGATGTGGCCGGTCCTTGCCGTACTCGGCGTCGTCCTCGTGTCGCAACCCTGGCATGACGGATTCGATGCGGTCGGTGTGTTGCTGGGGGTCGCTGCGGGCGCCTGTCTGGGTGGCTATGTAGTGCTGAGTCAACGGGTCGGGGATTCCTTCGAAGGTTTCTCCGGTTTGGCTATCGCTATGGTGGTTGCCTGTGTGGTAACCGGGTTCTTCGGTGCGCCGGATGCACTCGACAGCCTCGATATCGAGATCATCGGCACCGTGCTCGTATCGGCGATACTGCTGCCGTTGCTTCCGTACATATTGGAGATGGTTGCGCTCCGGGGTATGACGACAGGCGCATTTTCCATGCTGATGAGCTTCGAGCCTGCGCTGGCATGTTTGATCGGTTTCATAATCCTGAACCAGACAATGTCAATTATTCAACTGGCGGGCGTTGTCTGCATTGTGCTGGCAGGGACGGCGGCAGTTCGGCTCGGAGATCGTCTTGAAGCGTCTGTCGAGTAGGAAGACCAGTAAATCTGTATTCGGAAAAGGAGCAGTAAACCGGTATGACCATCCCGATCGGGCCCGAAGGCAGTCACGACAGCTCTGGTGAACCGCCGCTGACAATGTTCGGTCCGGATTTTCCGTTCGCCTACGACGATTATGTGCGCGATCCCAAGGGCATCGGCTCGGTCCCGGCGCATGCCCACGGCCAGCGCGTCGCCATTGTCGGTGGCGGTCTGTCAGGCGCTCTCGTCGCTCGCGAGCTGGTGCGGATGGGCTTGCGTCCGGTGCTCTACGAAGCCGACCAGATCGGCGGCCGGATGCGGTCCATGGCATTGGACGGCCATCCGGGTATCGCCGCCGAGATGGGCGCGATGCGATTCCCGCCATCGTCGACGACGCTATTCCACTACCTGGACGAGATGGGTCTGGCCACCACCTCGTTCCCGAACCCGCTCGCCGAGGCCACGCCGAGCACGGTGATCGATCTCAAGTCCAGCACCGAGTTCGCCCGCACGCTCGACGATCTCCCCGAGATTTACGCCGAGGTCACCGAAGCATGGCGGTGGACGCTCGACAAGTACGCGGAAGCGCAGCCGCTCGGCGATGCCATTCGCAGGCGCGATGCGGCGGCCATCAAAGACATCTGGAACGAGCTGGTCCGCCGTTACGACGACGTCACCTTTTATGGCTTTCTGTGCCAGTCCGAAGCATTTTCGAGATTCGAGCTGCGGGAGATGTTCGGGCAGGTCGGGTTCGGGACCGGCGGCTGGGACACCGATTTCCCCAATTCGATTCTGGAGATCCTGCGAGTTGTCTACACCGCCGCCGACGACCACCACCGCGGCATCGTCGGTGGCTCGCAACAGCTTCCGCTGAGGCTCTGGACCGTCCCGGTGGACCACGCAGCACACTGGCCGACCGGTACCTCGGTGCAGTCGCTGCACGAGGGCGGCAGGCCGCGACCGAGGATCGTCGAGCTGCGGCGCACGCACCCGGGCAACATCACCGTTGTCGACGAATCCGGTCGCATCGAAACGTTTCCTGCAGCGGTATTCACCGGTCAGAGCTGGATGCTGCTGAATACCATTCGCGCCGACGAGAACCTGCTGCCGATCGATCATTGGACCGCGATCGAGCGCACTCACTACATGGGATCCACGAAGGTCTTCGTTGCTGTCGACCGGCCGTTCTGGAAGGACATCGATCCCGACACCGGCCGCGAGGTCATGAGCATGACCCTCAGCGACCGGATGACCCGGGGCACCTATCTGCTCGACTTCGGCGACGACAAGCCGGGCCTGATCTGCTTGTCCTACACCTGGGCTGACGATTCGCTCAAGCTGCTGCCACTGAACGCCAACGAACGCATGGAGCTCATGTTGAAGTCGTTGGACGAGATCTACCCGGATGTCGATATCCGCAGTCACATCATTGCGTCGCCGATGACGTTGTCGTGGGAGACCGAACGCGACTTCATGGGCGCGTTCAAGGCCAACCTGCCGGGTCATTACCGCTATCAGCGCCGTCTGTACACCCACTTCATACAGGACCGACTGGCACCGGAGTATCGGGGTTTCTTCATGGCCGGTGACGACGTGTCCTGGACGGCCGGCTGGGCCGAGGGCGCGGTTCAGACCGCACTCAACGCTGTATGGGGGGTCATGAACCACTTCGGCGGGCGTACGCACCCAGACAATCCAGGGCCTGGCGACGTCTTCGACGACATCGCTCCTGTCGACCTCGACGCCTGATGCCGCACTCGCACCGTAATCCCCTCGTTGCTTGCCATACGAATCGGTCGATGGACCAACGCAATTCACGAACCGATCAGTTCCGTCTCATCGACCCAGGAGCCCGGCATGGCCACATGGACCACTCAGATATTCCGGCGCAAGCCGGTTCTGCGCATGGACTCGGACGCCGGCACTGATGGCGGCGAACTGTCGCGGACTCTCGGTCTCACCCAACTGTCGCTGTTCGGTATCGGCGCAACCATCGGCACCGGAATCTTCTTCGTCCTCTCGCAGGCGGTACCGATAGCCGGTCCGGCGACAATAATATCCTTCGTTGTCGCAGGAGTCGTCGCGGGGCTGACGGCGATCTGTTATGCCGAACTGGCCGGGGCTGTGCCCGTATCCGGCTCTTCATATTCGTACGCTTATGCCACACTGGGGGAATTGCCCGCGGTGGCGGTCGGTGCCTGCCTGCTGCTGGAATACGGTGTCTCTGCCGCCGCTGTTGCTGTCGGCTGGTCGCAGTATCTGAATGTGCTGTTGAACAACCTCTTCGGTGTGCAGCTGCCGGACTTGCTGTCCCGGTCGCCCGAACAGGGCGGGATCATCAACCTTCCGGCTGTCGTCCTGATTGCCCTGTGCGGAATAGTGTTGATTCGCGGGGTGAGTGAATCCGCTACGGTCAATGCGGTGATGGTCGCGGTAAAGCTGGCCATTCTGGCCCTGTTTATCGTCGTCGGTATCACGGGCTGGAACAGCAGTCACTTCAGCGAATTTGCGCCGTTCGGGATGAATGGCATCATGTCCGCGGCTGGCATCATCTTCTTCTCCTACATCGGTCTCGATGCTGTGTCGACAGCGGGTGAAGAGGTGAAGAACCCGCGTCGGAACATGCCCCGGGCTATTCTGATAGCCCTAGTAGCGGTCACCGCTGTCTATGTTTCTGTCGTCGCTGTGGCGATCGGTGCTCAGCCGCTGGGAGACTTCACCGGCCAAGAGGCCGGAATGGCTGCCATTCTGCAGAAGGTCACCGGATCTACCTGGCCGGGCACGGTGCTGGCGATGGGTGCGGTCGTGTCTATCTTCAGCATCACTCTGGTCGTCATATACGGACAGACCAGGATTCTGTTTGCTATGTCACGTGACGGAATTATCCCGGAGCTGTTTCATCGGGTGAACCCACGCACTAGGACACCGGCGCGGAATACCGTCGTCGTCTGTACCGTTGTAGCTTTACTCGCCGGCTTGATTCCGATCGATTTTCTCGCTGAACTGACGAGTGTCGGGACGCTGGTCGCCTTCGTCGTGGTCTCGATCGGCGTCATCGTACTGCGGCGAATCGAACCCGATCTGCCACGCAGTTTCAAGGTACCGGGCTATCCGGTCACTCCGGTGCTCTCGGTGGTCGGGTGCATTTGGATTATCAAGAACCTACGGCCGGTCACCATCTACGTGTTCTTGATGTGGGTCGCGATCGCGTTGCTCTGGTATTTCTTCTATGGGATCAGATACTCCCGCCTGCATAGCGATAAGCAGGCCGAAATCCATTCTCATATCTGAGCTACTGACAGGAAAAACATGTGTGGCATAGTCGGATTGTTCACCGGATGTGGTGCGGTTACCTACTGTCCGCGCCAATCGGGAGTTCAGCGCAGCCAGCAAGGGGTGGTCGCCGGTGAGCTCTCCAATGACCGGTACCGAAGCCCGTTTCGCAGCTGGGACGAGCGGGCCGCCGTCCGGTCGGCTCCGCGCCGGGAACTGCCGTCGGAAACTGAGGGTCAGCATTTCTTCTCTCCCGATTTGGTGCCACTCGCCCGGCACGGCCGGGTCCGGAACTTGCCGCCGGATCTGTTCGACCAGCTGGTAATCCAGCATCTCTATCGTTATCTTGATTTCACCGCGAAACTGGAACAGTTCGTGGTCAATCGGACTGCACTCGGTATCGCACAGGGAACCATCGGGATTCTCGTTCCAGCCGAAATGCGCCTCGATGCCCACCGGATTTACTGCGACGAGGCTTATCACGCGCTGTCGGCTGCCGAGCTGATGCACCAGGTGGAACTCCGCACCGGGGTCCGGCCGATGTTGCCGGAGGTGCCCTATTTCATGACGAGGCTTGCCGAGATCCAGCAGCGCATGGGTTCTTCGTTCAGCGCCCTAGCAGAAATAATCTTCGTCATCGTCTCGGAGACGCTCATCTCCGGGACATTGAGCGAGATTCCCGACGACCCAGAGGTCGTGCCGACCGTCAGTGAGGTCATTCGCGACCACGCGGCGGACGAGGGGCGCCACCACACGTATTTCGCCCATTTTCTCAAGGAGCTGTGGGCACAGTCTGATCGATCGACTCGCCGTATCGCGGGGTTGTTGGCTCCAGAGATGATCCTTGCGTTTCTCCGACCCGATGTGCCCGCTATGCGTGCCGAACTGGTCGGCTATGGCTTCAGCCGCGACACCACCGAGCAGATCCTCGCCGAGATTCTGCCGGAGGAGCTGATCCAGGCGACCGCGCGTGGTGCCGCGCAGCAAACCGTACGGCACTTCGCTCGGCTCGGCGTCCTCGATGACGCGGAGACCATGGAGGCCTTCCAAAAGCATGGGCTGATTTGAGGAGATGACCATGACTACGAACCCGGCAGTTCTGATCCTCGGCGGCACCGCCCCGGTCTGGGCTACCGACGGTAGAGACATCGCCGTTCGGTCGATACGACAGTTCAGGGCCAGGGGAAGCAAGATTCTCCTGACCGATACCGCTGCAGCGCTCAACGCCAATCCGGAGCTCGCCGCGGCGGCAGATGAGGTCCATTCGCTCGACTTCACCGATCCCGGCGCGTGCGTGGCGTGGGCTCAGTCGTATATCCGGAACGGGCGTATCGACGCGGTGGTCGGCTTCCGGGAATACGCAATGGTGGCGGTCGCTGAAGTGGCATCGGCGCTAGGCCTGCGGGGCAACGATCCTCAGGTCGTGCGACGAGTGCGGAGCAAGGACGCGTGTCGAGAATTTCTGCGCAAGTCAGGATTCGCCCAGCCGGACCTCGTGTTGTGTTCCGACGTCGATCAGGCGCGAGAATTCTTCGATCGCCATGCCCACGCGCCGATCATCCTCAAGCCCAGGGACCGCTGTAACAGCGAAGGGGTCAGTTTGGTTACTGACGCCGCCGCGCTGCCGGCAGCGTTCGAAACGGCACGTGGTGAGGATGGCGTGGTGCTCGCCGAGACGTTCGTGGAGGGTGCCGAGTACAGCGTGGAAGGGTTGTTCGCGGGCGGTGTACCCACCGTTCTCGCTGTCACGGCCAAAACCCTGTCGCCGGGTTCGTTCCTCGAGGCGGGGCACACGATGCCGGCGGTCCTACCCGATCATTTGCGAAGTGGCATCGAGCGAGAGACCGTGCGAGCACTGTCCGTACTCGGGCTCAGCACGGGTCCGTTCCATGTGGAGTGTTGGCTGACGCCGCGTGGGGTGGTTCTTGGCGAAGTACACGCAAGGCAGGGTGGGGATGGCATCCACGCACTCCTCGAATGGTGCCACCCTGGCCTGGAACTCTACGGCTACTGGTTGGATGACCTTCTTGGACGGACACGCCGGCTTCCGGTCGTGCCCCGGCGCGGTGGAGCAGTACGTTTCTTGACCCCGCCGGCAGGCACCGTCGCTCGCGTGCGCGGCTGGGACGCTGTCGCCGCTCACCCAGCGGTCTTGGCATCAGCCATCGACCTCGACTCTGGTACAGAGATCGGGCCACAGCGGAGTAACGGCGACCGTCGCGGCATGGTCATGGTTGGCACCGACCAGCCGGATGCGGCTGGTCGGGTTGCCGACGAGCTGATCGGGATGATCGATGTCGAGGTCGCCTGACCCGACAGCGTCACCGGCCTGCCATGGGCGTTTGACGCGCCGCCCAGCCAGCGCACTTCTCCAGGTAGGTGGGCAGGTGGGCGGCGGCGAACGCTTGCCGATCCCAATCGGTGGCGTGGACGAGGCTTTCGTCCACGCACACGTAAGCCCAGCCCTGTCGGTTCTCGTCCAGGCTCAGTACTTGCTTTGCGTACATCGGACCTTCGAACAGATCGATGAGGTCGAGCTCCTCGGGACACAAATCGAGCAGCAACATTCCGGCCACTCGACTATTGCCCGGGACCAGCCCGGGAAACGGACGCTCCCGCAATGTGGCGTTGCGCCAGCCACCGGCTACGGCAGGGACCATACGCGGCGTCCGTGCCAGGAGCACGTGTAGGACTTCAGGAAAGGTCAGGCTGCCGTATACGAACAATGGAATCTCGGCCGGATCCGTCATGAGTACCCCTCCCACAGCATGAATTTCGTGTCCAGCGGAGCTTACGGGAACTGATGCGAATCCGGCCCACCGATCCCCGCACGATCCAGAAAAGTCACGGCATGGTGCTGTGACCCATGCGTACAAGATGAGGAGCGTTGATTGTGATTGCCAATTTGCCCGACATAGAGTTCTCCGGTCCGGTTTTCGATCTGATAAACCATGCGCTGCGTGACATTCCGCAGTACCGCGCCTTCTGTGCTGGTCAACTCAGCCGAACCGACTACTGTTCGTGGCTGCAGTCAGGGGACCTGCGGCCCGACGACATCGGACTGAATGCTGACCAGCTCAATTTGTCCACGCGGTTTCCGATGGATGAGCGGAGCATGGTCGCTCATGTACTCGCACAACTACGGCACGACGGTGTGATCACTTCCACCGACTACCCCGAGGCCGGGTTCGACGAATGGCGTAGTCGAGTGGTAAGTACGTTCGACCACGCCGGACAGCGTACGTATATCTTTCCCGAAGAGGAACGACTGCTGTTCGCTCTGAGTCACATCGCTGCGCCCACCCGTGCGGTCTTTGCTGGTTCCTACTATGGATACTGGGCTGTTTGGGCGATGCCGGGAATTCTCGCCGCAGGCGGTACTGCCACGCTGATCGACATTGATCCAGACAATATGGCGTTGGCCGAGCGCAACTTCAAGGCCATGGGCTGCGCCGATGTTGTCGAATTCGCCGTGGCCGACGCGATCGAGGCGGGCCGTGGGCTCGAAACGGTCGACCTATGCGTCCTGGATGCCGAAGGTCCGAAGCCCACCGATGCCCTACCGACGCTCTCTCCAGATCTCATCGACAAAGCCATCTACTACCCGATCATGGAGGCAATCACGCCCGCCGTGCGCCAGGGCGGCGTGCTCGTTGCGCACAATGTGTTGTTGCGGAATCTGACCGACAACGCATATTTCGAAGATCGGATCGTCGAAAACAAACGGCAGTACGCCAAGTTTCAGCAGCACCTCGACGGCTACTACGATGTCCAGCGCGTGCTGGATACCTCCGAGGGCACCGGCGTCTATCGGCGTCGGCGGCCCCATGCCTCCGGCCCGATGCCGAGTACCGCGTCATGACCACAGACACCGAGCATGCGACGCGGTTCCGTCCTCTCGTCGAAGGCGATCTCGTCGAGGTCCAGGCGATCTACAACCACGCTGTGCGATACACCGATGCGACTCTCGACCATGAGGAGAAGTCCCTCGACGAGCTGCGCTCATGGCTGGTCGCTCACAACTACCGCTATTTGGCGCTGGGAGCGCAGAACGCCAAAGGCCGACTTGTCGGATACGGCACGCTCAGTCCCTTCTCGTCGCGGATGGGCTACCTGGCCAGTGCGGAGCTCTCGATATATATCCACCCTGATGGCAAAGGCCGCGGTGTCGGCGGCGGGCTCTGCGCCCGGCTTACTGATTACGCCAGTCTTGCCGGGATGTCCGCCGTGGTCGCTTTCGTTTCGACGAGCAACGAGGCATCCCGGCGGATGCTCTCGCGATCTGGCTATCAGGTCGAAGGAAAGTTGCGCCAGATCGGCTACAAGGCCGGACAACTTATCGATCTGGAGATTTTCCAGCGCGTCTTCGATGCCAACTGCGCCCGCTACGACGGAACAACCCTGACCGAATTGATTACCGCATTCAACGAGGAGCTGCCCCGATGACCGCCTTCGACAAACACATCGCCGAACAGCCGGATGTCATCAACGCTTTGCTCGAGGCTGAGCTGCCGGTCCTCGACCCGGACCGTCCGTTGATCTTCACCGGTGTCGGCAGCTCGATGCACGCCTGTCGCATCGCGGAGGCATGGGTCCGTTGTCTCGGCCGTGGCCCCGCACCGGCCACCGCGATCGAGGCTCACGATCTGGCGTTGACAGGGAAAATTTCTCCCGATCATCAGATTGTGGTCGTGAGCCACCGCGGAACCAAGCGCTACCCCAATCGGGTTCTCCGCCTCGCAGCCGATGTCGGCGCAACAACCATCGCCGTGACCGGGCAGGGGCCGACAGAGCCCGGTGCCGACGTGGTCGTACGTACGTGCCCCCAGGAACAGTCCGGAACCCACACTGTCTCCTATACCGCGGCGCTCACCATCCTGGCCCGACTGGCGGCCGGCTATGTCGGTCACCGGGGACAGCCCTTGGTAGAAGCCCTTACCCAAGTTCCCGGTGCCTTGCGGCAGTCCCTCGAGCTGCCGATTTCTGGCGCGGCCGTTGAAACGTTGGCTGCCGCGACAACCCCGGCCATCATCGCCGGGACCGGCACAGATGCGATCACCGCCGCCGAGGCGGCCCTGAAGATCAAGGAAGGGACCTACCGTTGGGCTGAGGGCCTGCACACCGAATTCGCATTGCATGGAACTCCTGCGGTCTACACGTCCGCAACTACCGGATTTCTCCTGCGCCCGATGGGACCGGATGGCGGACGGACCCGAGACCTGGAGACGCTGCTGCGCACAATCGGAGCCCCGGTCTTTCACTGCGGCGACGATGAAGGCGCCGATCTACCGGTGGCAGCGGTGCCCGCCCTGGCCAGGCCACTGGTCGCGATCGTTCCGTTTCAACGCCTGGTATCGCTGGTCGCTACCCGCACCGGTGCCAGCCCCGATCACATCCACACTGACATCGAGCCGTGGAAATCGGCCATGACGCAGGTCGAGCTGTGATCAACCGGCAAGGCGACGAACATCGCGCAGCCTTCGTCACTGACGCGTACCTGCGGGATGAACGACTTGTCACTGTCATGACCGAGACCGCGTTCCCGGAGGCTTACCACCGATGCTGGGGCAGCAGAATGCTTTCGCGCCCGCTGTTCGTCGACGCCGGCGAGATACGTGATATCGCCGATGATCTGCAACGTTTCTTCGCCTTGCTCACCGCGCTGCCGGAGCGCTGCTACGGCGGGGACGTCGATCGCTACTGCGCTGATCTCGGGATCGCGGCCGACCGTGCGGCAATTCTCGAGCGCTTTGCCACCGCTGAGCCCACTCGGTATGGTCGCGCCGATCTCTACCATGACGGGTCCGGCTTCAAACTCCTGGAATTCAATGTCGCCAGCGACCTTGGTGGAGTGGATCGGGCGCAGATGCAAAGGTCCTTGCTGACCCATCCGCAATTCGCTGAGTTCGCCGCCGAGCACAGTCTCGACTACGTCGATACCGGACAACTGCTGGCAGATGCTATACGGCAGGCCAGCGCCGACATGACAAATGGCCGCCTGCCTCGGATCGGGCTGGTTTGCGCCCGAGGCAGGCTGGCCGGGCTCCGTTATCTTCTATTCTCTTTCGTAGCAATGATGCGCGAGATCGGTCTCACGGTTAGTGTCGGGGAACTCGACGGGCTCTCCGAGCGCGGTGATGCTCTCCATCTCGACGGCAGCCCGATTGATGTGGTGTTCCGTTTCTTTACGGTGGACGACGTCTGTGCGGTGAGCGATGCTGCGAACTATGCAGAGCTCGCCTTCCGTGCCCATGAAGAGGGGCGCGTGCTGCTCTGGACCCCCATGAACAGCTCGCTCTATTCTAATAAGGGCACACTGGCGATGCTTTCCGATCCACGGTACGCGAATCAGCTTGCCGATGACGATCGGAACCTGATCGACCGTCTGCTGCCGTGGACGCGTCTCTTGGAGGGCAATCACGAGTTCGATCTGCTCGACTATTGTCTTGAAAATCGGCAGGAGTTGCTGCTCAAACCACTGCGAGACTTCGGGGGTGGTGGCGTCATTCCCGGCTGGGAATGTTCCGAGCATGCTTGGGAGCGAGCTATTCGCGACGGAATGGCCGCATCGCAGATACCGGCGAGCGGGCTCGGCAACCGCTGGATCGTCCAACGGCGCATTATCCCTAGAACTGAACCTGTGATCGATCCGCAGACTCGAGAGATTTCCGAATGGACCGCTGCTTGGGGCATGTTCTTCACTCCGCAGGGATATGCCGGCACCGATGTCCGGGCGGCACCCAGTAACAGAGCATCGGTTGTCAATTACACGACCAACGACGCCACTCGTATATCGGGGGCTTTCTCGGTGGGTTGATGTTGCGAAGAAGTTGAGTGCAGTAAACATTCGAGGGCACTGCGCGGCATCGGCGCAGGTCTTCATCAAGTTTCATTTCCAGTGAACGTAGGAGTAGTTTCATGACGTCCAGCCTTTCGGACAAGGTAATTATCAACGTGTGTCCCACGGGCATGATTCCACGGCGCGTGAAGGTGCCAAACGTACCGATAACACCCGAGGAGATCGCAGCCGACGTCAAGCGGTGCCGAGATGCTGGTGCGTCGATGGTTCATCTCCATGCCCGCGATGACGACGAGGAACCAACCTGGCGTCCGGAACGTTTCGGGGAAATTTGTGATGCGGTAGCTGCTGCCGTCCCCGATATGATTATCGTTGTGACGACCAGTGGCCGTGACTGGTCCGAGCTGGAAAAGCGTGCGGCTTCGATTCGCATCCAGGGACCCGCTCGGCCCGAGATGGCATCTCTGACGCTCGGATCAATGAACTTCGTTACCGGCCCGTCCGTCAACTCTCCGGAAATTATCCGTGGCCTCATCGCGGAAATGCACAATAATGATGTGGTTCCCGAACTCGAGATCTTCGATACGGGAATGGCGGACTACTGCAGCTATCTAGTTGAGAAAGAGATTCTCAAGCCGCCGTATTATGCAAACATTCTGCTTGGTTCTCGCGGTACTGCGAACCTTTCGGCGGCAAACATTGCCTCAATATTGGCAGGTTTGCCGCAAAGTACAACCTGGGCACTCGCGGGGGTCGGTAGATATCAGCTGCCCGCAAATATCGCCGCCTTGAGCCTGGGTGGGCATGTTCGTGTTGGGTTGGAGGACAATCCGTACTATTCGTGGGCGGAGCGCTCGCCGGCAACAAACGGTGGTCTGGTGGAGCGGGTGTCGAGAATTGCCCGAGAAATGGGGCGCGAACCTGCGACTCCGGAGGAAGCCCGCCTGATCATCGGTCTCAAACCTGTAGATCGAAGTGCTGTGATCTAGCGCCTAGCTCCCTGTGTGCAGACGACACGATGAACCGGGCCCAGCGAAAGTATCGAATGGGCCCGGTTGATCGATCAGATGCCTCGGGACGAGCCCGACCTCGTCCGTCTTCGTCGCCACGCCGGGCGATCGGAGCCGCGGACCGGGTGTCGCTCGGTGTGGAGCCGAGGAATGACACGCCGGTCCGCGGCCAGATACTCAGGGGAGTACGGCGCAGGCGGGGCCGAGGTTGACGCCGGTGCCGACGTTCATTGGGTTGCGGAGGGTGTAGACGTCGAAGTCGTCGTCGTTCAGGAGCTCGAGTACCACGATCTTGTGCGGGCCCTTCTGGGTGGGGGTCCACGTGGTGCGTGCCGTTCCGGACGCATCCGCTACCACTGAATTCGGCTGGAATTGCTTGTAGTCCGCGTTTTTCGGGTCGTCGCCGATCTGGTCGAGCACGATCACCTCCCGGCCGGGTTCGGTGTTCACGGTGATCGGGTAGGAGCAGCCGGTGCCGCGGGCGTCTGCCGAGCTACCGAAGCTCTGCCCCTGCTCGACACGGATGCTCGTGACTGTTGCCCCCGCCTGCGGCGCGGCGAACGCGATCGCCGCGGCCAGTGCACTGAGTGTCGCCACGGTAGCGGCGGCCGCCCTGTTGGATTTACGCACGTTGAATTACTCTCTCTAGCAATGGATTCCCCCGTTTGGAGTCGAAGCGAACTATACAGGCCGATCATCTGACGTGGAGGCTCCCGCTATGCCCATAAAAGGGGTGGGATCGGATGCCGCCGGGGGCCCGCAGAAGCGATGGTCGCGGGCTGTCCGGACCTGGTGTGGTGGTCCTGGGTTTGCCGCGTGGCGGTGTTCCGGTCGCCTACGAAGTTGCGACCGCGCTGGGTGTTCCCCTTGATGTCGTGGTGGTACGCAAACTGACTGTCCCGGATCGGCCCTGGCTGGTGTTCGGTGCGCTGGGCGAGGACGGGGTGCGGGTCATCGATGACGAGATGGTCGCTCGTGCATTGGTTTCCGAGCTCGAACGGCTCGCCGTGGCCCGCGAGCAGCAACAACAGTTGCGTCGCAGCGTCGCCCAGTACCACCGCGATCATGCGCGCGTGTCGTTGGACTGTGCCACGGCGGTGATCATCGATGACGGTCTGGCCACCGGCGCCACCGCCCACGCGGCCTGCGTGATCGCCCGTGCGCGCGGCGCGGATCGGGTGGTGCTCGCCGTACCGGTCGGCGCGTATCGGCCGCTGCGCGCACTGACCAGGGTCGCCGACCACATCATCTGCCTGGAATCACGGGAGCTGTTCGGCTCGATCCGCCCCTGGTACCGAGACTTCGCCACGGTCACCGACCGCGAGGTGTGCGCTTTGCTGGACCAGGCGGCCGAAAACCTACCTGTTCCAAGCCCGGTGACCGCAGCCTCCGTGCTTACCTGAGTCCGGCACATCCCGCCCGGTCGATTGTCCCGAACCCGGTGCCGCTGCGCTGGTTGCCCTTTCGTCGCCGCAACGCGGCGCGCACTGATTCATTGAGGCCGGGAGCTCGAGCTGTGTGCTCTAATTGCACCGCATTCGTCTGGGATCGACCTGCTCTCGCGGTATTGATCGGCCGGTAAAGCCTGCATGAGAACCCCCGAATCGCGCACACAGTTGCCGATTCGGGGGCCGCGCCGCATGCCTACACACTTCCCAACAAATTCTGGAGGTAACGCCCCACATGAAGCGTGTCGTCCTCACCGTGACACTCGCGGCCACCCTGATATCTGGTGCCGCATGTGCCAAGGACAACGACCAGTCGTCGTCCGCTGCGGAAAAGTCACCGTCTTTCACTATCGGTATCAAATACGACCAGCCGGGAATGTCGGTCATGGGTGCGGACGGTAAGCCGAAGGGTTTCGATGTCGATACCGCCGCCTACATCGCCGAAAACCTTGGCGTGCAGCCCGATCACATCACGTGGAAGGAGGCGCGCACCGATCGGCGAGAGGACATGTTGAGCTCCGGTGCGGTCGATTTCGTCGTCGCCTCGTACTCGATCTCCGCTGCTCGGCAGAAGCAGGTGTCTTTCGCCGGTCCGTACCTGATGACCGGTCAGGACCTGCTGGTGCGTCAGGGTGAGACCAGCATCGATCGGCCCGAGGCGCTCGGCGGCCGACGTGTCTGTACCGCAAAGGGTTCCACGTCGGCCGATAAGATCAAGAAAGACTTCTCCGCTGATGTCGAGGTGACTGCTCGGGATACGTATTCTCAGTGCGTCGATGATCTGCTCGGCGGCACCGTGGACGCGGTGAGCACCGACGGTGTGATTCTCGCGGGTTATGCCGCAATGCATTCGGACCAGCTGCGGGTGGTCGGCCACCCGTTCACCAAGGAGCGGTACGGCGTCGGTGTCAAGAAGGGCAATACCGAGCTGCAGACTCGGATCACCGGCGCGATTCAGGCGATGATCGCCGATGGTTCGTGGCAGCGTTCGGTGGATGCCAACCTGAAACGAGGCGGGTACCAGCCGCTGCCCGCGCCGCCGGTATTCAACGCTCCCGATGCGCCGATTGCCGTCGGAGATTCGGCCAAGCTCGACCCGGAACTGGTCAAGACCGGGAACGAGATGATCAACATGGTCAATGCGAAGGATTGGACAACGTTGGCGGCGACCTCCTGCCCCGAGGCGCAAGATACGCTCCGCGCGAATGTCGCCCAGTTCGTCCCGCAGAACGACGCGAATCTCGGCCCCGAGGTCAAGGACGTCAATTACAACGCCACCATTACCGGCCTCAGCCAAACCGGCCCCGATTCGGCAACCCTCTTGGCGCATATCGAATACACGAACGTGCCCGAAAAGTACAAGCAGTACTTCAAGGACATCGACTACACCAACACCCTGTCCCGCCGCGACGGCGCATGGAAGCTGTGCATGGTGAACGCCGACTTCGTCGAATCCTGATCGGCGGAATACCGCGGTCGACGGGCGGATCCGACCACGGATCTGCCCGTTGCGCAACCCCGGCAACTGGGGAAATCCCCAGTTGAATCCGACGGCCGGGAGCGGTCGTCCGGTCGGCCGCCGGACGCTGAGATCTGTTGGGGGTCGGGGGTTTTCGGGGCATGGGTGTGTATCACGCTACTCGGATGAGTTGGCCTCTGGTACAAAAACCGACGCAATGGTGGCCTGTTTGCGGTCTACACACGGCGACCGCTCGATCTATGTGCACAGTTTGTTAAGTAAACGAGTGCGAGGGTTGACGTTGGAGGGTACGGGCCGTACGTTTCGCCCATTGTTGTTACTTTCGGGTGATCAAAGGGGAAGTCGTGGCGACCCTGCTCACGGATGAGCTTTCACCGGATGCGGTGCCCGCCGTCAAGGGGGGTCCGGTCGGGCGCTCGCCCGGTCAGCTTGCCTGGCTTCGGTTCAAGCGGGACAAGACCGGCGTGGTGGCGGGCATCGTCGTGTTGTTCTTCTTCGTCGTCGGCCTCGGCGCGCCGCTGATCTCGCTGGTCTACGGCAAGGACCCGTACACCCCGTATGCCACGACCGCCAATGGACTGCTCACCGACACCGGCTTCCCGGTCAAGCCCAACGGCGGCATCGACAGTCAGTTCTGGTTCGGCATCGAGCCGCACACCGGCCGCGACGTGCTCATCGTGCTGGTCTACGGAATCCGTACCTCCCTGCTGATTTCGCTGGCCGTGGTGCTGCTGACGACGATCATCGGCACCCTGCTCGGCGTCACCGCCGGGTATGTGGGTGGCCGGACCGATTACGTCATCAGCCGGATCACCGACATCCTGCTGTCCATCCCGTCCACCCTGTTCATCCTCGCCTTCATGCCCGTCGCCTGGGCTAGTTATCAGGCGACCGGGCAAGAGGTTCCGCCGTGGGTGCGGGCGGCCAGCATGATCGGACTGCTGACCTTGTTCGGCTGGACCCGCAACGCTCGGCTGCAGCGTGGCCAGGTGTTCTCGTTGCGGGAGCGCGAATTCATCGAGGCGGCCAAGGTGACCGGGGCCGGTCCCCGGCGGATCATCTTCCGGGAACTGCTACCGAATCTGTGGACCCCGATCCTGGTGCTGGCGACGCTGGACCTGCCCGCGTACGTCACGGCGGAGGCGGCGCTGTCGTTCCTCGGCGTCGGCATCAAGGATCCGACGCCCGATTGGGGCGTGATGGTCCAGAACGGATCCGGCCTGATCTCCTCCGACATCACCTACCTGGTCTTCCCCGGTATCGGGATGATGCTTTTCGTGCTCGCGTTCAACTTGCTCGGCGACTCGGTGCGCGACGCCCTCGACCCGAAGGGCAGCCGATAACCGTTGGGTCGCCGGGCTTTCCGGCGGCAAGAGGAGGCAGGAACTGGAATGAAGAAAACCCATCTCGCGCAGGCCGCCGCGGTGGCGGCGGCGCTGGCACTGGTGACGGCAGGCTGCTCGGCCGGCGGCACCAATGTCGGCAGTACCGACCAGCCGAAGGCCGTACAGAGCAAACTCACTCTCGACCCGACCGGCAAACAGTCGACCGGTCCGGCCGCGGAGGTATCCGGTGCCCAGCAGGGCGGCACCCTCGACCTGATGTGGCGCGCCGACCACCCGCACTACGACCCGGCCAAGGTCTACACCGCCCCGGATGACGGGACATTCCGGCTCATCAACCGCAGGCTCACCGTGTTCAACCAGCACGACGACGGCTCGATGGCGCTGGTCGGCGACTTGGCCACCAATACCGGCGAGGCCTCCGACGGCGGTAAGACCTGGAAGTACACCCTGAAGGACGGCGTGAAATACGCCGACGGCACGCCGATCAGGTCCCAGGACATCAAGTACGGCGTCGAGCGCACGTTCGATCCGACGTTCGCGACCGGGCCGAAGTGGGTCCAGCTGTGGCTGGCCGGGAAGGACGACTTCAGCTCGGTCTACCCTGGCCCGTTCGGTGGCCAGGAACTCGGCCCCGACAAGATCGAGACACCGGACGACAAGACCATCATCTTCCATCTGGCCGAGCCGGAGTCGGACTTCCCGTTCGCCGCCTCGATGAGCGAGACCGTCCCGGTGCGCAAGGACAAGGACGCCAAGCCCGCCGACCTGGACGCCAACGGGCTCGGCGACATGGCCACCGGGCCGTACAAGATCGGCGCACACGAGGTCGACAAGACGCTGACCCTGGTGCGAAACCCGAACTGGGATCCGAAGACCGACCCGGTCCGGCACCAGTACCTGGATCAGATCCACTTCCAGTTCGGCGTGATGGCCAAGCAGCAGACCGACCAGCTGAAGGCGGACACCGACCCGAGCGCGGCCTCCTACTACAGCGGTATCGACACCGACCAGGTGCAGGCCATCCTGCAGGATCCGAAGTTGAAGCAGCGCACCGTCGATGCCGAGACCAACTCCGTGCAGGCCTTCGCGATCAACACCGCCCGGGTCACCGACGTGAACGTCCGCAAGGCCATCGCCACCGCGTTCCCGAAGCAGGATGTCGTCACCACGCAGGGCGGCCCCTTCTTCGGCAATATCGCCACCACGCTCAGCCCGCGGAACTCGGTGGGCTACTCGGCGCAGCCCAACCCGTACGGCGTCGGCGACAACGGCGACCCGCAGAAGGCGAAGCAGATCCTCACCGACGCACATCAACTCGGCTACAAGGTCAACGTGGCCTGGGACTCCACCCCGACCGCCGACCGGTGGGGTACCCCGATCAAGCGCGCGTTGGAGGCCGCAGGCTTCGAGGTCAACCTGAACCCGGTGCCGGACAAGGGTTTCTACGATGCGGTCGGGCGTCTGAACAATCCGTTCGACCTGATCTGGAACTCATGGGGCCCGGACTGGCCGACCAACCGGACCGTGTACAGCGCCGTGTACTACGGCGGGGCGGTCAAGGATGAGGGCAACAACTACGCCCAGCTCAAGGAGAAGGCGGTCGACGACGAGATCAACCGCGTGCAGGCGATCCAGGACATCGACGCCCAGGGCAAGGAGTACATGCCCTTGGATCAGCTGATTCAGCGGGACTATGCGGCCGCAATCCCGTTGGTGTACCTGCGCAAACAGTTGATGTTCGGCTCGAAGGTCGGCGGGGCGCGGATGGACGCGATCAGCTTGAGCCTCGACCTGACCACCGCTTATATCAAGAAGTAGCGCAGGTCTGACGAAGTCTCGAGCCGGGTGCCGGACAGGTTGCCCGTCACCCGGCTCCTCCTCCAGAGAGCGATCTCCGAATGCTGGCCTTCCTCACCCGCCGGATCCTCGGCGGCCTTCTGATCCTGCTGGTTGTTTGCGCGGTCACCTTCGTGATGTTCTATGTGGCCCCCGGCAACAATGTCGCCAGGCTGGCCTGCGGAAAGACCTGCTCACCCGAGCTGATCGCCTCTGTCGCACACCAATTGGGTACGGACAAGCCGGTCTGGCAGCAGTTCCTCGACTACCTCGCCGGGATCTTCACCGGCCGCACCATCGCCGACACCTACTGCTCGGCTCCGTGCCTCGGTTACTCGTTCCACAACCATCGGCCGGTACTGGACACCATCCTGGATCGGATCCCGGTCACGTTCTCGCTTACCGTCGGCGCGGTGGTGATGTTCCTGGTCGTCGGCATCGGCCTCGGCCTGCTGGCCGCGCTGCGCAAGGGGAAGTTCGCCGACAAGGCGGCGATGGGTTTCGCGGTGCTCGGCGGCGCGCAGCAGATTTTCGTGCTCGGCCCGTTTCTGCTGTTCCTCTTCGTGTATTCGACGCACCTCATGGAGGTGCCCAGTTATACGTCGTTCTTCGATAATCCGGTGAAATGGGGGACCGGGTTGTTCCTGCCTTGGGTCTGCCTCGCCATCATCACCGCCGCGGCCTACGCGCGGTTCACCCGTTCCTCGATGGTGGAAGTGCTGAACGAGGACTACGTCCGTACCGTGCGCGCCAAGGGCATGGGCAACGCGAATGTCTATCTGAAGCATGCCTTTCGCGGCGCCATGAGCCCGATCGCCACCCTGCTCGGACTGGACATCGCGGTGCTGCTCGGTGGTGCCCTCGTCACCGAGACCGTGTTCAATCTGCCCGGGATCGGGCAGTTGGCCGTCAACTCCGTGCAGGACTCCGACCTGCCGGTGATGATGGCCGTGGTGCTGCTGGCCGCTACCGCCGTGGTGGTGGCCAACATCGTGGTGGACGTCGTGTACGCGTTCATCGACCCGAGGGTGAGGCTGGGATGACCAGGGCCGAATCGACACTGGAGCGTGACATGTCCAGTCAAGGCACCATTCTCTCGGTGCGAGATCTGTTGGTGCACTTCCGAACTGAAGACGGCACGGTCAAGGCGGTGGACGGGCTGTCGTACGACCTCGTCCGGGGTAAGACACTCGGCATCGTCGGCGAGTCGGGCTCGGGCAAGAGCGTGTCGGCCATGGCCATCCTCGGCCTGCACAACCGCGAGCGTTCGACGATCGGCGGGCAGATCCTGTTCGAGGGGACGGACCTGGCCGGGGCGGACGAGCGAACCGCGCGGCAGTTCCGCGGCAAGCGGATCTCGATGATCTTCCAGGATCCGCTGACCGCATTGTCGCCGTACTACACGGTCGGCGATCAGATCATCGAGACATACCGCAGGCACACCGGCGCGTCCAAGAAGCGGGCGCGGGCGCGGGCCATCGAGATGCTTACCAAAGTTGGTATACCGCAACCACAGCGGCGGGTGGACGAGTATCCGCACCAGTTCTCCGGGGGTATGCGGCAGCGGGTGATGATCGCGATAGCGCTCTGCTGTGATCCCGATCTGCTGATCGCGGACGAGCCGACGACAGCACTCGACGTGACGGTGCAGGCACAGATCTTGGACCTGCTCCGGGAGTTGCAGAGCGAGTTCAACACGGCGATCATCCTGATCACCCACGACATGGGTGTGGTCGCGCAGATGGCCGACGACGTGCTGGTCATGTACGCGGGCCGGTGCGTGGAGCGGGGCACGGTGCGCGAGGTACTCAAACAGCCACGGCATCCCTACAGTTGGGGTCTGCTGTCGTCGATCCCGCACCTGGGCGGTGATGTGGATACGCCGCTGAAACCGGTAAGGGGTGCGCCGCCGAGCCTGATCGACGTGCCGTCCGGATGTCCGTTCCATCCTCGGTGCGATTACGTGGACCGCGTAGCGGACGCGCGCTGCAAGATCGAGCGGCCGGAGCTCGGCACCGCCGCAGAGCGCGGGTCGGCCTGCCACCTGGCCGACGAGGAGGCTGACCGCATCTTCGTCGATATCGTCCGGCCGACGCTCGGCCTCGGGAGCGCATCATGACCGACCAGACGCTGACCGAACAGTCACTGTCCGAACCGATTTCGCGCCGCACCGAGGCCGGACCATTGCTGACCGCGACCGGGTTGCAGATGTACTTCCCCATCCGCTCCGGGTTCCTGTTCAAACGGCAAACCGAAGTGGTGCGCGCGGTGGACGGCATCGATCTGAGCGTGTCCGCCGGCGAGGCGTTCGGCCTAGTGGGCGAGTCCGGCTGCGGCAAGTCGACCACCGGGCGGATGCTGGCCCGGCTGCTGGAGCCGACGGCAGGCACGATCACCTACCGCGGCCAGGACATCACGCACCGCACGCGCCGTGAGCTGGCGCCCATCCGGTCCGAGATCCAGATGATCTTCCAGGATCCGTACTCCTCACTGAACCCGAGGCAGACGGTGGGCGCGATCATCGCCGGGCCGATGGAGATCAACGGCATCAACCCACCCGGTGGCCGACGCAGCCGGGTGCGGGAACTGCTGGAGACGGTCGGTCTGAATCCCGAGCACTACAACCGTTTTCCGCATGAGTTCTCCGGTGGGCAGCGGCAGCGCATCGGCATCGCCCGCGCGCTGGCACTGAGCCCGAAGCTGATCGTGGCCGACGAACCCGTCTCTGCCCTGGACGTATCCATTCAGGCGCAGGTGGTGAACCTACTGCAGGGGCTGCAACGCGACCTCGGCATCGCCTTCGTGTTCATCGCGCACGACCTGGCGGTGGTGCGGCACTTCAGTGAGCGCATCGCGGTCATGTACCTGGGCAAGATCGTCGAGATCGCCGACCGCGCCGACCTCTACGACCGCCCACACCATCCCTACACCCAGGCGCTGCTGTCCTCGGTCCCGGAGGCCGATCCCGACAGCGCGAAACAACGCGAGCGAATCCGCCTCACCGGCGACGTCCCCTCACCCATCAACCCGCCCTCCGGTTGCCGTTTCCGCACCCGCTGCTGGAAAGCCGAGAACATCTGCGCCGAGCAGGAACCACCACTGATCCAATTGGGCTCATCCACCGAAGGACACCTCGCAGCCTGCCATTTCCCGGAACCGCGCCACGTCGTCGCCTGATCGGCCCGTCCCGAGCCCAATCTTGTTGCGGCAGTTAGCAGGCCACTTCGGTGAGGCGGTGCCGGGCCGGGGCTGCGGCGTGCACCGCGGCGGAGATGGCGACTACCGGTGGGGTCCAGCGGGCTTCGGTGGGGGAGATGGCCCAGTTGGCTGAACCGTTCGACAGCCTGGTCGGGGGGAGCGGGATGCTCGCGCCGTCGGTGTGCACGATCGCGCCCGCGACGCGCAGGGCTTCGATGGCCAGTGTCGCCTTGGCGGCGCCGACTACCAGGTGGATCTCGCGGCGCTCGGCGCCGGGGATCTCGATGACCGGGCCGGACAGGTTGTTCGCGCGCAGGAAGCGGCGGACCTCGGCGGCGAGGGTGCCGGTGAGTTCGATGGCCGCTATCTGCTCGTCGGTGATCAGGCAGACGCCGTTGGCGGTTTCGGCGACTGTCCATCCGCGGCGGCGGTAGTCCTGCACTGCGTCAGAGGCGGCCAGGGTGCTGGAACTCGGGAACGTCGCGGGCACTGTCTTCTCCATTTCACCAGGTAGATCGTGATCTCACTGCGGTATGCGCAGAAGCCCCGCCAACTGCACCTGTGCATCAAATCGTCTGCGGCTAGGAATTTCCCTACAGAATGCTTGTGATCGCCAACCGCACCAGCGATTCTGCGCGGGTCCGCCCCGATGGGCATCGCCCCGCGGTCGCGTCCGATGTCATCCTCAGGGCGGACCTACCCCGATACCCGTCGTGCGCTGACCCTGAGGCCGTGCCGACAACGGAATCCGGGGCTCGCGGCCGGGTCACAGCTAATTGCCAAGGGCCCCTCGAGGTTTCACCAGCCGCGCATGGTTCAAATAGGTATGGGATCGATATGGGGGTGGGGTGCAGCGTCCGCCGGTTGTGTAGCGGCAGTGGCGATATCAGCGTTGGTGGCGGCGCCGCTGGCGGCGGCCGGGCCGCACGACCAGGGCTCCGCCGTGGCGGCGACACCGGCGAGCGGTGCCCCGCCGGTCGCGGTAACACCGGTGCGCGGGACGCCCGTTCCGCATCTGCCGCAGTCCGCCGCGTCGTCCACGGCGCTGGCGCAGCAGATGCAGGCGGCGATTCAGGCCGTCTCGCCGGGGTCGCAGGTCGGGATCGACGTGGTCGACATGAGTTCCGGGACAGTGCTTGTCGGCTTGAATCTCGACCAGCAGTTCTACACCGCGTCGGTGGTCAAACTGCTGATCGCCCTGGACGCGTTGAACAGTCAAGGCTGGCAGCCTGATTCGGATACCGCGGCACAGCTGCGCGAGATGCTGTCCGCCAGCGACGACAACGTCGCCGACGCCCTGTGGGACGCGAACGGGGGCGACGCGATCGTCGCCAGGATGATCGACGCGATCGGCCTGACCGGCACGCAGCCGCCCGACGACCCGGAGCAATGGGGCGAGACCTTGACCACCGCGCGGGATGTGGCCACCATCTACCGCTACCTGACCACCGATGTGCCCGAGCCGTCCCGAGACCTCGTCGTCGGCGCGCTGCGCGGTACCAGCGAGATCTCCGCCGACGGCACCGACCAGTACTTCGGCATCCCGGATGGTTTGCCCGGCCTCAGCTGGGCGGTGAAACAGGGCTGGATGGCGCTGGACAACTCCACCACGCTGGACACCACCGGCCTGGTCGGACCGAGCGGGACCCAGCTGCCGTACACGGTGGTCGTCCTGACCTCCCAGCCTGCCGGAATCGATTGGAACACCGGAGGTTCCGCATTGACCGCCGGTGTCAGCGTCCTGCGCGGCACCGTCGGCCAGCAGCGGCAAGCCAGGAACCTCGGCACCGAGGACGACAGATCCACTGCGATAGCGCCGCCCGCGTAGGTACGCGACACACGGCAGCCGCAGGCTGGCTGCTTGCGGCTGCCGTACTGAAGGCCGATTAACCCCTCGGTGCTCGGCTTCAGTCGTGTCGGGTGGCCGTATCCCAGCCGAAGAACACCGTCCAGCCTGACAGTCGCGACCGGTGCCGGGTATCGGCCGTATGACCGTCATTCAAACGACCGACGTTGCGCGTCCGATGACTCGCCACTTGTCCGCGTAACGCCATGTCAGCGGTGCTGGTCTTGCACAATCTGTGCATGCCCAAGCCCTGCCTGCTGCTCCAACTGCGACCCGAGCGCCCCGCCGCGGACGACGAATACCGAGCCGTGCTGCGCGCGGGCGAGCTCGACGCCGACGACGTGGTGCGCGTGCAGATGGACCAGCAGGGCCTGCCCGACCTGGTGCTCGACGATTTCTCGGCGGTGATCGTCGGCGGCGGGCCGAGCAATGTCGGCAATCCGGAGTCCGAGAAATACGATTACCAGCTGCGGTTCGAGCCCGGATTGAAGAAGCTGCTCGCCGAGATCGTCGCGCGCGACTTCCCGTATCTGGGCGCCTGCTACGGGCTGAGCATTCTGGCCGATGTCCTCGGCGGCCCGGTGAGCGGCGAACGATACGACGAGCCGCCGGGCGCGCAGACCATCGAATTGACCGACCGCGCAGGCGAAGACCCGCTGCTCGCGGGCATCCCGCAGACGTTCCGGGCCTTCGTCGGGCACAAGGAAGCGTGTCAGGAGGTGCCGCCGAACGCGGTGCTGCTCGCCACCTCGGCCGACTGCCCGGTACAGATGATCCGGGTCGGCGAGCACGTGTACGCGACCCAGTTCCACCCCGAACTCGACGGTGACGGACTCGCGCTGCGCATCGAGACCTACCGGCACGCAGGCTATTTCGACCCGGATGAGGCGGACTACCTCACCGCATTGGGGCACCGGGAGGCGATCACCGCGCCCAAGGAGATACTGCGCCGATTCGTCACCAGGTACCGCAGCGATCCGCGCTGACCGCTCAGCTGGCGGTAATTCCGGTGGAGAGCCTGACCACGACCTTGTCGCCGGTGATCTCCTGCACCTGCACGTTCAGCCCGTCGGCGGGCTGACTGTCCCCGGCCGGAACGCTGACCTCCTGGTTACCCACCTTCAAAGTGACCGTATTGCCGTTCACCGCAACGAGTTCCGCATCCACCCCGAGGATGGTGGCCTTCGCGTTGACGCCGCGATCGAAGGTGACCGTGCAGCCACTCACCGCACAGTCGGTCTTGGTCCCCGCCCCTTCGACGGTGCAGGCGGACACTCCGAGCAAGGCGAAGACGGAGAGCATGGACAAGACGATCAGGCGGCGAACAGACATGCGGCCAGCGTAGAGCGAATCGGACATCTTCGAGCACACCCCCCGACGAAATCGGTCGCTTGGTAGGCGGATGACCGGACGTATTCTATTGGGGCACAGGCGCATTCGTGAAGTTTGACCGGGGTTGTTCCTATCGTTTGATCGCCTTCGCCTCCGATGTGGTTTAGCCCCCATCACGTGCCCGAAGCTGTAGTGGTCAGAGACCCGCAGCTGGAGGACACATGTGTTCGGCCATTCTCGATATCTCCACCGCCGCCGTCGATCCGGACGAATATCTGCACGAATTGATGAAGTGGCATTTCAGCGCCGAGACCGGTAGCCCCTATTGGCTGCGCCGCGCCCGGACCCTGGATTTCGACCCACGCACCGAGGTGCATACTTTCGCTGATCTGGCCCGGTTTCCCAACGTCATCAACGAGTTTCGGGATGTCGCCGTCGAGGATTTGATTCCGCGTGGACTCGACGGCGCGGATCGCGAGATCGCCGGGATATTCGAAAGCGGCGGCACCACCGGCGCGCCGAAGCGGTTCGTGATGTTCGAACGCTGGATGGAATTCGCCCTCGACTGGGACGACTTCCACTATGCCGGCCTCGGCACGATGAACACGCTGGCGATCGCGCCGAGCGGGCCACACATGTTCGGCGAGTTCGCAACTCGCCGCGCACGCAGGCACAACGGGGTGAAGTTCACCATCGATCTCGATCCGCGCTGGATCAAGCGGATACTTGCCCGCGGCGATACCGAGGAGGCGGAACGATACGCCGAACACCTCGTCGATCAGGCGGCCTACCTCCTGGCCACCCAATCGGTCGGCCTGCTGATCACGACACCGCCGCTGCTCGAACGCATTGCCCGTCGGGCCGATCTCGTGGCGGCAATCCGCAAGCAGGTCCAATTCATCTGCTGGAGCGGTGCGCACATGGACGCCGATTCGCGAGATATCTTCCGGCGTGAGATATTCCCCGGCATTCCGCTGAAGGGCCTGTACGGAAGCACCACCATTCTCGGGATGTCGCGAGAACGGCGGGAGGAACGGCCGGACGGCTTGCCCGTATTCGACGCGCCCAGTCCGTACATCGCCTTCGATGTCGTCCACCCCGACACCGGTGCCGAGGTCGAATTCGGCGAACGTGGACAGGTAGTGATGAACCATCTCACCAAATACGCACTGCTGCCGAACAATCTCGAACGCGACCTGGCCACCAAGGTCGAGCCGCTACCCGGCGCGCTCGGTTGCGCGGTCGCCGACGTCGGACCGGTTCAGGTCTTCGACGACAACTCCGTGATCGAGGGCGTGTACTGATGTTCGTCTACCTCGATGCCCTCGGCCCCGCGGGCGAGTATCGCGCCCGTGAGCGCAAGCCGCTGCTGTCGCTCGCCGGCGACCAGATCGGCGAGATAAGCCAGGTGCCACCGATATACGTGCGGCGAACCCTGGCCGCGATGCGCCGCGCGCCGGTGCTGCCCGGTGCCGAACGGCTCGCCGCGCTGGAGAAGGCCGCCGAATTGTTCGTGAGTGCGGATATCGGTGGTCTCGGCCCTGCGGACTACGCGCAGCTCGTGTCGACCGCGTCGGGTGTTCCACTCGGCGTGGTCCAGCAGTCGATCGCGTGGGTCGCCGACGTACTCCGATCGCTGCGGACGACTCTCGAGTTGGCGATGCCGCGCGGCGCGGTGGCGGATTGGCGCGATCCGCAGACTCTCTCGGGGTCGGCGGTGTGGACGCGTAAGGGGGATCTGTTCGCAGTGCACGCGGCAGGCAATACGCCCGCTGTGCACGGGCTGTGGCCCGAGGCGCTCGCGATGGGATACAAAGTGGCGGTTCGCCCGTCGGCGCGCGAGTCCTTCACAGCTTTCCGCCTGGTCAGCGCGCTGCGCGAGGCGGGATTCCCGCCGGAGATCGTGACATTGCTGCCGACGGACTACGCCGCCGCCGACGTGATCGTGGCCGAGGCCGACTTCGCCATCGTGTACGGCGGCCAGGACGTCGTCGACAAGTACTCCGCCAACCCGAGGGTGCTGACCCAGGGCCCGGGCCGTTCGAAGATCCTGGTGACCGCCGACGTCGACTGGCGCGCGAAACTCGATCTGCTCGCGGATTCGGTCAGCCACCTCGGCGGTACCGCGTGCACCTGCGCCACCGCGATTCTCGTCGAGGGCGATCCGGAGCCCGTCGCACGGGCAATCGCTGAGAAACTGCGTGCGATTCCGAGCCTGCCACCTGGTGATCCGGCAGCGATTCTTACTGTGCAACCCGTAGCGTCCGCCCAGGCCGTCGATCGCTATCTGCACACCGTCGCAGGCGAGGCCCGCGCGTTCCTCGGCGGCGACACCATCGTCGACGAACTGCCCTCCGGTGGCGCCGTGCTACGGCCCGCGGTCCATCTCGTCGCGAACAGCGCCGCCCCGCAGCTCAATGTCGAGCTCCCGTTCCCGTGCGTCTGGGTCGGGCCGTGGCGACCGGAGGAAGGCGTTGCACCGCTGCGGGATTCGCTGGTCCTCACCGCGATGACCACCCGGCGCGACCTGATCGACGCATTACTGAATGAGCCGTCGATCACCAACCTCTACCTGGGTGACAACGCCACCACCTGGCTGCGACCTGGCGTTCCGCACGACGGTTACCTCGGCGAGCACCTCATGCGGACCAAAGGGATGATCCGTTCCGAGACGTAGCGCAGGCGGTTGTCCGCTCGGGTCTATGGTGGACTTATGGGCGTCATGGGCGAACTATTTCCGGGACAGAAGCTGGCCGACGAGGGCAGCGGGGACAGCGACGGACAGCCGCACCGTCCCCGGCTTGCTCTCGATCTGGATGCCGGGGTCATTCGGATAGCCGGGCCTGCCGCGCCCGCCCCTGCGGACGAACCGACCGAAAGCGACTGATCCTCGCAGGGATTGATGCGGTCGCAGTTGGCAGCAGAACGAACCGTTGAGTGTGAACGTTCAGCGGATGAGTTCGGCAGGCACTCGGAGGTCGTCGTGTGCGTACAGTTCGGCGATAGCGGCTGGATCGTCGCCGGCGGCGGTGGCGGCGATCGTGTCGAGGAATTCGTCGTAGTCCGGGCCGGTCTCGCCGTTGTATGACGCGGTCATGCGCCCCCACTCGTCCCACGGAAGCATCTCGACCTTGTTCAGGGCGGCGAGATCTTTGATCGCGTTGCCGCGTATCTCGGCCGGTCCCCAATTAGCGGTGCCACTGACGCCGAACGTCGCGGCGTCGATCCGGCCTTCGCGGAAGGCGATCCATGCTTCACCGCCGCTGAAGAACTCACCGGCCCGGAGGTCCTCCGGGCGATCCAGGATGGACTGGCCGAGGATCTCGGTATCGATGCGCACCCATCGGCGTTCGACGTCATGCCAATACTCGGTGATCCAGTGATCGAGGCCCCGGCCGTGCTGGAAGTATGTCGCGAAGCCGCAGCGGGCCCGGGCCGCGATCCCTCGCTGGCGCAGCAGTGCGCAGCTGATCACTGCGAAGTGCCGACACGTGCCGATCACGCGGCGGTCCGGTTCTCGCGGGACAGTCAAGGGCGCTGGACTCAGCGCCAGCAGCGCGTTGACAAGCTTGACGACCTGGCGAATCTGGTTCTCCGAGAACCGTTCTGGCGGTAAGTCGAGGTTCTCGGCATCGCGGGGTTGAATGACCAGTCCTGGGGCAAGACGACAGATGTCGATGATGTCGGTCGGAATCTGTTCCAGCGCCGCCGGATCGACGCCGTGCAAGCTTGTCAGCAGCCCAGGACTGTTGTATTCGATCGCCGTAGCCATGCTGACGATCGTAAGCCGCTAAAGGCGCTGCGGACGAACAGCATTCGGTACTAGTTCTGGAATCGGCAGGCTCCCGCGTAGGGCATCGACGACATCGGGGACTCCACGACGCCGGTGCCGTAGCTGGAGGCGTGGATTACCTTGCCGTCGCCCGCGTAGAGCGCGGAGTGGCCGCCGCCGTAGAAGGACACCAGGTCGCCGGGGCGCAGGTCGTCTTTGGACACCGGGGTGCCTGCGGCGAGTTGGTCGTAGCTGGTGCGCGGGACCGAGACGCCGGCCTGCTGGTAGGACCACTGGACCAGGCCCGAGCAGTCGAAAACGTCGGGTCCTGCGGAGGTTCCGTAGTTCGAGCCGATCTTGGCGCGGGCGGCTTCGACGGCGACCTCGCCGGTCGTCTTCATCGGTGCGACCTGCGGGTGCAACGTGTTCGGCGGCTTGACGCCGGGAAGCCCTGCCAGACCGGAGTATTCGAAGCCCGGAATGTCAGGGAGGGCGAAGATGATTCCGGGAGCGGAGAATTCGGTCCGGGAGGGAGCAGCGGATGGCGCGCTCTCCTGCGGTGGTACCGAGGCCTGGAGGCCGGGAATCCCTGGGGGAAGGGAGATTTCGTTCGGAACTTCGAAACTGCCGATGCCGGGAACGGTCACTGTTTGGGCCGAGGCCTCTGCGGCGGAGAAGAGGAGTGCGCCGGAGACGGCTGCGCCTGCGGCAAGTGTCCACCAGAACACCCGCCGCAGCGAGCGGGTACTTCGGACGTCGTCGTCGGTCTTCGATGCCATGATCAAGTCCTCCGATGGTCATTTCGAAGGCCTTGGCTTTCACCACCAAGTCTTCGAATACATTCGAGAACATCACGGTGATCTGTCAGTCCAAGCTGATCCGATTTCCCATCCTTCGACACAATCGGGTTCGAACAAATTTCCGACACACTGAAAAGTAATAACGAAACGGTAACTAAATATCCAATAGGTATTGAAAATAGCCATTGACCTGTGTAAATGCACCATTCATTCCGGCGAAAATTCCGGCTGCTACGGCCCGTGTCGCGGGCGATTTACTGCTCGTCGGCGAGCGATCCGCTTTTCGTTCGAGTGTTTTCAGCCCTCGATCGGGCCGCTCGTACCGGGTAGCTCACCGTGTCTGCGCAGGGCATCGAGCACCACATTGACGGCCGCGCGCGGCGGTGCACCGCGCCGGATAACCGCGGTAATAGTGCGGGTAACCGGACTGGTGAGTTCCCTGGTCGTGACGCGGTAGCGCGGATCGATGGCGAGGCCAGGTAGCAGGGTGATCGACAGCCCGGCCTCGACATGTTGCAGCGCCATCATGTAGTTGCTGAAACGGCAGACTATCCGCGGCTCGAAGCCCGATTCGCGGCAGAGTCGGGTCGCCAGATTCGCCATGTAGGACTTCGGGGTATCGAAAGCCCACGGCTCGTCGGCGTACGCGGCGAGATCCGCGGGTCCGCGAGCCGCCCGGTCGGGTGGCAGCACGAGCACGATCGGATCGGTGGCCAGCGGCACGATGTCGATGTCCGGACCGAGCGGCTGCTCGACGAAATCGGTTGTGGTGACGATGATGTCGGCGTCGCCGACGCGCAGCGCACGCATGCTCTCGTGCGGCTCCAGCTCGTGCAGCGTGATGTCGAGGTGCGGATGGCTGGCCGCCAGCCGCGTCACCGCGGGCACGCACAGCGAGTGGATGGCGCTTTGAAAGGCGCCGAGCCGGACCAGCCCGGCCGGTTCGCCGCCGAGACTGCGCAGCTCCGCCTCGACGGTGCCCATGTGGTCGAGGATCGCCCTGGCCCGCCGGGCCAGGATCAACCCGGCAGGGGTGAGCCGGACCCGGCGGCCGGTGCGTTCCAGCAGCTGCGTGCGCGTCTCCGCCTCCAGCACCGCGAGCTGCTGGGACACGCTGGACGCGCTCAGGTTGGCCGCCTGCGCGACCGCGCGGACGGTGCCGAGGGAGTCGAGTTGGCTGAGTAAACGCAGCCGCCAAGGGTTCAGCATCCCTTGATTGTTGTACGGCTGAGCCGAACAGCACAGCCGGAATTGTGAGATGGACGTGTCGCTCGCGCCACCCTTACCGTCGAGATATGGCTTCTCCCACCTTCACACCGCAGTCCACCGACGACTTCTGGGCCGACACCGACCGCCACCTCGTGCGCTATGCGGGCGCAGGCACCTTCACCCCCGAGATCATCACCCGCGCCGCAGGCAGCTTCCTGTACACCGAAAGTGGCAGGGAGATACTGGATTTCACCTCCGGGCAGATGAGCGCGATCCTCGGGCACTCGCACCCGGACATCGTCACGACCGTCCGCCGCCAGATCGGCGAACTCGACCACCTGTTCAGCGGCATGCTCAGTCGCCCGGTCGTCGACCTGGCCCGCAGGCTGGCGGGCACCCTGCCCGATCCGCTGGACAAGGCGCTGCTGCTTACCACCGGCGCCGAATCGAACGAGGCGGCGATCCGGATGGCCAAGCTGGTCACCGGCAAACACGAGATCGTCTCGTTCGCCCGCTCCTGGCACGGCATGACCCAGGCCGCCGCGAGCGCGACCTACAGCGCGGGCCGCAAGGGCTACGGTCCAGCCGCGCCAGGCAACTTCGCCATCCCGGCACCGCACTCCTACCGGCCCGACTTCACCACGGCCGCAGGCGAACTCGACTGGCGCCGCCAGCTCGACTTCTCCTTCGACTTGATCGACGCCCAGTCGGTCGGCAGCCTGGCCGCCTGCATCGTCGAGCCGATCCTCAGCTCCGGCGGCGTCGTCGAACCGCCGCTCGGCTACTTCGCCGCGCTACACGAGAAGTGCCGCGAACGCGGCATGCTGTTGATCCTCGACGAAGCGCAGACCGGGCTGTGCCGCACCGGATCCTGGTACGCGTTCGAACGCGACGGCATCGTGCCGGACATCCTCACGCTGTCCAAGACGCTCGGCGCCGGACTGCCCCTGGCCGCCGTGCTCACCAGCGCCGAGATCGAGCAGGAGGCGCACGATCGCGGCTTCCTGTTCTTCACCACCCACGTCGCCGACCCGCTGGTGGCCGCGGTCGGCAACACCGTGCTCGACGTGCTCGTCCGCGACCGCCTCGACGAGCGGGCCGCCGAGCTCGGCGCGTTCCTGCGGCGTGGACTTGAGCGAATCGCCGAGCGGCACACCGTCGTCGGGGATATCCGTGGTCGCGGACTACTCGCCGGACTCGAGCTGGTCGTCGACCGGGCGACCAAGCAGGGCTCGGACGAGCTCGGTGCGCTGGTCACGCGTCGCTGCCTGGAGTTGGGCCTGCACATGAACATCGTGCAGCTGCCCGGCATGGGCGGCGTCTTCCGGATCGCCCCGCCGCTGACCGCCACCGAGGACGAATTGTCCCTCGGCCTGGCCATTCTCGACGAGGCGATCGGCGACGCGGCCGCACGGATGCTGTGACAGCCGCGGTCAGGTCAGGTTGCCGTCGATGCAGAGGCTCGCGGTCCGCGAGGACGGACCGGGGCGGTCCGCGCCGGAATCGAAGGCCCACTGGGAGATCGGCGCGGCGGCCTTCCAGTACAGCTTGCCGCTGCGGTCCGCGACCGCCTGATAGACGTCCTCGTTGCCTTCGATGAGCTGGCCGCCGACGCAGTAGTCGTTGTATTCGGTTCCCGGTTGCCGCGCGCCCGCGCTGAACAGGCCCGTCGGGTTGGTGTACGAGCCGGGATTGGGGACGGTGCTCGGTCGGCTCGCCGCCGGTCCCTGCCGCCAATACGGCGCGCCGCGGTCGGTCGTGCACTGGAAGGTCTGGCCACCGGCGGTGACCGTCGAGCCCTGCGGATGCGCGGTGGCCGCCCAAAGGCATTGCGCGCCAGTGCCTGTTGTCGTTGTCCGGGAATCAGTGGCGGCGGCTGTTCCGGCGCCGAAGGTGACGCCGCCGGCTACCGCGGCGATCGAGAGCAGGGTGAGCGCCTTCATCCGGGTGGTCTTGGGGCTGTTGACAGTTCTCATCGTCGTCTCTCTTTCCATCTTCGACGGATCACCTCCATCGGGCCGTAATGCGAAGTGGTGCAGCAAGTTCAGAACGAGGGCCGATCAGCACCAGCTGGCAGTGGGGCGGCAGACAACCCAGCCGTCGCCATCGGCTCGCGGCACAGCGGTCCAGGTCGAGGCAGCGCCGTTGCCGCGGTTCGCCGTGGCTTCGGCTGGGTTCTGCTGACTTCGGTAGTCGCGCAAGGAGTTCTGATGCTCGTTCTGCCGCAGTGGATTGGCATCGGTGTGGTGATAGCCGGAGGGGTCGATGTGGTGCGCGCCGGTGCTGTCGCCGCGGGTGCCGCGGCCGGGTGCGTGGTCCGAGCGTGTGCCGGGGTCTGCGATCGCGATACCGGAGCTGAGCACCGTCGCGACGACGCCGCCGACCAGCAGCGCGAGCGCTGCGATCGAACGGCGGTAGCCGCCGGTGCTGATTGATTGCACGGAAAATACACGTCGCGCCATGGCCTCATTGCCTCTCTGGTCTGATGAGCTCAGGTGATCTGAACGGGCTCATCTACTGAGATGAACAGTAGGTGACGAACCTGAGAGGCTGCTTATTGGATGATATGCGCTGGCATTGGTGAGCTGAGTCACGCAGGTGAGTAGTAGGTCGACGGGCTGCCTGGGTTCGGATCCCACGGTGTCGGTCCTGCTGGCGCGTCGCCGGGTGAGCACGATCACAGAAAATTGCACTGTCTGAAATTTTGCAGTTTGTGTTAAATTTTTGCCATGTCGTCCCCCACCCGCGCGGAGCCGCCGATCGGCCTGCGCGAACAGAAGAAGCGCAAGACCAGGCTCGAGCTGTGCATGGCTGCTCGACGGCTGGTGGTCGCGCACGGGCTCGACGCGACGACCGTGGACGACATCGCGAAGGTCGTCGGGGTCTCGCCGCGCACGTTCTTCAACTACTACGACACCAAGCTCGACGCGATCGTCGGCCCGATCGAGGAGATCGGCACGCCCGCGGCGCGGGCGGAGTTCGTTGCCGGTGGGCCGACCGGGGTGCTCATGTCCGACCTCACCTGGCTGTTCGCCTCCGCGCTCGAGCCGGAAGAGGAAGTGCGCGAGGCGATTTCGCTGGTGATGCAGATCGTCAAGGAAGAGCCGCGGGTGTTCGCCGGGTTCATGGCCGCGGGCGTGCAGCAGGAGGCCGTCGTGCGCGAGCTGCTGTCCGCGCGCGCGGGCGAGCCGGTTACCCCCGAATTCGCCACTCTCGCAGCGGGAATCATGACCAACATCGCGACTCGGGCCGCGATGTCCGCGACCGCCGACACCAGCAGATCACTCACCGCGGCCGTGCACGACCACTGTGCGATGGCCGCCCGGATGTTCGCCCAGCCCGCCGAGCGAAACCAGGAGACACGATGACCACGACGGCTGACTCGCCGCCTACCCCAATTGTCCTGACCCAGAAGCGAATCTGGCTCATTTTCTCCGCGCTCATCGCGGGCATGTTCCTGGCCAGCCTGGACCAGATGATCGTCGGCACCGCGATGCCGACCATCGTCGGCGAACTCGGCGGCGTCTCACACATGGCGTGGACCGCGACGTCGTACCTGCTGGCCACCACCATCGTGATGCCGATCTACGGCAAATTCGGCGACATGTTCGGCAGGCGTTGGCTTTTCCTGTTCGCGGTGACCGCCTTCACCGCGGCGTCCGTCGGTGCGGCCGCCTCGACCAGTTTCTGGGAGTTCATCGTCTTCCGCGGCCTGCAGGGCGTCGGCGGCGGTGGCTTGATGATCCTGGCGCAGGCCATCATCGCCGATGTGGTGCCCGCGAAGGACCGCGGCAAGTACATGGCGCCGATGGGTGCCGTCTTCGGCATCACCTCGGTGGCCGGACCGCTGCTCGGCGGCTTCTTCGCCGACACGCTCGGCTGGCGCTGGTGCTTCTGGATCAACGTGCCGATCGGTATCGCCGCGCTGTTCATCGCGTTCCGCTACCTGAGCGTGCCGAGCCATCGACCCAAGACCAAGCCGGACTACCTCGGTGTGCTGCTGATGTCTTCCGCGACAACGCTGTTGATCCTGATCACCGACTGGGGCGGTAAGCAGTACGCCTGGGGCTCGACGACGATCGTCGCGATGATCGCCGCGCTGGTGGTCGTGGTGGCCGCCTTTGTGATGGTGGAGGCGCGGGCCGAGGAGCCGATGCTGCCGCTGTGGTTGTTCCGCAACCGCACCTTCGTGCTGACCTCGGCGATCGGCCTGCTCGTCGGCCTGGTGATGTTCGCCGCGATCGGCTTCATCCCGACCTATCTGCAAATGGCCACCGGCGCTTCCGCTTCGGTCTCCGGTCTGCTACTGATCCCGATGATGGTCGGCATGATGATCACCCTGATCGGGTCGATGACCGCGATCACCAAGACCGGTCGCTACCGGGTGTATCCGCCGATCGGCGCGCTGACCATGCTGGGCGCCATGCTGTGGCTGACCCGGCTGGACGCGAACACCTCGATGTGGGTCGTCTCGGCGATGCTGTTCGTGGTCGGCGCAGGCCTCGGCCTGATCATGCAGATCATCGTGCTCGTCGTGCAGAATGCCGTGGCGCCCAACCAGATCGGGACCGCGACCAGTGCCAACAACTACTTCCGGGAGATGGGTGGCGCGATCGGTGTCGCGATCTTCGGCTCGATCTTCACCAACCGATTGACCGAGGGGCTCACCGACGCGTTCATGTCGCACGGTCCGGAGGTGATGGCGGCGAAGCTCGATCCGAGCGCGCTGGTGCCGTCGGTGGTCAAGCACCTGCCGGAGGGCCTGCACGACGCGATCGTCGGCGCGTACGTGAACGCGCTGGTGCCGGGCTTCTGGTACCTGATCCCCGGCGCGATCATCGTCTTCGTGCTCGCGCTGTTCATCCCGCAGCTGAAGCTCTCCGACGAGGCGGGCATGGTCGCCCGTGGCGAAGCGGTGATGGAAGAGACGGAGCAGGCCAAGGACGCGAAGCCAGATCCTCAGCTCGTCACCGACCACAGCTGACGACAACAGATCCGGGCGGTAGGGCTATCGGCCTTGCCGCCCGGATCTGTGTCAGGGGCAGGCGGTGCCGGTGTAGTCGGGGTCGAGTGCCTTCTTGATGATGTAGGCGACGGTGGGGGACTGCGGGAGGACGGCGTGCTCGAAAGTGTCTGTGGCGCAGAAGTCTTGGACCCACACGTTGTCGACGGTCGCGCCGGGGCCCGTCTGCAGGAAGGTGGCCTCCGGTGGGGTGGAGGCGTCGTCGTGGGTACTGGCTATCACGGTGTAGGTGATGCCGGGGTCGGTATCGCCCGCGGCGTTGATGTCGCGGAGGTAGTCGCTGCCCACGAGCTGCTGGGTCGCCGCGGTTCCGGCGATTTCTGTCAGTCCGGCGGAGAAAGCCGAATCGGCGCTGCCGGACGGGATCCGGCCTGCCACGCCGCGCATGGTGGAGCCGTGGTTGGTGCCCGCGAGGGAGATCAGGTGGTCGACCTTGTCGGCGCCGCCTGCGAAGCGCAGGTAGTGGCGCGACATCAGCGCGCCTTGGGAATGACCGACGAGGTCGACCTTCGCCGAATGCGTTGCGGCGCGGACCCGGTCGACGAAGGCGGCGAGCTCCTCGGCGGACCTGCGGATGTCCCCGACGCCGTACATTCCGGGTAGCGCGCCGAGCACACTCGCGGTGTCGCGGCCGTAGTTCAGCGAGAAGACACAGTAGCCTTCGGTTTTCAGCTGCGGGGCGAGCACGTTCCAGTCGTTCTGGTTGCCCCAGGTGCCGTGCACGAGCACGACGGGGCGCGGGTGTGCGGCGGCGGGTTGGCAGGTCCAGTCGTCGGATCCCTCAGGTGGGACGCTGCCGTCCGGGTCCTTGCCCACGCCCGGCGGGCCCGCGATACCGTTTGCCGCCGTGGCCGATTGGGTATCGCCAGGTTGGGCCTGTGCCCCCGGCGCGCAAATTCCGGTCAGTATGCCCGCCGCCGCACCCGCCGCGGTCAGCCGCCGCCACCTTGTATTCATGGAAATTCCTTCATCGTTTCGTGCGTGGCGGCGAATTCGGTTACCGCGGGACCTCGGCGAACGGTCCTCGGATGAAAACCGTACAGCGCTACGAAACCATCGGCGGGCCCGCGGCCGTCAGTCGCTGCAGGAGTGCGGGCATATCCACGAACGCGAATCTGATGGCCGAGTCGCTGCAGCCGTAGGGCAGCACGAGGGTGTCCTGGTGGACCAGTGCGCCGCAGGAATACACGACGTTGGGCACGTAGCCGTCGCGTTCGGTCTCGGTCGGCGCCAGCAAGGGCTGGCGCAGCGCGCCGATGACCCGGGTCGGGTCGTTCAGGTCGAGCAGGATCGCGCCGATCCCGTAGGTGCGCACCGGCCCGACGCCGTGCGTCAAAACGAGCCAGCCACCAGGTGTTTCGATCGGCGGACCGCAGTTGCCGAGCTGGATCAGTTCCCAGGGCTGCGTCGGCCGGTAGATGGTGACCGGGTCGCTCCAGGCCCGCGCGTCCGGCGAGCTGACCACGCTGATGTTTTCCCGATCCCAGCGCGAGAGCATCAGATAGTGGCCGTCGACCCGCCGCGGGAACAGCGCCATCCCCTTGTCGGTGGCGCCGCCGCCGTCGAGCCGGGTGCTGTCGAAGGTGACGAAATCGTTGGTGTGCAACAACCTCGGCGCGACCCGGCCGCCGTCGAACGCGGTGTAGGTGGCGAAATACGTTACTTTCCCGTCGCTTTCGGTGAAACGGGTGAAGCGCGCGTCCTCGATGCCGTGCGTCTCGTCGGCGCTGGCCGGGAAGAGAATCCGCTCGGACATCGGGCGGTCCGCGGGAAAGGTCACCGTGTAGTTTCCGGCCGTCGACAGGGTGATCCGGCCGGACTCCAGGAACGGGGTCGGCGTGTTCAGCCGGATCGAATCGCCGCCCGCGAGGACGCCGGTGCGGAACTCGATGCTCGAGATATGTCCCTCGCCGAGGGCGCGCACGCTCATGACGAAGCGCAATTCGCCTGGGGCGAGGCCGGTCTGGTCCGGGTGCGCGACCATCGACGGATTGAACAGCGCCGCCGCCTCGACGGCGTACTCCTGGGTGAAGCAGGCGCCGATGAGCTGTCGTCGATCCGCGGTGAGCACCGTGGGCAGCAGATGCTCGACCACCGCGCTGTGCGCGGCGAATATCGCGGAGAGGTCGCGGTGTCGATTGCCGAACTGGCGCAGCGCGGACGCCAGGGTGCTCGACACCTCCGCGTCCGACAGTCGCAGCACCCGCGCGATGATGGCCTCCGCGCGCGAAATGCCGTGTCCGAGTAGCTCCTGGCCGGGTTGGAACAGCCTGGCCAGCACCCGGCTCCCGTCCGGGAACAGGGCCTGGCCGCCCCGGCGGGCCAGGTCAGTTGTCGTCACCGCCGAGGTGTTGGTCACGCGGCCGCCTGCTGCAGGCGACGGGCCTGCTGCATCGTGGAGATCAGCGCGAGGGTCGACTCGGCGCCCTGGTTCTCGTTTCGCCCGGTGGGCTCCAGCCCGTCGCAGCAGCCGCCGCTGGCCAGGTCGATGAGCGGGGTCGAGACATCATTCTCGCCACGGAACCAGGCCTCGCACAACATGACCGCCTCCTGCCAATGATGGTCCTTGGTGTCGTCGAAGGCGCGAGCGCAGGCATCGGCCAGTGTGGCGACCTCGATCGGCTGCTGGTCGAAACCGGGACGCTTCTCGCCGGTCGCCCAGCCGTCGACCGGCGTGACCGACAGGTGGTCGCCCGCGGTCTCGGTCTCCAATAACCAGCGCAGCATCGCCAATCCGTCGGCGTGTGTGCGGCCTTGCCCCGGTGCGGCACCGGCCACCAGGAGTGCTTCGGCCAGCACGGCATTGGCGTAATGCAGCCGTGGCTCGGGCCAGCGCCAGTCGAGGCGGCGGGTCGGCGGGCCGATCAGCTTGGCGGCATCTGCCAACAGCTTTGGCGCTATGAGGTTTCCGGGATCGGCGCGCAGCACCTCGGCCGCGCCGAGTGCGGCGAAGGCCATCGCGCGCGGGAACTGGGAGCGCTGCTTCGCGGCGATGGTGAAGTGCGCCAAAGCCTTTTCGGCCAGCTCCGGCCTGTGGGCGGCGACGGTGCCGAGTGCCCAGATCGCGCGACCCCAGTGGTCCTCGAGGCTCGGTTCGTCCTGCCAGTTCCGGTCGGTGCCGCGGCGATTGTGACTGCGACCGTCCTCGGTGAGTGCGTCGAAGATGAAGCGCGCGTAGACCTGTACCAGCGCGTCCAGCTCCTCGGTGGGCTCCGGCTCGCGGAGTACGACCACGAGGGCCCGCGCGACATCGTCTACGCAGTAACCGTTCTCGAGGCGCGGCGCGGTGAACTTGGCGTGCTCGAAGATCCCGACCTCGTCACTCAGTCGCACCAGGTGGGCATAAGAGATGGTGATAGTTTCGCTCATGCTGTCGCCAACTTCGCATCGGCTTGCAGCGTCTCTGCGGCAAGCGCATGGTATTTCCTGCTCACTGCGGGCCAGAGTAGGTCTGGCGCAATGCGTTTCGCTTCTGCGCTCATCCGGGCCGCCAGGCCGGGCTCGGTGAACACCTTGCGCAGCGCGGACGCGATGGCGGTCGGTGATTCGCGATCGACAAGGAGACCGGCGCCGCTCGACAGCAGTTCCCGCGCGTGCGGAAAAGCCGTCGATACCACTGGTTTACCCGCTGCGACGGCTTCTATCAGAACTCCGGAGGTTACCTGCTCGCGCGAGTCGTAGGGGAGCAGCACGACGTCGGCCTGCTGGATCAGCCGGTGCAGCTCGTCGCTGGACAGGTAGCGGGCGTCGAAATGCACGGCGTTGGTGACGCCGCGCCGCGCGGCTCGGTCGACGAGGCTGGTGCGGTAGGACTCGCCGTGCCTGGCCAGCACCCGGGGATGGGTCTGCCCGACCACCCGGTAGTGCGCGGCCGGGCGCAGATCGGCGAGGTGGGCCATCGCGTCGATGCCCCACTCGATGCCCTTGCCCTCGCCGAGCAGGCCCCAGGTCAGGATGACCGGCGTCCGCGAGATCGGCTGATGCCGGAGGCTGTGCGGTCCGGGGAGGTGCTCGGTCGCACCGTGTGGAATCACCCTGACCTTGGACTGGTCGACCGCGTAGTGCTCGATCAGCCGCTGGCGGGCCGTCTCGGTCATGGTGACGAGCGCGGCGCAGTGGCGGGCCAGTTCCTCGAGGATCATCCGCTGCTGCGTGGTCGGGGTGACCAGTACGGTGTGCAGTACCGCGATCGCCGGAACGCGCAGTGCGCGAACGACTTCGAGGACGTCGACGCCGTCGCGCCCGCTATAGATACCGTATTCGTGCTGGATGATCGCGACATCGAAGCGATTGAGGGCGGCGGCCGCGGTGGCGGCGCCACGCCGGGCGCTGCGCTCCCACTGGTGCGTCACCAACGGCAGCGGTGCCTGCTCGGGGCTGTCGACCACGGCGACGATGCCGACCGCACCCCCCACAGCCGGAACCTGACCGAAATCGACCGTCGCAAAACCGGTTTCGGTAGGGGTGGTCAGCGCGCCGACCAGCGAGTCGGTGAAGGTGGCCAACCCGCACTGGGTCGGTGGATAAGTGCTCAGAACGCCGTAAGACCGAACTGACACAACGTCAGCCTTTCTGATTCGAGCCAGCGCCGACGGTGCCGCTGTCTGCAGCCACTCAATTGGCTGAATCGTGTCGCGCTGAAGCGCTTGAGAATCCGTTCCGGAGCACGACACGGGCGGATCGACCACTAGGCCTCGATAGTAACACCCAGGTCACGCGGGGTCGATGTGATAAGGTCGGTGCATCAAGTCCGCCCGTTCGCAGGCGGCTCTCGGCGGTTAATTCGCCAGTAATCGAGGAATTTATGAAAATCGGCGTAATCGCGTCGGTAGCTCATCGCACGCCACCGAAAAACTATGGACCGTGGGAGCACATCGCGTCGACCCTGGCCGAGGGATTCGTGGCGCGGGGCCACGACGTCACGCTGTTCGCCACCGGGGACTCCGAGACGTCGGCGCGGCTGGTCGCGCCCGTGGCGTCGGGGTACGAGGAGACGGCCGACGCTGATGCCAAAGTCGCTGAGGCGCTGCATAATTCGACCGCGTTCGAGCATGCGGGCGAGTTCGACGTGCTGGCCAACCATTTCGACTTCATGCCGCTGACCTACAGCCGCCTGGTGTCGACCCCGATGGTCACCACGATCCACGGCTTTTCCTCGCCGAAAATTGTGCCGGTATATAAGGCCTTCGACGATATCGCGCACTATGTGGCGATCAGCGATGCCGACCGGCACCCCGCGCTCCGCTATGCCGCGACAATCCATCACGGTATCGATACCGCGCAGTTCACATTTCGGCCCGAGCACGGCGAATATCTGCTCTTTCTCGGTCGAATTCACCCCGACAAGGGGACGCACCTGGCAATCGAGGTGGCGCGGCTCACCGGGCTGCCGTTGATCATCGCGGGCGTGGTTCAGGACGAGGAGTACTTCCGCACGGCGGTCGAGCCGCACCTCAGCGACCCCGCAGTGACCTACGTCGGGCCGGTCGGACCGGCGCGCCGGGACGAACTGCTCGGTGGCGCACGCGCTTTGCTGCACCTGATCGGATTCGCTGAGCCGTTCGGCCTCGCGGTCGTGGAGGCTCTCGCGACCGGAACGCCGGTCATCGCAACCCCGTTGGGGTCGATGCCGGAGATCATTCGCGACGGTGTCACCGGATTCCTCGTCACCGATGTGGCCGGCGCGGCGGCCGCGCTCGGCAAGGTCGATCAGCTCGATCGGCAGATCGCCCGCGACGACGTGTGCGAGCGCTTCAGTGCGGATCGGATGATCGACGACTATCTGGCGCTGTTCGAACGCATCGTGCCCGCGTCACCGGCGCAGCAGGGCATCGGCTCGCCCGGGCTGTTCTCGCACGCCGGGCTGTAGGTAGCGGCACCCGCCACCCTGTATCTAATGGCTGGCCGGTTGCGGGTGCCAATTGTATTGTGCGGACATGGGTCTAGCGAAGCTTGCCGAAGAGTTCTGGAACTGGCGGCTGGCGACACTGCCCGACTCGCACGACGATCTGCCACGGGTGGAACGGCCGGCGGGGTGGCTGCCCGATTGGTCCTCGAAGGCGATCGCCGGTCGCCAAGAGGTGCTGGCCGAGCTGACCCGTAGACACCGCGAGCTCGACCTGTCCGACGAGCCGGTCGCGGTGCAGGTCGACGGCAGGCTGCTCGGTTCGGCGCTCGCCAGAGTGCACTGGGAGCTGGAGCTGATCCGGGACTGGGAGCGCAATCCCGGCTTCTACGTACAGCAGAGCCTCGGCCCGATCTATGTGGAGTTGCTCGTCTCGTCGCCGTTCGACGCAGCGCGGGCGGCGCAGGTCAGCGCGCTGCTGCGGCACGTTCCGCTCGTGCTCGAGCAGGCCAGGGAGAATCTCGCGGAGCGGGCCGGTGCGTCGTTCACGCGCAGCACGCTGCGATTGCTGAACGAGGCCGAGGGTTCGCTCGAGGCCGCGATGGCGGAGCTTGTTCCGTTCCTACCCGATGCGTATGCCGCCGAGTTGCCCTCGGCCGCCAGGGTGGCCGCCGATGCTGTTGCGGCGTACCGGGATTGGCTGACCGAGCAGCTGCCGTCGCTGGGTGAGGTCGAACCGGTCGGACCGGAATCGCTGGCGTACTTTCTGCATCGCGTTGCGCTGCTGCCTTATTCGGCGCAGCGGCTGCGCGAGATGGGCCGCCAAGAGTGGCATCGGGCCGTCGCCCTCGAGGCGCTGCTGCGTACCCGGCATCGGGACGCGCCCGAACCTGAACTGCCCGCCGACGCCGCTGAGCATGCCGCGCGTCAAGCCGTTGACGAGCGTGCGGTGCGCGATTTCGCTGATGAGCGGGGACTGCTGAGTCAACCGGAGAGCTTGCGGCACTACCGATTCGCGCCGCGACCGCCCTATCTCGAGCCGTTGACCTGGCTCGGGGTTACCGATGATCTGACCGGGCCCGCTCGGATGGACGAGGATGCCACTCGGTATGTCCCGACGCCGCGGCCGGATCTGCCGTACTTCGATCAGGCCGCCGCGTTCGATTCGCGCACCGCGATCGTGCACGAGGGGGTACATGCCCAGCAGGTCGCGATCGGTTGGCACCACGCGAATCCCGCTCGGCGGTGGTTCTACGACTCGACGCCCAACGAGGGCATCGCGTTCAACTACGAAGAGCTGATGCTGCACGCCGGGCTGTTCGACGACGCACCGGCCAGCGCGATCTTCGTGGCAAATGCCATGCGGCTGCGGGCTTTACGCGTCGACGTGGATATCGCGCTCGCGCTCGGCGAACTCTCCATCGATGAAGCGACGGATCGGCTGGCGGTCGCGGTGCCGTTGGATCGTGCGACGGCGTGGGAGGAAGCGGTGTTCTTCGCGGGGAACCCCGGCCAGGCGTTGAGTTATCAGATCGGCAAACTGCAGATTCAGGATCTGCTCAGTACGGCGGTCCGCGAACTCGGCGACGAGTTCGATCTGAAGGAATTCCACGACCGGCTCTGGCGCGAGGGGAATGTGCCGTTGTCTTTGCAGCGCTGGGAGCTGCTCGGACTGCGTGACCACCTCGACGAAGCGGACCGGCTGGCCGGATAGGCATAGTGGGAGGACCCACTACGGCGGGTCGCCGTCCGGGCCAGCAGAGGAGCCTGCATGTTCAGAACGCGACGTTTCGCCCTGGTAGGTGCGCTCGTTCTGCTCTGCGGAGCTTGCGCGACCGAGCTGAAGCACGGTGCCGACACCACCGCTCCCGGGCAGGGAGAACGGGGAACCGTGGTGTCCACGACACCGGTCGCGCAGTTGTCGACCGAGGAGACCGCTGCCTACCTCGCCAAGGGGAACTTCGATACTCCGGTGCACAACGGGGTGGACGCGTATCGCGTCGACTATCGCACCATCACCGCGGCAGGTGAACCGACCACCGCGAGCGGGCTGGTCGTGCTCCCGCGCACGGATTCCCCTCGGTTGCGCACGGTCAGCTTCGAGCACGGCACGCTGGTGCTGAAAAGCGATGCGCCGTCGGTCAACAATCAGAGCCGTCCCGACCAGGCGCGCACCATCATGTTCGCGGCAGCGGGCTATGCGGCGATCGCCCCGGACTATCTCGGCCTCGGCGACGGGACGGGAAACCATCCCTACACCCACGCGCCGACGGAAGTGAGTGCCTCGGCCGACCTACTGTTCGCGGCTAAAAACGTTGCCGCACAACAGCATCGCGAACTAGAGCGGGACATCCTGGTGTCCGGCTTCTCCCAAGGCGGCCATGCCGCAATGGCATTCGGCAAGGCGCTACAGGCAGACGAGGTGCCCGGTTTCGGACTCGCCGCCTTGGCCCCGGTCAGCGGTCCCTACGCCCTCCGCGACGTCGAAACCCCCGCCGGGCTCGACGGACGAGTCGCCCCAGGGCCCGCGGTGTTCTACTTCGCCTACTGGCTCACCGCGATGAACCAGATCTATCACCTGTATGACAGTCCCGCCGAAGCCTTCCAGGAGCCGTACGCCGGAAAGATCGAAGGGCTCTTCGACGGCACGCGCAACGAGCTCACCATCGCCACCATGCTGCCCATCACGCCGGACCTGCTGTTGACGCCGAAGTTCGTCGAGTTGGCGAAGAACCCGACCGGTGCTGTGCTGAAAGCAATCACCGACAGCGACGGCACCTGCGACTGGACCCCGCGGGTCCCCGTCCGCCTCTACGGTGCGACCGCCGACCGCAACGTCCCCTACGCCAACGCCGAACACTGCCTGCAAGCCCTGCACAGCGAGAACGCCACCCTGCAGAACCTCGGCGGGTTAGACCATACGAACTCGGCCCGCGCCGCCATGCCGCAGATCCTCACCTGGTTCCAACAACAGTCGCCGCCAAGCTGACTCGGCTCTGTCGCGGCCTCCGGGGGAGGGCAGTCAGTTCCAGCCTGCCGGGTTCGAGAAGGACTCGCGGGAGATGCCGGAGTTGGTCTTCGGGAAGCTGCCCACGCGGTCGCTGTGCAGGTGGGCGAAGAAATAGCACAACTTCCCGCACTCCGCGTCGACCACGGACACTGCGGGATCGGCGATTACGGCGTTGTAGAAGTCCTGCCCCATGGCGACGATGAAACCGCGGCAGTAGAGGAAACCGTCGTCCGAGCCGTCGGTGATCTCGTGGATGTCGGCGCGGTCGAGGTCATACAGTTTTCGCTCCAGGACACGGTCCAGGGCGGTCAAGTCGTCGCTCGACAGCGGTTCGCTCAGCGCTTGCAGATGATCGAGAAAGGTGGCCAGATCCTTGTCCAAGGTATCTGCGGCATCATCGTTTTCCCGGTGTATCAAGCCTTTTCGAAGGGCAGCGGACTCGTCGCCGACCAACTCCCAGGCCGATTCGATGATGGTCCAGAAGCGGGCTTCGTCGGCCGCGGTGGGGAGGTCGCTCACGCGCCGGACACTACCGCGACAGTCCGTGCACGCGCGCGATGAGGCGTTCCATCACGGTGCGCGGCAGCAGTCTGCGGACCGCGAACATGACGGGGGCATTGCTGCCGACGGCGTAGAGGGGCTGTGGGCGGTCGGCCTCGATGGCCTTGACAATCGTGTCGGCGACCCGTTCGGCGGTGATGCCTTTCCCTTGTGCCTCATCCAATTTCGCGATGAATACGGTGAAGTCGGCGGTGTGTGGTGAACCCTCGGCCAGGTACTTCGTCCGGCGTTCCCGCAACCCCGTATTGATCTGCCCCGGCTCGACCGTGCTGATCCACACCCCGAACGGCGACTCCTCGAACCGCGCCGCCACTGCGAAACCCTTCAGCGCCGCTTTGGTCGCCCCGTACGACGACCGATACGGCATCGGGAAGCTGGCGATCATCGACCCCACCATCACCACCCGCCCATACCCGCGCTCCCGCATACCGGGCAACACGGCCTGCGTCAGCGCTACCGGCCCGAGCACATTCAGCCGGAACAACCGCTCCACCGCATCCATCGGCAACTCCGCCAACGGCCCCGCCTGACTCTCCCCAGCATTGTTGACCAGCACATCAACCTCCCCGAGTCCAGCAACAAACGCCTCGATCGACGCGGCCTCGGTCAAATCGAGCGCCCGATACTCGACCCCCGCCACCCGAGCCTCGTCCCCAACCCCCTCCGGCTTCCGGCTCGTCCCGATCACCCGATACCCCCGCGCCACCAACGCCGCGGCCGTCGCCTTCCCGATCCCGGACGAAGCACCGGTAACAACAGCAGTGCGAGGCATAACCATCTCCTTAGTCAGCGACTCCAGCCGACGATAGCGCCTCCCCCCAACCCCCGCGCCACCCCAACCCGCCGCCACCCGATCAGGCCGCCTGCACCGGGCATTTCGGTGGGGCAAACGGGGGCGCAACGGGGGGTTTCGGAATGGGGATTTCGTATTGAATTCTGCGGATGGGCGGGGTTGGGCGGGTGGGAGTGGGGCTAGGGTTGGCCGGCGCGATGGGGGTTGGGTGCTGTCGTGGGGATGTTCTGGCCGCTCGATGCCGAGGAGAATGTGGTGGTTGCCGACACTGTTCGGGAGGAACAGGCGGTTCGTCAGGTGACGGAGCGGTTGGTCGAAAACTTTGGCGGCACTTACTCTCCGGAGTACATCGAAGGGGTGGTGGGGGCGGCGCGGCGGCGGTTCGCTGGGCATCCGGTGCGGACGTTCATTCCGATTCTGGTGGAGCGCTACGTTCGTCGGCAGTTGGAGGCGGTGGGGGAAGTAGGCGACGCTGTCGTCGGGCCGGATACCGCGCGGACGCGTAGGGCTAAGCACAAAGCCGAGTCGGTGGATGGTGGGTTGCCTGCCGCGATTCGTGAAACATGGTCGGCGAACAAGCGTTTCGCGCCGGCGGCGGTTGCCGCGGTGGTCGCGGCCTTGGTGGTGGTGACCGTGGTTACGCTGGCGCTGGCCGTGCGGCAGCCGAGTTCCGCGCCGCAGGCGGCGGCGCCGGGAGTGTCGTCGCTGACCCTGGTGCGTGGCGTGGTCGGGTCCGAGAAGATGTCGTTCTTTCAGGATCCGAAGGTGGCCGAGGTGCTGGCGCGCAACGGGGTGAAGGTGGAGGTGGACGCGGCGGGGTCACGGGAGATCGCGACGTCGGTCGATCTCGGGAAGTACGCGTTCGCGTTCCCGTCCAGTGAGCAGGCGGCGGAGCGAATTCAGCGGCAGCGCAACGTGAGTGCCAAGTACATACCGTTCTCCTCGCCGATGGCGATCGCCACGTTCAAGCCGATCGCCGACCTGCTCGCCAAGTCGGGCGTGGTGCATCAGGGTCCGGTGCCGACCTTCGACATGGCCCCCTACCTGCGGATGGTCGGCAACAACACGCGATGGGACCAGCTCGGTGACAACACCGCGTACTCGGTCCGCAAGAACGTGCTGATCTCCACGACCGACCCGCGCAGCTCCAACTCCGCGGCGATGTATCTGGCCATCGCGGGCTATGTCGCGAACAACAACACGATCGTGCAGGGCACGTCCGCCGAACAGGACGTAATCCCGACGGTGTCAAGGCTTTTCGTCGGCCAGGGCTACACCCAGAACAGCAGCGAGGGCCCGTTCGACGCCTACCTGGCCTCCGGCATGGGCCCGACGCCGCTGGTATGGATCTACGAGTCGCAGTTCGTGGACGCCACTGTGCGCGGCCAGATCAAGCCGGACATGACGCTGCTGTACCCGTCGCCGACCATCATGTCCCGGCATACGCTGGTGCCGCTCGGCGAGGCGGGCGACCGGATCGGCCGCCTGCTGTCCACCGACCCGGATCTGCAGCGCCTCGCCGCCGAGCACGGCTTCCGCACCGGCGACGCCACCCAGTTCGCCACAGTGACCGCCGACCACCACATTCCGGTCGCCGCCGATCTCATGGATGTGATCACCACCCCCACGTTCGACACGTTGGAGCGCTTGCTCGAGGGCGTCGGCAAGTCTTACAACTGATCCGCTGCCGCAGCCGAAACTCCCTGCCGGACAACGAGTGTCTGATCTGGTTTCGGAGGAGGCAATGGGGGCATACTTGTCGCATCAGGTACCGGCCGACCAGCCGGTATCGCGGCGCGAGGTAAGCAGAATGACAGTGGATGGGCCATACGAGATTCCGCCGCTCGATGACGCTGAGGACATCACCCGTATCACGGAGCCGCAGCCGGGCGAGACGTTGGCGGACACCAGGAACTGGGCCGGATTCGGCTTGTTGTTCATCGGCGTGGTGATCGCCGTCGCCGCCGCGGTGGTGGCGATGTGGGGGTTCGGCGCCGCCGCCGTCGCGGTGACGATCTTCGCCGTGCTGACCCTGCTCGCGGGCGCGGCACTGGTGGTGCTCGAGCAGGTGCGCAAGCGCGCGCGGACCATTCCGGCCTCGTCGGAGGCGCCCGCCTGGCAGGTCATCGAACGGCCCGGCGAGTGACCTAGTCGATTCCCGCTGTACGCGTGGCGATTCCGTCGAGTACACAGTCGAGGCCGAACGCGAAACGCTGGTCGGCGTCCGGATCGTCGGCGTCGCGTACCCGCCGGCCGAATTCGGGATAGTCGCCGCTCGCCAGCACGTCGCGGATGTAGGGCGCGACGGTCTGCTGCCATTCGGTCTCGGTGAGACCCGTTCGGCGCTGGGCCTTTTCGTCGGCCAGCTGCTGGGCGACGGCACCGAAGACATAGGCGTGCACGGTGTCGACCATGGCGGCCGCGAGGTTGATGTCGCGGGTGCGGGCGCCTGCGGCGGTGAGCGCGAGGTCGTGCAGCCGTAGCGAATTCGCGCCGAGTGCGGGACGGCCGGTGAGTTCCGAACCGAGCCAGGGATGCCGGATCAGCGTCGCACGAGTGTGTGTGGCGACGGCGGCGAGATCGGCGCGCCAGTCACCGGCGAGGGCGGGCGGTGTCGTTTCGCCGTGCACCGCGTCGATCATCAAGTCCAGCAGGTCATCCCGGCTCTCGACATAGCGGTACAGCGAGGCGGTGCCGGATTCGAGTTCGGTGGCGACGCGGCGCATGGTGACCGCGTCGAGCCCCTCGCTGTCGGCCAGGTCGACGGCGGTGCGCACGATCCGCTCGATGCTCGGCGCCCGACGGCTCGGTGCGCGCTGCTCCTTGGTCCACACCAGCGTCTTGGCGGTATTCGTCATCGTGTCCTTCCCTCTTGCGCTCATCCTAGCACTATGGATACGGTGTATCCGTTGTGAGTACGTTGTAGCCATAAGGAGAATGCATGTCCGAGACGAGAGTTCCCGTGCTGATCGTCGGCGGCGGATCGGTCGGCCTGTTCGCCGCCGTCTTCCTGGCATATCACGGAGTATCGGCCCTGCTGGTCGAGGGCGCGGCGGGCCCGTCCATCCATCCGAGGGCGACCGGACTCGGCCCGCGCACCATGGAATTCCTGCGCCAGGTGGGACTAGCGCAGGAGGTCGACGCGGTGGCTGTCGACATGTCGGCGGGCAGCCTCGGCAAGATCGCCGGCCCGACGCTCGCCGCGGTGGACCTGTCCGCCGTACCGGACGCACCGCCCATCCGGACCGGCTGGGGCTCCGGCCGGGTCAGCCCGGCCATGATCCGCGGCATCTGCGCCCAGGATCGCCTGGACCAGGTGCTCGCGCCCGCGGCGGCGGAACGTGGTGTCACCCTTCGATATTCGACGCGCCTGACGTCCTTCGAGCAGGACGCGGCGGGAGTCACCGCGCACCTCGACGACGGAACCACGGTCCGCGCGGACTACCTGATCGCCGCCGACGGCGTACGCAGCGGCGTGCGCGACGCACTCGGCATCGAGACGACCGGTCCAGGATCGTTCGGCAATCCGAAGGTGAGCATGCTCTTCCGCGCGGACCTGCGGCCGTACACCCACGGTCGGCATTTCGCCAACTGCGATATCACCGGTCCGGACGTGCAGGGCATGTTGGCGACTGTCGATGGCGCGAAAGAGTGGATCTTCCATACGGATTACCACCCTGACAACGGAGAGACCGTCGAGGACTTCACCGAAGAGCGGTGCGCCGACCTGATCCGTACCGCAGTCGGTGATCCAGCGCTGGAGGTCGAGGTCCGCAGCCGGTTACCTTGGCGCATAAGAGGTTTGCTCGCCGACAAGTTCCAGCGGGGCCGGGTGTTCCTGGTCGGCGACGCGGCGCACTCGGTACCACCGCAAGGCGCGTTCGGCCTGAACACCGGTGCCGCCGACGCGCACAACCTGGCCTGGAAGCTGGCGGCGGTGCTGCACGGACAGGCCGGACCCGCGCTGCTGGAAACGTATGAGACGGAACGCCGATCGGTCGCCTCCTTCACCTTGGCGCAGGCGTTGCTGCGAGTGGCCAACCCACGCCTGCACTGGGATATGAGCCCCGCCGCAGGAGCCGCGCGGGCGGCGGTAGGGATGGCGGCCGCGCCGGTGGTGCAGCTCGGCTACCGCTACGACTCCACCGCGGTGATCGACCCCGACCCGCGATTGCCGGACACCGAGGACGTCGAACGCGTCCTGGACGGCACCCCGGGATCCCGGCTACCCCATCTCTGGCTCGACGAGACACGCTCGACCCTCGATCTCGTCCGAACGGAGTTCGCCCTGCTGGCCGGCCCCGACGGCGCGGCCTGGGTGCGCGCGGCCGGCGAAGCGGCGGCCCGGCTGGGAATCCCATTGGTGGCCACGGTGATCGAAGCGAACGAATGGCCGGAACGGGTGGGCATCGATGCCGACGGTGCCGTGCTCGTCCGCCCCGACCAGGTTATTGTCTGGCGGGCACCGACGAGCGGTGCTGATCCAGCGGATGTGATCGGCCAGGTGCTGCGCCGCGTGCTCGACAGGTGATCCACCTGCCCTGAGACGCGCGTGAAAGGTCGGTGAGACGTCCACCCCGAAGTATCGACAGCAGCACAAGCCATCACGACTCGGAGGAACCGTCCATGAATCGCCGAACACTCTGCGCGTTCGCGCTCATCACCCTCGTCGCGGCCGGAGGCACGGCCTGCTCCGATGACAAGAGCAGCAGTGCTCCCGCCTCCGGCGCCAGCAGTTCCGCGGCACCCGCCGCGCAATCCCCGGCCAAGCCGACGGACTACTGCCAGTCGATGGTCGACTTGTCCCGCAGCACACGGGCACTGACCTCGAAGTCCGATATCACCCCGGCCGACTACGCCAAGACCGCCGATCAGTTCGACCAGGTGAAGGCCATCGCGCCCGCCGAGGTGACCGGCGATATCGACACGATCAGCGCGGGCTACCGGGCCATCGCCAAGGGACAGGCCACGATCGACTCCATCGGTCCGGACATCGCCAAGGCGAGCCTGCACATGACCCAGGTGAACATGGAGAAGTGCGGACCGCCCACCGGTAAGTAGCCGCGGTAGCCGAACACGGTCGAGCCGAAGGAGGTCGACGATGGATCCGACGAATCCCGATGTCCGGCTGCATGTGCACCGCTGGGGCGCGGGCCCGCCGGTGGTGCTCGTGCACGGCGGGATCCTCGGCGGCCGCGAGGCCTGGCGCGCGCAACGCCCACTGACCAGCCGGTGGACCGTGCTCGCGCCGGATCGGCCCGGTCACGGCGGCACACCGGCCGTGGGACGCCAGGATTTCGAGCCGGACGCGCGGCTGATCGCGGATCAGCTGCTCGACCGGCCGGTCCACCTTGTCGGGCTGTCCTATGGCGCGATCGTGTCGATGTACGCCGCCGCCCAGCGGCCGGAGCACATTCGTTCGCTCACCATCGTCGAGCCGCCGCTGTTCGGCATCGCGCGCGGGAACCCAGTTGTCGATGCGGTGGCCGCCGCGACCCGTGCGCTGATCGAGGACGTCGAGCTGCCGCCGGAAGTGGCGTTGCCGCGCTTCTTCGACATTGTCGGGGCCCCAGTCACTCTCGGCGAACCGATACCGTCGGTGCTGATCGACGGGATGCGGCGGTTGCAAGGTGCGCGCCCGCCGGACGAGGCCGCACCGCCCATGGAACAGCTACGGACGGCGGGTTTTCCGATCCTGGTGATCTCCGGCGGGCACATGGAGTCGAACGAGATCATCTGTGACGCCATCGCCGAACAGACCGGTGCCGAACGCGCGGTGTGCGCGGGGATGGGGCACCTGGTGCCCGACACCGGCGCACCGTTCAACGCGTTGCTGGAAAAGTTCTTCGAGCGCGGCGATCCGTCTTAACGAGTGCCGTGCCCGGCGCAGGCGGCGAGGGCGGTGTCCTTGGTGGCGTTGAACTTATCGATGGTGGTGTTGAGCGTGTCGGTATCGGCGCGGCGGGCCAGCGTGTCGGCGAGGGCATTGCTGTCGTCGCGGTAGGCGCGCAGCACGTCGGCGATGTTCGACGGCACGTCGGTGCTCACCTGCTGGTCGACCGCGCCCGCGCCGGTGTGCAGCGTGCCGACGGCGATGTCGGCCTTGCCGGTCGCCGCCGGATCGTTGGCGCCCTTGTCGTTGCTGACCGCGATGTAGTCGTTGAAGTCGCGGATCGAGTTGCCGTTCGCGGCGAGGAAGGCGTCGCAGGCCGCTCCGGTGGCGCGTTCGACGGCCGCGGCGCGGGCAGCGGAGGCCGCGATCGAGGAGGCGGTGACCTCGGAGGTGTAGGCGGCCAGGTCGGACTGGTTGACCTGGGCGGTGCCGGAAACCTGCTGCGAACAGGCGCCGATGATCAGCACGCCCGCCGCGGTCGCCATCGCGGCGGCGGTCAGACCAGCGCGTTCGAGTCGTCGCATGATCGGTCCCTCTCTGTGCCGAGGCCGGACATTTCGACGGTACGTCCGTGCGGCGGTGCGCTCAGCCAGCTGGACCGAGATCGATGAACAACCGATATCTGCGGAGTCGGGGCCTGGCGCACCGGGGCCGGAGGGGTATCCCGGTGCGACAGGCGGCCGGATCAGCCCTGGCCGAGCAGGCCGCGCATGGTGTCGATTTCCGCGCGCTGGCTGTCGATGATGGTGCGGGCCAACGTCTTCGACTCGGTGTTGGTGCCGTCGGCGAGCTCGGTCTCGGCCATGGCGACCGCGCCGGTGTGATGCTCGATCATCATGGTCAGCCACTGCCGGTCGAAGTCCGGGCCGGATGCGGCTTGCAGGGCGGTCATCTGGTCGGCGCTCATCATTCCCGGCATGGTGTGGCCGCCGTGTCCGCTACCCGCGGTCGGGGCGGGCTTGCCGAAGCTTTGCAGCAGCGTGGTGATTTGCTGCATTTCCGGTGCCTGGGCCTTTTCGACGTTGGCGGCGAGCGCCAGCAGCTGCTGGTTCTGGCTGTGGCTCGGCACCAGCTTCGCCATGTCGACCGCCTGCGCGTGATGCGGGTACATCATCTGCAGGAAGGTGACGTCGGCGTCGTTGAAGTCGGTGCGAGCCGCCGGTGCGCTCGCGGCGGAGGTGCTCGATGCGCCGTGATCCATGCCGGGCATGGCGTCGTCGTCGCTACAGCCCGCGAGGACGAGGGCGGCGGTGCCTGCGACGACGACGGCGGTGATTCGGGTACGGGTGATGAACATGGTTGTGCTCCTTGTGAATTGCGCATGACTGAGTTTCGGGCAGGGTGAACGCCGGCGATCGTCGAGACGGTCGCCGGGTACCTGTCAGATCCGCAGAATCGACAATTCGGCCAGTGAGAGCACGGTCCACGGCGGCGACCGTTCCCGCCGCGGTCGCCAATGGCGCAGCCGCGCAACACCATTGCCCGGGCGGGCGACGGTGATCCGATACAGCAGCACCAGCGCCAACAGCAGGGCAGTAGCGGCAAGGATGAACACACAGCCGTGCATCCCGCCGTGTGTGCCGCCACATCCATCGCCCGCGCAATCCGCGCCTGGTGCACCATGATCGGCATCGGGCATGGTGGCGAACTGGTCGACGACAGTCGGCATCGCCATCGCGGTGTGATCGGGGATCGCCGCATCTTTTTGGCCATGCATCGCGAAGACCGCCGCGTGCATCGCCACGATCCCGGCGAGTAGCACCAGCACGCCGAGCGCCGGGGCGAGCCCGGTTGCGCGGAGCGGGGGGTGCTGTTCGACCACGCGGCCAGTGTAGTGACGGCTGCTCGGCCCGATGCGGATACCCCCTGGTGGTACGGGTACTACGGGGTGGCGACGTCGATGACCAGCCGCGTCGGGTTGGTCAGCGTGGTGACGGTGAACCCGGGCCGATCCGCATTGACGCCGATGAACGATTGGGTGGTGCCCTCGAACACGGTGGTCCGATAGACGCCCGCGATGAGGGGTGCGCTCGGCTCGGTCGCGGGATCCGGCCCCGCGTACGGCGCGACGGCACTGTCGAACGGGTAGGCCGAGCCGAGGATCTGCACCTCGAGGATCGAGCTCCCGGCCACGTCGATCGGCTTGCCGCTGCCGTCCTGCACGGCCCGGTCGGCGTACTGCACGATCCAGCCGGGGGTGCCCTTGCCGCCGAGGTCGTAGACCACCCGGTCGAAGCCGGACTGGTGGCCGATCCGAATGTTGGTGACGGTGAGGCCCGCGTCGCCGGATGCCGTGCCCCGCTTGGCCGTCGCGTCGCGCGGCGCGCTCGGCGCTTCGGCCATGGTGCCGGTGGTCGAGGTAGGGGCGGCAGGGGTGTTCGCGGTGGATCCGTCGTCGCCGCAGCCCGCGAGCAGTGCCGTCGCCGCGGCGATGGCCAACACCATCCTGTTACGCATGAGACTGATGGTAATCGGCTATCAGTACATCGTGCGGGATTTATGGGTTTCTCGATGTTTGCCATCGGAAGTAATTTCGGGTGAACCGCCCGCGGGTCTGCCTCGTAGTTCTCGATGACCGGACGCGAATCGCGCGTCATCGTTAGCTCCGGAGGATCTGAATAATGCTGTCGACCAAGCACTTCCAGCGAGCCGCGCTGCCATTCGCCGCTGCCTCGGTGATTCTCGCCGGTTTGCTGAGTGCCTGCGGAAGTGCCGACCGAGCCAAGCCGGCGCCCACGGCGGCCCCGGCTCCTGCGGTGTCGACCTCGGCCACGGCTCCGGCGGGCGCGCCGCAGAACCAGGCGCCCGCCAAGACGCAGGACTGGCTGAAGATCTACAGCGGAACGGCGCCGACCGGCACGAATGCCGTTCAGCTCGCCATCGCGGACAATAGCGCTGTCGGACAGTACGTTACGGCCACCGACCGCGCGCTGTACCGATTCGACAACGACACCGCGAAGCCGCCGAAGTCGAATTGCGCGGGCAATTGCGCCGCGACGTGGCCGCCGTTGGTCGTGCAACGTGGCCAGGCCGTGTACGCCGGGGGTATCGACCCGCAACTCATCGGCTTCGTCGAACGTGCTGACGGCGCATGCCAAATCACCATCGCCGGCTGGCCGGTCTACTTCTTCGCCAAGGACCTGAAGGCGGGTGACCTGCTCGGGCAAGGTGTCGGTGGGGTCTGGCACGCGGTGACCCCCACCGGCGGCAAGGCGGGGGTCAACTGACCGTAATATGTTGTGTTGCTATCACTTTCGACTAGCGTACAAGAGACTGCACGGTTTGCTGGAGTGGGTTTGCCGGGGCCGGTGTGAACCTAGGGCAACGATCTAGCACACTTGAGGGGTGGCAGATATCGAGGACGTACTGAGCCGGCTGCGGCGGTATCCAGATGTAGAGGCGTTAAACCTCTACGCCGTGGATGCCGCCGATCGGCTGATCCTCGATGTCGCCGATGAAGCGCTCGCCAGTTCCGGTAGCGGAAAGATAGCTGTCCTAGGCGATGCGTACGGTGCGCTGACCATCGGCGCGGTCGCCGCGCACGACCTGCGCAACGTCCGCGTGTATCAGGATCTGCTGACCGGCGAACTCGCCCTGGCCAACAATGCCCGCGCGCTCGGGTACGCCGATCGCTACACGGCGTATCCGCTCGGCCGCGAGCTGCTCGCCGACGTCCGGGTGGTGCTGCTGCGGCTGCCGCGGGCGCTGGCCGGGCTGATCGAGGTCGCCGACGCCATCGCCCGCTACGCCGATCCCGAGGTGGTGGTGTTCGCGGGCGGCCGGGACAAGTATCTGACGAAGTCGATGAACGACGTTCTGGCCCAGTCGTTTTCCGAGGTCCGGGCCAGCCGTGGCCGGCAGAAGTCGCGCACCCTGCTGGTCAGCGGGCCGAAACCGGTCGGCGAGCCGCCGTTCCCGGTGCAGGACCGGCTCGACGATCTCGGCATCGACGTGGTCGCGCACGGCGCCGCGTTCTCCGGTGCCAGGCTGGATATCGGCACCCGGTTCCTGCTGGACCACCTGAAGTGGATGAAACCCGATGCGCGCGAAGCCATAGACCTCGGCTGCGGCACCGGGATACTGGCCGTCGCGCTGGCCAAGGCGCGGCCCGCGCTCCGGGTGCTCGGCACCGATCAGTCGGCGGCCGCGGTGGCCTCGGCCCGGGCGACGGTGGCCGTCAACGGTGTCGCCGAGCGGGTGACGGTGGTGCGCGACGACGCGATGTCCTCGGCCGCCGACAACAGCGCCGACTTGGTGCTGTGCAATCCGCCCTTCCATGTCGGTGCCGCCGTGCACACCGGCTCGGCGATCAAGATGTTCGCCGAGACCGGCCGGGTGCTGCGGCCAGGCGGTGAGCTGTGGACGGTCTTCAACTCCCATCTCAATTATCGCGGTGTGATCGAGCGCATGGTCGGCCGCACCGACGTGGTCGGGCGCAACCGCAAGTTCACGGTCACTCGGTCCGTGCGTGGCCTGCACGACGCGCAACAGCGGTAGAGTCCGAATTGTCCGCGTCGGCAAGTTCCCTGGGAACTCGTGCCGCGCAGCAAACGTTGGACCTAGCAGTTGGTTCTCGAGCGAGAGCTCGACGAACGGCGGCATCGACCAGAAAGGGACGCAAGTGCGTAGCACCAGCAATCCGGTATTTAGAAATTTGCCGAGGCAAGAGGGCAGTGGCTACGCCAACTTCGGTTCCGGCGTGACCGGTGCGGGCCAGATGGGACAGCAGTACGGCAACCAGTACGGGCAGCAGTACCAGCAGCCGCAGCCGTACCAGCAGCCGACGGACACCCGCGCGATGACCATCGACGACGTGGTGACCAAGACGGCCATCACACTGGGTGTGCTGACACTGTCCGCGATCGCCTCCTACGCGCTGGTCGCGGCGAGCGTGGTGCCCGCGTCGCTGTTCATGCTGGCCGGTATCGCTGGATTCGTGCTGGTGCTGGTGGCGGTCTTCGCGCGCAAGATGGACAACCCTGTCTTGGTGCTGTCCTACGCCGCGCTCCAGGGTTTGTGCGTCGGCGCGCTCTCGTTCGCACTCACCTTCAAGGTCGGTGGTGTCGCTGTCGGTGGGCTCATCGGCCAGGCGGTACTGGGTACCTTCGGTGTCTTCTTCGGGATGCTTGTTGTCTACAAGACCGGCGCGATCAGGGTCACGCCCCGGCTGACCCGGATGGTTGTGGGTGCGACCTTCGGTCTGGTCGTCCTGGCGCTCGGTAACGCCGTCGCGAGCATCTTCACGCAGGACGGACTCGGTCTGCGCTCGGGTGGCACGCTGGCGATCATCTTCAGCCTCTTCGCCATCGGCCTCGCCGCGTTCAACTTCCTGCTCGACTTCGACACCGCGGACCAGCTGATCCGCGCCCAGGCGCCGGAGAAGGCGGCTTGGGGTGTCGCCCTGGGCCTGACCGTAACTCTGGTGTGGTTGTACGTCGAGATCCTGCAACTGCTGAGCTACTTCAACAACGATTAAGGGCAGCGGTGGTAGACCGCTGAACTGACAAACGGGTGGTTGCCGGAGTTTCCGGTAACCACCCGTTGTGTTTCGGGCCGAATCAGCCCAGCACATCGGTCGCCACGTGATCATCGCCGCAATGCTCGGCCAGCACCGCGACGCCGACCGAGTTGTCGGTGCGCAGCGGGAGGATCTCGCGGTATTCAGGCGAGTCGTACCAGCCCTGTGCCGCTTCGTAGTCCGGGAATTCGAGCACAATGACATTGCCGTTGGCCGGACCCTCCAGCACGGTCTGCTTGCCGCCGTGTACGAGGAACTTCCCACCGAACGGCGCCAGCGTCGCGTCGATCCGCTGGAGGTACTCGACGATCTCGGCATTGACGTCGACGTCGTGCAGGTGGGCGATCGCGTAGGCGGGCATTGCGGACTCCTGAGCTGTTGTGGCGTTGACACTCTTGATCTTTGACGTTCCAGGTAGCGAAAGCGATTACCTGACAGGTAAAGCCACCGACGAGAAAGGGCGGCCACCGGAAACCGGTGACCGCCCTTTACGGATTACCTATCTCAGCTCAGGCGCTCGATGACCATCGCCATGCCCTGGCCGCCGCCGACGCACATGGTCTCCAGACCGAACTGCTTGTCGTAGGTCTGCAGGTTGTTGATCAGCGTGGTGGTGATGCGCGCACCGGTCATACCGAACGGGTGGCCCAGCGCGATGGCACCGCCGGAGACGTTCAGCTTGTCCTCGTCGATCTTCAGCTCGCGGGCCGAGCCGAGCACCTGCACCGCGAACGCCTCGTTGATCTCGACCAGGTCGATATCGTCGATCGACTTGCCCGCCAACGCGAGTGCGCGCTTGCACGCCTCGATCGGGCCGAGGCCCATGATCTCGGGGGACAGGCCGGAGACGCCGGTGGACACGATGCGGGCCAGCGGGGTCAGGCCGAGTTCCTTGGCCTTGGTGTCGCTCATGATGACGAGCGCGGCGGCGCCGTCGTTGAGCGGACAGCAGTTGCCCGCGGTGACGGTGCCGTCCGGGCGGAACACCGGCTTCAGCTTGCTGACCGCCTCGTAGGTGACGCCGGCGCGCGGGCCGTCGTCCTTGGACACGACGGAGCCGTCGGGCAGCGTGACCGGGGTGATCTCGCGCTCGAAGAAGCCGTTCTTGATCGCTTCCTCGGCCCGGTTCTGCGACCGGACGCCCCAGCGGTCCTGCTCCTCGCGGGTGATGCCGGTGAAGCCCGCGACGTTCTCCGCGGTCTGGCCCATCGCGATGTAGGCGTCGGGGATCAGGCCGTCCTCGCGCGGGTCGTGCCAGATGCCCGCGCCGCCCTCGGCGGTCTTCGCGGTGCGCGCCTGCGCCTCGGCGAAGAGCTCGTTCTGGGTGTTCGGCCAGCTGTCGGCGGAACCGTTCTTGTACCGGGACACCGTCTCGACGCCCGCGGAGATGAACGCGTGACCCTCGCCGGCCTTGATGGCGTGGAAGGCCATCCGGGTGGACTGCAGCGACGACGCGCAGTAGCGGTGCACGGTGGTGCCGGGCACGAAGTCGTAGCCGAGCTGGACCGCGACGATCCGGCCCAGGTTGAAGCCGGACTCGCCACCGGGGGAACCGCAGCCGAGGATCAGGTCATCGATCTGGGCGGGGTCCAGGGCGGGCACCTTGTCGAGCGCCGCGCGGACGATCTGGGTGGTCAGGTCGTCGGGCCGCATGTCGACCAGCGATCCCTTGGCCGCCCGGCCGATGGGGGAGCGGGCGGTCGAGACGATGACAGCCTCAGGCATGAGGACTCCTTTGTCGGAAGGAACGTGCGAACCGCTGTTGTTACTCGCGGGTTCCTATCGAATCTACGTCGCGCCCCGGTGAACGGGAACCGGGGGTCGTCTCGTCCAGCGCCTCGAGCAGGACCGGAAGAAGTTGCGCTGCGGCGAGTTCGTAACCGGCCGCCGAGGGATGGAAACCGTCGGCGGAGAACAGGAGTTCGGGCTGGGCCCGGAATTCCGGCGCGAGCAGATAACCCATCGGCACCGGGCGCCCGCCCGCGACGCTGGTGGCCACCGTTTGGGCGCGGGCCAGCCGGACGCTCCAGTTGTGCACCACCGTGCGCAGCGGCTGCGGAATCGCGGTCACCGTGCCGAGATTCGGGCAGGTGCCGACCACCACCACGCTGTCGGCCATCCGCAGTCGGGCGACCGCGGCGGCCAGCCTGCGGGCGGAGGCGCGGACCGAGTGCTTCTTGGTGATGTCGTTGGCGCCGATGAGGATGATCGCGGCGTCCGGCGGTGGACCGGCCACGAACATCGCGTCCACCTGGCCCGACAACCCCTTGGAGGTGGCGCCGGAAATCGCCTTGGTGCTCAATCGGATTCGCTGGTCCGTGGCGAGGGCGAGGCCACGGGCCAGGCGCACGCCGGGCACTTCATCGGCGACCAGGCAGCCGACACCGGCCGCGGTGGAATCGCCGAAGACCATCAGGTGCAGATCCGCGTGCTTGCCGCTGCGCCAGCGTTCCGGCAGCAGGCAGCCCGCCGTGTAGATACCGTCGGCTTCCGGGGGTTTCGAGGTGTCGCGGCCGATGACGCCACGCGCCGCGCCGGCCTGCGCCATCAACAGTCGAGAGGTCGCCCACCATGCGGCGCCGGTTCCGGAACCGGCCAGGACTGTTGCGGCACCGGTCACCGCAGCCGTACGCCAGCCGATGCGTGGTGCGCTCACAAAAGAAAATGTACCGACTTTATGCAGGCGGGGCAGCAGGAGCGGGAACGTCGAACCAACCGCGCGCCGGAATGCTCGCCGCGTCGGTGGTGACGGTGACCTCGACATGGCCCGGGCCGGTGTCCTGGAACAGCGCGTACTGGACGCTGCCGTAGAGGCCGGTGACGATCGTGTCCTCGTACCGGCCCACCGCGCCGGTGGTGGTGTTGCGCCAATCCACCATGGTGTGCACCTCGCACAGCGGGGCCAGCGGATAGTCGCCGTCACCGATGCCGACGACCGGGAGCGCGCGCATATTGATGATGGCCCGGCCCGGCCACGCTGGGCTGACGTCGGCCCAGGTACGCACGGTCGTCCCACACAGGCCACCGTGCGCCATGGTGAGCACCTGCGGGAATTCGATGGTGACTGCGTTCGCCTGCGCGCCCGGTCCGACCAGCGCGGCCAGTGCCGCGCCGGCCAGCACAACGCCGGCCCTGGCGATGTTCGGCTGCTCCATGGTTCGGATCCTAAATGGGTGTTTGCCCGATTCCCGGTTTGTCAGGCCGGACGGCCTTGCGCGTGGCGTGCGCCAACTCACACCGGGTCCATCTGGAACTATGGGGCGCATGCGCATCGCCGACCATGTCGTGGACCTCATCGGCAATACGCCGCTGGTCCGGTTGAACTCTGTTGTAGGCCCGAATACCGGACTGGTAGCGGCCAAGATCGAATATCTGAATCCGGGTGGTAGCTCCAAGGACCGGATCGCGGTGAAGATGATCGACGCCGCCGAGAAGTCCGGGCAGTTGAAGCCCGGCGGCACCATCGTCGAACCCACCTCGGGCAATACCGGTGTCGGCCTCGCGCTGGTCGCGCAGCAGCGCGGCTACCACTGCGTGTTCGTCTGCCCGGACAAGGTCAGCGAGGACAAGCGCAATGTGTTGCGCGCGTACGGCGCCGAGGTTGTCGTGTGCCCGACCGCCGTCGCGCCGGAGGACCCGGCCAGTTACTACAGCGTCTCCAACCGTCTGGTCGGCGAGATCGACGGTGCGTGGAAGCCGGACCAGTACTCCAACCCCGGCGGCCCGGACAGCCACTACGAGACGACCGGTCCGGAGATCTGGCGCGACACCGAGGGCAAGGTCACCCACTTCATCGCGGGCGTCGGCACCGGCGGCACCATCACCGGCGTCGGCCGCTACCTCAAGGAGGTGTCCGGCGGCAAGGTCAAGATCATCGGCGCCGATCCGGAGGGCTCGGTGTACTCCGGCGGCACCGGACGGCCGTACCTGGTCGAGGGTGTCGGCGAGGACTTCTGGCCGTCCGCCTACGACCCGGCGATCCCGGACGAGATCATCGCGGTCTCCGACGCGGACTCGTTCGACATGACCCGGCGCCTGGCCCGCGAGGAAGGGCTGCTGGTCGGCGGCTCCTGCGGCATGGCCGTCGTCGCGGCCATCGAGGTCGCCAAGCGGGACCCGGACGCGGTCGTGGTGGTGCTGCTGCCCGACGGCGGCCGCGGCTACCTGTCGAAGATCTTCAACGACCAGTGGATGAGCTCCTACGGGTTCCTGCGCGAGCGCCTCGACGGCAGCACCGTCGAGCCGTTGGTCGGGGATGTGTTGCGCGGCAAGTCCGGCGAACTGCCCGACCTGGTGCACACCCATCCGTCGGAGACGCTGCGCGACGCCATCGAAATCCTGCGCGAATACGGGGTTTCGCAGATGCCGGTGGTCGGCGCGGAGCCGCCGGTGATGGCAGGCGAGGTCGCGGGCAGCGTCTCGGAACGCGATCTGCTCTCGGCGGTATTCGAAGGCCGTGCGCATCTGACCGATCCGGTCGGCAAGCACATGAGCCCGTCGTTCCCGCTGATCGGCGCGGGCGAACCGATCTCCGCCGCGACCAAGGCGCTGTCGGACACCGACGCGCTGATGGTCGTCGAGGAGGGCAAGCCCGTCGGCGTCATCACCAGGCATGATCTGCTCGGTTTCCTGAGCGTTGGCACGCTCGGCCACTGAGCTCATCCGCCTCTCCGCGTATTCAGGCCAGACCTAGGTGCGCGGCATTGACGTCGGCGGCCGGCGGTGAGGTAGTGGCAGGGGCAGCCCGTCCCCGGCGAGTTACCCATGTGCTCACGAGATCTGTTGTCGTGAAACGTCAGTCGGGGTCCGGTACTCGGACCCCGACTGATCGAGGCGGTTAGGCCGGGTTGTCGCTGGTGACGCGATCTTGCCGCAATGTTGAGACTCGGCCGACGGCCCATGCGACCAGCAGGGCGGCGAGGAATGAGAGCAGCGATGCGCTCATCCATGCCTGCTTGGTGAAGTGCAGCTTCTCCTGGATGTTCACCCAGAAGTCGGTCCACACACCGGCGTCGCCCGGATTGATGAGTTGGTAGACGGAGAGTCCGGCCAGCCAGGCGACGATCATGCCCCAGCGCGGCGGGGCGTCGTCGGCGGTGTTCCACTCGCCTTTCGCGCGCAGGAAGAAGTCGGCGACGAGCACGCCGAGCAGCGGCACGAACACCGAACCGATCAGGCCGAGGAAGCCGAAGTAATTGGCCATGTTCAGCTGTAGCGCGAGCAGGGTGATCAGCAGGCCGAGGCCGATCGACAGGATGCGCCGGTCGATGCGCGGTGCGAGGTTCTGGATCGAGACGGCGGTGGAGTACACGTTGGCGAACGACTGGTCGGCCTCGCGCAGGACGAAGACGAAGAAGAACAGTCCGCCGAGGCTGACCTGCAGGAACGGCGAGTACTGGCCGTCGCCGGTGGCGCGGGCCAGCGCGAACAAGCCGAGGGTGTAGGCCACGATCTGCGTGATCGCATACGCCCCGCTGGCCGCGCCGAACGCCGTGCCGGTGCTGCGCGAATGCCGGGTGTAGTCGGCGGCGACCGGCACCCAGGAGATCGACACCGCGAGCGCCGCGTCGGTGGCGATCCAGAAGAGGTTCCAGTCCGCGCCGAACGGGCCGCTGCCGTGCGGGCCGGGGTTTGCCGACAGGTCCGGCAGACCGGTGCGGAAGAACTGGATGTAGAACCAGATCAGCGCGATCACCACGCCGACCGTGACGAACCGGCGCAGCATCCGCACCGAGCCGAGCGGCCAGATGGTCAGGACCGTGGTGAGCACACCGGCCGCCACCACGTAGAGCCAGTGCGGACCGCCACCGAACAGTTCGTCGGCGGCATCACCGATGACGATCAACTCGAAGGTGCCCCAGCCGATCAGCTGGGCGATGTTCAAAACCGTTGGCAGATAACTGAGTTTCGCGCCGAACAGGCCGCGCAACAGCACCATCGCCGGCTTGCCGGTCTTCGCGCCCGGCACGGCCGCCAAGCCGAGCATCAGACCGCCGACGACGGTGCCGACGATCATCGCGAGGATGCCCGCGGAGATAGAGATCTGCGGTGCGCCGTCGGAATTCGGTGCCAGCACGGTGTACGCGCCGGAGAAGGCGATGAGGCTGACACCCAGGTTTGCCCAGAATGCGCTCTGGTCCCAGAAGGACAGCACCTTCGGGGCGGGCTCGTCGAGGGTGAAGGGGGCCTCGTGCCGTTCGGAGTTGTGCAGGGTCGATGAAGACATGCCCGAAACGCTCTTCCTACGCCGGCATTACCCGGACAGGTTCATGCGGTCGGCGAAGCGCTGGGGTTCGCCCTCTCAGCCCGGCCTTGCCCGAGCTCCCGCGGTGGGGGTGGTTCGGGCGAATAGTACACGCGGCGGCTTGTCGGTCGGTGCGATCCGCACGGTCTGACCGGGCGAACAGCTGTGAGCTGCGGGTTCGCTCGAGTTGCTACCGTGGAGATCAAGTAGAGTGCGAAGACTTGCGTGACTTAGGAAATGTCCGCTCTGAACAGGTAATTGTCTCCATGCGGCCGGGATCACACCGTCTGTTAACCCTGATAACGGAGTCGTTACTGTTTGTTCATTAGCAGGGGCAAGGATTACTAGGTATGACTCGGAGGCAAGTGATCGGTTGGGTAGCTCTGCTGGCCTCGGTGCTTGCCGGGGCGGAGTTACTCGATCGAGTGCATTTTCCCGCACCGCAGATGATCCTCGCGATCGTCGTCGGCGGTGCCCTGGCGTTGGCCGGAAAGTTGCCCGCACCGATGCCTCGGCAATTGTCCTGCGGTGTGCAGTCCATGCTCGGTGTGTTGATGGGCAGTTATCTGGAGATCTCGCTGCTGTCCAGCATCGGATTGGCACTGATCCCGGTGCTCGCGGTGACGGTGGCGACGCTGCTGATCAGCCTGCTGGTCGCGGTGGTGTTCGCCCGCTTCGCCCACGTGGAATTGCCGACCGCGACGCTCGGCCTGCTGGCGGGCGGTTCCGCGGCGGTGGTGGCAGTGGCCGACGATATGGACGCCGATCCCCGCCAGGTGGCGTTCATGCAGTACCTGCGGGTCGCGCTGGTCGCGGTGAGCGCACCCGCCCTCGGCGCACTGCTGAGTAACAGCGGCGACAGCCTGAGCACCGGACACGCGACGCTCGGCGCCTCGGTCACCAATCCTGATCTGCCGTTCTGGATGATCGTCGGCCGCGGTGATCAGGTCGCCGGGTTGTCCATCGCGGTCATGCTGTGCGTCGTCGGCACCAAGGTCGGCAAGTGGCTCAACCTGCCGAGCCCCGCGCTGATCGGGCCGATGCTGATGACCGCGGTGCTCACCGCGCTCGGCGTCAGCCATGGGTACGCGCCGACGAACCTGTTCAAGGATCTGCTGTTCGTGCTCATCGGCTTCGAGGTCGGCACCCGCTTCACCCGAACCGTCGTCCGCGAGATGGCACGGATGATCCCCGGCATGACGGTCACCATCGTCGCGCTGTCCGCCATCGTGGCCGGCCTGGCCTTCGCGGTCGCCACCTTCGTCGACCTCGAGCTGTCCGATATCTACCTGGCCACCACGCCCGGCGGTATCAACGCCGTGCTGGCCACCGCCGAGTCGATGGACGCCAACCTGCCGCTGATCACCTGCGTGCAGAGCATGCGCCTGCTGCTGATGGTGCTGATGCTGCCGTTGCTGGCCAAGGGGATGCGCTGGTTCTCGGCGCGGCAAGTGTCGATGCGAGAACCCGAACTAGCGGTCTGACCCGGCCTGCGCGGACACTATCCGGCCCGTTGCCTGCCGTTCTCCTCGTTCGAAGGGAAGATTGTCCGTTCAGCCCGGACACCCCTGCGCCACTAGGCCTTTCGCACCGCACCCACAATGAGATCCGTCCACTCGTCCGCCAGCGAGGCGAGCCGATACCACGCCGCGTGCACCCGGACATCGGACACTTTCTCGGCGGTGTGCAGCAGATGGCTCGCGTGCGCGTGGGCCGCGGCCATGCGGTCGACCGTGGCGCCTAGTGATCCGGTGCGTAGGTGCTCGGTGCAACTGCGGCGCGGAAGCTGGGTGGCCACCCAGGTATCGATGGCCGCGACCAATTCGGCGCGGCGGCAATCTATTCCGGCGGCCGCGAGCGGATTGCCGCGGCGCTGCCGATGCAGGATGGCCAGTCTGCGGGCCCAGCCGATCAGCGGATGCTCGGCGTTCGGATCGCCGTCGCGGCTGCCGAAGGCGGCGACCAGTTCGCGTTGATCCGGCAGCGACCGAGCGGTGCCTCCGGTGGCGGGCAGCGCGCGATCACGCACGAACATCGCGGGCTCCCGGCGGCTGGTGATTCGTGTCAGCGGCTGACAAGGTCTTCATCGTGCACCTCCGGGTGACGTCAGGCGGGAGGCATTGCCCTGATGCCGAATCCGAGATAAGAGTGCGCCCTTTACCTCGGCGTGTCGGTGACATCGAGATGGCACCGTGATGACAGGTCGTAACAATCTTCTCCTCATCGTGTGGGACGGATTGTGAGGAAGACCGACCAGTCGGGGGTGGCCGGAGTCGAGAGTACGGCCTCCGGTCCCCGATCGAGCGAGCGGTCGCGCCGAAAGCCGCAATGTGGCAAATTATCTGCAAACGGAAGGTTCGAGTTATGTGGCCGGGGTATAACCGGCGTTGAAGCAGCCTCGGCAAACCGCCCTGGCTTAATCGGATAGCGAAGGGACGGGCATGTACACCTCCAGTTTGGCTATCGATTTCCAGAAGGGGTTCTCGGACGCGTGGAGTTCGGTGGCCACGTTCGTCCCCAAGCTGGCCGGATTCATCGTCATCTTGCTCATCGGCTGGATCGTCGCGAAGATCGTTTCGACGATCGTGAACAAGGTGCTCGACCGGCTCGGCTTCGACCGTCTTGTCGAGCGCGGCGGCCTCAAGCAGATGATGTCGCGCAGCCGCTACGACGCCTCGGACCTGCTGGCGAAGCTCGCCTACTACGCAATCCTGTTGATCGCCCTGCAGCTCGGTTTCGGTGTGTTCGGCCCGAACCCGGTGAGTGATCTGCTCGACGGCATCGTCTCGTGGCTGCCGAAGGCCGCGGTCGCGATCATCATCGTGGTGATCGCGGGTGCGATCGCCTCCGCGGTGCGTGACCTGGTCGGCAACATGCTCGGCGGCCTGTCCTACGGCGCGATGATCGGCCGGGTCGCCGCGGTGTTCATCTGGGGCGTCGGCATCGTCGCCGCGCTGAACCAGATCGGAGTGGCCACGTCGGTCACCATGCCGATCCTGATCACCGTGCTCGCCACCATCGGCGGTGTCCTGGTGGTCGGCGTCGGCGGCGGCATGGTGCGGCCGATGCAGCAGCGCTGGGAGAACTGGCTGAGCGGGCTGGAAGAGGAGATGCCCGCGGTCAAGGGGCATGCGGAGGCGTATTCGCGTGGCCGTGAGGACGCGTCGCGCGAGCAGCTGTGGATGGATCAGCAGGCCTCGCGCGGCCAGCACGCGCAGCAGTGGGATCAGGGCGCGATGCAGGGCGGCGGGTCGTACGAGCAGTCCGGCGAGTACATGGGCTACCGCGATCCGGGCGAGCGGCGCTAGGCCCGAACGACGAACGCGTCCGCCGTGGGCTCTGGCCTACGGCGGACGCGCTATGTCAGGGGTTGATCAGGCGAACTGCTGCGACGGATGCAGGCACACGCTCGCCAGGCGCAACTGGACCCAGTCGGCGTTCGCCCAGCTGCCGAGATCGCTCGGTGCCGCGCCGGTCATCCCGTGCTCGGCGGCGGCCTCGCGTACCTGGTCGAGGAGGCCACGGGCGTAACCCGCGAGCAGCACGCTCATCGGTACCCGCGCGGCGCCCTCGACGCCGAGCTCGAGGATGTCGCGCACGGCCGCGGCGTGCTGATCCAGCGCCGCCGACAGCGCGGGCAGTTCCGCCGCCGCGGCGAGCGCCGGTACCCCGTGCGTCTTGTGCAGGCGGGTCAATATCTTGCGCGCCGACACTTCGAGCAACGCGGGGCCCAGCAAAAACATGTTCCTATGCTAGCAATCGGCGAGTCTTTATAAAACTGTGACGCTTGACCCAGTCTGTTTTGCCGGATAAGTGCGTTCCAGCAAACTTGCCGCACGAAAATCATTGCCGGCGAACCAGTTTCCCGGCCACGGTCGATAAATGCGACCGTTCGGTATTTATAGGTCGATCGCTCGGACTTTCGATGACCGGGAACTGATTCGCCCGATGCCCGCTCGCTACCGGAACGCGTTGGCGTCGGTCAACGCGCGGCCGAGCACCAGCTGATGCACCTCCGCCGTGCCCTCATAGGTGAGCACCGACTCCAGGTTGTTGGCATGGCGCAGCACCGGATAGTCCAGCGTGATGCCGTTGGCGCCGAGGATGGTGCGGCATTCGCGGGCGATCGCGATGGCCTCCCTGGTGCTGTTCAACTTGCCCGCGCTCACCTGCTCGGGAGTCACCGTGCCGCGATCCTTCAACCGGCCGAGGTGCAGGGCGAGTAGCTGCCCCTTGCCGAACTCCAGGGCCATGTTCGCCAGCTTCGCCTGGGTGAGCTGATACCCGGCCAGCGGCTTGTCGAACACCTCGCGGGTGCGCGCGTATTCGATGGTCGAGGCCAGGCAGTCGCGGGCCGCGCCGAGCGCCCCGAAGATGATGCCGAACCGCGCCTCGCTCAAACAGGCCAGCGGCGAGGCGAGCCCGCGCGACTCCGGCAGCACGGCATCGGCGGGCAGCCGGACATCGTCGAAGTCCAGTTCGGCGGTCACCGAGGCGCGCAGCGACAGCTTGCGATGCATTTCACGCGCGCTGAATCCGGGCGTCCCGGCGGGCACCAGGAAGCCGCGGATCACCTGCCTGCCCTCGTCCTCGGTCTGCGCCCAGACCACCGCGATATCGGCCACCGAGCCGTTGGTGATCCACATCTTCGAGCCGTTGAGCACCCAGTCGGTGCCGTCGCGCTTGGCCCTGGTCCGCATGCCGCCGGGGTTGGAGCCGAAATCGGGTTCGGTGAGTCCGAAGCAGCCGAGCGCGCGGCCGGCCGCCATCTCCGGCAGCCACTGCTGCTTCTGCTCCTCCGAGCCGTACTTGTGGATCGCGGTCATCGCCAGCGAGCCCTGCACCGACACCATGCTGCGCACGCCGGAATCGACGGCCTCCAACTCCTGGCAGGCCAGGCCGTACATCGTCGCCGACATGCCCGCGCAGCCGTAACCTTCGAGATGCATGCCGAGCAGCCCGACCTCGCCCAGCTGCGGCGCGATCTCGCGAGCCGGGAAGGTGCCCTCCTCGAACCAGTCCGCGATGTGCGGTCGCAAGCGTTGATTCGCGAAGGTCGCGACGGCATCGCGGATCTCGCGCTCATCGTCGGACAGCAGGGAGTCGATCGCGAACAGTTCTTCCACAGTCACCATGCACTAAGCGTAATTGGGGGAGCGCCGGTGATATCGGGGTCTTCGGAGGTACTCATCATAATTTTTCCGGCGTAACCGCCCTAGCTGCGTAACTACGTCGGAGCGGGGGCGGGATCGTCCGCAGAGTATCCATCTGGTACTACCGGGGGGTTGCCCGGAAATCGCCCCTGATTAGGCTGGGGTGATGAGTGAGCTGGGGTTCTCCACTAGAGCCGTCCACGCAGGATTCGATCCCGACCCGCAGACCGGCGCGGTGAACGTGCCCATCTATGCGAGTTCGACATTCGCCCAGGACGGAGTCGGCGGTCTCCGTGGCGGTTTCGAGTATGCCCGCACCGGAAACCCGACCAGGTCCGCGCTGGAAGCGAACCTCGCCGCGCTCGAATCCGGCACCTACGGCCGGGCGTTCGCGTCGGGCATGGCGGCCACCGACTGTGCGATTCGTGCCGTGCTGCGTCCCGGTGACCACATCGTCATCCCGGACGACGCGTACGGCGGCACCTTCCGGCTGATCGACAAGGTGTTCAGCCAGTGGGGCATCGAGCATTCGCCCGCGCACGTGTTCGACGTGGACGAGATGCGCGCGGCGATCCGGCCGAACACCAAGCTGGTGTGGGTCGAGACGCCGACCAACCCGCTGCTGAGCATCGGCGACATCCCGGCGCTCGCCGACATCGCGCACGGCGCGGGCGCGAAGCTGGTGGTGGACAACACCTTCGCCACCCCGTACCTGCAGCAGCCGCTGCTGCTCGGCGCCGACATCGTCACGCACTCGACCACCAAGTACCTCGGCGGCCACTCCGACGTGGTCGGCGGCGCGCTGATCACCAACGATCCCGAACTCGACGCGGCGTTCGCCTTCCTGCAGAACGGCGCGGGCGCGGTGCCCGGCCCGTTCGACGCCTTCCTCACCCTGCGCGGCACCAAAACCCTTGCCGTGCGGATGGATCGGCACTGCGACAACGCGGAGACCCTGGCCGAATTCCTCACCAGGCATCCGGCCATCTCCCAGGTGATCTACCCCGGCCTGCCGGAGCACCCGGGCCACGCGGTCGCGGCCAAGCAGATGCGCCGGTTCGGCGGCATGATCTCGGTGCGCCTGCACGGCGGCCCGGACGCGGCCCGCGACTTCTGCTCGCGCACCAAGGTATTCACCCTCGCCGAGTCGCTGGGCGGGGTGGAATCGCTGATCGAGCACCCGGCCGCGATGACGCACGCGTCCACCGAGGGCTCGGTGCTGGAGGTGCCCGCCGATCTGGTGCGGCTGTCGGTCGGCATCGAGGACGCCGCCGACCTGCTCGCCGATATCGAGCAGGCGCTCGGCTAGGAACCGCGGAGATGACGAAACGGCCGCACCTCGGAAACGGGTGCGGCCGTTCGTGTCTCAGGGGAACAGGTCGGCCGGGTCGCGGGAGACCACGGCCGGAAGTATCAGCTGTGGTACGGCTCCGCGCTGACCAGGGTGACCTTCATCGTCTTGCCGTTGGGCAGCGTGTACTCGCGGGTGTCGCCGACCTTGGCGTCGATCAGCGCGCCGCCGAGCGGGGACGCCGGCGAGTAGGTCTCCAGCTTGGAGTCGTTCAGGCCCTCCTCGCGGGTCGCGATGAGGAAGGTCTCGGTGTCGGACTCGTCGCCGTCGTAGTAGACCTTGACGACCGAGCCGGGGAGTGCGACGCCGGACTTGGTCGGCGCGACACCGACCTTGGCGTTGTTCAGCAGCTCCTGCAGCTGGCGGATGCGCGCCTCCTGCTGGCCCTGCTCCTCGCGCGCGGCGTGGTATCCGCCGTTCTCCTTGAGGTCGCCCTCTTCACGGCGTTCGTTGATCTCGGCAGCGATAACGGGACGATTGGCAATGAGCGCATCGAGTTCGCCCTTGAGCCTGTCGTGCGACTCCGGGGTCAGCCAAGTCACTTGCGTCTCAGTCATCTCGATCACTCCCTAGTAGTTGTTCCCGGCAGGCCGGGATTCCCTGATAACTGCCGCAGTACCCACCCGTGGGGCGGGCACGCACCAGTCGACGGCTAGAGCGATCCTGGGAAGTTCATCGAACCCCGACAGACCCTGGTTCCGGGCAAAGCTCATATTCCGGAACAGATAGCGCTGGCCGCCAATGCAGCAAACACGGCTCCGAACCCCGGAACCGTGTATCAGGCCATTTTAGCATGAATCACAAACGTGCAGGTCGGAGTTAATTTCGAGGAGAAATGGTACGGCAAAAGAGGCAAATCACCCTGCTCGAAGATAGCTGGGAACCTGCCCACTACAGCCGTAGATACTGCTCGACGCCGGTCGAGACGAGGTCTTGACCGTGGTGGTCTGCTCGATCGTGCCGCTGGTAGACGGCTCGATCAGCACCTCGCGGCGACCTACCTCGACACTGTCGCGCGCCATTGCGCGGACGAAACATACCGCAGCCTGTCCAGGGTCCTTGCGGGTGACCTTGATCCGGATCGTCATGGTCGCGTCGTCGACGACGGTGTAGCCGAGCTGCTCGGACTCGATGTCCTTCGGGCCGTACTTCTGGTACCCGATGAAGGCGACGCCGCACCCGAGCAGCACCACGACCACGCCGAGGACCAGCGGCAGCCAACGACGGTCGACGGGGGGCTTTGTTCCGTACCGGTCGGTTGGCCTACTGCTCGTCGCCGGCACCGGGGCGTCGCTTCGATCGGTCACAAGGTCGCTCCCGGGGGGTAAGTCGGAACAAATGTCGGTCGAATGGAACTATAGGGAACGAAGACCCGACACCCGCGAGCGAGAGCGATGGTGAACGAGACGTGAGTGGCCTTCGCCTCATGGCGGTGCATGCCCACCCCGACGACGAATCGAGCAAGGGTGCTGCGACGACCGCCCGGTACGCCGACGAAGGACACGATGTCCTCGTCGTCACGCTGACCGGTGGCGAACGTGGCAGCATCCTGAACCCCGCGATGGACACCCCCGGTGTCCTGGACCGGATCAACGAGATCCGGCGCGAGGAGATGGCCGCCGCGGCGCGTGCGCTCGGCGTGCGCCAGCACTGGCTCGGCTTCGTCGATTCCGGTCTGCCGGAGGGCGATCCGCTGCCGCCGCTGCCCGAGGGCAGCTTCGCGGTGGTGCCGTTGGAGGAGGCCACCGAGGCGCTCGTCCGGGTGGTCCGCGAGTTCAGGCCGCACGTGATGACGACCTACGACGAGCTGGGTGGCTACCCGCACCCGGATCACATCCGCTGCCACGAGGTGTCGGTCGCCGCCTACGAGGCGGCGGGCGACCCCGAACAGTTCCCCGACGCGGGCGAACCGTGGACGCCGCTGAAGCTGTACTACGACCACGGCTTCACCGCCCGGCGGATGGAGGTCTTCGCCGAGGAGTACGAGCGGATCGGCGAACCGTTCCCGCTGCAGGAGTGGCTGGACCGGATGCGCAAGTACGTGCCGGAGCGCGGCGACGTGTTCTCCAGGGTGACCACGCAGATCGACTGCGCCAAGTACTTCCCGCAGCGTGACGACGCCCTGCGCGCGCACGCGACCCAGATCGACCCGAATGGCGCGTTCTTCGCCATTCCGCTGGAGCTGCAGCAGCGGCTCTGGCCGACCGAGGAGTTCGAACTGGCCAAGACCAGGGTCAAGACGGCGCTGCCGGAGACCGATCTGTTCGCAGGCATCGAAGACGAGCAGCGGTGATGCTGGTTCTGCTCGCCCAGGCGCCCGGCGGCACGCCGACCGGGCCGGAGTTCGGCAAGGCGTCCCCGTTCGGCCTGGTCATCATCCTGGTCCTGCTCGCGGGCACGGTGCTGCTGGTGCGTTCGATGAACAAGCACCTCAAGAAGCTGCCCGCGACCTTCGAGCCGGAACATCCGGAACCGGACCAGGAGGCCGACGAGGGGACCGAGCGCGGCATCACCGGCCGGTCCGAAGAGGCGGAGTCGGACGGACGGGCCGAAAAGACCTGACTGCTGCACAGTGACGAATTCGACGCCGCGCGACACCATCTGGTGGAACGTGGCGTCGAATCGTTTGCGGCCGTCGCGGAAATCGGCTGGTTGAACCGGCAATGGTGGCGTGTGCGGTCTGTCCGAATTTCAATCGGCGGTAACAGGTTTAAACGACACCTGAAGTGGATAACGAAATGAGTACGGGTGGAGCTTAATCGGAAGTGGTTGTCAGCTTCACACGCCTGCATAGTGCGGTCTACGGTCACAACGCTGCCAGCACAACGGTTTTCAAACGTTGTGAGATGGGCGTTGCGTGCGCACCGAGCGCATTGCACACTGTAGCGAGATGTATTCGGCTCGCGCATCGGCTTAATCCGCCGGCCACCGAGAAGCACACTGCTGGCAACCTAATTCGCCGCGATCAGCTTTCGCAACGGCCTCCATATGTCGCCCGCCTGTGTTACCAATTCAGCCAGACCGCTCGACCGAAGGAAGCTCATGGAGAACGTGATCGGACAGATCGACCGTGCACTCGATGCGACGAGCCTGATCGTCGCCGCCTTGGACGAGAGCTCCATGGCGGCGCCGACGCCTTGCCGGGAGTGGGATGTGCGCACCGTGTTGAACCATATGGTGGGCAACATGCACTTCTTCGCGGCCGCGCTGAGCGGCACGGATTCGGGTGCCGATCATGAATCCGATTGGCTCGGCGGCGATCCGCAGGGGGCGTACGCGGCGGCGGCGGAGGTGGATCGGGCGGCCTGGCACCGGCCCGACGCGCTGGACAACACCGTGTACGTTTCGTTCGGCGCGCTGCCCGCACCGGCGGCGGCCCTTGTGCACCTCACCGAACTGGTTGTGCACGGCGTCGACCTCGCGGTCGCCATCGGCAGGCCCGAGCTGGCCGACGATGAGCTGTGTGGCGAACTTCTCGCCACCATGCAGGCCAGGGGTGGCATCGACCAGTTCCGGACCCCCGGTGTCTTCGACGCGGAAGTCTTTGTCGAAGAAGGGGAGCCCGCTCATCGTCGGCTGCTCGGCTACGTCGGCCGGGAAGTGCTCGCGCGCACGCCGTAGCGCGGGCTAACGGATCCGCACCACGGTCGAGGCGGCGAGCAGCAACAGTTCGCGGTCGGCGATCTGCTGGTAGCCGAGACGGCCACCGTGGTTGCGGTGCAATGCGTGCTGCTCGGCATGCACCGAGGACGTCGTCGCAGTGATATCTCGGGCTGCGTCGGCATTCCGGCGTGCGATGGAGAATTTGCGCATGGCAATTCTGCCCTTTCGTTCAGCTGCAGGTATATCGACCCGATTTCCTAGGCACCCACCGTATTTCGGACACGCGAAGAAAACGTGTGCCGCACCGTGGGTGCGTGTGTATGCGCACCGGAGTTCGCGGTTTATCACCGTCGGCTCACCCATATTCGAGCCGACGGTAGGCAGCTCTATCGGTCGAGCTATCGGATCCGCCGATTCGGTCGAATCGACCGTTGTCCGCGCACCGGGCGCGTTGCGAACTGTATCCGGTCGAATTCGACCGGCGCATCCTATTTTTCGGCGATGCGGCGGACCGGGTGGCGCAGGATGGTCTTGGCCTGCGCGGCCGGCACCCGGCGTGGGTCGGAGAGATAGATCTCGTGATGGCGGCCGTTCATCGCGAGCCCCTCGGCGCTCATGAACGCGTCCATCTTGGCCAGGGTCTCCGGTTCGGTCGCATACGGACCCACGTGCAGCACCTGGACGGCGTCACCTTCGCTGAGCCGCTCGAAGGTTGCCCCGCGCACCATGTCCGCGGTCACGACCTCCGGCATGCGGATCATCAGCCGCCAATGCCATTCCGTGCGAGGCACCGTCAGCGGTGGTTCGTCGGACTCCACCCACCACAGACCCTCCAGCTTCGGCACGACGAAATCGTGCCCGGCGACCTTGGCGATCTTCTTGGCGCCGTACGCGGTTCGGTAGAGCGTCTCGACGCCCTCGAGGTACTCCGCGCCTTCTGGAGCTCCTGAACCGGTGACCGTCACGTACCCGTACTCGCCGAAGGTGCGCAGCGTCGGTTCGGTGGGTGCTTGGTAGTAGTGCTTGTCGGTCTTGGCCAGGTCGAGCTTCATCCCGCCAGCCTGGACTCTCCAGCGCCGGGAGAGTCAAGCTCCTCGGATCGGCTGCCCGGTGCTGCTGGTCACCTTGCCGCGCGCGTTAGCGATGTGGTCTGTGCATCTGCGTCAACCCCTGAACTGGGGGCATGGGTTGCTACCCGAGATGCGATGTGACTTGTATCATGGTTCTTCTGGCGGTGTTGTGCGAGAAAAAGTCGTAGATAGGGTTGAGCCGACGAGGTAAGGGTGAGGTGACTGGGGATGTTGCAAAGTTTCCGTTTCGCGAATCATCGTTCGTTCCGGGATGAGCAACAGTTGAACCTCATGCCGGCGTTCCCCGGTGACTATCCGGACGCAGAGGTTCGCCCAGTTCCGGTTGTCGGCGTCTTCGGTGGGAACGCTTCCGGGAAGTCGAACGTGCTCGACGCACTCGATTTCATGCGGCGTTTCGTGCTGGGGTCTGATCGCGACGTGGAGCCAGGGCAAGGGTTGCGACGCAACCCCTTTCAGCTGGTGCATGCTGCACAGCTGGAGCCCTCGCGCTATGTTGTGGACTTGTTACTCGGCGGTGAGCATCACGCTTACGGCTTCACTGTCGACAACAACGAAGTTCTTGAAGAATGGCTCTACTACTATCCTCGGACCGACCGTTACCATAAGTCTGGTCGGGAGCAATTGATCTTTGCGCGCACCGGCGATGACTTCGAGTGGGGGCCAGAGTATCGCAGTCACAGTGATCTGAGAGATATCGCTGGATTTACCGCGCCAACCGCGCTCTATTTGTCTACTGCGGCACGGTTCAAGCTGCGTGTTCGACGGGGTGGAGGAACTGACGAGAATCGGCTACCTGACCCGCTGCACGACGCGTATCGGTGGTTTCGCGCAATACGGATGCGCCGAGGGTCTTCTGGTCTTATGCTGCCGCCCGGACGTCCGGGTACATTTCATGATGACAGGTTGCGCGACAGGCTTGCGGGTTTGCTGCGAGTTGCCGATTTTGGTATTGCCGGTATCGAACTGGCCCCCGGCGACCCTGATGCGAGGCGATTGGTCCAGGAACTGACCGAGGCAGGCGAACATCAAAAGGCTCAGGCTATCCGCGCCGCCACTCGCGATCGACTGCTTTTCCAGCACAAGGGGGCGGACGGTGATGTCCTGATGGAATTCGATGATGAGTCGCGAGGTACGCGCCAACTTCTAGAACTCGGCGTGGACGCGATCGACGTACTCGACCGCGGCGGTCTGCTGTTAGTCGACGAGATCGACGTCAGCCTGCACCCTTTGCTGTCTGCGACATCGGTAGAGCTGTTCCGGTCGCCCTTGACCAATCCGCATGGCGCGCAGTTGATTTTCACAAGCCATGATGCTGCTCTGCTCGGACATCTGGACGGTGAAGAGGTATTGAAAAGGGACGAGATATGGTTCACGGAGAAGGGCGATGACGGCAGATCGTTGCTGTACTCGCTGTCCGAGTTCAAGCCGCGAAAGAACGGGGAGAATCGCGAGCGGCGGTACTTGAACGGTAGTTACGGAGCGGTACCGGATATTTCCTCGGACCTGGTCGCCCAGGCGATGCGGGGCAGGGGAGGGGCCGATGGCAGCGCGGCAGAGTAATCAGCAACCTCGGCGACCTGTCCGCGTGGGTCAAGGGCGCACAACGTCGCTTGATCGGGCAATCGCTGTCCGGGAGTCAGCTATCTCTATATTGGTGACGACAAATGGCGCGAAGACCGAGAAAACGTACCTTCAGGCAGTCGTGCAGGAACCATGGGTCAGCGCGCGTATCAAAAAGAAAAAGGTCCAGTTCATCAACGGCGGACCGAGTGAGCTGGTCCGGAAGACTGCGCAGACCCGTTGCCGGATCGGATTCGATCGAGCATATGCGGTTGCCGACAGAGACGACTTCGATGTAGACAGTGCACTGAAGATCGCTCAGGGCGTAGGTATCCCACTGCTGATCTCCAACCCGTGTTTCGAGGCATGGTTGGTGCTGCACTTCGCGGATTGTCGAAAGTACCTCGAGGACGGCGACGCGGCTCAGCAGAGGTTGCGGAAGTATCTGCCTACATATGAGAAGGAGAAGCTCTCATTCGGGGACTTCGCACCTTTCGTCCAGGACGCAGCGGACCGAGCGCGAGCAAACAACGGTGCACCGGACCAGAACCCCTCGAGCCTGTTGTGGATGTTGATCGATGTGTTACGTGATGTGCCAGGAGCAGATAGCTGCTGAGCGTAGGTCGCAGAAGCGTGCCGGGATAGGTGACTTCGATCTAGAGCCATTCGGATGAGTGGGCGGTAGCACGAGTGTTTCAGCGACTCGACAGACAACACCGCGCGACCGAATGGACCATCGCCGGGACTGGGCGATGTGGCAGGTTGGGGAGTTGTGCAGGAGATCTTTCGGGATGTCGGGGTGCAGGGCTGGGTGCATGCTCGGTGTTTCGACTGTGGTGCGGAGGCTGGGGCGGGTGCGGACGAGCCGGTGGTGCTCGCGTCGGTGGTGAAGGTGCCGCTGGTGCTGGAGTTCGCCAGGCAGGTGGCGGCGGGGCAGGTGGATCCGGCCGACCGGGTGCGTGCGGGCGGTGCGGATCGGCTCGGCGGGGTCGGTACGGCGGGGTGTCACGATGATGTCGACCTGAGCCTGCGGGATGCCGCGTTCTTCGCGCTCACGTTGAGCGACAACACCGCCGCCGATCTGCTGTTCGACCGGGTCGGCATCGAGAATGTGCGTTCGCTGATGCGTGAGCTCGGGCTAGCGGGCACTCGGATCGTCGGCGCACCGCGAAACATCGTGCAGAGCATGGCCGAGGACATCGGCGCGCGCGACGCTGCCGAGTTCGCCGTGCGGTTCCCGGCGCTCACCGCTGCGGAGATCCTCGGCACCCGTGCCCTGGATCCGCACCGGACCACTGCGAGCACGCCACGGGAGATGACCCGCCTGCTCACGCTCATCGGTCAGGATCGGGCGGGTCCCGCCGAGGCGTGTCGGTGGGTGCGCGATCTCATGCGCCAGCAAGTGAATTGGCATCGGCTCGCCGGTGCGTTTCCGCCGGAGGTGCAGGTGTGGGCCAAGACCGGCACTCTGCCCGGAGTGCGAAACGAGATCGGCGTGCTCGAGTATCCGGACGGAAGTCGTTATGCCGTAGCGGTATTCACCAGGGTGGGCACCCTCGACCAGCGGCTACCCGAGGTGGATCGCGCCATTGGCGCCGTCGCCGCGCATGCGATCGGCAGCATCGCTCACGGCTGTACCTCGTCCGCCGCAGATGGTGCGCTACCGCTTCGGCTCGCTCGCTGACGGTCGCTCACGGCCTGCCGTACACCACATTCCACGGTCGTTGCGGCGCGGCTTGAACATCTGCGGGCCGAGATGTGCCGTCGCCCTGCACAACTCGGGCGATCAGCTCGGCCAGTTCGGGCGCCAGCGGATGCGGTGCCGCCGCGGGCCAGGCGAGTGAGAGCCGCCAGCTCAGCGTGCCTTCCGATAGCGGCCGCCAGACGACCCTCGGTTCCTTCTGCGCCACCATGCCCTGATCGAAGGCGACGCCGCGGCCGGAAAGCACCATGCCGAGCACGAATTCGGGATTGCGGGCGTGCTGTACCCGCGTCGGTTTGAAGCCATGTTCCCAGCAGGTGCGTAGCGTCGCGTCGTAGAGTCCGGGGGCGGCCGCCCGTGGGAAGATCACCAGACCGAGTCCGGCCAGATCGGCGAGGGTGAGCGAAGAACGCACGGCCAGTGGTGAATCGCGGGGCAGCACCACGCCGACGGGAGTGTCCACGGCCGGACCGAGTTCGAGGCCGACCACGTCGACCGGATGCTGCAGCAGCCCGGCGTCCAGCTGACGGTCGGCGAGCAGGCGAACCTGCTCGGCGGTGGTCAGCTCCTGCAAATCTACTCGTACCTCGCGACTTTCGAACGCGGTGAGGATCGCGGCGAGTACCCGCCCGGCCAGTTCGGGCGGCACACCGACGCGCAACGCGTCCATCTCGCCCCGATGCGCCTTGCCGACCAGCGAGGTCGTGCGCTCCCAGCGAGCGAGTAGGTCGCGGGACTCGGCGAGCAGGATCTGGCCCGCCTCGGTGAGCTCGACCCGGCGGCTGTCCCGGTCGAACAGCCGGGCGCCGAGGTCGGTTTCGAGCTTGCGGATGCGTTGACTCAACGGCGGCTGGGCGATGCCGAGGCGCTCGGCGGCCCGGCCGAAATGAAGTTCTTCGGCGACGGCAACGAAATACCGCAGCTGACGCAGCATGTCCACGCTGCGACGATATCGTTTTCGATATCGCCGAGCAGGTCGGCCGGTCTTGGACAGCGGCGGCGAACGTATGTTTCGGTGCCCGCATGACAGGTTTCGGACGACGAAAATTCTTCGGTGTGACCACGGGCGCTGCGGTGCTGGCCGGTGTAGTGGCATGTGGCGGAACGGAATCCGCGAGTCCGGCGGCCAACAGCCCGGCTCCGGCACCCGGTGGCGTAACCCTGCGCTGGTGGGGCAACAACGGCTGGGAGATCCGGTTGCCCGGCGGCAAGACGGTGCTGATCGACCCGTGGCTGACCAGGTTCCATACCGGTACCTATACCGATGCGGGCGCCGACCCGAACACCCCGATCGCCGTCGATACGGCGCTCATCGACCACTACGTGGACAGCGGGGAACTGCGCGCCGATCACATCCTGGTCACCCACGGTCACTACGACCACCTCACCGACGTGCCGTACCTGGCGAAGAAGACCGGTGCCACGGTGCTCGGCACCGAGACCCATCTCAATCTGCTGGCCGCGCTCGGCGCACCGGAGGACCAGCTCTCGATCGCCACCGGCGGTGAGTATCTCCGCTTCGACGGCTACACCATTCGCGTACTGCGCTCGTTGCATTCGGCCTCCGGTGCCAGGGCCGAGGTGGCGTTCGCCGGTACCAGACCTGGTCTAGGCGCGGGAAAGTTGCCGGAGCCCAAGGTGATTCGCGATCTGGTCGAGGGTGGCACGCTGGCCTACGAGGTGAGCGGTGGCGGGGTGAGCGTGTTGAACTTCGGTGGCTCGAACTACATCGAGTCGGAACTCGCCGGTCTGCACCCGGACGTGCTGCTGTTGCCCGCGGGCGGCGGCAAGATCTACGACTACGTCGCGCGGTTGCTACGCGTCACCGGCAACCCACGTTACGTAATCCCTACGCATTGGGACGATTTCGACTATCCGCTCGCCGAACCCGCGCGAGACTGGGGTGGCCTCGAATCGCTGCGCAAGGCGGTGGCCCAGGCCAGCCCGACCAGCAAGTTCGTCACCGTCGACCACTTGCAGACCTTCACGCCCTGAGGCCAGGGCGCGATCGACGGTGATCGGACAGTGATCCGTTGCTGACGGCGGCTGCGGTTTCCTTGATATAGGGGCGATACGGCGGTCCCACCCGTGCAGAGAGGACATGACAATGGTTTACGCAGGCCCGGTGGGCGTTCGGGCACCGTGGACGCAGCCGCAAGTTCGTTACTACGACGGCGGTTTCGAGCAGGTGCTGTCGGAGCAAGAGACCGCGAGTGCGCTATCCGTCATGCGGGCCAAGGTTTTCCCAGCGGGCGCACCGCCGCTGCATTTCCACACCAGAGAAGACGAATTCTGGGTCATCCTGTCCGGGCAGGTCCGGTTCTGGATCGGTGGCTACTCCCTGACGGAATGCGCCGTCTCCGAGGCTGGTCCCGGCGCTTTCGTCTACGGTCCACGCAATATTCCGCATACCTTTCAGACCATCACCGAGGAGAGTGAGGTGCTGGTCGGCAGTACACCGGGTGTGATCGAAGGCTACTTCAAGGGCGTCGGCGCGGCCGAGGACCGAGATCACGGCAAGCAGGTGGAACTGCTCGGCACCTACGGGGTCACCATCGTCGGCCCGCCACCGGTCTGGTCCGACTGGAACTGACGGGTGCGCCGCGGCGGCATGCATGGGGGCACTCCCGTGTTGCGCGAGATCAAGCGAAACTGCGGCCCCCACAACATCATCCGCGCCAACTTCCCAGTCCTGAACTCGCGGCTTTGTGTCTTGGGTGGCGCACAAGTCGGCCGGGTGTGGCGCCGGGATCGTCCTGCGCTGGTGGTGATTCGCCGGAAGCGCCGTCCACCCCAGGATGACGGCTTCCCTTTAGTCCCTCGGTGAAGTCGTTCGTGGTCGGCCCCGGTGGTGAAGCCGTGACCCCATCGCGGTCAGCGTCCGTTCATATGAGCGGTGATGCGGGTCAGCAACCGCACACAGTCCCGCAGTTGTTGCTGCTCGTCCGGGGTGAGCGTGTCGCTGATGGCGCTGTCGAGTGAGGTGGCGCGCTGGGTGCGTTCGCGCCGCAGGCGGGCACGGCCGGTGTCGGTGATGTAGAGCAGGTGCTTGCGGCCGTCGTCGGGATGAGGTTCGGTGCGCACCAGGTTGGCGCCGACGAGGTCCTTGACGGTCTTGGCGGCCGACTGGTGCGTCACGTTGCGCCGGTGCGCCAGTTCGGCGGTGGTGTGCGGGCCGTCGCGGTCGAGATAGCCGAGGATGGCGGCCTCGCCGGCCGACATGGTGTCCGCGACCCGCGCGGCGCGCACCAGATCACCGATCGCGTGCCGTAACTCTTCGGCCAGTGCGTCGTTCACCACTCGACCTTATCCGAATGGCGCACCCTAGTTGTACAATCTAGTTGTACAGTTTGGTTGTATTATTTCGGAGTCTGAGGAGCCTCATGCAGCTCACCAAGTTCGGTCATGCCTGCGTCCGTGTCGAGATCGACGGCCGGCGTCTGGTAGTCGACCCAGGCGGTCTCACCGATCCGCAGGCGTTGACGGGCGCCGATGCGGTCCTGGTCACCCACGAACATTTCGACCACTTCGCCGAGGAGACGCTTCGCAAAGCCGCAGAGCAGAATCCGGCCCTCCGAATCTGGACCAACACCTCCGTCGCCCGGAAACTGGACGGCCTGGGCGCGCGCGTCACCGCCGTCGGCGCGGGCGAGATCTTCACCGCGGCCGGCTTCGAGGTGAAGGTGTACGGCACCTGGCACGCGGTCATCCACCCCGACCTCCCGCGCGTCGGCAACATCGGATTCTTGATCGACGACGCCCTGTTCCACCCCGGCGACGCCCTCACCGTCCCGGACGTCCCCGTCGACACCCTGCTGCTCCCCGTGCACGGGCCATGGTCGACCACTGGCCAGCTGATCGACTATGTGCGGGAAGTAGCCCCACGCCAAGCTCTCGCCATCCACGACGGCGCACTCAACGACACAGGCACCACGATGGTCGCCGGACTCCTCGGCGACAACGGCCCCGGCATCGGCACCCCCTACCGCCGGATCCCCGCCGGCGCATCCGCCGAAATAGCCTGAGATCGCCCGCAAACGAGTCAGGGCGTTCGCGCATGTGGGGCTCTAATCGGAAATCTGCCGGCAAGATAGTCACAGATTTGCCATCTTCACGGACCCTCACTGGCTCAGTGTGTCCGGAGGTTGGGCGATGGCGTTCTCGTCACGCATCAGGTAGGGGAACTGCGGTGACGTGCAGTCGATTTCCGGAGCGAATACATGGCAATCTACTGGTTTGTGGCATGAGGTGACGGCCCGAAGTCGCCAGGTGGACGGAGACCATGGTGTGCAGGACTCGGTCCCCAGGGTTCCTGTCACCGGCCAGAACCCTGCACCGAGGATTGTGAGACGGTTGAGGGATGAATCGGCTCGGGAACGCTACCTCTCCGTACCTGCGGCAGCATGCGGACAATCCGGTGCACTGGCAGGAGTGGGATGGGCGGGCGTTGGGGGAGGCGCGGGAGCGGGATGTGCCGATCTTGTTGTCGGTGGGGTATGCGTCTTGTCATTGGTGTCATGTGATGGCGCATGAGTCGTTCGAGGATGTGGCGACTGCGGAGTTGATGAACGAGAACTTCGTTTGTATCAAGGTGGATCGGGAGGAGCGGCCTGATCTGGATGCGGTGTATATGAATGCGACCGTTGCGATGACGGGGCAGGGTGGGTGGCCGATGACGTGCTTCCTTACGCCGGAGGGGGAGCCGTTCTACTGCGGGACGTACTACCCGAAGGTGGCGCGGGGTGGGATGCCGTCGTTCACGCAGTTGCTCACCGCGATCACCGAGACCTGGCAGCAGCGGCGTGATGAGGTGCACAAGGCGTCGGCGCAGGTGACCGAGGCGTTGCAGGCGCAGGCGGCGGGGCTGCCCGACTCCGACCTCGCGATCACCGCCGAGTTGCTCGATCATGCGGTCGCGGCGGTGTTGCGTGACGAGGATCCGAAGCATGCGGGATTCGGTGGGGCGCCGAAGTTTCCGCCGTCGGCGCTGTTGGAGGGGCTGCTGCGTAGTTGGGAGCGCAGCGGTGATCAGGCGGTGTTCGAGGCGGTGAATCGTACGGCCGAGGCGATGGCGCGTGGCGGCATCTACGACCAGTTGCGTGGCGGATTCGCGCGCTACTCCGTTGATCCGGCTTGGGTGATACCGCATTTCGAGAAGATGCTGTACGACAATGCCCAATTGCTGCGGGCGTATGGGCATTTGGCGCGGCGATCGCCGGAGTCGTTGGCACACAGGGTTACTCGCGAGACCGTTCAGTTCCTGCTCGAAGATCTGGGTACCGAGCAAGGCGGATTTGCTTCCGCCCTCGACGCCGACACACATCTCGAACCTGGCCAGCCTGGAGTAGAGGGCGCGACCTACGTCTGGACGCCCGCCGAGCTGGTCGGCGAACTCGGACCGATCGACGGTGCCTGGGCTGCAGAGTTTTTCGGGGTCACAACCGATGGGAACTTCGAGCAGGGCACCTCGGTGCTCACCCGATACGCCGATCCCGCACCTGCCGACATCGATCGGCTCGAACGCGTCACCGCTGCTCTGCGCAAGGCGCGTGACGGCCGCCCGCAACCGGACCGCGACGACAAGGTGGTCACCGCGTGGAACGGTATGGCGATCACGGCGTTGGCGGAGGCGGGTGCCGCGCTTGGTGAGCACGACTGGGTAGCCGCCGCGGTCCGCTGCGCGCGATTCCTGTTGTCCGAGCACGTGATCGACGGCCGCGTGCGTCGCGCCTCACTGAACGGCACCGCGGGAGCGTCGCCCGGTGTGCTCGAGGACTACGCCTGGCTCGTCACCGGCCTGCTCGCCCTGCATCAGGCCACCGGTGAGCTCAACTGGCTCGACGAGGCACAACGGTTGCTGGACAAGGCAATCCAGCACTTCGCCGATCCGGGTATCCCCGGCAGCTGGTACGACACCGCCGACGATTCCGAAACGCTGGTCACCCGTCCCCGCGATCCGGTCGACGGTGCCACCCCGGCGGGCGCGTCCGCCCTCGCCGAAGCGCTGCTCACCGCGGCCGCCACCAGCGATCCCGACCGCGCCATTCCCTACTTCTCGCTGGCCGAACAGACCTTGCAGCGCGGCGCGGTCGTCCTGGCTCGCGCCCCGCGCTCCGCGGGTCAGTGGCTGACGGTCGCCGAGGCGGCTCTCCGCGGCCCCCTCCAGGTCGCCATCGCCACCGAAACACCCAGCGAGCCAAGCGAACTGCTTATCACGGCCCGTGCCACCGCCCCCGGTGGCACGGTAATCCTTGCGGGCCTACCGAATTCGGCACCCTTGCTGACCGACCGCCCGCTGCTGGGCGGCGAGCCCGCCGCCTACGTCTGCCGCGGCACGGTCTGCGACCTCCCCGTAGCGACAGCGGCTGAACTGCGTGCGTCCCTGGAACGGACATAGGCGCCTGCGCGGCGAGCCGACCGCCTGCTGTGCCACGGGTTTGTCGGATGGCTCGCCGTGACCGAGCTACGGGCCGACCGCGTGAACGTAGGCGCTGCTGAGTGGCAAGCCTGACCGCCCAGCGTGCCGCAGTACGTCCGCGAGCTCGCGGTAGCGACGGCTGCCGTGGCGCGGATATCTCAGTCGGTTTCCGTTGCGGCGGTGCGAACTTCGACCACCGCGCTGCGATCGGTCGCCGGATCTGCGGTGCCGCTCGGCGCGGTGGTCTGTGCACCATTCGCGCTCAGGTCGGCGGCTGGGTCGAGGTCGGTCCAACAGGCCGTCGGCTGCTTCATCCCGCGCAGCAGAATCGTCTCGTAGAGCGTCCATTTCGCACGTTCGTGCGGCGCGGCGTCCTCGATGGCGGAACCGCTCACCAGGATTCGGCGCGGCACCTCTTTCGCCTCGGTGGTGAGGCGGGCGGCCTCGTTGACGGCGTCGCCGATGACGGTGTACTCCAGCCGCGTGTCCGAGCCGATATCGCCCGCGAAGACCAGGCCGTGCGCGACGCCGATGCCGATGTCGAGTTCGCCCGCCGCGACCACTTCGTCCCGGATCCGCCGTGCCGCGCGCAATGCGGGAGTCGCGTTGTCGCGCAAGGCGATCGGCGCGCCGAAAATACACAGCGCCGCGTCGCCCTCGAACTTGTTGACCAGCCCGTTGTTCTCCTCGGTCGCGGCGACGACGGTCGCGAGCAGCCGGTTGAGCTTGGCCACGAACTCCTCCGGCGGCAGCCCGGTGGACAGTTCGACCGAGCCGGTCACGTCGACGAACAGCGCCGTCACCACCCGCACATCGCCGGTCAGGTCCAGCCCACCGGCCAGCGCGCGCTCGGCCACCTCGGCGCCGACGTGCCTGCCGAATACATCCCGCATCCGTTGGCGCTCACGCAGATTCGCGACCAGCTCGTTGACCGAGTTCTCCAACCGCCCGATCTCGCTGGTGCTGCCCACCGGGACGCGCACGTCGAGATCGCCCTTGGTGATGCGATCCAGGGCCAGCCGCAACGTGCGCATCGGCGTGGCCACCGCGCGGGCCAGGAACGCCGTCGCCAACGCGCCGACGCCGAGACCGACCACCGAAAGATAGATGGCGGTGCGCACGCGATCGGCCGGATCGGCCACCGGATTGCCGAGCACCACGATCAGCATCAGCATCGGCAACGCCGCCGCGACCGCCCAGCTCACCACGACCCGGACCAGCACCGAGGAACTCCAGTGCATGGTCGGCCCGAGCACCGCGGCCACGATCGGAATGGTCGGCCGGATGAGCCGATCGACGATGAGGAAGGTCAGCCCCACCGATTCGATCCCGCCGAAGGTGAACAGTGCCGCGATCACCGCCGGATCGTTGTCCGGGGTCAGCCGGATGAGCGACAGGGTGGCGACGATGACGCCGGTGATCCACACCGCGAGCGCGCGGGTGGTGATGGTGATCGGCAGGCGAAGCAGCTGCCGCGCTTCCTCCTCGGTCGGTTTGCGTCCCTGATCGAGCCAGCCGAAATGGTACGACCGGTCCCGGATCGCGAGCGCGACCCCGGCCAGGAAGCCGAGCGTGGGATAGATGCCTGCCAGCGCGACATGCCGGAGCCAGTCGGGACCGAGCCTGCTCAGCGACCCGCTGAGCCACAGCTCCATGATGATGACGGCCAGACCGCTGAGATTGGCGGTGATCACCACCGCCGCGAGACCGGCGCGGGCCTTGAGTGCCCAGATGACCAGCCGGGCGATCATGCGACGCCACGAACGGCAGTGACTAGGAACACGAACGAGCAGCTTAGCCGTTCGCGCTGGTCATCGGAGGACGACGAGCCAGACCGCGACATAGTGGGTCAGCGCGGCGAGCACCGTCGCGGCGTGGAAGAACTCGTGATGGCCGAAGACGGTCGGCCACGGGTTGGGCCACTTGGTGGCGTAGAGGATGGCGCCGCCGCTGTAGAACAGCCCGCCGACCAGCAGCAGGATCAGCGGCGCGATGCCGATCTGACTGTTCAGCTGCCCGGCGACCGGCACGATGGCCCAGCCGAGCAGCAGGTAGAGCGGCACGCCGACCCAGCGGGGAGCGGTGGGCCACAACAGTTTCAGCGCGACACCGGCCAGCGCGCCCGCCCACACCACGATCAGCAGCGTCTGCCCGGTGCGGCCGGGGAGGCCGAGCAGGGCGAACGGCGTGTAACTGCCCGCGATGAACAGGAAGATCATCGAGTGATCCGCCCGCTTCATCCGGATGCGCGCCTGCGCGGTGGGCCAGGTCACCCGGTGATAGACCGCACTGATGCCGAACAGGCCGCACACCGTCAGCCCGTAGACGGCGGTGGACCAGCCCGCGGTGGCCGAGATGGTGGTCGCCTTGGCGACGAGCACGATGGCGGCGACGGCCGCGATGCCGACCGCCCAGGTGTGGATCCAGCCGCGCATCCGGGGTTTACCGAGTGCCTCGACCAGGGACTCCGTCCCCGAGCCGTCGACCACTCCGGTGTCGGTGCCGCCGACCGATTCGGACACGAGCTACCTCCTGGTTGAACTCACCGGTAACCTACGGAACCGTAAGTTACGGTCTCCCGCCACTGTACCGGGAGACCCGGTCGCTGCCAGGATCCCGCCGCTGAGGCGTAGGGTGGCCGCGTGGAGCTTCCGGTTCAGGTGCGGGGTTTGCCGTATCGCATCTACGAGGCCCGGCTCATGAAGCAGCTGGCCGGCAAACAACATCCCCGCCACGTCGCGGTGATGTGCGATGGTAATCGGCGGTGGGCGCGCGAGAACGGTTTCACCGACGTGAGCCACGGCCATCGGGTCGGCGCGGTGAAGATCGCCGAGCTGGTCGGCTGGTGTCAGGCCGAGGGCATCGAGATGGTCACCGTCTATCTGCTCTCCACCGAGAACCTGCAGCGCGATCCCGACGAGCTGGAGACGCTGTTCGAGGTGATCACCGACGTCGTCGAAGAACTGTCGGACCCCGAACAGAATTGGAGCGTGCGGATCGTCGGCACGCTCGACGGATTCCCCGAGCTGATCGCCAAGCGCCTGCGTACCGCCGCCGAGCGGACCGAGGGAAACAGCGGCGTGCACGTCAACGTGGCCGTCGGTTACGGCGGCAGGCAGGAGATCACCGACGCGGTGCGCTCGCTCGTCCGCCAGGAGATCGCGGCGGGGGAGACCGGCGAGGATCTCGTGCAGTCGATCACCGTGAACGCCATCGGCCAGCACCTCTACACCTCCGGTCAGCCCGACCCGGACCTGGTCATCCGCACCTCCGGGGAACAGCGACTCTCCGGTTTCCTGCTGTGGCAGAGCGCATACTCGGAGATATGGTTCACCGAGGCATACTGGCCGGAATTCCGGCGCGTGGACTTCCTGCGGGCGCTGCGCGACTTCGCGGCACGGCATCGGCGCTTCGGCATCTGAGGTCCGGCGGTGGGTCATGAGTGACCTGGACAGCCGCTCCGACGGACACCGAGCCACATCGGCTACGGCGCCCTACATCAGCTACGAAGACTTCGGTCGCCGGTTCTTCGAGTACGCCGCCACCGAGGAGCGCATCCTCGGCGCGTTCGACCAGTTGACCGGCGCCGCCTTCGATTTCGGTCCGATCGGCGTCGGGCCGGGCCGGTTGGCGAAGGCGAGCGCGCACGTGCAGCTCGGTCAGGCCGTGGTGCGCCGCGATGTCGACGACGTGATCTCGTTCGCGCTGAAGATCCCGCTGAGCGTCGACATGCTCATCGACCTCGCGCTGGACCGGCACCGCTTCGAGGTGGACGGGCACATCCATCTGCACCTGGTCGTGCGGGCCGCCGAGCCGCTGCGCGTGGTGATCGACATCGCGACGCCGCGGTCGAGCGACGTCCGGATCAACGTCGCCACCGACACCATTCGCGGGAACCTGTTGCGCATCCTCGCCAGTGTTGATCAGGAGATCCGGCGTTTCGTCGCCCGCTATATCGCCAAGGAGATCGACAAACCGCACATTGCCGCGGCCCGCGATATCAATGTGGCGAAACGCCTCGACGAAGCTTGGAAATTGTAAGCGGGATCACAATTTACGCAGTCGCAGTCTATTGATGCTGTGGTCGGCGTCCTTGCGTAACACGAGGGTGGCGCGGGGCCGGGTCGGCAGAATGTTCTCCACCAGATTCGGGCGGTTGGTGTTGTTCCAGATCTCGGACGCGGCATGGGTCGCCTGCTCGTCGGTGAATCCGGAGTAGTGGTGGAAATGCGCGTTCGGGTTCGCGAAGGCGGTCTCGCGCAGCGCGAGAAACCTTTGCACGTACCAGTTCTCGATGTCTTCGATGCGGGCGTCCACGTAGATGGAGAAGTCGAACAGGTCCGAGACCATCAGCCGCGGCCCGGTCTGCAGCACGTTCAGGCCCTCGACGATCAGGATGTCGGGCTGGTGCACGCAGTGGAACTTGTCCGGCACGATGTCGTAGGAGATGTGCGAGTACACGGGCGCGCACACCTCGGCCGCGCCCGATTTCACCTCGGTGACGAATCGCAGCAGCTTGCGGCGGTCGTAGCTCTCCGGGAAGCCCTTGCGGTGCATGATGCCGCGACGGGTGAGTTCGGCGGTGGGATAGAGGAATCCGTCGGTGGTGACCAGGTCCACCCTCGGATGGTGGTCCCATCGGGCGAGCAGCGCCTGCAGCACGCGGGCGGTGGTGGATTTGCCGACCGCGACGCTGCCCGCGACGCCGATCACGAACGGCACCTGCCGATCGGGGTGCGTCTCGCCGAGGAAGGTCGCGGTCGCGGCGAACAGCCGCTGGCGCGCGGCCACCTGCAGATGGATGAGACGAGCGAGTGGCAGATAGACCTCCGCGACTTCTTCGAGGTCGATCTGTTCGCCGAGACCGCGCAGGCCCCTCAGTTCTTCCTCGGTGAGCACCAGGGGAGTCGACTTACGCAGTGTGCGCCACTGTTTCCGGTCGAATTCCACATACGGACTGGGCTCGCTCATTCGTCCCACTTACCCGACGCTCCAGTTCGGCAAACGCGTACACATACCGTGCCGGCTCCGTGTGATTCGGTCTAACTCTCGCCGCATAGCCGAATTCTGCTCTGCGTCAACGGCGTGGAAAAAGCGGGGTACCGATACCGGGGTGACTCGGTCGATGCCGAGCGCTTTTCACCGGGCGAACGCAGGGTGGCGTCGCGTGATTGTGCCGCGTCCTGGCTGCTGGTGAGCCGCTAAAGTCGATCGGATGGCAGCGCATCCACTGGTGACCGAGTACCTGCGGCTCGGCCTGGCATTCGACCGGCTCGAAGACGGGTTCGTCGACGCGTATACCGGTGATCCGGCCTTGCGCCGTGCGGTCGCGAACGCCCCCGCGCCGGAGCCGCGGCAGCTGGCCCGCCGGGCGGCCGAACTGCGTGCCGAATTGCCCGACGCGGGGCTGACGGTGGCGCGCACCGAATTCCTCGACGTGCACCTGCGTGCGCTGGAGTGCTCCGGTCGCAAGTTCGCCGGTGACGACATCGGGTTCGTCGACGAGGTACGTGCCTACTTCGACGTGGACATCGCCCTGGGTGAGGTCGAGGACTACCGCGACGCGCACCGGCAGATGGACGAGGTCCTCGCCGGTGCGGGCCCGCTGGCCGAACGAGTGGCCGCGCACCGCAAGGCCGACGAGATCCCGCCGGAGCGATTGGCCGCCTGCGTCGAAGCCTTCTCCAGCGCCTTGCGTGAACTGGTCCGCGACCGCTATCCGCTGCCCGATCACGAGCACGTCACCTACGAGGTGGTCGGCGACAAGCCCTGGTCCGGCTTCAACTACTACCTCGGCAACTATCAGTCCCGTGTCGCGATCAACTCCGACCTCAAACAACACATGACGCACCTGCCGTCGCTGATCGCGCACGAGTCCTACCCCGGTCATCACACCGAGCACTGCCGCAAGGAGGCCGGACTGGTCGCGACCGGTCAGGCCGAACAAACCCTCTTCGTCGTGAACACTCCGCAATGCCTGATGGCCGAGGGCCTCGCGGACCTGGCCCTGCACGCCATCGTCGGCCCCGGCTGGGGCAAATGGGCCCAGGAGATCTACGCCGATCTCGGCCTGCGCTTCGACGGCGAACGGGCAGAACGACTTTCGACCGCCTCGGCCAAGCTGCTCAGCGTCCGCCAGGACGCGGCCCTGCTGCTACACGACCAGCATCGCCCCGAGGACGAGGTCGCCGAATTCCTGCAGACCTGGAGCCTCGCCACCCCCGAACGCGCCCGCCAAACCCTGCGCTTCCTATCTTCCCCGCTCTGGCGCGCCTACATCTCCACCTACGTGGAGGGCTACCGCCTGCTCGGCGGTTGGCTGGATCGTGCCACCGCTGCGGACGACCGCGCCGACCGCTTCCGCCGATTACTGGACGAACCGCTGACCCCAGGCGCCCTGCGCCGCAACTGACCTCGTGACACGGATTCGCACCCGCCGCCGGGCAGTGGCGGCGGGTGCGAATGCCCGAGGGCGATGGCGCCGCGGTGTCGTACGGCGCGATCCCCTCCGGTTCGTGCCGGCCATCTGTTGAACCGGCGGAATCGGGTGTCTCGTTACGTCTGGCCGGGCCCCGAATCACGGTGCCCCGAGTAACAGGGGGAGTCAGGTGGTGGTGAAGGTGATGCGGACCGAGATCGGGTCGCTCTCCAGCGCTTTCATGGTCCATTCCGCGGCGGATTCGGGGACGCGGCCCTTGGCGAAGCTGCGGGCGCGGGCGACCACGTCGTCGTCGGGGACGAAGGCGGCGGTGCCGGTGAACCAGCGTTTGCCTTGGCGCAGGCGGACTTTCGGGTCGGCGACGATATTGCGCGCCCAGCCGGAGCGGCGGCCGTGTTGTGAAATGAGCCAGGCGCCTTGGTCATCCACCGAGACGGTGACCGGAACACGGCGCGGCTGGCCGGTTTTCGCGCCGGTGGTCTCCAGTTCGGCGAGCAGGGCCGAGCGGATGCCGATGCGGTCGAGCAGGCCGACGGCGGGGTTGGCCAGGTAGCGGCCGATGAGGCGTTCGCGGCGGAATTTGCGGACCGCGGCGCTGGTGCTGCGTGCGCTCATGGCGAACTCCTTGCGTCTCAGCGGTTTCCGCGCAGGATGACGCAGGTGGTGGTGGCGTGCGCGACCAGCCTGCCCTGTTCGTCGACGACGCGGCCCTCGGCGGTCGCGGTGGTGCGGCCGACATGGATGGTGGTGCCGGTGGCGGTGAGCTTCTGGCCGTTGATGGGCACCGAGCGGATGTAGTTGACCTTCAGTTCCAGGGTGGAGTAGCCGACGCCCGCGTCGAGGGTGGAGTGCACCGCGCAGCCCATCACCGAGTCGAGCAGGGTGGCGCAGATGCCGCCGTGCGTGCTGCCGAGCGGGTTGGCGAAATCGGGACGGGTCCGCAGCGTGAACACCACCTTGCCCTGCTCGATCAGGTCCACCTCCATGCCGAGCAGATCGCCGATGAACGGCGGGCGGTCCTTCATGGTCATGCCGAGGCGGAGCATCTCCAGGCCCGTCAGCTGCGCGAGATCGATCGTGGTCTCCGACATGAATCCGTCCTTTCGGTGAACCGATCGGTCCACATCTGCCATGATTGGAGCATGGACCGATCGGTTCATGCAACAGTGCGGGAGGAGAGGGTCCACGTGCGAGACCTGCGTGCCGCGCCGACGCCGCCGACAACGGGCGGAATCTCCGATCGACCGCTGCTGGGTGGCTTAAGTCACACTGATCCAGTGCTCGACCGTCCGACGGGTACCGGGAACGTCGACCGGACAGGGGGTGCCCGATGACCACAGGCCCACGCGCTCGGCTGATCGAGAGCGCGATCGAACTGGTCCGCGAGCAAGGCGTGGCAGGCGCGGGTCTGACCGCATTGCTCGACCGCGGCAAGGCGTCCCGCAATTCGCTGTATCAGCACTTCCCGTCCGGCAAGAGCGAGCTCGTCGCGACGGCCACCACCGTGGCAGGCGCCCGGCTCGCGACCGTGATCGAGAAGGTCACCGCCGCGCGTCCGCCGCAACAGTGGTTCGACGCACTGTTCGGCTGGTGGATCACCGCACTGGACACGAGCTCGTTCCGCACCGGCTGTCCGATCGTCGGCGCCGCGCTCGCCGAATCCGAGCCCGACGTGCAGGCCTCGGCCGGTGCGGTATTCGCCGACTGGCACGCGAGACTCGGTATCGGGTTCGCCGACGCGGGCCTGCCCGCCGCGGCGGCGGAATCCTTCGCCAGCTTCGTGATCAGCGCGCTGGAGGGCGCGATCGTGCAGTCGCGCGCCATGAAATCCAGTCAGCCATTGGCCGACGCGCAAAAACACCTCTCGGTGCTGCTCGACCAATACCTCCCACCTGCCGCCGACAGCTAACAACCCGCACGCGCGTTGCCTGGCGGATGGCCCCGCGGTGGCCTGGAACCCCATGCTGAAGAGCACAATGCGGGCCCATAGACTGTGGCGGTGACGCAGACGACGGCCTCGGTCAATACTCAGTCTCTCGGTGAGCTCGATCCGGAGCTCGCCGCCGCGATGGCGGGTGAACTCGCCCGCGAGCGCGACACCCTCGAGATGATCGCCTCGGAGAACTTCGTGCCGCGCGCGGTGCTGCAGGCGCAGGGCAGCGTGCTCACCAACAAGTACGCCGAGGGCTACCCGGGCCGGCGCTACTACGGTGGCTGCGAGCACGTCGACGTCGTCGAGACCCTCGCCCGCGACCGCGCCAAGGAACTCTTCGGCGCCGAATTCGCCAACGTGCAGCCGCATTCCGGCGCGCAGGCGAACGCCGCGGTGCTGATGGCGCTGATGAACCCCGGCGACAAGCTGCTCGGCCTCGACCTCGCGCACGGCGGTCACCTGACCCACGGCATGCGGCTGAACTTCTCCGGCAAGCTGTACGAGACGCACTTCTACGGCGTCAGCAAGGAAGACCACCGCATCGACATGGACGAGGTGCGCACCATCGCGCTCGAGGCTCGTCCGAAGGTGATCGTGGCGGGCTGGTCGGCCTACCCGCGCCAGCAGGACTTCGCCGCGTTCCGCTCGATCGCCGACGAGGTGGGCGCCTACCTGTGGGTGGACATGGCGCACTTCGCCGGTCTGGTCGCGGCCGGCCTGCACCCCTCGCCGGTGCCGCACGCCGACGTGGTGTCCTCCACCGTGCACAAGACCCTCGGCGGTCCGCGCTCCGGCCTGATCCTGGCCAAGCAGGAGTTCGCCAAGAAGCTCAACAGCGCGGTGTTCCCGGGCCAGCAGGGCGGACCGCTCATGCACGCCATCGCCGCCAAGGCCGTCGCCTTCAAGATCGCTGCGGGCGGTGAGTTCAAGGACCGGCAGGAGCGCACGCTGTCCGGTGCCAAGATCCTGGCCGAGCGCCTGACCGCGGCCGACGTCAAGGGCAAGGGCGTCAGCGTGCTCACCGGCGGCACCGACGTGCATCTGGTGCTCGTCGACCTGCGCAACTCCGAGCTCGACGGCCAGCAGGGCGAGGATCTGCTGCACGAGATCGGAATCACGGTGAACCGCAACGCCGTTCCGTTCGACCCGCGCCCGCCGATGGTCACCTCGGGCCTGCGCATCGGCACCGCCGCGCTGGCCACCCGTGGCTTCGGCGACACCGAGTTCACCGAGGTCGCCGACATCATCGCCACCGCGCTCGCGGGCACCTCCGATGTCGACACGCTGCGTGGCCGCGTCACCAAGCTGGCGCAGAGCGTTCCGCTCTACGAGGGCCTGGAGGACTGGCGCCTGCTGGGCTGAGTCGCCGCGAAGACGTTCGACGGGCTCGCGTATCCGGTGAATCACCGGATACGCGAGCTCGAGTCGTTTGTGGACACCATCTATGCACCTGGATGCAGACACCGATGTGGTCGCCGAGCCGTGTCGCCGCAGATCAGGCGAGTGCGATCCCGCTAGTGTTTGCGCGGATCACCCTCGTCTGACGGCGGGGGAGCGCAGTCTGAAGTTGTGCAGTGCTCAGGTAGGTGACTCGACGCGGAGGCAACCTGGTGGTCGGCAGGCGGGTGGTCCGGGTGGTCTGCACGCTGGTGGTGCTCGCCGCAGGGGTGGCGGGTGCGTCGGCGGCCGCGCAACCGTCGGGTGTCTATGTGTCGGTGGGGGAGTCGAGCGCGGCGGGACCTTTCATCCCGGAGCAGATCTACCCGCTGGGCTGCTTTCGTTCCAACCACAATTACGCCCATCTGACCGCCGAAGCGCTCGGACTGACCCTGCGTGACCCTGCGTGTTCCGGCGCGAAAATCGCGAATATGTATGCGGCGCAGGCACTGCCGTTCGGCGGCGCGAACCCTCCGCAGATTGACGCGGTGACCGCGGACGCGACGATCGTCTCGGTGGATTTCGGCATCAACGACTACGCCGACGACGGCTGGACCGCCACCGCGCTGGTGTCGAAACTGGCCGGGCTGCTCGACGATATTCGCGCCCGCGCACCGCAGGCCAGGATCTTCGTGATGGGCAAGATCGAGCGGGTGCGCGCGGGCGGCTGCTTCCCGGCGGTGCCGCTGCTACCGACGCAGGCCGACCAGATCTACGCAGGCGTCGAAGCCGTCAACGCGGTGCTGGTCACCCAGGCCGCGGCCCACGGCGCGACCTTCGTCGACGTCTACCCGGCCAGCGTCGGCCACGATGCTTGCGCGCCGGAGGACGATCGCTGGGCCGAAGGCCTCTTCCCGGCCTCGCCCGCACAACCGTTGCACGCCAACGCCGTTGGCCATCAGCACGAGGCGCAGCTGCTCATCGAAGCGATCCGCGCGAACACCTGATCGGCGGTTCATACCGAATCCATCCTGGCCCTGGCACGGGCGATCGCCTCGTCGAGGTAGCGGGTGATGTCGGCACTGGTGCCCGGCCGGATCATCAGGGCGCGGTTGGCGGGGACCTCGTAGTAGCGGCCGTCGGCGGCGTCGATCCAGCGCAGGCGGCCGGTGCGCAGCGGTTCGGCGTTGCGCGGGCCGAGCAGGACGGCGGCGATGCCGCGGGTGCCGCAGGATTGGCGCCAGAAGCGGCGGTAGCGATCCTTGACCTCGCTGGCGGGGGCACTGCCGAACAGGTCGGGGCGGTCATCGTTGAGATCGTCCAGCAGGAAGGACTTTTCGCCCGTGGTGCCCGCCGCGGTGTCCGGCAGCAGTCGCACCAGTTCGGTCGCGAGTTGGTCGACCCGGCAGCGGCGCAGTTGGACTCGGCCGCCGGTGGGGGCGGGCGTCTGCTCGGCGATCACGCCCGCACCGCCGCGGGTCGCGCAGCCGATCGCCCGCATCTCGATGCCGTCGCGGGTATTGTCGTGGCCGAAAAGTTCGATGCGCCAATCGGGTCGGGCGAGCACGGTGATGGCGCGCGCCAGCGGGACGCGCTCGGGGCGGGCCAGCTCGTCGCGGAATTCCCGCTGGTAGGTCTGATATTCGCGCAGACCGGGGAAGCGACTGGTGAAGCGGAACGGAAAGGGCAGTCGATCGAGGCCGGTGCCGAACCATGCCGCCGCGAACTGCTCCGCCGACAGAGACCACTGTGCCGTCACTTTTCACCGATCACCGGCGGCACAGTCTTTTCCACCTCACCCAGGAGTTCCTTGGCGTGCTCCGCGGTGCGCAGGAAACCGGGGGACTTGTGTTCGCCGTCGTCCTCGCCCTGGCTTCGGGCGCCGTGCGGAAACATGCCGGGATAACCCGAGGTGCCCGGTGCGCCGGTTCGTCCAGGGACGGCGGCGGGTTGCGGTCCGGCGGCGCCCGGTGTGGTGGCGGGCAGCGGCGGTCGGGAGGTGCCGGGGCGTGCTTCGCTGTTCGGGCTCGCCGAGGTGTGCGGGGACGTCGAGGTGCTCGGGCGGTCGCCGGTGCTCGGTGTGCCCGACCTGCTGGGTGTGCCGTTGTATGAAGCGGAGGTGACGGTCGCCGGTGCCGATGGCAGTGGCGTAGTGGGGATTCCGGTCGTGATCGGGTTGGCCGAGATGGTCGGGGTGGTGGTCGGCGACTTCGGGGTGGTCGCCGCCGTTGTCGTCGCGGCGGGGGTGGTCGATGCGTTGTTCTGATCCGGCGAGACGGACTGCGCAGCAGTGTCTTCCGGCTTTGCCTCGGTGTCGGGTTTACCGGTGTCCGCCGACTTGTCGGTCTGGTCGGTCGGTGCCTGCTTGCCGGAATCCTCGGTGGCGGAACTGTTGTCGTCGGTGCGAGGGCCGTTGCCGTCGGGAGTCTTGCCTGGGACCGGGTTCGTGCCGGGGTCGATACTGCTGTCGCCGCTTGGCGTCGGCACGACGATCGGGCTGATCGGCGGCGGCAGCGTCGGAATGGCGGGGGCGGTGGTGCCGTACGGCTGGATGTACTGCGTGGTCATCTCGTCGCGAGCTTGCTCCTCGTTGGAGTTGCGTAGCTCGGGGCCGCGTGGATTGGTCGAGGTGTCCACCACGTCGGGCACCGACATCTTGAACTTCGCCGCCGCGCTCGCGGCCTGTGACAACGGCGTGCTCTGCGCGTTCAGCGTCGTACCGAACTCACCGACCTGGGTCGCGTAGTCGCGGATGCCGCGCACCGCGCTGTCCGCCGCCGCACCCTCCCAATGCTGTTCGACCGCCTGCTTGATGGCGGTCTCGAACTGGTGCCCGGCATCGGTCACCGCCGTCGCGATCTTCGACCAGGCGTCGAACGCGCTGTCCAGCCCGTCCGGATTCATCCCGTCGGCCGCCTGCTTGATCTCGGCGTGGGTAAAGCTTTGCGCGTTCTCGGGATTGGTGATCGCACGGCCATCGGTTTGTTTCATGATCGCTCCCCCGTGGGGTTGTTCAGCTGCCCGCGGGCAGCAATGGTGCGACTACTTGGGCGATTTCGGTGGCGTTGTCGCAGGGCGACAGGTGGCGTGGGTGCTTGCCGTCCGGGTCGTCGACGAGGAGGTAGAGCGAACCGCTCTTCATCTCGACATTGATCGTGCACCCACCGGGTACGTCCGGCCTGGCCTCATAACGCAACGCCTTTCGGTCGCCGATCGAGATGTCCACGGCCGCAGGGAACTTCTCGCGAACCTGGTCGAGGGTTCCGTTGGTGGTTTCGATGGTGAAGCCGTAACCGGCCTTGGCGACGTAGCGGCAGCCCTTCCAGCTGATACCGGCTGCGCTGTTTTGTTTCGGTGCGGGTGGCAACGCGTTCCATTGGTGCTCGCTGACGAACTGCGGTGTCAGCGCGGTGCAGGGATCGAAGGCCGTTTGCGGATCGGATCCTGTCGTCTTGGTGACGGACGGCGCGGCCGAACTCGGAAGGGTCGGTGTACCAGCGGGCTTCGTCTCGTCACCGCATCCGGTCAGCAGGGCAGCCAGGACCGCCGTGGCCACGAAACAGATTCGTGGCGAACGGCTTCCGCGCTGGATGAAGCTCATACGCTGATCTCCCGCAACTTCGCCGCGAATTCGGTATCGGTGCGTTGATAGCCCTCGCAGATGGTCTTGAACATCGCCCGGATGTCCTCGGCCACCTTGATGTAGTCGCTCAGGGTGTCGTAGGCGTTGTTGGGTCCACCGAATGCCTTCTCCCGGAACAGTTGTACGAGTTCGACGGCAGACGTCAGGCGCGGCTTGTCCTCGCCGAGCCCCCAGGAGGTCTTCTCACCCAGCTCACGAGCGTCGGCCCGGACGCCGGTCAGCTGATTGATCAGCTCCTCGCACGCCTTGTCGATATCGACGAAGCCCTGCGGATCCATCCGCACCGTCAACGCCCCGGACTTCGCATCCTCGATGTACCCGGGAAACGGGCTGTCCACCGCCATCACCGTCCCCTTTCATGAGTGCCTCTGACCCTATAGACGCGCCCCACCCCGGTTCGGTTCCATCGAAACACAGTGGATTCTCCGGTGCGAGCACATCGGCGGATCAACCCCGCATACTGGACGGCCTCGAACCAGTGCGCGGGGTCGAAACCGCAGCGCGGCCAACGGTTTCAGTTGATCTCGGTCGCGCCGACCATGGTCGGGTAGTCCTGCAGGTCGATGTCGTTGGCGGCCTTGTCCGCGTACTTCGCCATCAGGCTGAACATCCGCGATCCGAAGAACCAGTTGCGCATCTTGATGCCGTACGCGGTCTTCGGTGCGAGGAACCTTCCAGCGTTGCTGTTTCCCATGATCTTGGCGTAGCCCTTCATGATCTCGTTGTAGCGAGCGAACGCCACGGTGTAGTCACCGTCCGCGACGGCGAGTTCCCCCGCGATGACGTACGCGCCGACCACCGCGAGCCCAGTGCCGAAGCCCGCCAAGGTGTTTCCGTACGCCGAGTCGCCGACCAGCGCGACCCGTCCCTTGGTGAAGGTGCCGTGCATCCGCACCTGGCTGATCGAGTCGAGGTAGAAGTCGTTGAAATCGGCCATCTCGCTGAGCATTCGGGGAACGTCCCAGTGCACGTCGGCGTAGACCTGTTCGACGATTCGTCGCTGAGCGACGGTGTCGTCGCGGGAGTAGTCGAGCTCGGGCGACATGAACATGTACAACTGCTGTGCCTTCGACCCGCCGCTGATCGCGAGCTTGCCGGGCGCGTTGTGACCGTAGGCGGTGACGCGCGCACGCGGTCCGGTGGCGTCCTTGCTCCACGGGCTCGCGCCGGCGACGCAGTAGTAGTGGCCCAGGTACTTGACGAAGTCCTTTTCCGGTCCGAAGGTCAGCTTGCGCACCCGGGAGTGGATGCCGTCGGCGCCGAAGACCAGGTCGAAGGTGCGCGCCGGGCCGTGCTCGAACTCGACGTACACGCCGTCGGACAGCTCGGTGAGCGCGCTGATCGAATCGCCGAACAGGTATTCGCAGTGTTCCGCGGTGCGCTTGTACATGATCTCGGCCAGGTCGCCGCGCAGGATCTCCACATCGCCGCCGGTGAAGTCGCCGGACATGACGGCCAGCCGCTTGCCGTTCTCGTCGACGAAGACGGTGTCGGTGGTGCCGGTCCGGCGTTCCTTGATGTCTGCCAGGATGCCCATCCGCTCCAGGACGGTGAAGTGGGTCTTGCCCTTGAAGTCGATCGCCTGGCCGCCCGGGCGCAGGCCTGAGGCGCGCTCGATGACGGTGACGTCGAAGCCGTAGCGGTCCAGCCAGTAGGCGAGGGCGGGGCCCGCGATGCTGGCGCCGGAGATGAGGACTGTCTTGTTACGCATGATGACTCCTGTGGCCTGAATCTGCGTCTATCGGAATCTGTTTCCGGTGGACACGAATTAGAGTATGGTAGACACAGTTTCAAGTCAAGCCGTTCTTCGGAAGGATTTGGTTATGCCGACACCGACCACCGTTCAGCTGCTGTGGGGCACCCAGCAGCGGCCCAAGCGCGGGCCAAAGCCTGCCCTTTCGCTGGAGGGGATCGTGGCCGAGGCGATCGCGCTCGTCGACGCCGAAGGGCTGGCGAACCTGTCGATGCAGCGGCTGGCGGACAAGCTCGGCTTCACGAAGATGTCGCTGTATCGGTACGTGCCGGGCAAAGAGCAACTGATGGCGCTGATGCTCGACTCGGCGATGGGTCCGCCGCCGGATACCGCTGCGATGCAAGGTGATTCGGCAGATGAAGGCTGGCGGGCCGGGCTGCGGCTGTGGTCCGAGTCGATTTACCAGCGATATCGAGCCCGTCCGTGGATCATCGAACTCACGATCGGTGCGCGCCCGTTCGGCCCCAATGAGATGGGGTGGACGGAGAGCGCGCTGGTCGCGCTCGACGGCACCGGCTTAACCGGCTCGGAGCGACTCGACACCATCGTCTTGGTGCACGGTCACGTCCGCAGCCTGGCTCAGCAGACGCAATCCCTGGGCGACGACCCGACCGGGCAGCTCGCCGAACAGTTCGCGGAGATGATGGCCGAGGCGGGCGATCGCTATCCGGCCGTGGCCGCCGCCTTCGCCGAGGAGGCCGCCACGCCCGACGTGGGCGGCTCGAACGATGCCCTGAACTTCGGTATCGAACGCGTTCTCGACGGTTTGGCCGTCCTGATCGCCGACCGAGCCGTCAAGTGAGCCGTCCCGTTCGGCGTTCGCAAGATAGCCGTAACGCCGGGTAATGGCTATCGTCGAATCATGGCCCAGGACGTAGCACTTCAGCAGGACGCGATCAGCACGGTGCGGGAGTTCTTCGCCGCGCTCGAACACGGCCCCGTCTCGGACGCGTTGGACTTACTGCACCCGGACGTGGTCTGGAAGAACACCTCGCTGCCCGACCTCGGCGGCGGCTTGGCGCGCAAGGTACTGCTCGGCCTGGACCGGAACGCGCTCGGCTTCGAGGTGGAAATGCACCACATCGCCGCCGACGGCGACATCGTGCTCACCGACCGCACGGACATCCTGCGCTTCGGCCCGGTGCGGATCGCGTTCTGGGTGACCGGCACCTTCGAATTGCGCGACGGCCGAATCATCCTGTGGCACGACCACTTCAGCTGGGAGAACTTCCTGCGCGGCACGGCCGCCGGGCTGTTCCGTGCCGCACTGCCGCGCGGCTGACCCCGCCGCGACGGCCTCGATCCCGAGTCGAGGACGCTGCGTCGGCGATCAGCTGTGCTCGGTCAGGTACTCCAGATAGAACGGCCGCAGCACCTCGGCGATCGCACCGTCACCCGCATGGATGTAGTCGTCCAGCATCGGCAGCACGTACTTGATGTCCGCCTCGCTCTCGCCGAGGTTGCCCGCGGCAGCCTCCGCGGCCGGAATCGAGGTGAGCAACCGCCACAGGAACTTCACGTCCCCGTGTCGCACGGCCAGCTTCACCGCGCGATCGTGCAGTTCCTTGGACGACAGCTTCTCCAGGTCCTCATTACCGGCCATGCCAGCGACTCTAACCGGCCCCGTCGGCCACCCGCGACAGGCCGGGCCTCTCGACCCGGACCCGGCCCAGGCTGAAACGTTCATGGGTCAGTCGCGGTCTAAGCTTCGGCTCGTCCGGCTCTGCGGAAGAGGCGGCCACCAATGCATGCGGACAGTCGATCAATGCGATCGGGATGACGGGCGAACCGGAGGTTCGCCGCTGTTTCAGGAGGCGTCGTGACGGTAGTGCAGGGAACGGTCGACACCGGATTCGAGGCTGTCCGAGCCGCATTCGAGATCGCGCAGGCCAACGACGAAGGCGCTGCACAACTGTGCGTTTATCGGCACGGCCGCCCTGTCGTCGACCTCTGGACCGGGCAGGATCCGATATCCGGTAAGCCTTGGGACGCAACGTCATTGGTAGTGCTCATGTCGGTATCGAAGGGCCTGACCGCAACCTGCGTGCACATGCTCGTCGAACGCGGGCAACTCGACCTCGACGCACCGGTTCGCGACTACTGGCCCGAGTTCGCGGCCAACGGCAAAGCCACGATCACCGTCGCCGAGGTGCTGTCGCACCGAGCCGGGCTATCCAGCTTCGACCCTGAATACGGCATCGGCCCAACGCAGTTGACCGATTGGCCGACCTGCGTGGCGGCCCTCGAATCCATGACTCCTCTGTGGCAGCCGGGGACCGCGTTCTACTACCACTCCCTCACGCTTGGCTACCTGGCCGGCGAGCTGATCAGGCGCGTGACCGGTAAGAGCGTCGGCGACTTCCTCGCCGCGGAGGTCGCCGGGCCGCTCGGTCTCGACCTGTGGATCGGGCTGCCCGAACGCGAGGAACATCGCGTCGTGCCGCAGTTCACCCGTCAGACCGGACCCACCGCCGACCAAGTCCGCGCCGTGCTGACCCAGCTGGGGATCGACGTCGAAGCGCGACTCGTCAGAGCAAGCTTGGCGACCCTCGCGACCAAGGACGAGGGGATCGAGATGCTCAACACCCGCGAAGGCCACGCGGCCGAAGTGCCCTCGGGCAACGGCATCGGCAACGCCCGCTCGCTGGCCCGGATGTTCGCCGCGACCATCGGCGAAGTCGACGGCATCCGACTGCTGTCCTCGGCGACGGTCGACAGGGCGCGGCAACCCCAGACCCTCGACCTGAGCAGCCCACCGCCGCTGCACGTCATACCGACGACGCACACCTTCGCCTACACCTACGAGGTCCCCAGCGTCACCCGGCCCATGCTCGGCGCGGGCTCCTTCGGCAACGTCGGCACCGGCGGCCGAATCGCCTTCGCCCACCCCGAATCCGGCGTCGCGGTCGGCTACACCTGCACCAACATGACCGGAGACAACACCGCGGCCCCTGACCCACGATGGGTCCCCTGGACCGCGGCGCTACAGGAAGCACTTACCTAGAGTTATGCGGTAATGATGCTGGTCACTTGGCCGGCGGCGCTCCGCAGATCCGCTGGGCTCGGCCGAGGGCCCGAAGGTGCCGTGGGGGCGCGGTGTTACCGCTCACCAGCCGGTTTGAACACCGGCGGTGCGGGGTACCAGCGCGGGTTGGTATCTGGGTTAACGACAAATTCACGGACACGCCTACCTGTGCGGGAGCGGGGAACCGTAGTTCGGCGGTAGCGTCGATGGTGCGGGCCGCGGCGGTGTGGCTCGTACGGGAGGTCCTGACCGTGACTGAGTTGATCAGTACGAGGGGGCCGGCACCCGGCCCTCGTGGCATCTGACGGCAACGTCAGGTCCCATCAGGACGGACCGGTCCAGCGAGATCGTTCGTGCGGGTGCCGCGCGGACAAAGAGGAGCCCACCGTGACTGCTTCACGCTCCGTTCCCGCTCCCTCGGCGCAATCCCGTTCCGCGAAAGGCGGAACCGCCGCGAAGGGGGCACACCCCTCGCATTCCCCGGCCGATACTTTTGTCATCGACACTTCGGTCCTTTTGTCCGATCCGTGGGCTTTCACTCGGTTCGGCGAACACGACGTGGTGCTACCGCTGGTCGTCATCAGCGAACTCGAAGGCAAACGGCATCACCATGAACTGGGCTGGTTCGCGCGGGAAGCCCTGCGCAACCTGGACGATCTTCGCCTGCAGCACGGCAGGCTGGATCAGCAGGTGCCGATCGGCACCGAGGGTGGAACGCTGCAGGTGGAACTGAACCACACCGATCCCGCGGTCCTTCCGGTCGGATTCCGCACCGACACCAATGATTCCCGAATCCTGGCCTGTGCACTGAATCTCGCGGCCGAGGGCCGCCAGGTGGTGCTGGTGTCCAAGGACATTCCGCTACGGGTCAAAGCGAGTGCGGTGGGCTTGCAAGCCGACGAATACCACGCACAGGACGTCGTTACTTCCGGCTGGTCCGGAATGGTGGAACTCGACGTCAGCACTGCGCAGATCGACCAGCTCTACTCGGACTCCATCCTCGATATCGACGATGCCCGGGAACTGCCCTGCCACACCGGAATCCGGTTGTTGGGCAGTAGCTCCAGCGCGCTCGGCCGGGTCACGCCGGACAAGCGGGTGCAGCTGGTGCGCGAACGCGAGGCGTTCGGCCTGCACGGCCGCTCCGCCGAGCAGCGCATCGCGTTGGATCTGCTGCTGGACGAGAGCATCGGCATCGTCTCGCTCGGCGGCCGGGCGGGCACCGGCAAATCCGCGCTCGCGTTGACCGCGGGCCTTGAGGCGGTGCTGGAGCGGCGAACTCAGCGAAAGGTGGTGGTCTTCCGGCCGCTCTACGCGGTCGGCGGCCAGGAGCTCGGCTACCTGCCCGGTAGTGAGAGCGAGAAAATGGGTCCGTGGGCCCAGGCGGTCTTCGACACGCTCGACGGGCTGGCCAGCCGCGAGGTGATGGAGGAGGTGCTCGCCCGCGACATGCTGGAGGTGTTGCCGCTCACCCACATTCGCGGTCGGTCGCTGCACGACTCGTTCGTGATCGTCGACGAGGCCCAGTCGCTGGAACGCAACGTGCTGCTCACGGTGCTGAGCCGGCTTGGTACCGGGTCGCGCGTGGTGCTCACCCACGACGTGGCCCAGCGGGACAACCTGCGCGTCGGCAGGCACGACGGTGTGGCCGCGGTGATCGAGAAGCTCAAGGGTCACCCGTTGTTTGCTCACATCACGCTGACCCGCAGTGAGCGCTCGCCGATCGCGGCGCTCGTGACCGAGATGCTGGAGGAGTACGGCCCCAACGCCTGAGTTGGGTGGTGTGTTTCCGCTCACAGTCGCCGGGTAATATCCCTGCGATAGCTGTTCGGTATGACCCGGCGTGTCCCTGGTGGATTCGCCGGGTCATTGCTGAACATCGGCCTAGGCTGCCAGCGGCGTCACCGGAGTCGGCGACGTCCTCGGTAGCCACTTTCGAGAGGATGGAAATGCACCACTTCGCTCGACGAACGGCTGGATACACCGCCCTGCTCGCCGCAGCAGGCCTGATCGTCGCCGGCTGCAGCAAGGACGACGACAAGAACGACAACAACGCGGCGGCTTCGATCACCACCACCGCGGCCGCGATGCAGCACGGCGAGGAGCACGCCTCGGGTGCCGCGGAGGAGACCAAGATCGCCACGCAGCGCGGTGACCTCACGGTCTCCGGTGCGATTTTCGACAAGTACGTGCAGTCCGGCGGTCCGGCCGGCGCGCTGGGCGCTCCGCTGGAGGCGCAGGAGTCCGGCCCCGAGGAGGGCAGGTACCAGGACTTCGTCGGCGGCACGGTGTACAAGGCCAAGGACGGCGAGGCGCACATCGTCTGGGGCGAGATCCGCAAGGCGTGGGAAGACAACGGCGGCGCCATGGGCAAGCTCGGCTACCCGACCAGCGACGAGAAGGACATCGCGGGCGGCAAGGAGAGCGACTTCTCCGGCGGCACCATCACCTGGGTCGACGGCAAGACGACCGTTACCCCGAAGCAGTAGTCGGTGCGGCGTCCGGGACGGCTCGGCCGGTCCCGGACGCCCGTCCAGTCTCATTCCAAAAATCCCCGGATCACGGGCTCAACCGCTAGGTTGTCTAGGTGCAAACTCTCTTGACCGATCGCGAGTTGCTCGAATCCCTCGCGCTGGACGTGGAATCCATTCTGCGCCGTCACATCGACGCCGCCGACGGATGGCAGCCGCACGACTTCGTGCCGTGGGACGACGGCCGCAACTTCGCGTTCCTCAGCGGGACCGATTGGGCGCCGGAGCAGTCCGAGCTCAGCGAGGTCGCCAAGACCGCGCTGACCGTCAGCGTACTGATCGCGGACAACCTGCCTTCGTATCACCGCGAGCTCGGCAAGTACCTGCGCACCGGCGCGTGGTGGCGCTGGGTCGGCCGGTGGACCGCCGAGGAGAACCGCCACGAGATCCTGATCCGCAACTTCCTCATGACGACCAGGGCGGTGGACCCGGTCGCGCTGGAACGGATGCGGATGGACAACATGACTACCGGCTTCCGTCGCCCCGGCATGCACCTGCTCGACGTGCTGGCCGCCTGCGCGTTCGAGGAGCTCGCCGCCGCGATCCGGCATCGCAACACCGCCGCGCTGGGCGAGAGCCCGATGGTCACCGCGATCGCCGAGCGCATCGCGGTCGACGACGAACTGCAGGCAGTTGTCTTCGCCGAGTTGGTCGAGGCGGGCCTGAACGTGGCGCCCGATCAGGCGATGCGTGCCATCGCCGACCAGGTGGCCGGCTTCGTGGTGCCCTCGGTGACGCTGGCCGACGGGCGCAACAGCGACGACGTGCTCGCCGAGGCCGGGATCTACGATCCGGCCAAGCAGGACGAGCTGGTGTTCAAGCCGCTGTTGCAGCGGTGGAACGTCTTCACGCGGACCGATCTGGGTGAAGAGGGCGAAAAGGCCCGCGAAGAACTCGCGCATCTGCGCTGAATTACTCCCGGTCGGCGCGTGGTTTTACCGCGCCGACCGGATTTTCTTTCTTGCGCCGCGAAAGTGTGATGAAACACACGCGGTATTGCTCGCGATTAGCTGAGTACATCCGCAATGTGCGGAAGCAAGAAAGGAAAGAATCATGATCGCTGCAATTGTTGCCGGCCTCGTCGCACTAGTCGGCGTCGGCGCGTCTGCGTTCCTCGCGGCACTCGGCATCTTTTTGTGATGCCCAGCGCGGGTACGTCGACTTCGGCTGACATACCCGCGCACACGCTCGTTCGGGCGTCACGTTGGACCATGAGGGTGTGCAACGTGACGCCCGACGCAGCGTCGAAACTAATTGCTACTCAGCGTCTTTGACCTTCGCCATCGACAGCACATCCAGCCGCCGGTCGAGTTCTGCCTCGGTGAGCTTTTCATCGAGCAGACCGCGATCGATAACCGTCTGGCGAATTGTCTTCTTCTGCTTCAACGCTTCCTTGGCGACAGCAGCCGCTTCCTCATAGCCGATTGCCGAATTCAACGGCGTCACAATGGACGGCGACGATTCCGCCAACGTACGCAGATGATCGACATTGGCGACCAGCCCCCGCACACACCTGTCGGCGAACAATCGAGAGACATTGGCCAGCAGGCGAATCGACTCGAGCAGATTGCGCGCCATCACCGGGATATAGACATTCAGTTCGAAGGCGCCGTTCGCGCCGCCGAACGCGACCGCGGCGTCATTACCGATCACCTGCGCCGCGACCTGCGTAACCGCCTCGGGCAGCACCGGATTGACCTTGCCGGGCATGATCGAACTACCGGGCTGTAGATCGGGCAGCTGGAGCTCGCCGAGACCGGTCAGCGGCCCCGAGCCCATCCAGCGAATGTCGTTGGCGATCTTGGTGAGGCTCACCGCGACGGTACGCACCGCGCCCGACGCCTCTACCAGCCCGTCCCGCGCCGCCTGTGCCTCGAAGTGATCCTCCGCCTCGCGCAGTGCATCGAGACCGGTCGAGCGGACCAGTTCCGCGACGACCTTCCCACCGAAACCGTCGGGTGCGTTCAGACCGGTACCTACGGCGGTGCCGCCGATGGGCAGCTCACCGAGGCGCGGCAGCGTCGCCATCAGGCGGTCGATGCTCGCGGCGATCTGCCGGGTGTAGCCGCCGAACTCCTGACCGAGCGTCACCGGCACCGCGTCCATCAGATGGGTGCGGCCCGACTTGACCACGGTCCGCCACTCGGTCGACTTGTCCTGCAGGGCCAGCCGCAGGTGGTCCAGCGCGGGCACCAGGTCGGTGATGACCGCCTCGGTGGCGGCCAGATGCACGGCGGTGGGGAAGGTGTCGTTGGACGACTGCGACATGTTCACGTCGTCGTTCGGGTGCACCGCAACGCCGTTCGCCTTGGCGATCGAGGCGATCACCTCGTTGGCGTTCATGTTCGAGCTGGTGCCCGAGCCGGTCTGGAACACATCGATCGGGAACTGCGCGTCGTGCTTGCCCTCGGCGATCTCGTTCGCCGCGGCGATGATGGCGTCGGCCTTGGCCGGGTCGAGCAGGCCGAGATCCCGATTCACCTTGGCGCAGGCGGCTTTCAGCAGGCCGAGCGCGCGGATCTGCGCGCGCTCCAGGCCGCGTCCGCTGATCGGGAAGTTCTCCACGGCACGCTGGGTCTGCGCCCGCCAGAGCGCGTCCACCGGGACCTTGACCTCTCCCATCGTGTCGTGCTCTATCCGAAACTGCGTCTCCTCCGTCATGGTTTCGACCCTATGCCGCACCAAGGTGCCGTGGGGCTGCCACGCCTGTAGTGATTCGCACACGCCACCCGCGGAATAAGAAAGACGCGCAAGCAAGCGCCCGCGCGTCTTTCGGCTTCAGTCCCAGCCGACCGAAGGTCCCCCTCACCCCGTCCGCCCCAACGAAGGCGCCCTTCGGTCGGACCGACAACCCGACCGAAGGGGGTCCGTCGGTCGGTCTGGCCGAGTGAAGGGCGCCTTCGGTCGGATCAGGGGAGAGGGGGAACGGCGTGCTCGTCGCCGATGAAATCGACCGAGGAGTACTCGCGCAGCTTGGTCAGGCGGTGGTAGGCGTCGATCATCCGGACCGTGCCGGACTTGGAGCGCATCACGATCGACTGGGTGGACGCGCCGCCGCCGTAGTAGCGGACGCCGCGGAGCAGATCGCCGTCGGTGACGCCGGTCGCGCAGAAGAAGACGTTGTCGCCGGCCACCAGGTCCTCGGTGGTGAGCACGCGGTCCAGGTCGTGGCCCGCGTCGATCGCCTTCTGCCGCTCGTCGTCGTCGGTGGGGGCGAGCATGCCCTGCAGTTCGCCACCCATACAGCGCATCGCCGCGGCGGCGATGATGCCCTCGGGGGTGCCGCCGACGCCGACCAGGATGTCGGTGCCGGAATCGGGGCGGGCCGCGGCGATGGCGCCCGCGACATCGCCGTCGGAGATCAGCCGGATGCGCGCGCCCGCGTCCCTGACCTCCTGGATCAGTCCCGCGTGCCGGGGACGGTCCAGGATGCAGACGGTCAGATCCGACTTCGACAGGCTCTTGGCCTTGGCGACCCGGCGGATGTTCTCGCCGATCGGCACGGAGATATCGATCACGTCGGCGGCGTCCGGGCCGACCGCGATCTTGCTCATGTAGAACACCGCGGACGGGTCGAACATGGCGCCACGCTGGGCGACCGCGAGCACCGCGATGGCGCCGGGCGAGCCTTTCGACATCAGCGTGGTGCCGTCGACCGGGTCCACCGCGAAATCGACCTCGGGGCCGGTGCCGTCACCGACCAGCTCGCCGTTGAACAGCATGGGCGCTTCGTCCTTCTCGCCCTCGCCGATGACGACGACGCCACGCATGGACACCGAGTTCACCAGCTGCCGCATCGCGTCGACGGCGGCGCCGTCGCCCCCCTCCTTGTCGCCGCGGCCGACCCACCGGCCAGCGGCCATCGCACCGGCCTCGGTGACGCGGACCAGCTCTAGCGCGAGGTTGCGGTCCGGCGCCTCGCGGCGGCTCGGTGTCGGGGAAGATGCCGTCATTGCGGGGTGCCTCCTGTGCGTCGGTACGTACCGGACGATTGTCTCACTCGAACTGAGACGGGCGTACACCCTGCTCGCCGGGGCGGGGTGCGAGCTCGAGCACCCGACACTCGAGTGGATACTGAGTGCGTGTCCCCACAAAAGCCGCGCATCATGAACGACTACCGGGATCTGTTCTGGTCGTTGATCCCGCTCGTGTTGATCGCCGTGGTTTTCGCAGGCCTCGCGAGCCAATGCAGCTTTGCCGCAAAGGGTCCGACGCAGGGACAGATTCCGCACTTCGACGTGAAGGCGGCGCTGACTTCGGACGCGCGCAGCCTGCCGTTCCCCATTCGGAACCCGGCCGTCCCCAGTGACTGGACCCCCAACTCCGGCAGCCGCGAGAACATCAGCGGCACCGGCGGCGGACCGATCAGCACTGTCGGCTATATCACTGGCCACGGCTCCTACATGCGCTTCAGCCAGAGCAACGCGACCGAGGAATCGATGTCGCGCTTCGTCCTCGGCTCCCGCTACGCCAGCGGCACCGAGCAGATCGGCGACCAGAAGTGGATCGTCTACAGCGAGCCCGGTTCGGAATCGGCCTGGGTCGCCGACCTCGGCCAGTCGCGCGTGCTCATCACCGGTGCCGGACAGCGCGATTCGTTCGTCACGCTGGCCCAGGCGATCACCGCGGCGCAACCGATCAGCAAGCCCTGACTCTTCAGCGGTGGCTGACCACGTTGACGATGGTGCCGCTGGGATCGCGGACGAAGAAGCGGCGCACGCCCCACTCCTCGTCGGTCAGCGGATAGACGATGTCGGCGTCCGCGGCGGTCATCGCCGCGTGCACGGCGTCCACGTCGTCGACCTCGACGCTCATGTTCGGCTGTAGTTTTTCCGCGCCTGGGCCGACGAGCAGCACCTGGGCGGTGGGGTTGGTCGGGGAGACCATGGTGACGACCCAGCCGAGATCCATCGCCTCTTCGAAGCCGAGCGCCTTGTAGAAGTCGCGGCTGCGCTCGATGTCGGTGGTGTGGATGTCCGGCGTGGCCCGGCGGATCGTCATTTGTCGTCCTCGAGGTCGGTGCGTGACAGTGCGTCCTCGACGCGCTTTCTGGCACCGGCCAGGTGTTCCTCGCAGCGGTTGGCCAGCGCCTCACCACGCTCCCACAGGGCAAGTGACTCGTCCAGATCGAGGCCGCCCTGCTCGAGCATCTTCACGACATTGACCAGTTCGTCGCGGGCGCGCTCGTAGCCGAAGGTGGCGATCTCGGCCAGTTCGGTCTCGGTACCGGGCTCGGCCAAGATCAGCTCCTCCTTGTTTCGGTGTCTTCGGATCGTGCGCCAAGTGCCTTGGTGCCGAGCGCGGCCGCGGTGACCGCGCCGTCGGCGACCCTGATGCGCAGCTGGCTGCCCGCGGGTGCGTCCTCGATCGTGCGCACCACATGCCGCTCGGTGCCCGCGACGCGCTGCACGACAGCGTAGCCACGGGACAGGGTGGCGGCCGGGCCCACCGCGGTCAGTTTCTCGCGCAGGTGCCTGGTCGCGGTGGCCTCGGTGCGGATGAACTGCTCGGCGGTGCGCAGGGCCGACGCGCGCAGGCGCTCGATTTCCTCACGGCGCCGGTCGATTTCGCGCAGCGGGTCGGCGAGCACGGGCCGCGAACGCAGCTGGGTCAGCGCGCGGGTTTCCCGGTCGACCCAGCCGCGCAACGCGGCGGCGGAGCGGGCGCGCATATCGCGCACACCGGCCAATTCCGCGGCGGCGTCGGGGACAACGCGTTTGGCGGCGTCGGTGGGGGTGGCGGCGCGCAGGTCGGCGACCAGATCGCTGAGCGGGTTGTCCGGCTCGTGGCCGATCGCGCTCACGATCGGGGTGGTCGCGGCGACGATGGCGCGGCACAGCGCCTCGTCGGAGAACGGCAGCAGATCCTCGACGCTGCCGCCGCCGCGGGCGAGCACGATCACGTCGACGGCCGGGTCGCGGTCGAGCTGGGCCAGCGCCTCCAGCATCTGCGACACCGCGGTCGGTCCCTGCACCGCGGTATTGCGGATCTCGAAACGCACTGCGGGCCAACGATTTCTGGCCACGGTCAGCACGTCGCGCTCGGCGGCGCTGGCCCGGCCGGTGATCAGGCCGACGGTCTTGGGCAGGAATGGGATCGGCCGCTTGAGCCGAGGATCGAAGAGGCCCTCGGCGGCCAGCAGCGCCTTGAGCCGCTCGATCCTGGCGAGCAGCTCGCCGATGCCGACGGGGCGAATCTCGATGACACGCAAGGACAAGGTGCCCCGGCCGGTGAAGAACGACAGCTTGCCGTAGACCACGACCCTGCTGCCCTCCTGCAACGGGATCGGGGACTTGCGGATCAGATCCGGGTCACAGGTCACCGACAGCGACATGTCCGCGGACGTATCGCGCAGCACCAGGAACGCGGTGCGAGTGCCCGGCCGCAGATTGATCTGGGTGATCTGACCCTCGACCCAGATGCTGCCGAGCCGATCGATCCACTGCGCGACCTTGATCGCGACGGAGCGGACCGGATAGGGCTGCTCGGCGGAATTCGCCGGCGCGGCAGCGCCCTGGGCCTGCGGTTGGTCGGTACGCTCGGGTTGGCCGGGGGTGTCCCGGCCAACCGTCGGCGGTGGTGTCCGGGGTTCGGTCACTGGGCCCGCACGGTGGCGATCCGATTCGTCAGCATGGTCACGAACGGCGCCCTGGCCAGGGTCTGCTGCTCGTAATCCAGCAGCGCGGCGAGGTCTTCGATGGTCAGCATCCGCAGGCGGGCGCGCAGCTGAGCCAGGGTCATATTCGCGTAGTCGTAGCGGGTGGCTACTTCCGGCGCATCGATCGCAGGCGCGGGTTCCTCCGCACGGACGATCTCCAGCTCTGGTTCCGGTTCCGGCGCAGCGGTTTCCGGGTCGGCGACGAACTCGACCGCGTGGCCGTTGCGCTCGGGCGGGGTTTCCCGGGCGGTGAAGGGCGATTCGGGTTCTTCGGTGGCGTACAGATCGAAACGGCTGGTGCGCGCCGTCGCGCTGTGCGGGGTTTGCTCGCTGTCGAGGTCCTCGTCGAAGGTGGCCCACTCCGGCTGTTCTTCCGGAGCGTTGCCCAATCGTTCGAAAACCGCGTCGCCCTTGAGTGCGAGGCTGGTCACGAACTGCTGGACGTGCATCGTCGTCTGCAGCATCTGACTGATGGCGGTGATCGGCAAATTCATTGCGGCCGTGGGTAGCCGACGAGTTTCCTCAATGGCGTATACGGCGGCCCCGGCGGCTACCCGGGCCAGGAACGGTGGTCGAAACATGGTCCTAGACTGCCCGAAATGGTGTGCTATGCAAAGGTCGGGGCTCACGGGAGTGATTCTGGCGCATAGAACGGCATGCGCGGAGCGCGCCTCGCCGCCGCGCGGACAGTTCGCGGGCGCAATGCCCGGACGGCGCGGAGTCGGTGCACGCACGTAAGCTGTCGGCATGTCCACGGCCATACCCTTGAACGTCGGAATCGCCCGCTCGTCGGGTGCCGGAACCGCCGATACCGTCGGCGGCAAGCGGGTGCTGCTCGCGGAGCCGCGTGGGTACTGCGCCGGCGTGGACCGAGCGGTGGAAACCGTGGAGAAGACGCTGGAAAAGCACGGCGCGCCGATCTACGTGCGCAAGGAGATCGTGCACAACCGCCACGTCGTGGAAACACTGCGTGAGCAGGGCGTCATCTTCGTCGACGAGACCGACGAGGTGCCCGAGGGCTCGGTGGTCGTGTTCTCCGCGCACGGTGTTTCACCGGCCGTGCACACCTCCGCCGCCGCGCGCAATCTGCACACCATCGACGCGACCTGCCCGCTGGTCACCAAGGTGCACCAGGAGGCGAAGCGGTTCGCCCGCGACGACTACGACATCCTGCTGATCGGCCACGAGGGCCACGAGGAGGTCGAGGGCACGGCGGGCGAGGCGCCCGACCACGTGCAGCTGGTGGACGGCCCGGCCTCGGTGGACAAGGTCACCGTGCGCGACGAGTCGAAGGTGATTTGGCTCTCACAAACCACGCTCAGCGTCGACGAGACGATGGAGACCGTGCAGCGGCTGCGCGAGCGTTTCCCCGCGCTGCAGGATCCGCCCAGCGACGACATCTGCTATGCCACCCAGAACCGTCAGGTCGCGGTCAAGGCGATGGCGCCCGAATGCGATCTGGTGATCGTCGTCGGCTCGCGCAACTCGTCGAACTCGGTGCGCCTGGTCGAGGTCGCGCTCAACGCCGGTGCCAAGGCCTCCTACCTGGTCGACTACGCCCGCGAGGTGGACCCCGCCTGGCTCACCGACGTCCGCACCATCGGCATCACCTCCGGCGCCTCGGTCCCGGAGATCCTGGTTCGCGGCGTGCTGGACATGCTGGAGGAGCACGGCTACGCCGACGTCCAGCCGGTCACCACGGCCAACGAAACCCTCGTCTTCGCGCTGCCCCGAGAACTCCGCACCACCCGCGCGCGGTAAGTCCGCCGCTGCCCGTCCGGCCGCAGCAGGTCCGAGTCAGCGGCTGCCGCGCACCGTTCGGCACCCCGCGCACGAACCACCCAGCAGTTTCGCGCGCGCCGCACGATCTTGTACGCGCCGTTCCGGACACGTTGCACGCCGAGGGCGCTCGTCCGAGACCGCCGCGCATGGTTTGTCGTCCCGCGCACGAATCAGCTAGCGATTTCATACGCGCCACGAGATCCTGTGCGCAGCGCAGTGCGTACAGGATCTCGCGACCACCCTTCGGAGCTACCGCGCCCCAGCGGTACACACCTCTTCTTCAACCGCCCCCCTTTGTGTAACCCGCACACCCAGTACACGGGGTGTGCGGCTGACCCAAAGTGTGTGGATTCCAACTAGCCCCGCAGCCAGCAGAATCCGCACTCTAACTCGGGATACGCACTGGCTTTAGGGCCCTATTCCGAGTGCGTATCCCGAGTCAGGGTGCGGATCTGTGGCCAACCCACGTACGCCACCCGTGGCGGGCATCGAGCAGAGTCATATGGTCGCTCAACGATCTTGTACGGCAACCATTCGACTCTGTTGATCTTGAAAATGCTCGAAACGCCACCACAGCCAGATGACCACCTGCAGAACGCGACAGCGCGCGCCTGACATGCGCCTTAAGCCGGGAACGGCACACGACGCGCCCAGCACTACTCACAGGAAAACCTGTGACCTGCCTTCAGCTCATTGGGCTGTTCACGACTGGAGAGTCCTTAGAAGCTCTTGCCCGGGTAAGTGCACCTTTACGGGGGATCTCTGCGTGTACTGATCCGGATCTGTGCACGCAGAGACCTCCGATGGTCCACTGTCCCTGAGGTTTTCGACAAGTCCGTCGGATGACCGGAGTAGTGCTGGGCACGTCAGGTGGGGTACCCGGCCTTCTCTTCCGCAGCTTCTTATGGGCAACGTGTGGGTTCCAGCGTGAGGACTGGCTGTGGTCCGGTTCAAAGAGGCTTGGGAGATCGAGTCGAGTGGTCGTTGGCGTCATCGAGTCGAGTCAAAAGGTCGCTGTTGAAGATCAGCTAGCGACCATATGACTCGACTCGATGACGCGCACAGCGTGCTGCACGCGCGTTCAGCGCTTCGCGGCGCAGCGAGCGTCGGACGACTGCCGCGTAGCTGATATGGCTGCCGTGCAGAGTTTGGTGTCGTGCGGACGGAATAGCTAGTGATTTCGTGCGCGTCAGGACAACTCGTGCGCGGGACTGCGTAGCGGGTGCTGGGAGCTACAGGTTTTCCGGCCTGCGGCGGTCGGTGCGGCTCGAATCGCGTTCGCGGTAGCGGACATTGGGCTGGGGGTGCGGCGGTGGCATTTCGCCGCGACGGCGCGGGGGATTGCCGCGGGGCGGTTCCGCGTCCGCGCGCGGGGCTGCCGCGGCGGGGCGGGCGCCGGTCCGTGGGGCCGGGCGGCCCTCGCGGGGGCGGGCGGAGCCGGCGACTCGCGGCGGGGCGTCGGCCACCGGCGGCGCGGCCCGGCGGGACGGTCGAGGGGCGTCTTCGACGGGGTCCAGATCGTCCGCGTCGTCCTTGGGGCGGCGGGTGCGGCGCCGGGCCGAGTCGGCGAGACCGGCGGTACCGGCCCGGCCGGTGCGCGGGCGCTTGGTGCCGGGTCGGCCCCAGCTTTCGCTGCGCTTGGACTCGGTCGCGCCGCCCGCGGCGTCGCTGCGGCGCTGCAGCGCGATGCGCGCGCCGCCGATCAGCAGGACCAGCGCGGTGGCCAGGAACATGGTGGGGAACCGCTCGACCAGCGGGACCGCCAGCTTCAGCAGGATCTCGGTGATCGAGGTCATCGCGACGCCGGTCAGCTGCTTGTAGGCCAGCGGAACGGCGATGAACAGCAGCAACGGCGGCAGCACCATGGTGGTGAACAGGCCGCGATAGCGGACGGTGAGTACGGCTGCGACACAACCGACGACGTATAGCGCGGCGAAGGTACCGGTCAGGTCGGTACTGTCGCCGTTCGCATCGATCAAGAAACCCAGAAACGTGCAGGCAACCGCGATCAGGACCGCCGCGCCCACCGGGAGACCCGGGACCGTCGGCAGTATCGAGCGTTGCGGCGCGGGCACCCGGGTTCGCACACGTTGGGAAGCAGCCACATTATGAACACTAACCTTCGCCGCCTCGGACGGCGTTATGGCACGGCGGTTGTCCCGGCTAATCGTCGGCGTCGGCGAAGCCCACCGCGCGTGGCCACGAATCAACCCGCTGGATTGCCGGCACCTCCTGTTCCGCTATCTCCAGGTCATGCAGTTTGCGCGCGGTGACCATGACCCGCGATTCCACCGAGGCCACCGTGTAGTTGAAGGCGTCGACGGCCTTGCCGAGTTGCGCGCCGAGCCGGTCCAGATGCCTGCCCGTCATGCCGAGCCGGGCGTACAACTCCTTGCCTAATTGTTGAACGGTGGCCATGTCCCGGGACAGCGCCTCCTGCCGCCAGCCGAACGCGACTGTGCGCAACAGCGCGATCAGCGTGGTCGGCGTCGCGAGGATCACGTTCCGGCCGAACGCGTACTCCAGCAACCCCGAGTCCGTGGTCAGCGCGGCGTCCAGGAACGGATCGCCGGGCACGAACAGCACCACGAATTCCGGTGCCGGATCGAACGCGGCCCAGTACGCCTTGTCCGCCAGCTGGTCGATGTGCCCGCGCAGGTGTTTCGCGTGCCTGGTCAGATGCTCGGCCCGCATGTCCGGATCGTCGACCATGCTCGCGTCGAGATAGGCGCTGAACGGCACCTTGGCGTCGACCACGATGTGCCTGCCGCCGGACAGATTCACCACCAGGTCGGGGCGGACGTTGCCGGTGCGGTCACCGTCACCGTCGCCGCGGGCCGCGCGGGTCACCTGGGTGTCGAAGTCGACATGCCTGGTCATCCCGGCCAGCTCGACCACCCGCTCCAGCTGGATCTCGCCCCACCGCCCGCGCACCTGCGGCGCCCGCAGCGCGGCGACCAGCTGACTGGTCTGGCTGGTGAGCTGCAGCGAGGTGCGCTGCATCCCCGCGACCTGCTCACGCAGGCTCGAATACGCGTTGATCCGATGGTGCTCGACCTGTTGGATGTGCTGGTTCAGCGCGCCGACCGCATCGCGCAGCGGGTCGACCATCGCGCCGATCGCATGCGAATGCCTGCGCGCCGCATCCTCGTTCGCCGCGGTGAGTGACTGCCGCAACAGGTGCTCGTTGTCGGTGGCCGCCGCGAGTCTCGCCTCTGCCTGCACGGCCCGCTGCCCGGCGCGCGCGGCATGGCCGAGCCAGCCGAGCCCTACCCCGGCGGCGAACACCAGCATCAGTGCGACGAGCATCGGTGCGGTCATAGCGCCGATAGTGCCGTAACCCACCGACAAGAACGCGCGGGTCGGCAATTACGCAGCGCCGTGTCGGCAAACATGGTGGTCAAGCCGTACATACGCCGTGACACGACGCGGTCGGTCATGACGCGGCAACCGAATTCGTGACCCGCGTCGCTCAGCAGCCATCGATCGGGCCCCAGACGGGATGGCGTGCGGCGCGGTGCGGCGTCGAAAACCACACTCGCGGTTGGACAATGAGCCGGACAACCGAACGAATGCGGACCGGCCGCACAGTGTGCGCGTGTGTCGCGTGACGCCGAGGGATAGCCATCGGAGTGTCGTACGAATCACCGCTGACACGCCGCACGAAAGTACGGCTATCCGACACGAGGGCCTCGGCAATTGAATTGTGTCGGTGCGGTGGCCTACGGTTTCGCGGATGCGGATGCTGCACACCTCGGACTGGCACATCGGGCGCACCTTCCACGGCGTCGATCTGCTTGCCGACCAGGCTCGTTCGCTGGCCGCGATCGCCGAGCTGGTGGCCGAGGAGTCGGTCGAGGTGGTGGTACTGCCCGGCGACGTGTACGACCGGTCCATTCCGAGTGCCGACGCGATCGCCGTGTGCAACCGCGGCTTCGAGGCCATCCGCGCGGCAGGCGCCCGCATCGTCGCCACCTCGGGCAACCACGATTCGCCCGCGCGACTCGGTGCGGGCGCGAGCTTCGCGGCGGCGGGCGGGCTGTATCTGCGCACCACCGTCGCCGAGGCCGACCGACCGGTTCTGCTCGACGACGAGCACGGTCCGGTGGCGTTCTACGGCATCCCGTACCTGGAGCCGGACATCACCCGCGCGGAACTCGGTGTGCCGCAGGCGCGTTCGCATGCCGACATCCTCGACGCCGCCATGCGCCGGATCCGCGCCGACATCGCGCAGCGGGACGGCACCCGCACGGTGGTGCTCGCGCACGCCTTCGTCGTCGGCGGCGAGGCGACCGGTTCGGAACGCTCGATCTCGGTCGGCGGCGTGGAGACGGTGCCGATGTCGGCCTTCGATGGCATCGACTATGTCGCCCTCGGCCACCTGCATTCCCCGCAGACACTGTCGGAGTCCGTGCGCTATTGCGGCTCACCACTGCCGTATTCATTCGCGGAGAGTTCGCACCGCAAGGCGGTGTGGCTCATCGAGCTCGACGCCGCCGGACTGCACTCGGTCGAGCGCCGCGACCTGCCCCTGGTGCGCGGGCTGACCAAGCTCACCGGAACCCTCGACGAGCTGCTCACCGAGGAGAGCCACGCGCCTGCCGAGGAGCACTACGTTTCCGCGGTGCTCACCGACTCGACCCGCCCGGTCGACGCGATGCGCAAGCTGCGCGAGCGGTTCCCGCACGCGGTGCACGTCGAGTGGGTGCGGCCGGAGGGCAACCCGGAGCTGCGCTACCGTGAGCGGGTGCACGGCCGCCGCGATACCGAAGTAGCGCAGAGCTTCCTCACCGACGTCCGCGGTGTGCCCAGCGAGGGCGAAATGGCTTGGCTGGAGCGGGCACTCGCCGCCGCCGTCGCGGAACCTGATCATGCGCTGACGGCCGACTCGGCAGCGGAACTCTCGGCGTGAGGGCGCGCCGCGCGCAACGCCCCGTGCTGCCGAGCGGTCGTGGCCACGCGACGATGGACGGTGCGGCTGCATGAGGCTGCACAAGCTGGAGATGACCGCCTTCGGCCCGTTCGCCGAAACCACGGTCGTCGACTTCGACGCGCTCGGCGCCGACGGGCTCTTCCTGCTGCACGGGCAGACCGGCGCAGGCAAGACCACCGTGCTCGACGCGATCGCCTTCGCGCTCTACGGCCGGGTCCCCGGCGCGCGCGGCGAGAGCAAGCGCCTGCACTCCGATCACGCGCCGGAACAGACTCCGCCGCAGGTGATCCTGGAGGCCACCCTCGGCGGACGACGGGTGCGACTGACCCGCATCCCCGAATTCGAACGCCCGAAGCTGCGCGGCACCGGCATGCGCACCGACCCCGCCAAGGCGACGCTGGCCTGGCTGGACGGGCGCGGCGAAAACCTCTCCCGGATACCCGATATCGGCGACGAGATCATCCGGCTGCTCGGCATGAGCGCCGACCAGTTCTTCCAGGTGGTGCTGCTGCCGCAGGGCGACTTCGCGCGATTCCTGCGGGCGGACAACGAAGATCGCGAGAAGCTGCTCGAAAAGCTTTTCGACACCGAACGATTCGGCAGCGCCGAGCAGTGGCTCGCGGACAAGCGCCGCGCCTCCACCGCCGACCTCGACTCCCGCAAGCAAGGCATCGACCGCCTGATCGCACAGGTCGGCGTCGCGGCCGGGGCCGGCGCGGCCGAAACCCTCGGCCCGCTGGAAGCCGTCGGCTGGTCACAGGAACTGCTCGCCACCGCGCGCACCGACCTGACCGCCGCGGCAACGGAAGCCGAACGCTGCCAACAGGACTCGGGCCGCGTGCGCACGCTCGCCGAGGAGCAACGCCGCCTGCACGAGCTACGCCGCCGCATGTCGGCCGCCCGCAAGCAACTCGACGACTACGCCGCCTCCGCGGACCAGCGCACCGCCCTACAGGCCGAACTCGCATTGGCCTGCCGCGCCGAGCCGGTCGCCGCCGCCATCGATGAGGCCCGCGACGCGGTCATGCAGATGCGCCGCAAAGACACCGAAACCCTCACCGCCAGCCGCCAATTGGCCGCACGCCTGCTCGAGCCCGCCGGTGCCGACCTCGGCGGTGTCGAACTGGTCTGGATAGACCGCGCGGACACAGACAGCGTTGATCCAGCGCCAAGTGGCGGAGTAGCGGATAGTGCCGACGCCGAGCAGCCGGGTGTCCGACCGCTGCATGCGAATCGCCTTGGTACCGAGTCGGATCGCGCCAGGACGGCCGGAAACGGAGCGACCCGCGCTGCCGAGGGAACTTCCGCCTCACACCCGGACGCTGAGCAGCGGGGTGTGCGTCCGATACGTGCGGATCATTCTGGTGCCGAGCGCAATCGGATGGGGGCGGCTGAAAGGGGGACCCGCTTCGCCGACCAAGCGGTTATCAGAGACGACGCGGACATCGATGCCGCGATCAGGCGTTGGAGCGCGCAGATCGGAGGACTGGACGAGGTACGGGCGGACGCTACGGCAGCCACCCGTCTCACCCGAGAGTTGGCTGGGCTGCGGGACGAAGATGCGGCGCTCAACACCCAGGTGACCAAGCTGACCCGGCTGCGTGAACAACTCCCAGGATCGCTCGCCACCCTCGAGGCTCGCCTGCGCGAGGCGACGAACGCGGCCGCCACGCTGCCGACCCTGACGGCCGAATGTGAGCGGCTACAGACCGCTGCCGCAGCCGCGGTCGAACTCGCTTCCCGCAAAACAGGTTTGGACCATGCCCGCGTCGAGTTCGAGACGGCCCGTGCGGCGCACAACGACGCCAAGGAGCGTGTCCTCGATCTGCGCGAGCGCAGGCTGGCAGGTATGGCCGCCGAACTCGCCGATGGGCTGAGCGACGGCCAGCCGTGCACGGTGTGCGGTTCGGCCGACCACCCAGCACCAGCCCGCCCGACCGCCACTGCCGTCTCCAAGGACGCCGAAGAGGCCGCGGTGACGGCCGAACGCGCTGCCGAGGACGCGCGGGACCGCGTGCTGGCCCGAATCACCACCCTGGAACGCGAGATCGAGGCGCTCACCGCCCGCGGTGGCGACGCCGACCGCGTCGAACTGGCCGCCGCCCTGCGCACCGCCACCGACCGCTACGAAGACACCGCCGAATTGGCGGCTCTCGCCGACGGCCTGACCGCCGAACTCACCCGCCTGCGCACCGACGAGGCCCGCCTGCACGACGAACTCCGCGAATCCGATTCGCGCCGAAGCACTGTCGCCGCGAACGTCGCCACCGCGACCATCCGCCTCACCGAGCTCAACGACCGCCTCCGCGCCGCTGCGGGCGCGGACGAAACCATCGACCGCCGCTACGCCCGCCTCACCGCCCTCGTCGCCGACGCCACCACCCTCCGGGAGGCCCGCGCCGACGCGGCAGCGGCCCGCGAACAGGTAGCCGTCATCGCCGACCGCGTCGAAAACCTTGCCCGCGCCGCAGGTTTCGTACCCGAGCACGAAGTCGGCCGTCAGCGAACCGAGGCAGCGACGGCCGGTGCACAGGTGGCGCACGACGCCGCGGGTGCAGCAAACGCTGAATCGAGCGATCCGGCCACGGCGCCCGCCAACGACTCGGCGACGGAACCCGCGCCGCGCGCAGCCGTAGTCGAGGCACCCCAGGACGTTGTTGCGAGGCTCACCGCCTATGCGCGCGTGGTCACTGCGGCGAGCCGCACCGCACAACGCCAGGCAGAGATCGAAGCCGAACTCACCAACGCAGACCGCGCCCGCGCACATGCGGAAGCCGTTCTCGCAGAACCGGAAATCCAAGCGGCCGCATCAACCGAACCCGGCGACCTGACCGAGCTCGAGTCCGCCGTCGCCGCCGCACAAACACAGCTGAACACCGCCGTCGCCGTGCACGCCGAGGCGACCAGGCGGGTCGGCCTGCTGGAAGACCTGGGCGGCCAACTCTGGGCGGCGGTGGATCGCATCGCCCCACTGCAACGCACCCACGACGAACTCGCCGGCCTCGCCGAGGTGGTGGCAGGCCGCGGCGAGAACAACCGCCGGATGTCGCTGCGCTCTTACGTTCTCGCCGCCCGCCTGGAAGAAGTCGCCCAAGCCGGTTCGCTACGCCTGCGCCGAATGTCTGGTGGCCGTTACGAATTCGTGCACTCCGACAAGGCGGGTCCACGCGGTCGCCGCGGCGGTCTCGGTCTGGACATCCGCGACGACTACACCGGCGCGATCCGCCCCGCCAAAACCCTCTCCGGTGGCGAAACCTTCATGGCCTCCCTGTCTTTGGCACTCGGCCTGGCCGACACCGTCGCCGCCGAATCCGGTGGCATCGTGCTCGACACCCTCTTCATCGACGAGGGCTTCGGCGGCCTCGACGCCGACACCCTCGACGCGGTGATGGGCGTCCTCGACGAACTCCGCGCGGGCGGCCGCGTGGTCGGCGTCGTCAGCCACGTCGACGAAATGCGTCAGCGCATCCCCAGCCGCCTGCACGTCCGCCGCGGCCGCACCGGCTCCCACCTCGAGGCCACCGTCGCCTGATCGGCGGGTTGAATTCGCCGCCGCCGAACGCGCCCGCTATATCGATCGCGCCGCCCCGCTGCTCTGAGAACCTGTGCGACGACCCGGCTTCGGTCGTCGCACAACGATCAGGCCTCGTGATCGAGCAACCAGCGCTTGATCGGCAGCCCCCAACGGAAACCGCCGAGCGCCCCACCGATGCGGTAAATGCGGTGGCACGGCACGAACAGCGCCGCCGCATTGCGCGCGCACGCGTTGGCCGCGGCGCGGGTGGCGTCGGGGCGACCGGAGATGGCGGCGTACTCGGTGTAGGTGATCGGTGCGCCCGCCGGGACCTTGCGCAGGACTTCCCAAGCGTGCATGAGGAATTCGCCGGACTGCTGACGGACCGGGACGTCGTCGATCGCGGTCAGATCACCGTCGTGATAGGCGGTGATGATCCGGGTGAGCTCACCGAGCGAATCCCGTTGTCGCAGTTCGGCCGGACGCAACGTCGGGTGGATCACGGGGTGCAGGTCGTCCACGTCGGCGGTCCAACCGGCGGCCAGCACGGCCCCGTCGGCGTCGACCACCGCGGTGAACGGTCCGATCGGCGTCTCGACGGTCGCGAAATCCGCAGTGGTGATACCGATCTGGCGCCTCGTCGGGCGAACAACGGTGGTGGCGTTCATGCTTCGGTGCTCGCTTTCGATGTGGCGGACTTGGTCTTGGCTCGAGCGGCGCGATCGGTCAGCGCCGCCTTCCAGAGGTGCATGGACAGATAGGAGCGCCACGGCGCCCAACGCGCGGTGTCGGAGAGGTCGACGCCGAGCACCGCGGCCCCCTGACGAACCACCAGATCGGTGTTCAGCAACACGTCCGGGTCGGCGAGCAGGCGCATCGTCACGTAATCGGCCGTCCACGGGCCGACCCCGTCCAAGGCCAGCAGGTCGCGACGCAGGTCAGCGGCGGTACGGCCTTGATGCAACGCCAGTTCGCCACTCGCCAATGCCTCGGCCGCGCCGATGATCGAGCGGATCCGTCGCGTCGGACCGGTGAGCACCTCGGCACCGCGCTCGGCGATCACCGCCGGGGTGGGGAACAACAGGGGGATCGGCCCGTCGACCCGATCACCGAGCGCCTCGACCAGCCGTGCCGTGTGCGTCGTCGCCGCCGACACCGAGATCTGCTGCCCGATCATGGTGCGCAGCAACAGTTCCGGCCCGTCCAGGCAGCCGGGGACCCGAATGCCGGGGGAGAAGACCGGTTGGCGCCCGTCGCTGGGGTCGAGTTCGGCGTCCGGTGGTGATCCGGCGCCCGCGTCCGGCAGTCGAGTGGTGTCCGGGTCGGTCAGTTCAGGTGTCGAAACCTGCTGTCCCGGGGCGACACCCAGCGCCTCGTCGATGCCGATCGGGTCGGCGTCCAGGTCGAGCAGGTGCCGCAGCCGCGCGACGGTCGGCGCCAGGTCGCGCATGTCGTGCAGGGCCAGCTCGGCCCGCACGTGGTCGCGCTGGAAGCTGAGCCTGGTCGTCGCGTGGCCGTGCGGCGTGCGCAGATTCCGGGTGTAGGCGCGGTTCTCCCATAGTTCCATGCCGGGGGCCACATGCGAGGAGAGGAACCACTCCAGCCAGGCCCGATCCAGCGGCTCGCGGTAGGGCAGCCGCAGGCTCAGCGTGCCGTTGACGGCGGGTACCTGGCGTGCGTTCGAGGTGGACTTCGCCCGGTTCGCCTCGGTCCGCATGGTGGTCGGGCTGACCGCGAACACCTCGCGCACCGTGTCGTTGAACTGGCGGATGCTGGCGAATCCGGCCGCGAAAGCGATGTCCGACATGGGCATTGCCGTGGTCTGGATCAATAGTCGGGCGGTATGCGCCCGGTGCGCGCGGGCCAGCGCCAGCGGGCCCGCCCCGAGTTCGGTGGTGAGCACGCGGGTCAGCTGCCGTTGCGAATAGCCGAGCGTGGCGGCCAGCGCGGGGACGCCGCCGCGTTCGATCACGCCGTCACCGATCAGCCGCATCGCGCGCGCGGCCAGGTCGGCGCGGGTGTTCCAGAGCGGCGATCCGGGGGCCGCGTCCGGCAGGCATCGGCGGCAGGCGCGGTAGCCCGCCTGCTGTGCCGCCGCCGCGGTCGGCAGGAACGACACGTTGACCCGTTTCGGCGTGATCGCCGGACACGAAGGGCGACAATAGATTCCGGTGGTACGCACTGCGGTGAAGAACTGCCCGTCGAAGCGGGAATCCCTGGTAGAAACCGCCCGGTAGCACCGCTCGAAATCCAACGCCGTGATCGTCACGCCAACCACAATGTCAGCTGCGGCCAGCCGCCGCTAGCGGAAATCTGCCATCACCCCTGGTTCGCGCTATGTGGAATCGCGAACCCGCAGATCAGCCCTACCTCGGCGGGCGGAGCGGCGCCCTCATCGCGCCGCTCCGCCGTGCCTCAGCAGCAGCGATTTGCCGGGTTGTTGTCCGCGTCCGCGTGCCGGGTCCGCCAGTACTCGCGTTCCGTCGGCACCGCGCAGCCGGGATGGTTGCGCGCCAGATGGTCGACGTAGCGCCGATAGTCCTGCCCGCCGAGGATCGAGCTGAACCACCAAATCGCTGCCGCACAACCACTTCGAGCGGCACGCAGCCCCCGCACGGCAGCCGATCGACTGCCGTGCGGGGCGACGTGCACGGTCATTGCGTCGCCTTCACCTGCGCGGCGCCCGGCGCTCGGACCTTCCCGGCGGCGATCAAGGCGTCCCATTCCTGTTGCACCTCCTTTTCCTCGGCGGTCGCGAAGAAGGACGTCGGCGCGAAGATCTTCGACGGTTCGTCCGGCGATTCACTGTCCGGTCCGCCGCCCGCGCGCCAAGCCCGCACACAGACGATCAAGCCGACTATCGCCACGATCAACACCAGCACCGCGAAGATGATCGACAGACTGCCCTGGATAAAGGTGTTGCGCACGACCTTGTCCATATCGGCGGCGGTCTTGGCGGGCGCCAAGATCTTCCCCGCGTCGACCGCGGCGACATAGTTGCTGTGCTGCTTCCAGTAGCCGATGTTCGGGTCGGCCGAGAAGATCTTCTGCCAGGACGCCGTCATCGTCACCGTCAGATCCCAGATCAGCGGGATTGCCGGAATCCAGGCCCACTGGAGCAGGCCCTTCTTGATCACGATGGTCAGCACCACGGTCAGCGCGATCGCGGCGAGCAACTGGTTGGAGATGCCGAACAGCGGATACAGCGTGTAGATGCCGCCGAGCGGATCGGTGACACCCATCAGCAGCACCGAGCCCCAGGCCGCGACCACGATCGCAGAGCAGAGCCAGGCACCGGGCCGCCAGGACGGATCTTTGAACTTCTTGGCCGGGCCGCCGAGGTTGCCCAGCGAGTCCGACAGCATGAAGCGTGCGACACGGGTACCGGCGTCGATCGTGGTGAGGATGAACAGCGCCTCGAACATGATCGCGAAGTGGTACCAGAACGACTTGAGGCCGCTGCCGCCGAGGAACCGGTGCAGCACCTCGGACATGCCGACGGCGAGCGTCGGCGCGCCACCGGTCCGCGAGACGATGCTGGTCTCGCCGACGTCCTTGGCCGCCTGGGTCAGCTCCGCGGGGGTGATCGGATTACCGCTCAGGCCAAGGCTGTTGGTGTAGGCGGCCGCCTTCTCCGCGGTGCCACCGGTCAGGCCCGCGCTCGCGTTCATCGCGAAGTACAGGTGCTGGTCGATGATGCTCGCGGTGATGATCGCCATGACCGCGACGAACGACTCCATCAGCATGCCCGCGTAGCCGATCATCCTGGCCTGCGACTGCTTCTCCAGCAGCTTCGGCGTGGTGCCCGAGGAGACCAGCGAGTGGAATCCGGACAGTGCGCCGCAGGCGATGGTGATGAACAGGAACGGGAACAGGCTGCCCGCGAACGCCGGGCCCTTACCGGAACTGGCGAAGTCGGACACGGCGGGCGCCTTCAGCACCGGCATGGTGATCAGGACACCGACCGCCAGCAGGACGATGGTGCCGATCTTCATGAAGGTCGACAGGTAGTCGCGCGGCGCGAGCAACAGCCACACCGGCAGCACCGAGGCGATGAAGCCGTAGCCGATGAGGCACCACGCGATGGTGGTGCCCGACAGCGTGAACAGGTCCTGGCCCCAACCGGATCCGGCGACCCAGTTGCCGGAGATGATGGCGAGCAGCAGCAGCGCGAACCCGATGATGGAGACCTCGCCGACCTTGCCCGGCCGGAAGAAGCGCAGGTAAACGCCCATGAACAGGGCGATCGGGATGGTCATCGAGATGGAGAACACGCCCCACGGGCTGCCGCCCTGCAGCGTGCCGTCCTTGCCGGGCGTCGCGGCCAGCGCGTTCACCACGACGATGCCGAGCACCGCGAGCAGGATCATCATGATCACCAGCACGGCGATGATCGCGGCGACGCCACCGACCGCGCCGAGCTCGTCGCGAGCCATCTGCCCGAGGCTGCGGCCGCGGCGGCGGGTCGAGGCCCACAGCACCAGGTAGTCCTGCACCGCGCCGGCGAAGACGACGCCGATCACGATCCAGATGGTGCCGGGCAGATAACCCATCTGCGCGGCGAGGACGGGGCCGACCAGCGGGCCCGCGCCCGCGATGGCGGCGAAGTGGTGCCCGAACAGCACCCGCCGGTCCATCGGCATGTAGTCCTTGCCGTTTTCCAGGATCTCGGCGGGCGTGGCCTGGTCGTCGCGCGGTTTGACGATCTTGTATTCGATGAGCCTGGAATAGAACTGGTAGGCCAGCACGTAGGTGGCCACGGCCGCGACCACGATCCATACCGCGTTGACCGACTCGCCGCGGGAGATGGCCAGGACGGCCCAGGCGATCGCACCCACCACGGCGATCGCGGCGAAAATGCCCTTCTTGACTGGGGTAATAGGCGAACGGTCCACGACACCCACGGGAGGTAGGTCGGGATCTGTCCGGAGGTATTCGATGGTCGCCATGCGAACTACTCTCCCGTGAAATCGAGCTTGCTGAAACGATGTCAACGTAGCTGAACCGAGGCGCGCATGAGCCGGACTTAGTGAAGTCTGAACATTGCGATACGAATCGAGATCGCCGCGAGGACTCGTACTGTGTCTTCCTACGAGCGGGGCTCGATCCGTCTGCGCGCGCGGGTACGGGTGGCCCGCGGGGGCGTCAGCCGGCCGGTCGGCCGTTGTTCACGGTCGCCGGTGTTCGCCGGTTCGAGTGGGCGTGTTCCCCTCGCCCGGCGATGTTGCCATCCGTATGCTGCCATGCTGGCTCGGGCATGCGCCGATCGGTCCTACACATCGCCGTTTCTCATCCCGGGGTTCGCGTATCCATCCGCAGGCCGTCGTGGAGGAGCTCGTGTCACCGATTCGTCGTCGCACCCTGCTCGGCTCGGCGCTGGCCGCGCCGCTACTGGCCGCGACCGGCTGCGGGGCCGCCGACGACGCGTTGACCTTCTTCTTCCAGGCCAGGCCGGAGGAAGCCCGGGTGCGGTTGACGATCATCGACGAGTTCCAGAAGCGGCACCCGGACATCAGGATTCGCACCATCATGTCCGGCCCGGATCCGCAGCAGCAGCTGCTCACCTACTGTGCGGGCGGTAGATGTCCCGACGTCATCATGGCCTGGGAGCTGCTCTACTCCGGGCTCGCCGAGCGTGGCGTGCTGCTCGATCTGCGCACGCTGCTCGATCGGGAGCCCGAGTACGCGGAGATGTTGCGCCGGGACAGTTACCCGGCGCTGTACGACACCTTCACCTATGCCGGTGGGCAGTACGCGTTGCCTGAGCAGTGGTCCGGGGTGTTCCTCTATTACAACCGGGAGTTGTTCGCGGCGGCCGGGCTGACGCCGCCCGCCCGGTGGCGTGATGCCTGGTCGTTCGACGAATTCCTGGATGTCGCGCGCACACTCACGAAGAACAAGCAGTGGGGCTTCGCCGATGCCTGGGTGCCGTACTACTCGGCCGCCTGCTTCGGCATGAACAACGGCGCGGAGTGGTTCAGCCCGTCGGTGGCGCCGACCAAGGCCAATCTCGGTGATCCACGGTTCGCCGAGGGGTTCCAGTTCTACGCCGATCTCGCGGTGCGGCATCGGGTGGCGCCGAAAGTCGCCGACCAGCTGTCGATTTCGGCGGCGGACCTGTTCCGGGCAGGGCGGGCGGGGATGGTGCTCGGTGGGCACTGGCTGTACTCCGAATTCGCCGGGCAGGACGGCCTTTCGATCGATGTCACGGTGTTGCCGGTCGGGCCGCACGGCGGTCCCGGTGCGATCACCGATGTCGGCAGTACGGGGTTATCCATCGCGGCGGGTAGTCCGCGGGTTGAACAGGCTTGGGAATTCGTCAAATTCGCGACCGGGCCGGTGGGGCAGGCGATCATTGCCGCCTCCGGGTTGTTCGTTCCGGTGCTGAAATCCGCGATGAGCTCGCCTGGTTTCGCTGCCGCGCACCGCGAAACACGCAATCTCGCGGTGTTCACCGAGGGCCCGGACAACTCCCGCCCGCTGCCGATAACACCCGCCTGGGGCAAGGTCTCCGCGTTGCTGGAACGCGGTGCCAACCGCGTCCTGCGCGGTGCCGCCACTGCCGCCTCGCTGGACGGTCAATTCACCGCCGATCTCGACGCGCTGCTGGAGTCGCCGTGAGTGGCACACGTACGGGGTTGGCGCGGAAGCGGGAGCGGGCGGGGTGGCTGTTCGTCGCGCCGAATGTGGCGGCGGTGGCGGTGTTTCTGTTGTTTCCGCTGGGGTTTTCGTTGTATCTGAGTTTTCACGCGTGGGACCTGTTCCGGCCGATGCGGTTCGTCGGGCTGGCCAACTATCGGCGGTTGTTCGGGGCGGATCCGTTGTTTCTCATCGCGTTACGCAACAGTGCGGTGTTCACCGTGCTCACGCTGGTGCCGACGGTGCTGATCGGGTTGGGGATCGCGGCGGCGCTGAACCGGAAGTTGGCCGGTATCGGGTTCTTTCGGACGTTGGCGTTTCTGCCGCTCGTTGCTTCCACGGTGGCGATGGCGGTGGTGTGGCGGTTCATCTTCACCGAGGACGGGATGCTCGATATCGGGCTCGGCGCGGTCGGGTTGGGGCCGGTGCCGTGGTTGACCGATCCGAACTTGGCGTTGGTCTCGCTGAGCATCGTCACGGTCTGGAAGAGCGTGCCGTTCGCGACTGTCATTCTGCTGGCCGCGATGCAGGGGGTGCCGGAGCCGCTCTACGAGGCGGCGAAGATCGACGGAGCCGGTGCGCTGCGGCGGTTTTCGGCGATCACTGTGCCGTTGATCCGTGGGCCGCTGTCGTTCGTGTTCGTGATCACCGTCATCAACTCGATGCAGGCGTTCGATCAGGTGTACGCGCTCACCGGAAGTAATGGGGGACCGGAGACGGGGACCTATCTGCTGGGGATCATGTTGTTCCAGAACGCCTTCGGGTTCTACGAGGTCGGGTACGCGTCGGCACTGGCGTGGGTGATCTTCGCGATTCTGCTGGTGCTCACGCTGCTGCAGTTGCGGTTTGCGCGGCGGGAGGCCGTTGACCTGTGAAGGCGGAGCGGGTGATCGTGCGCCGGATGCTGCACGGGATAGGGATCTACGCGGTGTTGATCGGCATCGCGTGGTGCGCGTTGGCGCCGATTCTGTGGGCGTTGTCCGGGTCGTTGAAGCGGGACGGCGAGATCGCGGAGGGGAACCTGCTTCCGGCGAGCCCGCAGTGGTCCAACTACGGCAAGGTGTTCGAGCTGCTGCCGCTCGGGCGGATGCTGCTCAACACCGCGGTGTACGCGGTGTGTGTTACCGCCGGGCAGCTGTTCTTCTGCTCGCTGGCCGGGTACGCGTTCGCGCGCTTGCGGTTTCGTGGTCGCGAAGTGTTGTTCGTCGCCTACCTCGGCACGCTCATGGTGCCGCTGACCGTCACGGTGATTCCGCAGTTCCTGTTGATGCGTGCCTTCGGCTGGGTGGATACGCCGTGGGCGATGATCGTGCCCGGCCTGTTCGGCAGCGCCTTCGGCACCTATCTGATGCGCCAGTTCTTCTTCACGCTGCCAATGGAATTGGAGGAGGCCGCGATCCTCGACGGCTGCTCCACCTGGCAGGTCTACTGGCGAGTTCTGCTGCCGCACACCCGCCCCGCCCTGATGGTGCTCGGCGTGCTCACCTGGATCACCGTCTGGAACGACTTCCTGTGGCCGCTGGTGATGATCCAACGTAACGAGATCGCTACCGTCACACTGGGATTGGTGCGCCTGCAGGGGCAGTATTACACCCAGTGGCCGATTCTCATGGCTGCCTCGATGGTCATTCTGTTGCCGTTGCTCGTGGTGTACGGACTCGCCCAGCGGGCGTTCATCCGTGGCATGGCCATGTCCGGTCTCGGGGGCCGGTGAAACGGCCCAACGGCGTTCGATGCCGCCGGGCCGTAGACCCCACGTGAAGTTACGCAATGCTCCTCGGGCGCTGGGTTATTCGCCCCAGTAGGTGCCGAAGCTCCAGAGGTTGCCCTCGGGGTCACGGACGGTGAATCCGCGTGAGCCATAGTCTTCGTCGCGCAGGCCGCGCAGCACCTCGGCACCGGCGGCGGTAGCACGCGCCAACAGGGCGTCCGGGTCGTCGCAGACGACGTAGGTCGAGTCGTTGCCGGGGACGCGCTTGCCGAACACGCTTTCGTCCTTGCACGCGGAGCCGAACATCACGCCACCGCCGAGCGGCCAGCGCAGCTCGGCGTGCTCGACGATGGACGGGTCGCCCTCGCGGGTGTACATCGCGGTCTCCTCGAAGCCGAAGGCCTCGACGAGGAAAGCGGACATGGCTTTGGCGTCGCGGAAAGTCAGCGTGGGCCAGACGGCGGTGCGGGTGCTGACATCGGTCGGTGTTGGATTCGTCATGCCCTCAGCGTCGCCCGGCAGACCGGTCGGTGTCTTGGACGGATGGAATCTCCTCGCCCAGCCAGATCGTCGGGCTGGTTCCGGCCAGCTCGGCGAAATCGCGATTCAGATGGGCCTGGTCGTAGTAGCCGCAGCTGGCCGCCACCTGCGCGATGGTGATGAACGACGGGGTGCGTTCGAGCATCCGCCGCGCCCGTTCGAAGCGGGTGATCCGCGCCGCGAGTTTCGGGCTCAGGCCGAATTCGATGCTGAACCGGCGCGCGAGATGCTGTCTGCTCCAACCGATTTCCTCGACCAGCGAGCCGACCGACAGCGTCCCGCCGGAGCCGACGACGGCACGCCAAGCCCAGGTCAATTCGGGCGCGACCACGCGATCTGGATAGGCCATCCGGGTGAGGATTCGATCGACGGTGGCGAAGCGTTCCGGCCAGCCGCGCGGCCCCTGCAGCCGCTCCCACAGCTCGTGCCCGATCGGGCCGACCACATCGGCGAACTCCACCGATGTGTCCCACAGTGCGGCGGCCGGCACCCCGAACAGGGCGCGGCTGCCGAGCGGCGTCAGCGCGACCGAGATGCCCTCTTGATGACCGTCGTGCGAGATCATCGCCGTGCTCGCCTGCAGGCCGCTCACCGAACAGCGGTAGTCCTGCGGCGACTGACTCGGATCCGTCTGCGCGACAACGTCGATGGTCGGACCGATGCTGATGATGAACGTCATATGGGCCGACGGCAGGCCGCGATGCAACCCCGGCGGATACCCCGTCATGCGGTAGCCGAGGTAATGATCGATGAACGGCGTGAGCATGGGCGCCGGCTGCGCTGTCACCACCTCGGTGATCGGCTCCATGCAGGTCACGCTACGCCGCACGCCGGCGACCGCAAGCGCGGTGAGATGGCGCACTCGGGGCGAAAACGGGTATGAGCACACCGCGAGGTCTGGTTACCGTGTCCTCTTCTAACGATTTCTGGAGGTGTGATGCGGCGGGTCCAATACGAGCGCAGCGGTGGTCCTGAGGTGCTCGAGGTCGTGTCGGCGGAGGTGCCGACGCCGGGGCCCGGGGAACTCCTGGTTCGGGTCGAGGCGATCGGGGTGACCCTGCCCATGGTGCGGAAGGTCCGCGAGCAGCGCGAGCCGATGCCGCTGAGTGGTGAGGTCGCGGGCGAGGTGGTCGCGGTCGGTGACGGCGTCACCGGATATGCGCCGGGGTATCGGGTGACCGGGCTGGTGTTCGGGCACGGATACGCCGAGTACGCGCTGCTCTCGGTGGCGATGGCGTCGCCGATTCCCGACGGTGCGTCGGCCGTGGACGCGGTCGCGCTGGTGCGCAGTGGGTTGGTCGCGTTGGGTGCGCTCGATGCGGCGAACCCTCGTGCAGGTGAGTCGGCGCTGATCACCGCGGCAGCCAGTGGTGTCGGGCATCTCGCGGTGCAGCTTGCGCGCGTGCGCGGGGCGGCGCGGGTGGTCGGTGCCGTCTCGGATCTGGACAAGGCGGAGTTCGTGCGTGGGCTCGGTGCCGACGAGGTTATCGAGTACGGGCAGGAGTCGTGGGGTGAGCCCGTCGACTACGCGCTGGACGCGGTGGGTGGCGAGTTGCTCGGGCCCGCCATCGCTGCGGTCGCTCCTGGTGGACGGCTCGTCTATTACAGCTCCGGTGGCGGCACCATCCAGGCTTACGACCTGCTCGTCGGCGCCAAGTCGGTGATCGGGTTCCAGATGGCTCGCATCGCGAAGGGGCAGCCGGAGCTGCTCGACCAGTGGCGGCAGGAGCTGTGGCAGTACGTGGTGTCCGATCAGCTTCGGCCCGCGGTGCACGCGGAATTCGCGCTCGACGCCGCCGCCGAGGCGCATGCGGTGATCGAGGACCGGGGCAATCTGGGCAAGGTTGTGCTTATCCCCTGATCACCGGTAGGGCAGGCGCGGGTCGGAGGCCCGCGCCTGCCGCGTAGACTCTCGAACTCGTGAGTCTCACCCTCGGAATCGTCGGCCTGCCCAACGTCGGAAAGTCGACGCTTTTCAACGCGCTGACCAAGAACGACGTGCTGGCCGCGAACTATCCGTTCGCGACCATCGAGCCGAATGTCGGCGTGGTGCCGCTGCCCGATCCGCGGTTGAACAAGCTCGCCGAGATCTTCGGTTCGGCGAAGATCCTGCCCGCCGTGGTGTCCTTCGTGGACATCGCAGGCATCGTCAAGGGCGCGTCCGAGGGTGCCGGTCTCGGCAACAAGTTCCTCGCCAACATTCGCGAAGCCGACGCCATCTGCCAGGTGGTCCGTGTCTTCGCCGACGATGACGTGGTGCACGTCGACGGTCGCGTCGACCCGCTCGCCGACATCGAGGTGATCGAGACCGAGCTGATCATCGCCGACATGCAGACCCTGGAGAAGGCGATCCCGCGGCTGGAAAAAGAAGCCAGGATCAAGAAGGACCGCAAGCCCCTGCTCGACGCGGCCGTCGCCGCCAACGCGGTCCTCGACAGCGGCCAGACGCTCTACTCGGCGCGCACCAAGCTGGACGGCGAACTGCTCAAAGAACTTTCGCTGCTCACCACCAAGCCCTTCCTCTACGTCTTCAACGCCGACGAGTCCGTCCTCACCGATGACGCGAAGGTCGCCGAACTGAAGGCCGCCGTCGCCCCCGCGGACGCCGTCTTCCTCGACGCCAAGGTCGAAGCCGAACTCCTCGAACTCGACGACGAGTCCGCCCTCGAACTCCTCGAATCCATCGGCCAAACCGAACCCGGCCTGAACGCCCTGGCCCGCACCGGCTTCCACACCCTCGGCCTGCAGACCTACCTCACCGCAGGCCCCAAAGAATCCCGCGCCTGGACCATCCACCAGGGCGACACTGCCCCCAAAGCCGCAGGCGTAATCCACACCGACTTCGAACGCGGCTTCATCAAAGCCGAAATCGTAGCCTTCGACGACCTCGTCGAACACGGCTCCATGGCCGCCGCCAAAGCCGCAGGCAAGGTCCGCATGGAAGGCAAGGACTACGTCATGGCCGACGGCGACGTAGTCGAATTCCGCTTCAACGTTTAGTAGTCCCGTCTCAACAAGTCTCATCGCCCAAGCATGAGATCCACGAGGATCGGCATCGCCGAGGAGGGATCGGGGCCTATTCTTCCGGCCTCCAGGTCGGGGTCCACTCGGTGTGCGATCTCACATGCCCTGTGCACGGCGTGGAACGGGAAAGTCGGTGCGAGCATCTTGTTCGTGACCAGTCCGAGCTTCGCAGTGAGGTCGTCAAGCTGCGAGGTGCTTAGCGCAGAGTGCTTGTCTTCCACGTGCCACCGCAGCCAAGCCTCGAACTTGAGGTTCGAGACGAGCAGCAGGATCGACTCGCGTGCGGCAAGCTGGCAGGCAGCTGGCAACGCGTCGTGCTGGTCGACATCGACCAGGCAGACGCAGACGTCGTAGTCCTTCTCATCGCTTGCCGCCTTGTCGCGAATCTCGATGCCCTTCCGGACCACCTTCATCGGGTCCTTGCCGACGGGGACTGATCTCACGACAGCAGTCGTACCCCTGCTACGCAGATAGCTATTCAAGCCTTCGACGTACTGGGGTTCCGTCAGTTTTCCCTCGGTAACCACGAGGATGCGCCGGGCGGGCTGTCTCCTGGGCCTGTTGGTACGCCCGCTCTGCCTACGTGCCGTCATCCTCAGCGCACCTGTGAGCCAACGAGTGCTGCCAGCGTGCTCGGCGAAAGCCGCGGGGTCCCGCCGTACCGGCCGGTGAGATAGCGTCGCGCCACATTCGCGTCTGGGTGCTTCGGGAAGTCGGCTAGGCAGGTCAGCTCGGTGACGCCCGCATAGGTCTTGTCCGTAAGCCAGACCTGTTCGGGCTCCAACTTCACCTCACTAAGCGGTGAGAGGACGTAGGACTCGTGGCTCGTGAAGATGAGCTGCGCCTGCCGGTTGTTGACCAGAGGATTCGCGAACGTCCCCAACAGGACCTCGAGGAGATGGGGATGCAGGCTCGCGTCGATCTCGTCGATGAGGAGGAGCCCCCCCTTTCGCAGCGCCTCCAGTGCCGGCACCGCAATGGCGAGCCAGGCGACCGTCCCGTCGCTTTCGTCTTGGATGGAGAACTCGGGGCATTCGTCGGCAGTGCCACGGTGGGTGAAGACCAGATACCGCACCACCTGGGCGAGCTGGTCGTCGTCCAGCTCGCTGAACTCTTCGTCGTCATTGTCGACGGCAGCGTCGCTGGGCTTGTCGTCCTCTTCGCGCAGCTCGAGCCGGAGTCGGCTGAGTACTCGGCGTATGTTCTCGGGGATTTTGGTCTCCTCGATGCTGACCTTCACGACGCCGATGTCGGCGACCTGGAGCAGCGCCTCGAGGTCGGCGAAGGTGATGGTCCCCTCTGCCAGCGAGTCCGCGATGTTCGACAGGCGCACCTCGCGATGGGAGTCCTTGACCAGGACGCAGTCGAAGCCGGAGATCAGATCATCAGTCACGGGGTGCAGGGGTGAGTCGTGCAGCAATAATGCCCGGCTGAGCACTAGCTCGCGCCCAGTCACCTCGATCTTCGTGCGCAGGCTCTTGTGGAACGTCAACGTGCCGGCTTCCCGGTCGCGATCCATCAGCGTGCGCCACCGCAAGTTGGGTACGTCGCGCAGCCACTCGCGTTTGATCCCGTCGTGGTCCACCTCGAAGCCGTACTGATGTCGACGTCCATCGTGGACGAAATCGAGCTCATAGGTGCTCGATGAGGTGCGCGCCGTTCCGTCGAGCCGGAACGGCGCCCGGGGCATTGACTTCGATGCCTGCCAAGTTGTGGCGGACAGACGGATCGCTGTGAACGTGTACCGGAGCGCATCCAGCACAGCGGACTTGCCAGTCGCGTTACCGCCGAAGATCCCCGCAATCGGGTATGTCACAGCGCCCCAGTCGCCGTCCCGCGGCTGGAGAGTCCGCAACGACGGGCGCGCGAGATCGACCGTAATCTCATCCCGGATGCTCTTGTGGTTGCGCACAGTGAAGCTAAGCAGGATCATCTTGGCAACTCTAGCAGCCGGAGCACCTCGATTTTTACGTTTTTCGAGTATATCTTGAGGCCAATAGCTGATTCGTCTATCTGTCTATCTGTGGCACCAGATAGTCCTGGCCATCGTCTACGGGAGTAACCACATGTCCTGAGTCCATCTGCTGTCGCGCTGGTACTGCCGTGTGAGTACAGCGTGGGGAGGGGCCCCGCGGGCGATCGGCGACAAGATGTTGTTCTGTTCCGGAACGAGGTCGAATTCCGCTTCAACGTGTAGGCCGCACCGCGTGTTCAATCGGTCGCGATGTTCAATTTGATTGAACATCGCGACCGACTGAACGCATGTGACGGCCCACTATCCGGCCGAGCGGCTCGTACTCCACGAGTTTGGGAACAGGCCCGACGCACTGGAAGCTTGCGGCGCGGACGAGGGGGAAGTGCACGTGTTCGAGCACGGAACGTAGTCGAATTCCGCTTCAATGTTTAGGGTTTCGCCGCTGGATCGATTTTTTCACCGTGGCGGCGCCAGGTGCGGTAGGTGCGGTGGGCGGCGAAGGCGCCGATTATCGCGGTGATGCACCAGACTGTGATTGCGGTGTAGGCGAGGGGGGCGGAGAGGTCGCCGATGGAGGCGCCTAGGGCGGTGTAGACGAAGGCTCGGGGGGCTGAGCCGATGAAGGCGCCAGTGGCCATTTGCCATAGAGGGACGCCGAGGGCGCCGAAGAGGTAGGACGACAGGGCGTCTGGGGCGCCGGGGACGAAGCGTTGGGCGACTACGGCCCAGAGGCCGCGGCGTTCGATCTGGGCGTCGAGGCGATCTGCGCGTTCGGCGCCGATAAGGGCGCGCGCACTCTCGCGGCCTGATCGGCGTCCGAGGAAGCCGGAGACTGTTGCGGTGCCAACGGTCGCACCCAATGTCACGAATGTCCCGACCAGTGGTCCGAAAAGCAGGCCGCTCCCAGCCGCCAGAATCGGGCCAGGAACAAGGATGGCGCCGAGCAGGGCCGACACCGCTGCGTAGACGAACGGTGCGGCCGGACCGGTCTCGGCGATCATGTCGCGCACGCCGTTGATGTCGATAACCCGTACGACGGCAACGAGATAGAACATCCCGAGTAGGAATGCGATGCACAGCGCGAGGCGCGCGCCGTGTCGCCACCGGCTGGTCTGCGAAGAATCGTCGTCGTAGTCGGTCATGGTGCGTCCAACCCTGCCGCACGCTGGCTATGGTCGCGAATCGAGCCCAACTCTGGCCGGCCCGCTATCGAGGCCCCTTGATCAAGCGGCAGCGAGCCTGACAGGTCGGCGCCGAGGAGTTGGCGGCCTCGGGCGTGCGCGCTGCGCCGCAGTCCTAGATGGTCGGGCCGACTGCGGCGTACTGGCGACCCAACCAACTCCAGACTTCTAGTGGTGGATCACCTCACCGAGTCTCGGCAGAACGGAACGCTTCCAGCTTCGTTCCGTGGCGTTGCGGACCATCTTCTGTCGGCGATCTTCGATGTCAAAGCCTGTCTGTGTCAACAGAAGTCGGGTGCCACGGCCCTGGGGGCGCATCGTCCAGTCGACAATCCATCGGGCGGGGTGCTCGGCCTGCGGATGGGCCCAGCTGTAGGTCAGCTGTTCGTACGGCCGGGCCGCAAGTACTTCGCAGGCGACCTCATCGATCGGTGCGGTGGGGATGGCGAATCGGAAGTGGGTTCCGACCGAGGCGGCGAATCCGGTCGGGCGAAGGAGCCACCGCTCCAGTAGGTCCGGTTCGGTCAACGCGCGCCATACGGTATCGGGTGGCTCCGGGAAGAAGTTGCCGAGCTCGACCGCGGCGGGATTCAGCCGTGCGTCAGCGATCAATTCCCCTGACCTTCCTTGAATTTCGCCTCCAACTCCGCGGCGAGTTGTGGCTGCTCGGCCTCCATCTTCTGGACGTAGGCGACCGCGTCGCCGACAGTTCGCAGGCTCGCCATATCCTCGTCGGGGATTTTGACCTCGTATTTGTCCTCGAGTTGCACGGCGATCTCCACCAGCGACAGCGAATCGATGTCCAGATCGTCGACGAAGGATTTCTCCGGCAGCACCTCGGCTGCCTCGATACCGGTTACTTCCTCGACGATCTCCGCGATGCCTGCGACGATTTCTTCCTGCGTGGTAGCCACGAATCACCCTCTCCTCGATGCGATCACATATCTGCGGTACTGCGTCCGGCCGGTTCCCCGGTGCCGCCGAGCTGCAGTGCCAGTACGCTAAAATCTCCACCCGGGTGGAGGTTCAATAGGTTGTGACAGACGACATACTGGTGAGCATCGGGGAGTTGGCGCACCGCACCGGGCTTGCGGTGCGCACGGTCCGGTTCTATTGCGACGAAGGCATTGTGGAATCCCGGCGCAGCGCGGGCGGGCATCGGATGTTCGACGCCGATAGCGCCACCGAACGCTTACTGCTGGTCCGGCGGTTGCGCGCGCTCGGTCTCGGGCTGGACTCGATTACCGAGGTGCTGCGCGGCAAGCGGTCCATGGCCGAGGCCATCGCCGCCGAAAGTGCGCGACTCGACCTCGAATTCAGGTCATTGGCATGGCGGCGGGCATCGCTGCGAGCAGTCGAGACGGCTGCCCCGACGCAGCGAGCTGAGCGACTCGCGTTGCTGGCCGCCGCGCAGGACGGTGATGCGATACACGATTGCCTCGCACGGTTCTGGCGGCGCATCCTCGCACCCGTTCCTCGGCGCTGGGTGGACGGCTGGGTGTGCTGGAATGTTCCGGAGCCGCCTGCTGATCCGTCCATCGACGAGGTTGTCGCGTTTGCCGAGCTGGCTACTCTTGTTGCCGACCCCGAAATGAACAGTGTTGTGCGACAGCAACTCTGGCGGACCCGGCCAGAGCTGATCCGCAACCGTCAAGGAATGTACCTCCACATGGGTAACCTGATGGTGGATGTAGTGGCCCTTGTCTCGGCAGGCGTGCGCCCGCACGACGGCAACGAACTCGATCGATTCGTCAACGTCCATGCCAGCGCGCGCGGGGAACGTGATTCGCCGCGTTTCCGCGAGCAATTGTTGATCGGTGCCACCGACACCGATCAACGGATTCATCGCTACTGGGCGCTGAGCGGGCAGCTCCTCGGACCTCGCATCACTGCGGGGACCGCGCATAACTGGCTGTACAGCGCGCTGGCAGGCTCCATCGCATCACCACAGCGGCCCTAATCCATTCGTTCGACCCACTGCGCGCGAGATGGGCCAGGGGCGAAGGGATCGCCGAAGTACTGGGTCTCGCGGACTACTTCCGCACCTTCGAATTCCATGATGCTCACGACGTAGAACGGTTGCTCATCGTAGGTGAGGACGAGTTCGCTGATCCACAGGTCGCCGCCGCCGAGTATGCGTCGCACGGTGAAGCGTTTCGCGTTCGGCTGGGCTTCCCGCGAGGCCTGAATGTTGTGCCGACCACGGATGCGCTCGCCTGATTGCGGATATTCGAGAATCGCATCAGCTCGGTAGATTTCGTGTTCGGTCACGAAGTCGTTGGCGTCGGATGCCGCCCAGTGGCGTTGCAGAGCGACTCGCACGTCGTCGTCGTCAGGCATGGCGAACCTTTCTTTGGCTGCACGCCGCAGGCTACTCGGTCGGCCTCGCTGCGCCGGTATTCGACATGGGGCATTTGTCCGAAAGTTTCGGTTGCCGTGTACTTTTAGCTTCGGTTCGGGGTGCTGCTTCGGCAGCTGGAGGAGATGAGGGTAATGATGAGTAGACGGCTGCGTGTGGTCTTGGGCGTGCTGCTGGCCGCGGTGACGCTGGTATTAGTGGTGGCGTGCGGGACGAAGGAATCCGAATCCCGTACGCCGCTGCCGAGTTCGGTGACCGGGACTTCGGTTATCGCGACGAAGACGGTGGTGCCGACGAGTTCGATTCCGGCGCAGGGCAATCCGGGTGGGCCGCAACGTCAGGATGGGTCGCGGCCTGGCGTCGGCGACGCGGGACAGCCTGCGGCACAGGTGCCTGGTGGTACCGACAACTGTAATGAGAACTGCGGTGTGACACCGCCGCCCGGCGGTACTGACAACTGTGGCGTGATCTTCTGTGGTGATCCCAACGCGCCGCGGCCGGGCGGTACCGACAACTGCAATGACAACTGCGGTGTGATCTGCACGGAGCGGTTCGACTACACGGGTGATCCACGCACGCCTGCCGAGATCAACACCCTCGGTGAGTGGAACCACAAGTGTCCCGAGCCGATTCGGCCGACGGTCACCGCATCGCCTTCGGTGCAGCCGACGGTCACCGCATCGCCTACGGTGCAGCCGACCGTGACGTCGTCTGCGGCGACCACGTCCCCGCCCGCGCCGTCGGTCACCACTCCGGCAAAGTAGGGGGCTTGCTCGGGTTCAAGGTCTCTGGCAGCGGATAGGAGTGTCCGGCGGCGTAAAATTCAAAGCGCCGGACAAACCTTCCGAGGTGGCCGTGGACCGCGAACAGCTGCTCGACGCCATCCTGACTGCCGACCCGCAGCCGGGCGACCTGGTCTATGTCGAGCGCCGGGGCGATTCCTACGGATGGTACGGCGGGGGCGAGTGTTCGCCGGGCGCGGCCGACACGTGGATCTACTACTGCTGGCAGCATGCGGTCGGCGATCGTGAGACCGCCCGCGAAATGCTGGATGACCTACTGGCCGAGATGGAGTCGATGATCGGCAGCGGCGCGGACCGCTGCCGATGGCCGCTCGACGAGCCCTGGCCCCGGACGCATTGAGGCCGGGCGGTGGAATACCTGGTCAGTGCCGCCGATCGCGCCGCATTCAAGCGGTGCCGTCGACAGTGGGATTTCGCCGCGACCGCGCGTCGCTGCCTGAGTCCGGTGCGGCGAACCACCTATGACCTCGATCGGGCGCTGCGCGACGCCCTCGCCGTCTACTACTTCCCCGGCATGTGGGATTGGGATGCGGCCATCGTCTTGCCGCTGGTAACCAAGGCGCTGGACAACGCGCTCGGTCGGCAACGCGAAGCGCTCGGCGCCGACCCGCCGGACTGGCAGGCCACCCTCGATCGCGCCCACCTGCTGCTGGAGCGCTATTTCTCCTGGGCGCCAACCGTCGACCGCTTCTCGCCGATCCGGGTGGAGACCGACTTCGACGCGATCGTGCCCGACCCGGCCGATCCCGAGCATGGGCTGGTCGGCCCCGGCGGTGGCGGAATCCACTACACGGGGCGGATCGACCTACTGGCCATCGATGAGTACGACCGCTACTGGGTCGTTCGCCACCGGGTGCTCGATGAGCCGTTCCCGACAATGGAACAGCTTGTACTGGAAGAGGATTCGGTGGCGGCCTGCTGGGCGTGGGGACGTTTCTACGACGGTATGGAGGTCGCGGGCACGATCTACAACGAGCTCTCGCCGCGGAGCACCGAGGGTTCGCCGCGAAACCAGCGGCTGCCCGAACGTCGGCGCGGTGGCATACCCCAGCATGAGCCCAGCGGTGGTGGCCGCGGCGTCTCGTCGCCCCGGCGCATCTACGTGAAGGGCCGACCGGCGGAGACCACCGACCGGATCAGTCACATCGAAGGTAATGGACTACGCCGCACCGTAATCAGGCGCAACAACGCCGAGATCCACATGGCCGGTGCACAATTGGCCGAAGAGATACTGGACATGGTCCACCCTGATCTCCACGTCTACCCGAGTCCCACACCGGCGCACTGCTCGGCCTGCGCGTTCGTCGCGCCGTGCCTGGCGGTCCACGAGAACCGAGATGTCGAGCCCATTCTCGAGGCCGACTATCGCAAGCGCCCCGCCATCGAGATCGAGCGTGGCCGACTCGGCGGTACCCCCTTCGGAGTAGGCCGTGGCTGGGTCCCCGGGAGTGGGTCGGCCGAGTAGATCACCGGCGACTTGACATCAACCTTTGTTGATGTTCGACGCTTACCCGCGTAAGTAGCCAGCGTCGAAAGGAATTGTCATGACGGAGAATCCGGTCAAGGTCGCCGTGATCATGGGAAGCACCCGGGCGGGACGGTTCGGTCCCACGGTCGCCAACTGGTTCGTCGAACACGCCGAAAAGCGGGCTGATATCGCGGTCGATCTCATCGATCTGGCGGAAGACCAACTGCCCGCCCACCTGTCGAACGAACCGGAACCCGATGGCGCGCGAGCACTGCGATCCGTCGGTGCCCGACTGACCGCAGCCGACGGTTTCGTCGTAGTGACACCCGAGTACAACCACAGCTATCCGGCCCCACTCAAGAGCGCGATCGACTGGCACTTCACCCAGTGGCAGGCCAAACCGATCGGATTCGTCTCTTACGGAGGCGTTTCCGGCGGCTTGCGCGCCGTGGAGCACCTCCGCCACGTCTTCGCCGAACTACACGCCGTCACCGTCCGCGACACCGTCAGCTTCCACAGCGCCGCCCAACTCTTCGACCCGACAGGCAAACTCACGAACCCCTCAGCCCCCGAAACCGCCGCCGACCAACTACTCGACCAACTCGTCTGGTGGGGTTCCGCGCTCCGCTCAGCCCGCGCCGAACGCCCATACGTCGCCTGATATCAAGCCCAGCAACACAATTGGCCAGCGCGACGTAGTCAGGGAGTGGCGCGGTGCGGCCCTGGGTGATCCTTGCGGCGGATGCAGGTGGCGCCTGCCCGGGGAAGCGCTACGCCACACCGTGGTTCGCCCCGGTCGGTGACGATACGGTTCAGGTCGCCCGCGTCCACTCCGGCCCGGGCGCGTGCCAACGCGGCGCGTAGTGCGGCCTCGGGATCGGGTCCGTCCGCGCCCCAGCCTTGCGACATCGCCGCATTGATCTCGTCCTTCGACATCACCCTGGCGATGGTCTCGTCGAGCAACCCGGCGGCGACGACGGTACGGATGAGACCGGCCGGCGCGGGTTCCGGCCGATAGTCCCACCCGTCGAGGCCGATGTCTTCGGCCAGCACATCGAGCAGAACCAGTGCCTGCCACAGTTCGGTGGCCTCGTCGAGCGTGAGCCGTCCGCTGTGGATCAACGCATTCGCCATGTCATAGGCGGCGTCGGCCCGGCGGGGACCCGCGCAGAGCACCTCGATGATGCCGACGTCGTCGACGATCCTGCTCGAGAATATGACGCGATGCTGCTTGCCGAGTACGCCGAGGGTGTTCCAGCCGGCCAGCCGATCTCCGCTGCCGCGGTTGCTCAGTGGATGGCTGCCTGCTGGATTACCGCGCAGCGCAAGCAGATCCACGAGGACGGATTCGCACTCGGCGGGCGGCAGATCCTCGAGATACTCGACGAACGCATCGGAGAACTCGATCTCCGCCTGGCAACCGGGGAACGATTCGCCCTTCCTCACCGATTCGCGACTCGTTCGGCCGCCAGCGCACGCACCCTGGACTCGTCGACGCCCAGCCGGACGCACACGGCGGCGAGATCGAACTTCCGCGTCCGCTGCGCGGCGAGATCGGCGGCGGCATCGAGGATTGCGAGTTTGGCTTCGCGAATCTTGCGCATGTCCTCGTCGATTCGCTCAGCCGAATCGACGACGGCCACCGCTCGGCCATGGCTGGTCAGCACGACGCGCTGCTCTTCGCTCGCAGCGACCAACCCGGACACGCCCTTGCGGGATGCGATGGCAATGGGCACTCGAACAGAAGTCATTGTGCATATCTAGCTAGAAATAGCTAGATATGCAACGCTCTGAATCGGGCCGCTAGTTGCCGGTCAGGGTGGTGGGGAGGGGGTCGCCGCAGTTGTTGGGGGTGGGGGTGTTGGTGAGGTGGTCGGCGAACCATTCGATGACGCGGGGGGCGACGGCTTGGTCGTTTTGGTTGTCGTGGCCGACGTTGGGGTTCCACTGGGTTGTTACGGGGGTGCCCGCGGTGCAGTAGCGGTTGACCAGGGCCGCAGTGAATTTCGGCGGGACGAGTTTGTCCTCTAGGCCTTGGGCCAGATAGACGGGGAGGCCGGGTGGCAGGTCGGGGGCGCGGTTTTCCTCGAAGGCTTGGCGCCATGCTGGATCGGCGAGGGGATCACCCTTGAAGTAGTCGCCCATGCCTGGGACGGCGGTGATCCGGGCGAACAGGGCGGCGAAAGGTATTGCGGCGCAACCGGCTCCGGCCATTTCCTCGTTACGGGCGGCGGCTTGCGGGGTGAGCAGGGCATTGGGGTCGAGTTGGGAATAGGCCTTGGCGTACTGGGTGGTGAGGAAGGGGGTGACGGCCCAGCCGTTGAGGAGTTGGGGTGGGCGTTCGTGCAGGATGCCCGCGATGTCGGAGGCGGGGGCGGTGGCAGCGTCGGCAACGAGGTGGAGTTCTGGCGCGTAGGTGGGGGTCAGCGCGGCGGCGGCCAGAGAGATGAGACCGCCCTGGGAGATGCCGTAGATCAGCATGTCGGTGCCCGCGCCGGTGCCGGGCAGGTTGCGGGCGGCGCGGGCGGCGTTCACGGTGTCGCGGCCTTGGTCGGTGGCGACGAGATAGTGCTCTCCGTCGCCGGTGCCTGCGGCGCCCGCGTAGTCGCTGGCGGCGACCACCCAGCCGCGGTCGAGGGCGTCGTTGAGCCAGGGCATGGTCGCGGCGATGCCGGATTGCCTGCTCGGCGCGCATTCGGCACCGAGGCTGACGGTGCCGTGGGCGAAGTTCAGGATCGGTCGGTTGGTGCCCTCGGTGAGTGGCGTCCAGACCATGCCGGACGACACCGCGGGGGTCCCGTTGCGGTCCTGAGACCAGTACAGAATGCGCTGGCCGTGGCCGTGCACGCCGGGCAGTGACATCGGCGAAGAACGGATCACGGTGCCCGGCGGTTGGGGTGGAATACCTTGTGGCACTTCGTAGAAGGCGGCCAGTCGGGTTTGTTCCGCGTCCTGCCGGGCGGTCTGGGTGACGATTGTCCCGTACCAGCCTACTGTCACCGCGAGCACGATCAACTGCACGGTGACCGCGGCCGGACGCCACCAGCGCAGGGTGCTCGCGCGGGGCAACGGAGCAGTCAGCCGGAGACCGCGGACCACCATCGCCACCCCGGTGATCAAGAGGGTGATGACCGTCCACGCGGTGAAATCCAGGCCGGTGCGAAAGGGGAACGTCGCGAGAATCACGCCGGCGAGCACCTGCCAGCCCGCGAGTGCTGCGGACGCGACGAGCACATCATCGCGTCGCGCCCCGGCCGACAAGCCGCAGATGCCGACGCCGATCCAGCACGCCCCGACCCACAGCAGCGAGGTGGACACCGACATGGTCAGCGCGGCGATACCGAGCACGCCGAACGCGGTGGCGAGCACGGCCTCGACACCAAGCAACCGCTGAGCGCGCATAAGCCGGGTGGACTCGGAGCTGTCACCATCAGGCAGCTGATCGGGCTCGGCGGCAGACGAACCGCCGCTGCGCGCCAACCACCACCGCGCGGTGGCCGACGCGCCGAGCACCAGCATCGCGACCGCGACGACAACGCGTCCCTCGATCAGCGAGACGCCCAAGGGGGAGTACAGCAACACACCCGACACGATCACGGCGAGCCCCGGCAACCACCACGCGATTCCACGTATGTCCCAGCTCCGCGCCTTGCTACCGCCCACCTGGGGCCTCCGTCCGTAGGTTTACGCAGCAAGCTCGATGCCGACAACTCTACGGACGGCCAACAACCGATCGATGTGATCTTCGTCGACTCGCGCTCAGCGGTTCCGCCACCGCCGTCGCGCCCACTTTCGCGCCGCCGGACTCACCGCGAGAACCGGGAGGAACAGTACGAATCCGACCAACGCCACCGGAATCATCAAGTAGATGAGCAATTCGCCGAGCACTTGCAGGATGGTGGGAACGGCGAAGGGCACTGCCAGCACCGCCAGGGCAATCGCCAGCGGATAGGCCCCGCCCGAGGCCGCGGTGATAGCGGCGAATGCGAATCCGGCCGCGAGCACGAGACCGAGCAGGGCTACAAGGTAGTTGTCCCACCATGCGTGTTGTTTCGTGTGAATCGAAGCGCCTCCCATAACGTCGGGTCCGACCCAGCCGCAGAGCCTAGCGCGCTACCGCCCCCGCGGCCGCCAAAGCCTCGTATCACGTTGCGCTGGTTAGGGCCTCGTTCCCTAACACCCCCGAGTTATCCACAATTGCCCGGGCGTGGGTTCCCATGGGAGCCGTGTTGGGCAAGAGTCGAGGCGTGGATATGACAGCGCTGAGCCTCTGGTCGAGCTTGTCTCCTGCTGATATCATTGATATCAAGGAGGTGGGTTTGATGACCGACATCTTGATCCGGGATGTGCCCGACTCGACGATCGCCGAGATAGATCGGCGCGCAAAAGATCTGGGCGTATCGCGCAGTGAATTCCTTCGCCGCTGGATCAGCCGAGACTTCCGGTCGGCTGCGGCGCCGGTGACGGCGGCGGACCTCGATCGGCTCGGCCGCCTAGCGCGAGACCTCGACGACCCGGAGGTCATGCGGCAGGCGTGGTCGTGAGTGAGCGGCCCTGGCTCATCGACAAGTCCGCGTTGGTTCGCCTCGGTCGAAGTCCCGATGCGCAGCTGTGGGCCACCCGCATCGAACGTGGCCTCGTGCGAATCTCCACCGTTACTGTGCTGGAGACGGGCTACTCGGCCAGATCGGCCAAGGATCTGACCGAGTTGCTCGACCTCCCACCCCTCTCGAGCATGCCGGTGGAGTACCTGACTCCGGCTGCCGAGAACCGGTCGGTCCAGGTGCTCCGAACCCTCGCCGACCTAGGCCACCACCGCGCACCCTCGATCCCCGATCTGCTGATCGCGGCCATCGCGGAACAGTCGAAACTCGTTGTGCTCCATGTCGACAAGGATTTCGAACTCGTCGCCGAGATCACGGGCCAGCCGGTCGAACGGTTACGCCTCGACCCGCCGGAATAGGCGCTGAGCTGAGCGCCGTCGCGACCCGAACATGTTCAGGCCCGGTGCTCCGTGCAGCGAACGGGACACCGCGAGTAGTGCCCCTATGCCCCGTCAGGCAGGTCGTTGATCGGTTCTATGGCGGCCCCGGCGAAGAGGAGGAAGTCGGTGGAGTCGGCGAAGTCCGCGGAGGTTTCCTCGCCGATGTAGAGGTCGAGGTGGCGTGGGCCGCCGGGGCCCGGGATGAATTCGTCGCCGACGGACCATTCGGCGGCTTGGAATTTGGCGCAGGTGGCGGCGGCTTCGGGGTCGATGATGCCGCAGTCGGTGAGGCGCAGGCGGGTGCCGGGTGCCAGGCCGTCGGCGGCGGCGCTGCGGAAGGGCTGCAGGATTTCGCCTGCGGCGTCGCGGGGCTGTGAGTCGAGCCAGAAGCCGGCGTCGTAGGACCAGTTCAGGTAGGCGCCCGCGTTGCTGCCGCTGGTAATGCGACCGGTGCCCTCGTCACGCACCGCATCGACGAAATCGCTTGGTAGGTCGCCGAGTTGGGCGTCGTCGTCGACACAGTCGAGGTAGATGCAACCGTGTACCGTTTCGCGCGGTCCGTCATGGTAGGACTCGACGGCGGTGTAATACGCCGTAACGGTCCAGTCGGACCACTTGTTCTCGCTCGCGTCGCATCCGGCCGCGAGGACGGACACGGCCAGCAACCCCACACCCAGCCGCACCCTCTGATCGTACGGGGGTTGCCGCCGTGCCGCTGTCCGGGCCGAGTCAGGCTGCGGCGGAGCGGAACTCGGCGGCATGGTCGATCGCCCACTGCCGGAAGGTGCGCGGCGGTGCGCCGGTGAGCCGTTCGACGGTGTCGTGTACGACGGAGGTGAAAGCCGCTAGCGCGGTGGCCCGCAGCGCCATGATCGCGTCCGCCATCTCGGCGGGCACGCCGTGCTCGACAATGGCCTGACGTGCCTGTTCCGGTGCGACTTCGACGAATTCGAGCGATCGGCCGAGCACCTCGCCGAGGACAGCGGTCTGCTCGCCCGGGGACAGCGCCTGCGGTCCGCTCAGGGTGTACACCTGACCGTCGTGCCCGTCGGCGGTGAGCGCGACGGCTGCGACCGCCGCGATATCGCGCGGATCGATGACGGCAATGCGCCCCTGGCCATAGGGCGCGTATACGGCTCCGCGCACACGGATCGTGCCTGCCCAGTGCAGTGCGTTGGACATGAACCCGAGCGGGCGCACGATGGTCCACGGCACGCCGGATGTGCGCACCGATTGTTCGCCCGCGCGGTGCCAGGTGGGGATGGGATCGGTCGCGGTGTCGTCGCCGGTGCGGCCCGACGACAGTTTGACCAGGCGTTCGACGCCCGCGTCGGCGGCCGCCCGGGCAACGATCGCGTCGTGCTCGGGAATCGCGGGGCCGGTGGACAACAGGAACACCCGATCGACGCCGCGCATGGCAGCGGCCATTTGAGAGGGATCGCCGAGGTCGGCTCGGACCACCTCGACGTCGGCGGGCAGCTGTGCGTCCGCCGGCTGTCGGCTGGTTGCGCGAACCCGTTCGCCCGCGGTGCGCAGCTGGTCGATCAACGCGCGGCCGACGGTTCCGGTGGCTCCGGTTACGAGAATCATGGTGTCGCTTCCTCTTTCGATGGTGCGGGCCGAACGCCCGCTGCCTGAACAGAGTGCGACCGGGACCGTCAATCGATCCATCTGTCGCGCGCGGATAGTAGAAAACTTCCACACAGCGTGGTGATATGAAAGGAATGACCACACTGGACGACGTGGACCGCGGTCTGATCCACGCACTGCACATCGATGGCAGGGCGCCGTTCAATCAGATCGGTGCGGTCCTCGGTGTCTCGACGCAGACCATCGCTCGCCGGTACCGTCGGCTGCGCGCCGAGGCGGGCCTGCGCGTCGTCGGATTGCCGGACACGCACGGAATCGGCAAGGCGCAGTGGCTGGTTCGACTCACCACCACGACGGCCGCCGCACAGCACCTCGCCAACTCGCTGGCTCGCAGGTCCGACACCTCGTGGGTCAAACTGATGTCCGGCGGCACCGAGATCCTGCTCATCGTCGATGTCCCACTCGGCGCACAGACCTCGCGATCGCTACTACTGCACGACATTCCGCGCACCTCGAGCGTCACCGGGGTGTCCGCGCACCTGGTGCTGCACACCTACCACGGCGGGCCCGGAGTATGGCGTGGCCATGTCAACGCATTGAATACCGCTCAGCAGCAACAACTTCAGATCGAATCCGACAGTCCGCCGCAACATCGGACCCTGTCCGCTGCCGAGACCGCCCTGCTCGGCGTGCTGAGCCGGGACGGCCGAGCCGGCCTCGCCGAACTCGCCACGGCGACCGGATGGTCACCGGCGACGGTAACCCGGCGGCTGGTCGACCTGCGGGCAACCGGTGCACTCTTCTTCGACGTCGAATTCGACGACGCACACTTCGGCGCGACCACCCAGGCCCTGCTGTGGATGTCGGTCGCCCCGGCCAACCTCGACGCGGTCGCCACCACACTGGCGGGGCACGACGAACTCGCCTTCGTGGTCGCGACCACCGGCTCGGCCAACCTCGTCGCCCAGGCGATGTGCCAGGACCCCGCCGCCCTGCACCGATACCTCACCGGCCGCCTCGGCGAGCTCGACGCGATCCGGACGCTGGAGACCGCCCCGGTCCTCGCGACGATAAAGGCGGGTGGGCGGACGCTCTCCGAGCTGACATCCGCCAAGGGCGTCCGCTAGCGCACCTCAGGCGGCCGCGGCCACGAATTGTCTTCGATGGACTCGACCGACTGATTGAACCGCGCGATCAACCTGCTCAACTGATCGACATCGGCATCGGCCCAGTCGGCGACCACCGCGCCGATGCCGTCCCGGCTCTGCAGGCGATCGGCGGCCAGCACATCCAACCCCTTGACGGTGGCCTGGATCTTGCGCGCGATGCCGCCGTCGGGGTCGGGGACGCGGTCGACGAGCCCCTGCTTGAGCATCGCGCCGACCTGACGGTTGATCGTGGAGATGTCGAGCTGGAACGTCTCGGACAGCTCGCGCAGGCTCAGCGCGCTGTCGTACTCCAGCCTGGTCAGGATGAGGAAGGCCGAGCGGTCGAGCTGGAAACCGGGGCGACGCAGCAGGGACGCGGGAAAGTGCCTGGCGAGCAGGGTCAGCTCGTAGACCAGGCGGGTGAGCGCTGCGTTGTCGGCGGGACCGAATTCGGACATGGGCCTCACTATGTCGGGTGCGTCACGTTATATCCAATTGTGCACGATACACAAGGTGTGTAGCGTGCACATTTGTGACTGTTGCTGCCGACGCGTCTTCGACCGTCTCTGATACCGACGACCGAAGGCGTCCATCGCCGGCCGTCCTCATCGCCACCCTCGGTATGGTCGGCGTCGTCGTCTCGCTGATGCAGACGCTGGTCATCCCGATCATTCCGACGCTGCCCGACCTGCTGAGCACCTCGGCGTCCAACGCCTCCTGGGTGGTGACCGCCACCCTGCTCGCCGGTGCGGTGTTCACCCCGATCAGCGGCCGGCTCGGCGACATGTTCGGCAAGCGCCGGGTGCTGTTCGTCAACCTGCTCTCGCTGGTCGCCGGTTCGGTCGTCTGCGCGACCTTCACCTCGCTGATTCCCGAGATCGTCGGACGCTCGCTGCAGGGTGCCGCGGTCGGCGCGATTCCGTTGGGCATCAGCATCATGCGCGACGAACTGCCCGCCGAAAAGGTGGGCTCGGCGATGGCGATCATGAGCGCGACGCTCGGTGTCGGCGGCGCTCTGGGCCTGCCGCTCGCTGCGGCCATCGCGCAGAACGCGGACTGGCACATGCTGTTCTGGACCGCGGCCGGCCTCGGCCTCATCTGTGCCGCGCTGGTTTTCGTCTTCGTGCCGGAGTCGCCGGTGCGCACCCCCGCCCGGTTCGATTTCGGTGGCGCGGTTGGTCTTTCGATCGCGCTGTTGGCGCTGCTCATTCCGATCACCAAGGGTGCGGACTGGGGTTGGGGCAGCCCGACGACGCTGATCCTGTTCGCGGTGTCGCTGGTGGTGTTCCTCGGCTGGGGCGCCTACGAGCTGCGTCAGCGTTCGCCGCTGGTCGACCTGCGGGTCTCGGCGCGACCGCGGGTGCTGTTCACCAATGTCGCCTCCGTCGCGGTCGGTTTCGCGCTCTACGGCATGTCGCTCACCTTCCCGCAGCTGCTGATGGCGCCGGAGCAGACCGGCTACGGCTTCGGCCTGACCATGGTCAACGCCGGATTGGCGCTGGCGCCAACCGGATTCGTGATGATCCTGCTCTCGCCGGTGTCGGCGAAGCTGTCCGCCGCGCGCGGCCCGAAGATCACGCTGGCGCTCGGCTCCGCGGTGATCGCGGCCGGTTACCTGTGCGCCGTGGTGCTGATGAACAGCGTCTGGGAAATCATGGTGGCGTCGATGATCGTCGCCGCCGGTGTCGGCCTGGCCTACGCCGCGATGCCCGCGCTGATCATGGGCGCGGTGCCGATCACCGAGACGGCCGCCGCGAACGGGCTGAACTCGCTGATGCGCTCCGTCGGTACGTCGACCTCGTCGGCCGTGATGAGCGTGGTGCTCGCGCACATGACCATGCAGCTCGGCGTGCACGTGTTCCCGTCGCGCGACGGATTCCACACCACGTTCCTGATCGCCACGGCGGCCGCCGTTGTCGCGATCGTGCTGACCGCGCTGATCCCGATGCGCAAGGCGCCCGACGCGGCGGCGACGGTAGGACACGCCTGATCGCTGAACAACATTGGAGCCGACCTGAATTCGTTCAGGTCGGCTCCGCTGTTCCCAAGGTCAGTTGCCCCAGCGGCCGTGGTCGGCCGCGTGCTCGAGCAGCGTCCGCTGCCCGGCCGCGCGCTCGCGCAGCAGCGTGAAGGCGGGGGAGAACGGCGGCGCTTTGTCCGGCCGGGCCGTCGCCTGTTCGACGATGATGTCTGTCAGGGACGTGGCCATGGCGTGTCGTGGATACCGCGCGTGGATTGCCGCGCCGACTTCGTCGCTGATGAACTCCGTGTCATTGCCGAAGTCGAGTGCGATCCCGTTCCTGGTGAGCAGGCACAGCGTGCCGCGGCGATCGGCGATGTGCTGCGATGTGTGCAGTGCGATCGCCTCCCAGACCGAGTCGACGGCGGCAACCCCGAGACCCTGCTCGGTCAGGAGCTCCGCCGCCTTGTCCGCCCCGTCTACCTCGAACCGCTGGTTCCCGTTGGCCGCGTCGCTGAGGCCGATGTCGTGCAGCACGCAGGCGGCGAACAGGAGATCGGTGTCGTAGTCGGCGTCGGGTTTTGCCGTGGTGTGCTCGGCGAAGAGTCTGGCGAACAGGAAGCTGCGGATGCTGTGATTGGCCACCGCCGGTGACTCCACTCGCAGTGTCAGCGCGAGAACGTGCTGCGCAAGGGGCGTCTGTGGCAGCACGAGTGCCGCCGTTGTCTCGCTGGTCATGCCCGACCTCTCTCACATCGGATCTCGAGAGCCGATGCACGCAAACTGGACCGAAGTGCCTGTGAGCGTAGAAGAGTCCGCGTCGAGCGGCGACGTGAGAAGTCGTACACGCGTGGCCGGGAACTTCGACGGGCGCGCAACCGACGCCACGGGCGCAGCTTATGCCGGTCGTTGTTCGGCGAGGGGGAACTGGTGTCGCGTTATCCCAGCATCAGTTCCCCGTGATCAATCGTCCAGATTTCGGCGAAGGTGTTGCGGCGCTGGTGTTGTCGGGTGTGACGGCTTCGGTGTAGCGGCGGGCGAGGGTGCGGATGTGGGCGACCAACTCCGGCGGGCCGTCGACGCGGAAGTCCATCATCAGCATGCTCAGGTAGATGGCGACGGTTTCGAGTGCGTCGGCGCCGGTCAGCAGGACGCAGGTGTCCGCGTCGACGGCCTCGACGACGCCGACGGCGGGATTGATTCGGGCGATGACGGTTTCGGCGGGGGCGAGGACGGTGACGCGGGCGTGCACCTGCCAGCCGGTGCTGGCGATGTGGCGCATGACGAAGGCGACCAGGTCGTCGTCGGGGAGTGCGCGGGCGGCGAAGCGGCGAGTGCCGGTGCTCGCCTGCTGGACCTTGGCGACGGGAATCGCACTCCAGGAATGGGTTTCGAGGTGGTAGGCGACCAGGTACCACCGGCGCTGCCAATTGATGAGTCGGTAGGGTTCGACTTCTTCACGGTCCAGGTCCGGCTGATCGATCAGCACGGTGGCGCCGTCGCGGATGGCGCCCGCGAGCGTGGTCAGGATCGCGGCGGGGACCGGGGCGTCGGGTTCGCGCGATCCGGTGGTGGCTGGTCCGATGGCGGTGGCTTCGCGTAGCGCGGTTACCTTGCGCTGCAGGCGTTTCGGCAGGATCTGGTCGAGTTTGGCGAGGGCGCGGGTGACGTTGTCGGTGATGTCCGCGATGCCGGTGGCGCCGTCCTCGGCCAGGCCGACGGCCACCGCGACGGCCACGGCCTCGTCGTCGTCCAGGAGCAGCGGCGGCATCGTCGTGCCGCGGCCGAGGCGGTAGCCGCCGATCGCGCCGCGTTGCGCCTGCACGGGGTAGCCGAGTTCGCGCAGGCGTTGGATGTCGTTGCGCAGGGTGCGGTCGGTGATCGACAGTCGCTCGGCCAGCTCCCGGCCGGTGTGCGCGCGGTCCTGCAGCAGGGCCAGCAAACGCAGTACTCGCACTGTGGTCGGCGTCACATTTCACCTCTGGAAAATTAGGAACGAAATCAGCCTAATGGACTCATAGGCTGATGTCAGAAGCAAGGAACACCATCTCGAAAGGTCCTGACATGAACGTCGCTACCACCTCCATCGCCACCCTGAGCCCCGTCTGGCGGGACGTCCTCGACGAGTCCTACCGCGCCCTGGCAAACGTCGTCGCCGGTGTCCGCGACGATCAGTGGGAGCTGCCGACGCCGTGCTCGGAATGGACTGTGACGCAGGTGGTTCAGCACGCGGCGGGCGATCAGCTCGCCTACGCCGCGGCGCTCGGCATCGGGGCCGGGCCGTCTTACAACCCCTTTGAGCCGTCCGGCAGCGTGGACGGGTCGAAGGCGGCGCTGGTCGACGAGGCGATCGAGCAGACCGCGGCCGCCTGGGCGACCGTCGCCGACGGCACCGAGACTGTTCCGACGCCACTGCCGCACGGTGCCCTCCCGACCCCGGTGGCCGCGGTGATGTGCGCACTGGATGCCGCCGTGCACGCTTGGGACATCGCGATCGGCACCGGCCAGGCGTCGCCGTTGACCGAAGAACTGGCTGGATACCTGCTCACCGCCGCGCGTACCGCGCAGCCTGCACCGGGCAGTGGTGAGGAGGCGGAAATCGTTGAGCCGCTGCGTCAGTGGGGTGCCTACGCGGCGATCGTCGACGGGAAGTCCGATGACAGCGCGGTCGCCGAACTCCTGCACTACCTCGGTCGAGTCCCGCGCGATTGATGCCGGGCGAGGTGCGTGGCCGGTGTCGCGCACCTCGGAAACCCTTTACCCCCCGTCGATCTCAGGGCACACCCCTTGATCTCCGTGCGATTCGATGCGCGGGAAATCGAGGGGTGTGCGTCTGTGTGATCGACCGCGGAACTGTTGGACCGCAATCGAAACTGTCAGCGGGCAGTGACGAACCCCTGGGCGACCATCCAGTCGCGGGCGACGTCGGCGGGCTCTTTGCCTTCGAGGTCGACCAAACGATTCAGCTCGGTGACGGCCTCGTTGGTGAGTCGCTGCGAGATCGGCGCCAGGATGGTGGCGACCTGCGGATGCGCGTCGGCGAACGACTTGCGCATCACCACTGCCGCATTGTATTTCGGGAAGAAGCGCTGATCATCTTGCAGCAGCACCAGATTCAACGCCGGGATGCGGCCGTCGGTGGTGGCGACCGAGCCGAACTTGCACTGCTTGGCGTCGGCGGTGGCCTGATAGACCACGGCATCCTGGACGATCTGCTTGTGCACCTTGCCGACGTCGATGTTGTATTTGCGGGCCATGCCGGGGTAACCGTCTTGGCGCACATTGAATTCGGTGCCGACGCAGGTGGCCGCGGCGTCCGGGTCCTTCTCGATCAGCGCGGCGTAGTCCGACAGCGTCCGCACGCCGGTCGCCTGCGCGGTGGCGGGGCTCATCACCAGCGCGTAGGTGTTGTTCATCGGCGCCATGTCCGCCCACACCATCCCGTGCGCGGCGAGGTCGGCGTCGCGGACGGCGTTGAACTGCTCTACCTCGTCCGGGACGGGGGTCTCTTTGCCGAGGTAGTTGACCCAGCCGGTACCGGTGTAGTCGTAGGCGACGTCGATCTGACCATGCAGTTGGGCGTCGCGAAGGCTGTTGGATCCCTGGATGTTCGTCAGGTCCCGCACCTCCGCGCCTGCTGCTGACATGGCGAATTCGATGATGTAGCCGAGGATGTTCTGCTCGGTGAAGTCCTTGGACCCCACGATGATTCGGACGCCGTCGAGTTCGGGAACCGGGCCGATGCTGCCCGGACCCACCCGAAGCGGTACCGCGCCACCGGATTCCAAGCCGCAGGCCGCCAGCAGCATTACCCCGGCCGCCAGTGCCACACCGCGCCACCGCCGGTTCATTTCAGCCCCCTCGGCCCGAGGAACTGCTCGGCGAGTGCGCCGAGCCAGTCGACCAGCAGGGCGAGTGCGACCGCGAGCACGGCGCCGACAACGAGGGTGACGTTGTCGCGCAGCTTGTAGCCGGTGTCGATCAGGATGCCGAGACCGCCCGCGCTCACCAGGAAAGACAGCGTCGCGGTGCCGACCGCCAGCACCAGCGAGGTACGCAGGCCGGCCAGGATGTAGGGCACGGCAAGGGGAAACTCGATGCGGCGCAACACCGTTAGCGCCGACATGCCCTGCCCGCGTCCGGCATCGGTGAGCGTCTGATCAACCTGCTGGTAGCCGAGGATCGTGTTGCGCAGCACCGGAAGCAGCGAATAGAACGCGATCGGCGCGACACCGATCCAGAAGCCGGTGGTGCGGGTGGCGAGGTAGAACAGCACGATCAGGCCGATGGCCGGTGCGGCCGCGCCGATATTGGCGATACCGACGAAAAGCGGTGCCAGACGGCGATATCCGGGCCGGGTGAGCACCGTGCCGAGCGGCACCGCGATGACGATGACGATCAGTACGACGGTCGCCGAGATCAGGATGTGCTGCCAGGTGACGGTCACGATGTTGTGCGTGTTGAGGCTGGCCTGCTGGGTGGTGGTCAGGTCCCTGGCGAACGCCCACACCAGCACGCCCGCGGTGAGCAGCAGCACGACCACCGGCTGGACGAACAGCCGGATCCGCTCGGCCCGCCGCTGGGCGGCGAGCGAGGAGGTCGCGGGCGGTGTGCCGATGGCCGCCGTCACGGCGCGTCACCCGCCGCGGGATGGCCGGATCCGTGTTCGGCGCGCATCGCCGATAGGTGCGCAACCAGCGTGTCGATGGTGATCAGCCCGACGTATTCGCCGCGCTTGCCGGTGACGACCGCGTTCGCCGTCTGGTCGGCCAGCAACGCCTCCAGCGCGTCCTGCAGCGTCGACCGCAGCGACAGCGGCTCGCCGATCGGTGTTCCGATGCCGCGCAATGATTTCGCGTGCGCGAGGTGGTCGGCCGAGACCCAGCGCAACCGCCGCCGCTGCTTGTCGAGCACCAGCGCCCACGGCCAGTCCTGCCCGGCCAGCGCGCTCCGCAGCGTGTCGACCGGCTCGTCCTCGACGGCGGTCGGGCATTGGCGCATTTCGACATCGCTCACCCGGGTGAGCGTGAGCTGCTTGAGCGAGGCGTCCGCGCCGACGAAGCCGGCGACGGTCTCGTCCGCGGGATCGGCGAGGATGGCCGCCGGGGTGTCGTACTGCAGGATGCGGGACTGGTTGCCCAGCACGGCGATTCGGTCGCCGAGCTTGACCGCCTCGGTGAAGTCGTGCGTGACGAAGACGATGGTTTTGCCCAATTCGCCTTGTAGTCGCAGCAATTCGTCCTGCAGCAGGCCGCGGGTGATCGGGTCGACCGCGCCGAACGGCTCGTCCATCAGCAGCACCGGCGGGTCGGCGGCGAGCGCGCGGGCGACCCCGACGCGCTGTTGCTGGCCACCGGACAGCTGGCGTGGGTAGCGGTCGCGATAGGTGTCGGGGTCCAGGCCGACCAGGTCCAGCATCTCGTCGGTGCGGGCGGCGACTTTCTTACGGTCCCAGCCGATCAGGCCGGGCACCGTCGCGACGTTCTTGGCGACCGTCATGTGCGGGAACAGGCCGGCCTGCTGGATCGAGTAGCCGATCCCGCGCCGCAATTGGTCGGGATTCATCGACGCGGCGTCGCGCCCGCCGATGGTGATGGTGCCCGAGGTCGGCTCGATCAGCCGGTTGATCATCCGCATGGTGGTGGTCTTGCCGCAGCCGGAAGGCCCGACGAGTACCACGATTTCGCCGGCGGGGATGGTCATCGACACCTCGTCGACAGCCGGATCGCGCTGGCCCGGATAGCGTTTGGTGACCGCGTCGAGCACGATCTCCTCGCCGGACACCGCCGATTCGATGCCGCCGGAACGGGTTTCGGTGTCAGTCACGGATTCCCCTCGAGGTGGTGAAGCGTCCGACGAGGACGTAGATCCCGTCCAGTACGAGCGCTAGTACGACGATCAGCACCGTGCCGACCAGGGCCTGCGGCACCGCGTTCGGGCTGCCGAGCCGGGCCAGCCCGGAGAAGATGAGGTTGCCGAGCCCGGGTCCCTTGGCGTACGCGGCGATGGCGAGAATGCCCATGATCAGCTGCGTACTGACGCGGATGCCGGCCAGGATGGCGGGCCAGGCGAGCGGGAGTTCGATGGCGGTGAGTACCCGCAGCCGATTCATGCCGACACCGCGGGCCGCGTCGGTCACCGCGGGATCCACCGAGGACAGCCCGATGATCGTGTTACGCAGGATCGGCAGCAGCGCATACAGCACCAGCGCGGTGATCGTCGGTGCGACGCCGAGGCCGAGGATCGGAATCAGCAGGCCGAGCAGCGCGAACGACGGCACCGTGAGAATGGCACTGGCGACGGCCGTCGAGATCGACGAGCCGAGCGGGCTGCGGTGCACCAGTATGCCGATCAGCACCGCGACGATCGTCGCGATCAGCACCGATTGCAACACCGCCGACACGTGCAGATAAGAGTCGATGAGCAGCTGATGTCGCCGGTGCACTACGAAAGTCCACAGCGTGTCCAGGGTCGTACCTCCCCGTCGCCCGGTGTCCTGGGAGGGTAGCGCGGATTCGCTTCGCCCGGACGGTATTCCGGGCGGCGCGCCGCCGCCCGGAATCGAGCTCCGAGGTCAGACCGCGGATCTGATATCGGTGTGTACGAAGTCGTTGCCCTTGTAGAGCAGCGGCTTTTTCCTAACGGTGGCGAGTGCGTAGGCGAAGCAGTCGCCGAGATTGAGCTTGGCCTGGTGCCCGCTGCCCTTGCCGAAATCGCGATACGCGGCTCGGGCGATGGCAGCCTGCTCGAGCGAAACCGGAACGAGCTCGATCTGCGCGCTTTCCATCAATTGGTCTGTGCGCCGGGCGAGTACCGGGTTCGGATGCCGGTCGACTTTGATCGACACCTCGAAATGGTTGACGACCGACATCGCGATGCTGTGGGTCGATCCCAAAATCTCGGTGAACGAGTCGGATTCGGGTTCCTCGTTGAGGATGGCGAGCAGGGCAGACGCGTCGACGATCATGCGGGCAGCCCCTCGTCATCGTAGAGATCGTCAGTGGTCAACGGTGGTTGCCCGGACTCCCTCATGATCGTGTGAATATCGGCCACGATCAGCCGGAGATCTTCGAGCCGAGTGTGCTGCTCGGCGTCCAGTTCTTTCAACATGCGTTTCAGTGCCTCCTCGACAACGCTGGTTTGGGACATCCCCGTCCGCTCCGCTGCCTCACGCACTAAGGCGTGCACCTTCTCATTTTTTATATTCAAGCCCATGGTTTCTACCCTCCTGGACCGGGATGGTGGAACTCTACCTCGAGAATATCTGGGGGCGGAAGTAGTTTTTCGAGGGGAACCGTTCGGGCGGTTCGTTCGTCCAATTCAGCAAGGACCAACACGGTCGCGATCACGAACAAATCGGGGGAGAGATGTCGGAGCCGCAGGTCAGAACGTCGCATCAGGCGCGGCACCGCACGGACGGCGCTCGGCACGGCCGGTCGGGCAGGCGCGTGGGCCCGTGGCTCGCGGTGGGACTGGTGGTGCTCGCGCTCGCGGCCGCCGGGGTGGTGGGAGTTCGCTGGTGGCAAGACCATTCGAGCCCGGCGGCGATCGTCGGGCAGCGCAGCACCGACTTTCCCGCGGTCGACAGTTCGACGCTCGACCCGACGCAGGCCAAGGTGGTGGCGGTGACGGCACGGGAATTCCGCAATCCGGGTTCAGGCGCCAAATACGCCGAGGGAGCGAGCGAACCGTGGTGCGCGGACTTCGTGAGTTGGGTGCTGCGCGAATCGGGTGCGCCGCTGGCGAACCCGAATTCGGGCTCGTGGCGGATCCCCGGCGTGTACACGCTGCAGGAGTACTACGCGGGCGCTGGCCGCTTCGCCCCCGTCGGCAGCTACCAGCCGCGCACCGGTGACGTGCTGATGTACGACAACACCAGCCCGTTCGGCCAGCACACGAACATCGTGCTGAAGTCCGGCGCGGGCGTGGTGACGACCATCGGCGGCAACGAGTTCGGCGAGGTGAGCATTCACACGTTCGCGCTGGCCGAGGTGCCGGGAATCGTCGGATTCGGCCGACTGTGAGATGTATTGACGGCTAACGGTGGTGGTTGGTGGGTGCGCACGTCCGTTGGGTGCGCGCGTTAGCCCTACGATGGTTAGTGACGGCGCCCGGCAGCGCCGTCGCCGATCCCCGCCCTGCCTCCCCCTCATCGGCAGGACGGGGATCTCGGGTTCAGACTCGAGCAAGTTCCGGGCAATGTTGGTCGCGTACCGTGTCGGGTGTCCATCGAGCGGTGAGGGTTCCGGAACATCTGATGCAGTCGACCGACGCACCGAATAGCGATCCCGCCTGGATCGACTACGCCGATTTCGGGGAGCGATTCGTCACGCACGCGGTGACGAAGGACCGGATCGAGGCCGCGGTGTCCGGGATGGCCGGACGTGGCATGACGATCGGCCCGTTCTCGCTCGGCCCGGCCGGCCTCGCGGGCTTTGTCGCGGAGGGCAAGGTCGGCACGCCCAAGGTGCTGCACAGCGGACCGCACGTGACGTTCGAGGTCACCGTTCCGGTGTCGTTGGCGCTGAAGGTGATGCTCGGCGGCAAGAAATTGCGGCTGGAGGCTCGCGTCGAAATCGACCTGACCCTGCACGCGCGCACCGCAGACCCGTTGCTGATCGTCATCGATATCCCGCCGATCACCCAGCGTGACGTCAGCTTCGTGCTGCGTGCCCAGGCGATGGACGCGGCGGGGGAGATGTTGCTCGACCCGATCGCCGGTCTGGTGCAACGCGAGGTCGCGTCCAGGGTGAACGCCATGCTCGCCGATCCGCAGGCCCGTCGCAGCCGCGTCTTCGATGTCGAGGCCATCGTGAACGGCACCAAGTCCATGCATCGGGAGCAGGCGGAGTTCGACTGGATCGGCTACGACGAATTCGGGCACCGGTTCTTCTCGCGGATCGTGACGCGCGAGCGCGTTTTCGATGTGGTCGAGCGGATGGCCGGACGGCCGATCGAGATCGGCCCGCTGAAGACCGGGCCGGGTAAATCGGCGACCGTCACCGTGCGGGGCAGCGTCCGGGTACCGCAACTGGACGACAAGACCGACACGCCACGATCTTTCGACCTGACGCTGCCGGTCAGCCTCGACATCACCGTGGACGTGCTGAAGGCCAACCGCTACCGCGCCGACGTCGAGGTCCCGCTGGTGTTGACCGCGCGCGCCGCCGACCCGTTGCTCGTGGTCATCGATGTTCCCCCGCCCGACCCGGACGACATCCGGCTGGAATTCAAGGCGCACGGCGTGCGTGCGGCGACGCTCGGCGCGCTCGCAGGCATCAAAAAGCAGGTAATCGCCCAGGTCGCGGGTGTCGTGAGCAAGGAACTCGCCGACAGTTCCGGTCGGACCATCGACGTGGCCGCCCGCATCGGTTCGTCCACCTCTCCGGGTACTTCCGACAAGGCCTAGTCAGGGTCCGCAGTCGCATTGGCACGTCAACGCGTGTGACCAATGTGAAAGGGTGTGTCCCGTGGGTCTAGCGGTTCCCATGTGAATATGGTGAAATGAGTACACGTTCGAGGCTCCCGGCGCGCGCTGAATGTATGGGGAAGGTGCGCCGGGCACGCTGCCATCCATAGTCGGGGTTGCGCGAAGGAGTCCTACGATGCGTTCCAATTCTGTGTCCCGGCGTGAGCTATTCGGCTATGCCGCCGCCGCAGCCGCGATCGGCCTGACAGTGTCCGCGAAACCCGCCGCCGCCGACGCCTTCGGCACCTTGATCGATTACGCGGGCGGCGTGCCCTCGGCCGAGTCGATCAGGGACGCCGGGCATCTCGGCGTGATCCGGTACGTCTCCGACCGGCGGCCCGGCGCGGAATGGATGGCGGGCAAGCCGCTGCACGCCAACGAGGTCGACCAGCTACACGAGGCGAACCTGCAGATCGTGTCCTGCTACCAGTTCGGCAAGGGACCGACCGCGGACTGGCGTGGCGGACTGGAAGCGGGCAAGAAACACGCGCAACGCGGACTCGACCTCCACCTGGCCGCAGGCGGTCCCGACAACGTGCCGATCTATGCCGCCATCGATGACAATCCGACCGCGGTCGAGTTCGCCAGCATGATCGCGCCCTACCTGCTCGGCTGGCAGTCGGTGCTCGGCAAGGAGAACACCGGCATGTACGCGAATGCCCCCACCATCGGGTTGGCCAGCGCCGCAGGCCTGGGTTCCTGGTACTGGCAACACAATTGGGGTTCCAACGGCGTCATCCACCCGGCCGCGCACCTGCACCAGTTCGAGATCGACAAGCGTTCGCTCGACGGCATCGGCATTGATCTCAATCACGCGCTTGCCGCCCAGTACGGGCAGTGGTGAACCGAATCTAGGTCTGCGAGTGGCTCAGCGGCGCTTCGCGCAGGTCGGGCTCTTCGTCCGGCACCACCCGTAAGGTCGGGCGGCTGTCGGGTGCTTCGTGATCCCCGAGCCAGGAGAACAGCGACCAACGGGACAGCCCGGAGAACGCCGAGCCAAGGCTGGTGAACGAGAACGACGAGATGGCCGACCCGAACGAGCCGACCGAGCCGATCGACAACACCGAGCCGACGCTGCCGATCGAGAGGATCGAGTAGGCCGACCCGATGGACAGGATCGAGCCCTCGGATCGGAAGGACAGTATCGATCGGTGCGAGTGCCTGCTCCGGATGGAGCGGCCGGGCCGTATCGAATGTTCGATCGTCGCCATGGTTACGGGTCTACCACAGTTAGTGCCGCATCATGCTTCATTCCATGGCTGCGCCCATGTCGATGATTCCGCAGCAACAGATTTCAGAAGCACATGGGTAACTCGCCGGGTACTGGCTAACCTGCCGACAACCTCACCGTCGGCCGCCAACGCTAGTACCCACCGCCTCAGTCTGGCCTTAATACTCGGAGAGGCGGGCTAGACGGTGAAGAATCCAAGCGTCGGCAGGAACGAGCAGGTGCGCGGGTCGGCGTCGTCGGCCTTGGTGGTCAGCGAGCCGGAGATGACCGCGACGACCCGGCCGGAACCGGTGTCGGCGATCGCGGACAGGGTGGCCGGGCCACCCGGGTTGATCTTGGCCTCGTCGGTCAGCGGCAGCAGGCCGCCCTGACGGGTGTCCAGGTTCATCCACTGCACCGTCATCGGCGGATTCTGTACCTCGGTCGGCGCTTTGGTGCCGAGCGCGGTGAACACGAACCCGGCCTGTCCGGCCTTCGGTCCGGGCGGCGGCAGCTGGGCCGGGCCCGCGACCGCGAGCGCGGTGCCGATCGAGTCGGCGGTCGGGCCGATGCAGCCCTTGCCGATGGTCGGGTAGAGGAACTGCGCGATGACCGGGCCCTCCTGCGGCAGCTCGGGGCCACCGCCACCGCTGCCGTCCAGGAAGGTGATGATCCGCTCCAGCGTGGACTTGATCTGCGGCGGCAGGTTCAGCGTCGCAAGCAGTTTGCGGGCCTGGTCGAGGATGGCCGACTGCGGGCCTGCCGCGATATCGGCGGGGCCGGCGATCGAGCCGACGATGGCGGGGGCCAGGGCGGCCAGGGCGTCGATCGGGACACCCTCCGGAACCATCGGCACGGTGTTCGGGGTCGCCGCAGGCGCGGGCGCGGGCGCCGCGACTGCTGTCGTCGGCGCGGCAAGCGTGGCAGTCGCCGCGATGGCGAGTGCCGACAATGCAATCCGCGATCCTCGGGTGCGAAGCACTGGTCTAGCCGTCCTTACCTCGGGTACATCTGGGCCGATGCTGAAAAGCCATCGTTTCGGGGGTCACTCTAGGGATATCGCGGCTATGTGTACAGCTGCGTCGCCCTACAGGTCGTGCGGACGATCAGTGTTATCAGACGGTATCGCGTAACGGGTGTTGCTGGTGTGAAAGGTGATGCAAATGTTATCAGTGATTCAGCTGGGGATACGAGGGCGCGACGACCGGGATCGGCGCTGCGGTTAATGTAGTCGGAGCCGTCCGTTCTTGTCGCCGAACACTCGCATCGCCGGGTGTCGGGCCGACGCACCGCACCCGAGTCGAAAGCCTGCGATTTGAACCGCCAACTCCGATGGGCTGTCTCGGCACTCGGTCTGTCCATTCTGGCCAGGCTGCTCTGGATGTTCTTGAACAAGAACGGGATCAACGTCGTCGACCTCCACGTGTACGTGGACGGATCGGCGTCGCTGCTCACCGACAAGCTCTACGACTTCACCTACGCGGAGAAGACGCCGGACTTCCCGTTGCCGTTCACCTATCCACCCTTCGCCGCGCTGGTTTTCTTCCCGCTGCACTATCTGCCGTTCACGGCCGTCGCCGTCGGCTGGTTGCTGGCCACCGTCGCCGCGCTCTATGTGGTGGTGCGCATCGCCCTGGAGTTGATCCTCGGCGAGGAGCGGGTGCGGGAGCCGGGTTGGCAGGCCGCGGCCGTCGGCTGGACCGCGCTGGGCATGTGGATGGAGCCGGTGCGGACCACGATCGACTACGGCCAGGTCAATGTCTTCCTGGTGCTCGGCGCGATGGTCGCGGTGCGCAGCTCGCGCTGGTGGCTGTCCGGCGGGCTGATCGGCGTCATCGCCGGGATCAAGCTGACCCCGGCGATCAGCGGCCTGTACTTCGTCGCCCAGCGGCGCTGGCTGGTGGCGGTGTGGTCGGCGGTGGTGTTCGGCGCGACGGTCGGGATCAGCTTCCTGATCGCCCCGCACGAGGCGCGGCGGTACTTCGGCACCCTGCTCGGCGACGCCGACCGGATCGGTCCGGTCGGCTCGGTGTGGAACCAGTCGCTGCGCGGTGCGCTGAGCCGAATCCTCGGCTACGACGTGCAATCCGGGCCGTGGTGGCTGGCCGGGGTGCTGGTGGTGGCGGTGCTGGCCTTCTTCGCCTGGCGCGCGCTCGAGCCGGACGACCGGATGGGCACGCTGATCATGGTGCAGCTGTTCGGGCTGCTCGTCTCGCCCATCTCTTGGTCGCACCACTGGGTCTGGCTGCTACCGACGGTGCTGTGGTTGCTCTACGGGCCGCTGCGGCGGGCGCCGGGGGCCAAGATCATCGCGGGCTATTGGCTGGTGAATACGTTGATCGGCATCCCGTGGGTGCTGTCGTTCGCCCAGGATTCGATCTGGACCATTCCGCGACCGGCGGTGCTGGCCTGGCTCGGCACGGTGGACGTGATCGGCTCGCTGGTGTTCTTCGTCTGGGTGATCAAATTCGGTCGGCGCCGGAAATCGGACCCGACGCAGACGGCACGCGTGGCCACCGAGGGCCAGGCGCGCACCGCCTAGTCGGTCAGCCGAGCTGAGCCGCCAGCTGGTCGATCTTGCGGGCCAGCTCGATGTCGAGCGCGGTGAGACCGCCGGAATCGTGGGTGGACAGCGCGAAGCTGACCTTGCGCCAGCGGATATCGATATCGGGATGATGATTCGCGGCCTCGGCCGCCTCGGCCACCTGCCGGACGAGCTCGATGCCCGCGAGGAAGGTGGGCGCTTGGACGGTGCGGGACAGCACATCGCCGTCCCTGGTCCAGTCCGGCAGGTCGGTCAGTGACTCGGTGAGTTCGGTTTCGGTCAGCAACGGGGCACTCATAACCCCGGTTCTACTCCTCCGCGGAGAGTGATGTCCGTCATTGCCGGATCAGTCGGGCGCAGCGCGGTTCGCGGGCTGCCCGACGGGTCGAAAAGGTCAGGCGGCACGCGCCTGCTTGAGCGCTTTTTTCAGGTCCTTGCCGCAGATGCCTGCGGCTTCACACTTCTTCATACGCATAATGACCACAGGGCATTTCACGCAGCGCGTCTTTTTGCGACAGCACTTCTTCTTCGGTTTCAGACGCGAAACCTGCTTAGCCTTGACCTTGCCCATGTCGGTTAGCATACCCTTAGTTGCGTGCCTGGCGCGTAGGGGTGACCCGAACACAGGTAGGGTGTATATGGCCGCAATGCCCGGTGAGTTTCGATTCTCCACCTGTTTGCAGGGGTCGGCCGGTACCTACACCTAACAGCAGGAGGATTCAGCGTGTCGTCTGCGCGCGATTTTCGCAACGTTGCCATCGTGGCCCACGTCGACCACGGTAAGACGACGCTGGTCGACGCCATGCTCCGCCAGTCCGGCGCCTTCGCCGAGCGAGCCGAGCTCGTCGATCGGGTGATGGACTCCGGTGACCTGGAGCGCGAGAAGGGCATCACCATTCTCGCCAAGAACACCGCGGTGCATAAGCACCACGCGGACGGTTCCGTCACCGTCATCAACGTGATCGACACCCCAGGCCACGCCGACTTCGGTGGTGAGGTCGAACGCGGCCTCTCCATGGTCGACGGCGTCGTGCTGCTGGTGGACGCCTCCGAGGGCCCGCTGCCGCAGACCCGGTTCGTGCTGCGTAAGGCACTCGCCGCGTCGCTGCCGGTGATCCTGGTGGTCAACAAGACCGACCGGCCCGACGCCCGGATCGAGGAGGTCGTCGAGGAAAGCCACGACCTGCTGCTCGACCTGGCGTCCGATCTGGACGACTCCGCCGCCGAGGCGGCCGAGCTCGCGCTCGACCTGCCGGTGCTCTACGCCTCGGGCCGCGCGGGCAAGGCGTCCAAGGAGCGCCCGGAGAACGGGCACGAGCCGGACGCGGAGAACCTGGACGCACTGTTCGACGTGCTGATGGAAAGCATCCCCGCGCCCAAGAGCAACCGGGACGCGCCGCTGCAGGCGCACGTCACCAACCTCGACGCCTCGGCCTTCCTCGGCCGCCTCGCGCTGGTCCGCATCTACGCGGGCGAGCTGCGCAAGGGCCAGAACGTCGCCTGGATGCACGCCGACGGCGTCAAGACCGTCAAGATCACCGAACTGCTGCAGACCGTCGGCGTCGAGCGGCAGCCGGGTGAGATCGCGATCGCCGGCGATATCGTCGCGATCGCCGGTATCCCGGACATCATGATCGGCGACACCCTCGCCGACGTGGAGCACCCGGTCGCGCTGCCGCACATCACGGTCGATCAGCCTGCGATCTCGGTGACCATCGGCACCAACACCTCGCCGCTGGTCGGCCGGGTCAAGGGCCACAAGCTGACCGCGCGCATGGTGAAGTCGCGCCTGGATCAGGAACTGGTCGGCAACGTGTCGCTGCGCGTGCTCGACATCGGCCGCCCGGACGCCTGGGAAGTGCAGGGCCGTGGTGAGCTGGCGCTGGCCATCCTGGTCGAGCAGATGCGCCGCGAAGGCTTCGAGCTGACCGTCGGCAAGCCGCAGGTGGTCACCCGGCTGGTCGACGGCAAGGTGCACGAGCCGTACGAAGAGCTGACCATCGACTGCCCCGACGAATACCTGGGCGCCGTCACCCAGCTGCTGGCCGCCCGCAAGGGCAAGATGGTCCAGATGGCCAACCACAGCGCGGGCTGGGTGCGGATCGAGTTCATCGTCCCCTCGCGCGGCCTGATCGGTTTCCGCACCGACTTCCTCACCGACACCCGCGGCACCGGCATCGCCAACGCGGTCTCGCACGGTTACGCGCCGTGGGCCGGCGAGATCCGGGCCCGCCACACCGGCGCGCTGGTCTCCGACCGGGCCGGTTCGGTGACCCCGTTCGCGATGATCCAGCTCTCCGATCGTGGCCAGTTCTTCGTCGAACCGGGCGCGGACACCTACGAGGGCATGGTGGTCGGGATCAACCCGCGCGCTGAGGATCTCGACATCAACGTCACGCGCGAGAAGAAGCTGACCAACATGCGCAGCGCGACCGCCGACGTGTTCGAGACGCTGGCCAAGCCGCTGCAGCTCGATCTGGAAGCCGCGATGGAGTTCTGTGCCGACGACGAGTGCGTCGAGGTCACGCCGGAGGTGGTCCGGGTGCGCAAGGTGATCCTTGGCGCGACCGAGCGTGGCCGCGAACTGTCCCGCCGCAAGGCACGGGACCGCGCCGCCCTCTGATCGTTTCGACCGCAACGGGATTCCGGCGTTCGCGCTGGAATCCCGTTTGCTATCGGAATTCATACCGCCACAGGGCGGGTTCGAATTACCGGGAATTTCCGGTGTCGGCTCAGGTGAATAGCGCGTGAATAGAGATGTGCGCCGGATTCCCGCGCTAATCAGGCGCGGCGGCGTCGGCGGCGAATGCTGCTGATAGGCAAGCGTTCTGGACAAAACGCGGGCGCTGATCCGAACGCCGAGAGGCCTTCTCGGCGGGAATGCCGACCGTTTGCCCGAGTGTTCTGTTCACGCAATTAACGAGCGTCGTCTCGGCTCGGATTGCGGCGCTGCCACCCCCTCAGTATGGGCAGGATTCCGTCAGGTGGGTGCGGTAGAGTCCGCAACCGTGAAAGTGGGCGCAGGGAATGGCATGGAGCGGCCGACGTTGTCGCCGGCTGCGGCGCTGCTGCCGTCGGTCGACGCGGTAGCGTGCGCAGCGTGAGCCCGCGGTCGAATCGGCGGGCTACCTGGCGGGTGCTCGGGCTGATCGTTGCGGCGTCGTTGACGGTGTTCGCCGGGTGTACTGCTAATCCGCCGCCGCCGATCGAGACCACGGACAGTCCGAAGACGGCGCAGGCCAAGCCGGGCAAGAGCACGGTGGTCGTCGCGATCGACACCATCGGCATCGGGTTCAATCCGCACCTGCGTTCCGACCAGTCACCCGCGTCCGCCGCGTTGAGTTCGATGGTGCTGCCGAGCCCGTTCCGGCCGGTGCCGAATCAGGCCGCGCCCGGCATCACCGACTGGGTGCCGGACACGTCGCTGATCGCCTCGGCCGAGGTCAGCGCGCAAGATCCGTTCACCATCACCTACACGCTGCGCAACGAGGCGAACTGGTCCGACGGTGCGCCGATCGCCGCCGAGGACTTCCAATTCCTGTGGCAGCAGATGATTTCGCAGCCCGGTGTCATCGACTCGGCGGGCTACCGGCTGATCACCGACATCGGCTCGGCCGACGGCGGCAAGCTCGTGACCGTCAAGATGCGTCAGCCCTATCCGGCCTGGCAGCAGCTGTTCACCAACCTGCTGCCCTCGCATCTGATGAAGGATTCGCCCGGCGGGTTCCAGGACGGCTGGGTGAAGCGAATCCGGGTGTCCGGTGCGCAGTTCGCGATCAAGAATGTCGATCCGCAGCGCGAGGAAGTGCTGCTGGAGCGCAACGCCCGGTTCTGGGGTACCCCCGCGGCACCGGACGAGATCCTGTTGCGGCGCGGCGGGACACCCGCGCAGCTGGCTGAGTCGTTGCGTACCAACGACGCCCAGATGACGCTGGTGCACGGCGGTGTCGCGACCCAGGCGCAGTTGGCCGCCATCCCGTCGGTACGCACCGCGATCATGCCCCAGTCTCGGGTGCTGCAGCTCGCGCTCAACGGCCGGACCGGCCCGGTAAGTGATATCCGGGTCCGTCGGGCGGTGCTCGCGCTGCTCGATCCCGCGCTACTGGCGACGGTCGGCGCGCAAACCGGCGGCTGGGTGGAACCGGTCCGCGCACAGATACTTTCGCCGTCCGACCCCGGCTATGCGCCGACCTCGCCACCTCGGCCGCCTGCCGATGAAGCCTTCGCTTTGCTGGCAGAGGCAGGATATGGTCGCGCGCCGGAGCCGCCGCCGGTCAACTCGCCGACCTCGCCCGCGCCGACGCCGCGTCCGGTCGCGAAAAACGGTAAATCCCTGACGATTCGGATCGGCGCGGCCGAGGGGGACACCACCGCGATCGCGGTCGCCAACACCGCCGCCGACCAATTACGCAGTGCCGGAATAGATGCCACGGTGCGCAATGTCGCCGCCGATGAGCTGTACGGGCGCGAGCTCGTCGACGGCACGATCGACGCGATCGTCGGCTGGGAGCGGGCGGGCTCCGACCCGGCCACCGTGCTCGCCTCCCGATACGGTTGCCCGCCACCGGAAGTCGGCGCAGGCACCACCGGTGCCGCACAACCGAGCTCGGATCCGGCACGCCGCGCACCGGCCAACCTGTCCGGAGTGTGCGACCCCACCTTGCAGGTGCCGATGGACGAGGCACTGCGCGGCATCGACACGGGCCGCGTACTCGCCGAGGCCGAGCCCAAGTTGTGGGAGTTGGCCACGGTGTTGCCGATCGTGCAGGACAACGTTGTCGCCGCGGCCGGTCCCAGGGTCGATGGTGCGTCGCTCAGCGGCAGTATCCAGGTCGGGATCTTCGGTGACGCCGGACAGTGGCGCAAGATCCAATGACCGGCGGCCTACTACTGGTGCACGCACACCCGGACGATGAATCCATCACCACCGGCGGCACTATCGCGCACTACCGCCGACGCGGCGTGCCGGTGACCGTGGTGACCTGCACGCTCGGTGAAGAGGGCGAGGTCATCGGGGACGAGTGGGCCCAGCTCACCGCCGACCGCGCCGATCAACTCGGCGGCTACCGCATCCTCGAACTGACCCGGGCATTGCAGGCCCTGGATGCCGCGCCGCCGCGCTTCCTCGGCGGCGCGGGCCTCTGGCGCGACTCGGGCATGGCGGGCACCCCGGCGGCGGAGAAGCCGGGGGTGTTCGTGAAGTCGGGCGATGCGGCGGTTGACGCGTTGACCGAGGTGATCGTGGAACTGCGGCCGCGAGTGGTGATCACTTACGACCCGAACGGCGGCTACGGCCACCCCGACCACATTCGAGCACACCAGATCACCACGGCCGCAGTGCATTCCGCCGCCGAGCGCGGCTGGGACACGCCGAAGTTCTACTGGACCGTCACCGACGCCGACATGCTGCGCCAGCACACGGCCGCGCTGGCCAAGCGCACGGTCGACGGGTTGCCCGGCCGGTTGCCGCAGGGCTGGCGGTTGCCCGCCGAGGACGAACTCGCGAGCGTGCCGAGCCGCACCGTGACCACCACCATCGACGTGTCCGACGCGCTCGCCGCCAAGCGCGCCGCGCTGCGGGCGCACGCGACCCAGCTCACGATGGCGCCGTCCGGGCGCGAATTCGCGCTCTCCAACAATGTTGCTCAGCCGGTACTGCCGGAGGAGTGCTTCGTTCTTGTCCGCGGTCAGAGGGGGCCGGTCGGTTCAGATGGTCGCGAACATGATCTTCTCGCTGGCCTCGAATGACGAACTTCTATTGATGGCGCGGCTAGCCTTCCGCACTTCCTGTCAGATTCCGGCGTATTCTTCGAATGTGCCCTGAGCTGCGAATATTCGTAGCTTGAGGGTTGCTGTTCCACCGAAAACTTTCGCCGGGTACCGTTCCCGTGATCTCGAATTCATCGATGTGGAGGGCGAAGCGGTTCATGACGGCGGTCGGCGACAAGGCTCACCTCAGTATCGAGGACGAGGGTTATCACAAGAGTCTCAAACCGCGGCAACTGCAGATGATCGCCATCGGTGGCGCCATCGGCACCGGGCTGTTCCTCGGCGCGGGCGGCAGGCTCGCCAACGCGGGACCTGGACTGTTCCTGGTCTACGGCGTGTGCGGATTCTTCGCGTTCCTCATCCTGCGCGCGCTCGGTGAGCTCGTGCTGCACCGGCCGTCGTCCGGGTCATTCGTCTCCTACGCCCGCGAATTCTTCGGCGAGAAGGCCGCGTTCGTGGCCGGCTGGATGTACTTCCTCAACTGGTCGATGACCGGCATCGCCGACACCACCGCGATTGCCCAGTATTTCCACTACTGGTCCGGGTTCAGCAGCGTCCCGCAGTGGCTGCTCGCGCTCATCGCGCTGATCCTGGTGCTCAGCATCAACCTGATCTCGGTGAAGTGGTTCGGCGAGATGGAGTTCTGGGCCGCGCTGGTGAAGGTGTTCGCGCTGAGCGCCTTCCTGATCGTCGGCACCATCTTCCTGATCGGCCGATTCACCGTGCAGGGCAACCCGACCGGGCCGAGCGTGATCGCCGACAGCGGCGGCCTCTTCCCGACCGGGGTGCTGCCGCTGGTCGTCGTGGTCTCCGGCGTCGTGTTCGCGTACGCAGCGGTCGAATTGGTCGGCACGGCGGCAGGCGAGACGGAGAACCCGGCCAAGATCATGCCGCGCGCCATCAACTCGGTGATCGCCCGCATCGCGATCTTCTACGTCGGCTCGCTGGTGCTGCTCGGCCTGCTGCTGCCGTACACGGCGTACACCGCCAAGGAGAGCCCGTTCGTCACCTTCTTCACCCTGCTCGGCGTGCCCGGCATCGGCAGCGTGATGAACCTGGTCGTGCTCACCGCCGCGTTCTCCAGCCTCAACGCCGGCCTGTACTCGACCGGACGCATCCTGCGGTCCATGTCGATGAACGGCAGCGCGCCGAAGTTCACCGGCGTGATGGGCCGCAACGGCGTTCCCTACGGCGGCATCCTGCTGACCAGCCTGATCGCGCTGGTCGGCATCGCGCTCAACGGCGTGGTGCCGGACCGGGCGTTCGAGATCGTGCTGAACCTGGCCTCGCTCGGCATCGTCGCCTCCTGGGCCACCATCGTGCTGTGCCAGCTGCAGCTGTGGCGCTGGTCCAAACAGGGCAAGGCGGAGCGGCCGTCGTTCCGGATGTTCGGCGCGCCCTATACCGGGCTGCTCACGCTGGTGTTCCTGTTCCTCGTGGTGGTGCTGACCGGCTTCGACTATCCGGTGGGCACCTGGACCGTCGCCTCGCTGGTGCTGATCATTCCGATGCTGATCGTCGGCTGGCTGTTCGCGCGCAAGCGGGTGCTGTCCATCGCGGAGGAGCGGATGGGCTACACCGGCGAGTTCCCGGTGGTGGCCAACATCCCGATCGACGGCGAGAAGTGATCATGCGGGCCCCGGCCGCCGCGGCGTCGGAATAGACTCGCTCCCATGTACAACTGGTCGGTCCAGGACGCGATCGTCGCGTTCGTGGAAAGCATGAAGCCGAACTGGCAGGCCCAGCACGAGCTGTACCTGTCGGTGCTGTACGGGTTCGTCGACATGCAGAGCCACCTGCTGACCCTCCTCGGCTTCCCCCCGGTGCCGTGAGGGCGGCTGTCGGCGGCAATCAGGTGCCGGTGACGTATCGGGAGTCACCCGCCCCGGTGGCGCCCTGGCTGGCACCGCTCATCCTCGTGATTCTGGTGATCGATGCCTTCATCACGCTGGCCCTGGAAGTGCTGTATCTGCCGACCTACTTCGGCGCGACCGCGTTTCCGCTGTCGGGTGTGCTGGCCGGGGTGGTGAACATCCTGCTCGTGCTCGGTGTCCGTGCCGTCTCGCCGCGCGTGGCGGCGATGTTCTTGCCGTTGGCCGCTTGGACTTTCGGGTTCCTGATCTGCGCGAGCACCGGCCCCGGCGGGGACATCATGCTCGCAAGCGACTGGCGCACTGTACTTTTGCTGTTCTGTGGGCTGGTGCCGCCGCTGGTGTACATCTACATTCGCGTCAATTCCGGGTTGTTCAGCAGGCGTTAGCGGCCACCGAGTTGGCCCGGTGTGACCGCGTCGATGAGGGCCCAGGCTTCGTCGAGCGGGATATCGAGCACGTGATACCGCTTCTTGCCCGCGGCGGACGCCGCGACCACGGTGGCGACGCCCGCTCGGCGCTGGAAGAACGACTGCCGGACGGTCCAGCCGATCACACCGGGTGCTTCCAGACAGTCGCGATCGCGGCCCAGTGAGCCCGATCGGGTGATCAACCAGCGCGGGCTGGTGGCGGTTTCGGGCAGCACGGTGTGGCCGAGGCCGCGATAGCGGTCTTCCGCCAGCGCGATCGCGACCGGAACCAACAGCACGGGCAGCACCCACCACCACGGCGAAAAGTTCGCGCCCGCAACCGAAGCGACCAGCATGACGAGTGCGGCCACGGCAATGGGCAGCAGCGTGCGGGTGTGCCGCCTGCGGCGGGCGATCGGACCGTGCGCGATCAGCGGTGCGTTGCCGGGGCTCGGCCCTGCGGCCAGCGGGGCAATCGCCTTGTCCTGGAACTCGTTCGGGGCGAGCAGGTGGCTCAGCGTGTGCTCGATGGCGGTGCGCGGCGCCTGCGGGAGAATCTTCTGCCGCGGGCTCGCGCCGACCATGATCGCCTCGAGTTCGGCGGCACCGGCCAGGCGCAGCAGCAGCGGCTCGTTCACCGTCGCACCGCGGAAGCGGGCCAGATCCAGGGTGATCTGACGGGTGGTGAACAGGCCGTGGCGCAGGTGCAGCGTGCGGCCGTCATCGATGACGCGCAAGCCGAAATACGTTGTCAGATAACGTGCACAGGCGGCCAGGCTGACGATGAGCACGATCACCACGAGCAACCCGGCGGTGCCGATGGCGATCAGTGCCGCGCCGCCGTTCTCCACCCGCTGCACCGCGTCCGAGCGGAACAGCACCTGGCCGACGCCGTACTGGAACGCCAGGCCGACGATCGGCGCGATGATCGCGAAACCCGTCAAAGACAATGGAGCGTACCGGACCCAGGCCGGATTCCAATGCGCGATCTCACGACCGGGCAGCGCATCCTGCCTCTCGGCGGCCGACTTGTCGAGCGAAACAGGTTGTCCGGCAACGTCTTGCGGTGCACTACCGGTGTGGGCGAGCAGCGCGTCGCGCAGTTCGGGCACCAAACGTGCGTCGAGCGCGTCCAATTTGAACTTCTCACCCGAATCCGCTTGCTGCCCAGTGCCGATGGCCAGCACCGCGAGCCCGAGCAGCCGGTGCAGCAGGTCCGCCTCGATGTCCACCGACCGGATCCTGGACCGTGGCACCGCGAGTTTCTTGCGCTGCACCAGCCCGGTGCGCAGCTCGACATGGGTCGGCCCGACCCGATAGGTGGTGGTGAACCAGCGGGTGAGCGCGAACCCGACGATCAACGCCAGCGGGATGATGCTCCACACGTGATTGCCGCTGCTGGTGCCGAGGATCACCGATCCGATCAGCACCGGAATGAACTTCACCACCTCGGTGACCGGATGTACCAACAACATTCGCTTGTCCAGCCGCGACCACGGTTGATCGGTCTCCGGCGCGAGCGCCTCCGCCGATGTCATGTCGCGTCGCCCCGATGCTGCGCGGCGATCCGGGTCAGCCGGACCACCGTCTCCTCGGCCACCGGGAGGTCGAGTTCGGAAATCTGCACCGCGCCCGCGGACGAGGCGGTAGTCACCGTCACCGTGGCGAGCCCCAGTAACCGTTCCAACGGCCCGCGTTCGGTGTCCACGGTCTGCACTCGCGAGATCGGTGCGACCCGGCTCTCCTGGGTGAGCCAGCCGACGCGGGTGTACACGGCCTCCTCGGTGACCTCCCACCGGTGCACCGCATACCGCCACCACGGGACCACACCGATATTCAATCCGGCGAGCAGCAGCGTCACCAGGAATACCGTCAGCTGCCACCCCCGATTACCGGAGTCGAGCACTGCCCAGACGAGCTGCGCCGCGAACGGAACCACCCACACCAGGACGGCCTGGATGGTCCACAAGAGTTTCGCCTTCGGACTGGGGCGCCAGGCCGGATCGGCCATGATCGTGCGCGGCTGCGACATGCCTGCCATGGTTCCATGAACTTCGGCCCGTTGGGCCGCCGATGGTGCGCGGCGCGGCGCACCCGGGTGACCACGGGCAACCGATTTCGGCGGGCGTCGATGGAATAGCCCCGAGCTCCGCGCAGTTGTCAACGCTCACATGGTGCCTCGCTGTCACAGGGTGCCGTGGTGAACGCGGCGTCCCGGACTCGGTGGGTTCTGGTCGCTACGCTCACTCATCAGCATCGGAAGGAGACAGGTCCGGATGGTTAGCGCATGATCGAGGTCGTGAGTGAGCGCAGCGAACGAACCGAAGACACAGCACCACCGGTCACGGTGGAGCCGAGCGCCAGCGAGGCGGAAGCGTGACCGAACTGCCGAACCCGAGCATTCCTGCTGTACCCCCTTCTTCATCGGCTATGCGCAGGGCTCTGCGACGAGCCCGTGACGGTGTCACGTTGAACGTGGACGAGGCCGCGGTGCTGCTGCATGCGACCGGTGACGACCTGAAAGACCTGAGCCACAGCGCAGCCAGAGTGCGTGACGCGGGCCTGGAGTCGGCGGGACGGCCGAAGACCATCAGCTATTCCCGCAATGTCTTCATCCCGCTGACCCGGCTCTGTCGTGACAAATGCCACTACTGCACCTTCGTGACGGTGCCGGGCAAGTTGCGCGCCGAGGGCAAGGGCATGTTCCTGGAACCCGACGAGGTGCTCGACATCGCCCGCCGCGGCGCCGCGCTCGGCTGCAAGGAAGCCCTGTTCACGCTCGGCGACCGCCCGGAGGATCGCTGGCCGGAGGCCGCGCAGTGGCTCGATGAGCGCGGCTACGACTCCACCCTGGACTACCTGCGCGCCGTGTCGATCCTGGTGCTCGAGGAGACCGGCCTGCTGCCGCACCTGAATCCGGGTGTGATGTCGTGGGAGGAGATCTCCCGGCTCAAGCCGGTCGCGCAGTCGATGGGCATGATGCTGGAGACCACCGCGACCAGGCTGTTCACCGAGAAGGGCGCCTGCCACTACGGCAGCCCCGACAAGGACCCGGCGGTCCGGCTGCGCGCGATCACCGACGCGGGCCGGCTATCGGTTCCGTACACCACCGGCCTGCTGGTCGGCATCGGTGAGACGCTGACCGAGCGTGCCGAGTCGATCATGGCGATTCGCAAGCAGCACAAGGCTTTCGGGCACATCCAGGAAGTGATCATCCAGAACTTCCGGGCCAAGGACGACACCGCCATGCGCGATGTTCCGGACGCGGGCATCGAGGAGTTCCTGGCCACCATCGCGGTGACCAGGCTGCTGCTCGGCCCGGACGTGCCGGTGCAGGCGCCGCCGAACCTGGTGTCGCACGAGGACTGCCTGGCGCTGATCGATGCTGGCATCGACGACTGGGGTGGCGTATCGCCGGTGACGGTGGACCACGTGAACCCGGAGCGGCCGTGGCCGAACCTGGACACGCTGCGGGAGATCACCGAGAAGGCCGGATACCAGCTGGTCGAGCGGACCTCCGCGCATCCGAAGTATGTGCGCGCGGGCAGCCCGTGGATCGACCCGCGGATCGGCGTGCACGTCGCCGCGCTCAGCGATCCGGTCACCGGTCTGGCGAACCCGGACGCGATGCCGGTCGGCCTGCCCTGGCAGGAACCGGACCAGTCCTGGGAATCCGCCGGACGCGTCGACCTCAACACTGCCATCGACACCGAGGGCCGCAACACCGAGAGCCGCAGCGATTCCGCGATCGGCCAGGACGTGGTCGGTGCCTTCGGCGATTGGGACACCATCCGCGAGCAGGCCCGCGATCTCGCGGTCGTCGCGCCGGAACGGCTCGACTCCGAGGTACTGGCCGCGCTGAAGGCCGCCGAGCGCGACCCGGCCGCACTCTCCGACGCCGAATACCTGGCGTTGGCCACGGCCGACGGCGCGAACCTGGAGGCAGTGGCCGCGCTGGCCGATCAGCTGCGTCGCGACACCGTCGGTGACGACGTCACCTACGTGGTGAACCGGAATATCAACTTCACCAACATCTGCTACACCGGCTGCCGCTTCTGCGCGTTCGCTCAGCGCAAGGGTGATGCCGACGCGTTCACGCTGAGCATGGACGAGGTCGCGGATCGGGCCTGGGAGGCGCACGTCGACGGCGCCACCGAGGTCTGCATGCAGGGTGGCATCGACCCCGACCTGCCGGTCACCGGCTACGCCGACATCGTGCGTGCGGTGAAACAGCGGGTGCCGTCCATGCACGTGCACGCCTTCAGCCCGATGGAGATCGTCAACGGCGCCTCGCGCGGCGGGCAGAGCATTCGGGACTGGCTGATCGCGCTGAAGGAAGCGGGCCTGGACACCATCCCGGGTACCGCCGCGGAGATCCTCGACGACGAGGTGCGCTGGGTGCTCACCAAGGGCAAGCTGCCGACCTCGGCGTGGATCGAGGTGATCACCACCGCGCATCAGATCGGCCTGCGTTCCAGCTCGACCATGATGTACGGCCACGTGGACAACCCGAAGCACTGGGTCGGACACCTGCGCGTGCTGCGCGGAATCCAGGACGAGACAAGCGGTTTCACCGAATTCGTGCTGCTGCCGTTCGTGCATCAGAGCGCGCCGCTATACCTGGCCGGCGCGGCCAGGCCCGGCCCGACGAACCGGGACAACCAGGCCGCGCACGCGCTGTCGCGGATCATGCTGCACGGCCGGATCGACAACATCCAGACCAGTTGGGTGAAGCTCGGCACCGTCGGCACCAGGGTGATGCTCAACAGCGGCGCCAACGACGTCGGCGGCACGCTGATGGAGGAGACCATCTCCCGGATGGCGGGCTCGCAGCACGGCTCGGCCAAGACCGTCGCGGAGCTGGTGGACATCGCCGCGGGCATCGGCCGTCCGGCCCGCGAACGGACCACCACGTACGGCGTTCCGCAGCACAAGGTTTCGGTGCTACCACTCACAGTGGGATAGCGGCGTAGGCTTCCGGTAACTGCCGGTGGCGGTGATAGGCAAGGCTCCACTCGGCGATCGAATTCGGATCTGGCCGGATTGCCGGAATACCGGCGGACCGACCGGGAGGGTTCCGAATTGTTGGAGCCGCACCCGCGATGGCGTGGGACGGCTCCGAACAGCCTGGTTCTGAACGGGGTTTCGGACGGCGCTAGTGGCGTGCGAAACATCTGAAGTTAGGTAAGGCTGACCCGGAGTAGCGTGGGGTGTCCGGATAGGGTTTCGCAGGGCGGCGGACTATCTCCGCAAGGTGAGGACAGACTAGGAGAACGTCAGTGACGTACATCATCGCTGAACCGTGCGTTGACGTGCTGGACAAAGCATGCATCGAGGAATGCCCCGTGGACTGCATCTACGAGGGTGGCCGCATGCTGTACATCCATCCCGACGAGTGCGTGGACTGTGGTGCATGTGAACCGGTGTGTCCGGTGGAGGCGATCTTCTACGAAGACGACACTCCGGACCAGTGGAGTGGATACGTGAACGCCAACATCGACTTCTTCAACGAGCTGGGATCGCCCGGCGGCGCCACCAAGGTCGGCAAGGTCGCCCACGACCCGCCGTTCATCAAGGAACTGCCGCCGATGGCGAGCGAGTAGCTCGGCCGTGCCGGTACGTGCTCGGGTCAGCAGTCTGCTCCCCGATTTTCCCTGGGACACCATCGCTTCGGTGAAGGCGAAGGCGGCGACGCATCCCGGTGGGATCGTCGACCTGTCGGTCGGCACCCCGGTGGACCCGGTCGATCCGCTCATCCGCGCGGCCCTGAGTTCGGCGTCCGCCGTGCCCGGTTACCCGGCGACGCACGGTACGCCCGAGCTCCGCGCGGCCGCGGTCGACGCGCTCAAGCGGCGCTACGGGATCACCGGACTCGACCCGGCGGCGGTGCTGCCCGCGATCGGCACCAAGGAACTGATCGCCGGACTGCCCCGGCTGCTCGGCCTCGGCTCCGACGACCTGGTCGTCATCCCCGAGGTGGCCTACCCGACCTACGAGGTGGGTGCGCTGTTCGCCGGCGCGCAGATCGTGCGGGCCGACGGCCTCACTCAGCTCGGACCGCGGACGCCCGCGTTGATGTTCGTGAACTCCCCGTCGAATCCGACCGGCCGGGTGCTCGGCGTCGATCACCTGCGCAAGGTCGTCGAATTCGCTCGCGAACGCGACGTGATCGTCGCCTCAGACGAGTGCTACCTCGGCCTCACCTGGGAGGGGCGCGCCGTCTCCATCCTGGATCCCGAGGTCAGCGACGGCGACCACACCAACCTCCTTGCCGTGCACTCGCTTTCGAAGACCTCCAACCTCGCCAGCTACCGCGCGGGCTTCGTCGCGGGCGACCCGGCCCTGGTCACCGAACTGCTGGAAGTGCGCAAGCACGCCGGAATGATGGTGCCGTTCCCGATCCAGGCCGCGATGACCGCTGCGCTCAGCGACGACACGCATGAGGCGCAGCAGCGCGAGCGGTATCGGGTCCGTCGCGAGGTACTGCGAAAAGCCTTGCTACAAGCCGGTTTCCGGATCGACCACTCCGAAGCGGGGCTCTACCTCTGGTCGACTCGCGGCGAACCGTGCCGCACCACCCTCGACTGGCTCGCCGACCGTGGCATTCTCGCCGCGCCCGGAGATTTCTACGGTCCCTCCGGCAGCGAACACGTCCGCATCGCGCTGACCGCTACCGATGAACGGATCGCCGCCGCTGTCGAACGATTGACCGCGTAGACCACGCGGTCGGCAGGCCGTCGCGCTGACGGACGGCCGACACGCACGGCGGGCAAAGGCACGGGGCGCGAGCCGGCGTTAGCCTGAGGTATGGACGCTGTCACGGTTGTTCCTACTCCCAGCAACGAACCGGTGCACTCGTACGCACCGGGCAGTCGCGAGCGGGAACTGTTGGTCGCCAAGCTGGCTGAGATCGCTGCGGACAGCGTCGAGGTGCCGCTGGTCATCGGCGGTAAACATCGGCCGGGGATCGGCGAGCGGCACAATATTGTCGCGCCGCATCGGCACCGTCAGGTGCTGGGGACCTATACCGATGCCACGCATTCCGAAGCGCAGGGCGCGATCGACGCGGCGCTGGCGGCGGCGCCGGGGTGGCGGGCGTTGCCGTTCGACGAGCGGGCCGCGGTGTTCCTGCGGGCCGCGGATCTACTGGCCGGGCCTTGGCGCGAGACCATCGCCGCGGCGACCATGCTCGGGCAGTCGAAGTCGGCGCAGCAGGCGGAGATCGATGCGCCGTGCGAGTTGATCGACTTCTGGCGGTTCAATGTGGCGTTCGCACGGCAGATCATGGCGCAGCAGCCGGAGTCGAGCGCGGGGGTGTGGAACCGGCTGGACTATCGGCCGCTGGAAGGGTTCGTCTACGCGATCACGCCGTTCAACTTCACCGCTATCGCCGGGAATCTGCCGACCGCGCCCGCGTTGATGGGGAACACGGTGGTGTGGAAGCCGTCGCCGACGCAGACGCTGTCGGCGTTCTACACGATGCGATTGCTGGAGGCGGCGGGGCTGCCGCCGGGTGTCATCAACATGGTGACCGGTGACGGCATCGCCCTGTCGGAGGTGGCGCTGGCCGATCCGCGGCTGGCCGGGATTCATTTCACCGGCTCCACCAAGACATTTCAGTATCTGTGGCAGCAGGTCGGCGCGAATCTCGGCCGGTATCACGGTTATCCGCGGTTGGTCGGTGAGACGGGCGGTAAGGATTTCATCGTCGCGCACCCGTCAGCTGATCCGGATGCGTTGCGGACCGCGCTGATTCGTGGCGCCTACGAGTATCAGGGGCAGAAGTGTTCGGCTGCCTCGCGCGCTTACATCGCGCGTTCCGTGTGGCGCAAGATGGGCGACGAATTCCTGCACCGCACCGCGGAACTGACCTACGGCGACGTGACCGACCTGTCCAATTTCGGTGGTGCGCTGATCGATCAGCGTGCCTTCGACAAGAACGCCGCCGCGATTCGACGTGCCAGGGATGCCGGGTTGACCATCCCGGTCGGCGGCACCTACGACGACAGTGCGGGATTCTTCGTCCGTCCGACGGTGCTGCTGGCGGACGATCCGCATGACGAGTCGTTCGCCACCGAGTATTTCGGGCCGATCCTGTCCGTGCATGTCTATGATGACGCCGAACCCGGCTCGTACGCGGCCATTTTGGCGGAGATCGACGCGGCAGCACCGTATGCGCTGACCGGGGCGGTGTTCGCGCAGGATCGCCAAGCGGTCGAACAGGCAGGCGCCGCACTGCGATTCGCGGCGGGCAACTTCTACATCAACGACAAGCCGACCGGTGCGGTGGTCGGCCAGCAGCCGTTCGGCGGCGCCCGCGCGTCCGGTACCGACGACAAGGCAGGGTCCCCGCTGAATCTGCTGCGCTGGGTGTCCGCGCGCACGATCAAGGAAACCTTCGTGCCACCAACCGATTACCGCTACCCGCACATGGGCGAGTGACCCGGTGAATCCGCTGCGTCCTCTCATCCTCGCGGCGGCGGACTCGCCGCGGCTGAAACGTGCGCTCACCGGTATCCCGGTCACCGCCGACATCGTGCGGCGATTTGTGGCAGGGGAGACCAGGGCCGACCTCATCGAGGTGGCGCGGACGCTGCTTAACAGCGGACGGATGGTCAGCGTGGACTTCCTCGGGGAGAACACCACCGACCGAAGCCAGGCCGATGCCACCGTGGCCGAATACCTGTCGCTGATCAACGAATTGGCCGCGCTGGACCGTCCGGCACTACCCGGCATCGACGCCCCGCCCGTCGAGGTGTCGGTAAAGCTGTCCGCCCTCGGCCAGGCCTTGCCGGTGGACGGGCCCGCGATCGCCACCGAGAACCTGCGCATTCTGTGTACCAAGGCAGCCCAGGCCGACGTGTGGGTGACTGTCGACGCCGAAGACCACACCACCACCGATGCCACGCTGGCCACGGTCCGCGAACTGCGCGGTGAATTCCCTTGGCTCGGTGCTGTTCTACAGGCCTATCTGCATCGAACTGAAGCGGATTGCCGTGCACTGTCCGGGCCCGACTCGCGAATCCGGTTGTGCAAGGGCGCTTATCGCGAGCCACATGAGGTGGCTTTTCAACGTACGTCCGAGGTGACCGAGTCCTACCTGCGCTGCCTCGAAACGCTGATGCGCGGCGACGGCTATCCGATGGTGGCCTCACACGACCCGGTGCCGATTGCTGAGGCCGAGGGTCTCGCGGCGGAAAGCGGCCGTGGCCCTGATCAATTCGAATACCAGATGCTGTACGGCATCCGCGATGCCGAACAGCTGCGGCTGGCCGCGGCGGGTAAAGCGGTCCGGGTCTACGTGCCCTACGGCAGCCAGTGGTACGGCTATCTCACCAGACGGCTTGCGGAACGGCCCGCCAATCTCGGGTTCTTTCTCCGCGCTCTCGTCAGCAAGTCCTGAAAGTCCCTACACCAGTGGCTTTCCCAGTCGCAGCCGCCTGCGCAGATCGAACAGGTAGATGTTCAACGGAAACATCCGTGCCTGCTTCGGTAGTCGGGTGTGTACGACCGAGATGCCGCGCAGCATCCGGTCGAATCGGCGCTGGTCCCGGTCGGTCCAGGTCATCCGCATCTCGTCGCGCACGTGCTGCGGCAGCAGTCCCGCCACGATGAATCGCTGCAGCTTGGCGAAGGTGAATCGGATTGGCGGCGGCATCATTTCGAGATCGATGATGCCGTCGAAGTACTCGCGCAGGGCGGGCTCGATTCGGTACTGCGCGAGGTTCTCCTCCCACCACGGAAAGAACTCCGCGCGATCGGCGGGCCACAGCTCCTGGCGCATCTGCAGTGTCGTGCCGAGCCGCGCACTGTATTGGTAGAGCGCCTCGGCGGTCGCTGGATCCAGCGGGCCGTGCATGCGGGTGTAGAGGTCGTCGATGCCCCAGTAGATGGTGGCCGCCACCCACAGCTGCAGCTTCGGATCGAAGGCGTTGTATTTCACCGGGCTCTGCGGCCCGGAGTGGACCGGGCGGTGCGAGTGGTTGACCGCCGCGCGGTAGGCCGCGCGTTCCTCGTCGGAGCCCATCATGGCGACGGCGATGTAGGTCAGCGTGGTGCGCAGCCGCTTGACCGGATGCAGGGTGACCTTGCCGCTGTCCACGGTGCTCTCCAGCACGCCGCGGCCGACCGGGCGCAGGCTCAGCTGCATGATGACGTTGGCGGTGCCGCCGAGGAAGGCCGCGATGCCGTCCATGTACTGCTGGACGCTGTCCGGCGTGAGGGCTTGCTCGGCACGGTCCGGATCCGGCTCGGCGATGCGCAGTGGGGTGGTCATCGTTGACCTCGACTTTCTGTATCCGGACCGGCCCGGACAAGCGAACAGTGAGAAGGTTCTTAACTCACCTTCTCACTGCCTCGTCGATCATGTCAATGATGCGCTGCGATGCTTCTTGTGTCATCGTTTCGGCGATCCGGATAGGGTGGACGGCATGGCGAGGCTCAGCAGACTGCTGCCGTTGGTACGCGGCGCCGGTCCGGAAGACCGCAATCAGGCGCGCGTACTCGATGCCGCGATGCTGGCGTTCCTCGACTTCGGCATCAAGCGCACCAGCATGGTCGAGGTGGCTCGGCGCTGCGGACTTTCGCTCGCCACGCTGTATCGGCGCTTCGCCAGCAAATCCGATCTGATCGAAGCGGTCGGCCTGCGGCAGACCCGCGAGTTCGTCGAGCAGGTCGACGCGGCCTTGCAGCGTCAGGTCGATCGGGACGCGGGCGCGGAGGAACAGATCGTCGAACTGTTCGCCGCGTTCATCACAGGACTGCGGGACAACCGGCTCGTCCACCGGCTGCTCGCGACCGAGCCTGAACTGGTGCTGCCGTATCTCACCATCAAAGGCGCGCCCGTGCTCGAACTCGGCCGGGACTACCTGGCCGAGTTCATCGCCCGGCTGCAGCAGGAGGGCAAGCTGCCCGCCTACGATCCGGAGCCGCTCGCGGAAATGATCGCGCGCACGGCGTTATCGCTGGCGTTGACGCCGCAGACCGTCATTCCGCTGCATGACGAGGTGGCGATCCGGCAGTTCGCGCGCGATCACATCGTGGTGTCGTTCCGGGTGCCCTGACCGGGTCTCAGTGGCCGGTGGCGAGTTCGAGGGCGGCCAGCGGGAGTGCCCCGAGGATGTCGAGGGTCTGCTCTGTCGCGGTGCCGTGCGTGTGCGCCGCCACTGCGAAGCCGGGGCCGTAGGAGGCCGAGGCGACGTCTTGCTCGCCGAAATCCGACCAGCCCCACTTGGTGCCGAGGACGAACGGCAAGCGGGCGGTGCCCCAATCCTGTTCGGTGCCGTCGGTGGCGTGCTCGCCGGCTTCGGTCATCCATTCGAGGATCGGGGAGTTGGGGTCGGTGCGCAGTTTGGCGTCCAGGAAATCGGCCAGATCCGCGGTGCTGGTGTAGGCGGCGCCCCAACTTCCCGCTGAGTGGGTGTCGGTCAAATGGTATTCCGCGGCAACGGATTTGAGTGCCTGTGGATACTTGTTCTCCATGGTGGTGGCCGCACCGTCGTCGGAGTAGCGGATCATTCGTTCGGCGAGGTCGCGGTCCGCGCGGGAGCCGTCGCCGTGCCGTAGGGCGTAGTCGGCGAGATAGAGCTTCGTCAGCGACAGGCTGGTGCGTGCTTCGTGTTCGTTCGCGGTGCTCCAGTTCGCGCCGAAGGTGGAGCGGATGGAAATCGCGGTGCGTGGTGGGACCACCGCAGGGTCGGGTGGTTCCGCGTAGGCGGTAGGCACGACGAGCGCGCAGTAGGTCGCCGCGGCGGCGGCCGCGGTCACAACAGTCCGATAGCCCATCGTTTCCTCCTGGCTCGGCCCCCTGTGTGCTCTTCGAGATAACACCGATCAGCAGTGAAAAGTCGCTCGCGACACGCGGTAGCTGATCAATTGCCCAGTCAGACGAGGGGGAGGCCGAGACGACGGCGCAGGCGCAGGTCCAGCAGGTAGGCGTTCATCGGGAACATGCGCGCCTGGCGGGGGAGCCAGGTCTGCGTGGTGCCGAGGGTGCGCATGATGCGCTGCAGGGTGCGCTCGTCGCGGGCGGTCCAGGTGCAGCCCATCTGGTCGCGCAGATGTTGCGGGAGCAGGCCCGCCACGAAGAAGCGATGCGGGCGGCCGAAGGCGAGTTGGACCGGGCGGGGCAGCATCTTCAGATCGATCAGGTCGTTGAAGTAGTCGCGGATCGGCGGATCGATCGTGGTGCCGGCCAGATGTGCGTCCCAATACGCGGCGAAGGCCTGCCGATCGGCGGGCCACATGTCTTGGCGCACTTGCAAAGTGGTGCCGAGACGGGCGCTGTAGCGGTAGAAGGCATCGGCTGTTGGCTCGTCCATGGGGCCGTGCATGCGTTCGTACAGATCCTTCGCGCCCCAGTAAAGGCAAGCGGCAACCCACAATTGGAGGCTCGGATCGAAGGCGTTGTAGCGGACCGGACTCGACGCGGTCGAATGCACCGGGCGATGCGAACGATTGACCGCCTCGCGATAGTCGGCGCGTTCGTCCTCGGTGCCGAGCATGGCGACAGCCAGATAGGTGATCGTGGTTCGCAACCGTTTGACCGGGTGCAGCATGACCTTTCCGCTGTCGACGGTGCTCTCCACCACGCCGTAACCGACCGGCCGGGTGCTGAGCTGCATGATGACGTTCGCGACGCCGCCGAGCAGGCCGGCGATGCCGTCGATGAACTGGGTGATGTCGAGCTCGGCCGGCGGTTCGGTCTCGTGCGTCGTTGCGCGAAGTGGCCTGGTCATCGTTGACCCCTGTCTCATTGAGAAGGCTATGCACTTACTGTCTCATCGCCTCATCGTGTGTGTCAACGGTCACATCGACGGTTCATTCACCTGTGATCGGCCGAGGTGTTGCGGGCCGGACGGGGCGGGCGAAGTAGTTTGGGCGCATGTCGTTCGGTCCGCCGTTGCTGCTCAGTTCCCTGAATCCGCTCGCCGTCGCAGGCGGGGCGGATATTCCGGATGCCGTCACCATCGACGGGGTGACGCTCTCGCGCAGTGATCTGCTCGGCGCCGCGACCTCCGTCGCCGAGCGGGTGGCCAGGGCCGATCGGGTCGCGGTGCTGGCCAAGCCGACCGTGAGCACGGTGCTCGCGGTGGTCGGTTGCCTGATCGCCGGGGTAACCGTGGTTCCGGTGCCGCCGGATTCGGGAACCGCTGAGCTCGCGCACATTCTGGCCGATTCCGGGGCGCAGGCCTGGCTCGGGGAGGCGCCCGAGGGCAGTGAATTGCCGGTGGTGCCGGTGCGGGTGCACGCCAGGTCATGGCATACCTATCCCGAACCCGATGCTGCGGCAACCGCTTTCGTGCTCTACACGTCCGGGACGACCGGTTTGCCGAAAGGTGTTGTACTCAGCCGCGGTGCGATCGCGGCCGGGCTGGACGCGCTCGCCGACGCGTGGGCCTGGACCGCGAACGACGTTCTGGTGCACGGGCTTCCGCTGTTCCACGTGCACGGTTTGATCCTCGGTGTGCTCGGTCCGCTGCGCGTGGGCAGTCCGCTGGTGCACACCGGCAAGCCGACCCCGCAGGCGTATGCCGCCGCGCACGGCACGCTGTACTTCGGGGTGCCGACCGTGTGGTCGCGGGTTGTCGAAGATCCAGATGCCGCAAAGCAATTGGCCGACGCGCGGCTGCTCGTGTCCGGCAGTGCGCCGCTGCCCGTTCCGGTGTTCGAGCGGCTGCGTGAGCTCACCGGCCAGGCGCCGATCGAGCGCTACGGTATGAGCGAAACCATGATCACCCTGTCCACCCGCGCCGACGGTGAGCGCCGCCCCGGCTGGGTCGGCACTCCGGTGCGCGGCGTACAGACCAGGCTGCGCGACGAATCCGGTGCCGACGTCGCGCACGACGGCGAAAGCATCGGCGGCCTCCAGGTTTCCGGCCCGATGCTCTTCGACGGCTACCTCAACCGCGCCGACGCCACCGCCGAAAGCTGGACCGAAGACGGCTGGTTCAAAACCGGCGACGTCGCCGCCATCGACCCCGACGGCTTCCACCGCATCGTCGGCCGCGAATCGGTGGACCTCATCAAATCCGGCGGCTACCGCATCGGCGCAGGCGAAGTGGAGACCGCCCTGCTCGGCCACCCCGCCGTCGCCGAGGCCGCCGTAGTCGGCCTCCCCGACCCCGACCTAGGCCAACGCATCGTCGCCTTCGTCGTATTACGCGGCCCCGCACCGGCTTCCATCGAACAAGACCTGATCAATCATGTGGCGGACCAACTCTCGACCCACAAACGCCCTCGCGAGATCCGCATAGTCGAGTCTCTGCCACGCAACGCCATGGGCAAAGTCCAAAAAAAGCGCCTCACCTAGGGCGCGCCCGCCGCGCACGAATCGGCCCGCCGCGCACGAATCGGCTAGCGATTTCGTGCGCAGCGCCCCGAAACGTGCGCAGCAAGCCCGTGCGCGTGCCCCTCGGTGCTGCACCGGTGCGCGCCTGCCGCGCACGAATCGGCCTGCCGCGCATGAATTCGCCTGTCGCGCATGAATCGGCTAGCGATTTCGTGCGCAGCGCCCCGAAACGTGCGCGTCAGGCCAACGTGTGCGCGGCTCCGGTGCCGCTAGGGGGTGCGCGATTGACGGCGCGGCGTGCGAATCGTGTTCTGCCGCAGTGGGGTTGATAGCCGTCGACGTGCTTCGTGGGCTAGCGAGTGGCACAGGGGTGCGGCGTTTCGCGACCTCCATCGTGTGCCACTCGATGGGCTCCGGGTCAGTCGTTGGCGTGCAGGGCGGCGTTGAGTTCGATGCCGGTTCCCTTGCGGGGCACCACTTCTACCGCGCCGGTGACGGAGTTGCGGCGGAAGAGGAGGTTGTTCTGGCCGCTGAATTCGGCTGCTTTGACGACCGTGCCGTCGGGGGTGGTGACCTTGGTGCCTGCGGTCAGGTAGAGGCCGGCCTCTACGACGCAGTCGTCGCCGAGGGGGATGCCGACGCCCGCGTTGGCGCCGAGCAGTGAGCGTTCGCCGATGGAGATGACGGTGGTGCCGCCGCCGGAGAGGGTGCCCATGATGGAGGCGCCGCCGCCGACGTCGGAGCCGTCGCCGACCACGACACCGGCCGAGATGCGGCCCTCGACCATCGAGTTGCCGAGGGTGCCCGCGTTGAAGTTGACGAAGCCCTCATGCATGACGGTGGTGCCGGAGGCGAGGTGCGCGCCGAGGCGGACCCGGTCGGCATCGCCGATGCGCACACCGGAGGGGATGACGTAGTCGACCATGCGCGGGAACTTGTCGATGCTGTAGACGGTCACCGGGCCGCGGGCGCGCAGCTTGGTGCGGGTGGTCTCGAAGCCCTCCACCGCGGCCGGGCCGTGATTGGTCCACACCACATTGCTGAGCAGGCCGAACTGACCGTCCAGGTTCACCCCGTGCGGCCGGACCAGCCGATGCGAGAGCAGATGCAGCCGCAGGTAGACGTCGTGCGCGTCGACCGGAGCGGCGGACAGATCCGCGATCGTCGTGCGCACCGCGACCACGTCGACCCCGCGCGCCTCGTCGAACCCGACCAGCGCCGCGAACTCGGCGGGCGCGTCATCTAGCCGCTTCGTCCCCGTCTCGGCGAACTCGCCGAGCGCCGGACTCGGGTACCAGGTGTCCAGCACGGTCCCGTCCGCGGTCACATTGGCAATACCGACTGCAGCTGCTCCCTGAATGCTCACGTCAACAGAGATTACCGACCCATCCCCACCAGCGGTGAGCCCGCTCCGCCGATGTGCCCCACCACACGGACGACGGACGCGCCGCGCACGGATCTGCGTCGCGCGCACGATATTGCTGGCTGCTTTGTGCGCGGCGGGCAAATGTGTGCGCGGCGGGCCAAGATATGCGCGGCTCTCGTGCTGTGGTGCGCGCTGGTTGGCCACGGACTGAATGACAGCTGCGCGAAGGAGCGCGGCGCGCTGATTCGCGTCGTGCGCACGGAATCCGCGGCTGTTTTGTGCGCGGCGGGCAAATGTGTGCGCTGCCGTGGCTGTTCTCGTGGCCGTGCTGGTTGGCTGCGATCCAGCGGCCGTTGCATAACCAGGGTGGCGCGCACGGATCTGCGTCGCGCGCACGTTTTTGCCGGCTGTTTGATGCGCGGCACGCCAAGGAGTGCGCGGCAGGCGAATGTGTGCGCGGCGGTGCTTCGGTGGGTGGTGCGGGGCGGTCGTAGGGTGGGGGCGTGACCCTCGACCTGCGTGCTGACCCGATTACGTTGACTGCTGCCCTTGTCGATATTCCGAGTGTTTCGCGGGACGAGGTGGCGATCACCGACCTCGTCGAGCGGGCGCTGCGGGAGCAGACGAGTGGGTTCGAGGTGGTGCGGCACGGGAATGTGGTGCTGGCGCGGACGAATCGGGGGCTGCCCAGCCGGGTGGTGCTGGCCGGGCACTTGGATACCGTGCCGATCGCCGACAACGTGCCAGGGCATTTCACTGAGAACGAGGCGGGGGAGCGGGTGTTCTACGGCTGCGGGTCGGTCGACATGAAGTCCGGCGACGCGGTGTTCCTGCATCTGGCCGCGACGGTGGCCGAACCCGTGCACGACCTGACGTTGATCTTCTACGACTGCGAGGAGATCGCGTCGGAGTTCAACGGGCTCGGCACTATCGAACGCGAGCTGCCGGAATGGCTCGAGGGTGATCTGGCGGTGCTGGGCGAACCGTCCGGCGGCTGGATCGAGGCGGGTTGCCAAGGGACGCTGCGTGTTCGGCTGTCCACCGCTGGAACACGCGCGCATTCGGCGCGAGCCTGGCTGGGCGACAACGCGATTCACCGCCTGGCCCCGATCCTGCAGCGGCTGGCCGACTATCGGGCCCGCGAGGTCGACATCGACGGCTGCGTCTATCACGAGGGACTGTCCGCGGTGCGCGCCGCCGGCGGCGTGGCGGGCAACGTCGTGCCCGATGCCGCCGAGGTGGAGGTGAACTTCCGCTTCGCCCCGGACCGCACGGTCGACCAAGCCATCGAGCACGTCCGCGAGGTGTTCGCGGGCCTCGAGCTGACCTTCGAGGTGACCGACTCCGCACCCGGCGCGCTGCCCGGCCTGACCGCCCCGGCCGCCAAGGACCTGATCGCCTCGGTGAACAGCCACGGTGGCGGCGGCGTGCGCGCCAAGTACGGCTGGACCGACGTCGCCCGCTTCGCCGCCCGCGGCATCCCCGCGGTCAACTTCGGCCCCGGCGACCCCAACCTCGCCCACAAGCGCGACGAACACGTCCCCGTCGACCAGATCACCGCCGTCACCACGATGCTCCGCAACTACCTGACCGGCGCGGTGGGCTGAGACCCGCCCTATCTGTTCGATCACAGGCGGCGCTGAATCACGGGTTTGCTGGGGTGCAGGTTGCGGGGCTGTCTCAGGCCCGGGTCGGGCTACTGAACGTCGGACGACTTCTCGCCTCCAGGCAGTTGCGGTGCGCACTCCCCGGTAGCGTGGGCTGTATGTCCACCGACGCCGCTGACCGCGAGGTTGCCAATACGCAGAAGTCGACAGCCAAGTTTCGCGGGCCGATCATGCTCCGCCGGGACCGCAAGGATGGGACCGGCACGGCCGACCGGAATTTGCTGGACAGGCGCGGCGACACCGATTGGGTGCACACCGACCCGTGGCGGGTGCTGCGCATCCAAGCCGAGTTCGTCGAGGGTTTCGGTGCGCTGGCCGAGGTGCCGCGCGCGGTCACCGTTTTCGGCTCGGCCCGCACCGGGCCGGATCATCCGGAGTACCAGGCGGGCCGGGCGATCGGTGCGGCACTGGCCAAGGCCGGTTTCGCGGTGATCACCGGCGGCGGCCCCGGCGCGATGGAGGCGGCCAACCGCGGCGCGTGCGAGGCGGGCGGTTATTCGATCGGCCTCGGCATCGAGCTGCCGTTCGAGCAGAGCCTCAACGACTGGGTCGATCTGGGCATCAACTTCCGCTACTTCTTCGTCCGCAAGACGATGTTCGTGAAGTACTCGGAGGCGTTCATCTGCCTGCCCGGCGGCTTCGGCACCCTGGACGAGCTGTTCGAGGCGCTCACCCTGGTGCAGACCCGCAAGATCACCCGGTTCCCGATCATCCTGTTCGGCAGCAGATATTGGTCCGGCCTGGTCGATTGGCTGCGCGATTCGCTCGGCGGCTCCGGCAAGATCTCGCCCGGCGACCTCGGCCTGATCCACGTCACCGACAGTGTGGAAGAGGTCGTGCAGATCATCCTGGCCAGCGCGGAGGGCAACGGCGCGGAGGACGCGCTCGGTACGGAGGACCAGTGGTGAGCGAGCAGCCCTATTCCGTCTGTGTCTACTGTTCGGCAAGCACCGCCGATCCCACCTATCTTGCGCTGGCCGCCCAGGTCGGCACCGAGATCGCCCGGCGCGGTTGGCAATTGGTGTCCGGCGGCGGCAATGTCTCGATGATGGGCGAGGTGGCGACCGCGGCCCGGGCCGGCGGCGCCAACACCATCGGGGTGATCCCGAAGCATCTGGTGCACCGTGAGGTCGCCGATGTCGATGCCGACGAGCTGGTCGTCACCGACACCATGCGGCAGCGCAAACAGATCATGGAGGACCGCGCCGACGCGTTCCTCACCCTGCCCGGCGGCATCGGCACGCTGGAGGAGTTCTTCGAAACCTGGACCGGAGGCTATCTGGGACAGCACAATAAGCCGGTGGTGTTGTTGGACCCGAATGGCTTCTACCGAGGCCTTTTCCAGTGGCTCGACGAACTCTACGACCGTAAGTTCGTGCCCCAGCCCGCCATGGACCGCATTACCGTGGTCACCGATCTTTCGTCCGCCTTCACGGCATTGGAGGCGTGAGCAACACCTTCCTGATGAGGAGAGCTTCACAGTGAGTTCCGATGGCCGCTCGACGGTTAGTTTATTAAGCCTGGCCAAAAACCTGCCCGCGATGGCGTTCGAAGCACCGGCCATGCTGCGCAACGCGGCAGGCATGCTGGTCGGGCCGGACGACAAATCCTCTGTCGGGCTGTACTTTCAGCGCGCCGCACATCGTCATCCGGACCGTACGTTTCTGCGCTTCGAAGGCACCGCCTATACCTACGGCGAGGCCAACGCCGAGGTGAACCGCTATGCCGCGGTGCTGGCCGCGCGCGGCGTGCAGCGCGGCAACGTGGTCGGCCTGCTGATGACGAATCGGCCCGAAACCCTGTTCACCGCACTGGCTTCGGTGAAACTGGGCGCCACCGTCGGCCTGCTCAATCATCACCAGCGCGATCAGGTGCTCGCGCACAGCTTCGGCCTGTTGAACAGCGTGTTGAACGTGGTCGGCGAGGAATGCAAAGAGGCGCTGGACTCGCTGGCCGAGCCGCTCGCGAATGTGTTGTCCGCCAACGATTTACAGGCCGCCGCTCAGGGTGCGGACGCCACCGACCCGCCGGTGTGCGCGGAGATCACCGCCAAGGAACGCGCTTTCCTCATCTTCACCTCCGGCACCACGGGGCTGCCCAAGGCCAGCGTGATGACGCATCTGCGCTGGACCAAGAGCTTGGCGGGCATCGCCGGACTCGGAATTCGCCTGCGCGGCAACGACACCCTGTACTGCTGCCTGCCGCTGTACCACAACAACGCGATGACCGTCGCGCTGTCGGCGGTGATCGGCTCCGGCGGCACCCTCGCGCTCGGCAGGCAGTTCTCCGTGTCCCGCTTCTGGGACGAGGTGATCCGCGAGCAGGCAACGGGTTTCATCTACATCGGTGAGCTCTGCCGCTACCTGCTCAACCAGCCCGCGAAGCCGACCGACCGGCAGCACAAGGTCCGGCTGGCGGTCGGCAACGGGCTGCGCCCGGAACTGTGGGACGAGTTCAAGAACAGGTTCGGCATCAATCGGATCGTCGAGTTCTACAGCGCCAGCGAAGCCAACATCGCCTTCATCAACGCGTTCAGCGTCGACCGCACCGCGGGCTTCGGGCCGCTGCCGTACGCGGTGGTCGATTACGACGAGGAGACCGGAAAAGCCAAGCGCGACAAGGACGGCCGGTTGCACAAGGTCGGCACCGGTGGTGTCGGGTTGCTGCTGTCCAAGGTCACCGACCGCTCACCGTTCGACGGCTACACCGACAAGGCCGCCTCCGAGGCGAAGCTGGTCCGCGACGGCTTCGAGCAGGGCGACATCTGGTTCGACACCGGCGATCTGGTCCGTGATCAGGGCTGGCATCACATCGCCTTCGTCGACCGGCTCGGCGACACCTTCCGCTGGAAGGGCGAGAACGTCGCGACCACCGAGGTCGAGGGCGCGCTGACCCGATCCCACGCGCTCTCGCAAGCGGTCGTCTACGGCGTAGATGTGCCGGGCGCCGACGGCAGGGCGGGCATGGCGGCGGTGACGTTGAGTCCGGACACCGAATTCGACGGCAAGGCGCTCGCCGGGCAGGTCTATCAACAGCTGCCCGCCTACGCCGTCCCGCTGTTCATCCGAGTCGTCAAGGAGCTGGAGCAGACCTCCACGTTCAAGAGCCGCAAGGTCGAACTGCGTAAGCAGGGCTACGCGTCCGATGGCGACGGCAGCCTGTACGTCCTCGCGGGCCGCGCCGACGGCTACGTTCCCTCCTACGACGACTACCCCGCCGACGTAGCCGCGGGCCGCGCCCCGAAGAACTAGCGTCGCCGCCCAGCGGCCTTACTTACCTCAGCAAGGCCGCTGGGCGGAGAGACCGCTGGCACACCGGTCGGTACAGTCAGAGGATGTCTCGCACCACCGCAACGCCGCTTCCAACCTTGTGCGGCAAGCCGGTGGCGACCGATCGGGCGCTGGTGATGGCGATCGTGAATCGCACCCCCGATTCGTTCTATGACAAAGGCGCCACCTTTACCGACGAGGCCGCCATGGCGGCTGTCGCCCGCGCGGTGGACGAGGGTGCGGATCTGGTCGATATCGGCGGCGTGAAGGCGGGCCCAGGCGCACTGGTCGACGCCGCCGAGGAATCGCGCCGGGTGATCCCGTTCGTCGCGGCCATTCGCGCGAAGTATCCGGAGTTATTGATCAGCATCGACACCTGGCGTGCCGATGTGGCCCTGGCCGCGGTGCGGGCGGGCGCGGATCTGATCAACGACACCTGGTCCGGCGCCGACCCCGACCTGGTCCGGGTGGCGGCCGAGCACGGGGTCGGCATCGTGTGTAGCCACACCGGCGGTGCGGTCCCGCGCACCCGCCCGCATCGCGTCCGCTACGCCGACATAGTGGCCGAAGTGACCGAGACTTTGGTCCAAGCGGCCGAAAAAGCGGTCGCCGCGGGCGTGCGGGCGGATTCGATTTTGATCGATCCGACCCATGATTTCGGCAAGAACACTTATCACGGGCTCGAGTTGTTGCGTGGAGTGGACGTTCTTGTAAATACCGGGTGGCCTGTCCTGATGGCACTCAGCAACAAGGATTTCATCGGGGAGACTCTAGGTGTCGATCTTTCCGAACGGTTGGAGGGCACATTGGCAGCAACAGCATGGTCGGCAGCCGCCGGCGCCCGAATCTTCCGAGTCCACGAAGTCGCCGCGACCCGGCGAGTGGTGGACATGATCGCCGCGATCCAAGGCATCCGGCCCCCAGCACGCACCCTGCGAGGTTTGGTATGAAATTCCACCACCCCCACGGCCGTGAACACAGCCCCGCGTGGGCGACGACAAACACCTGGGACAGCCCCCACTGGTCGGTCGACGAACTCGTCGCCGCCAAAGACGGCCGCACCGTTTCGGTGGTGCTGCCCGCGCTGAACGAAGAAAACACCGTCGCCGACGTGGTGGCCAGCATCATGCCGCTGCTCGGCACCCTGGTCGACGAGCTGATCGTGCTCGATTCCGGCTCGACCGACGCCACCGCCGAACGGGCCCGCGCCGCGGGTGCCGAGGTGATCAGCCGCGAGCAGGCGGTGCCCGAACTGGACCCGGTGCCGGGCAAGGGCGAGGTGCTGTGGCGCTCGCTGGCCGTCACCAGCGGCGATCTGATCGCCTTCGTCGACTCCGACCTGATCGACCCGGATCCCGAATTCGTGCCGAAACTGCTCGGCCCGCTGCTCACCGTCGATGCGATGCACCTGGTCAAGGCCTACTACCGCAGGCCGCTGCGGCAGGGCGGTGCGGTGGACGCGCACGGCGGCGGCCGGGTCACCGAGCTCGTCGCCCGTCCGCTGCTCGCCGCGCTGCGGCCCGAGCTCTCCCAGGTGCTGCAGCCGCTCGGCGGCGAATACGCGGGCACCCGCGAGCTGCTCACCGCAGTCCCGTTCGCGCCGGGCTACGGCGTGGAGATCGGGTTGCTGCTCGATACCTACGACCAGCTCGGGTTGTCCGCGATCGGGCAGGTGAACCTCGGGGTACGCACGCACCGGAACCGCCCGCTTGCCGACCTCGGCGTGATGAGCAGGCAGATCCTCGGCACCGTGCTCGGCCGCAGCGGCGTGCAGGACTCCGGGGCGGCGCTCACCCAGTTCCCGCTGGTCGGGGACGCCTTCACCGCGCACAGCACCGAGGTGTCGCTGGCCGATCGTCCGCCGATGAATACGCTGCGCCCCGAGTGGGCGGCTGCCTGACCAACGTCTGACGCGCGAACCCGGGTGCCTCTGGTGCCCGGGTTCGTTGCTGTCGAAAGCCATGGGCCCTGCTGCGATCTGCGCATTCGCCGGGATGGCGAGCGTGTTTGCTGAGTGAACGCTAGAGTGTTGTTTGGTCTTACGTTCGCATTCTGTACTTCAAGATGCCGCCCTCGACGCGCGCTCATGAGCAGGAGATACGTCTATGACTATTGGTGAGCTACCCAAGCAGGACACGAGGCAACCAGAGTTTGCCGGTCCCGACTACACGCTGGCGACGCTGCGGGTGAACGGCCACGTTTTCCCGGTCGCGCTCGAACCCCGGGTCAGTCTGCTAGACGCCCTCCGCGAATATCTGCGGCTCACCGGCACCAAGAAAGGGTGCGATCAGGGCGCGTGTGGCGCCTGCACGGTGTGGGTCGACGGTAAGCGCGAATTATCCTGTCTCACCCTGGCATTGAGCGTGGAGGGGCGCGAGATCACCACGATCGAGGGCGTCGCGGAGGGGGAGGAGCTGCACCCGGTGCAGCGCGCGTTCATCAGCTGCGACGGCTTCCAGTGCGGGTATTGCACGCCGGGACAGATCATGTCGGCGATCAAGTGCATCGAAGAGGGACATACCGACAGCGACGAAGAGATCGCCGAATGGATGAGCGGCAACATCTGCCGCTGCGCCGCCTACCAGAACATCAGGGACGCGATAAAGAGCGCGCGCGACGAGATGGGTGAAACCCGATGAAGCCCATCGCCTTTGCCCGCGCCGAAACGGTGGATCAGGCCCTCGCCGCCGTGACCGCTCGCCCGAACACCGTATTCCTCGCGGGCGGCACCACTTTGGTGGACATGCTGCGGATCGGTGCGATGGAGCCGGACAACGTGGTCGACATCAACCGGCTGCCGCTCGCTGACCTGGAGCACCGCCCGGACGGCGGCCTGCGCATCGGCGCGATGGTCCGGATGGGCGAGGTGGCCGCCGATCCCGGTGTCGTCGAACGCTTTCCGTTCCTGTCCATCGCCCTGTGGAAGGGCGCGTCCGCGCAGATCCGCAATATGGCGTCGATGGGCGGCAACTTGATGCAGCGGGTGCGCTGTCCGCAGTTCCGCGATGTCGCGTTCGCCTGCAACAAGCGAGAACCGGGCAGCGGCTGCGGCGCACTGGACGGACTGCACCGCGGCAATGCCGTATTGGGCACCAGCGAGCACTGTTTCGCCATGCACCCCTCCGACATGGCCATCCCGCTGACCGCGCTCGACGCGGTGGTGCACGTGCAAGGACCGCGCGGCACCCGGGCCATCGCCTTCGACGATTTCTTCCTCTTGCCCGGTGACACACCGCATCTCGAACACCCGATCACCGCCGACGAACTCATCGTCCGAATCGATGTGCCGCCGTTGCCGTTCGCGGTGAACTCGCACTACCTGAAGGTGCGCGATCGCGAATCCTATGAGTTCGCCGCCGCTTCCGCGGCCGTGGCACTGGATCTGGCGGACGGTGCGATACAGGATGTCCGCATCGGCCTCGGCGGCGTGGCGACCAAGCCGTGGCGCGCCAAGATGGCCGAGGCGCTGCTGGTCGGCAAGCCCGCGACGAAGGAGAACTTCGCGGCCGCGGCCGCCACCGAGCTGGCCGCCGCCGACGACGGCTATCCGATGAATCGGTTCAAAATCGAACTGGCACAACGCACCATGGTGCGCACCCTGGAGATCGTGACCGAGCAGATCGCGCAGCGGGGAGGCCGGAAATGAGCACCCCCACCGTCTCTAAGCTCGTTGGGCAGGGCCTAGACCGCATCGACGGACACGCCAAAGTCACCGGAGCCGCCCGCTACACCGCCGAGATCCCGATGCCGAACGCCGCCTACGGTGTCATCGTCGGAGCCGAGATCGGCAACGGCACAGTGAAATCCATCGACGTCAGCCACGCGCTGCGTGCGGGTGCGGTCGCTGTGCTCACCCATGAGAACCTGCCACGCGTCGCGCCGGTGCCGCTGCTGCCGTCGCTGTTCGGTCAACCCGCACCGGGGCAGAGCTTCTTTCCCATGCAGGACACCACAATCCATTACTTCGGCCAGCCGATCGCCGTCGTTGTCGCGGACACCTTCGAGGTCGCCCAGCAGGCCGCCCGCCTGGTCGAGGCCACCTACGACAAACAGCCCGCGCTGGTGCGCTTGGACGACGGACGCGACGAGCAGTACCTGCCGGACAGCATCTTCGCGGGCCAGATCCCCGCCGCCCAGTCGCGCGGCGACTTCGACAGCGCGAGCGCGGCCGCCGCGCACACCGTCGACGCGACGTTCCGCTTCGCCGCCAACCACCACAATCCGATCGAATGCTCGGTCACCGCCGCGATGTGGAACGGGGATTCGGTCACCGTCTACGACGCCACCCAGGGCATCGTGGCCAGCCAGCTGACCATCGCCGCGCACCTCGGCATCTCACCGAGCAAGGTGCGGGTCGTCACCGACTATGTCGGCGGCGGGTTCGGCGCGAAAGCCATGATGTGGCCGCACGTTACGCTCGCGCCGCTGATCGCGCGGGAGCTGGGCAGGCCGCTCCGGGTGATCCTGAACCGCGAGCAGATGTTCTACGGCACCGGATTACGTGAGGAACAGGAGCAGCGCGTCACCCTGGTTTGCGACGCCGAGGGCCGGTTCACCGGGCTGCGACACCACAAGCTATCCGTCACTTCGCATTTCGACGACTGGGCGGAACCGTCGCTGGAGGTGGCGAGCAAGGCGTACGGAATTCCGCACTGGGAGGGGCAGTATCGGCTGATCAAGGGCAACACGATGACGCCGACCTTCATGCGCGGACCGGGCGAGGCGTCCGGCATGGTCGCGCTCGAATGTGCCATCGACGAGCTTGCTGAACAGCTGGGCGCCGATCCGGTGGAACTGCGGCTGCGCAACCATGCCGCCGTCGACCCGGAGAGCGGAAACCCGTGGAGCTCGGATGGTTACGTCGAATGCCTGCGACTGGCCGCCGAACGCTTCGGCTGGGACGGCCGGATCCAGACCCCCGGATCGCACACCGACGGCAACTGGCTCCTCGGCTGGGGCGTCGGCACGGCGGGCTACCCGGTGTACGAACCGGGCCAACCGCAGCGGGCGCACGCCAGGCTGCGGTCGGACGGCTCGCTCGTCGTCCAGACGGGCACCCAGGAGTTCGGCACCGGTGTCGCGACCGCCATGTCGCAGGTCGCCTGCGACGCCATGGGCATGCCGTTCGACCGGATCCGCTTCGAGATCGGCAACACCGACTACCCGAACATCGCGGCCACCGTCGGATCGATCGGCGCCAGCTCCGTCAGCTCCGCGGTGCACGTCACCTGCGCCCAGCTGCTCGCCCAGCTCATCGAGATCGCGGTCGCCGACATCGACTCACCGCTGCGCGGCCGCACGCCCGACGAGATCGAAGGAGTCGAGGGCGTATTGCGGCTGATCGATGATCCGTCGGTCTGCGACGCGTACGCGGATGTGCTGGAGCGGAACCATCTTTCGGATATCGAGACGACCGGCAGCTGGCGGCCCGCCGCCCCGCCGGCGCCATACGGGAAGATGAGCTTCGGTGCCCAGTTCGCGGAGGTCGCCGTCGATCCGGAGCTGGGGTTGATCAGGGTCCGCCGGATGGTCGGCGCCTTCGCCCCCGGCCGGGTGCTCAACACCAAACTGGCCCGCAGCCAGGTGCTCGGCGGCATGAATTGGGGCCTGTCCCAAGCACTTATGGAGGGCTCACTGCCCGACACCCGAGACGGCCGCTGGGCCAACGCGTCGCTGCTGGAGTATCTGCTCCCGGTCAACGCCGACGCCCCCGAGGTCGACATCTCGTTCGTCGCGGTCGACGACACCGTGGTGAACCCGTTGGGCGTCAAGGGAATCGGCGAACTCGGCATGATCGGAGCCGCAGCCGCCATCGTCAACGCCGTACATCACGCCACCGGCCGCCGGTTCCGCGACATCCCGCTCCGCATCGAACACCTGCTCTGAGGCCCGCCGCACCACTCTTGATTTCCCGCACCGAAAATCGCATGCAATTTCCGGTGCGGGAAATCAGGAATGGTGCGGCGGTCAGCGGTGGATGGGGCCGTTGATGCGGTCGAGGGGGCGGGCTGTCGCGTTGCCGCGTTCGGCGAGGATCTGCGCGGCGATGGAGATCGCGGTCTCGTCCGGTGTCCGCGCGTTGAGGTCAAGGCCCAGTGGGCTTTTCAGCCGCGCCAGCTTGCTTTCGGTGACACCCGCGGCACGCAGGCGTTCGGTGCGCTCGGCATGCGTCCGGCGGGAACCGAGGGCGCCGACGAAGGCGATGTCCTCGATGTCCAGGGCCGCCGCGATCGTCGGCACGTCGAACTTGGTGTCGTGCGTGAGCACACAGACCACCGTGCGGCCATCGATCCGCCCCGCCTCCTGCTCATTGCGCAGGTATCGATGCGGCCAATCCACCACGACCTCGTGCGCGGAGGGGAATCGCGCTGCGGTGGCGAAAGTTTCGCGGGCATCGACAACGGTGACCCGGTAGCCGAGCTGACGACCGGTCCGGCTCAGCGCCCGCACGAAATCATTGGCACCCGCCAGGATCATCCGCGCGGGCACACCGAAGACCTGCACGAAAACCCGGGGCCTTGGCGAGGCGTCGGCCTCGCATTCGTCGGCCCCGACCACACCGCTACGACCCGCGGTGAGCAGCGCGAGTGCGTCCCGATCGACGTCGTGCCACGCCTCCGTCGAGTCGGTCCGCAACAGCTTCCACTCCGCAGTCGTATCGAGCCTGGTGGCCAGCGCGACCGGCCGACCATCCGCGATCTGCCGCCACAACTCCGACAGCATCGGGACGCGATCCGACGCCACCCGCTCGACGAAGACCTCGATCTCGCCGCCACAGGTCAGCCCCACCGCGATACCGTCGCCGTCGGCATAACCGAACCGGTCGGTCACCGCATGACCGGTGGCCAGCACCTGGCGCGCCGACTCGACGATCGCGCCCTCCACACAACCACCCGACAGTGACCCGAACACCTCGCCGGCCTGAGTGACGATCATCGCGGCACCGGACTCACGCGGCCCGGGACCGGTTGTATCCACCACTCGTGCCAGGGCAACCGGACCCTGCTCTACCAGCGTTATCAATTGCTCGAGCATGGCGCGCACAGGCACGGTTCCTCTCTCGAGCGGGCACACCGGAGTAGACCGGCTAGTTCGAGCCTAGCTACTCGAAAGCTATTCGGCCTGGCAGCGTGAGTCAGGACTCTGTGGTCGGCTGCGCGGCCGCGTGCTCCAGTTCGGGCGCGACCAGGCGTTCCGCCGCCTCCTCGGTCGGGGCGTGCTCCTCGGCGAGTCGCGCCTGCAGCGCGGCGACGGTCAGCTGTCCCGGCGACTTGCTCGGTCGTCGCAGGACGGTGGTGATCAGGATGAGCAGGCCGAGCGCCAAGACGGCGCCGCCGACCGTGACGAGCAGATTCATCACTGCCTCCTCAGGTCACGCATCAAACGGTCTCGCGGAGTGCGAGACCGGGTGGGACTGTGCCGGTGTGGAAGTAACCGGCGAACACCTCGGCCGCGTCTTCGGCCGTGAATACCTCGTCCGGATAGATCCACGGCGCGGGCATGCTCTCCGGAACCGGCACACTGATGCCGGGTTCGCCGTCGTGATCAACGGTGCGGCCGACGGTGCTCAGGTGGGCTATCCCGTCGACGACGGTGCGGAGCTCGATGAACAGCGCGTCCGCCGAGCCGGTGCACCGCAGGTAGTTCTGCCCGGGGGCGGAGCTGACCGCGGGGCTGATGTCGGCCGACCGCATGGGTGCGGGCAGGCAGGTCAGCTGCACCGAATAGCGGTGGTGGCCATCCAGTCTGCGCAGCGGGCGCAGAAAGTTATCGATGGTCTCACCGGCGCCGATGAACAACTTCAGCCGGTCGCTGTAGGTGACCCGGTGGGTCGTGATGATCGGGTCCGCCGCATCGACAGTCGCGGACTGGGCCTGCTGCGAGCGCACCGTCCGGACAGTGGGCGCGGAACTGGCCGCCGTCGAAAGTTCAACACTCATCGGAGCTCACCTATCACACATAGTTAACGTCTAGCTATTCAAGCATTGCACCAAGATTTCCCGAACGGAAGAGTGGAGTGACCCGCGACACAATTTGGTCACGACGGGTATCGGCGGCCGGCGGCCGCGCGCCCGCCGCCTGCGGATTTCAGCGACGGATACCCGGTGCGGGCAAACGGTTTTCGGGGTCGTGCCGGTAGACCGGGGTGAGCAGCTCGGCTTCCAGGGGTTCGCCGGTCGCCCGGTCGAACCGACAGGCCACCAGCACTGAGAACAGGTGGGTGCCCGCGCGTTCGTGCAGGGTGGCCAGCCGGGTCGCGAGCAATCGGATGGCACCCAGCGAGCCGGGCGGGTGCATGCCGTCGATCATCAGCACCGAGCCGCGTCCGTCCGGCCGCGGCAGCCGGGCCAGGTAGGCGATGTCGTGCGGGTCGGGCCCGCCGGGCCGATAGACCCGGCGCGCGGCCCGGTCCTCGATGCCGCGCCTGGCGTCGCCCGCCCTGGCCACCGCGCGCCGCAGCCGCGGGTCGGCGGCGATCAGCTGACGCACGCTCGGCGAGAGTTCCGGCCCGCCGAGCACGATCAGGCCGTCCCGGTTCAGGTCGACCGGTCGCCCGGGTAGGAAGTGTTCGACCGAGGCGGTGAAGCCGAGCTCGCGGAGCAACTCGACCAGCCGGTGCGGCGCCGCGGGATCCGGTGCGCCGATCACCCGGCCCGCCCGCACCTCCGGTACCAGCACCGTGAGCGTCCCGTGCCCGAAGAACAGACCTTCCGGTGCGGGACCCTGGGTGCTCACCTGATGGATGCGCGCGCGGGAAAGCCCCGCTGCCGCACCGATTCTGGCGAAGGTCCAGCCCTCGGCGTGTAGCTCCCGGATCACCGCACGACGAATCCTGGTGAGCTCATTGATGGTCTGCTGGGCCGCAGCCACACCATCGGTGGCCGCCTTCAGTCGCTCGACCTTGTCCTCGATCGCGAAAACGCGCGCCACGTCATCGGCCGACATGTGGGAAGTCTAGACAGCTGGACAGGCCAAAGTGTTTAGAACTCTTGACACTGCACCCTTTTCGTGACGCGATTGCGCCAGCTTGCGCGGGTCAGGTGGCGTCGGTGTCGATCGGTGGACGTTCGTTGCGCTCCAACGGCTTTTCCAGCTTCGGCATCGGATAATCCGGCATCGAGCCGCCGGTGCCGTAGAGGTCCTTCTTGTCCGGCAGCGCGTCCTCCATGTTGCGGAAGATCGAATCGTCGCCGTTCAGAAGGTGTTTGGTCACCATCGAGCGTGGGGACATACCGCGCAGCTCGTTCAGGTCGGCCAGCGGCTTGCGCAGGTCCTCGAACTCCGGGCCCAGCTCGTCGCGCAGCTGCGAGGTCGCGCCGCTGGCGTAGTCGCGCACCTGGCGCAGGCTGCGCGTGGTCCAGCGAACCGCGCCGGGCAGTCGCTCCGGTCCGAGGATCACGAGGGCGGCGACGAGCAGGATCATCATCTCGCTCCAGCCGATATTGCTGAACACGTCCTCAGGTTACCCGGCCTTTCGACCAGCGGCGCGTGGGGACGGCAGGCCGACGGAGTCGGTGAACTCAGGGGGACGGCAGGCCGACGGAGTCGGCCGGGGTGGGTGAACTCAGGGGGACGGCAGGCCGACGGAGTCGGCCGGGGTGGGTGAACTCAGGGGGACGGCAGGCCGACGGAGTCGGCCGGGGTGGGTGAGCTCAGTCGGATTCCAGGGTGACCGGCACGTCCACCTGCCTGCCGTCCCGGATCAACACCACGTTCACCGTGTCGCCGATCTTGCGCGACTGCACCGCGACGACGAGCTCGTCCGGACCGGTCACCTCGCGGTCGCCGACCTTCACGATGACGTCCTTCTCCACGATGCCTGCCTTCGCCGCCGGACCGCCCGCCGTGACATCGGCGACCTCGGCGCCGCTCAGCTGCTCGTTGGACACCACCTTGCTGCGCAGGCTGGCGCCGATGGTCGGGTGGTGGATCGTGCCGTCCTTGATCAGGATCTGCGCCACCTCGGTCACCCGGTCCACCGGGATCGCGAAGCCGAGGCCGACCGAGCCGCCGGACTCGCTGCGGATCGCGGTGTTGATGCCGATGACCCGGCCCTGCATGTCCACCAGCGCGCCGCCGGAGTTACCGGGGTTGATGGACGCGTCGGTCTGCACCGCGTCGATCACCGCGTTCGTGTCACTGCCTTCGCCTTGCAGTTTCACCGGGCGGTGCTGCGCGCTGACGATGCCGGAGGTGACCGTCCTGCTCAGGCCGAGCGGGGAGCCGATGGCAATCACCTCGTCGCCGACCTGGACGTCGCCGGACTTGCCGAGGTTGGCGACGGTGAGGTTCTTCACATCGACCTTGATCACGGCGAGGTCGGATTTCGGGTCGCGCCCGACGATGTTCGCAGGCACCTTGGTGCCGTCGGAGAAGGTGACCTTGATGGAGGCCCGGTTGGTCTTGTCCTGAGCGGCCATCGAGACGACGTGATTGTTCGTGGCGATGTAGCCGAGGCCGTCGATCACCACGCCGGAGCCGGTGGCGCCGTTGTCGCCGACGATGACGCTGATGGACACGACGGAGGGCAGCACGGCGTTGGCGACCTTGGCGATCTGGCTGTGCGGCTGTTCGGTCTCCGCGCTCTGCGTCAGCTCCGCCTTGCGCGAGGTCAGGTCGGAGGACTGTTCGGCCGTCAGCCTGCCGACCAGGCCGCCGAGCACGCCGACGGCGAGCGCGACGAGTGCGAGCAGCGCAAGCGCCTTGGGGGCGACGCGGGAGCCGAACAGGACCTCACGCGCGCCGAGGCGCTGGGCCTGCGGCAGCGGCTGGGCCTTGGGAGTCGGCACCGCGGGGGCGCCGAGTCGAGCGGCGGAGTCGGGATCACGCCACGGATCGACGGGTCCGGCGACGGGTGCGGCGCCGTTGGCCGCGTCGGGATCACGTTGCAGCAGTTCGCTGGAACCCTCGGGACGACCGAACGCCTCGGCGAGCACGGCGTCCGGCGGACGGTTCTGCACGTCCTGGCCCGCCACCGGCGTCGCGCCGCGGGGCAGCGGCTCGGCGAACGAACCGCGCTGACCCGCCGGCCTGCGGAACGCGCTGGCCGTGTGGTTGTCGACATGGGGTCGGTATACCGGTCGCGGTCCCAATACGGGTGCGTCCGGCGGCCGCAGGTTTCCCCTGTCGCCCGCCGAATCCGTGGGCCTGCCCTGGACGCGATCCGGGGTCTCGGCCGATCCGGTATTCGTCGATTCCGTGGTCACCCGGGAAACTCTACTTGCGCCACCACGTTGTCCACCGAGTCGCGGCAAACGAATCGGTGAGAAAACCGAAAACCGCCTCGTTGCGCGGAGTCCCGTCGGCGCTCGACGTTTGGCTCGACGCGGCGCCGGGCAGATCGGCGAGCGGAATTCTGGTCAGGCTGTCGTGCAGCCCGTGCGGAATCGAGATCGGGCCCGATTGGCGCAGCGCGATACGCGCCTGCTGCTGTGCGTCGACCTCGGCCGCGCATTCCGGGCACAGAGAAAGATGTTGGGCGGCACGCAGATAGGCGTTCATCCGCAACTCGCCGTCCACATAGGCCGCGATCGCCTCGCTGGCCAGATGCTCGGTGGGACGGAATCGAGGCGGACGACGACCGGGCGTGCTGGAGTCGCCACTCATTCGGTGTTCACCCTTCCAACCGACATCATCCGAATCGTAGGGCGATGCCGGCTTCGTCCAGCTCACCCGATACTTGCTTCAGCGGCGAACCGCTGCTCACTTCCATTATGCGCAAGGTAGTCGCGCAGTGCCTGTCGCCCACGATGAATCCGGCTGCGCACGGTGCCGAGTTTCACCCCGAGCGTAGCGCCGATCTCCTCGTAGGAGAGGCCCTCGATGTCACACAGCACGACCGCGGCGCGGAATTCCGGCGCGAGCGAATCGAGCGCGCGCTGCAGATCCGGGTCGAGGCGGGCGTCGTGATAGGCCTGCTCCGGGTCGGGACCCTCGGACGGGACCCGGTCGTAGTCCTCGGGCAGCGCCTCCATCCGGATGCGGTTGCGGCGACGGACCATGTCGAGGAACAGGTTGGTGGTGATGCGGTGCAACCAGCCCTCGAAGGTGCCCGGCTGGTAGCTGGACAGGGAGCGGAAGACCCGGATGAAGGTGTCCTGAGTCAGGTCCTCGGCATCCTGGGCGTCGCCGGAAAGACGGTAGGCAAGGCGGTAGACACGGTCGGCGTGTTCGCGGACCAGGTCGTCCCAGGACGGCATGGCCGCCCGGTCACCGGTGGCATCGAAAGCAGCGGTACCGGTGAGATCGACGGCCTCCTCGGCGGCGTCGGACTCGATCGGCAGAATCTGCTCTGGCAGGGTGGCGTGCTCACGCGCCGCATCGACCATGTGGATGGGGCTACCTCCTACTAGGGACCGTAAACTCGGAACATAGCTTCGATCCGAAATCTCTTTCGGACCTGAAACCGTTACGTGGGGTTACAACCGACAACCTGTCTGTTGTTGTTCCCGTGTCCCGTGTCGAGCCGGTCTGTTGGTCTTGCGTTGCCCCTACTCTTTCCTGTCCTGATATGGCCTGGATATGGAGATGCTGAGGGACACCTGAGAAAACTGCGGAGAGATTGCTCAGCGGCGCGGGTAGTTCGGAACGCCCAGACAAGGCGCCCAGCATTAACCTCATAGGCGTGGCATCGAATTTGGAGCGAAATCTCGCCTACGTGGAGGAATCCGTCGTAGAAGACGAGATCCTCGTCAGCGCGCGCGAACGGTCCACCGAACTCGGTGCGGTGCCGGTGCCGCCGTCGGTGGGGGCGCTGCTCAGCATGTACGCACAGCTGCTCGACGCCAAAGCCGTGGTCGAGGTGGGTACCGGCGCCGGGATCAGTGGGCTGTGGCTGCTCGACGGCATGCGCGAGGACGGCACACTGACCACCATCGATTCCGAGCCGGAGCACCAGCGCGCTGCCAAGGAGGCTTTCCGCGCCGCTGAGATTCCGCCCGCGCGCACCCGGCTGATCAACGGCCGTGCGCTGGACGTGCTACCCCGGCTCGCCGACGGAGCCTACGACCTGGTTTTCATCGATGCCGCGCCGCTCGAGCACCCGCAGTACGTCACCCAGGCGGTGCGACTGCTGCGTGCCGGCGGCGCGATCCTGTTGCACAACGCGCTGCTCGGCGGTCGGGTACCCGATGCGGCGCAACGGGATCCGGCGACCCAGGCGGTGCGCGCGGCCACCCGGGCGATCGCCGAGGATCCGGAACTCACCAGCGTGCTGATTCCCGTCGGCGACGGGTTGCTCTGCGCTTCCCGCGGTTAGCCACGCCGCACGCACGCCGACATTCGTACCGACATCGCGGTTTCCTTGTGCCGCGCCGGGTATTCCGGTGGCGGAGGTACTGCACATGCGCGGGCACGAACTGTTCGAAATCGGCCACATCGGCCACACCATCTTCGAAACTCGAACGAGTTGGCTGCGGCCCGCGCTGTTCTTCTTCGGCTTGATCATTGTCGCCGCGGTGGTCGCGATGGTGGTGGTCAGCAACGCCGATTTCGATTCCGGCCCAGCGAAAGTCACCCCGACGCACGGGTCCTGCGAGCCGTTCTGCCCGGCTCCGCCCGCACCTCCAGCGCCCGGCCAGTAGTTCTCTCCCGAGTCACGCGCACCCGATAGGTGGCGCGTGGTTTCGCGTGTCCCGGCGAATTCGCTTGTCGTGCTGAGCATTGCGCGACCCGGTGTGGGATATGTCATGGAATACGAAGGCCTGCAACGGATGTACGATGGCCGGTTCGCCTTCGACAGGTCGCGTTCGAGGAAGGGGAGCCACGGTACGGACGCGCGCGGAGGCCCGCCGGATAGCTGGTGACCGACCCGGGAGGGGTGGGCCGGTCACCAGTGCCGTCGCGGGCGAGTCGGCGAATACAGCAACAGCGCGGCGATTCGAGGCGCATGCTGCTCAGAGCACATCCGAGACCAGAGCGGTGATGCCCCGGGCGGGGGCATGCGGAAGAGGTGCGATCTGAGTGATCTATTACATCTTGAACAACAGCAACAACAACGATGACGACGGGCGCCCGCAGATTCACTGGGGCGGGGCGCTGGTCGCCTTCGCCCTTGTCCTGATGGCCGCGGTGCTGGTGGTCTACCTGGTCAGCACCGCCGACTTCGGTCAGCCGTCCAAATCGACCGTGCCGCGCACCCCCGGCCCCTGCGCGCCGTTCTGCCCGGCTACGCCCGCACCACGGCTCTGATCAGCCGACGAGCTACACCCAGACGCCCTTGCCTACGGTGACGACGCCGCCGTTGCTGACGGCGAAGCGGTCGCGATCGCGGTCCAGATCGACCCCGATGATCTCGCCCTCGCCGACCACCACGTTCTTGTCCAGGATGGCCCGGCGCACCACCGCGCCGCGCCCGATCCGGACGCCGGGCATCAGCACGCTGCCCTCGACGGTCGCGCCGTCGTCGATCACCACATTGGAACTGAGCACCGAATTGCGGACGGTGGCGGCCGACAGGATGCTGCCCGCGCCGACGATGCACTCCTGCGCGAGCCCGCCCTGGGCGAACTTCGCGGGCGGCAGGTTCTCGGCGGCGCCACGAATCGGCCAATGCCGGTTGTACAGGTTGAAGACCGGGTGCACCGAGACCAAGTCCATGTGCGCGTCGTAGAAGGCGTCGATGGTGCCGACGTCGCGCCAGTAGCCGCGGTCGCGTTCGGTCGCGCCGGGCACCTCGTTGTCGGCGAAGTCGTAGACGCCGGCCTGGCCCGCGGCGACCAGCGCCGGAATGATGTCGCCGCCCATGTCGTGATCGGAGTCGGAGTTGTCCGCGTCGGCCTTGATCGAATCCACCAGCACCTTGGTGGTGAAGACGTAGTTGCCCATTGACGCAAAAGTGACATTGGGATCATCGGGCGTGCCGGGCGGATGCGCGGGCTTCTCCAAGAACTGGGTGATCAGACCGGACTCGTCGGAGTCGATGCAGCCGAACGCGCTCGCCTCGCTGCGCGGCACCCGAATACCCGCGACGGTGACGCCCGCACCGGACTCGATGTGATGGTTGACCATCTGCTCCGGATCCATCCGGTACACGTGATCGGCGCCGAAAACCACGATGTAGTCGGGGTCTTCGTCATAGATCAGGTTCAGCGACTGCATGATCGCGTCGGCGCTGCCGGTGTACCAGCGCGGCCCGAGCCGCTGCTGCGCGGGCACCGGGGTGATGTATTCGCCGCCGAAACCGGACAGCCGCCAGGTCTGCGAGATGTGCCGATCCAGCGAGTGCGACTTGTACTGGGTGAGCACGCACAGGCGTAGGAAACCCGCGTTGACCAGGTTGCTGAGGACGAAATCGATCAGTCGATACGCGCCGCCGAATGGCACCGCTGGTTTGGCACGGTCCGCCGTGAGTGGAAAGAGTCGCTTGCCCTCGCCACCGGCGAGCACGATCCCGAGTACGTGCGGCTGGCTCCTCACACTGCCAAACTACCGGGTAACCGCCGCGCGAGTGGCCCCAGCGGAGGTGAACGTCTACTTTGAACCTGGTGAGTTTCGGCACGGACACCCCGCGCTCGACGGCGGATTCCGGCGCGCACGAGCGGCTTCGGGTCGCGATGCTGACCCGTGAATACCCACCCGAGGTATATGGCGGGGCCGGGGTGCATGTCACCCAGTTGACCGCGCAGCTGCGGCGACTGTGCGAGGTCACTGTGCATTGCATGGGGGTCGCGCGCACCGATGCCGTGGTGCACCAACCGGATCCGCAGCTCTACGCCGCCAACGCCGCACTGCAGATGATGTCCGCGCAGCTGCGGATGGCCGACGCCGCCGGGCAGGTGGACGTCGTGCATTCACACACTTGGTACACCGGCTTGGCCGGACACCTCGCGGCCACGCTCTACGGCATCCCACACGTACTGACCGCACATTCGCTGGAGCCACGACGGCCGTGGAAGGCCGAACAGCTCGGCGGCGGCTATCGGCTCTCCTCCTGGTCGGAACGCAACGCGGTGGAACACGCGGACGCGATCATCGCGGTGAGCGAGGGCATGCGCCACGACGTGCTCGACGCCTATCCCGCGGTCGACCCGGACCGGGTGCACGTCGTGCACAACGGCATCGACGCGGGCATGTGGTACCCGGGGCCGGTGGCGGCGGGCGCGCGGCCGGTGCTCGCGGTGCTCGGGGTGCGGACCGACCAGCCGATGGTGGCGTTCGTCGGGCGGATCACCCGGCAGAAGGGCGTCGGGCATCTGCTCGCCGCGGCCCGCGACTTCGATCCGGACATCCAACTGGTGCTGTGCGCCGGCGCGCCGGACACCAAGGAGCTGGAGGCGGAGACGGCCGCCGCGGTCGAGGAACTGCAGCGCAGTCGAGGCAATGTGTTCTGGGTGCGCGAGATGCTGCCCACCGAGCAGATCCGGCAGATCCTGGCCGCCGCCACGGTGTTCGTGTGCCCGTCGGTGTACGAGCCGCTCGGCATCGTGAACCTGGAGGCGATGGCGTGTGCGACCGCGGTGGTCGCCTCGGATGTCGGCGGCATCCCCGAGGTGGTTGTCGATGGCGGCACCGGGCGGTTGGTGCATTACGACCCGAACGCGCCCGAGGAGTACGAGCGGGCATTGGCGACCGCGATCAACGAGGTCGCCGGTGATCCAGTGCTGGCCGCCGAGTTCGGTGCGGCGGGCCGGGCGCGGGCGATCGCCGAATTCGATTGGTCTCAGATCGCGGCACAGACCGTCGGCGTCTACGAGCAGGTCCGCAAGTCCTGAGGTCCGCCCCAAGGAGCTAACCCGACCGAGGGCGACCTTCGGTAGGTGTAGGCGACTGAAGGGCGCCTTCGGTCGGAAATATGAGATCGACCGAAGGTGACCTTCGGTCGGATTCGACGTGTGGTCTGCGGGTTAGGTCGGGCGGTAAGTCGAGACCAGGACTGAGGCGGTGACCTCGGTTACTTCGTGTAGGCCCGCGATGCGCGCGTCCTCGGTGGCCGCGTGGTGGGCGGAAGGCCCCATACCGACGACATTCGCCACGTCGGCCCTCGTGAGTTTCATCGGGTATTCGACCAGGATGCGATCGACGGCGGCGAAGTGGCCGGACATGGCCGTGTCGAGCCTGCGATCCTTGTCCGGGTCGACGGTCACCATGCCGAGTGGTCCGACCAATTCGCGCAGGTGCCGTTCGGTGGGGGTGGCGACGACGAATCGGCCGTCCTCGGTGAGCACCCGGGCGACCTCGGCCGGATTGCGCGGTGCGAACACCGAAAGCACGGCGCGCAGGGTGCCGTCGCGGGCGGGCAGCCCGCGCCAGGCGTCGGCTAGTACCGACGCGGCCCGTGGGTGCGCGCGGGCGCAGCGTTTGGCGGCCGGTTTGGCCACGTCCAGCGCGATGCCGCGGGTCGACGGTGCGGCGTCGAGCGCACCGGCCAGGTAGTAGCCGGTGCCCGCGCCCACCTCCAGCACTGTGCCGGACGCATGCGTGTCCGGCCCGACTGCCTCCGCTACCGCGGCGGCGATCGGTGCGAAATGTCCCCCACCTTGAAAGGTGGCACGCGCGTCCAGCATGGCCGCGGTGTCACCGGTCATTTTGGTCGACGCGCCGGTCAGCAGGCTGACATAGCCCTGCTTGGCGATGTCGAAACTGTGCCCGTGCCCGCAGCGCAGTACCCGATCACACGGCTCGAGTCCGAGCGCGCATTCCGGGCAAGCCAGCAGACCGGCCACAGCGGCCAGCGCTGAGGTATCAGCTGGTGACACTCTTCAGTTCGTCGCCGAGCGCCGCGGCCTCGTCCGGCGTGAGTTCGACGACCAAACGCCCGCCACCCTCGAGTGGAACCCGCATGACGATTCCACGCCCTTCCTTGGTTGCCTCGAGGGGACCGTCCCCGGTACGGGGCTTCATGGCCGCCATCCTCTGCTCCCTCCAGATCTGCGCGATATGCTGCGCACTTTCTTGGAACTCCAGTTGTCACCAACCAGCGAGCTCGCCGGCATTTGGCGAGCTACACCTGTCCCATTCTTCCCTATCGCGGATGTGGACGGATACCTGAGTTCAAAAAGTGACCGGTCGGACTGTGTCGGACACGTCACTACCGACCCAGCAATCGGCCAGGTGATCGTCTACCATCCCGGTCGCCTGCATCAACGCGTAGGCCGTGGTCGGCCCGACGAAACGGAACCCGCGCCGCTTCAATTCTTTTGCCAGAGCTACGGATTCGGGTGTAGTGGCGGGCACCTCGGACCCGGTTTTCGGGCGTGGCCGCGGGTCGGGTGCGAACGACCAGAGCAATGTGTCCAGTCCGATATCGAGTTCGCGCGCAACCCGGGCGTTGCCGATCGCCGCCTCGATCTTCAGCCGGTTGCGCACGATGCCCGTGTCGGCGAGCAGACGCGCCGTGTCGGCCTCGCCGAACTCGGCGACGCGGTCGATCGAGAACCCGGCGAACGCGGCCCGGAAGGCGGGCCGCTTGCGCAGGATGGTGATCCAGGACAGGCCCGACTGGAACGCCTCGAGACACAGTCGTTCGAAGAGGGCGTCGTCGCCGTGCAGCGGCTTTCCCCACTCGAAATCGTGATAGTCGCGGTACAACTGGCTTTCCAGCGGCCAGGGGCAGCGGATCCGGCCGTCGTCCTCGGCCGGGGGCATCGCGGCCGGGCTCATTTGGCCTCCGGCGCGACCGGTGCCTGCCACCGCGCGGCCTGCGCTTCGGCCAGTTGATGTTGTAGCTCGTCGATTCTGGCGGCGAGCCTGGCCAGCGACCAGTCCACCTCCGAGGCCTTGTAGCCGCGCACCACCTGCTGGAACCGCAGCGACCGGACATCGGCGCCGGAGATCCCCTCGGCGGGCAGCACGGTGGCCGTGGTCCCCTCCGGCAGCGGGCCCAGCTCCTCGGCCCGCCCGAATACCGCACTGGCGAGCAGGAACAGCACCGCGGCAACGAGACCGACGATCAGCACGTACAGAAGCAACGTGAGCATGCCCCCGAGCTTATTGCCACCCACCGACAGCGAGCGAACAACGCCCACGCGGAAATCGGTCGTCTAGCTCTGTCACCCGTGGCGGGTCGTGTCGATATTCAGCGACATACCTGCCAGCCCGCGGCGGCGGACGGCCAGCTTGTCGGCGATGTCGAGCAGCGCCTTGGCGGCCGGGGTCTCGGGGGAGCGCAGCACGATCGGCGTGCCGTCGTCGCCCGCTTCCCGCACGGCCTGCTCGATCGGGATCTGCCCGAGCAGCGGCACGTCGGCACCGACGGCGCGGGTGAGACGGTCGGCGACCACCTGCCCGCCGCCTGCGCCGTAGAGCTCCATCCGGCTGCCGTCGGGCAGGTCCAGCCAGGACATGTTCTCCACCACGCCGGCGATCCGCTGCCTGGTCTGCAGCGCGATGGCGCCCGCCCGCTCGGCCACCTCGGCGGCGGCGATCTGCGGGGTGGTGACGACGAGGATCTCGGCGCCGGGGATGAGCTGGGCGATCGAGATGGCGATGTCGCCGGTGCCCGGCGGCAGGTCGAGCAGCAGCACGTCCAGGTCGCCCCAGAACACGTCGGCGAGGAACTGCTGCAGCGCGCGGTGCAGCATCGGGCCGCGCCACACCACCGGCGTATTGCCCTGGGTGAACTGCGCGATGGAGATCATCTTCACGCCGTGCGCCTGCGGCGGCATGATCATCTTCTCGACCTGGGTGGGCCGGGCGTCGGTGCCGAGCATGCGGGGGATCGAGTGGCCGTAGATGTCGGCGTCCAGGATGCCGACGGAGAGCCCGCGCGCGGCCATGGCGGCGGCGAGATTGACGGTGACGCTGGACTTTCCGACGCCGCCCTTGCCGGAGGCGACCGCGTACACGCGGGTCAGCGAGCCGGGCTGGGCGAACGGGATGACCGGGTCGGCGGAGTCGCCGCGCAGCTGCTTGCGCAGGTTGGTGCGCTGCTCGTCGTTCATCACGTCGAGGTCGACGGTGACCGCGCCGACGCCGGACACGTCGGCGACGGCCTTGGTGACGCGCTGGATGATCTCGGTGCGCAGCGGGCAGCCCGCCGTGGTCAGGTAGACCTCGATGTGGACATTGCTGTCCGCATTGATCGCAATGCTCTTCACCATGCCCAGTTCGGTGATCGGCTTGCGGATCTCCGGATCGTCGACCTTGGCGAGAGCGCCCCGCACATCCGATTCCGTAACTACTGGCATGGCAGGAATTTTAGGCGTGTCAAATTCTGGGCAGGTCCCCGGCCCGTGGTGCGACACCATTGGCGTAGGAGGTTTCCCACGCCATGACATTGGCGACGTAGGCCATCGAGTTGTTGTAGCGCAGGATCGCCTTGGATTGCTGGGCCAGGTCGCGCATGTTCAAACCGCCGTCGCACAGGTACTTTCCGGCGGTCAGTGCCGCGTCGAAGAGGTTCTGTGGATCGGCGATGCCGTCACCGTTGCCGTCGGCGGCGTAGCGCTTCCAGGTCTGCGGCAGGAACTGCATCGGGCCGATCGCGCGGTCGTAACCGGCCAGGCCGTCCAGCTCGCCGCCGTCGGTGTCGTGAACGACGTTGTTGCCGTACAGGCTTCCGTCGAGCACCGGGCCGTAGACCTTGGTGAGCGGGTTACCGTCGGCGTCGGCCTTGCCGTACGCGTGCGTCGATTCGACGCGGCCGATCCCGGCGAGCATCGACCACGGCATGGCGCAGGTCGGGTTCTCCTCGGCGAGGATGCGTTCGGCGTTCTGATAGGCCGCGACCGCGATGCCCGGGATACCCGCCGGCCCGGCGGGTAGCGACGCGAGCTGCCGACCATCAGCCAGCGCAACGCTTTTCACCACCGGCGGACCGCTCGGCTTGGCCATCTTGTTGGCCACGAATTCGGTCGTCGCGCCCGGGTCGGTCATCAGTGCTGCGGGTTTGGCGCCCAGCTCGTCCTGATCGTCCCCCGGCAGGTGCTGTGCCACCGCGGTCGCGGTGGTCGCTTGTCCCACATTGGACGCGGCGGTGCACGCCATCAGTCCAGCGGGAACCAATCCGGTCAATGCAATAACCGAGCTGCGCTTAACGGTGACAGCTGGTTGTTTTCGGTGACGCCCCACTGTGCAGTGACCCTCCAACGGCTCGATGTGAGCCCTTCGTGATCTGACGAAGAGGAGACTACCGCATCCGAGACCTTTTTGTTACTACTTCGTGACCTGCTTCGAGTGTGGCGTCAGCCCTGGGGGGCGGGCGGCAGCGGGATCACGATGCCGAAGGGCAACGTGATGCCCGGCTGCTGGGTCGGTGCCGCGTCTACCGTCGGTGCCGTTGGATCGACCGTCACGGTGGGTGCGGCCTCCGGTGTCGATTCCGGCGTCTGTACGGCCTGCTGGCCGGGCGCGGGGGCCGGTGCCGGGGCATGCTGCTGGGCGGCGTCCGGCGGCGTGCAGACCGGCGCCACGGGCGGCTCCGGGTGCGCCGGATCCTTCGGCGCGGCCACGCCTGCCCCGAAGGTCTGTGCGGGCGCGCCGGGCACGATGGCAGGCTCGGCCTGCTCGCCGGGCTGCGGCATCGGGGCCGGAATCACCGCGGGCTCACAGGGATTGAGCGGCTTCGGCGGCGGCGGGCAGAAGATGCCACAGGGGATCGGCGGCAGACCGGGGATGTTGATCATCACCTGGGTCGGCGTCGGCGCCGTGGTGGTCTGCGGCGCCGTGGGGGCCGTCGTGGTCGGCGTGTTGTTGGTGTAGGTGACCGCCGTCATGTCCGGGATCTGGGCGGGTGCGGTGCCCGGCGGGATCAGATCGGGGGAGATGGTCACCTGGGTCGGCGCGCCGCCGGTGCGGTAGGCCGCCGCCCAGCTGAGCACGTTGGCCGCGTAGGCCGCCGAGTTGTTGTAGCGCAGCACCGCCTGGAGTTCCTGGCCCTGATCGCGCAGGTTCAGTCCGCCCGAGCACAGGTACTTGCCCGCGGCGAGCGCGGCGTCGAAGACATTGTTCGGATCGGCGACACCGTCGCCGTTACCGTCGGCGGCGTAGTGGGCCCAGGTGCCGGGCAGGAACTGCATCGGCCCGACCGCGCGGACGTAACCGCCGCTGGCCTCTTTGATGATCTCGTTACCGGGCAGCGTGCCGTCCAGCGCGGGGCCGTAGATCGGCGTGACCGTGGTGCCCGCGGCGTCGGTGCGTCCGCCGCCCGCGTGGCCCGATTCGATCCGGCCGATGCCGGCCAGCAGACTCCAGGACAACCCGCACTCGGGCGTGGAGGACTCCAGCGCGAGTTCGGCGTTGCGGTACGCGGCGAGCACGATTTCCGGGATACCGAGCGCACCACCGACAAGCGGCAGCGAGATCTCCTGCAGCGGCACTCGCCCGGCGAACGGCGCCGAGCCGTCCGACGGAGTCATTGCCCGAAGTTTGCGGGGCGACTCCTGGGTGACCGGAAGGAGTCCAACTGTCTTAGACAGTCCGGTCTCGCTCGACCTGCCGGACGCGTCCGCGGATCCGGCCGGATTCGTCGAGGCGGCCAGCAAAGCCTCAGGTGCGGTGGGCGCGCCGGCCGGGGAAGAGGGATCAGAGGCTGAGCCAGAGGCGACAAGACCGGCTACGACCAGGGCCGAGACGGTTATCGGAGTAGATATACGCATTCAGCCACACCAATCCTCTACGTCGTGTGAGCGGCTATCTGGGACATCCCCTTCCCGGCACCGCTCGGGACAACGCTGTCCAGGTTACCCACCAGTCAGGTAGTTGTTCGGTATTTCCGGTCAATCGTCAGCTACAGGCGGTGAAACCGGGGCTGGAGCCTGCTTTCGGCCGGAACTCTTCTTGCGTTGCGGCTTGTTGTTGCCCGCACCCTCGATCCGATCGAGTATCTCCTTCATCTCCTCCAATTCCCTGCGCAAATAGTCGCGAGTCGCGACTTCGCCGACCGCGATCCGCAACGCTGCGAGTTCGCGGGCGAGGAACTCGGTATCCGCCTTGGTCTGGGCGGCCCGCATCCGGTCCTCCTCCAGCGAGACCCGGTCGCGGTTGTCCTGCCGGTTCTGCGCGAGCAGGATCAACGGTGCGGCATAGGCGGCCTGGGTAGAGAACGCCAGATTCAACAGAATGAACGGATATGGATCCCAGCGCAACGCGATGACGCCCACATTTAACGTGATCCAAACGATCACGATGAACGTCTGAATGGCCAGGTAGCGGCCGGTACCGAGGAATCTGGCGACCCGCTCGCTGCTGCGCGCGAGCGCGTCCGCGTCCCAATCGATGCGGAACCGCGACTCGACCGGCGTCTCCAGCCGCTGCCGCGCGCCGCCGACCTTGTCACTCATGTCCAGCTATCCCTTCGTGTAGCTCTTCCTGGTCGCGCCAGTCATCGGGTAGCAAATGGTCGAGCACGTCGTCGACGCTGACCGCGCCGAGCAGGTGGTTCTCCTCGTCCACCACCGGTCCGCAGACCAGGTTGTAGGTCGCGAAGTAGCGGGTCACCGCGGCCAGCGGGACGTCTGCCCGCAACGGAGCCAGCCCCGCGTCGAGGATGCCGCCGACCAGATGGGCGGGCGGCTCGCGCAGCAGCCGCTGGATGTGCACCGACCCGAGATACCGGCCGGTGGGGGTCGAAGTCGGCGGCCGGACCACGAACACCATCGAGGCCAGCGCCGGCGTCAGATCGGGGTTGCGCACCCGGGCCAGCGCCTCGGCGACCGTGGTGGACGGCGTGAGGATCACCGGCTTGGGCGTCATCAGGCCGCCCGCGCTGTACGGGGAATGTGCGAGCAGCCTGCGAACCGGTTCGGACTCCTCCGGGTCCATCAGGGCGAGCAGCGATTCGGCCTCGCTGATCGGCAGCTCGCCGAGCAGGTCGGCGGCGTCGTCGGGATCCATCGCCTCGAGCACGTCGGCGGCGCGGCGGACCTCCAGATGGCCGAGCAGATCGACCTGCTCGTCGTCGGGCAGCTCCTGCACCACGTCGGCGAGCCGTTCGTCGTCGAGCGCGACCGCCACCTCGAGGCGGCGTTTCTCCGGCAGCTCGCGCAGCAGATGCGCGACGTCGGCGGGTCGCAACCCCTCGAACTGCTCGAGCAGCTGGGTGACCTCTTGGCCCGGCTGGTCGATGTCCTTCGGGGTCAGTCCTGAGACATCGATCCAATCCACTACGTGCACGGTGCGCCGACGCCCGATCCGGCGATGCCCGCGCACCGCGACCCTGGTTACCCGCCAATCCCTGGTCCGGGTCTGTTCCATGCCGAGATCGACGACGATGACATCCACGTCGGCGAGGTCCGGCAGATCCGGATCCTCCACGCGCACCGAGGAATCCACGATCTGCGCCAGCGCGAGCATCTCGCCGGGCCGTTGGTGGAAGCGGCGCAGGCTGACCGTCCCGGTGTTCAGTGTCACCACGCCGGGCTCGATCGCGGTGACCCGCAGGATCGGCACGAAAATGCGCCGCCGCGTGGGTAATTCGACGACGAGGCCGTGAATGCGGGGCTGTTGCCGGTCGTACCGGATGGCCACGACGACATCGCGGACCCGGCCGATAGACTCGCCGTCCGGTCCCAACACCACCAGGCCGGCCAGCCTGGCGACGTACACCCTGGTAGCTGCCATGCTTGCCAGGCTAGAGGTTCGGGAGCGGGTGTCAGTACCACGCCACGATCGACGGGAGTGATCTTGAAGCCGCGCCGTTCGGTGCTCGCCTGTCCGGGCAGCAGCAAGAAGATGATCGAAAAGGCCAAGGGCCTGCCCGTCGACGAGGTGTTTCTCGATCTGGAGGACGCCGTCGCACCGCCCGCCAAGGCCGAGGCGCGGGCGAATATCGTGGCGGCGCTCAACGATTCCGACTGGGGATCACAATTGCGAGTGGTCCGCGTCAACGACTGGACCACGCAGTGGACCTACACGGACGTGATCACCATCGTCGAGGGCGCGGGCACGGCGCTGGACGCCATCCTGCTGCCGAAGGTGACCGACGCCGGTCAGGTGCGCGCGCTGGATCTGCTGCTCACCCAGTTGGAGAAGGCGACCGGGCTCGAGGTCGGCCGGATCGGCATCGAGCCGCAGATCGAAAACGCGTTGGGATTGCGCAATATCGACGAGATCGCCACCGCGAGCCCGCGCGTGCAGGCGCTGGTGTTCGGCCCGGCCGACTTCATGGCCAGCATCAACATGCGCACCCTGGTGGTCGGCGAACAGCCGGAGGGCTACGACACCGGTGATGCCTATCACCACATCCTGATGACGATCCTGCTCACCGCCCGCGCACACGGCCTGCAGGCGATCGACGGCCCGTACCTGCAGATTCGGGACGTGGACGGCTTCCGGCGGGCCGCTGGGCGCACCGCCGCGCTCGGCTTCGACGGCAAGTGGGTGCTGCATCCCGGCCAGATCGAGGCGGCCAACGAGATCTTCAGCCCGCGTCAGTCCGACTACGATCGCGCCGAGTTGATCCTCGACGCATACGCCTTCCACACCTCGGCCGAGGGCGGCGCGCGCGGCGCGGTAATGCTGGGCGACGAAATGATCGATGAGGCCAGTGCGAAAATGGCCCAGGTGATCGCGGATAAGGGCCGAGCGGCGGCAATGCTGCGATCTCCCATGACGGGCACCACGCGTTTCACACCCCCGGAAAACCGGTAGAAATAGCAGAATAGAGACATGACGAATCCCTTGGGGAACTCGAATCGCGCACGGCAGGGCCTGCCGACGCCGCCGTCCGGCTGGCCGGTCGGCTCCTATCCGACCTACGCCGAGGCGCAGAAGGCCGTCGACTACCTGGCCGACGGGCAGTTCCCGGTGCAGGACGTGACGATCGTCGGCGTCGACCTCATGCAGGTCGAGCGGGTCCTCTACCGGCTGACGTGGGGCAAGGTCATCGGTGGCGGTGTGGTGAGCGGAGCCTGGTTGGGCCTGTTCCTCGGTCTGCTGTTGAGCCTGTTCACCACCAGCGGCGCGCTCGGCCCGCTGCTGGTCGGTCTGGTCGGCGGCATCATCTTCGGCGTCATCTCCACCTCGATCCCGTACGCGGCGACCAAGGGGCAGCGCGACTTCGCGTCCACCATGCAGCTGGTGGCCGGGCGCTATGACGTGCTGTGCGACCCGAAGTCCGCGGAACAGGCGCGGGACATGCTTGCGCGGCTGGCTATCTGACGCATGGAGGTGGTGTCGACGGTCCGCACCGGTGTGCTCGACCATTTCGGTGTGCCTGCGACCGGCGTCGATTCGGCGTCGGTGACGTTCCTCGGGTTGGAGCCGATCGAGATCCTGCGGATCGTCGACGGCGAGCTCGTGCATTACGCGACGGTGGGTGGTTCCCGGCATCCGATGGGCGATCCCACTGCGCTGCTTGCCGATCCGGTGCAGGGACCGAGGGCCGAGCTGGTGCTCACGCTGCGCGGCACGGCGGGCGCGAGCTCGGGCCTGGCCAAGACGCTCGGCGTGCTCGCCGCCGCGCCCGCGGTGGAAGGTGTTGTGCTGCAAGCGGATGCGCTGATGGACCTGGGCGAGCCGATGTGGCACGGTGCGCCGTTCTCCGCGGTGCTGCTGGGGGACAGTGGGATTCCCGAGGTCGTGCTGCCCGCGCCCGCCGAGCCGGTTCGCTACTTCGCGGTGACGCCGGTGACCGCCACCGAGGCGGCGTGGGTGCGGGTGCGCGGGGCGCAGGCGTTGCGGGATGCCTGGGCCGAGGCGGGAATCGACGTGCGTGACCCCGAAAGAGGCGCCGCCAGCCTGTAATTCGGGCTAGAGCCAGTTGTTGCGATGGAAGTTGGCGTACAGCACCGCGCAGATGCCGAGGGTAACGGCGATCACCAGCCAAAAGCCCCAGGTCGCTTCCAATCCCGGCATGTGCGTGAAGTTCATGCCGTAAATGCCCGCGATCATCGTCGGCACCGCGGCGATCGCGACCCAGGCCGAGATCTTGCGCATGTCGGTGTTCTGCTGCACGCCGACCTTGGCCAGCGCGGCGCTGATCAGCGCGCTCAGCGCCTCGTCGAAGTCGCTGATGCGGTCGGCGACACCGGCGTGGTGGTCGGCCACATCGCGCATGTATCGCCGAATCTCCTTGGGCAGCGGGATATCCGGCTTGTGCCCGAGCAGCTGCAGCGGGATCGCGAGTGGGTTCACCGCCCGGCGCAGTTCGACGACTTCCCGCTTGAGCTGGTAGATCGACTCGATCGCGACCTGGCTGCGCGGGGTGAAGACCTCTTCCTCCATCGCATCGATATCGAGCTCGACCGACTGGGTCACTTCGATATACGAATCCACCACGTGGTCGGCGATCGCGTGCAACACCGCGCCGGGGCCGAACATCAGCTTCGCCGGATCGGCCTCCAGTTCCTTACGGAGCGAGGCGAGTTCGGAGTGTTCGCCGTGGCGCACGGACACCACGAAGTCCGGCGCGGCGAAGACCATGATCTCGCCGGTCTCCACGATCTCGCTGATGCTGTGCAACTCGTGCTCGACGTAGGCGACCGTGCGCATCACCAGCACCAGTGTGTCGTCGTAGCGTTCCAGCTTGGGGCGTTGATGTTTGGTGACGGCGTCCTCGGCCGCGAGCGCGTGCAGGCCGAATGTCTCGGCGATATCGGCCATCTGGGCCTCGTCCGGATCGTGCAGGCCGACCCAGACGAATCCGGTGCCGCGATTGTTGACCTCGGCCATCGCATCCTTGTGGGTGAACCGGCCAGGCAGTCGCCGTCCTTCGACATAGACACCGCAGTCGACAATCGCCCGCGCGGTCGGGATCGGAATCCGCGGCAGAACGCGGACCGGGCGGTTCGAACCGCGGAACGACGGTAGCGGCGGAATAGACGGCACATCGCGATGCTACGTCGCCTGCGGCGTGCGGTTCCTGGCATGCGCACTGTAAGACTGAGGGCGTGCGCATCGACCTCCACACCCATTCGACCGCGTCCGACGGCACCGACTCCCCAGCGGAATTGGTACGGAACGCGGCCGCCGCCGGCTTGGACGTCGTGGCGATCACCGACCACGACACGACGGCGGGCTGGACCGAGGCGGTCGACGCGCTGCCGAAGGGATTGACGCTGGTCCGCGGCATGGAGATGTCGTGCATCGGCCTCGGCGAGGACGGCTGGCCGGTGCCGGTACATCTGCTGGCCTATCTGTTCGACCCGACCGATCGCAGTTTCGCCGACGAACGCGAGCGGCTGCGCGGCGAGCGGGTCGAGCGGGTGCGCGCGATGGCCGATCGGATGGTGGCCGACGGATTACCGATCGATCCCGATGCGGTGCTCGCCTCGGCGGGCCCGTCCGCGGGTCGTCCGCACTTGGCCAGGGCGCTGGTCGCGGCGGGTGTGGTGCCGAGCGTCGATGCCGCGTTCGAGGAATTGCTCGCGCCGCACGGCCCGTACTACGCGGAGAAGGCCGACACGCCGTTGCGGCGTGCGGTCGAGATGATCGCCACTGCGGGCGGGGTGAGCGTGATCGCGCACGCGCGGGCCCGCAAGCGGGGCAGGCTGCTCGCGCTGGACGACATCCGCGAGCTGGCCACGCTCGGGCTCGGCGGACTCGAGCTCGACCATCCGGACCACTCCGCGCCGGATCGTGCGGTACTCGCCGACCTGGCCGCCGAGCTCGGCCTGCTCACCACCGGCTCGTCGGACTATCACGGCAGCAACAAGACCATCCACCTCGGTCAGTTCACCACCGACCCCGCGCAATTCGAGGTGCTGGCCGGTAAGGCGACCGGCGTGCCGGTGATCGCCTCGTGAAAGTGGTTCGCGGGGTGAGCGGGGCGGTCGCCGCGGGAACCGTGGCGCTGATGCTTGTCGTCATCGGCACCGCGGTGGTCGCGGCCCGGCGGGACTTCCCCGGTCCGGGCAGTGAATCGGTGACGTGGCATGTAGTGTCCGCAGTGATTGCCGTTGCGGCACAGATTTATTCGGATAAGCGTCGGGGTTTAGCCGCCTTTTCCGGATCTGTGGTTGTTTTTGTTGCCGCTGGATTATTGCTGTGGACCCAGTGGTGGAGCTGATCAACGCCCGCTCGCTGACAACGGATCGAATACGGCAGCGATAAATATTCCGTTAATGGTTGCGGTTCCGTGAATTGTGGCCGAACATTTCTCTTTGTGGCGGAACTCGAGACGGACGTACTGGTTTTGGGCGGCGGGCCCGCCGGAACCTGGGCCGCCGTATCCGCCGCCGCCACCGGCGCCAGGGTCGTGCTCGCCGACAAGGCCAGATGCGGCACCAGCGGCCCGACGGCCCACGGCGCCACCTCCCTGTGGAACATCCCGCCCGGACCGGCCAGGGACGAGGCAGTGCACCGTGGCTACGCACACGGCGGCGGACTCGGCGACCCGGACTGGATGCATCGAGTGCTGGAGGAGACACACCTGCGCGTCGAACAGCTGGCCCGCTGGGGTTATCGATTCCCCGGCGCGGGGCCCGGCTCCTCGCTGCGGGTGTATTTGGACGGTGCCAGCTACCTGCGCCGGATGCGGCGCAGCGTGCTCAATGCGGGCGTGCACATCCTCGATCACCATCCCGCACTGCAACTGCTCGTCGATCGCGACGGCAAGGTCGCCGGGGCGACCGGGGTGCAGCAGCACAATCAGTTCCAGGCGTGGACCGTGCGGGCGGGTGCCGTGGTGGTGGCCACCGGCGGCTGCGCGTTCCTGTCCGGCGGGGCGGGCACCGACGTGGACACCGGCGACGGACTGCTCTTCGCCGCGGAGGCCGGTGCCCAGCTATCTGGCATGGAGTTCTCCAGCGCGTACGGCCTGACACCCGTGGTGAACGTGCCGCGACCAGCTGCGCCGGTGAATTCCGCGCTCGGCCTCGGGCTGCACTTCGCCACCCTCTACGACGAGTCGGGCACGGTCCTGGAAGGCCATCGGGCCGCGGCCTTCGCCGCGATCGCCGACGGTCGCCGGGTGTTCGCGGCACTCGACGACGTACCCGCCACGATGCGCGGCTGGCTGTCCGAGCAGGGGCTGATCGACCGCACCGGACGGGTGCCGCTGCGGGCCGTGCTGGAGGGCACCGTGCGCGGCACCGGCGGCCTGCGCCTCGCGGGCCCGGACTGCGCGACCACGGTCGGCGGGCTGTTCGGCGCGGGCGACGTGACCACCAGGGAGCCGATCACCGGCGCGGTCAGCGGTTTCGGCGGTCAGGGTGGCGCGTGGGCCATCGCGTCCGGCGTGTGGGCGGGCACCGGCGCGGCCAGGTATGCGCGCTCGGCCGACCGGCGCAGCCCGGTGCGTGAGGTGGCCGGTGCCGGACTCAGCGCGGTGGCGCGGATCGATCCGCGCGCGGTGGTCGGACTGGTGCAGGAACACACGCTGCCGTTGCGGCGCAGCTATTGGCGCAGCGCGGGCAGCCTGGTCGACAGCATCGGCGAGCTCGACTCGATGTGGCCCGGTGCTGAATTCGACCTGGGCGGTACCGGTTTGGATCGGTTGCGGGCCAGGCAGGCGGCGGCATTGCTCGCGGTGGCGCGGTGGACCAAGTACAGCGCGCTGGCGCGGACCGAGAGCCGCGGCATGCATCGGCGCACCGATCATCCAGGGGCCGAGGCGGACTGGCGGGTGCGGCTGATGTCAGGGGGGCTGGACAACGTGTGGGTACGGCCGGACGCGCGGGAAATGGCGGCGCTGGACGCCGGTGTCATCGGTGCCACGGAGATCGTGGTGGCGCCCGTCCGCGAGCCGTTCCCGCGCGGCAGGCGCGAGGCTCTCGTGCTCGATGCCCGCGGCCCCGCGGTCGCGCACACCAGGGAGGCGGGCGTGCTGAGCGCGCGCTCGGCGGCGATCCCGGACGCGCCGGAGATCCTGCCCGAAGACGAGGACGGGACCGCCCCGCACCTCACACCCGCAGGCCCGATCGCGTTGTGACAGCTCACCGCCGGGCCGCGCCCGCGCGAGTTTTCCCTTACCACCTGGTAATTCCGCCGCAGTAGGCTGGACACCGGCGCGCGACACAGCGGGAACCCGACCGGTTTGGCAAGTCGCGGACTGTGCTGGCAGAATGTGTCGGATTCCTTTACCTAAGCCACCGCCGGGTTCTGGAGTTACGGAGATCTCCGCCTCGCGACGCACCGTCGCGACCCGAGGATCACGCCGCATGTTCTGTCCGGACCTACCCGTCCGGCTCCCGCTCCGCGGATCAGTGCCGCGCCACGTCAGCGAAATCGGCTACGGGTTTTCGTGACCCGCCGTAACAGCGAAACGTACCGGTCAGCGCACTCGATGAGCGTAATGAAAACACTTATACCTATATACCCGGCGGTAACCGTCCCCCGGTTTGTCCGGCCCGAGCAGGAGTGAAATCGTGTCACCTGTGACTGACGCACCGAATGCCACTGCAAGTCTTTCCGAAATCACCCACGACGAGATTTTCGCGGGACATCTCGGAGGCAAGCTCTCGGTAGAACTCAGCTCGCCGCTGGAGACCCAGCGCGACCTGTCGATCGCCTACACCCCGGGCGTCGCTCAGGTGAGCCGGGCGATCGCGCAGGACGTCGAGCTCTGCAAGCGCTACACCTGGACCGACCGCCTCGTCGTCGTGGTCAGCGACGGCACCGCGGTGCTCGGCCTCGGTGATATCGGCCCGCGCGCCTCGCTGCCCGTGATGGAGGGCAAGGCGGCGCTGTTCAAGAAGTTCGCCGGACTCAACTCGATCCCGATTGTGCTGGACACCAAGGACGTCGACGAGATCGTCGAGACGGTCATCCGGCTGCGCCCCAGCTTCGGCGCGGTGAACCTGGAGGACATCTCGGCGCCGCGCTGCTTCGAGGTGGAGAAGCGACTCATCGAGGCGCTCGACTGCCCGGTCATGCACGACGACCAGCACGGCACCGCCATCGTGGTGCTCGCCGCCCTCAACGGCGCGGCCAGGGTGCAGGGTCGCGCCACCGACCACATGAAGGTCGTGGTGTCCGGTGCGGGCGCGGCCGGTGTCGCGTGCGCGAATATCCTGCTGGCCGCGGGTGTTCGGGACGTCACCGTGCTCGACTCGAAGGGCATCATCAGCCGCGAGCGCGGCGACCTCAACGACGTGAAGGCCGAGCTGGCCACCCGGACCAACCCGCGCGGGCTGGTCGGCGGCGCCGCCGAGGCCCTCAACGGTGCCGATGTCTTCCTCGGCCTGTCCGCAGGCCTGATCGCCGAGGAGCTCATCGCCTCGATGGCGCCGGAGTCGATCGTGTTCGCGATGTCCAACCCGGACCCGGAGATTCACCCCGAGGTCGCGCGCAAGTACGCCGCGATCGTCGCCACCGGCCGCAGCGACTTCCCGAACCAGATCAACAACGTGCTCGCCTTCCCCGGCGTGTTCAAGGGCGCGCTCGACGCGGGCGCCCGGCGCATCACCGAGGGCATGAAGATCGCCGCCGCCGACGCGATCCTCAGCGTCGTCGCCGACGAGCTCGGCCCGGAGAAGATCGTGCCCAGCCCGCTGGATCCGCGGGTCGCCCCGGCGGTCGCCGAGGCCGTCGCGGCCGCGGCGCGCGCCGAAGGCGTTGCGTAGTAAGTCAGTTCAGTCGCTGGAAGGCGCCTTGTCCCGCTCGGGACGGGGCGCCTTTCGCGTTGGCGTGTGCTTCCGGAGCGACAGATGGATCCAGATGTTCATGGCGATCATCGCGCACAGCGCGAAGATCAACGCCGCCGCGAACACGGGATTCTTGTTCGAGTAGGTCGTCCAGGCGAACAGCAATATCGCCACGAGCGCCACGTAACCGCCGATGAACCTGATACTCACGGGTCAGACGTTAGCCAGGTCCGGTGCCGAGCGTGCGATGTTCAGAGCGAGTGGTCGTCCAGCCAGACGCGCGCCACCTCGGCGGGCTTCGCGTGGTCGTCCCGGACATCGCGGATCATCTTGGCGAGATCGTCGGTGGTGAGTTCGCCCGCAACGTAATTCAGCTTCTTGATCTGGCGTTCGTCGAGCTTGCCCTTGCGGAACAGGGGCACTACGTTCTCGGTGCGCACCGCGTACTTGTCGTCGGACAGGATCGTCAGACCGTCGGTCGACCCGGGCACGACGGCGGGCGGGCCGGTCAGCAGACCGGCGTGAACCTGCCCGTCCAGCAGGGCTTTTCGTAGTGCGGCGGCGTCGGGAAACGGCACTGTCGCGGCGAAGTGGCAGTCCGCCACCTGCTCTGACGCGGGCGGCAGGGCGATCAGGTCCGGCACCGACGCGACGCCGACCGTGAGCGTGCCGCAGCGTGGCGTGAGATCGCCGATGGTGCGCACGTTGTCGTGCGTCGCGGCCTCGGCACTGAGCAACACCCGCGGTCGCATATCGGTGCCGTCGGCGGCATCGGTGACCACCAGACCCTCGGGCAGCGACTTGCTCAGTGCGGTGGGCACCTTGTCGAGGTCGGGCGCGCGGTCGGTGGCGGCGGGGTCGAGGAAGCCCAGCAGCGCGCCGTTGTGCTCACCGATCAGGTCGATCCGGCCCGCGTCCAGCGCCGCGAGATAGTCGGTGCGACTGCCTGAATGCGGCTCGACCGAGGTGCGCGTACCGATCCGGGCCAGTGCGCCCGCATATATTTCGGCGAGCACGGTCGACTCGACCGAATCACCCGCACCGACCGTAATGCGCGCGCCCTGATCACTGTTACCGCAGGATACGGCCAGTGTGGCGGTCGCGACGACCAGTACTCGAGCCAGCATCCGCAGCGACGCGGGCAACACCATCCGGCGACACCAACTCTCCGAGAGACCGACAGAGCTAACACGAACACCCTGAAGCGGGCAGTATGGACACCCAGAATGTACCGGTGGCTGTGTTGCCCCGGGACCTCGCACTGCCCGTCAGGCCGGAAGGACTCCAGTGAAAACCTCGATCACCCCCCATGCGGCGCGGCATGGCCGGTCGGCGCTGCGCCTCACGCTGCGCGCCACCCGGTTCATCGCCGCCGCCGCGGCGTTGGCCGTCGCCATGATCCTGTCCGCGTGCGGCGGCAACTCCGACCCACTGGCCAGCAAGGGCGACTGCGGCGGTGACGGGCTCATCGTCGGCTCGGCGAACTTCCCGGAGTCCGAGACGGTGGCCGAGGTGTACGCGGAGGTGTTGCGCGTCAACGGATTCAAGGTCGACACCAAGCTGAACATCGGCAGTCGCGAAGCGTACGTTCCGGCCGTGCGGCAGTGCGCCATCTCGGTGATTCCCGACTACAACGGCAACCTGCTGCAGTACCTGGACAAGACCGCGACCGCGACCAGCGCGGCCGAGGTGAACACCGCGCTCACCAAGGCCCTCGGCTCGGATCTGGCCATCGGCACCCCGGCTCCCGGCGAGGATTCCGACGCGGTCGTGGTCACCAAGGCCACCGCCGAGCGCTGGAACCTGCACTCCATCGCCGACCTGGCCGCGCACGCCGCCGAGGTGAAATTCGGTGCGCCCGCGGAATTCCAGGAGCGCGCGGGCGGTCTGCCCGGCCTGAAGAAGAACTACAACCTCGACATCGCCGCGAACAACTTCGTGCCGATCGCCGACGGCGGCGGGCCCGCCACCGTGCGCGCGCTGGTCGAAGGCCAGGTGACCGCCGCCGATATCTTCACCACCTCGCCCGCCATCACGCAGAACAACCTTGTGGTGCTGGAGGATCCGAAGCACAACTTCCCCGCGCAGAACGTGGTTCCGCTGTTCAACACGGCCAAGAAGACGGACAAGGCGCTGGCCGCGCTGAACGCCGCCTCGGCCAAGCTGACCACCGCGGAGCTGATCAAACTGAACGAGGCCGTGTCCGGTGCCAGCAAGACCGAGCCCAAGGCCGCCGCGGCGGCCTGGGTAACCGCGCAGGGACTGAACACGCCGACCGGCTAGGGGAAAACCGTTGTCCGATATCGAATTCCGCGGTATCAGTAAGACCTACCCGGACGGCACCCGCGCCGTCACCGACCTAGATCTGCGCATCGAATCCGGTTCGTTCACCGTGTTCGTCGGCCCGTCCGGCTGCGGCAAGACCACCTCGATGCGGATGATCAATCGAATGATCACGCCCAGCTCCGGCACGATCACCATTGCCGGACAGGACATTTCGAAGGTCGACCCGGTAAAGCTGCGGCTCGGTATCGGCTACGTGATCCAGAGCGGCGGACTGCTGCCGCACCGCACGGTCGTCGACAATGTGGCGACCGTGCCGGTGCTGCGCGGTGATTCGCGCAAGGCCGCCCGTGCGGCCGCGCTGGAGGTGCTCGACCGGGTCGGGCTGGACCGGGCGCTGGCGAGTCGGTATCCGGCGCAGCTCTCCGGCGGGCAGCAGCAGCGCGTCGGGGTGGCCAGAGCGCTGGCCGCCGACCCGCCGGTGCTGCTGATGGACGAGCCGTTCAGCGCGGTCGACCCGGTGGTGCGGGCCGAGCTGCAGAGCGAAATGCAAAGGCTGCAAGCCGAATTGCAGAAGACCATCGTGTTCGTCACGCACGACATCGATGAGGCGATCACCCTCGGCGATCGGGTCGCGGTGTTCGGGCGCGGCGGGGTGCTGCAGCAGTTCGACGCGCCGGATCATGTGCTGGCCCAACCGGCCACCGATTTCGTCGCCGATTTCGTCGGGCGTGATCGCGGCTATCGCGGGCTGTCCTTTCGCTCCGCGAAAGATGTTCCGCTGCACGAGATTCGGACGTCCACGGCCGAGGCGGTAGCGGCGCTGCGGTTGGACCGCGGCGACTGGGTGCTGATCGTCGACGCGGACGGTAAACCGCACGGCTGGATCGACGTGACCGGCGTGGAGGCGGTGCGCGGCGGGCGATCGCTGGCCGACAGCACCGCCGCGGGTGGCTCGCTGTTCACGCCGACCGGTGACCTGCGGCAGGCGCTGGATGCCGCGATCTCCTCACCCTCCGGAACCGGTGTCGCCGTGGATGATTCGGGTGCGGTGCGCGGCGGCGTGCTGGCCACCGAGATCCTACAGCAGCTCGCCGACCAGCGGGCCGTCGAAGACGCCGAGCGCAACCGGCACTTCTTCGAACAGGAAGTGAGCGGCGGGGGACCGACGTGAGGTACCTGATCGACAATTTCGCCGAGATCATGGGATTCACCAAAACCCACCTGTACCTGGCGCTGGTGCCGCTGGCGCTCGGGCTGATCATCGCGATTCCGGTGGGCGCGTTGGTGCGTCGTGTGTCCTGGCTGCGCCGGGTGACGGTGACCACGGCGAGCCTGGCGTACACGATTCCGTCGCTGGCGCTGTTCGTGATCATCCCGCCGCTGGCCGGGATCTCCACCATCGATCCGTTGAACGTGATCATCGCGCTGACGCTGTATTCGACCGCGCTGCTGGTGATCGCGGTGCCCGCAGCGCTGGATTCGGTGTCAGCCGAGGTGATCGACGCCGCCGACGCGGTCGGGTTCAGCTCGCTGCGGCGCACGCTCACCGTCGACATGCCCCTGGCCATCCCGGTTTTCGTGTCCAGCCTGCGGGTGGTGGTGGTGACCAACATCGCGATGGTGTCGGTCGGCGCCTTGATCGGCGTCGGCGGGGTCGGCAAGCTGTTCACTCAGGGGTATCAGCGTGACTATCCCGATGAGATCGTCGCGGGCATCATCGTGATCCTCGCGCTAGCTTTGATTTTCGACCGTCTCGTCTACCTGCTCGGCCGCTGGTCGACGCCGTGGGTGCGGGCCGACGCCAGGTCCGCGAAGGCGAAAGGCGGTGCCGCATGAACCTTTTCATCGACGCCTGGCACTACCTCACCGACGGCGCGAACTGGAGCGGGCCCGCGGGCATCGAACACCGTATCGCCGAACATCTTTGGTACAGCTTTCTCACCATCGTCATTTCCGCCGCGATCGCGCTGCCGCTCGGTCTGGTGATCGGCCACACCAAGCACGGTGCCGCCCTGCTCGTCGGTTTCGCCAACGCCATGCGCGCGCTGCCGACGCTCGGCCTGCTCACCTTCCTGGTGCTCGGCCTCGGTCTCGGGCTGATCCCGCCGCTGCTCGCCCTTGTGACAGTGGGCATTCCGCCACTGCTGGCCGGTGCCTACGCCGGAATCGCCAATGTGCCAGCCGATGTCGTCGACGCCTCGCGGGCCATGGGCATGACCGAGACGCAGATCCTGTTCCGCGTCGAGGTGCCCAACGCGCTGCCCATCCTGCTCACCGGGCTGCGCGGCGCCACCCTGCAGGTGGTCGCCACCGCGACCATCGCGGCCTACGTCAACCTCGGCGGGCTCGGTCGCTACATCTTCGACGGCATCAGCCTCTACCGGTACGACCGCGTCCTCGTCGGTGCGCTGCTGGTCGCCGTCCTGGCCATGGTCCTCGACGGTCTGCTGGCGTTCACGGTCTGGGCGAGCGCTCCCGGCACCGGGCGGCTGCGGCGCACCAATGCCGTGCCGGTGGCCCCTGACCTCAGCGTGCAGTCTGCCAACTGAGCTGCCGCGTAGCTCACTGAAGTCCGGCCTCGACTCATGTCGGGGCCGGTTTTTTGTGCTCGCGATCACCATTCTGCTCGATCGTCCGGTATTGCGGCCTGATTGTTCCGCGCCGTATATTCCACGTGGAATATTAAGCATGGAGCATGTCGGAGGCCGGGGCTAGCGTTCGCCTCGCGGATCGATGGCTCCCGGCTCGCGCCACGACCGCGCGCGAGCGATCAGCAGGAGGTGACGGAAAATGGCGCAGCAAGCGCGTCCGGCGGTGACGCCCATGGCGATCGCTGTGCTCGCGCTGCTCGAGGAGCAGCCCATGCATCCGTACGAGATGTATCAATTGCTGATCGCGCGCCGCGAAGACGCGTTGATCAAGGTGCGCCCCGGCTCGCTGTATCACACGGTGGCGCGGCTGGCCGAGCAGCAATTCGTGCGGGCCGAAGGGGTCGACCGGGAGGGAAACCGGCCCGAGCGCACCACCTACCGGATCACCGAGGCCGGTCGCGCCACGCTGCGCAACCGGATCACCGAGATCCTGCGGTATCCCGCGCCGGAGTACCCGGTGTTCCCGGTCGCGTTGGCCGAGTCGCACAACCTGCCCAAAGATGATGTGATCGCGTTGCTGAGGGAGCGGGTCGCGCATCTGGAAGTCGAGCTCGCCGAAGTCGCGATGCTGATCGACTGGGCGGGCGAGCGCAAGGTGCCCCGTCGCTACATCATCGTGCTCCCGTATCTGCACGCCATGATCGGCGCCGAGATCGCCTGGGTGAACAGCTTTCTCGCCGAATTGGCGACCGGCGACCTGGAATGGGACGACTTCGATCCGGAAACCGGCGCACGAGCCGAAAAGCACCAGCACCACCCGTGGCAGCGCGACAACCCGGACGAGCCGCCACCGACGCCGCACACGAGACGGTTGGCGTACCACCATCCCGATGCCAGGCACACCCCCGTCGTTGTTCCCCCGCTGTCGGGAACATCCGAGATAGGAACACCGAATCCATGACCACTCAACGCAATCCGTGGCTGGCGCTCACCGCACTGGTCTTCGGCTTCTTCATGATCCTGCTGGACATGACGATCGTCGCGGTCGCCAACCCGGCCATCATGACCGACCTGCACGCCGACATCTCCAAGGTGATCTGGGTGACCAGCGCCTACCTGCTCGCCTACGCGGTGCCGCTGCTGGTCACCGGCCGGCTCGGTGATCGCTTCGGCCCCAAGAACATCTATCTCATCGGCCTGGCCGTGTTCACCGCGGCGTCACTGTGGTGCGGTCTGTCCGGCACCATCGGCATGCTGATCGCCGCGCGCGCCGCGCAGGGCATCGGCGCCGCGCTGATGACGCCGCAGACCATGGCGGTGATCACCCGCACCTTCCCGCCGGACAAGCGCGGCGCGGCCATGGGCCTGTGGGGTGCGGTGGCCGGGCTCGCCACGCTGGTCGGGCCGATCCTCGGTGGTGTGCTGGTCGACGGACTGAGCTGGAAGTGGATCTTCTTCGTCAACGTCCCGATCGGCATCGTCGCCTTCGCGCTCGCCGTGTGGCTGGTGCCCGCGCTGCCGACCAATCGGCACAAGTTCGATATCCCCGGCGTGCTGCTCAGCGGCGTCGGCATGTTCCTGGTGGTCTTCGGAATTCAGGAAGGCAACACTGAGGACTGGTCACTGAAGATCTGGCTGGTGATCGGTGCCGGTGTGCTCGTGCTCGCCGCGTTCGCGGTGAACCAGGCGCGCAATACCGGCGAGCCGCTGCTGCCGCTGAACCTGTTCAAGGACCGCAACTTCGCGCTGTCCAACACCGCCATCGCCGCGATGGGTGCCACGGTCACCGCGTTCATGGTGCCGTCGTACTTCTACCTGCAGGCGGTGCGGGAGATGTCGCCGACCAAGTCGGCCCTGGTGTTCGCGCCGATGGCCATCGGCACGCTGATTTTCGCGCCGTTCGTCGGCAAGTTCTCCGACCGCTTGCACCCGAGGATCCTGCCGACCATCGGCTTCGCACTGTTCGCGGTGTCGGCGTTCTGGTTCTCCGCGCTGATGACACCGGACTCGTCGATCGGGTGGTTCCTGGTCTCGGCGGCGCTGGCCGGCCTCGCGAACGCCTTCATCTGGGGTCCGCTCGCGACGACCGCCACCCACAACCTGCCGATCCAGCAGGCGGGCGCGGGCGCGGGTGTCTACAACACCACCCGGCAGATCGGTTCGGTCCTCGGCAGCGCGGCGATCAGCGCCCTGATCGCGGCCCGGATGTCCGCCAACGGCCTCGGCGGCGGCAAGGTCGCCGAAGGTGGTGTGGGCCAAGGCCCCATCCCCGAAGTCGTCAAGGACGCCTTCAGCACCGCCCTCAGCCAGTCCACCCTGCTCCCCGCAGGCATCCTGCTCATCGGCGTCCTCGCTGCCGCCCTCTTCGTCAACCACGGCAAATCCGCCAAGGCCGGACCGAAGGACAAGCTCGCCAAGGAGGAGTCGCTCGTCGGCTGATCAACGAAACCCGCTGCGCCCCACGGACTTTTGTCCGCGGGGCGCAGTGCTGAGCGGTGGGTCACTCCTGGTTCTGATTACTGATCAGAGGCGGTCAAAGAGTGAGGCCGGAGAGCCGATCCCAATCGATCTTCAGGTGGATAGGCACGTCGACGGACATTTCCGGACCAGCCGGTTCCAGCACTTTATATGGCCGATACTGGCGGAGCGCGATGTCGAGTACGTAGGTCTCGATGCGCGATACCTGGTTGTCGGCAACCCACACGATCCAGTACCAAGGGATACCAGCGAGGGCGTAATCTGCCTTCTTTTCCCCTATATCGATCTTTTCAGTTCCCGGCGACACCACCTCGACTACAAGTTTCACCAGCGACGCAGGGAGGGGCCGTAGGCCATCTGGTGCACATTCGAACAACGCTGCGTCCGGCCGACGGATGGTTGTTCTCGGCAACTCCCAGAGCACGACATCGAAATCCATGTTTACGTCGAGACCAACATCCTGGTATTGGCTCACATGCGCTTTGGCGGCTGATTCGAGCAACTCCACTAGCCGTCTAGCGGCCGTCTGGTGCGAACGTATCGGTGCCTCGGCCCTGATAGCGGCTCCGTTGATGACTTCGACTTGACGACAGAAATCCTCGGGGAGTTGGCGCCAGATCTCCACCGTGATCGGCTCCGGCTGCAAGTTGTCGGATTTCGCCCAGTCGAAAATAGCGGACACGTGCGCTCCTTGAGATTGGCTACAGGTCAGCGAAACCACGCCGTTTACCTGCACAGACCGTAGCGTGCGTCAGCTGACCTGGATGGTGACGGAGGGGTAGCCGGTGGCGCCGTCGGGGACTACGTCGGCGCGGTCGGCGGTTTGCACGTCGCCGGGGCCGTCGGTGCTGCGGGCGCGGATGGTGTGCTGGCCGGGGGCGGCGTCCCAGTCGTAGGTCCATTGGCGCCAGGTGTCGATGGAGAGGTCGTCGGCCAGGCGGGCGGGTTGCCAGTTGCCGTTGTCGATCTGGACCTCGACGGCGCGGACGCCGCGATGCTGGGCCCAGGCGACGCCGGCGATGGTGTTGCGGCCCTGCTTGATTCGGCCGCGGACGTGCGGGGTGTCGATGCGGGTGCCGGTCTTGATCGGGCCCATGGCGGACCAGCCGCGGCGGGTCCAGTAGGCGGTGGCGCGGTCGAAGCGGGTGATCTCCAGTTCGGTCACCCATTTGGTGGCGGAGACGTAACCGTAGAGGCCGGGGATCACGAGGCGGGCCGGATAGCCGTGCACGACCGGGAGCGGTTCGCCGTTCATACCGACGGCCAGCATGGCGTCGCGGCCGTCGGCGAGGACGGACAGCGGGGTGCCCGCGGTGAAGCCGTCGGTGCTGTGCGAGAGCATCATGTCCGCGTCGGGATGCGGGCCTGCCTCGGCGAGCAGTTCATCGAGCCGATAGCCGAGCCAGCGGGCATTGCCGATCAGGTCACCGTTGATGGGATTCGACACACACGCCAGCGTGACCAGCCGCTCCAGCACCGGCCGATTCGCCAAATCCGCCCAGGTGAGCCGGATTTCGCGATCCACCATGCCGTGAATGCGCAGCGACCAGTCGTTCTTGGACAGTTGCGGCACGATCAGCGCGGTGTCGATGCGATAGAAGTCCTCGTTGGAGGTCAGGTAGGGCGTCAGCCCCGGCACCCGCAGATCGGCTCCCGGCGCGATCGGCACCTCCGGCGCGGTCGGCTGCGGCAACTCCACCGCCGCCCGCTCACCTGACACATCCCGGCGGCTCGTCCCGAGCAACCGCCCGCCGATCCCGGTGACAACGGCCAGACCGCCCACCACAAACAGACCTTGCAGTACCTGCCGCCGTTCTGGTGCCGCCGCTTCCCGCCCCACGCCAGCCGGGTCGATGGTGTCTCCGGAGACAGCGCCCGCGGTCGTGTTTGCTGTGACAGTGGATCCTGTTCTGGCGTTGTGTGTTTCGTTTGAGACAAGCGGTGTCGCAGAATGCTCGGCGTCGGTGCGCGCTTTCGCGACAGCCTGCTTCGCTACCTCGGCGACCTCATCGATCCGGCGGGTCAGCACCCGCAATGCATAGATGCCGACGGCGACACCGACGATGGTCGGCAACGCACCGGACAGACTGGTCCGCCCGACCGCGACGATGGTGGCGACCACGCCGAAGACCGCGAGAATCGTCGAACCCGCTGCGCGCGAGGTGCGTTCGAGCGCGCCGGCCAGCCCGGCGACGACTACCGCGACCACAGCCATGCAGATATACAGCACGGTCTTGTCGCTGGTGCCGAACGTCGTGATCGCCCATTCGCGGAAACCGTCGGGCGTGTGGTCCACCACGGTCGCGCCGAGGGCGTTGAGGGGCGCGCTGTCGGGGCCGAAAAACGCCGCGAGCAGTTCCGCGACGCCGAGCGTCACAGCTGCCGAGACGATCCCAGCCGCCACCCGCGATCGCAGATCGGCCATGAATTCGAGCCTACTGCCGGAAAGTCCCAGGAATATGACCATTCAGTGACGGCCGCTGACCTGGGCGGGGCTATCCCGCGAATTCGTCGGCGAGGGTATTCCAGAACATCAGCTCGTAACTCTGGAAGAGGCGGGCGTACAGGTGGGCTTCGTCGCGTTTCAGCCGCCCGGAATCGAGCCCCGCCTGAATGGCACGCAGGGCCTGCTGTTCGATCTCGGGCACGTCGGTCGCGTAGAAGTCGAAGAACGCACAGGCCGCGTCGTCGAAGCCGTAGTGCTCGCGCATACCGGCGGCGACGTCGCGACAGTAAGCGCCGAAGGCGGCGAAATTCGCGTAGATTCCCGCCGCGACTGAGGACGATTCGCCATTCACCGCCAGCCAGGCCACATAGGCCGGGTAGGCCTGACAGCCCGCCCGCGGCAGTTCGGTGCCCGGATCCGCGCCGGCCACGGCGAAGAGTGCCTCCAACATCACCTGCGCCTGCTGTTCACCTGGCGCGAGCATGCCGAAGAACGCGCGGGCCTGCGTGTCCGCCGCCCGCGCCGCCATCTCGTGGAAACTGCGCCAGTCACTTCCGGTGATCCGCCACTCCTCGGTAGCGATCGCCGCGAACACCGTCCGCGCCGCCTTCCCCGAGGCAATCAACGGAACAAGCCGGTTGTCCCCGTCCCGTGGCGCCAACTCCGCCTGGATCTCATCGAGTAGTTTCTTTGCGCCGTCAGTCATTTCAGCACGCTCCCGATCCTCGACGGTGTCACCCCATTGAAGCGCGAACTACGACCACACGTCCTTGAATACCGAAAAGCGCCGCCTGCGAGGGAAACTCGCGGGCGGCGCTGCTGGGGTAAACGTCAGCTGTAGATCTTCGCTACGTCATCCGCATGCTGCTTCATCACAACCGCACGCTTCAGCGACAACTTCGGGGTGAGCTCGCCGGTCTCCTGCGTCCAGTCGATCGGCAGGATGCGGATCTTCTTGATGCCCTCGGCGTGCGAGACCTTCTTGTTGGTCTCCGCGACCGCCGCCTCGACCTCGGCGACCAGTTCCGGGTTCTCGATCAGCTTCTCGATCGGGGTGTCCTCGGGCACGTTGTGGTTCTTCTGCCAGCTTGGCAGCGCCTCCGGGTCGAGGGTGATCAGCGCGGCGACGAACGGCTGGCCGTCGCCGACCACCATCACCTGGCTGATCAGCGGGTTGGCCCGCAGTGAATCCTCGAGCAACGCGGGGGAGACGTTCTTGCCGCCCGCGGTGACGATGAGTTCCTTCTTGCGGCCGGTGATGGTGACGAACCCGTCCGCGTCGATGGCGCCGAGATCGCCGGTCTTGAACCAGCCGTCCTCGAAGGCTTCCTTGGTGGCGTCCGGGTTGCCCCAGTAGCCGTCGAACACCACGGACCCGCGCAGCAGCAGCTCGCCGTCCTCGGCGATCTTGGCGCCGTGGCCCTCGATCGGCTTGCCCACCGAACCGACCCGGATGTTCTCGGGCGTGTTCACGGTGATGGCGGCGGTGGTCTCGGTGAGCCCGTAGCCCTCGAAGATGGTGACGCCGACACCGCGGAAGAAGTGGCCGAGGCGCGCGCCGAGCGGGCCGCCGCCGGAGACCGCGGCGTCGCACTGGCCGCCGAGCGCGGTGCGCAGCTTGCTGTAGACCAGCTTGTCGAACAGCGCGTGCTTGAGCTTGAGCACCAGCCCGGGCCCGCCGTTGTCGAGCGACTCGCTCCACGCGATGGCGGTTTCCGCGGCCGCGTCGAAGATCTTGCCCTTGCCGCCGTCGTGCGCCTTCTGCTTCGCGCTGTTGAACACCTTCTCGAACACCCGGGGCACCGAGAGGATGAAGTGCGGCTTGTAGCTGCCGAACTGGTCGACCAGCGTGGACCAGTCGGAGGTGTGCGCGACGGTCACCTTGGCGTCGAACGCGACCAGCGCGACCGCGCGCGCGAAGACGTGCGCCAGCGGCAGGAACATCAGCGTCCGCTTGCCCGGCCGGATGAACGTGCCGAGGGCGATCTGGTCCGACCGGGATTCGGCGTAGAGGTTGGCGTGCGAGAGCATGACGCCCTTGGGCCGCCCCGTGGTGCCGGAGGTGTAGATCAGAGTCGCGGGGGAGTCCGCGTTGACCTGCTTGCGCCGGTCGTGCACGGCCTGGTCGTCCAGGTCGGCGCCGCGGGTGATCAGCTCGTCGACGACACCCTTGTCGATCTGCAGGGTCTCCTTCAGATCCGTCAGCGCGGTCGCGTCGATCTCATCGATGATCGCGCGGTGCTTGTCGCTGTCCACGAACAGCAGCTTGGTGGCGGAGTCCTGCAGGATCCACTTGGCCTGCTCGGCGGCCGAGCTGTCGTAGATCGCGACGGTGCAGCCGCCGACGGCCCAGATGGCGAAGTCGAGCACGGCCCACTCGTAGCGGGTGGGGGCCATGATGGCGACGCGGTCGCCGAGTTCGATGCCCGAGGCGATCAATCCCTTGGCGACGCCCGTGACGGTCTTCGCGAATTCCGCGGCCGTCACGTCCCGCCAGCCACCACTGCCGTTCGGCACGTTGAACAGCACCGCTTCGGGCGACTGCTCGGCGTGCCGGAAGACGTTGTCGGAATTGTTCGCGTCTTCCGGAATGGTGTAGGAAGCCGGGACTTCGAACTCTCGCATCAGTGCCCTTCCACGTGGGTTTACTCGCCAGTAATCTACGACACCTGGATCAGGGCCGTGAGGTCGACCACCAGAAACGGATCCGTGCGTAACACCCGAGTACGGACCCGCTTCCCAACTATCCTAAGTCCCGGATATCGACCGGCTGAATCGCTTCCCGCAGGAACGCGGCCAGTTCGCTGAGCGCCGCGGCGGCCGGGGCGACCAGCGCGGCTTGCAGTTGCGCGACATGCCACAAACCCTTGGTCTCGGTGAATCGGACGTGCACGCCCGCCGTACGCAGCGCGGTCACCAGATCACCGCATTGCCCGTGCAGCAGCTCGTCGACATCGACCTGGACATAGGTCGGCGGCAGCCCGACCAATTCGCCGGTGAGTGGCGCGTAACCAGGATCACTGGAATCCCCGCCGCCGAGGTAGGCCGCCGCGCAGGCGCGCGACCACAGCCGGTTGATCACCAGGTCGCTGTCGCGTTCCGGGATCTGGTTCGGATCGGTCCACGGCGCGATCAGGCCGAGCGCGGCCGGGGTGTGCCCGTGCCGCGCGATCAGCCGCTGCGCAGTGGCCAGCGACAGACCGCCGCCCGCCGAATCACCGGAGAGGGCGATCTGGTCGGGCCGGTAGCCCGCGCTTTCCACCAGCTCCAGGAACGCTGCCTCGGCGTCGTCGAGCGCGGCCGGGAACGGGTGCTCCGGGGCCAGCCGATAGTCGAGAACATAGACGGTGGAACCGGTTTCGTGCGCCAACCGCGCCGCGAGCGACCGGTGCGTGGCCGGCGAACCGACCGCGTACCCGCCGCCGTGTAGATAGAGCACCGCGCCGTTGGGGGTCGCGGTGGCGGTGATCTTCTCGGCGGGCCTGCCGCCCAGCCGAATTCGATCGATGGTGGTGCCCGCGGGCACCAGTTGCGCGGCCGAGCCGACCTCGAGCAGCAGGCGCTGCATCCGCCACGGCGCCCGCTTGTTCAGCGTGACGCGAAAGATCGGACGCAGCACCGCTCGTGCGACGGGCAGCGGAAGATTGATGTCCCGCATGGTGATAGAACTCGAATCAGGGTAGGAACGGACGGTTCACGACGGCGGCGATGCGCTGGTAGCCGGAGGCGGTGACGCGGACGAACACGTCGAGCAGTTTGGCCTCCCAGCCGATCAGCACTCGTCCGTGGCCCTTGCGCACGCCTTCGGTGATGGTCTGCGCGGCCATCTCCGGGGTGTGCATGGCCAGCTTCGCGTCGAACATCGAGGCGGCCTTCTTGCCGTCGATGCCCTCGGCCCAGGTGGCGTTGCGCGCGACGGCGGTCTTGATGCCGCCGGGGTGCACGCAGGTGACCTTGACCTTGTGCTTGCCGACCAGCATCTCCTGGCGCAGCGACTCGGTGAACCCGCGCACCGCGAATTTAGCTGCGTTGTAGGCACTTTGGCCGGGAACCGCGATCAGGCCGAAGAGGCTGGACACGTTGACGACGTGTCCGTCGCCGGACTCGATGAGGTACGGCAGGAACGCCTTGGTGCCGTTGACGACGCCCCAGAAGTCGACGTCCATGATGCGCTCGATGTCCTTGAACTCGGACTTGATCACGTCACCGTGGTAGGCGATACCGGCGTTGTTGTAGATCTGGTGCACCTTGCCGAAGTGGGCCTTCACCGCATCGGCGTAGAGCAGCACGGCCTCGCGCTCGGCCACGTTGATCCGATCGGACTTGACCTCGGCGCCGAGCGCTTCGCAGCGCCGCACGGTCTCGGCCAGACCCTCGGTATCGATGTCGGACAGCGCCAGCTTCGCGCCCCGCTTGGCCAGGTTCTCGGCCAGTGCGCGACCGATGCCGGAGCCTGCTCCGGTGATCACACAGACTTTGTTCTGGAAGTAAGCATCATTGCTCACTGTGCAGCCCCTACTTTCAGGTCGGATCGGGTGGTCTCGTACGCGTCCACGTCGAATGACTTGGTGAGCCTACGGAATTCGAAGGTGAAGTCGGGCCACAGCGTGGTGTTGTTGCCGTGCTTGTCCAGGTACCAGCTGGCGCAGCCGCCGTTGAGCCAGACGCTCTTGCTCAGTTTGCGCTGCAGGTCCACATTGAACTCGTCCTGCACGTCCCGGCGCACCTCGACCGTCTGCAGGCCGAGCTTGTCGACCGTGGCGAGCGCGTCCGCGACGTAGTTGAGCTGCGACTCGATCATGTACACCATCGAGGTGTGGCCGAGGCCGACGTTCGGGCCGAGCAGGAAGAACATATTGGGGAAGTTGGCGATGGTCGCGCCCTTGTAGGCCTGCTGACCGATCTCGTCGAAGACCTCGCTCAGCGTGCGTCCGTCGCGGCCAGCGATGGTGTCGTAGGTCGGCGAGTCGGTGACGTGGAACCCGGTCGCCACGATGAGCGCGTCGATCTCGCGCTCGGTGCCGTCCTGGGTGACGATCGAGTTCGCGCGCACCTCGGCGATGCCATCGGTGACCACATCCACGTTGTCGCGGCTGAGTGCCGGGTAGTAGTTGTTCGAGATCAGCATGCGCTTGCAGCCGATCCGGAAGTTCGGCGTCACCTTGGCGCGCAGCTCGGGATCGCGGACCTCGGCCAGCAGCTTGGCCTTGGCGATCAGCTCGAACGCCTGCATCAGCGGGGGGAACTTGGCGAGGCCGACGACCTGGGTCTCGCGCGCCGCGTAGATGGCCGCGCGGGACAGCCGCTGGAAGCCGGGCACGTGCTTGAAGGCGAGCCGCTCGACCTTGGTGTACGGGCGGTCCATCCGGGGCAGCAGCCACGGCGCGGTGCGCTGATAGACGTCGAGGTGGGCGACCTTGTCCGCGATGGCGGGCACGATCTGGATGGACGAGGCGCCGGTGCCGATGATCGCGACCCGCTTGCCGGTCAGGTCGGCGTCGTGGTTCCAGCGGGCCGAGTGGAACAGTTCGCCCTGGAAGTCGTTGATGCCCTTGATATCCGGCAGCGCGGGCTCGCACAGCGCGCCGACCGCGGAGACCAGCGTGTCGGCGACGAAGCTGCCCTTGGACGACTCGATCTGCCAGGTGGCGGTCTCGCTGTTCCAGCGTGCGCTGGTCACGTCGCAGTCGAAGACGTGCTTGTCGCGCACGTTGTACTTCTTCGCCACGCCCTGGATGTACTGCTGGATCTCGCCCTGGCGGGAGAACGAGCGGGACCAGTCCGGGTTGAGCGCGAAGGAGTAGGAGTACAGGTGCGAGGGGACGTCGCAGGCCGCGCCGGGGTAGGTGTTGTCGCGCCAGGTGCCGCCGACATCGCTGCCCCGCTCCAGCACGAGGAAATCGTTGCGCCCCTGCTGGCTGAGCCGAATGGCTAGGCCGAGCCCCGAGAATCCGCCGCCGATGATGATCGTCTTGACACGGCGAACGGGCTGGTTGCCGACAGCTTTGTCTGTAACCTTGCGACTCATGTATCCGAGCGTAGAGGCTTATTGAGCATCAGTCAACAGTATTGAATCACGTTCAGTAGGATGTCGGTGTGAGTATCAGTCGTTCCGGTTCGGGAGAGACCAAGCGTGTCCGGCTAAGCCCGGACGAACGCCGCCTGCAACTGATCACCCTCGGCGCCGAGATGCTCGCCGAGCGCGCGCTCCAGGACATCTCCGTCGACGACATCGCCAAAGAAGCAGGCATCTCGCGCGGCCTGCTGTTCCACTACTTCGCCTCGGTGAACGAGTTCCACGAGGCCATCGCGCGGCATGTCAGCGCCGAATTCCTGACCGCGACCGCGCCGAATCGCAGCCTCGGTCTGTTCGACATGCTGCGCGACTCGGTGGAGCGCTACGTCGACTACGTCGAGGACAACCGCGCGGCCTATCACGCCATCCTGCGGGGGCCGTCCAGCTACAACCCCGGCATGGTCACCTACGTCAACGAATCCCGCAGCGCGATTGCCGAACTCGTCCTCACCGAGCTTCCGATCCCGCCCGACGACCCGGACCTGCCCCGGCTCACCCTCGCCCTTCGCGGGTGGATTGCCTTCGTAGAGGAAACGATTCTCACCTGGATGAGCGAAAAGCCCATTCCCCGTGTGCAACTCATCGACTTGCTAGTGGAATCGCTACCGGCGCTCGCGCTGAGCCCGACGCTGGCCGCGGCGCTGCGCGACTGACCGGAACGACGAAAAAAGCCCGCCCCCACCGATTTCGGTGGGGGCGGGCTCTTGTTGACCGGGGCATCGCCCGGTCAGTTGATCGTTACTGCAGGACCTGCGGGATGATCTGCGGAGCCGTCGCGCCGAGGATCGCACCGATCACCGCGGCGAACACGACGTAGCTGATGCCGCTCGCGATGATGCAGGCGAAGTAGCCGACGATGAAGACGATCAGTGCCGGGATGCACAGGATCGCGGCGATGCCGAGGCCGACCATGGCGCCGGCCGCGAGGCCGTTGGCGACCGGGTCGTGATTCTGCGCGTCCGGGTTGGTCGCGATGGGCTTCAGGTCACCGGTGGCGGTGGCCTTGTTCAGCTCAGCAGCGACCTCCGGGGTCACCTGCGGGGTGACGACCAGCGTCTTCCCGTCCTGGGAAATCTGCGGAGCCAGCGCGATCGTGTTGCCCGCCACCGTCTTCATCGACATCGGGAACTCGGTGACCTTCGCACCGGAGGCCGATTCCACCTTCACCGCCGACGAATCCGCGTTCAGGGTGAACTTGCCACTGTTCAGCACAGTGGAGATCGTCTTCAGGTCCGGAGACGTGGTGGTCTTGTATTCGACGCCCTGCTCGGCACCCGACGCCACCAGGCTGTCGGCCCACCGAGCCTGCTGGTCCGCCAGTTCGGTCGCGGACGAGGTCCCCGCGCTGGCGAGGGTTGCCACTACCGCGAAGGGCAGCACGACCGTGAGGATGTTGCGGCCTGCGCGCATGACAGTCTTATGGAACATTTAGGCTTTCTCTCCCGCCCCCGACCGCTATGGAACGCCTTGTCCCCCAGACGAATCGAAGCGTTGATATTGATCGACAGAGATATTCATATCCGACCAACCTCCGAAATCCGGAATAATGTGACGATCGCCACATTGGATACGACAAGGGCCCCCATTTTTAGGGGCAGGCAGTGCATTGGCTAATTGAGAGCAACGCAAAACGGTGCCGCGAAATGATCTCTTCCATGTGATGGAACCGCCGCGCAGACCATCGAAGCGAGGGTTTCATATCGAGCCCAACAGGTCTGTTCGGGTACTACTGCGGTTCTCGGCCGACTTAACGCACGAACCATTTTCTTGACGCATGCTGCAACCTTCGTCAGGAGCAAACTTCATACGTCAAGTGACCGGGGGAACGATTCGGCGGTGGTACCGGATGAAAGGCGTGTCTATCGTGCCCATTCGGTGTGCAGCTGCACGTGTTGCTCACGCCGCAATATGTGCTCTCATGAACTCGATCAGTTCGTTGAGCTTTTCATTGATCCCAGCTAGTGTGGGCTCTTCGGTCGGTCGACCGGTGATGATGTCCGCCTGGAGAGTTGACGTGCCCGCCAGCAAGGCTGCCTGGAGTCGCGCTCGCTGAGCTTCCGGCAGGGAATACAGCGACATATCATCAAAGAGTTCACTCATCTCGAGTTCTTTGATGTCTTCTGAATGTTCCAGTTCTTTCGTCGCGCGTATGATAATCATCCTATAGATCGCCTTGCGAACGCTGAAGATATCTTCGGCGGCGGGCGAGAAGCTGATCGTTGTCATCAGAATCCAATCCTGAATATCTTCGCCTGTTTGTCGGCAGGGAGGGAATCAACATAGCGCTTGACGTCTGCGATTGCCTCATCACTGAAACCGGTCAGATCGATAAGGGTGGCGTCGGTCGACTTCGTCAGATGGTGGTCGATCGATCGATTGAACTTCTCCGCAGCCTCTGCACTCCAGTGATCCGACGCTTTAGGGTTACCCATCTGATCGTAGATCTTTCCGTCCTTGTCGACGTATTCGCCGTCTCTTTCCTCAGCTGTGGCTCGCAGACCGAGCTCGGGGTGCGCCTGTTGAGCCCGTTCGAGAGTTGCCCGCTCAGAGTCGCTCAGCCTGCCGACATTGGGGTCCTCCGCAGGGTTGTTGGCACCGGGATGGGGATTATTGCCGCCGTCATCGATCAGCACCCGCATGGCGATGATGGTGGCGAGGGAGGTGAGGGTGGTGCCGAGGTCGGGGACCTTGTCGAAGGATTTGATGAGGCCGACGGCTCCGGCGGCGGCGGTGGCGAGACCGACTACCTGGAGGAGTTTGCTGCCTTGGTAGACGGTGCGGATTGTGTTGATGGTGTTGGTGACTATGACGCCGACGCCGCCTGCTCCGGCGGCGGCGCTACTGCCGAAGGTGAAGAAGGCGGCGGCTGCTGCGGCGACCACCGTGAGGCCGATCGCCCATTCGGCCTGGGTGATCGAGGATTCGATGTTTCCGCGCACTTGCACGGTGCCTGCGTGGTAATCCGCGACCGGGCCTGCCAGGTTTTGGGATGCGGCTGCGACCTGGGTCGCACCGTTGCGCAGGGTTTCGAGGTGGCCGAGGATCGGTGGCAGATTCGATTTGTCATCGATGTTGTCGAATAAGCCGATGATGGTGGTGATTTGAGCCGGAGCACCGGTGACGGTCTGATGGTTGGCGAAGGTTGTCCAGGTAGACGATGCTTTCGCGAGCTTCGCGACATCACCATTGGGTAGTTTGCCGAACTGTTTCAGGATCTGGGCAATCAGGGCGTCGAAGAGTTCCTGAACGCCGCCGTGGTGTTCGATGCCGATCCCGTTGTCGCGCACCGAGGTCGGGATCGTGACCTGGTACTTCGACACCTCGTGAACAACTGGCAGATCGGGCGGTGGATTGCTCTTGTTGTTGATGCCGTAGTTGTATCCGGTCGCGTACAACACATAACCGAAGTTGGTGAGGGCATCCGCTAGGTCCGTGCAAGACTGCATCGTGTCGCGCGCGGCGGTGTCGTACTTCTCGCCCCATTCTTTGCAGCCCGGTGCGTCACCGGCCATGCCCGCGCATTCGCCTTTTACAGCGTCGTGCACCGGTTTGTCCGCGCGGCGGAGATCGGTGGCTAGGGCGTGGCACTTCTTGGCGGCGTCGTAGTAGGTCTGCCAGTCGATGCGCACGGCTCAGCCCCCTTGCAGCATCTTGCTGTTGAGTTCGATCGCCCGGGTATAGCGCCCGTGCGCTTGTTTCGCCGCGTCGCTCATCTCGCGCACGCCCTCGACGAATTCGCGGGCACCAGTGGCCCATTAGCGATGAGCGTCGGCATATGCCTGGGCAGCAACGCTTTCCCAGCCTGTGCCGTGCAGGGCGGCGACTCGGTCGTCGATTTCGTCGAGATGGTCGGCGACGAAGCCGGCCAGTCCGGAAAGGCGAGAGACGATCTGGTCGAGGTGCTCGAGGTCGACCGAGAATTCCGAACTCATGGCAGGTCCAGGCTGGAGGTGTTCAGCGCGGCGGCATTATCCGAGTCACGGGCTTGATACGTGTCGGCGGTAATGCCGAGTTTCTCCGCCATACCGGTCAATGCGGACATGATCTGCACGCCGCCGTCGCGGACATCGGTCCACCCGTTGGCGAATTCGGTGGCGTAGTCACCGGTCCAGCTCCCGTTGGTGAGCGCGTCGACGTCTTTCGCGGCGGAATCCAACGCCGAACGCAGCGCCTCGGCCAACTCGTAGACGTATTTGCCGACGTCACGAACTTGCTCAGGAACAACCGAAACCTGCTGGCCTGGTGTTTCCGGCGTACCCCCGTCGCTCATGCCAGCGAAGTCTACTGACCCCGTTCACCAGTGTCGATGCCCGAAAAACGCCTGACGCCGGGCCGAACCGCTGGAAAGCGGATTCGACCCGGCGTCCGGGTTGGGTCAGTTACTAGCTGGTCGGCTCGAAGGCTTCGGCGACGATCTCCGCCTGCTCCACCGCGTGCACCTTGCTCGACCCCGAGGAGGGGGCCGACATGGCGCGGCGAGAGATGCGGCGCAGCTTGCCGAGGCGGTCGGGCAGGACCTCGGGAAGGTTGAGGCCGAAGAAGGGCCAGGCGCCCTGGTTGGCCGGTTCCTCCTGGACCCATGCGATGTCGGTCGCGTTGGGGTAGCGGTCGAGCGACTCGTTCAGGCGGTAGGTGGGCAGCGGGTAGAGCTGCTCGATCCGCACGATCGCGACGTCCTCGCGCTTCTGCTTGGCCTTTTCGGCGGCCAGCTCGTAGTAGAGCTTGCCGCTGGTCATCAGGACCCGCTTGACCTTGCTGCGGTCGCCGATGCCCTGTTCGTAGGAGGGCTCGTCGAACACCGAGCGGAACTTGCTCTCGGTGAAGTCCTTCAGATCCGACACGACGGCCTTGTTGCGCAGCATCGACTTCGGGGTGAAGACGATCATCGGGCGGCGGATGCCGTCCAGCGCGTGGCGGCGCAGCAGGTGGAAGTAGTTCGCCGGGGTGGACGGCACGGCGACCGTCATCGAGCCCTCGGCGCACAACTGCAGGAAGCGCTCGATGCGACCGGAGGTGTGGTCCGGACCCTGCCCCTCGTGGCCGTGCGGCAGCAGCAGCACGACGTCGGAGAGCTGGCCCCACTTGGCCTCACCGGAGGAGATGAACTCGTCGATGATGGACTGCGCGCCGTTGACGAAGTCACCGAACTGCGCCTCCCACAACACAAGTGCGTTCGGGTTGCCCAGCGAGTAGCCGTATTCGAAACCGACGGCGGCGTATTCGCTCAGCGCCGAATCGTGCACCGCGAACCAACCGGGGTCCTTGCTGCCGATGTTGTGCAGCGGGGTGTACTCCTCGGCCGTCTTGCGGTCGATGATCACCGAGTGCCGCTGGGTGAAGGTGCCGCGGCGCGAGTCCTGACCGGTCAGGCGCACCGCGCGACCCTCGTCGATCAGCGTGCCGAAGGCCATCAGCTCGGCGAAGGCCCAGTCGACCTTGCCCTCGTAGGCCATCTCGCGACGCTTCTCCAGCACCGGCTTGACGCGCGGGTGCACGTTGAAGCCGTCGGGCACGTTCAGGAACGCGTCGCCGATGCGCTGCAGCACGGTCTTGTCGACCGCCGTCTGCACGGTGGTCGGCACCTTCTGGTCGTCCTCGACGGACTCGCTCGGCTCCGGGGTGTACTTCTCCAGCTCGCGGACCTCGTTGAACACCCGCTCCAGCTGACCCTGGTAGTCGCGCAGCGCGTCCTCGGCCTCTTTCAGCGAGATGTCGCCACGGCCGATCAGGCTCTCGGTGTAGGCCTTACGCACCGAACGCTTGGTGTCGATGACGTCGTACATCGACGGCTGGGTCATCGACGGGTCGTCGCCCTCGTTGTGGCCACGGCGCCGGTAGCAGACCATGTCGATCACGACGTCCTTGCGGAACTTCTGCCGGAAGTCGACCGCGAGGCGGGCCACCCAGTCGCAGGCTTCCGGGTCGTCGCCGTTCACGTGGAAGATCGGCGCGCCGATGAACTTCGCGATGTCGGTGGAGTATTCGGTGGAGCGGCTGTTCTCCGGCGAGGTGGTGAAGCCGATCTGGTTGTTCACCACGATGTGGATGGTGCCGCCGACGCGGTAGCCGCGCAGACCCGACATGTTCAGTGTCTCGGCGACCACACCCTGACCCGCGAACGCGGCGTCACCGTGCAGCATGAGCGGCATGACCGAGTAGCCCTCGGGGCCGTCGCCCTTGTCCAGCAGGTCCTGCTTGGCGCGGACCAGGCCCTCCAGGACCGGGTCGACCGCCTCCAGGTGCGAGGGGTTGGCGGTGAGCGAGACCTCGATCTCGTTGTCGCCGAACATCTGCAGGTAGGTGCCGTGCGCGCCGAGGTGGTACTTCACGTCGCCGGAGCCGTGCGCCCCGGCCGGGTTCATGTTGCCCTCGAACTCGGTGAAGATCTTCGAGTACGGCTTGCCGACGATGTTGGCGAGCACGTTCAGCCTGCCACGGTGCGGCATGCCGATGATGACCTCGTCGAGCGAATGCTCGGCGCACTGGTCGATGGTCGCGTCCATCATCGGGATGACGGCTTCGGCGCCTTCCAGCGAGAAGCGCTTCTGCCCGACGTACTTGGTCTGCAGGAAGGTCTCGAAGGCCTCCGCCGCGTTCAGCCGGTTCAGGATGTACTTCTGCTGTGCGACAGTCGGTTTGACGTGCTTCTGCTCGACCCGCTCCTGGATCCACTGCAGCTGCTCGGTCTCCAGGATGTGGGTGTACTCCACACCGACGTGGCGGCAGTAGGCGTCGCGCAGGACCGAGAGGACCTCGCGCAGCTTCATCTGCTCCTGGCCGTGGAAGCCGCCGACATTGAAGGTGCGGTCCAGGTCCCAGAGGGTCAGCCCGTGCTGGGTGACGTCGAGGTCCGGGTGGCTGCGGAACTTGTCCTTGACCAGCCGCAGCGGATCGGTGTCCGCCATCAGGTGGCCGCGGTTGCGGTAGGCGGCGATCATCTCGAGCACACGGGTGCTCTTGTCGACGCCGCGTTCGCGAATGTCCTTGCGCCAGCGCACCGGCTCGTACGGCACGCCCAGGCCGTGGAAGATCTCGTCGTAGAACTCGTCGGAGATCAGCAGCTGGTGGATGGTGCGCAGGAAGTCACCGGACTCCGCACCCTGAATGATGCGGTGGTCGTAGGTGGAGGTGAGCGTGATCAGCTTGCCGACACCGATATCGGCGATGCGCTCGTCGCTCATGCCCTGGAACTCGGCCGGGAACTCCATCGCGCCCGCGCCGATGATGGCGCCCTGACCCGGCATGAGGCGGGGCACCGAGTGCACGGTGCCGATGGTGCCCGGGTTGGTCAGCGAGATGGTGACACCGGCGAAGTCGTCAGCGGTCAGCTTGCCGTCGCGGGCACGTCGGACGACGTCCTCGTAGGCGGTGTGGAACTGACCGAAGGTCATCTCCTCGGTGCCCTTGATGGCCGCGACGACCAGCGAACGGCTGCCGTCTTTGCCGGGCAGGTCGATGGCGAGGCCGAGGTTGGTGTGCGCGGGGGCGATCGCGTTCGGCTTCCCGTCGATCTCGGCGAAGTGCCGGTTCATGTTCGGGAACGAATTGACGGCCTTCACGATCGCGAAGCCGAGCAGGTGGGTGAACGAGATCTTGCCACCACGGGTGCGGGCCAGGTGGTTGTTGATGACCAGGCGGTTGTCGATCATCAGCTTCGCCGGGATGGCGCGCACGCTGGTCGCGGTCGGAATGGTCAGCGACAGGGCCATGTTCTTGGCCACCGCGGCGGCAGCGCCGCGCAGCACCTTGGCCTCGTCGGTCTTGTCGGTCTTCGGGCCGCCGGAGGTGGGCGCCGCGTTGGAGGTGGGCGCCGGGGTGGTCTGCGGCGTGCGCGCGGTGGCCTTCGCCGGTGCCTGCGCGGGGGCCGCGGCCTTGGCCGGCGCGGCCGCGGGTGCGGCGGCCTTGGGGGCTGCGGTCGCCTTGGGGGCCGAGTTCACCGACGCGGGTGCCGGAGCCGGGGTCGGTGCCTGCGCGGGTGCGGCTACGGCCGGCGCGGCCGAGCTGTTACCGGAATCACCCGTGGCTTCGGGCGTGTAATCGGCGAGGAACTCGTGCCAACTCTCATCGACCGAAGATGGATCTTGCTTGAACTTCTGATACATCTCATCGACTAGCCACTGGTTCTGTCCGAACTGGGAAGTTGAGCTGCTCACAGCAGGTGTTCGCCTCATTTCGTTCTTCGCGCTGCGACGTTGTGACGTGCCCGGCACTGCGTAGCGACTGCTTGCGGTCGCTCGAAAGGGTCGGCATCAGCGGAATCGCGCCGATGCGCCCTATCTGAGGATAGGCCCAGCAGCAAACCGACGGAGCGACTGACCACCCGACAAACCTCACCTCATAGAAGACGACTTGTCCGTCACCGAGAATATTCCCCCGGATTCACGTGCCGCCGACCACAGTCTGGAATACGGTCCGCCCGCGGCGAGCAGCTCGACGTGGGCGCCGATTTCGGCGATCCGACCATGCTCGACGACGGCGATCCGATCGGCCCGCGCCGCCGTACCGAGCCGATGTGCGACGAGGACGGTGGTCCGGCCGCGGGTCAGCGAGCGACTTGCGGCAAGCACCGAAGCCTCGGCGTCCGGGTCGAGGGTAGCCGTGGCCTCGTCGAGCAGCAGCAGGTCGGGGCGAACCAGCTCGGCGCGGGCCAGCGCGATGAGCTGACGCTGCCCCGCGGACAGGCCGCGACCGCGCTCGCCGACCGGCTGGCGCATGCCGTGCGGGAGGGCGGCGATCATGTCGCTCGCACCCACGGCAGCTGCGGCTTCGGCGATATCGGCGTCGGTCGCGGACGGTTTTCCGAAGGCGATATTGCTGGCGACGTCGCCGCTGAACAGGTGCGCCTCCTGCGGCACGATGCCGAGGCGGGCGCGGTAGTCGGTGAGACGGTAATCACGGATGTCGGTGTCGTCGACCAGGATCGCGCCGGTGCCGTCGGCGGGGAGGTCGTAGAGGCGGGCGAGCAACTTGACGATGGTCGACTTGCCCGCGCCGGTGGGGCCGACGAGGGCGAGGGTGCTGCCCGCGGGAATCGTGAGCGAGACGTTGTCCAAGGCAAGCGCCTCGACACCCGGGTAGTGGAAGCGCACGTCGTCGAGGACGACCTCGCCGCGCAGCCGCTGCTCGATCGGGACGGCGTCCGCTCGATCACTCGCGATGGCCGACGGGGTGCGCAGCAGTTCGCCGATCCGGCGCAGCCCGACGCGGGCCTGCTGATATCCGTCGAACACCTGCGACAGCGCGAGCACCGGCGCGAACAGCAGTTCCAGATACAGCACGAACGCGATCAGCGTGCCTGCCGTCGTGGTCCCGGCGGCCACCTCGCGCGCGCCGACGAAGACCACTGCGGCCAATGAGACACCCGACCAGGCGGTGACGAACGGGAAGTACAGCGCGATCGAGGCCTGGGCGCGCATCCGGCTGCGCCGGTATCGATCGGAGTATTCGGCGAAGCGGCGGGCCGCGACCGGCTCGTGCCGATTCGCCTGTACCGCACGCAGTCCCGCGACGTTCTCCTGGAAGTCGGCGTTCACCGTGGAGACGTTCTCCCTGGAGACGGTGTACGCCGTGGACGCGTAACGGCGGAACAGCATCGTCGCCAGGAACAGCGGCGGCAGCGTGGCCAGTACCACCAGGGCCAGCGAGACGTCGATCACCAACAGCGCCACCGCGATACCGACGAAGGTCAACCCGCCGATCAACGTGGTCGCCAGCCCGGTCTGCAGGAAGGTGGACAACGAGTCGAGATCGGTCGTCATCCGCGTCATGATCCGGCCGGACAGTTCCCGCTCGTAGTAGTCGAGCCCGAGCCGCTGCAAATGCGCGTAGCTGCGGATGCGCAGGCCGTACAGCACTCGCTCGCCGGTGCGCGCGGTGATCAGTGTGTTCGCCGCGCCGACCAGCCAGCCTGCGGCGACCAACAGGAGGCCGAGTCCGGCGGCGAGGCCGAGCGCACCGGCATCGTCGCGACCGACGCCGGTATCGATGGCGAACCGCACGATCGGCGGGAAGGCCACCCCGACCAGCGCGTCGAGCAGCAGCAGCGCGACTGCGGTGAGCACCAGCGCGCGGACCGGTCGCAACAGTCTGGTCAGTCGGAACTCCGGATCGGGCTGTCGCAGCCTTTGGTCGTCCAGCTTCGGTTGCTCGGTAGCAGGCGGCAGCAACGCGATATTCCGGCGCAGCTCAGGCGTTTCGGTGAGATCCGCTGCCGCCGCAGCGAAAGTACCGCCCGCACTGCCATTGGTGACGGTGGTCGGGATCGCGGCGGACGCGCGGTGCCCCGGCAGGTGCGCACCGAGTGGCGCGGGCAGCCGGATGACCCGATCGGCGTGTGCGAGTGTCGATTCGCGGTGCGCGAGGATCAGGGTGGTGCGCCCGGCCTGATCGGGCAGCGTGCCGAAGATCGCGGCCTCGGTGATCGCGTCCACCGCCGAGGTCGCGTCGTCGAGCACGAGAATGCGCGGCTGTGCCAGCAGGGCTCTCGCGAGCGCGATGCGTTGACGCTGCCCACCGGACAACGTGAGGCCGCGTTCACCGACAACTGTGTCATAGCCGTCAGGGAGTTCGCCGATGAAGTCGTCGGCCGCCGCCGACTTCGCGGCCCGCCGGATCTCGGCGTCGGTGGCCTCCGGTCGGCCGATGGCGATATTGGCGGCGATGGTGTCGGAGAACAAGAACGGATCGTCGAACACCACGCCGATCGCACTGCGCAGCTCGGCGGCGCGCACCTCCGCGATGTCGACCCGGTCATCGGACGCTTCGGTGCCGAACAACCGAATATGGCCCGCGTCGGGCGCGTAGAAGCGGGGGAGCAGCAGCGAGAGCGTGGTCTTCCCGGAACCCGCGGGCCCGATGATCGCCACCGTCTCGCCGGGCCGCACGGTCAGGTCCAGCTCCCGCAGCACCGGTTGCTCCGGATCGAATCCGAAAGTCACCGCATCGATTTCGATGCCGAGCGGACCCGAGGGCAGCGGCGTGGGCTCGGGCGGATCGGTGACCAGTGGCGCGGTGTCGATCACCTGGTACACCCGTTCGGCGGCGGCGCGGGTCAGCTGCGCGAGGACCAGCGCGCCCGCCATGATCCGCGCCGTCCCGGTCATCGTCGCGACATAGGCCGCGAACGCGACGAAGGTGCCGATCCCGATCGTCCCGTGCAGCGCGAGCAGGCCACCGAGCACGATCACGCCGACCATGCCGAGCTGCGGAATGGCGGCCACCGTCGGCGCGAACCGCGAGTCGACCGCGGCCGCGCGCATCCGCTCGGAATACAGGGTGCGACTGTGCTTTTCGAGCACGTCCACCATCCGGGCCTCCTGCCCGAACCCCTTCACCACCCGGACACCGGTGACGGTCTCCTCGACGTGTTGCGCGACGTCAGCGGCGCGCTGTTGCGCCGACCAGGTAGCCGCATACAGCCGAGGCCGAATCCGATAGACCACCACCGCGATCGCGGGCACGACCAGCAGCGCGAGCACCGCGAGCGGCGGCGACAGCCACATCATCACCACCGCGGCGAGCAGGAACTCCAGCACCGCCATGCTCGACAGCGGCACCATCGCCAGCAATCCCTGCACCAGCTGCAGGTCGGTGATCGACCGCGACACCACCTGCCCGGTCCGGATCGCGTCCTGGCCCGCCCCGTCCAGCCGTTGCAGCGACCCGAGCAGATCCACCCGCAGCGAATGCTGCACGTCCAACGAGAGCTTGCCCGCGAGCAGCCGCCGCCCGAATCCGGCCGCGAATCTGCCGAGCGCCAGCAACAGCAGCAGCACGGCGACCACCGCGATGACACCGGTCTCACCGATTCCCGCGGCATCGACGGCACGCTTCGTCAGCAGCGGCCCGGCGATCTCCACCACCGCACCTGCCAGCACAGCCGCGCCTAGCCCTGCCAGCGTGCCCGGGTGCGACCGGCTTTCGGTCCACAGCCGACGAATCCAGCCGGGACCGCCCGCGTCGCGCTCAGGCGACTCGGTGTGGGTACTCGCTTCGACAACCCCGCCCATAACCATCCACGATAATGACGCTCACCGACACGTCGTTGTTCCCGCAGACCGGTTCAGAGGTCGAGGCGGCGCAGGTTCCACCAGCCCGCGCCCCCGATGCCGATGGTCCACAGGAGCAGCACCACGACGGCGGCGGGGGTGGGCGCGAGGAAGTCGCTGTCGGCGTAGGAGCCGACCGCAACGGTGCTGAGGGTGGCCGAACCGGGGAACAGCGTGACGAAGCCGGTGGCGCCGACGCCGTTGGCGATCAGCCAGAGCAAGGGCTCGGCGATGGCCAGCCAGCCGAGGACGACCACGATCGCGGTCGACGATGACCGCAGCAGCAGTCCGAGCCCCGCACCGATCAGCGACCAGCAGACCGCGGCGAGTAGTCCGCCGCCGAGCACCGCCGCCAGGTCGACGCCGAAGTCGAATTTGCCTCGGCCGAAAGCGAAAAGCGCCACCACCGAGACCACCTCAACCGCGAGCGCGACGGCCAGCGCGGACACCCCGGTGACCAGCAGCTTCGCGGCGGCGAGCCGATCGCGGTCCGCGGTGAACAGCGCGGTCACCGGCATGGTCTGATGCCGATACTCGGCGCCGGTGCCGACCGCGCCGAACACCGCGGCCGCCAGCACCACCACCCCGATACCGACGTAGAGGCCGATCGTCGCGGTGCCGGTGACGGGTTCGCTCTTGGGATCGGCCTTACCGGCCAGCAGCGCGCTCGCCATGCTCGCGAGCAGCGCGACCACCAGCGGCACCCCGGCCAGGTACCGGCTGAGCGGCAGCGTGCTGACCTTGCGTACCTCGGAGTTGATGGCAGGCACCAGGTCCGGGGGCACAATCGTGATCATCGTGGAATTCCGTATGGCGTCGGCGTCGGATGATGAGCTGCCCCGGCCAGACCGGGGTAGGGCGAGACCGTCGGTGTCGGCGGTTTGGTCAGTGACGCGAGCACCCGATCGGGATGGATCAGGTCGGGAATGATGCTGTCCAACCGCACCTGCGCCGCGGTCGCGGCGTCCCGGATATCGGCCTCGGTGGCCTCGGCCACCGCGAGCCGCCCGTCCGGCCGGATCACCGCGTCGGTGAACCCGCGCGCGGCCAGCGTGGTGGCCAGCGCGATCGGGGTGGACGCCGCGACGACGAGTCGATCGGGATGGCCGCGCCGCAACCGCGCCGGACTGCCCTGATACACCACCGCACCCTCGTTCAGCACGATCACACTGTCCGCGCCGGGCAACACCGCGGCGAGGCTCTCGCTGGTCACCAGCGCGCTGCCGCCGCGCTTGGCGTGCCTGCGCAGAAAGTCTTGCAGCCAACCACGTTCCGCGGCCTCGAGGCCGTCCATCGGCTCGTCCAGGATCAGCAGCGGCGGATCGCCGAGCACGGCGGTGGCCAGCGCCAGCCGCGTCTGCTGCCCGGCCGAGAGCGCGCCGCCCTTCGACCCGGCCGCGTCGCCCAGCCCGACGAGTTCGAGCACCTCCTCGACGCGCCCGTCCGGCACATTGACCGCCGCCGCGTACACCCGCAGATGGTCGCGCGCGGTCCGGCCGGGATGCACTCCGCGCGGCGCGAGCACCCCGCCGACGACGCGGGCGGAGCTGACATCCGCGCCGCCGCGGGCCCGATCGGCCCCCGGCCCGCCGACCGCCGCCGTCCCCGAAGTCGGTTCGAGCAGCCCGAGCAGGGTCCGCGCGATGGTGGTCTTGCCCGCACCCTGCGGCCCGACCAGGGCGGCGGTGGTGCCGGAGGCGACGGTGAAACTCACGTTCTCGATGGCCGAAACCAGACCGTAGCGCTTGGTCAGGCCGCGAACGGAAAAGGCGAGCGCGGTCACTGCGGCTTGGTGGGTGTCTGCGGCTTCGACGGGTCGATCGCGGTGAGCGGATCGGCGTCGACGATGAGATGCCGGTCGGCCGGCCAGACCACCGGCGCGGGCCCGAAGGCCTCGCGCGCGTTCTTGATCGTGGTCTTGCCCATCGCCCGGTTGCCGACGCCACCGATCACCGCGCCGATACCGGCGGGCACGATCTTGCCTGCCATCAGGGCCGCGCGCCGGGTGATGAAGCGGACGATGAACCGCTTGAGCAGCGAGTCGTTCATCGATGAGAGCCCGGGGATGCGGTTGGCGAACACCGTGCCCCAGTTCTTCGCCGAGGTGCCGACGGTCTTCTGCACGATGTCCATGCCGCCCTCGCCGAGCACGACGGCGAGCACCAGCGCCCTGCGCTGCTCCTTGTCCTCCGGTGAGATGCCGTGCACCGCGGCCACCGCGAGGGTGAACACGGCCGAGGCTTCCATGAAGAAGGTGGTCTCCGCGCTGACCGCGGCGATGGCCGCGACCGTGCCGACGCCGGGCACCGCCGCCGTCGCGCCGACGGCACCGCCGCTACCGGTCACCGCGAGCAGGTACTGGTTCTCCAGGCGCTCGATGATCTGTGCGGGGCTTTCCGACGGGTGGGAGCGCCGGATTCGGTCGACGTACTTGGCGACCGCGGGTGCCTGCAGGCGAGACCCCGTATCGAGTAGCTGGACCACCGTCTTCTCGAACGCGCCTTTGAACATCGGCGGCACCCTCCTCTTCCGGTCTGCTGGGTTGAACTGTAGTGGTACGTCCACCCTCAGCTCGTCATGACAACGATGTACCCAGCCTGATCGGTTCCATCAGCCCGGTTGGTGCGCCGCGGGCACGCGTTCGGCCTCGACCGGCGGCGGTGGCGGCGTGCCGTCGCCGAACGGGCGCCCGCCCAACGACTCTCGGTCGTGCGGGGTCAGCCAGTTCGCCAGGTCCGGTCCCTTCGGCACGATCCCGGTCGGATTGATGTCGCGGTGCACCACGTAGTAGTGCTCCTTGATCTGCGCGAAGTCGGTGGTGTCGCCGAAACCGGGCGTCTGGAAGAGGTCGCGGGCGTAGGCCCACAGCACCGGCATCTCGCTCAGTTTGGATCGGTTGCACTTGAAGTGGCCGTGATAGACCGGGTCGAACCGGGCGAGCGTGGTGAACAGCCGCACGTCGGCCTCGGTGATCGTGTCGCCGACCAGATAGCGTTGCGTCGCAAGGCGTTCCGAGAGCCAATCCAGTCGATTGAAGAGCCGATCGTAGGCGGCCTCGTAGGCGTCCTGGGAGCCGGCGAACCCGCAGCGGTAGACGCCGTTGTTGACGTCGCGGAACACCGCGAGGTTCACCTCGTCGATCTCGGCGCGCAGCGCTTCGGGATACAGCTGCGGTGCGCCGGGCCGGTGGAATTCGGTCCACTCGGTGGAGAAATCGAGGGTGATCTGCGCGTAGTCGTTGGTCACCACCTGACCGGTCGCCACTTCCACCACCGCGGGCACCGTGATGCCGCGCGGATAGTCCGGGAAGCGCTTCAGATACGCGTCACGCAACCGGGGGATGCCGAGTACCGGGTCGACGCCGCCGGGATCGAGATCGAAGGTCCAGCTGAGCTTGTCGTGCGTCGGCCCGCACAGCCCCAGCGAGAGCACATCCTCCAGCCCCAGTAGGCGGCGCACGATGAGCGTGCGGTTCGCCCACGGGCAGGCCCGCGCCGCGATCAACCGGTACCGGCCCGGCTCGACGGGGTAGCCGTCGCGGCCATCGGCCGTGATCCGGGTGGTGATGTAGTTGGTGTCCCGCTTGAACTCGCCGGGCTCGACGTAGGAGCCACTTTCCACCGACTTGGTCACCTGGACAGTCTCGCAGACGGAGGACCTAGTCTGGCCGAATGAGTGAATCGAAGGCCACCCGCCTGGAACGCCAAATCACCGACGGCGGCGCCGAGGTGGCGACGCTGACCCTCGCCAATCCGCCCCTCAATCTCTTCGACCAGTCGATGCTCGACGCCCTGATCGAGGACTTCGCCGAGCTGTCGGCCAACCCGCCGCGCGCGCTGCTGCTGCGCGCCGAGGGCAAGCTGGTGTCCGGCGGCGTCGACGTGCACGTCTTCGACGGCCTGTCGGTCGAGCAGGGCGCCGAACTGTGGCGGACCCTGTTCGCGCAGATCATTCATCCGCTCGAGGCGCTGCCGTGCCCGGTGGTGTTCGCCGCACACAGCCTGACGTTGACCGCCGCCTTCGAGATCGCCTTGGCCTGCGACATCATTCTGGCCGCGCCGAAGGCGAAGTTCGGCCTGGTGGAGATCGTGGTCGGCCTGACGCCGTCGATGGGCGGCCCGCAGCGGCTGGCCGAACGCGCGGGCTCGGGCCGGGCGCGCGAGTTCGTGATGACCGGCGACCTGTACGACGCGGCGACCATGGCCGAGTGGGGCGTGGTGAATGCCATCCACGACGACGTCGACACGGCCGCAAGGGAATTGGCGCATCGCCTGGCCGAGGGACCGACCGTCGCGCATGCCGCGACCAAGAAGATCATCGAGGCGTGGCGCTCCGGCGGTGTGGCACACGCGGATTCGGTGACACCCGAGGTGTCCGGCGCGCTGTTCGACACCGCCGACCTCGAGGGCGCGGTGCGCAGTTTTCTCGAAGTCGGTCCGGGGAAGGCGACCTACACCGGGCGGTGACAGACAGGACACGTTCATCGCCTCTCCCGGCTAAAGTGTGACTCGCGTCATATAGTCGCAGTGCCTGCTGACTCGAGGCGCGCGGAGGACGAATGTCGCAGTTGCTCGTCGAATACCCCCTGACTCGCCGCTATGCCCAGGACAACCCGCTGGCCCGCGGGGCCGACGGTGTGCTGCGCTACGGCAACCTCACCCCGGCGCTCACCGAGCTACTCGACCTGCAGGTGCACGCGTTCTCGACGCGCGAGGCCGTGGTCGAGATCGGCGGTCCCCGGCTGACTTACCGGGAGCTGTGGCACTCCGCGTCCCGCATCGCGGGCGGGCTGCAGGAGCACGGCATCGGTTACGGCGATCGGGTCGCGGTGCACATGCCCGTCGGCGTCCGCTGGGTGCAGGCGTTTCTCGGCGCGCTGCTCAGCGGCGCGGTACCGGTGCTCGTGCACGACGGATTACCGGACGCGGTCGCCGAGCAGGTGATCGCCGACAGCAGTGCGGATTTCGTGCTCGGTCGCGATATCGCCCGCGGCGCCGAACTGCCCGACGGCGCCGCGTTCATCGATGACGGTGCGGCACTGGGTGATCTGGCCTTGCTCAGCTACACCAGCGGCACCCCGCTCAGCGCCACCGCCGCGCCCAAGGGGGTGGAGCTGACCAACGAAAACCTGCTGTCGGCAATACGTTCGGTGGTCTGCGCGCTCGATCTGCCGACCGACGGCCTGCGTAACCTGGTGCTGCTGCCGCTCGCCCATGCCAGCGGTTGCGTCGACCAGCTGTTGCCGACGTTGGCGGTCGGCGGCACCGTGGTGCTGGCCAGGGACGGCCACGGACTCGCGGAAGCCATTGTGGCCGAACGGATCGACATGTTGTCGGCGACGCCGCGGATCTTCGCGCACCTGCTGCCCCAGCTCGCCGCACTGCGCGACGACGGTGTGCGCACCGAGGGCATCGGCCGGATCTGCAAGGCCGGACATCGTGGCGAGCGGGCCTCGGCCCCGGCAACCCCCGCGGACCTGGCCGCCGAACTGCGCGAGATGCTCCCGGCGGCCCGGCAGTGGTCGATCTGGGGCGCCACCGAGACCAGCGGTATCGGCCTCGCCGTCGACGACGCGGAATCGGTCGCCGACGCCGACGCCGTGCTCGGATTCCCGTTCGGCGGTACGGAATTGGCGCTGTGCGGGCCGCAGGCGCAGGCGGGGCACGGCGAACTGCTGTGCCGCGGCCCGAACGTCTCTCCGCGCTACTGGAACGACCCGACCACCACCGCGGCCCGCTTCACCGGAACCTGGTTCCACACCGGTGATCAGGTCACCATCGATGCCGACGGCCTGGTGCGCCGCGGGCCGATTCAGACCGAATGATCCTGCGTCACTCCAGCATCCGCTCGCGCAGCCGAGCTCGCAGGTCCGGGGTGATCCCGGCGTTCGTCAGGTAGGTGTCCACGTCGCCGTGCAACTCGTGCATCGATGCGGTAGCGGTGCTGAGGTATTCCTCGCGCACCCCCAGCAGGTCAATCGAGAGTTCTTCGCCGCCAAGCAGTTTCGTCGTCATCATGGCGCGCAGGGCCGGGACGGCGCCGTTGCTCTCCAGGTAGTCGGCTTTTACCTCGGCCTCGGTCACGCCGACCGCGCGCAGCAGCGTGGCGATGGCCCAGCCGGTGCGGTCCTTGCCCGCCGCGCAGTGCACCAGCACCGCGCCCTCGCCGCGCGCGATCGATTGCGCGAGCGCGGTGATCGCGGCGTGCGCCTCGGGCAGCGCGGGGAACATCCGGTAGACCTCGAGCATGTGCGTGAACGCACCCTGGGCATCGGTGTGATGCGGCGGCGCCTCGGCCATCCGCGCGTCGAACGGCGTGACGTTCACCCGGACGCCCTCGGGCACCTGGTCGTGGCCGATGTGGTCGATCTCGCGTTCGCCGCGCAGGTCGTGCACGTCGCTGACGCGCAGTTCGCGCAGCGCGGCCAGGCCCGCCTCGTCGAGCCCGGTCAGCTGCGCCGAGCGCAGCAGCACGCCGGGACGGATCTTCGCGCCGTCCACGGTGCGCAGTCCGCCGAGGTCACGGAAGTTGAAGGTGCCGGAGATGAGGTACTGGTCGGCTGGCGGCGAGAGAGTCACCGATCCAGGCTATCCGGCCGTCGGCGTCGCGCGGGTGTCGTTCACGGATCGAACGGCACACCGGTAGGTGGCCGATTCGCGCGGTTCAGCTGTGTGATCCGCCACAGGATTCGGGGCGCGTTCCAGCCCGCCCGTAGAGTGGACAACGGTCTGCTTTTCGGCCGGGCAGGGCTGAGAGTGACCTCGAGGGAGGGAAATCCGGGCAGGGCGGAGTAGTACCCCCACTATTCCGTTTGGGTAACAAAACATTCTTTCAGTCTGGAATTACCCACTGAACCTGTTCTCAAACCCCGGAAACCCTCTACCATTGATGAACGTTGGACCGGGCAGCCTGGGGTTTCCAGCGAATTGCCCGCCATGTTCGACGAGTCGCGCCGACGAGGGTGCGCGAGATCTTTTCGCCGAGGGAGTCGTCGTTGAGCGTACGAGGAGACACCGCAGTGGTTCGGCTGCGGCCGACCATCTGCGAGGCCGTCGAAAAGGCGGCCGCGTCACTAGACCACGGAGGTGTGCGCGCACTACGGGTGCTACTGCATGCCGGCGTGAGCGCGTACTGGCCTTTGGTCAAGGCCGCACCGGCCAAGCAGGTCCAGGCCTACGAGGCGACATTGCAGTCCCTGCGTCAGCGTTGGGCAGCGCAGACCGACTGCATCGCCGACCCGACCGCGACCGCGGCCTACCGGGAGATGGATACCGAGGTCGCCGCGTTCCTGCAGCTCTGCGCCGATCGTTCGGGCGCGCAGTGGCTGGAACCGGTGGACGCTATAGCTACCTACGCCGTCTCGGTGCTGCAAGGCACCGTGTTGCGCTGGCTTGCCGACTGCAATGACGAGACAATGCTGGTGGTGCTCGACGATCTGGTGAGCAGCCTGGCGACCAGGGCCGCCGAGGTGTAGCGGCCCGCCGAGTGTGCGGTGACCTCGGGAAATGGGGAGCCCGCAAATACTGGACGTTTGACCAGTTTGATGGTTGAGTAGGTGCCGTGAGCGAGCGTAGCGAGCGAACCATCAGCACAGCGCCTTCGGGCATGACGGAGCCGAGCGTCAGCGAGGCGGAGTCATGACTGAGACATCTCCGATCGCGGGGCTGCACGCGGCCACCGCAGAGCTCGACCCGCCGCTGGCCGCCCTCGACCTGACCGCATTGCGTGCGAACGCCGCCGATCTGGTGCGCCGCGCGAACGGTGTCCCGGTGCGGGTCGCCAGCAAATCCGTGCGCTGTCGCGCCGTCCTCGAAGAAGTGCTCGGCGATGAGCTCACCGCCTCGGGCGGCTTCGCAGGCATCATGTCCTACTCCCTGGCCGAGGCCATCTGGCTGGCCCGTCGCGGCGCCCGCGACATTCTGCTCGGCTACCCGACCGTCGACCGTGCCGCACTGGCCGAACTCGCCGCCGACGAGACACTGCTCCGCTCCATCACGCTGATGATCGACGATGTCGCCCAGCTGGATCTCATCCGCGCCGCCATCGGCACCGACCTGGTGCGCCCGCGGGTCTGCCTGGATGTCGACGCCTCGCTGCGGATCGGCCCGATCCACCTCGGCGTCCGCCGCTCCCCGATTCGCACACCGGAACAGGCCGCCACCCTGGCCGGCGCGGCGTTGCGCCGCAAGTTCGAGGTGGTCGGCGTGATGACCTACGAGGCGCAGATCGCCGGTATGCCCGACAGCAACATCGCACTGCGCCTGATGAAGCGGGCCTCCGCGGCCGAAATCACCAAGCGCCGCAAGCGCGTTCTCGATGCCGTGCGCTCGGTAACCGGCAAGCTGGAGATCGTCAACAGCGGCGGCACCGGTTCGATCGAGGTCAGCATCTCAGACCCGGACGTCACCGAGGTCACCGCGGGCTCCGGCCTGTATGTGCCGACCCTGTTCGACCATTACCGCTCCTTCACACCAAGACCGGCACTGTTTTTCGCCACCTCGGTCCTGCGCCGCCCAACCCCTTCCATCGCAACGGTTTTCGCAGGCGGTTACATCGCCTCCGGCCCGACCGGCCCCTCTCGCGTGCCGAAGCCGGTGTGGCCCACCGGTTTACGCCTGATCGGCACCGAGGGCACCGGCGAGGTGCAGACCCCACTGACCGGCGCGGCAGAACTCCGCATCGGCGACCGGGTGTGGTTCCGTCATGCCAAGGCGGGCGAACTCTGCGAACGCTTCGACAAGCTACATCTGGTCGAAGCCGACGGCACCCGAACAGCAGTCCCCACCTATCGCGGCGAAGGAAACTGCTTCGGCTAGCGCCAGGCGTCGACGAGATCTTCAGGGCCCCAGTATGTTGCCAGTGGCAGGTCAGGCACTACGCCGCAGCGTGATACGGCTATGAGTGGGGTGTCGATGTCGGTGCCCGGCACTGACAGGATTGTTCGGGTGAGGGCGTCGTAGTCGTGGCGATCGAAGCTGCGGTCGTCTTGCCATTTGATGGAGCCGATGAACTGTATGGCGGTGGCGACAGGTTCGCGGTCGGTGCCGACGAGGTCGATTTCAGGGTTGTTCTGGCGGTTCCACCAGCCACCGATCGCTTCGGTCTCGGGCCATCGGTCGTTGGGCAGTAGGCGAAGCAGTGACTGCCGGATGAGTGGTTCCACGGCGCGTCCGCGCCATGAGGGCCAGGATCGTTCGATGCGGGCCAAGGCGAGATCGCCGCGGCCGCGCTCGATGAGCGGAATTCCGCGTTGCAGGAACGCCAACCAGAAGCGCAGATAGGGATCGGCGATGCGATAGCGCTTGTTTTTGGTGTCCGCTTTGGTCGATAGCGGTAGGTCTGCGGCGACGGTTCGTTTGACTTGCAGGGTGTTCAGCAGCGGGGTGAGGGTTCCCGCGGGCAGCGCGCCGGAACTGCCCGCTTGCGCGGCGATGGTGCTGAAGGTGCGTTCGCCGCTGCCGACGGCTTCGAGTACCGCGCGCGAGCGTGATGCTTCTGGGAACTCTCCGAGTAGCGACAACTCACCGGCCACCAGCAGCGGCGAGAGTGGGTTGGCGGTGGATGCCTGCAGGAATTCTGCTCTGCTCATTCCCGATTCCCACGACTGCACAATTTCGGGAAAACCGCCGGTGATCAGCAGCGCGTCCACAGCGGCGGCAGCGTCGAGATCGGTCATGGTCGCGACATCGGCCAGGTGCAACGGTTCGACTGTCATCTTCGTTGCTCGGCCGAAGAACGGGCGATCGCGGGACTGCAGCGCTTCCATGACCGCGATGTCGCTGCCGACCAGCACCAGCAGGACGGGCTTTGCGGATAGTTGGCGGTCCCATACCGTCTGCAGTGCACCTTCGAACTCGGCGTCTTGTTCGGTCAGCCAAGGCACCTCGTCGATGACAACGATGGTGGGCGCATCGCTGGGCAGGGCGATGGCCAAGGCGCGCAGCGCCTGATTCCAGTCCGATGCGTGCAACCCGGCCACCAACTCCGCATCGCCCAGCGCGGAATGAGCGATGGTCGCAATGAAGTCGTCGCGCTCGGCCACAGGGTTGCGTCCGCGAGTGGCCTGGAACACCACGTATGGTCGGCCGGATCTATCACAGAATTCCTGTACCAACCGTGATTTGCCGACTCGCCGTCGCCCGGTCACGATCACCGCCCGGCCTCGTGTGGCGCCCTTCTGGTCAACCGTCAGCGCCAGCTGTTGGCCCAACAGGCCGAGGTCGGTCGCTCTGCCTGTGAACTCCATGGAGGCTCCGTGGTTAAACATGGATTTGATCTAACGTAGATGCAATCTAACTTAGATCAGAAATTCTTCGATGTCGATTCCTGGCGAACAACGATGGTCGATCCATAGGGATCCCCAACAGCGCCGCAATCGCGCAGCGAGGCCTGTCCTAATCACGAGGTGAGGCGGACAGTCGCAGGAAACCTGCCAAGTCGGGGATCTCTTCCGGAGCTGGGGGCAGGTATTCGCTCAGTAGGGGCGAGCGGATGATGATGGCTTTCCACATGGCGCGGCAGAGGGCGGCATGGAGGAGCGCTCGGGACAACAGGAACGGCATGCCGTAGGGGGCGTCGGCGGGACTGGACGTGGTCATCGAGAGCAGTACTACAGCTGCTTCTCTGCCGCGGAATCGGTCCGGGGTGCCGACGAGGACGTCCTCGATCCTGGCTCGGGCGAGCAGGGTTCGGATTCGGCCGACCTGTGCGGCGTAGGGGGCGACCACGAAGATGTCGTGTGGATGTAGCCGTCGGGTCATCGCGCCGATGGTCCAATTCATGGCGAGCAGCGCGCGCACGCGGCGGACCACCTCGCGGGCCTCGGCCGCGGATTCGGTGGCGTTGCCGTGGTGCGGGACCAGGACGGTGCTCACGCCGGGCTCTTCGCCGTCGAGTTCCCTTGCCAGGGTGACGGTTTCGTTGGCACGCAGGCGTCCGTCGTAGTACAGGCGGGAGATCGGGTCACACACCTGCGGATGCATCCGCCAGGTGCGGTCCAGGAAATAGCCGCGTTCGCCGGGCAGCGTGTGCCGTCCCTCGGCGAGCCAGCCGAGCACCGATTCGCCGACCGGCTCCGGGTGCGCGCTGTGCGTGGCCGGTGGCACGGGATCGCCGAGCAGCAACAGGTTTCGCGCGCTGACGCCGACCGCGACGGCGTCGGCCAGCGGGAACCGCCCCGCATCCGCGATCACCAGCAGGTCGAGTCCCTCGCGCGACACCATCTCTTCGTTCGCGAAATCCGTTGGGGTGCCGCCGAGTACGCAGCCGCTGATCGCGTTGTCGAGGAAGCGCGCGTATCGGGAGGCGTCGATGACGACCCATTCCGGCCCCACCGACTCGACGTCCTTCTTCGCGACGAGTTCCGGCAGCACGCCGACCCGCACGACCGCGTCCAGCAGGTTCTCCACGGTCGAATGCGTCTGTCCGACAATGCCGATCCGCCACTTGTGCCGGGTGACGAGGCGTTCCAGTACGCGGGCAGCGGTGGAGGTCTTGCCGGTGCCCGACGGCCCCTGCACCGCGAGGTAGGAGTTGTCGAGTTCGCGCATCGCGGCGGTGATCGCGGCGGCGTGATCGCCGTGCACCTCGGGCAGCGCGGCACCGGTGCGCAGCCGGGGCGGGCGGCGGGCGAGCAGGTCGAACACGGCGCCCTCCGGAATCTCCGGGAGCGCGACAAGCAGCTGCTGGGCGGCGAATTCGACCGCGGTTTCGGCGTTCCAGTCCCAGGCGGGTAGGCCGGGTGCGATCGCGGTCGGTAGCTCGTCGTAGGGTTCGCAGCCGTCGGGCAGCAGTTCCTCGAGGCGGACCGCGTCGTCGAATTCGGCGTCGACCGAGCAGCCGAGCACGGTGGCGACGGCGGTGGCCCGGCGTCCGACGGCGGTGACCATTCCGGCGGCCGCGGGCCGGTCGTAGAAGGTGTAGACCGTGGCGCCCGGCGTCAGGACCGTGGCCGGTCCCGGCCCGCCCGCACTCCAGCTCGAACCGATCCGGCCGGTCAGCGTGAGATAGCGGCGCATGGTCGGCCGGTCCGGACTGCGATGCCACTTGGTGTCGACGGTGCCCCACTCGGCGACCAGCACCCCTGGCGCGTCGGCCCATTCGTCGACCGGATGGCTGAGTCGATCGACGTGCGCCCACCACAGCGGCTGCCGCTCGCGCCGGTGATAGCCGAGCGCCGCGGCCATCATCGCGGCGACGTGCCGCGGTTCGTCTTGCGCCGCCGCGTATTCGGCGAGCGCCGCCTCGAACGAGGACGGCCGCGAGGGCGGTATCGGCTCCAATTCGTCGGGACCGGCCACCTGACACCACGACCCGGCCCGCTCCAGCGTGATCGCCTGCGGGTCGATCCGCTGCTCGGCCGCCCGGTCCAGCAGCCAGTCCCGTAGCCGCAGCACGGTCAGGCAATCCCGTTCGGCGGCGGGCGAATGCGCCGCGCCGGGCAGCAGCCGCGCCAGCCGGTTCAACCGGTAGGAACGTTCACCGACGATCAGCGCGTTGCGCACGATCGGATACAGATCGACGAGCACACCGTCACACAGCAACTCGTCCACGATCTCTTCGCCGACACCGGTGCTGCCCGTGCAGTGCAGCAGCGCGCTGCGTACCGCGGAGGTGTAGTGGTAGACGTGCATGTCCGGATACATCCGTCGCCGCTGCACGAGATAGTCGAGCACCTCCTCCAGCGCCTGCCGCTGCCCGGCCGCCTCGCTGCCCGGCTCGCCGGCCGTGCCGAACGGCCCGCGGAAGGTCAGGTGCACCGTGCCGGGACCACCGACGTCCACCGCCAGGGGTGTGCGCCCGCCACCCTCGACGGTGAGCGAGAGGTCACCGGGGGAGGGCGGCGGTAGCGCGCCGAGCGCGATCGGATCGATCAGGCTGTGCGTCGGCAGGCCGGAATCCTCCCGGCGCAACTGGATTTCGGCCTGGCGGCGCAGCGCGGTGAAGGTGCGCGGCGGCACGCCGCGCACGGTGCTCTCGGTGCCGGCCAGCCGGTCGATGGTGCTCACGCCCGCTTCGCGCAGCCGGGCCCTGGTCGTGGTCGGCATGCCTGCGACGAGCAGCAGATCCCGCGCGGCCGCCGCGGCCGTCGTGCAGGTCCCGCACCGCCCGCAGGCGAGATACCGGGGATCACCCCACTGCACGGGTAGCAGCTCGCTCAGCTTCTCGTCCAGGATGTGTTCGACTCTGCGCCTGCGGGATCGGTACACCGGGATCTGATCGCTCAGCGCGTAGGCGGTGTTGTCCTCGCCGAGATGCAGCCGGATCAGCGGGCCGGTCAACGATCCGCTGTGGTCCACCGCGTCAGCACAGGCGGCGAGTTCCAGTGCGGTGCCGACCCGGTCGGCTTTGCTGTGCGCGGTGCCGTGCACGGTGTAGCGCACCCGATGACCCGCCCGCACCAGGAAATCGCAGGAACAGTCGAAGGCGCCGTCGAAGAAGGTGGCGCCGTGGATCACGTGCACTCCGGCCCGCAGCGCGGCGACGGTCGCCGCGTGCGCGGCCGTCAACGCGGCGATCAGCGTCTCCGGACTGTCCGACTTGTGCTGCGGGCGTTGGATCTCCACCATCGAGCTGCCGAACCGGTCGCGGAAGTCGCTGAGCCTGCGATCCCGCGAGTCGTCGAACCAGGTGCGCGGCGTCGGCGCCCATTCGGCGGTGGTTTCCGGATCGGCCGCGACGGTGCCGAGTTCGGTGTCGAGGGCGCGAAGCAGCGCGAATTCACAGCGCGCCGCGCGCACGAGGTCGACGGCGGAGCAGACGACACGATCACCGAACACGAACAAACGCGGCCCTCCTGTGTCTTGCGGGACACCCGCACCCGGTCGGCGACGATGAACGGGCTGCGCAATTGTCGCCCATCGACGCCTCGGGTCGCTGCGGGACACCCGCACCCGGTCGGCATCGATGAGCAGGCTGCGCCATTGTCGCTCATCACGTCTCGAGTTTTCGCGGGACACCCGCTGCCGTCGGCACTAATTACGCACGGACGGCAACACTCTAGCTAGCGCGCTTGATCTCGGTGGACCCTGCCCGCCTCAGGAGCGCGGCTTACGCCGTTCCGGCGGCCGCTTCGCCGGCGCGCCCTCGCGGCGCGGGCCGCGGGTGAACGAGCGCTGTCCCGGCGGACCCTGATCGGGCGTCAGCTGGATGAGCACGCCGCTGATCCTGGTGCGACGCAACGCTTCCAGCGTCTCCGGGGGTAGGTCCGCGGGCAGCTCGACCAGGCTGTGGTCGGGCCGGATGCTGATGTGCCCGAAGTCGCTGCGGCGCAGGCCACCCTCGTTGGCGATGGCGCCGACGATCGCGCCCGGCACCACGCGGTGCCGCTTGCCGACGCTGATCCGGTAGGTCGCCAGCTCGGTGCCGTTGGCCCGACTGTGCTGACCGAATCCGGACCGATCGTCGTCACCTTCGAAGCGGCGCGGGCGATCCGGGCGTTCCCGGCGTTCGCGCACCGGCTCCGGCGGCTCGGGCTGCATCAGGAAGTTGTCGCCGTCGCGCGACAGCACGGCCAGCGCCGCCGCGATGTCGACGAGCGGAATGTCGTGCTCGCGTTCGTAATCCTCGATGAGCCTGCGGAACAGCGCCAGGTTCGACGAGGTCAGGCTCTCGGTGATGTTGTCGCCGAACTTGGCGACGCGCTGCGCGTTGACGTCGTCGACGCTGGGCAGCTGCATCTCCTCCAGCGGATGCCTGGTGGCCCGCTCGATCGACTTGAGCAGGTGGCGTTCGCGCGGCGCGACGAACAGCAGGGCCTCGCCGCTGCGCCCGGCCCGGCCGGTGCGGCCGATGCGGTGCACGTAGGACTCGGTGTCGTGCGGGATGTCGTAGTTGACCACGTGCGAGATGCGGTCCACGTCCAGGCCGCGCGCGGCGACGTCGGTGGCGACCAGGATGTCCAGCGAACCGGACTTGAGCTGGCCGATGGTGCGCTCACGCTGGTTCTGCGCGATGTCACCGTTGATCGCGGCCGCGGAAAAGCCCCTGGCGCGCAGCTTTTCGGCCAGCTCCTCGGTGGCCTGCTTGGTGCGCACGAAGATGATCATCGCCTCGAACGACTCGACCTCGAGCACCCTGGTCAGCGCGTCCAGCTTGCGCTGATGCGAGACCTGCACCCAGCGCTGGGTGATGTTCGTCGCGGTGGAGGTCTTCGACTTGACGGTGATCTCGACCGGGTTGTTCAGGTACTGCTTGGAGATCTTGCGGATGGCCGCGGGCATGGTCGCGGAGAACAGCGCGACCTGCTTGGTGGACGGCGTGTCCTTGAGGATGCGCTCGACGTCCTCCTGGAAGCCCATCTTCAGCATCTCGTCGGCCTCGTCCAGCACCAGGTACTTCAGCTGCGACAGGTCGAGCGTGCCCTTCTCCAGGTGATCGATCACCCGGCCGGGCGTGCCGACCACCACGTGCGCGCCGCGGCGCAGGCCGGACAGCTGCACACCGTAGGCCTGGCCGCCGTAGATCGGCAGCACATGCAACCCGGGGATGTGCGTGGCGTAGCGGCCGAACGCCTCGGCCACCTGGATCGCGAGCTCGCGGGTCGGCGCGAGCACCAGGGCCTGCGGGAGTTTGCCGGAGGTTTCGAGACCCATCAATATCGGGATCGCGAACGCCGCGGTCTTGCCGGTGCCGGTCTGCGCGAGGCCGACCACATCGGCGCCGCTGAGCAGTGGCGGAATCGTCGCAGCCTGGATCGGCGACGGCGACTCATAGCCCACATCGGCGATGGCCGCGAGAATGCGGTCATCGATCCCGAGATCGGCGAAGGTCGGGCCGTCGTTGTCCCTGTCGTTGTCGCCAGGAACGCTGTCGACCTGATTGGTACTCATTGACCAGGAGTTTACTGCCTCGTGCTGGCCTGCCCGGCCACCGCCCCAATACGGTGAGACGTATGCAACTGGATAGCTCCGAAACGAATCAGACCCCAGGCCCGAACCAGCTGGACGTTGCGGTCGTCCAGTTCGCCCCCGGCACCGATCCGTCCGCCAACCTTTCCGCACTGCGCGAGCACGTGCGCGCGGCCCGCGATCGGGGCGCGCGAGTGGTGGTCGCGCCGGAATACTCGATGTTTGCCGTCACTCGGCTCGATGAGCGTGTCGTGGCCGTCGCCGAACCTCTGACCGGGCCGTTCGTCACCGGACTCGGCGAGATCGCCCGCGAATTCGGCGTGCATCTGGTCGCCGGAATGGTGGAGCAGGTCGCGCCGGGCGGTAGCCGGATCCACAACACCCTCGTGGTGCTCGGGCCCGACGGAACGCTCGTCACGAAGTATCGGAAGGTGCATCTCTACGACGCCTTCGGCTTCCTCGAATCGGAGGTGGTCGAGGCGGGCGCGATCGAGGCGCCGGCCGTCTTCGGTGTGGCGGACGTGACATTCGGCTTGCAGACCTGTTTCGATCTGCGCTTCCCGGAAGGCATCCGCCGGGTGGCCACCGCGGGCGCCCAGGTGCTGGTGCTGCCCGCCCAGTGGATACCCGGTCCGGCCAAGGTCGATCAGTGGACGACGTTGCTGCGTGCGCGGGCCATCGAGAACACCGTTTATGTGGCCGCCGCCGATCAGGCCGCGCCGCGTGGCGCGGGCGCGTCGATGATCATCGATCCGACCGGTGCGGTGCTGGCTGAACTCGGCGACGAAGCGGGCGTGTTGACCGCAAGCATCGACCTCGTTCATCTGGCCGAGGTCCGTACTACTAATCCGAGCCTCGAGTTGCGGCGATTCGCGATCGCCCAGCGGGCCGCGGAGTAGCGTTTTGCTGGATGATCTACACAGATCGGACATCGGCCGGTCGCGCGCTCGCTACACATCTGGAGGACCTGCGCGCGGCATATCCGCTGCTGCTCGGTCTGCCGCGCGGCGGGGTTCCGGTGGCCGCCGGGGTGCGCGAGATCATCGGTGGTGACCTCGACATTCTGCTGGTCCGCAAGCTCGGTGTGCCGTGGCAGCCGGAGCTGGCGATGGGTGCCATCGGCGAGGACGGTGTGCGGGTGCTCAACTCGGATGTGTTGTCGCACATCGGGATCAGCGCGCAGGAGTTCGCCGCGATCGAGGACAGCGAGCGGGTGGAGTTGGATCGGCGCCGGACGGTGTGGCGCGGCGAGGCGAAACCGATTCCGTTGGATGGGCGCACCGTGGTGATCGTCGACGACGGTATGGCAACCGGCGCGACCGTGGTGGTCGCCTGCCGCGTCGCCCGCCTGCACCAGCCTGCCCAGATCGTGGTGGCCGTACCGGTTTCCTCAGCGGAGGCGTTGCGCAGAGTCGCCGCGGAAGCAGACCAGGTTGTGTGCCCGCTGGTCCCGCGCACCCTGGGCGGAGTAGGTACCGCCTACGAGGACTTCCACCAACTAGCAGACGAAGAAGTGACCACCCTCCTCACTTGACCTCACCACGCACGTCTCCTGATTTGCCGCACCGGAAATCGCATGCGATTCCAGGTGCACCAAATCGGAGGGCGTGCGTCTAGACCTCGGTGATCCCCGTGCGGTGGCGTTGCGCGAGTTCGGCGTAGAAGCCGGGGTTGAGCTTGATCCACGACTCGGCGGGGGTGCCTTCGATGGGACGCTTCACTACTGCGGGGGAGCCCGCGGCGAGGACACCGTCGGGGATTTCGGTGCCGGGCTGGACCAGCGAGTGGGCGGCAATCATCGTTCCCGCACCGATTTTCGCCATATCGAGCACCGTAGTTCCGTTGCCCACAATGGCTTCCGCGCCGACGGACGCACCGTGGAACACCACACTGTGTGCGATCGTCGCGCCCGGCCCGATCTCCATCGGCACAACCGGCGGCACGTGCAGCACGGCGTTGTCCTGAATATTGGCGCGTTCGCGAATGATGATCGGCGCCAGGTCCGCGCGAAGCACCGCGCCGTACCAGATCGAGGCGCCCGCCTCGACCCGGACGTCGCTCCCCCGCCTCTCCGCGCCTTTTGCCGGTCGTAAATGCCGCGGCAGTATCGCTCCGGGCCGGCGGTCGTGTGGGCGGCTCAGATCTGGGCGTACCCGACGAGTTACCCATGTACTTACGAAATCAGTTGTCTGTTGGTGAATTTCACCAGCGGTCGGCGTAGGCGCTGGCCCGTTCGGCCGCGGTGACCATCGGGCGCAGCTGTGCGATGAAACCGTGCGCGGTCACCGGAACGATGTCGACATCGGTGCCGGTGCGCACCGAGTAGCGACCGTCGTCGACCACATCGATCCAGCAGAGCACCCCGAACGGACGCAGTTCACCCTCGCCGCGCCGGGCGGACACCACGATCTGACCGATGCCGTCGCGCGGCTGCCGCAGCATTCTGCGGATGCGGCTCGGCACCGTCGGCCCCGCGACCGGAACGGTGACCAGATCGCGGCTGTCCTCGCCGACCCTGGCCAGCGGCGCGGTCAATCGCGGCGTGGTGCCCGGCGTCCGCTCCGGCAGCATCGAAACGACCCGGGCGGTCAGGCTTTTCACACTGCCGACGAACAACCGGATGTCACCGCCACGATCCGCGGTCGCGCCGGGTCGCTGCGCGGCCACCACCGCGACATTGCCCGCCGCGGCGCCGAGCACCCGCACCGGCCGGACCGCGTCCGAGCCCGGCGCGCCGTCGCGCTCGCCGAACACCTCGATCCGCAGCTCCGGCGCGCCGAGCACGCGCAGCGCCGCTTCGAGGTCGGCATCGAGCACCCGATCGCACCAACTCTGTAAGGCCGGTAGTTGGGTGTCCCGCTCAGCGGTGTCGCGCGCGGATAATCGGACGGCCAGCGGATACGGAATCCGGTCGCCGTCGGTGCGCGCCCAGGCCAGCGCGAACTGGTCCGGCGTCAGCGTCCAATTCACTCCAGCTCGGTCCACTCGCCGAGCACCGGCGGCGTGGTCGGATCGATGGCGCCGATCAGCTCGCCGTTGTCGTCGGACGGTTCGAGGTAGGTCGGGAGGTCGTCGAAGTGGAAGTCGTCCTCGTCCTCCTCGTCGAAGCGCGCGGCGCGTGCGCCGGCGTTGGCGGCGTTCGCGGCGACGCTGGATCCTTGGCGTGGTGCGTCACCTGCGACCATCGCCCCACCCATCAGGCCGCCCATCGCACCCGCGCCGAGGCCACTGACCGCATCGTTGCTACTGGTACCGCTGCTGCCACCGCGTCGTTCGTCGCGCTTGCGCTGCTCGTCGGTGGTCGCGCTCGCGGTGCCCGGTGTGGTCGGGACAACGACCTGATGAGCCGACGCGGCGGTGGTGCTCGGTGTCGCGGCCGCAGTGGCGGCGGGCGCGGTGCGCAGCCTGGTCGCGGCCGGTGCCAAGGACAGTGGCGTATCCGTTGCGGCCGCCGTCACTCGGGTTGCGGCAGGTGCGGCAGGACTTCCCGCGCCCGCGTCGGTGGCTCCACTGGCAGCGGCGACCGTTGCCGCGGGTGTGGTTTCGTCTTGGTGCTGCTCGGCCGCGACCTGCTCCCCGACCGGTGCGTCCGCAGTCGGTGCCTCGGCGGGCTGCGTCGCGATCGACGAGGTGTTCAGCGGAACCTGTTGCACGACAGGGGTTCCCGCGTCGACGCCGGACCCGGTCGCCTTGCTGACCGGTGCACCGCTCGGCGTGGTCGGCGCGTCACCGAACTGCTCGTCCAGGAATGCGGGCACGTCGTTGCCGGTCGGGATGAACACGCCGGTGTAGATGTCGTTCATCGAGCGCACGATGTCCTGACGCGTGTGCTCGGTCGTCTTCTGATCGGCGACATTGCTGGTGGCCTGCGTCGGATCCAGCAGCGCGGCACCCAGATCGGGCGTCTTCCCGGACGGTGCGGATACCGCGGCCCGCAAGGCCTCGGCCGCGTCGCCCGCCTGCCCGAGCCGCTGCGAGACGACGGCCAGCACGTCGGCGAGATCCTGACCGGTCTGCTCGAAGCCCTGCACGGCCGCGGCGGCGCGCTGGGCCGCGCTGCCGCGCCACCCGTCGGCGATGGCCGCGCGAATCTCGATGTGCGCCTGCGCGACCGCGTCGGCCAGCCCGGCCGCCGCGGCACCCCAGGCCTGCTGCCCGCCGGTGAGCACGGCGGGCTTCATCAGTTGAACCTTCTCGTGGATCTCCTGATGGGTCAGGTTGTCGAAGACCTCGACGGTCGGCGCGTACGGCGGGTCGTTGCGCCTGCTGAGCGTCCGCTCGGGTGTGTGCGGCAACTTACGCATGGGCTGCTCCGTCCGCGTCGATCCGGCCGACGGCCGAGGCGAGCACGTGGTCGGCGCGATGGTAGGCCGCGCCTGCGGCCCGGAAGGTCAGCGCGAGTTCCCTGGCGGCTTCGGCGTATTCCCACAGTCGGGTGAGCGCGCCGTGCGCCTTCGTCTCGAAGCCGGCGCGCAGCGCGTCGCCGGAGGCGAACCCGCCGAACCCGGGCAGCGCGGAGGCGGCGTTGAGCGACCGGATCTGATCCTCGATCTGATTGGCCAGTTGCTCGTAGCGGCGCGCGCATCGTTCGTGCACCCCGCTCGCGACGAGCACGCGGTCGATCCACAGCTCGCCGTCGTTGACCGCGGTGTGTAGCCCCGCGGCACTGACACCGGGCGCCGTGAATTCCGACAGATCCGGGCTTCCGACCCCATTGGCGTTCTCGTTAGATGGCACCTGACGTCCCCCTTCCTCATCTCTGAGCGAGGCTCAGCTCACGGGCGCCGTGCCAACCCCACGACGACACCCTGCATCCAGTCCGCGATGTCGGCAGCGACCCGCGCGTGCACCGGCTCGTGCAGCAGATCATGCCCGGCATCGGCGTACTCGCGTAAATCTACCGATTCGTGGCGCTGAGTCCATACCCTGACCGCATCAATCGGCGCTCGCCGATCCTCGACGCCGTGCACCGCGAGGATCGGAAGGTCGCGCGGCAGTGGTGTTCCCAGCGCGCCGGGCGTGCCCCCACCAAGCGCCCGCTTCGAGACGCCGGACAGCACCAGACCGGTCACCGCGTCGGCCGGAATGGCGGGCCGCAGCGGGTAGGCGCGCTCCAACGCGGTGGTATCCGCGGCCGCCGCGCCCGCTTCCGGTTCCGCGGCGCCGAACAGGGCGAGCACGGTGACCGCGCCGAGTGAATGACCCATCAGGACCAACGGCGGTGCAGGCACCGTGGCGCGCGCGAGGTCGAACAGCCGCACCGCGTCCGCCACCAACTCCACCAGCGTGCCCGGATTGCCGTGGTCGCCCTCGCTGAGTCCCTGCCCCGAGGTGTCGAGCGCCCACGTTTCGATGCCTGCGGTCTTCAGCGTCCTGGCGAACCGGTGGTAGTGGCCGCTGTGCTGACCTATTCCGGGCAGCAGCAGCACTGTCGCAACGCTGTTTTCGATCGGCCACCGCCGATAATGCATCCGGCCGCGCTCGCCGTCGAAAAATGGCATCCCCTGATCTTGCCAAAGATTTTGTCGCTCATGGGACTTCACGATGTCTCCAGTCGGCCGCCGCGCGTCTTCGCCCCGGCCAGGCCCGGTGTGAGCACGGACCTCTTCTGTTCAGGTGGCTAGACTCCCAGCCGATTGCTCTATCGGCTTGCAGAGACCGAGGTGCCCGTTGAGAAGACTCCGTCGCCCAGGCTCGTTGCTGTGGCCCGCCGCCCTGATCGCCCTGGCGTGCACCGCACCGGTCGCCGCCGCGGACCCGACCGCCGCGGACCCGACCGCCGCGCAGCCGGTCGCCGCGTGCGCGCCCGCGCTCGCCGCGCTCGCCGCGCTCGCCGCGACCGCGGTGCCCGTCGGCGTGCCGATGCTCGACTGGTCGGAGAACGTCGGCTACGACGCCGCGGGCAACCTGTGGGTCTCGCGGGTGTACCGCAATGTGGTGCAGCGCTATGACCGTTCCGGTGCGCTGACCGCGACCGTCCCGGTCGACTTCCCCGGTGCCGTGCGCAGTGGTCCGGATGGCTTGCTCTATGTCGTCTACGGGGACACACCGACCAGCCTGGTCAGTCCCGGTGGCGTGGTCCGTTTCGACCCGACGGCGGCCGACCCGAAGCCCGAGGTCTTCGTCTCCGGCGTGCGAACCATGCCCAACGGCGCCGCGTTCGACGCGGACGGCTATCTCTACCTCGGTGCGTCGTTGTCCGGCGTAATCCGGGTGCGCCCGGACGGCACCATCGACACCGCGTGGACCGACCAGGCCCCCAAGGGAAGCGCGAACGGTGTCGTCGTGCGCGGCCGCATGCTCTATGTCACCTCCAATGGCGGCCCGCTCGGCCGGATTCTGCGCGTCCCGATCGATGCTCCCGGCGCCACCTCCGTTGTCGCGGACGTCGCTTCGCCGCTGCCCGGTATTCCGGATTTCACCGATGATCTTCTCGTCGATTCGTCCGGAATCCTGTATGTGACCACAGTTTTCGGCCAACTCGTGCGCGTCGACCCGACTACCGGCGCGGCCTGTGCCGTGCTGAGCGGTGAGCCGTTGACCTCGGTCGTCGCCACGCCGGGGCAGCCCGATCAACTGATCGCGGGTACCGAGAACGGTGCGGTCCTGCGAATTCAGTTGCCGCGCTGAGCGTCAGCTCGAAGCGGGCCGCCGATAGCGCGGTCGATGCGCGCGGTCACCGTGCGCAGCTGTCGGATCAGCTCCGGCGGTTCGCGCACCTCGAAATCGACGCCGAGGGCAATCAGTCGATGCGCCAACCATTCCGGGGAGTCGTCGCGGAGAGTGTCCAGGCGACAGGTGATCTCATCGATCGCGATGATGTCGCCTGGTTGATCGCCCAGTCGGCCGGTGATCCGTTGTGCGGGTGCGTGAATGGTGATCGACAGACGGAAAGTCGGCGTGCCCCAGTTGGTTCGGTGCCCGGCCACAAATGCGGCGGGATCGGCGGCAGGTAGTTCGCGCGGGGTGAACCGGGCGGCGGTCGGCTGTGGTCGCTCGATGCGATCAACCCGGTAGATGCGCCAGTCATCTCGGTCGATGTCGAAGCCGACGAGGTACCAGCGACGCCGTGACGGAACGAGTCCGACCGGTTCGGCGTGCCGCCGCGATTCCGCGCCACCACCGTCGCGATACGTGAAACGCACCCGCTCCCTGTTGGTCACGGCAGCGGCCAGCGCCGTCAGCACCTCCGGATCCACCAGCGGACCGGTATCGGTGGGCAGCGCCAGCGCGGTGCCGAGCACGCGCACCCTGCGGCGCAGCTTCGCAGGCAGCACTTGCTCCAGCTTGGTGAGCGCGCGCACCGACGCCTCCTCGATGCCCGCGACCGCATAACCCGCGGCGGCCCGCAGGCCCACCGCGATGGCGACCGCCTCGTCGTCCTCGACCAGCAGCGGCGGCAGCGCGGACCCCGCCGCCAGTCGATAGCCGCCCGCCGCGCCCATCGTCGCGTCCACCGGATAGCCCAGCTCACGCAGCCGGTCGATATCGCGGCGCACCGTGCGGTCGGTGACGCCGAGCCGTTCGGCCAGTTCGCTGCCCGGCCAGTCGCGCGGGGTCTGCAGTAGCGACAGCAGGCGCAGCAGCCGGGCGGGGGTGTTGTTCATGAATTCGAGGGTCCCAGAAAACTAGGACATAGATGGTCCTACATGACTTCTAACGTGGTGCCCAGATCGCGAGACCGACCGGCAAGGAGCAGCACCGATGACCGACAACCGCACCGCAGTTCGCCCGTTCCGCATCGACATCGCGCAGGCCGACCTGGACGATCTGAACGACCGGTTGCGCCGCACCCGCTGGTCGGCGCAGCTGCCCGGTTCGGGTCGGGACCGCGGCGTACCGGTCGCCTACCTGCAAGAGCTGGCCGACTACTGGCGGACCGAATTCGACTGGCGCGCACAGGAAGCGGCGCTGAACGAGTTTCCACAGTTCATCACCGAAATCGACGGCCTCGACGTGCATTTCGTGCATGTGCGCTCGCCCGAGCCGGACGCGGTGCCGCTGATCCTGACCCACGGCTGGCCGAACACCTTCGTCGAATTCAGCAAAACCATTGGCCTGCTCAGCGATCCGCGCAAGCACGGTCTTGACCCGGCGCAGGCCTTCCACGTCGTGGTGCCGTCGGTGCCGGGCTTCGCGTTTTCGGCGGGACCGCACGAAGTGGGGATGACGCCGGGCCGGGTGGCCGAGATGTGGCTCGAGCTGATGACTCGGCTCGGCTACCGGCGTTTCGGGGCCCAGGGCGGCGATCTCGGCGCGTACGTCGCGCCCGAGCTGGCGATCGCGGCGCCGGATCGGGTGATCGGCGTACACATCGACGGCGGCATCGGCATGCCGACCGCGGCCGACGTGCCGACCATGAGCCCGGATGAGCGCGCCGAATGGGACCTGATGCAGAAGTGGATGACCGGCCTGAACCACCACGTCCTGTTGCACGCCGCGCCGCAGACCTTCGCGCACGCCTGGACCGACTCACCGGTCGGGCTGCTCGGTTGGCTGATGCACAAGTTCAACGAATTCGCGCCGCTCGCCGACCAGGCCGAGGACGTCATCGACCGGGATCATCTGCTGACGAACATCAGCCTGTACTGGTTCACCAATACGGCCGCCAGCTCATCCTGGCCGATGTACAACGGCCTCGGCGACAACGGTTTTGCCTGGCCCAAGGGCCAAAAGCTGGTGCCGACGGGCGTTTACGGCGGGGGTTCGTCGCTGATGCTGCGACTTGCCCAGCGCGACAACGACATCGCGCACTGGCCGGAGGGCAACACCGGCAATCACTTCGTCCCGATGGAACTTCCGGAGCTGCACGTCGCCGACATCCGCGCCTTCTTCGCGAAGGTCAGCTGAATCGGACTGCGCGGCACCGCCATCCGTGGCGGTGCCGTCGTATCAGTTGGCAGGCTTGCTGAACTCGCCGTGCACCGCCGCACCGGCAGGCGCGCTGGGGGTGGTCGGCGTCGGCGCCGCGGGCGGGGCTGGGGCGGGCGCCGGAGCAGCCTCGGGTGCCGGGGGAGCGGGCGCGGAGGCGGGCGCCGGAGCAGCGGGCGCGGGCTTCTGCTCGACGGGCGGCGCGGCCTCCGGGCCGATCTCGGTCCCGTTGGGGCCCGGCGTGACCAGTCCCGGGGCGTTGGTGTTCGACGGCTTCGGCTGGATCACCGGCTGGTCCGGCACCATGAAGGTGCCGACGGTCGGCGTCATCAAGCAGTGCGCGAACGGGTAGTCGATGATGCCCCACATCGAGGCGATCACCGTGCCGGGTCCGCTGTTCACCGTCTTGGACAGCGACGGAAGGCCGTACTCGGTGAGGTCGTCGAGCGGATCGATCCCGCTGGCGCCGTTGTTGATGTTCACCCAGGCCACCACGAGGCCCGAGGCCAGCGGCGTGCCGGTGTGCGCGGGCGTCGCGCTGAATCGCAGGGTGCCCGGCGCGACATTGAGGTCCTGGCTGTTGCCGACCCCGTCGGTGGTCGCGGCGGCGATGATGGTGGTGACCGGCCCGATGCTGCCGCAGCCGAAAGTGGGTGCGGCGTAGGCGAACGGGGTGAAGGCGCTGGTGACGTGGCGCAGTCCGGCCACATCGGCGAGCTTGGTGTACTCGGTCAGCGCGCCGACACCCGCCTGCACGGTCGGGTCGGGGCCTGCGGTCTCGGTGAGGTGGGCCAGCCCGGTGTCCAGCGGCGACGGTTCCGGATCGGCGGTGGCCGTACCACCGATGGTCAGCGCCGCGCCGATGCCGAGAGCTGTCACGGCCGATGCGGCGCGTGCGATGGTCCTGCCGTTCACTCGAACTCCTCGATACGCAAAGTCTCGGGGTCCCCAACCCACGTGCAGCAACGTACCAGTTCGTCAGGAATACCGCCCAGGTAGCGCCGCTGTTCACCCAGTGTTGACGCCCGCAAGCGTGTCCTTCAGGTGTGATCCACTCGACAGTAGAGGATTACTCAAGGGTAGGTTGGACTCGGACGTTACGAGACACAGACGGAGCTGCGTATGAAAATAAGCCTGTCCCCAGACGAAGTCGCGTTCCGCGACGAACTGCGAAACATCTACCGGACCGAGATCCCCGCCGAGATCCGTGAGCGCTTCAAGTACGGCCAGGAGCTGTCCCGCGACGACATCGTCCGCTCGCACAAGGCGCTGAACGACAACGGCCTCGCGGTGCCGAACTGGCCGGTCGAGTGGGGTGGCAAGGACTGGACTCCGATGCAGCGCCACATCTGGCAGGACGAGATGCAGCTCGCCTCGGTGCCGGACCCGCTGACGTTCAACGCGCAGATGGTCGGCCCGGTGATCGCGCACTTCGGCTCGCAGGAGCTCAAGCAGCGCTTCCTGCCGCCCACCGCCGCGCTCGACATCTGGTGGTGCCAAGGCTTTTCCGAGCCCGACGCGGGCTCGGACCTGGCCTCGCTGCGCACCACCGCGGTGCGCGACGGCGACTCCTACATCGTCAACGGCCAGAAGATCTGGACCACGCTGGCCCAGTACGCGGACTGGATCTTCTGCCTGGTGCGCACCGACCCGAGCGCGGCGAAGAAGCAGGCGGGCATCTCGTTCCTGCTGTTCGACGTGAAATCGCCCGGCGTCACCATCCGCCCGATCAAGCTGATCGACGGCGGCTACGAGGTGAACGAGGTGTTCTTCGAGAACGTCCGCGTCCCGGCCGATCAGCTGGTCGGCGAGGAGAACATGGGCTGGACCTACGCCAAGTTCCTGCTCGGCAACGAGCGCACCGGCATCACCGGCGTCGGCCGCACCAAGGTGAAGCTCGGCATCGCGAAAGAATATGCGGCGCAGACGAAGTCGGGTGAGGGCACGCTGCTGACCGATCCGCTGTTCGCGGCGCGGGTCGCCGAACTGGAGAACGAGCTGCTCGCGCTGGAACTCACCCAGCTGCGCGTGGTCTCGAATTCCTCGGACGGCAAGCCGAATCCGGCGTCCTCGGTGCTGAAGCTGCGCGGCTCGGAGCTGCAGCAGGCCGCCACCGAGCTGCTGGTCGACATCGCGGGCCCGGACATGCTCCCGGTCGGCGCCGGCGAGATCGCCTCGCCCGGTTGGGCACAGCGCAGCGGTCCCAGCTACCTGAACTACCGCAAGACAACCATCTACGGAGGCTCCAGCGAGGTGCAGCGCACCATCATCGCCTCCACGATCCTCGGATTGTGAGGCGCCGCCATGGATTTCGATCTCACCGATGAACAGGAAATGCTGCGGGACACGGTACGTGACCTGCTCGCGCGCAACTACGACCCCGAGACCAGGCTGAAGGTCACCGACACCGAGCTCGGCTGGAGCCGCGAGGTGTGGCAACAGCTCGCCGAACTCGGTGTGCTCGGACTGACTTTCACCGAGGAGGACGGCGGCGTCGGCGCCGGTCCGGTGGAGACGATGGTCGTGCTACAGGAGGTGGGGCGCAGGCTGGCGCCGGAGCCGATCCTGGACGCGGTGCTGCTGCCCGGCGCGCTGATCGCCCTCGCGGGCAGCACCGAACAGCGGCAGCGGGTACTGCCCGAGGTGGCGGCGGGCAACAAGCTGCTCGCCTTCGCGCACGGCGAGCCCGGTGTGCGCTGGCCGTCCACCGAACTCGCCACGACGGCTGTGCCGCAAGGTGATTCATACGCGCTGACCGGCATCAAGAACCCGGTCATACATGGCGATTGCGCCGACGAACTGGTGGTCAGCGCGCAGCTGCCCGGCGGCGGCACCGGACTGTTCCTGGTCGCGGCCGACGCCACCGGCGTGACCCGCAAGTCCTACCGCACGGTGGACGGGCAGCGCGGCGCACAGCTCGAATTCGAGCAGGCCGCCGCCGAACTGCTCAGCGGCGGTGTCGATGCGGCCGAAGCGATTCAGACGGCGCTGGTGCAGGCGCAGGCCAGCCTGTGCGCGGAATCCATCGGTGCGATGGAGGAGGCGCTGCGGTTGACCACCGATTACCTGAAGCAGCGCAAGCAGTTCGGGGTCACCCTGTCGAAGTTCCAGGCGCTCACGCACCGGGCCGCCGACATGTACGTCTCGCTGGAGCTGGCGCGCAGTATGAGCCTCTATGCCACCGCTGCGGTCGCCGACGAGGCGATCGATCCCCAGGTCGCGTCGCGGGCCCGGCTCCAGGTCGGCCGCTCGGCGCGGCACATCGGTCAGGAAGCCATCCAGATGCACGGCGGCATCGGCGTTACCGCGGAGTACCCGGTCAGTCACTACGTGGCCAGGCTGACCGCGATCGAGCGCACGTTCGGCGGCGGGCTCGAGCACCTGCGGGTGCTCAGCGCGAAGGTCGGCGAGTACGGGCTGCCCGAGCTGTAAACCCTTGCGGTGGTGCGTGATCCGCGCACCACCGCGGGTTACTCGTCGTCGGTCGACTGGCTGCCGTACGGATGCGTTGTCGGCTCGTCCGGCGTCGTCGTGGTCGGTCGCGGCCGCGTTGTCGTCGGCCGAGTGGTGGTCGGCCGCGTCGTGGGGGCTTCGGTCGTGGTCGGCGCCTCGGTCGTGGGTCGGGCATCCTCGGAGGGGCGCTCGTGCGGCGGGTTCCCGTTCGGCAAAGCGCCCGGTGCCTCTTCCGGTGGCGGCGTCTCGCCCGGTGTCGTGGTGCTGAAGCCGGTGAACGGCGACGCGTGCGGTGCCTGGTAGGGCGCGATCTGCCAGGTCGGCGACGGCGGAATCGCCACCTTCGGCATCGTCACGCTCGGCCCCTCGTGCGCGACGGGCGCGACGTTCGGGTCCGACTGCAACGGCGGGGGCGCGACATAGGTGTCCTGCTTGCCGATTCCGCAGGCGCCGATAAGGACGAGCCCGACGGAGATCGCCCCTGCGGCGATCGCCGGACCTGCGATCTTGGTCCTGGTGCTCTCCATCGGTGATCACTCCTGCTGCGGTTCGAGTCGGCATCACCTTACTCGAGCGCGGTCCACGCGGCCAGACGAAACGGTCGCCAACGGTGCGTCGAAGTGTATCGTTTTAAACACTCTTAATTCAGATATCGAATTGATCTCTTCGGCGTGTCGGGGGCACGTGTCGCTGTCATACGGCCGGGCATGGTCGTAGCGTGTGAGCAAAGTTACGCGTGAGACGCCTGTACCCAGATGAGAGAAGCGTTGTGTGATGAACGCGGCATTGGTTCTCTGATCGGCGTCATCGAGGAGTAGATGATGGGAGCTTACTCGACAGCGTCGCAGCGGGAGTCGTCCGCAGCCGCCAAGGATGCGGTGTCGGCTACTACGCAGCATCTCGTGTCGAACAAGTCAGCGCGCTCGCTGTCCACGATCATTTCGCGGATATTCGCCTGGCTTTTCTTCGTCGGTGGCATCGTCGGGGCTGTCCTCGGCATCGCCGGCTTACACGTCGAAATCACCGTCGCCGGACTGATTCTCGCGTGCACCGCAGGGTTGATCCTGCTCAAACTCCGCACAGGTGGCAGCGGCGGCAACGAAACGGATTGACGCCGAACCCCACTGACACCGCGACCGGACCGGGCAACTGGTCGGTCGGTCGCCGAGTGATCGTGGCTGGTCACCGAAAAATTCGGGCGCGCAACGGTTTCGCCGCCTACCGTGAAGATCATGAGGATCGAGATCACCACGGATGCGGCCGAGTTCCGCTCGCGCACCGAGTCGTTCCTGCTCCGTGATCCGCTGCGGCACACCGTGATCACCACGAGCATCGCGAATCAGGTCGAGGGCATCCAGACCCCCGACCGAGCCGCGCAGTTCCTATCGGTGTACGCCGACGATGCCACCGTGGTCGGCGTCGCCATGCGGGCGAAACGCTGGGACGTGTATCTCGGTGAGCTGCCCCAGGGCAGCGCGGGCGCGGTGGCCGACGCGCTGGCGGAGGTGGTGCCGGAAAGCACCGGTGTCGAAGGACTCGTCGCCGACGCGACGGCCTTCGCGCAACGCTGGAGCGACCGATTCGGCGTCGGCTTCCGGCCGTCCTTCAGCAGCCGGCTGTACCGCCTCGGCGCACTGCGCATCCCCGATGTCCCCGGAACAGCGCGCCGGGCAACCGAATCCGAGCTGCCGCTGTGCCTCGAATGGGCTGCGGCCATGCACGACGATGCGGGGATCCCCGCCGTCGCACTGGACAAGGCGGCCCTCGGTAGACGGGTCGCCGCAGGCATGATCTGGTTCTGGGAGCGCGACGGCCGGCCGGTAAGTTTTGCCGCCCACCAGATCCCGGTCCAGGGCTGGTCTCGCATCGGCCTCGTCTACACCCCGCCGCAGCAGCGCGGCCACGGCTACGCCAGCGCCGTCACCGCCCACATCGCGCAGGTCCTGCGGGCCGAGAGTTTGGACGTCTGCCTCTTCGCCGACACGGCCAACCGCACCGCGGGCAAGATATACCAGGCCATCGGCTTCCATCCGACACACGAATTCGTGCACCACGAATTCAGTTAGCCGACTTCGTGTTCCGCCGCCCGTGCGAACTCAGTTCAGCGGGGCGGCGACCCACCATTCCATGAAGTCGGCCTCGGTGGCGATGAAGCCGACGCTGTACATGAGCATGGCGGCGCGTTGCGGGTGCTCGGTGAACTCGGTGACCATGCGCGGGCGCTGTTCATCGCTGTCGCGCAGCTTGTAGTTGGTGTAGTTGTGGCCGTTTTTGCCCACCACGATCTTGTCGTTGGCGGGTAGGCCGTCGAGCGTGGATCGGACCTCAGCGGGGGAGTTGTACAGGTAGAACGAGAAGGACGCCTTGTTCGGACCGCCGAAGCATCGCCACAGCACCAGCCAGTCGCCGAGGGGTGGATCGTCGTTGTTGAGCGGGGGCGCCGAGCCGGGAGCGTAGGAGAAGCAACCCGCCTTGTTGTAGCCAGTTCCGGCCTGAACCGTCTGGCCGGGCGTGGTTGCCGGCAGCATGGCGGAGAACTCGCTGCTCAGTGCCGCGGCGTTCGCACTGACCTGGTTTCGGTCGGGCGTCGGCCGCGGTGCGGTCGACGGCTTGGTGATCGGCGTGATGCCGGTGCGCGACGTGGTGCCTGCTGTGCTGGTCGGCGCTGTGCTGGTCGTGGCCGGTCCGGCGGAACCTGTTCCACTGCGCGAAAATACGACGATCGAGGCGATGAGCCCGACCACCAGCAGCACGCCGACCACACCGCCGATCATGGCAGTGGACCGAGAGCGACCACGATCGGCGGCGAGTGACGCATCCGGACTGGGGTTTTCGCTGCGCTGCCCGTACTGCTGCGCCACCGTTGGCGGCTGACGCACCACCGTGGACGGCTGATCCGCCATCGGGAACGGCGCGAACTGTTGCGGCGTGGTGAGCGCATGCCATGCGGCACCGGCGAATTCGGCGCAGGAATCGAATCGATCGTCGGCCCGCTTGGCCATGGCCTTGGCCAGCACCGCGTCCAGCGCCGTCGGCAGGCCGGGCCGCAGCCGGCTGACCGGCCGCGGTGGCACCTGCAGGTGTCCCTGGATCACCGCGACCGGGTTGGTGGCCTCGAACGGCACCGTCCCGGTCAGCAGCCGGAACAGCGTGCAGGCCAACGAGTATTGATCCGAGCGGTGATCGAGCAGCGCGCCCGACAGCTGCTCCGGCGACGCGTACGCCAGTGTGGCGGTGAACGTTCCGGTCTGGGTGAGCCGTCCGGTTTCATCACGGAATCGGGCGATGCCGAAGTCGGTGAGGAACACGCGCTCGCCGGCGCCCCCGGTGCCTTCGAGCAAGATGTTGGCGGGCTTCACATCTCGATGCAGGACGCCGCGGCTGTGGGCGAAGTCGAGCGCCTTCGCCGTCTCGCCGATGATCTGTACCGCACGTTCCGGCGGCAGTGACTGGGCGTGTACCGCGTCGGCATCGGTGCCTTCGATGTACTGCATCGAGATCCACAGCTGCTCGTCCTCGACGCCGCGGTCGAACACGGTCACGATGTTCGGATGATCGAGCCGGGCGACCAGGTCGGCCTCCCGCTCGAACCGGGTCCGGATCTGGTTGTCGTGGAACACTTCCGAGTTCAACAGCTTCATCGCCGTCAACCGCGGCAGGCGTGGATGCCGCGCCAGGTACACCGATCCCATGCCGCCCCGACCGAGCAGGCGTTCGATGGTGTAGCTGGCGAATGTCTCTCCGCTACGTAGCATGGGTCAGTTCAGCGGGGCCGAGCGCCACCAGCGCAAGGTCTGGTCGATGGAGCCGGAGCCGTCGGTGAACATCAGGTACTGGGCGCGGTCCGGATCACCGGTGAAGGCGGTCACGATCTTCGGGCCGCTCGCATCGAATTTGTAGTTGGTGTAGGACTTTCCGCCGTTGGAGTCCATCGACTTGCTGTTGGACGGCAGCGTCTTCAGCACCGACTGCGCGTCGGCGGCGGACTTGTAGACATAGATGCGGTAGAGCGGATCTGAACTGTCGCCGCCGCCGTAGCAGCGCCACTGCCAGGCCCAGGCGCCGAACTCCGGGTCGCCATCGCTCGGCGTCGGCGTGTAGCTCGTGTCGGTATTCCAGCATTTGGCGCCGTTGTAGCCGACCTGCTCGGTCTTGGTCGCGGGCACCATGCGCGGGAATTCGGTGCTGATCGAGTCCGCGGTCGCGGGGACCGCGGTGCCCGGCCCGGTCCCAGCCGAGGTCGTTGTCGTGGTGTTCGAGGACGAGCTGGAATCGCTGACCGCGCCGATGATGGCGAGCGTCACCAGGATGAGCACCACGACCGCGAGGCAGATGCCGATGATGAGGCCGACATGGGACTTCTTCGGCGGTCGTCCGCCGACACTGACCGGGGACATGGGCCGCGGCGGGGTGTAGTTGTAGCCGGACTGCGGCCCGGAGTTGTAGCCGGATTGCGGCCCGGTGTACGGGCTGGTCGGCGGTGCTGCCTGCCCGCCCCCGTGCTGCTGGGCCACCAGGGTGGCCGGGAGTGGCGTCGGGAAGGATTGTCCCGCAAGGTAATTCGGACCGCTCTGCGGCTGGCCCTGGCCGTATGGCCCCTGGTAGGGGGCGCCGGAGGTCGGGGTGGGCGGTCCGGTGGTCGGCCGTGGACCGGTGGTCGGCCTCGGCCCGGTGGTCGGGCGCGGTCCGCTCACCGGGGTCGGCGGCGCGGTGAACGGCCGCGGGCCACCGATCACCGGCATCGGCGGCGCGCTGGGATTGGTGAGCGCATGCCGGGCGGCCGCGGCGAAGTCGGCGCAACTCGGGTACCTGTCGTCCGGTCGCTTCGCCATCGCCCTGGCCAGCACGCTGTCCAGGGCATACGGCAGGCCCTGGCGGTGGCTGCTCAATGCGGGCGGCGCGCCCTGCAGGTGACCTTGGATCACCGCCGCGGGGTTGGTCGCGGAGAACGGGCCGGTCCCGGTGAACAACCAGAACAGCGAGCACGCCAGCGAATACTGATCCGAGCGGTGGTCCAGCGACGAGCCGGTGAGCTGTTCGGGCGACGCGTAAGCCAGTGTGGCGGTGAAGGTTCCGGTCTGGGTGAGATGGCCGGTGTCGTCCCGGAAGCGGGCGATGCCGAAGTCGGTGAGGTAGACGCGCTCGCCGCGGCCGCTGCCGGAGCGGGCGAGCAGGATGTTCGCGGGCTTCACGTCGCGATGCAGCACGCCGATGCCGTGCGCGTAGTCGAGGGCGTCCGCGGTTTCCTTGATGATCTGCACGGCGCGCTCGGGTGGCAGCGCCTGCGGTTGCACCGACGCGGCGTCGATACCGTCGATGAACTGCATGGAGATCCACAGCTGTTCGTCGTCGAGCCCACGGTCGTAGACCGTGACGATGTTCGGGTGATCGAGCTGGGCGACCAGATCCGCCTCCCGTTCGAACCGCGCCCGCACCTCCTTGTCGAAGAACATCTCCCGGTTCAGCAGCTTCAACGCGGTCATCCGCGGCAGCCGAGGATGTTTCGCCAGGTAGACCGAACCCATGCCACCGCGACCCAGTTGCCGCTCGATGACATAACCGGCGAAAACGTCACCGCTGGCCAGCATGTCTGCTCCACTTCCCGCCGCCCGTCGGGACCCACCGACGAACAGGCGCACAGCATAAGAACGCGCGATCAGGCACGGGCCGGACCACGGAAAACATCGAAACCATAGCAGTAGTCACTGAACCGAAGGCTGCCCAGCGAAAGCGGGGTAATACCAGTGACATTCGATAGCGAACAGCTATCGGCGGAGGCCGCGCGTCCGGCGGCGGCTGCTGTTGCCGGGGTACCACGCCGGGGCGCCTGGGCAGGTCCGGCAGCTCGATGGTGCCGCGCCGGACGGTCCGGCGCGGCGGCAGAAACGTAGGCGGCGGAACCGATCTCGGCTGTGGGACCGATCCCGACGACGGTGGTGCGGATGTCGTTGGGGGCGGGGTCGTTTCGCGCGGAGCCGGTCCGGTCTGCGCAGCGGCGGGTGCTCGGCCGCCGGGCGGCGCGGTCTGGTCTGGTGGTCTCGTCGAGTGCGGCGGCCGCTCTGGTGGTGGTATTGCGTGGGGCGAATGGCCCGGCGGCGTCGTCGAGTGGTGCGGATGGTCTGGTGGCATCGTCGAATGGGACGGGCGGCCTGGCGGCACCGTCGGGGGGTGCGGATGGTCCGATGAACCCACCGAGTGCGGCGGCCGGTCTGGTGGCGGCGTTGAGCGGTGCGGATGGTCTGGTGAGAACGTCGAGTGAGGCGGACGCCCGGGCGGCACCGTCGAGTGGGGCGGACGGTCGGGTGGGAACGTGCGAGTGGGGGGAACCGGCGCGGGCCGTGCGTTGGGGGCGAACCCGCCGTGCGCGAGTCCGGCTTGGTGCCGCGGCCTGCCGACGGCGAGCGCGTGGCGGGCCGCGGCGGCGAACTCCGCGCAGTCGGCGAACCGGTCGGCGGGGGTCTTGGCCATCGCGCGGGCCAGCACGCCGTCCAACGTGGGCGGCAGGCCGGGCCGCAGCCGGCTGAGCCTCGGCACCGGTGCGAACAAGTGGCTGTTGACCACGGCGGCCGGATTCACGCCGGGGTAGGGCGCCGCACCGATCAGCAACCAGAACAGCGTGCACGCGAGCGAGTACTGATCAGCCCGGTCGTCCAGCGGCTGCCCCATCAATTGCTCCGGCGCGCCGAACGCCAGCGTCGCGGTGATCGAGCCCTTCGAGCTGAGCGTGGTGTCGCTGCCGCGCACGCCCGCGATGCCGAAGTCGGTGAGCAGCACCCGCTCCGGCTGCCCGATCGGTGCCTTGGCCAGCAGGATGTTGGCCGGTTTCACGTCACGGTGCAGCACCTCGTTGGCGTGCGCGAAGTCGAGGGCGATCGCGGTATCGCTGATGATCTGCACGGCCCGCCCCGGCTCGAGCACGTTCACGTCCGCGCAGGAGGCGTCCGCGCCGGGCACGTACTGCATGGAGATCCACAGCTGCTGGTCCTCGGTGCCGCGGTCGTACACCGTGACGATATTGGGATGGTCGAGTTGGGCGACCAGATCGGCCTCCCGCTCGAAGCGGCGGCGGATCTCGACCTCGCTGTACAGCTCGCTTTTGAGCAGTTTGAGCGCGGTCAGCCGCGGCAGTCGTGGATGCTTGGCCAGGTAAACGGTGCCCATGCCGCCGTAGCCCAGGACACGTTTGATGACATAGCCAGCGAAGACCTGGCCGGTCTGCAACACGGTGTTCACCCCCGTTGTCGGGTCGAGCGCGCGGATACTACCGATGTATCTCGCAGGGCCCACACGATGCAACAACCCCCGTTCGGCATCCTCGGATTGCTGTCGGTGGTGGTCATTAAGCTGGCCCCTATGCGCATTGGAGCACACGTCCGGCTCGACGGCGACCCGATCGGCTTCGGTGAGAAACTCGGTGCCGACGTCATCCAGATGTTCGTCGTCGATCCGCAGAGCTGGGACAAGCCGACCCCGCACCCGCGGACCGAGGAGATCGTGGCAAGCCCGATCGACGTGGTGGTGCACTCGTCCTATCAGATCAACGTGGCCAGCCTGAACAATCGGCTACGAATGCCCTCCCGCAATGCCGTCGCCCAGCAGGCCAAGGCCGCCGCCGACCTCGGCGCGTTCGGCTTGGTCGTGCACGGCGGACACGTCCGCTCGGACGCCGAACTGGAGACCGGAATCGACAACTGGCGCAAGCTGTTCGAACGCCAGCAGGACAAGGGCGGCTTCGCCGTGCCGATCCTGATCGAGAACACCGCGGGCGGCAATCACGCGATGGCCAGGCATTTCGACTCCATCTCCCGATTGTGGGACGCCGTAGGCGATTTCGGCGCAGGCTTCTGCCTGGATACCTGCCATGCCTGGGCGGGCGGCGAGGAACTGATCGGTGTCGTCGACCGCATCAAGGCGATCACCGGCCGAATCGACCTGGTGCACTTGAACTCCTCCCGGGATGAGTTCAACTCCGGCGCCGACCGCCACGCCAACTTCTCCGACGGCACCATCGATCCGGAGCTGCTCGCCGAGGTCTGCAAAACCGCAGGCGCCCCGGTCATTTTGGAAACGCCTGGCGAAGGGGTTGCCGATGATCTGGCGTATCTCCGGGAGTACATGGGCTGAGTTGGTTGGCTCTCCGGGGGAGGGGGTCGGGGGAGGGGGTCCGGGGTGAGTGTGTTGTTGGGGCGGGGTGAGGTTGTGTGCGTGGGGCGGGTGCTGCGCACCCTTTGTGGGGGTGGGTTTGTAGAGGGGGCGGGTGCTGCGCACCCTTCTCTAGCGGGGTTGGTGCGGCGGCGGGTGCTTCGCACCCACCTCCGAGTGAGTTAGCTACGGCGGCTTGATGGTTCGCACACCACTCTCATCCGTCACAAACCCACCAGGCCCTCAACAAGTACGCGAAGGACGCAATTACGTGTGCGAGGAACACGGCCCTAGCGACTTGACGTACGAAGCACGCTCTTGACGCAGGTTGCAGCATGCGTCAAGAACACGCTTCGTACGTCAAGTGGGCCTGCGCGTGATGGTTGCACCGAACAGTGGGACTGCTTGGGCTCGAGGTGATGCCCTGGAACGGCACCCCGGCCAAATGGCGCATCCCGGCAAGTCGAATGGTCGCTAAACGATCTCGGACTGCAACCATTCGACTCTTTTGATCTTGAAAATGCTCTCAACGCCACCACAAGCCGATGACCACCTCAGCAACGCGACATCACGCACCTGACATGCGCCTAAAGCCGGGTACGGCACACGACGCGCCCACACTACTTCAGGGAAAACCTGGATAGGTCTTCAGCTTTCATGAACAGCTCACCTTGGGAAGTCCTTAGGTGCACTTCCCCGATAGGTGTACTTATCCAAGGGAATGACCGAGTAGTGCTGAGCACGTCGCCTGCCGTACCCGGCTTTAGTTATCGGTCAGGCGCGCAATGTGAGGGTTCCCGAGATGGTCATCTGGCTGTGGTTGCGTTGCGAGAGCTCAATACTCAGCCAATCTCGGCTTCCGAGGTGGTCAAGCTACCTGTGTACACCCACTGTGTCAGCCCCACACCACCTGTACTGAGTGTGGGGCTGACACAACGGGTGTACGGATAGGTTCTGAACCGTCCCGAGTTTCCGGCCGGCTTCATGGTTGAGTCATCACCGGCTGGGATGGCTGTTGTTGAGCGTAGTAGGCGGCTTCGTACTCGGCGG
>NZ_JBITJI010000014.1:0-291389 GCF_044459885.1 Nocardia sp. NPDC050175
TCAACCGGGGGGTATGAGAGGCCGGAACCAATTAAATAATTGGCACTGACATTCATCGACACACTATTGAGTTCTCAAAGAACACACGCACACACTTCATCCCCGGCGCTAACCGGTTCTTCCGTGAGGCAACTGTTCCAGCCTAAACGGCATCTCCCGCAGAGTCAAGTCCGCGTGATCACCTTAGGTTTCTAACTGATGGCCAGGCGCTCTCGTACTACCTCGTTTCCCGGTCCATCCGCTCAGCGTTTCCGCTGGGCTTCTCGGCTCCGGGTCGGTGTCCGTGTCGCTCTGACTCGAACTAAGTTACGCGGCGGATAACGCAGAGTCAAATCCACCGTTCGGTCCGGTGTTTCCCCAGGTCAGAGCCCCGGGCCCGGCCCGACCGGGGGCTTGAATCACATGGATGTGACTCAAGCCACCGCGATCTTCATGCACCTGCCCGCAGTACCCCGGCGAGGTTCTTCTTCCCACGCCGCAAAACCAGCCAGCGTCCGTGCAGGTAGTCGCTGTCGGCGGGGGTCCATTCCAGATCCGAGACCCGCTCGTTGTTCACCGACGCCCCGCCTTCGTTCACCGCGCGCCGGGCCGCACCGCGACTTTCGCTCAGCCCGGTGGCGACGAGCAGATCCACGATCGTGCTCGGCTCCCCCGCGCCCAGCTCGGCGACGGCGGCTTCCCGCAGCGCGGCGCCCAACGTCGGCTCGTCCAGTTCGCGCAGCTCGCCGCGCCCGAACAACGCCTGACTCGCGAACTGCACCGCGCGGGTGTTCGCCTCGCCGTGCACCAGCGTCGTCATCTCGGCCGCCAGCCTGCGCTGCGCTTCCCGCGCGTGCGGCCGTTCGGCGGTGGCCTGCTCGAGTTCGTCCAGTTCTTCCCGCGAGAGGAAGGTGAACCACCGCAGGTTCCGGATCACGTCGGCGTCGGCCGTATTCACGAAGTACTGGTACCAGGCGTACGGGCTGGTCATCTCCGGATCGAGCCACAGGCTGCCGCCGCCGGTCGACTTGCCGAACTTCTTGCCGTCGGCCGAGGTCACCAGCGGAACGGTGAGCGCGTGCACCGAGGCGCCGTCGACCCGCCGGTTCAGCTCGACGCCCGCGATGATGTTGCCCCACTGATCGGAGCCGCCGACCTGCAACGTGCAGTCGTACTGCCGCCGCAGCTGCAAGTAGTCGTTGGCCTGCAGCAGCATGTAGCTGAACTCGGTGTAGGAGATGCCCTCGCCGTCGAGGCGCCGTTTGATGGTGTCGCGGGCCAGCATCACGTTCACCGAGAAGTGCTTGCCGATATCGCGCAGGAAGTCGACGGTGGACAGCTGCCCGGTCCAGTCCATGTTGTTCGCGATCACCGCGCCGGTCGTCGGATCGTCCAGGTCGACGAAGCGTTCCAGCTGCGAACGGATGCGTCCGGCCCACTCCTCGACGGTGTCGGTGGAGTTCATGGTGCGCTCGCCGACGTCACGCGGATCGCCGATGAGACCGGTGGCGCCGCCGGCCAGCACGATCGGCCGGTTGCCCGCGCGCTGGAACCGCTTCAGCGCGAGCAGTGGCACCAGGTGTCCGGCGTGCAGGCTGGGCCCGGTGGGATCGAAACCGGCATAGACGGTCAACCGTCCCGCGTCCAGGGCCGCGCGCAGCGCGTCCAGGTCGGTGGATTGCGCGATCAGTCCGCGCCAGGTCAATTCGTCGATGATGTCGCCGCTCACGGTGTCCCATCTTTCCGCACGGGTAGTTGGTGGCTGGAGTGCACCTCAGTGTGTCGGTGTTATCCGGCGCAGGTCGAGCGAATTACGTGGTCTCGGCGAAGCCGCGGACGAGGATGTCCACGGTGGTGGCGAAGCGGGATGCGAAGTCGAGTCCCGCACCCGTGGCCAGTGATTCGGCGAGCAGCGGATAGGCGGCCGGGTCTGCCTCGGCCTGGCCGGTGGCGTCCTGCTCGTGGCCGGGTGTGGTGCCCGCTTCGGCGAGGGTGTGCCCGATGACGAAGGTCATCACGGCATTGACGATGTCCATCGCTCGCCCGAGCGGCACGCCCTGATCACACATCACCGCCAGACCCGATTCCAGAATCCGATAGGCGCCGGGTGAGTTGACCGGCCTGGTCGCGAGGATGCCCAGCGTCGCGGGATGAGCGAGCAGCGTCGCACGGAATCCGTGTGCCATCGCAGTCACCGCTTCGGGCCACGGTCGGTCCCCGTCCGGCAGCAACTCCGATTGTTCGAGCAGACGCTCGACCATGCCGTCCAGCAGCGCGGCCTTGCTCGGCACGTAGTGATAGAGACTCATGCCGTCCACGCCCATCGCCGCGCCGAGTTTGCGGGTCGACAGGGCGGTGAGTCCGTGTTCGCCGACGAAAGCGATCGCCGCGTCCAGGATCTTCTCCCTGGTCAGCCCGGCGCGCGGGCGGGATCTCCGATCAGCCACGCAGTCATCCTCCCAGATTTCTCTTGCACTGCAAGAAAACAGCGGCTACGGTTTATCTTGCACTGCAAGATAACTGGAAAGGCCCTCGAAGATGCTGATCGCAGCCATGTCCCGCCGCCTCAACGACGATGTCGACTACGCCACCTTCCGCAAGGCGTGGCTCCCCGACGAGACCATCCCCGGCGACCCGCGCACCCGGGTGTTCAGCGCGCTGAACGTCGAGGACCCCCGCGAGCTGTTCACCCTCGCCCTCATCGAGCACGCCGAGGCCGCCGATATCCCGGCCTGGATGGAGCGCCTCACGCCGATCGAGGAACGCCGCCACGAACGCATCAAGCACCTGGTGGGCGAACCGACCTTGAACGCCGTGTACCAGGTGGTCGCGGAAGACGATCTCTCCCAGCCGATTACCGAGTGAGCCTGCCCCGCAACGCAGCGTGACGTTCGACGGACCGAAGTCCGCCGAGCGTCCGCGTTATCGAATTGTTCAGCGGGACAGCATTTCCCGCACCGCAACGATGCTGTCGCGCCGCTCGTAGGCGATCCAGGCGAAGAGGACGGCCAGCACCAGCGGGAAGGGCGCGAGCTGGGGCGCGTCCAACAGGAAGGCCTGGGTGGCGGCGGCGAGCACCGTGGTGATCGACAGGCCGGCGGCGGCCAGGCCGCTCAGCCGCGGCACCAGCAGGCCGATGCCGCCGGAAACTTCGACGATGCCGGTGAAGTAGCGGAACCAGTCGCCCCAGCCGATGTCCTTGAAGGCCTGCACGGCGTCTTCCTGGCCGAACAACTTCGGCAGGCCCGAGGCGATGATGAAGAAGAGGCCGAGCACGATCTGCAGAGTCCACAGGGCCACGTTCAGCTTCTTGCCGGGGCGGGCGTCGGGGGTGGAGGCGGAGGCGGGGATGGCGGTCATGATGTCGTTCCTTTAGGTCGGTCGCGCCGGGTGTTAGCGCGTTCACCTGATAGGACGTGGCCCCTCGAAAAAACTCATCGGCCGCCGCGAAAAAACTTTCAGGACACCTCGGCGCGCGGTGCCCTGGGGCTGCGTCGGTAGGTGGAGACCGCAGGAGAGGACGGCAACCAGAACCGCCACGGCAGGTCCGCCGCAGTGCTCACGCCGACGCGCGGACCGCTGGCGATCTGCTTCGCGGCGATGGGACGACCGAGTTCCAGCCGAATCGACGAGGACGGTTCGAACAGCGCAGTTCCGTAGTCGCTCAACGTGATTCCCAGCGCGCTGCCGAGATTGCCCGGCCCCCTTGCCAAATCGGCCTCGGTCCGCGCGGTGCGGCGGCGCGCGCGGGCCTCGTCCAGCCCGGCCACCACCTCACCGGATCTGATCAGCGCGGCGCTGGCGATCCCGTCGGGTCCGCTCGTCACGTTGATGCAGGTGTGCATGCCGTAGCTGAGATACACGTACAGCACCCCGGCCGGGCCGAACATCACCATGTTGCGCTTGGTCCGCCCGCGCCCGGAATGTGACGCGGTATCCGGCCACGGCCCGGCGGGATCTCCCCCATACGCCTCGACCTCGACGATCCGCACGCCGACCGCGCCGGACCAGAGGGTGGCTCCCAGCAGTCGGCGGGCGGCGACGGGCGGTTCGACGGCTAGCTCATCGGCACACACAGCCGCCATTGTCCAAGACGGCGACTACGGCAGCCGCACCAGCCACTCTGCGACGCCCTTGTGTCCGGAGCAGGTGCCGCTGCGGTGCTGACTCTGGCTGTAGGTGCCGTCTTTGCACAGTGCGGTCGCCCCCGACGGCGGGGTCGCGGCCTGTTGCGGACGCGGCACGCACCGGTTGTCGACGTTCTCGTACTGGCTCGCCGGGCATGCGGTGTGCAGCGCCGGTGTCGCCGCCGCGGGCGCGGAGACCAGCGCGGCGATACCGGCGACGGCCGCGAACAGCCCGAGCAGAGATTTCATTCTCATTGCGAAAGTCCTTGCGACAGAATGGCATTCGGCGAGACGATGCGTATTTCTCGCCGGTCGCAACAACCTACCGCGCGCCGGAGGTGCCCCGGTATCAGTCGTACGACCTACACATACGAGCTGTGCTGGCCGCTGCGCAAGGTGATCAGATCGTCGATGATGACGGCCGCGTAGCCCACCGCGACGAGTGCGGCCAGCTGCCCCCATGACACCCACACCACCCCGATCGGCGTGGTGGCCGCGACCGCGGCGGCGGCGATCAGCCGACTCCACGCGCGCGGCAGCCCCAGCGCGCGGCGGAAGAAGAACTGGCCGAGGAAATACACCGCGACACCGCCGGACAACGCGGCCGCGGTCGCGACGGAGGCGGGCTCGTTGCCGTGCGCGATGCTCATCTGAATGCCCGCAGCCGTCACAATGATGCCGATGAGCAGGACGTACAGCGAATATCCGTAGGCGAGCACCGCGGGCCGGGAGCGTTCGCGATCCGGCACCGCCGCGAGCGCGTGCTCGCCGCGCTCGTCGTCCATGCCGAAGTACGCCCACCACAGCACGTAGGCCAGGCACAGGCCCAGCGCCACGGTCGCGATGAGCGGCACCGTGATCTTCTCCTCCGCCAGCCCGACGCCGATGGCGACGATCGACTCACCGATCGCGACGATGATCACCAGCCCGTGCCGCTCACAGAAATGACTGGCCCGGATCCGGAAGTCGCCCGTATCGACCAGATACGGGCTCAGCACCTGCACCGCGAGCGCCGCACCCCACAGCGCGTATTGCGGCCAGCCGTGCGCGAATCCGCCGGCCAGCACCAACCCGGCGGCAAGGGTATTGAGCGGCGCGATCCGCTTGATCGCGAGGACGGCGGACTCGCCGCCGTTGCTATAGAACAGCGCCGTGTGCACCGCAGTGATCACGAAGTAGCCGACACCGAAGGCCACGCCGGTGCCGTGGAAGGCGTCCGGAATGGCCAGCGACACCACGAAGAAACCGAACATGCCGATCAGCAGCCAGGTGCGCCGGGCCGAACTGCTCGGCGCCACCTCGTTGGTGAGGAAGACGAATCCGCTGTACATCCACCAGATCACGCCGAACAGCAGCGCCACCTGACCCAGTGCCTGCCAGCCGGGGTGGTGCGAGAAGACATGGGTGAGCTGGGTGATGGTGAAGACGAAGACAAGATCGAAGAAAAGTTCCAGCGTCGACGCTCGTAGCTGGCCGCCGTCGCTGGACGACGCGGTGTTCTGGTTGTTCACGGCAGGAGCCTAAAACGCCAGGACACTCCGCGCCCGGTCAGGTCTGGCCGGGCGCGTCGTCTCATCCGAGGGTGTCGGGGCTCAGGTACAGGCCCTTCAACTTTCCGGGATTCACTTGAAACCGCAGGTTCTGGATGCGACCGTCGACGATGTCGTAGGTGAACGCGCCACCCGGATTTCCGCCCATGCAGGCCAGCGTGCCGAGTTCGCCGTTGATGTAGGCGGATTCGAGTTCGAAGCCCGCGGACACCGGTTTGGCGAACACGCCGAGCAGCCAGCGGGCCACGTGGTCCGGGCCGTGCAGCGGGCGGCGGGCGGCCGTGACCACGCCGCCGCCGTCGTTCCACAGGGTGACGTCGGGGGCGAGCAGATCCATCAGCGCGTTGAGGTCGCCGCCCGAGCAGGCGGCCATGAACTGGGCGGTGATGTGGTCGCGTTCGGCCTTGTCGGTGTCGAAGCGGGGGCGGCGGGCTTGCACGTGGGTGCGGGCGCGGTGCGCGATCTGGCGGATGGTCGGTTCGGGGCGGTCGAGGGTGTCGGCGATCTCGGCGTGGGTGTAGCCGAAGACCTCGCGCAACAGGAAGACGGCGCGTTCGATCGGGCTCAGGGTTTCCAGGATCACCAGCATCGCGGTGGAGACGGTGTCGGCCAATTCGGTCTCCTCGGCGATGTTCGGGGTGGTGAGCAGGGGTTCGGGCAGCCAAGGGCCGACGTAGTTTTCGCGGGTTGCCCGGGCGGAGGTGAGCCGATTCAGGGAGAGGTTGGTGACGGTGCGGACCAGGTAGGACTTCGGGTGCCGCACCGTCGCCTGATCGGTGTCGTGCCATTTGAGCCAGGTGTCCTGGAGGATGTCCTCGGCGTCGGTGACGGTGCCCAGCATCCGGTACGCGGTGGCGAACAGCAGCCGCCGGTGTTCGAGGAAGGGATCCTGCCGGGGTGTCACGTCGATCATCCGGTCATGCTCCCAAATCCGTTTTCGACTGAACATCGCAGGTCAGAGCGGGGCGGCCGGCCTTCAGTTTGATCGGGACGTTCATCCGACGGCTGAACCGGAAGACCGGGACCGGGCTGGCGCTGACCGACTCCTTATAGGCGGCGGCTACGCGACCGGTCAGGTAGAACCGGCCCGGTGTGTCGTCCGACTTGGTGAATTGGACGACGCCGTCGCGGCGGCCGAGGCTGACCGGCTGGTGGAAGTAGCCGAAGCGGAAGGGGCGCAACGTCTTTCCGCGTAGGCGCCGGGCGATCGTGTCGGCGGTGTACGCGGCGGTCGGCATGCCGCTCTGGCAGGTGCCGTGGATCTGGCCCCACGGCATGCGGACGGCGGCCGCGTCGCCGATCGCGTGGATGTTCGGGTGCGAGAGCGAGCGCAGGGTCTCGTCGACCACGATCAGCCCGCGGGCGTCGGTCTCGATGCCCGCCTGCGTGGCCAGCGGCGCGACGCGCACGCCGGCGGTCCAGAGGGTGACATCGGTGGGAACCAGTGTGCCGTCGGCCAATTCGACCGCGTCGGGCAGGACCTTGGTGACGGCCCGGCCGGTTTCGCGGGTGACGCCGAGGCGGTCCAGCGTGCGGCGCAGGTAGGCGCGCGCCTTGTCGCCCATCATGGCGCCGGGTTCGCTGTTGCTGATCAGGGTGACGCGCAAACCTGGGTGCCCCTCGGCGATTTCGGCCGCGGCCTCGATACCGGTCAAGCCGCCGCCGCAGACCGCGACCGTACCGCCTTGCACCGCAAGGGCATTCAGTTGTCCGGCGAAAAGGTGCGCGGCGTGTGGGTCGTTGAGGGTCCAGGCGTGGTCGGCGGCGCCGGGGACGAGGGTGGTGTCGGTGCTGCTGCCGAGGGCGTAGACGAGTTCGTCGTAGGGCAGGGTCACCGCGTCGTCGACGACTACCCGCTGGGCGGCCGGATCGATGGAAGTGGCCCAGCCCTGGACGAATTCGACGCCGGTGCCGGTCAGGATGTCGGCGATGCGGTGGTCGGCCAGTTCCTGGCCCGCGGCGATCTGGTGCATGCGCAGGCGTTCGGTGAATCGCGGCGATGGGTTGACCAGCGTGATCCGGACGTTCAGTTTGCGGGTACGCCGGGCCAGCCGCACGGCGGTCAGCAGGCCGGTGTACCCGGCGCCGAGGATGACGATCCGATGGTCGGTGTTCATGGCGTTGCTCCGATGGTCCGGTCACCGAGGTTGGTGACGACCATGGGACAAACAGCCCTGGGCTGACGTGACAGTACGGCGTTGTGATCCGGGTCACCTGGCCTGATCGGCCCTCTTCCCACGCCCTCGAGTTGACGACGCGCGCATGGGGATCGCAGTGCTCAGCCGGAACACCCGCAACGCCGATGCGGGCAGACACGCCGAGGTCAACCATCCCACTCTTGCCCCTGCGGCATACCCGCGCTAAATTCATCACACAGTGAATTCAACACTCGATGAATTGAGGCGACCATGTCGCAAAACACCTCATCAACTGCGGTCGAGGTGCAGAACCTGACCGTGCGACGCGGCGGGCGCGAGGTCCTGCACGACGTGTCGCTGACGATTCCGCGCGGTTCGATCACCGGATTGCTCGGCCCGTCCGGCTGCGGCAAGACGACGCTGATGCGCAGCATCGTCGGCACCCAGATCGTGGAGTCCGGGGAGATCTCGGCGCTGGGCCGGCCAGCGGGGTCGGCGGAGTTGCGGCGGCGGGTCGGTTACGTCACGCAGGCGCCGAGCATCTACTCCGACATCAGCGTGCACGAGAACGTCGCGTACTTCGCCGCGCTCTACGGTCGCGAGCGCGGCGCCACCGACGACGCGATCAACGCGGTCGGCCTCACCGAACACGCATTCCAGCGCGGTGACCAGCTCTCCGGCGGGCAGAAGACCCGCGCCTCCTTGGCCTGCGCGTTGGTCGCCCAGCCGGAGCTGTTGATCCTCGACGAACCGACGGTTGGACTGGATCCCGTGCTGCGCGTGGATCTTTGGCAGCAGTTCCGCGAATTGGCGTCGAACGGCACCACTTTGGTGGTGTCCAGCCATGTGATGGACGAGGCCGAGCACTGTGACCGGCTGCTGCTGATGCGCGACGGCCATCTGCTCGCCCAGCTGAGCCCCGACGAATTGCGCGCCGAAACCGGCGAGCAGAACCTCGAACGGGCCTTCCTCACCCTCATCACGACCGCGCATGCGGCATGATCACCCACGCGCACAACGAATTCCAGGCAGGAAACATGACCACCATCGTCGAGTCCGCACCGCGGCGGACTCTCACCCTTCGCCCCTATGTCGCGACGACCACCCGCATCCTGCGCCAACTGCGCAACGATCACCGCACCGTCGCGATGATCCTGGTGGTGCCCGCGCTGCTGATGACGTTGCTGTACTTCATCTATCGGGACACCCCGACCAATCCGTTCAACCCGGTGTCGCTGTTCGACCGGGTCGGCATCAGCATGCTCGGCATCCTGCCGTTCATCGTGATGTTCCTGATCACCGCCATCGCCATGCAGCGCGAACGCACCTCCGGCACGCTGGAGCGACTGCTCACCACGCCGTTGGCGAAACTCGATCTGCTCGGCGGTTATGGCACGGCGTTCTCGCTGGCCGCGGCGGCGCAGGCGGTGGTGGCGTGTCTGGTGTCGTTCGGGCTGCTCGGCCTCGACTCGGCGGGTAACCCCGGCTGGGTGGTGCTGATCGCGGTGGTCGACGCGGTCTGCGGTGTCGCCCTGGGTCTGCTGGCAAGTGCCTTCGCGCGCACCGAGTTCCAGGCGGTGCAGTTCATGCCGGTGGTGGTGGCGCCGCAGATCTTCCTGTGCGGCTTGCTCGTTCCGCGCGGGGAGCTGCCGGGTTGGCTGGAGGCGATCAGCAATGTGCTGCCGTTGAGTTACGCCGTCGATGCGCTGCAACAGGTTTCGACGCATCCGAACGCCACCGGGGCGATGTGGCGTGACCTCGCGGTGGTTGCCGGGTTCGCGGTGGTCGCCTTGTGCCTCGGTGCGGCGACACTAAGGCGGCGCACTCCGTGACGGCGAACGGATCCGATACCGGAGATCGCCCCCGCTCCGGGCGTAGGCCGGGACAGTCCGGGGCGCGCGAGGCGATCCTGGCGGCGGCACGAACGCGATTCTCGGAGGTTGGTTTCGACAAGACGTCCATCCGGGCGGTGGCCTCGGACGCGGGTGTCGATCCCGCGTTGGTGCACCACTACTTCGGCACCAAGCAGCAGTTGTTCGGCGCGGTCGTGCAACTGCCGGTGAATCCCGAAGACACCCTCTCGGCCGTCGATGCCGCTCCCCTCGACCGGCTCGGCGAAACCATCCTGCGCGCAGTCCTCGGCGTCTGGGACTCCCCCGCCGGCCCCGGCATCGTCGCAATGGTCCGCAGCATCATCGGCGGCGGCGACAACTCCCTGGCCCGCGCCTTCATCCTGGAGGTCGTCATGGAACGAGTCCGCCTGCGCATCGCCACCCCCGAAGACGACGGCCGCCTACGAGTAGCCCTCCTCGGCTCCCAAATGATCGGCCTACTGATGGCCCGCAAGGTAATCGGCATCGAACCCATGGCGTCGGCCGAGGCCGACAAGCTCGTAACCGCGATAGCCCCCACCCTCCAGCGCTACCTGACCGGCGAAATCGACACGGCCCCAAGCTAACCCAACTGAGCAGACGCTGAGCATCGCGCACGGCACCGAACGAGATAAGGGCGCGCCACAGGCTGAGTGCGGCCGCCCTCGTGTCCCGGTCGAGAACCTCAGGGCGGACCGCTGCAGCGGGCGGGACATGGTGGCGGCAGATGGCGCGTCGACCTCGCCGTCATGTCCTACTCGGCAGCCTGGCCGCTTCGGTGGCTGCGGCGCAGGTCAAGCAGCGCGGGGCCGGGGTGGGTCAGGCTTCTACTGGTTGTTCGATGAAGTCGGTGTGTTCTGCGTCGGTGACGTCGCGGGCCTCGTCGATGAGCAGCACGGGGATGCCGTTGTCGATGGGGTAGGCGCGGCGCAGGCGCGGGTTGTAGAGGACGGTGCCCTCGGTCGCGCGGACCAGCAGTAGCGGGCCCTTGTCCTGGGGGCAGGCCAGCAGGCTCAGCAGCGTGGCGTCCAAGGTGTGCTCCGGCATGAGCAAAACCTACCCGACGGCGCCGTCGGCCTCGACCGGCGGTCGGCGCCGGAACGAGATGTGGCGGTGGCCGAAGTAGCTGGCGACGGCGACCAGCGCCATCACCACGACCGCGGCGGGTTTGTCGGGGAAGTGCCAGACCGAGACGGCGAGCTCGAGCAGCGCCATATTCAACAGCAGCCCACCGGAATTCACCGCGACGAACCGCAGGAAGTCGCGCAGCAGATGCCCGCGCACCCGGAACACCAGCGTGCGATGCAACACGAACGCGATGACAATGCTGACGGCATAAGACGCGGCCACCGCCACCGACGGCGGCACGTTGTCCCCGAGCACCGCCAGCCACACAACGGTCAGCCCGATCCCCAACGCGGTGTTGAACCCACCGACCGCCGCGAACGCAACCTCCTGCCGCTGCACAAGCCGCAGCAGCGGACCGGGTTTCGCCTGCTCGGCAGGGCCGATATCACCCGTCGGATCGAACGGCTCCGCCAGCGGCCTCGGCAAACCGGCATCTCGCAGGCCCGATTCGTCGACCTCGGTCAGCGAATGAGCGCCACCGGTCACCGTCGGCACAACCCCGTCAACGCCCGCAGACGCCGTACTTCGCTCACCGTTGAAATCCATCAGACGCCCACCTCCAGTCGCGCCAGGCACTCTATCGCCCTATTGGTCCAGCCGGTCGACCGGACTCGCTGTGGGAGTCAGTGCTTCGCGTCGACCAGGTCGGGCTGCGGTGTGGGTTCGGGGGTGTCGGTGGGGGTCGGTGGATCCAGGTCGTCGTCGCGGCGGCGACTTCGCAGGAACGCCCATTGCAGGACGCCGACGCCGAGTAACCCGAGCAGCACCGACGCGCCGCCGATCTTCCAGCCGGGTGGGCGCCAGCTCAATTCCAGGTCGCCGTTTTTGGCGCCTGCGGGGATGTCTACCGCGACAAAGGTTTTCGCGACGACCCTGATCGGGAGGTCGTGGCCGTTGAGGGTGGCTCGGTAGCCGGGCCAGCCGAGGCGGGCGAAGACGACCTGGCCGCCGTTGTCGGAGTTCACTCGGACGCGGCTGGTCAGGTCGGATTCGGCGACGGAGGTTGCGGTGACGCCGGTGGTGGTGGCGACGCGGCCGTTGCGGGTGGAGATCAGTCCGCCGACTCGTTCCAGCACGGAGATCTGCTGTTCGTGGCCGGGGTAGTCGACCCATTTCCAGCCGTCGGGTGCGGGTTGGGTGCGGGCGTCGGGGTACATCGAGCGCTGCAGTACCACTCGGTCGACCTTCATCAGGTCGACGATGGTGCGTCCGGTGGTCGGTTCGACCTCGAACGCCCGCCGGAACGCGTCGGGGCACACGCTGGTGTCCCATCGCATGCAGAGCATCTCGCCGAACCAGAAGTGTCCGTTCGGCGTGTATCCGCTGACGTAGGTCTGCTCGAGATCCTTGGCGTAGTTGCCGAAGACGAGCGACCCGTAGGCGCCCTTCAGGTTCTTCTCGGCGGGCGGGATGGGCCCGCGGTCGGCGAGTTGCAGTGTGGTGCCGGTGAAGCCGGGGAACGCGGCCTTCATCTCCGACCGGTTCGTCGGCAGGTTCCAGCTCATCGGCGTCGGCTGTGCGCCACGCACCTGCACGTAGGCGATGGGGAACACCGCGACGAGCGTCAGCACGCAGGCCGCGACCATCCCCCTGGTCCGCCCGAGCCACACCACCGCGGCACCGAGCGCGGCCACCGAAAGTGCCGCCAGCACATGCCAACCCAGCTGATGCGGCGCCGCCGAGAACGAGCGCACGAACAGCAGCCCGATCAGCACACCGCCTGCGATCCCGCGCCGCCGCCACCCGTCGAAGGTGGCGAAGCGACCGAGCAGCACACACACCAGCACCAGCAGCCCGAGCGCCACCATCGGCAGCACCCGCGCGGGCCAACGCAGCGGACCGATGGTGCCCGGCCCGGCGGTCCACATCAGCCCCATGATCGCGACGAGCGCGATCGCGGTGAATTCGCGCCAGTTCTCCCGCGCCTTACCCCAATCGATGAACGCCAGCGCCGGAATCAGGAACCACGCGATGTAGACGACCGGCATCGGCTGCACATAGCCCCACCAGGAGCTGTACGCGGGCAACGTGCTCGGCAGGCTCGCGTTGAGCGATTCCGACCACGGCACGGTGAGGAACTGGTCGTTGTTGATCTGCGCGGTGCCGCGCCAGGTCACCTTCGCCGACAGGATGCTCGGCAGATAGGTGGCGAGCCCGGCCAGCGCCGCGCACGCCGACACCGCGAGCAACCGCAACGACGGCATCCACTTGCGTTGGTAGACAACCTCACCCACGGCCACCGCGCCGATCATCAGACCGGCTTCGACCGCCGGAAAGATGTACTGCACCGAGATCGCCAGATACAGGAAGATAAATGCCGGGATCGGCCCGCTGCGACCGCGCGCATAACGAACACCGGACGCCCACGCGTGCACCAACCACGCGGTGCCGACAAAGGCGGTGTACCAGCTGGCCTCGTCGAAGAACAGCAGCCAGCCGGTGAACGGAATCGCGATACCGGCAACCGAAGCCCACGGCGCGCTGGCCCCGTACTCCAGGCACACCCGGTACACGCCGAGCCCGAGCACGATCGCGAAGATCAGCTTGACGAGGGTGGCGTAGAGGGCGACGTTGTCCACCGAGGGCGCGATCAGATCGATCAGCAGCTGCGGCGGATTCAGCAGCCCCGCCTCTTCGATGGTGTAGTTACCGGCCATCCAGTGTTCGGGGATCATCGCCGGGAACTGCCCGTCCCGCAGGCGATTCCCGAGCATCACCCACAGCGGGGCGTACTGCGACTCGGTGTCGTCGGTATAGAAATGCCGGATGTTGGCCAGCAGGACGGCACCGTAGCCGGCCACCACGCCGAGCGCGGTTATGAGGCCCCATTTGTACACGTCCCGCCGGGCGAGGGCGCTGCTTTCCACCACGAGTTCCAGACCCTACATTGCGGCGGGCTGCGCCTTGGCACGCCGCCGCGACCGTACGTACAGCCATTGCAGTACGCCGGTACCGATCACGCCGGCGGCCAGCGCGGCGATACCGATCTTCCAGCCCGGCGGACGCCAGGTCAGCACCAGTTCCGCGTTCTGGGTACCGGCGGGAATATCCACGGCGACAAACGATTTCGCGACCGTGGTGATCGGGATCTGCTTGCCGTCGATGGTAACGCGATAGCCGGGCCAGCCGAGCCGGGCGAACACCACGCGACCGCCGCTGGGCGAGCTGACCCGCACCCGGCTGGTGGTGTCGGTCTCGGAGATCGACGCCGCCGTCACGTTCTTGGTCGCCGAGACCCGGCCGTTCACCGTCGAGATCGGCCCGTCGGCCCGTTCCAGTACCGAGATGAACTGCTCGTGGCCGGGATAGTCGACCCACTTCCAGCCGTCGGGTGCGGGCTGGTTGCGGGCGTCCGGGAACAGGGCGCGCTGCAGTACCACTCGATCCAGTTTCATCAGATCGACCAGGGTGCGCTCGGTGGTCTTCTCGGGAGTGAACATGCGCCGGAACGCGTCCGGGCAGACGCTGCTGTCCCATCGCATACACAGCAGTTCACCGAAGTAGAAGTGACCCGTCGGGGTGTAGCCGTTGACGTAACTCAGTTCGAGCGACTTGGCGTAGTTGCCGAAAACCAAGGAACCGTAAGCACCTTCGAGGCTCTTGTCCTCCGGCTGCACCAAGCCACGCTCGGCGAGTTGCAGAGTGTTGCCAGGGAAATCCGGGAACGCGGCCTTGGCCTCGGATCGGTTGGTCGGCAGGTTCCACGTCATCGGAGTCGGCTGCGCGGCCTGCACCTGGAAGAACGCGATCGGGAACATCGCGACGATCACCAGCACACACGCCACCGCGATGCCCTTGACCCGACCAAGCCACAGCACCGCGGCACCGAGCGCGAACACCGCGACCGCCGCGAGCACATGCCAGACCACGTCGTGCGGATCGGCGGAGAACGTCCGCACCCACAGCAGCAGGATCAGCACCCCCGCTGCAATCCCGCGATTCTTGAGATCACGAGTCGTGCCATAGCGCGCGAGCAACACACACACCAGCACCAGCAGCCCGATCGCCAGCATCGGCAACACCCGAACCGGCCAGCGCAACGGACCGATCGAACCCGGCCCCGCCGCCCACATCAGCATCATCACCGCGAAGAACGCGACCCCGAAGAGCTCGCGCCAACTGTCCTTGGCCCGCCGCCAATCGATGAACGCGAGCGCCGGAATCAGGAACCAGGCGATGTAGGTGACCGGCATCGGCTGCACGTACCCCCACCAGGAGGTGAACGCGGGATGCGTGCTCGGCAGGCTGGCATTCAACGATTCCGACCACGGCACCGTCAGGAACTGATCGTTGATGATCTCCATGGTGCCGCGCCAGGTCACCTTCGCCGACAGCATGCTCGGCAGGAAGGTCAGCAGACCCGCGAGCCCGGCACAGCCGCCGACGACCGCCAGCCGCAGCACCGGCCACCATTTGCGCTGGTAGATGATCTCGCCCACCGCGACCGCCAGCAGCATCAGCGCCGCCTCGACCGCCGGGAAGATGTATTGCGTGGAGATGGTCAGATACAGATAGACGAAGACCGGGATCGGCCCGCCCTGACCGCGCGTGTAGCGCACCGACGACGCCCACGCGTGCACCAGCCACGCGGTGCCGGTGAGCGCGGTCATCCAGCTGGCCTCGTCGAAGAACAGGAAGAAACCCGACAGCGGGAACGCGACACCCGCGACCGCGGACCAGGCCGGCTTGCCGCCGTAGGCGAGGCAGATCCGGTAGACGCCCAGTGCGGCGATGATCGCGAAGATCAGTTTGACGACGGTCGCGTACAGCGCCATGTTGTCGACGGACGGTGCGATCAGATCGATCAGCAGCTGCGGCGGGTTGAACAGGCCCGCGTCGTCCATCGTGTTGTTGCCCGACATCCACCGCTCGGGCACCAGCACCGGGAAGGTGCCGTCGCGCAGGGCGTGGCCGAGGCCGACCCACAATCCGGTGTATTGGGATTCGGTGTCGTCGGTGTAGAAGTGCCTGGCGTTGGCGAGCAGCACCGCGACATAGCCGAGGACGACGCCGACGGCGGTGATCAAGCCCCACAGGTACACGTTGCGGCGCGCGGCGCGCTGAAGATCATCCGGCCCGGTGGCGGCAGGCATGGCGGCGGCAGCTCCGGCGGTTCCGGCCGGAACTTCTGCTGCGACCGGGTCACCCCCGTTGACCTCGGCGGACCCGGGGCGCGTCACCCTCGACACTGCACTATCCGTCACGAGTTCCAAACCCTACACAGCAGTGTGGCGCTTGGCATCCGGCCGCCGACGCGATGATGATGGTTGGCATGCACACGGCGGTAGCGGCAGGCCCGGAAGCGGCAGCTTGCGTAACCATGGAGGGACCCGCGGACGCCGCATGATCCAGCCCCGATTCCGAAACCCGCACCATGCTAGAGTTCTGGGCGGCTCGGGCCCTGCTGTCCAGCGGGGGACACCGGCACGCACCGTCATCGAAAGTCGATCCAGCTGATGCCGATTCCCTCCCGCACGCCCCGCCCCGCCGCGGTCACCCCGAACGGCAGGCCGTCCCGGCCGCACGCCGTTTCCGTAGTGGTGCCGATCTACCGTGGCGAGGACACCATCGGCGGTCTCGTCGCCGAACTGCACGAGCTCACCCGCCCCACCCAGACTCCCGGCGGCACCACCTTCCAGATCGACGAGATCATCCTGGTGCACGACCGCGGACCGGACCGTTCCGACGTGGTGCTGCAGGAGTTGGAGCAGACCTATCCCGAGGTGCGCACCATCTGGTTGAGCCGCAACTTCGGCCAGGACGCCGCGACGATCGCGGGCATGTCGGCCGCGGGCGGCGACTGGATCGTCACCATGGACGAGGACGGCCAGCACGATCCCCGGTTCATCGGCACCTTCCTCGACGCCGCGCTGACCGAGCGCGCCGAGCTGGTGTACTCCAAGCCGAGCAACACCCGCCCGCACGGCTTCCTGCGCAACATCACCTCGCGCGGCGCGAAGCTGGTGCTCGCGACGATCTTCGCGTTCCCCGACTCCACCCGTTTCGAGAGCTATCGGCTGATCCGCGGCGCCATCGGGCGCCAGCTCGCCGAGGTCGCCTCGAACGGCGTGTATCTCGATGTCGCGCTGACCTGGGTGGTCGGCACCGTCGCGCAGGTGCCGGTGGTGCTGCGCGCCGAGGGCCGCGAGGAGTCCGGCTACAACTATCGCCGCCTGTTCTCGTTGTTCTGGAAGATGGTGCTGTGCAGCGGAACTCGCGGCCTGCGCCTGGTCAGCCTGCTCGGCGTGACGCTGGGTCTTGGCGGCGGTGTGATGGCGAGCGTGATCGTTTACGAGGCGCTCACCACCGACAACTGGGCGCCCGAAGGCTGGGCCTCGATGATCGTCGTGTTGCTGCTGGTCTCCGGGGCGATCCTGTTCTCGCTCGGCCTCATCGCCGAATACCTCGGGGTGGCATTGCATATCCTCGTCGGTAAGCCGCTCTATCTGACCGTCGATTCACCGACGCCGCGCCCGGTAGCAGCGGCGGACCCGGACGCCGACTATTCGGCCGCCAGGGAACTGACCACAACCATTGCGAACAAGGGGAACGACCGGGTTGAGCACTGACCGCATCATCTTCAGCCGACCGTTTCGGGCGCGCCGCGAACTGGCCAACCTCGAGACGGTGCTCGCCTCGGACCAGAGCCACGGCGACGGGCCGTTCACCGCGACGGCGACCGAGAAGCTGAAGGTCATCACCGGGGCGCCGCACGCGCTGCTGACCACCTCGTGCACCTCGGCACTGGAAATGGCGGGCCTGCTGCTGGAACTGGGTCCCGACGATGAAGTGATCGTGCCGAGTTTCGCGTTCACCTCGACTGCGACCGCGATGGCGTTGCGCGGGGCCACCTGCGTGTTCGCCGACATCGATCTCGAAACCGGCAACCTCGACCCGGAATCGGTCGCGGCCGCGGTCACCGAGCGGACCAAGGCCGTGGTGGTCATCCACTACGGTGGCGTCGCCGCCGACATGGACCGGCTGCTCGCCCTGGCCAACACGCACGGTTTCGCCATCGTGGAGGACAACGCGCACGGCCTCGGCGGCCGGTGGCAGGGGCGGCCGCTGGGCACCCTCGGCAGCCTGGGCACGCTCAGCTTCCACGACACCAAGAACGTGCACTGCGGCGAGGGCGGCGCGCTGCTGCTCACCGACGAGATCCTGATGGCGCGCGCGGAGATCATCCGGGAGAAGGGCACCGACCGGGCCCGGTTCCTGCGCGGCGCGGTGGACAAGTACTCCTGGCAGGACATCGGCTCCAGCTACCTGCCCAGCGAATTGAACGCGGCGGTGCTCGACGCGCAGCTCGACGAATTCGACACCATCCAGGCCGGACGGCACCGAGTATGGAACGCCTACGCCGCAGCCCTCCCGGAATGGGCCGCCCGCAACGACGTTCGCCTCATGACGGTCCCCGCCGACCGCGAACACACCGCCCACCTCTACTTCCTGCGTACCCCCACCGAGGACCGCCGCGACGACCTCATCGCCCACCTCCGCGCCCGCGGCATCGTCGCCCCGTTCCACTACGTCCCCCTGGACTCCAGCCCCGCCGGCCTCAAACTGGGCCGCACCCCGCACCCTTGCGTCCGCAGCGCGGAGTTCTCGGGAACCGTTGTCCGCCTCCCCCTCTGGCCGGATCTCACCGACGAACAGATCGCCCGCGTCATCGAGGGCGTCACCGACTTCACCGTCTGACCGCTCGTCCGGTATCGAACGCCCCGCCGCGCGACCTACCGCCCAGCCGCACGCCTTTTGACATCGGCACGCGTGTTAGTGCGGCGAGTCCGAGTGCGAGAGATCAGAAGCCGTGCGGCTGTCAGCAATCGGCGGCCCGGAAGGCGTGCGGCTGTCAGCAATCGGCGGCCGACCACGCACGACTTCTCCAGCCCACTCGCGACCGGCTCCCGCCGCACCACTCGTGACCGCGTGACGTCGCAGCCGCACGCCTTCTGACAAACGCACGCATGTCAGGGCGGCGAGTCCGAGCGCGGGAGGTTAGGAGGTGTGCGGCTGGGGTTAGGCGTCGAGGACGTAGAGCTTCTCGCGGCCGCCTGCGATCAAAGTCTGCTGGACCACTCGCGATTCGTAGGGGCGGAAGAAGGCGTCGAGGGTGGGTTCGGTGAATCGGTGGGCCTGGACGCCGTCGCCTGCGTTGGTGAAGCGTTGGCCGATGGCGGCGAGTAGGCGGTTGTCGCTGCTGGACATGTTGCGGATCGGTTCGGCGATGATGACCTGTTTGCGGGCGGCGGTCAGCATGCGGTCGAGGACGGGGGCCGGCTCGGGCAGGAAGTGGTAGAGGCTGGCCTGCATGAGGACGTAGTCGGCCTCGGGCAGTGGGGCGTCGGAGTTCAGGTTCCAGACCTGGCCTTGCCCACCGGCTTTGGTGAGTTGGGCGACGAATCGGTCGTTGCGGTCGAGGCCGGTGTAGTCGACCGACTTCTGCCGCAGGTAGCGGGTGTACAAAGTCGCAGGGCCGCAGCACAAATCGACCACGCTGGCACCCGCAGGGAGCAGCCCCTCGACCGCGCGATAGCGAGCCGTGTAGTACCGGCCGTATAGCGCACGGATCAGCAGCTCGTAGAGGGTGGCGTTGCGGTAGATAAGGCTCGTACTCACCAAGTACTCCTGACAAATCGGACAGCAACGTCAGCGTGGGATGGTACGGACCGAGCCACCTGCGCGCGCGACCGGGTCGAGCCGCCGCGCTGGTGAATCCGCGGCGGCTCGATGCGCGTCAGCTGTCGCCGAGGATCTTGGCTGCGTCCTCGTCGGTGAGGACCTCGTAGGCGTCGGAAGCCCGGTTGTACCACCAGGTGTCGGGACCGGGCGTCGGACGTCCCGCCGCCTGCACCGCGCGGGTGGACGGCCGGTACGAGGAGCTGCGCGGGATCTCGTCGACCACATAGACCAGATCGGGCCGCTTGTCGGGCTCGAGTGCGCGCAGCGCCTCGGTCACGTCCTTCGGCTCCAGCCGGAAACCCTTGCGCACACTGACCGCGGCGACGGCGATGCAGTGATCGCCAACCTCCAAGCCGTAGGCGACTTCCATGTCGACACCGGTGATGTCGTTGAGGACATCGACGATCGGCTGCCCGTACACCGGCCCACGCTGAGTGCGGATCACGGTGTCCTTGCGGTCGATCAGCCAGTAGTCGCCGTCGCTGTCGCGCCGGAACAGATTCTCCGTCGGCATCCACGAGTCACCGGGCGCGAACACTCCGCGCAGCCCGCCCGCGGAGATGTCCACCCCGTCTGAGGCCTTGCCGAGCATCAACCCGACCTCGTTGTCCGCGCACCGCCGCGCGTAACCCGAACCGTCGACGAGGATCTCCTCGGTGATCGGGTCGTAGGCGACCAGTTCCACCTTGGCGGTCCCCGGCACCGGGCGACCCTTGCAGCCGCGCTTCACGCCCTTCACGTTGGCCAGCACCACGTCACCCTCGATGGAGGCGTAGAACTCCAGCACCCGTGCCGGGTCGAACTGCTCGGTGGTGCGCCGCCACAGACCCGCGGGCATACCCGAACCGATGAACAACCGGATCGGATGCCACTGGGGGACGGCAGTCGGCGGAGCCGACGGGGTGGGCGAATACTGCCCGGCCGGGAACACCTCGGCATCGAGGATGTCGCGCAACATCGTCCAGGTGTAAGTGACCACGGTGACGCCGTAGCGGTGCACCTCCTCGGCGAACTGCGCCGGATCCAGCGAACGCGCCAGCGCGATCCGGCTACCGCCCGCGATCGCCCCACCGAGACTCACCAGCAGCCCCGACGAATGATGCAGCGGCGCAAGGCAATACACCGTGTCGCGGCGGTTCAGATCCGCGGTCGTCGCGGTACCGAAGGCGGACAGCGCCCAGCGGTGGTTGCTGATGTACTTGGTCTCCAACCGATCTCCGGTGCCGGTGACGAGCACGAACGCCAACTCACGCGCCAAACCCGGATCGGCTCGATACCAGGCGGGTAGCTTCACCTGCGCCGGATCGATCTGCTCGAGATCGATCACCTTGTCGCTCAACGGAATACCGAGCTGACGGGAATCGCCGCCGCCGAGCACCAACACCCGCGCACCGGCGCTCGCCGCCTGCCGCAGATTCTCCGGATCCGCGACAACCGTATCGACACCGGTGATCTCGAGCGCCCGAGCAAGCTCACTACCCGGGGCGAGCAGCACCGCCACCGCGCCCAGCCGCGACAACGCGGCAACCGTCGCCAGCGCACTGGGCCGGGTCTCCATGATCACGCCGACCCGCATCGCAGGCCGGACACCGACCGAGACGAGCCCACGCACCACGTTATCGATGCGGACGTTGACCGCAGCGTTGGTGTGCACCCGATCCTCGAACAGGAACAGGTCTTTCAGCGGTGCGCGCCTGCCCTGTTCGGCGATCAACCGCCCCAGCGAGATGCGGGTGTGCGGCTGGATCATGCCGAGCCTGGTCAGCCGCGGCAGCGCCCGCGCGGCCTCACCGGCCAGCTCGACCGAACCGCGCATGGTATTGCTCGCGATGCCTTCGAGCGCCTTGCCGACGCCCGCGCCCGCCTCGGCCAGCGACGCGGCGGTGTGCACCGCCCGGGTGGCCGCCGAGCGCGGCCGATTCGAGTCGACATGCTCGGTCATCGGATGGATTTCCGGCGGCAGTGCCTTGTCGCGTTCGAGCCAGTCGATCCACTGCCGCACCAGCGGCCAGGTCTGATTGGTCGCCATGCTGCCCGCTACCAGGCCGAAATGCCCGGCGAGCAGGTTGGCCTCGTACACCTCCGCGTTCGGCGCGGCCCGCACGATGCCGCGCACCGCGGCGGGCTGGCCGATGTCGTCGACCTCGCCGACGAACGCGAGGATCGGGCACTTCAACTCGGCGAGCGAGACCGGCTGATCGCGAATCACGAAGCCGCCCAACATCAACCGGTTGTGCGCGACGAACTGCTTGAGCAGATCCGCCGCGGCCGGACCGGCGTAACCGACCCAGCCGTCACTGTTCAGGAACCGGCGTTGCCGCTCCTTGGGCAGCAACGCCTCCCGGTCGTGCAACTGCCGTAGGAAGTCGATCCTGGCCTTGGCGGTCTTCACCGGGTCCAGCAGCTGGAAGCCGATGCGCACCATCGAATCGGTGATCGGCAGCCGGGTGACCACGTGATCGGCCAGGAAATCGGCGACGTCGGACACCATCCCGTAGGGCAGCCCGAACGGCATGCCCGCGACCACGTCGACGGGACTGCCGAACGTCACGATGCTCTGCACGCCCTTGCCGTACCGGTAGGCGGCGACCTGATAGGCGAACATGCCGCCCTGCGAATAGCCCATCAGGTGCACGGCGCTGCCGGTCGCCTCGGTCACCGCGTCGATCGCGCTGCTGACCGCCAGGACATGGTCGGCGAGATCACGTTGCCAGCCGCCCTCCTCGCTGGCGGGTGAGCCGAAATCGACCACCCAGCAGTCGATTCCGCCGCGCTGCAGGATGCCGACGGCACCGTCCTCGACGTTCACGTCCCAGATGTCGGCGTTCACCATCAGCGGCGGCACGAGCAGCGCGACAGGGCGCCCCGGGGTGGTGTCGTCCGGGAAGTAATGCCGCAGCCGGTACATCCGCCTTCTCTCGACCACCTCGAACGGGGACGACTCGACATCGTGGGTCAACCCGCCGAAGCGGATGACCTCGAGGCCGTTCTGCGCGGTTGCCATCAACCGCTGCACCGATCCGACCAAATCCTTCGCACTGAACTTCAAGATCGCTCCTGGCCCTACCCTAGAACGTAACCCTCATCCGCGTCCGCGTACTCCACCGGAGGGATACCCTTCGGTCCCCTAGAAGTACACAGCGATGTTTCAGACGAGCTTCCCACATCGTGTGTCCATTATGGGTCCGCTGTGACCCGATCCATGCACGTATTGCGGGGTCAGTGGCCGATTATCGGCAGATTCACAGCGACGCCCGCCGCGCGCGGTAGCTACCGGGCGGCGATCTGTCCCGGCGATTCGATCGGCGGCGTGTCGTCACCCTCCGCGACGGCATCCGCCGTTTCGCTGCGTGCGGGCCGCTGTCCGGCCTACGATCGATGCCGTCTGGAACGCACTGTCGCGTAAGCCATTTCGCTCGAGTGACTGGTTTTGCGGGCCGCATTCGCCCGCTGTTTTGCTGTGCAGAATAACCGTCTCCACATAACGGGCTCGACCCGTCTCGAGGTGAGGACAACGCATGACTATCGAAATGCCGGTCCAAACGGAAAACAATCACCGCAAGAGCCTCAGCACCTCGGCCGCGGCCAAGCTGGCGCACACCACCAAATCCGAACCCCAGATGCAGGGCATCAGCTCCCGCTGGCTCACCCGCATGCTGCCGTGGACCCAGGTCAAAGGCGGTGTCTACCGGGTGAACCGGCGGCTCACGCACACCGTGGGCAATGGCGAGGTCGAATTCGACGTGGACGGCCCGCAGGCCCGGGTCATTCCGTCGGAATTGCGTGAGCTGCCCGCATTGCGCGATTTCGACGACGAGGAGGTGCTGCAGGCCCTCGCGCAACGATTCCAGCAGCATGATCTGGCGCCGGGCAGCATCGTCGCCGAATTCGGCAATCCGATGCATCAGGTCGTCCTCGTCGTGCACGGCAAGTTGAGCAAGAACGGTTCCGGCGAATACAACGAACACACCATGCTCGGCATTCTGGCGGGCGGCAATTACTTCGGCGACCAAATCCTCACCGACCCGCATGCGATCTGGCCGGTCACCGTCAAAACCGTCACCAAGACAACCCTGCTGGTACTCCCCCGCCAGGCCCTGCACGACCTGCTCGGCAACGCGCCGCAGCTCCGCGAGCAACTGACCAGAATGGCCGAGGCGCCGGCCCAGCCGCAGAACGCCAAGGGCGAGGCCGCCATCGAGATCGCCTCCGGCCACGTCGGCGAGCCGCTGCTCACCGGAACGTTCGTCGACTACGACGCCGCGCCACGCGAATACGAGCTCAGCCTCGCGCAGAGCGTGCTGCGGGTGCACACCCGCGTCGCCGACCTGTTCAACGACCCGATGGACCAGGTCCAGCAGCAGCTGCGCCTCACCGTCGAGGCACTCTACGAACGCCGCGAACACGACCTGGTCAACAATCCCGAATTCGGGCTGCTGCACAACTGCGACCTGAAACAGCGCATCTCGACCGAGTCCGGCCCGCCGACCCCCGACGACATGGACGAGCTGCTCAGCATGCGGCGCAGCACCAAACTCTTTCTGGCACACCCGAAAGCGATCGCCGCGTTCGGCCGCGAATGCAGCAAACGCGGCCTCTACCCGGATCCGGTCAACGTAGACGGCCACCGGGTGCCCGCCTGGCGCGGCGTGCCGATCTTCCCGTGCGGCAAGCTCGCGGTGAGCCCGACCCAGACCACCTCGATCCTCGCCCTGCGCACCGGCGAGCAGGACCAGGGCGTGGTCGGCCTGCACCAGACCGGCATCCCGGACGAGTACGAGCCGAGCCTCAACGTCCGCTTCAAAGGCATCGACGACCAGTCGATCATCTCCTACCTGGTCAGCTGCTACTACTCCGCCGCCGTACTGGTACCGGACGCGCTCGGCGCACTCGACAACGTCCTGGTCGCTCGACAAACGGACTGACGGAGGGATGAGCCGTGTCGATGCTGTCGCGCTCCCTGGCCCTACCCGCAACCCACGAAATCGCCACCACCGTCGCCGCACTGCTCTCCGACCTGGGTGGTGGCGCGCCAAAGATGTTGGTGCACAAGGACGCACCCACGCCGGAGGTCGCCTCTCTGCCCACGTCGGAGGCGGCCTCTCCACCCGCGCCGGAGGTGACCTCTGCCCCTACACCAGGAGCGACCGATCCAGATACGGCCAGCGTAGTTACGTCGGAGGTGGCCGGTCGACCCGCACCGAACGTGCCCCATGCACTCGCGCCGAACGTGCCCGATGCACTCGCGCCGGATGCACTCGATGCACTCGCACCACAGGTATCCGACGCACCCGCGTCCGACCTGCCCGCCCGGCCGCGGATACTCGGTCCGACCGGCCTCGGGGCCGCATCACTGTTGATCACGCCACCGGTCGGCACGACGGGACCGACTGTCCCGCCGGTCATTTCGTCGACAGCTTCAGCTCCACCACGTGTGACGACCACCACCCGCACCATTGCCGAACAGCCGACTCCGCCGACCAGCCCGGCAAACCTGCCCGGCGCGACCATGTCGCCCGGACCGACCGCCGCACCATGGATCGGCGAACCGCTCGCTCCGCCCACCGGCCACATACCCACCGGCCCAACCGGATTGGGCACCGCGTCGACGCGCCGCAGCGCCGGGGGTTCCGCGATCCCTCCGCTCTACTGCCCGCCGCCGATGCGCGACGACCCGGCGCTGGCCGCTATCGTCAACGAGCGAATCCTTGCCTGGGCCAAGGCAATCGGCTTATACGAGGGCAGATTGGATGATCTGCGGGACGCGGGGTTCGGTCGGCTGATCATGCTCGCGCACCCCGACTGCAACGACCCCGACCGGCTGCTTGCCGCCGCGAAATGCGCGGTGGCCGAATGGGCGGTCGACGATTACTACTGCGACGCCGGAGCCGACGACACCGCACCCGACGGCACACCATCGAGTGCCGAGGCCGAACTCGGGCCTCGGCTTGAATTGGCCGCTGCTGCAATAGATCCTGTCCATCTGCCCGCACGCTACGTCGCACGGCTCGAAGAGGTGATGCAGGCGGACCCGATCCTGCGCGCGTTCCGTAGCGCCTTCGCGCATGTGGCCGAGTACGCCACGCCCGCTCAACTGGCACGACTGCGCACGGAGATCGCGGGCTGGTTCATCGCACTCGGTGCTGAAGCGGGCTGGCGGCTGGCCGACCGGACGCCACCGGCCTGGGAGTACCTCACCAACCGGCAGCCGCACAGCTTTCTGCCCTGTATGGCACCGATCGACGTGGTCGGCGGCTATGAACTCCAGGCCGCCGAATACACCGATCCGCGGGTGCGCCGGGTGATCACCACGGCCGCCCTCGCCAGCCAGCTGGTGAACGACCTGTACTCGATGGCCCGCGAAGATCGTTCGGACGGTAGGGAATTCAATCTTCCGACGGTTCTGGTCGCCGAGGAGGGCTGTACCCGGCGCGAGGCGGTCGTGCGCACGGCCGAGTTGCACGACGAACTGATGCACCGCCTCGAACTCGAGGCGGCCCCGTTGGCCGCCCTCGGCTCCGCCGAACTACGCCGCTACCTCACCGGCGTGTGGGCCTGGCTCGGCGGCAGCCGCGCCTGGCACGCGGACAGCAGGCGCTACTCCGATTGACACCGCGACACCTCCAAAGCTGTGACACCGCTAGGGAAATAGACAGTGCTGCAACGAGAGGGTGAATTGGCATGACCATTCTCAATCCGGACACCGACGCCGTGCTCCAGACCAGCTACCAGAAAGCCGTTGCCGCCTACTGGAACAACAATCCCAACGACGACCGGGTCAACACGAAACTCGGTGAGGTGGACGGGCTTTACCACCACCACTACGGCATCGGCGCACCCGACCTCTCGGTGCTGAGCGGTCCGGAGGAGACCCGCCAGGAACGAATCGTCAAGGAACTACACCGTTTAGAGACCGCACAGGCCAATCTGCTGCTGGATCACCTCGGCCCGGTCCACCCGGACCAGCGCCTGATGGACGGCGGATCCGGCCGTGGCGGCACGAGTTTCCTGGCCAACCAGCGCTTCGGCTGCTACGTCGACGGCGTCACCATCTCCGAGTACCAGGTCCGCTTCGCCAACGAGCAGGCCGCCAAGCGCGGCGTGCAGGACAACGTGCGGTTCCATTTCCGGAACATGCTGGAGACCGGTTTCGAGCCGTGGTCGATGCGCGGCATCTGGACCAATGAGACCACCATGTACGTCGACCTGTTCGAGCTGTTCCACGAATTCTCCCGGCTGCTCGAGCCGGGCGGCCGCTACGTGTGCATCACCGGCTGCTCCAACGACGTGACCGGCGGCCGCTCCTCCTCGGTCAGCTGGATCGACGCGCACTACGGCTGCATGATCCATCCGCGCAGCGAATACTTCCGCGCGATGGCCGAGAACAACCTGGTCCCGGTCGACGTGACCGACCTCACCGCGGCCACCATTCCGTACTGGGAACTGCGCACGAAATCCGAGCTCGCGACGGGCGTGGAGCGGCCGTTCCTGACCGCCTACCAGGAGGGCAGCTTCCAATACCTGCTGATCGCCGCCGATAAGGTGGGCAGGTGACCGAGACCTTCGCCCAGGCGATCACCGACCGCGAGGCCCTGCCCGTCGAGCTCGTCGACGACGCGGGGCACGCGATCGGTACCTGCCCGGTGTCACAGGCTCATCAGGCGCCGGGACAGCTGCATCGCGCGTTCTCGGTGCTGCTGTTCGACGACGCGGGACGGGTGCTGCTGCAGCAGCGGGCCGCGGTGAAAACCCGCTTCCCGTCGCAGTGGGCCAACACCTGCTGCGGCCATCCCGCGCCCGGCGAACCCGTCGCCGCAGCGGCCGCGGTCCGCCTCGCCGAGGAGATGGGCCTGGCCACCTCGTTCACCGAGGTCGGCGTCTACCGCTATCGCGCCGAGGATCCGTCGACCGGCCGGGTCGAGAGCGAATGGGATCACGTCCTGCTCGGCAAGCTCAGCGCCGGTGTCCCCCGTCCTGATCCGGCCGAGGTCGCCGACTACGCCTGGATCGAGCTCGACGCGCTGCACGAGGCGATGGCCGCCGATCCGGCCGCCTACACGCCGTGGCTGGCCGGCGTGCTCGAGCTCGCCGAGCGGGCGCTCACTGAAACGTAGCGGCGCTGAGCCGTCCGACACCGGTGCGCACGCCGGGGCCGAGGCAGCCGCCGAGCATCGCGGGCGTCATCATCTCGTAGTCGGCGGTGATCCGGACCTTGCTGCCCTGGCCGAGCCCGTCGACGACGTCGAGGGTGCCGACGGTCGGCTGCTGCATGGTCACCGGCCACGGTCCCCACAGCTTGCTCGTCTCGCCGTCGGACCAGAGCACGTCGACGGTGATCGGGCCGTCCGCCGGGCGCATGCAGTCCGATGTCGCGATGTGCGTGCCGGTGAAGGTGCCGCCGGTGATGCCGCCGGGGCCGCCGGTGCAGTCGCGGAGGACGCCGACGGAGGTGAAGGTGAGCGCATGCGGGGTCATGTCGATCGCGCCGTCCGCGGCCGTCCAGCGGAAGTCACCGTTCGCGCAACTGCCTGCGGGCGGCAATGCGGAGGCGGCCGGAATATCTAAGGGGACGAGCAATACCGTGGCAATCGCGGCGGTGGTGACGAACTTCCCGAGCATCGACAACCTCTTCTCGCGGGCGGTGTACCTGCAGAAACGGATGGAGCACGAGCACGGTGAGAATCCCATACCGTCCGTGCTGTTTTAGTCCGACACACTCGGGACCGAGTCTGGATCGTTCCAACCGACAACGTTGATAGATGCGCATATCTACGTAAGACAATGGCTCAAACCCTGAGAGAAATCATAGGAAGGGCTCAGGCTATGACCAGGTCGGCCCGGCATTGTGGGGTGCGTTGGAGTTCTCCACGAAGTGAGGTGTGCGATGGTCGAAATCGAAGTTACGGGAACGACCGTGACGATCCAGGTGGTCGGCGGGCATCAGGTCCTCGCCCTGCGTGAGCACATCACCTTCGACCTAGCGAACATCACCGAGGTGGTCAGAGCCGAAGTGGACCTGCGCCCGCCGTGGGTACGCGCGCCGGGCACCTTCTTCCCCGGCGTGATCGCGGCCGGGACCTTCCGAGGCAAGGGCCGTAAAGAGTTCTGGGACACCAGGTTCGACGGCCGCGCGGTCCGCATCGAACTCGACGGCGGCCCGTTCACCCGCCTCGTCGTCGATGTCGACGACCCGGACCTCATCCTGCAGGCCCTCCGGACCGCAGTCGCCGCCTAACCTGCCGCACGCCTTCCGATTTCCCGCACCGAATTTCGCATGCGATTTTCGGTGTGGGAAATCAGGAATGGTGCGTGCCAAAGCTTCGCAGCAGGCCGGCGTACGGCTTGGGCGGGGGCGGCGCGAACTCTCCCCTACCCGACTTGTGCAGTCGGAGTGTGATCAGCGATTGCACGGTCAGCGTCGCCGCCGCGACGCCGTCGATCACCGGCACGCCGATCTCGTCGCGGATATGCGCGCACAGGTCCGCCATGCCCGCGCAGCCGAGCACGATCGCGTCGGAGCCGTCGGCGTCCACCGCCTCGCGGCAGGCCTCGGTGACGATCTTGCGGGCGTCCGGGTCCGTATCCAGCGCGAGTACCGGTAGCTCGCAGGCATGGATGCCGAGGCAAAACCGTTGCCGTCCATAACGTTCCACCAGGTCACTGGCCCGTCCGATGGTTCGGCTCAATGTCGTGACGACGCTGAATCCGCGACCGAGATGACCGGCCGCCGCCATCGCCGCCTCGGCAATGCCGATCACCGGTCCGTGCGCCAACTCTCGCGCGGCATCCAAGCCGGGATCGCCGAAGCAGGCGATCACATAACCGTCGACGCCTTCGTCCTCGCCGCGGCTGATGGCGGCGAGAATCCCTGGGACACTGAGCGCTTCGTCATAGTGACTCTCGATCGACGCGGGCCCCATCTCGGCGGTCACCGCGTCGAGCAGCGTGCCGGGACCGGCGACGGCCCTGGCACACTGCTCGATCGTGTCGGTCATCGCCCGCGTCGTGTTCGGGTTGACCACACGGATACGCATCAGGCGGGTGCTCCCTTCACCGCCAGCCTCGTTCGGGTGGCCAGCAGGTAGTAGACGATGAAGCCGAGGCCGCAGCCGATGAACCAGCTGTACTGCGCGGCGGTGTACATGCCGGTGATGTCCTTGGCCAGCACCGGAATCACCGCGACCACCGCGCCGATCGCGGTCGCGATGACCGCCGCCGGGTTGTATCCCTTGCTATACCAATAGCTTCCGGTCTTCGACATGGTGAACAGGTCGTCCACAACCACGTGCTGCTTGCGCACCCGGTAGTAGTCGGCGATGAGCACGCCGAACAGCGGACCGATGAACGCGCCCAGCACTTCCAGGGTGTAGTGGATGACCTCGGGGTTGTTGTACAGGTTCCACGGGGTGATCAGCACCGAGCCGACCGCGGCGATCATGCCGCCCGCGCGCCAGCTGATCCGCTGCGGGTTCACGTGCGAGAAGTCGAAGGCGGGCGAGATGAAGTTCGCGACGATGTTGATGCCGACGGTGGCGACGGTGAAGGTCAACGCGCCCAACACGATCGCGAAGGTGCTGTCGATCCGCGCGACGGTCGCCACCGGGTCGGTGATCAGCTCGCCGTAGACCGGGACGGTCAGCGAGGCCGTGATGACCACCAGCAGCGAGAACAACAGGAAGTTGACCGGCAGCCCGAGCAGGTTGCCGCGGCGCACGGCGGCGAAAGTCTTTCCGTAGCGGGAGAAGTCACCGAAGTTCAGCATCGGCCCGGAGAAGTAGGACACCACCAGCGCGATGGCGCCGAGCATCACCGGAACCGAGTCCCAGCCCGTGTATTTCACGTCGCCGAGGTTCACATCGATGGCGCTCCAACCGGCTTTCGCGATCAGGTACCCGCAGAGCAGGAACATCACCACGTAGACCGCGGGCCCGCAGAAGTCGATGAACTTGCGGATGGATTCCATGCCGCGCCAGAACACGCACGCCTGCACCACCCACAGCGTCAGGTAACTCCCCCAGCCGAGCAGCGAAAGCCCGAGGAAGCCATAGTCATCGGCCACCGCGTACGGCGCCAAGCCCGGAAAGAGCTTCACCAGCACCACATCCAGCGCCGCCGAGGCCAGGAAGGTCTGGATCCCGTACCAGGCCACCGCGATCAAGCCGCGAATGATGGCGGGGATGTTCGCGCCGATCACCCCGAAGGCGCTGCGGCACATGACCGGATACGGCACGCCGGTCACCTGACTCGGCTTGGCGACCAGGTTGCAGAAGAAGTAGACGATGGTGATGCCGATCAGCAACGCCGCCAGCACCTGCCAGCTGGCCAAGCCGAGCGCGAACAGGCTGCCCGCGGTGACGTAGCCGCCGACGCTGTGCACGTCCGACATCCAGAAGGCGAAGATGTTGTACGAGCCCCAGGTCTGCTTGGTCAGCGGCGCGAGGTCCGCATTGGTCAGGCGTGGGTCATAGTCGGGCGCGGTATTCGGCGCCGCGGTGTCGGGAATGGCGACAAGCGTCGGTGCCGCGATGGTTTCGGTCATGGTTTTCCCATCCGGGAGGTGAAACTGTGCTCGAAACGACCGTAAGTATTCGGCATTGCCCGGCCATTGCGCTGTTATTTCCCGGCTATTGCGCGGCAGATATATCATCTTCCGGCGCGAGCAGGCCGGTGTCCGTCGGCAGGGTCGCGATGACCGTCTCCAACCTGCGGTGATGGCGTTCGGCGACGAGCAGTAGGCAGTCGACGTCGCGGGCCAGAAAAGCGTCCATCATGAGCGCGTGATCGGTGTGCAGGCGCACTCGATCGCCGCGGCTGATGTGCACCATCGACTGCACCGGTTCGGTGACGTTCCACGCCGATTCCAGCATGTGCAGCAGCCGGAACATGCGCGACGGCTTGGTCAGCGCGATATGGAAGTTGCGGGATTCACGGTGGTAGGCGGCCGGATCGTCGTCGCGAATCGCCTGTTCCAGCAGCGCGTTCACCTCGATCAGCGCCGCGCGGTCGGCGCCGCTCGCGTTCAACGCGGCCGCGGCCAGCGAGGCGTTCTCCAGGGTCTCCCGGACGATGTACATCTCGCGCAATTCGGCGGCGGTCAGCTGGGCCACCGCGTAACCGCCGTGCGGCTCATGGGTGACCAGTCCCTCCCCGATCAGCGTCTTGAGCGCCTCACGGACCGGGATGTGGCTCACCCCGAACAGTTCGGCCACCTCGCGCAGCGGGATTACGGTGAGCGGTGGCACCGCGCCGTCCAGGATCACCCGGCGAAGCTCACCGAGAATCACTTGCGGTCGGCCGGGTGCGTCGATGACCAACCTCGCGAGCAGCGCCGAACGTCGTCTCGGGGGCATGCGAAACACGCTAGGCCAGGCGTGTTGCGATTTCGGTCAGGTTTGTGACGCTCAGGAAACGTATTCGGACAGAACCAACCGGTCCCGTGGGAGGGCATTGGCGTCGGCGCGTCACGTCCATGTAATTCTGTTCGGACACGTAACGACAGAGAGTTTCCGATGACGGTTTCGGCAGCACAGTTCGTAGATCGCCGGTTCGCGACCCTGGTCGCCGAGTTCGACCGGCTGTTCCGGCGACCCACCGACGGCGGCGGGGCGCTCGCGGTCTACCTGCACGGCGAGCCGGTCGTGGACGTCTGGGCCGGGTACGCCCGGCCTGCGGTGCCGTGGGAACGGGACACCGTGGCCATGGCGTATTCGACCGGCAAGGGCGTGGCCAGCACGCTGCTGCATCGGCTCGCCGAGCGCGGCCGGGTCGCGTACGACGAGCCCGTCGCGACGTACTGGCCCGAATTCGGTGCCGCGGGCAAGGAGCGCATCACCGTGCGCGAATTGCTCAGCCACCGAGCGGGTTTGCATCGGCTGCGCGGACTGCTGCCCGGGCCCTACGACCGATTCTTCGATGATGCGGCGGTGACGGCGGCACTCGCCGCGGCGGTGCCGGACCCACGTCATCTGGTCACCAGCGGGTATCACGGAATCACCTTCGGGCACTTGGTCGCCGAGCTGGTGCGTCAGATCACCGGTACGGAGTTCACCGAGGTGCTGCGCACCGAGATCGCCGAACCGCTTGGCGCCGAGGAACTCTGGTTCCGGGTGCCGGACGGCGAACGCCACCGCATCGCGGCCAACTTTCCCCGGCTGACGGTCGCGGGCATGAGCTGGGAGAACAGCTCCCGGCTGCTCGGCCGCACCAGGTTCTCGGCCGCCATGGACACCACGCCGAAGGGTTTCGCCGATCTGGTTTCCGATCCGCGCCTGCATGATTCGGTGATGCCGGGCCTCAACGGCGTGTTCTCCGCCCGCGCCCTTGCCCGCGTGTACGGCGCGCTGGCCAACGGCGGCGAACTCGACGGATACCAGCTGCTGCGCCCGGAAACCATCGAGTTGATCACCCAGCGACAGGTATTCACCCCGGATTACGTTCTGGCCCTGCGTGTCCCGTGGGCCCTCGGCTACCACGCCGTCCCGATGAAGCCGTCCAAGGCCGACCCGATCTCCGCCTTCGGCCATTTCGGCCTCGGCGGCTCCGGCGCGTTCGCCGACCCCGCCACCGGCATGTCCCTCGGCTTCGTCACCAACCGCCTGGGCGGCCGCCTGACTCCCCTGGGCGACGCCCGCCTGGCCCGCCTCGGCACAGTCGCCCACAACCTCGCCAAAGCAGCCTGACCCGCCAGACCCCAAGGCCCCCTCAGTCGCCGAGACGCGACGAAGGGCGCCTTCAGTCGAGGGGCTAGCGCTGACCGAAGGGGGCCTTCGGTCGCCGAGACGGGATGAAGGGCGCCTTCGGTCGGGTGGCTCGACGGCGGGTCAGTCTTGGGGACGAGACACCCGCTGGGGAATCGTCGGACGTATTGGTTGCGGGGTGGCAGCATGTGCGGCATGGAGTTGGTCAGTATGGAACGAATCACGGCTGCTGCGGAGTTGCTGGCGCCGGTGATTCGGAAGACGCCGATCGTGGCGTCGCGCGTGCTTTCCGAGCGGGCCGGCACCGAGGTGTGGCTGAAGTGCGAGAACCTGCAGCGGACCGGGTCGTTCAAACCGCGCGGGGCCTATAACCGGATTGCTAATCTGCCCGCCGCGGACCGCGCTCGCGGGGTGGTTGCGGCGAGTGCCGGTAATCATGCGCAGGGGGTGGCCTGGGCGGCTACCTCGCTCGGTATCACCTCGACGGTTTTCATGCCCGTCGGTGCCTCGCTGCCCAAGCTGGCGGCCACCAAGGCGTACGGGGCCGAGGTGCGGCAGGTGGGTGAGACGATCGAGGACGCGCTGGACGCGGCCATGGAACTCGCCGACCGCACCGGCGCGACGCTGATCCATCCGTTCGACCACCCGGACATCGTGGCCGGGCAGGCGACGGTAGCGCTGGAAATCCTGGAGCAGATCCCCGACGTCGGCACGGTGCTGGTGCCGACCGGTGGCGGCGGGCTGCTGGCGGGCATCGCGGTGGCGCTGCATCAGCTGGCCCCGCAGGTGCGGGTGATCGGGGTGCAGGCAAAGGAGGCGGCGGCCTGGCCGGGTTCGCTGGCGGCGGGCAAGCCGGTGCGGGTCGGGCGGATGGCGACGATGGCCGACGGTATCGCCGTCGGGCAGCCGGGACAGGTGCCGTTCGTGCATGTGGCCGAGCATGTTTCGACGATGTTGACCGTCGACGAGGATTCCCTGTCCAAAGCGCTGCTGCTATGCCTGGAGCGGGCCAAGCTGATCGTCGAGCCAGCGGGTGCGGCGGCGGTGGCGGCGTTGATGAGTTGCGCCGCAACGGATCTCGATCTGAAGGGCCCGGTCTGCGCGATTCTGTCCGGCGGCAATATCGACCCGCTGCTGCTCACCCGCCTGATCGGCCACGGACTGAGTGCCGCGGGCCGCTATCTCGCTGTCCGCGTGACGATTTCGGATCGACCGGGCGGCTTGAGCACGCTACTCGGGGTGGTCGGTAAAACCGGCGCCAGCGTGGTCGACGTGGCCCATGCGCGCACCGGCGCCCGGCTCGCCCTCGACGAGGTCGAGGTCTTCCTCACCCTGGAAACCCGAGGCCCGAACCACCGCGACGACGTCCTGAACGCACTCGCCAACGCGGAATACTCCGTCCGGGTCGAGGACTGACAGCGACCTCGCCGTGGTCGGATCTCGAGCAACTCGATCCGGTCACGGCGAGGTCCCGTCGAACACCCTCCCGCACAGCCGAACTCGCGCTGGATTACCCGCGAAAATACAGGCGCTCAGCTGCCCAAGAACAACATGGGGCTCACGATGGCGGCCATCGGCAGCAGCACGGCGTCCATGATGGAGCCGCCGATCGGAAAAGCGACGGCCAGGACAGCGGCCATGAACATTGCCAAGCTGTTGCCCACGATGGATCCGATCATTTCCTCTTCTCCTTCTGTTCGTTACTTCCGGTAGCTGTCGAGCTGTACGAAGACTCGAAGTGCCATCAAGCAGAGAACCGGGTAGAGGCCACTTCACCTGGTCAAGGGCGAGGTGCTCGGACGCCTTTCAGATGGGCGCCGCGACTCATGATAAGTCATGAGTGGTCCGATATGGGTGTTTCCAGATATTTGCTGAAGACCCCGCCTGGTAGCGGCGCCTGGACCCGTGCCGACCGGACGCGGTGGCGTCCGGTCGGCCCCTCATCGGGCGACTGTCAGCACTTGCGCTTGTAGAAGTACTTCGAGTTGGCGTCCATGTCCGCCTGGGTGATCGCGATCATGTCGGTCTGGATATTGCGGGTGACCGGCTTGCCCTCGATCGCCGCGGCCGCCTGGTCGACGCCCTTGGCGCCGATGCCCGCCGGGTCCTGGGCGATAAGCGCTTGCACGGTACCGGCTTTCAGGTCCTCGACCTGCTTCGGGCTCGCGTCGAAGCCGACCAGCTTCACCTGACCGAGCTTGTTCGCGTTGCGCAGGCCGGTGGCCGCGCCCTCGGCCGAGCTCAGGTTGGTCGCGAAGATACCGGCGAGATCCGGGTGCGCGGCCAGCGTCGCGGTGACGATCGAAGCCGCCTGTGCCGCTTCGTTGTTGTTGTACTGCACGCCGAGCGAGGTGATGCCGGGGAAGCTCTTGACCGCGTCCTCGAAACCCTGCGCGCGAGCGTCGGTGGTGGACGTGCCCGCCTTGGTGTTGATCACCAGCACGGGCCCCTTCTCCCCCACCAGCTTCGCCAGGGTCTGCGCCGCGAGCGCGCCGCCCTTCTTGTTGTCCGACGAAATCGACGACAGCGCAATGGAAGTGTCGTCGAGCGCGGTGTCAACCTCGACGATCTTGATGCCCGCGTCCTTGGCCTGCTTGATCGGATTGGCCATGGCGGTGGCGTGCGTCGGCGCGATCAGGATGCCGCCCGGCTTGTTCGCCACCACACCGGTCAGCACCGGCGTCTGGGAGCCTGCGTCGAACTTGGTCGGCGCCTGCGTGTCCAGCTTGTAGCCGAGCTTCGTGGCTTCGTCCTGTGCGCCGCACTGCATCGAGATGTAGAACGGCTCGTCGGCGACGCCGGGGATCAGCACCAGCTTCTTGCTGTCCGTGCTGCCCGAATTGCTCACCTGCCCACTACAAGACACCAACAGCGCGCTGATCGACGCCATCGCGCCGATCACCACCGCTGTCCGCTTGGCCACCCTCATTGGTTACCTCCACCGTTATTGTGTTGTTCCACTATCGAATTCCTACTTCCGATCACGGGCCCGGCGGCGGAGCTGGTCGAACCAGACCGCCGCGACGAGGACCACGCTCACCGCGATCGGCTGCCAGAACACCGGCACCTGCGCGATGACGAACCCCTTCTTCAGCACCGACGGAATGAACACGCCGATCACGGTGCCGACGATCGAGCCGACACCACCGAAAAGGCTGGTGCCGCCGATCACTACGCCCGCGATGGCATCCAGGTTGTCGGTGGTGTGCCCGCCGATGGTGGTGGTGCCGAAGTAGGCCAGGTTCATGAAGCCCGCCAGACCGGCCAGCACGCCGGTGAGCAGGTACACCGACACCAGGTGCCGGGTGACCGCGATGCCGGAGCGCCGGGCGGCTTCCTCATTGGAGCCGATGGCGTAGGTGTAGCGGCCGAAGCGGGTGGTGTGCAGCACCCAGGCGGCGAGCACGGTCACCACGGTGGCGACCAGCACCAGGTTCGGGATCCCGCCCAGCGTGGTGCCGAAACCGAGTGTGTCACGCAGGTTTTCGGGGACGGTCCGGGTGTCCACCCCGCCGGTGATCAGCTGGGCCGCGCCGAGTGCGGCGCCGAACGAGCCGAGCGTGACGATCAGTGGCGGAATCTTGGCCTTGGCCACCAGCAATCCGTTGATCAGGCCCCAAAGGCCGCCGCCCGCAATGGAAAGCAGGAAGCCGACGGCGATGATGCCCCAGCCCGCGCCGGTGGCGTCCTGGTCCGGGCTCAGCCACTCCATCGATTTGGCGCCGATGACGCCGGAGAAGATCAGCACCATGCCGACCGAGAGGTCGATGCCGGAGGTGATGATCACGAACGTCATCCCCACCGAAAGAACAAGCAGCACCGAGGTTTCGATGAGCAGCGTCTGAAAGGTGAACCGGGTCGGGAACGCATCGGGCCGCAGGATGCTGAACACGATGCACAACGCGACCAGCACGACGCCGATCCACACCGTGCTCGCGCCCATCAGTCGTTGCAGGACAGTGCGTTCCGGCAGTTCGGTGCCGCCGTTGTCGTTTCCGTCGACGCTGACGGACTTGACCTCGCTCACGCGGCCCCCTCCTGTGACAACGCGCCGGTCATGGCGCCCACCAATTGCTCGAGCGTGGCCTCGGCCGCGGTGAACCGCGCCACCCGCCTGCCGAGCCGCAGCACTTCGATGCGGTCCGCGACCGCCAAGACCTCCGGCATGTTGTGGCTGATCAGCACCACCGCGATGCCCTCGCCGGCCACCCGGCGGATCACCTCGAGCACCCGCTCGCGCTGCACCACGCCGAGCGCGGCGGTCGGCTCGTCCATGAACACCACCTTGCTGGCCCACATCACCGCCCTGGCCACCGCGACGCTCTGCCGCTGCCCGCCGGACAGCGAGCCGATCGGCACGTCGGCGCTCTGCAGGGTGACGCCGAGGCGCCGGAAGTGTTCGACCGCTTGGGCTCTCATCGCGGTGCGGTCCAGCATGCCGAGCCGGCCCGCCAGGCCCTTACGCACCAGTTCGCGGCCGAGGAACAGGTTCGCGGCCGGGTCAAGATCGGGCGCCACCGCGAGGTCCTGATACACGGTCTCCACGCCGAGTTTGCGTGCGGCGGTTGGCGTATTCAGCACCACCGGCTTGCCGTCCAGCAAAATCCGCCCGGAATCCGGCTGCTCGGCCCCGGAAAGGCATTTCACCAGAGTCGATTTACCCGCACCGTTGTCGCCGATCAGCGCGACGACTTCACCGGCGCTCACCTCAAAGTTCGCGCCACGCAACGCCTCGACCCCGCCGTAGCGCTTCACCAGCCCCTCGGCCCGCAGCGTGACGACGGAATCGCCCCCGGTATCGGCATGCTTCGCCGCATCGTCCGAGGTCATCGGCCACATCCGTGCGCGCACAGCTGAGCAAACGTCCAGTCCATCGCCCGATGCTACGTTCGCCCCATCATCTCGTGGGACGTATTCGGCAAAATGCGGAAGACGCAACGGAATCCGGTTTCCGAGCCGAGAAAACAATGCACGGAATGTTCATGTTGGCAGGTTCCTCGGGTAGGGCTCGCCAATGCTGCAGTTTCGGTGCAGAAAGTCGTGGAGATTTGCGGGAACTAGCTGGCCCCGTCGCACGTCAAAGAAAATGCACAACCGTCCTGTCGTCGAGTAGGAGGAGTTGCCAATGGACCGTGGAAGCCCGCGACCAGACCTGAGCCCGCGCACCACAGCGCGACGTCTGCTGGTGGACGACCAGCAGACCGAACCAGCGCCACCCGGTTGCCTAGGGATATGAGCAGCACGGACGCCGACGTCAGCCTCGCGGAGTTCGACAGGCTGGAGCGCGCATCGTCCGAGGAAGTCGACGTCGAGCTGATCAACGGAAGGATCCACGTGGTTCCGGTCCCGGATGGCGAGCATGCTGAGTTCACCAGCATCGTCAGCGATCAGATTCGGGACCACTGCCCGGATTGGCGGCTATTCTCCCAGGTCGGCGCACGTATCCCGGCCTATCGTGAAAGTCGCGCCAGAGTGGACGGCGCCGTCGCACCGCGTGGCTGTTTCCGGGACCAGCCATCGTGGTCCGCCCCGACCGGGGTCCTGATGATCGTGGAGATCACCTCAGGCCGCGAACGCGACGCGGAAGTTGATCGCATAGAGAAGCGCGATGCCTATGCACAGGCAGACATTCCCGCATACCTGCTGATCGATCGCCATCGAGCCGAAACAAAGATCTACTGGGAACCGGCGAACGCAGAGTACCGGCACACCGCGACCGCCAAGTTCGGCGCCGCGCTCCGGCTGCCGAAACCCTTCGAGTTCGACCTGGAAACCGGCGAGTTCCTCTGATCCACACAGCATCCGGGTGTACCGACGGTCCAGCTGGTCGTCGGTACAGCTGAACTCAGTGCGCGCCGCCGAGCTCCAGTGCGAGGACGCCGAGGATGACCAGGCCGATGCCGCCGACTTGGATCAGGGTCAGGCGCTCGTCCAGGAACAGCACGCCGATGAGGGCGATGGCTGCCACGCCAACCGCGGACCAGATGCCGTAGGCGACGCCGATCTGCATGCCGCGCTTCAAGGCTTGGGAGAGGAACCAGAAGGCACTGCCGTAGCCGATCACCACGATGATCGACGGGATGACCTTGCTGAATCCGTCGGAAAGCTTCAGAAAGACGGTGGCGGTCACCTCGGACGCGATGGCAATGGCCAGCAACAACAGGGTCATGACCGCAGCGTATCGACTACCGCACAACAGCGACGCGGCGCGCTGCCGCAGCTGAAGATCCGCACTCTGACTTGGGATCTGCACTGGCTCTAGGGCCCTAGAGCCAGTGCAGATCCCAAATCAGAGTGCGGGATGTAGCTGCTCGCGGGTTCAGGCCAGCCAGGTGCGGAGTTGGGCTGTGGTGGTGGCTATTTCGGCGAGTTGGAGGGTTACCTGGGTGCCTGCGGTGCCGCCTCGGGCGTTGCGGGAGGCGATGGAGCCTTGGACGGTGAGGACCTCGCGGACCTGGGGGGTGAGGGCGGGGTCGATGGTGGCGAATTCTTCGTCGGTGAGGTCGGCCAGGCCGACGCCGCGGGATTCGGCGGCGCGGACACAGGCGCCTGCGGCCTCGTGGGCGACGCGGAACGGGACGCCCTGGCGGACCAGCCATTCGGCGATGTCGGTGGCGAGGGTGAAGCCGGCGGGGGCGAGTTCGGCCATCCGGTCGGTGTGGAAGGTGAGGGTGGCGACGAGGCCTGCGATGGCGGGGAGGAGCAGTTCCAGTTGGGCGACCGAGTCGAACAGGGGTTCCTTGTCCTCCTGCAGGTCTCGGTTGTAGGCCAGCGGCTGGGCCTTCAGGGTGGCCAGCAGGCCGGTGAGGTTGCCGATGAGCCTGCCCGCCTTGCCGCGGGTGAGTTCGGAGACGTCCGGGTTCTTCTTCTGCGGCATGATCGAGGAGCCGGTGGACCAGGCGTCGGCGAGGGTGATGTAGCCGAATTCCGGTGTGCTCCAGAGGATCACCTCTTCGGCCATCCGGCTCAGGTCGACGCCGATCATGGCGAGCACGAACGCGGCCTCGGCGGCGAAATCACGCGAGGAGGTGGCGTCGATCGAGTTGGCGGCGGAACCGTCGAAGTCCAGTTCGGCGGCGATCGCCTCGGGATCGAGTCCGAGCGAGGAACCGGCCAGTGCGCCGGAACCGTACGGCGACACCGCCGCTCGCTTGTCGAAGTCGCGCAGCCGATCGATATCGCGCAGCAGCGGATGCGCGTGCGCGAGCAGGTGATGCGCGAGCAGCACGGGCTGCGCGGCCTGCAGGTGCGTCTTGCCGGGCATCACCGCGTCGGGATGCGCGGCGGCCTGCGTCACCAGCGCGTCGACCACGTCGAGCACGCCGACCGCGACCCGGCGCACGCCGTCGCGCAGCCACATCCGAAACAGCGTGGCCACCTGGTCATTCCGCGACCGCCCGGCCCGCAGCCGCCCGCCGAGCTCGGTGCCGACCCGGTCGATCAGTCCGCGTTCCAGCGCGCCGTGCACGTCCTCGTCGGAGTCGGCGGGGGCGAACGCGCCCGAATCCACGTCCGCGGCAAGCTGATCCAACCCCGCGAGCATTCCGGCGAGGTCACTCTCGGAGAGCAGTCCGGCCTTGTGTAGCACGCGTGCGTGCGCCTTGGACGCGCGAATGTCGTAGGGCGCCAGGACCCAGTCGAACTGGGTCGACTTGCTCAGCGCCGCCATCGCCTCGGCCGGTCCGGACGCGAAACGCCCGCCCCACAGCGCACCGGTGTTCGTGCTGCCGCTCTGCGTCATGGTGTGCTGTCTCCTCCGGGTCGGATTGCGGTCATCAGTAAGTGGGAATGCATCTGCTCGGCGACGTCGGCGGGCACCACACGGCCGCGGTCGGCCAGCACGGTGACCGCGTCGGCCCGTTCGGCGGTCCAGCCGTGTTCGGCGAACCAGGCGACCGGATCGCTGCGCCCTTCGGTCGAGTACCACAGCGAGTCGACGTCCAGATCGATGTCGAGCGCGGCGAGCATGCGGTCTCGATTGTCTTGCTGCTGTTGCCTATCCGGTATCAGGTCGCCCTGCGTCGTCATATTGATCGCCACTCGGCTGCCCGGAACGCTCAGCTCTGCGATGTTGGTCAACAGGCGATCCTGCGCGTCCGCGGGGAGATAGCGCAGCAACCCCTCGACCAGCCATGCGGTCCGCGCGGCCGGGTCGAAACCCTTGTCGCGCAACGCCGCAGGCCAGTCGTTGCGCAGGTCCACCGGGACCTCGCGACGGTCGGCCGCAGGCTTGCTTTCGGCGAGCGCGGATGCCTTGAACTGCAACACCTTCGGCTGATCCAGCTCGAAAATCGTGGTGTCCGAAGGCCAGTCGAGCCGGTAAGCCCTGGCATCGAGTCCGGCGGCGACGATGACGATCTGCCGGATGCCCGCGGCGGCCGCCGCTTCGAGATAGTCGTCGAAGTAGCAGGTGCGGGCCACCAGGAGATCACCGAGCGCGCCGTAGGAGCGCACCACGGACTGGCCGATCTCGCCGATGGGGCGCTGACTCAGCTGAGTCCACGACGGCGAACCGACCGCGCTCACCAGCAGTTCGGCGTACGGGTCGCGGAACAACGCGTCGGCCCGCCTGCTCTCGCCCGCGCGCAGCGCCGCGACACCGAGTGCCGTCGCGCCCACACTGCTCACGATGTCCCAGCTGTCGCCATCGGTCCGCATCGTCGCTCCCTTCGAGTCGAGCCGATTCCTCGGCCGCCCCCGAGACTACGACCGCTTCCTGAGTGAGCCGCCGCCGACGTGCGGCTCACCAGGAGACCGAGCCTCGCGACTACTTCTGGTTCAGGTCCCGGCGCGCGGCGACCTTGGAGGACAGCCCGTGGATCTGCACGAAGCCCTTGGCCAGCGACTGGTCGAAGGTGTCGCCCTCGTCGTAGGTGGCCAGGTTGAAGTCGTAGAGCGACTGCTCGGAGCGACGTCCGTTGACGACCGCGTTGCCGCCGTGCAGCACCATCCGGATGTCGCCGGAGACGTGCTCCTGGGTTTCGCCGACGAACGCGTCGAGCGCGCGCTTGAGCGGGGAGAACCAGAGGCCGTCGTAGACCAGCTCGCCCCAGCGCTGCTCGACCTGCCGCTTGTACCGGCCGAGCTCGCGCTCGACGGTGACGGCCTCCAGTTCCTGGTGCGCGGTGATCAGCGCGATGGCGCCGGGCGCCTCGTAGATCTCCCGGCTCTTGATGCCGACGAGCCGGTCCTCGACCATGTCGAGCCGGCCGACGCCCTGACGGCCGGCCCGGTGGTTCAGCTCGACGATGGCCTCGAGCACGCTGACCGGGCGGCCGTCGATGGCGACCGGGATGCCCTTTTCGAAGCTGATGATGAGCTCGTCGGGCGCCTCGAAGTTGACCGTCGCGTCGGCGGTGTAGTCGTAGACGTCCTTGGTCGGCGCGTTCCAGAGGTCCTCCAGGAAGCCGGTTTCCACCGCGCGACCCCAGACGTTCTGGTCGATGGAGAACGGGGACTTCTTGGTGACGTTGATCGGCAGCGAGTTCTCCTCGGCGAAGGCGATGGCCTTCTCCCTGGTCCACGCGTAGTCACGGACCGGGGCGATCACGTTCAGGTCCGGCGCGAGCGCGCCGATGCCGACCTCGAAGCGCACCTGGTCGTTGCCCTTGCCGGTGCAGCCGTGCGCGACGGTGCTCGCACCGTGGAACTTGGCCGCCTCGACGAGGTGCTTGACGATGAGCGGGCGGCTGATCGCCGACACCAGCGGGTAGCGGCCCATGTACATGGCGTTGGCCTGGATGGTCGGCAGGCAGTAGTCGTTGGCGAACTCGTCACGCGCGTCCACCACGATGGCCTCGACCGCGCCGCAGTCCAGCGCTCGCTGGCGCACCACGTTCATGTCCTCGCCGCCCTGGCCGAGGTCGATGGCCACGGCCACCACCTCGGAACCGGTCTCCTTGGCAATCCAGCTGATCGCCACGGAGGTGTCCAGCCCACCTGAGTAGGCGAGTACGACGCGTTCGGACATGGTCTGTGTGCTCCTCGGTTTCGATGCTTTGTCTTCGAAGTACGGACAGGCTTCCCGCCCTAGCGGCCCGCACGTCCTGCAAATGATTATGCACGATGATGCAAGCCCATTCACAGCGGGGGTCCGGTATTCCGCCCGGCAACCCCGGGTCGTTCGCGAAAGTCACTGCCCATCAAGCGAATTACACCCTTGGCGCGCCCTGCCCGGTGTGCGACCCTGAGAAGCGGAATCTTCGGGCGGATAGAAGGACGGACGCAATGCTGCACCTCATCGCGCAAGACTTCAGCACTCTGGGCAACGACGTCCTCAACGTCGGACGCGCCGTGGTGGACCTCATCCAGGACGTGATCAACGCGGGCACGCCGAACAACGGGCCAGGTGGCGGCGGCACCGGCCAGTACCCGTTCTCCTGACCCGCGGTCAGGCGATCTCCTCGATCTTCGCGGCCAGTTCGGCCCCGGTCAGTGGTTCACGGGCGATGACGGCGATGGTGTCGTCGCCCGCGATGGTGCCGACGATGTACGGCAGCGCGGCCCGGTCCAGCGCGCTGGCCAAGTAGTGCGCGGCGCCCGGCGGAGTGCGCAGGACCGCGATGTTGCCGCTGTGGTCGGTGGAGACCAATAGATCACCGAGCAGCTTCGCGAGCCGATCGGTGCCGCCGATGACGCCGCGGATGGGATTGCCGTCCTCGGGAACCACATAGACGCCCGCGCCACCGTCGGCGGCGCGCAGCTTCACCGCGCCGAGTTCGTCGAGATCACGCGAGAGGGTGGCCTGGGTGGTCTCGATGCCCTCGGCGGACAGCAGCGCCGCCAGCTCGGTCTGGCTGCGTACCGCGTGCGCGGTGAGCAGTTCGACAATGCGGGACTGCCGCCCGGCCCGGGTGCGGGCGATCTCCGGGCCCGTCTTACCCGGTTCCGGATGCGCCACGCTCACGACACCACCTCAGATCGGTCGCACTCCGTCATGCCGCACCGTCACTTCGCTTGGCCAGCAACCACACCAGCAGCGCCTTCTGTGCATGCAACCGATTCTCCGCCTCGTCCCACACCACGCTGTGCGGACCGTCGAGCACCTCGTCGGTGACCTCCTCGCCGCGATGCGCCGGTAGGCAGTGCAGCACAACGGCATCCGGTTGTGCCTGCGCGAGCAGGTGGCTGTTCACCTGGAACGGGCGGAACGGGCCGACGCGATCGAGGCCGTCGTTCTCCTGACCCATCGACGTCCAGGTATCGGTCACCAGTGCGTCCGCGCCGTCGGCCGCGGCGATCGGGTCACCGGTCAGCGTGATGGTGGCGCCGGTCTCGGCGGCCCGCTTGCGCGCGGCCTCCAGGATCCACGGCACCGGCTCGAAACCCGCAGGCGAGGCGATGGTTACGTTCAACCCGGCGGTGACGCCACCCAGCAGCAGCGAGTGCGCCATGTTGTTGGCGCCGTCGCCGAAGTAGGTGAGGTTGCGGCCCGCCAGGCTGCCCTTGCGCTCGGCGAGCGTCTGCAGATCGGCGAGCACCTGGCACGGGTGGAACTCGTTGGACAGCGCGTTCACCACGGGAACCGTTGCGGTCGCTGCCATTTCGTCGAGCCGAGACTGCTCGAAGGTGCGCCATACGATCGCGTCGACGTAGCGCGAAAGCACAGTTCCGGTGTCCCCGAGGGTTTCCTCGCGACCGAGCTGGGTGTCGCGCCCGTCCACCACCACCGCGTGCCCGCCGAGCTGGGCGATGCCCACCTCGAAGGAGAACCGGGTGCGGGTGGAGTTCTTCTCGAAGATCACCCCGACGCCGCGCGGACCCTCCAGCGGCCGCCGGGAGAACGGCGACTGCTTGAGTTCGGCCGCGAGGGTGAGGATTTCGGCCTGCTCGGCCGGGCTCACGTCGTCGTCGCGGAGGAAGTGCCGTACCGCGTGCTGTGCTGAAGTCATAGCGCCGCAGCCTCCTTCGCATCTTGGGTCGCCGCGTCCAGGATTTCCGGCAGATCGGCGACGAAGTTGTCGGCCTGGGTTTCGGTGAGGATCAGCGGCGGCGCGAGCCGAATCACGTTGGGCTTGGCCGGATTCACCAGATATCCGGCCGCCCGTGCGCGCGCCTCGACATGGGCGGAGGCGTCGTCGGTGAGCACGATGCCGAGCAGCAGACCGGCCCCGCGCACGTGATCGATCAGCGGATGCTCCAGCAGTTCGATGCCGTCGGCGAGCCGCTTGCCGACCGACTCCACATGCGCGAGCAGATCCTGGTCGTCGATGGTGCGCAGCACCGCGAGCGCGGCCGCCGCGCAGACCGGGTTGCCGCCGAAGGTGGTGCCGTGCAGGCCGGGGGTGAGCAGTTCGGCGGCCCGGCCGGTGGCCAGCACCGCGCCGATCGGCAACCCGCCGCCGAGGCCCTTGGCGAGGGTGATCACGTCGGGCACGATGCCAACGGCCTGGTGCGCGTAGAACTTTCCGGTCCGGCCGATACCGGTCTGCACCTCGTCGAGGATCAGCAGCGCGCCATGCTTGGCGGTGATCTCGCGAGCCTTGACCAGGTAGTCGATCGGCGGCACGACAACGCCGCTCTCCCCCATCATCGGCTCGAGGAACACCGCGGCGGTGTCCTCGTCGACGACGGCTTCCAGCGCCGCGGCGTCACCGTAAGGAACGTGCACGACGCCGGCGGGCATCGGCTCGAACGGCGTCCGCTTGGCCGCCTGCCCGGTGAGCGCGAGCGCGCCCATGGTCCGGCCGTGGAACGCCTCCTCACAGGCGATGATCTTGCGCCGACCGGTCAGCCGCGCGATCTTGAACGCGGCCTCGTTGGCCTCAGTGCCCGAGTTGCAGAAGAAGGCCCGACCGCTGTGCCCGGATTCCGAAGAGCCGTCACCGAAGTGCGCGAGCAACCGCTCGGCCAGTTCGACCGTCGGTTGGTTGATATAGAGATTCGAGGTGTGCCCGAGCGTGCCGAGCTGCTCGGTGACCGCGGCCAGGATGGCCGGGTGCGCGTGGCCGAGGCTGTTGACCGCTATGCCGCCGAGGAAGTCGACGTAGCGGTTACCGTCCGCGTCGTAGACCACCGCGCCCGCGCCGCGCACCAAGGCGAGCTTCGGGGTGCCGTAGTTGTTCATCATCGCGGCGGTCCACCGCGTCTGGAGGTTTTGCTCTGCGCTCATTTTTTCGTTCCGTTCAGCGAGCCTGCCCCATTCGAGGACGGCGTCACCATCGTTCCGATTCCTTCTCCGGTGAACAGTTCCAGCAGCATCGCGTGCGGCACGCGACCGTCGATGACGTGCGCGGTCGGTACCCCGCCCTGCACGGCCCGCAGGCAGGCTTCCATCTTCGGCACCATGCCCGCATCCAGGCGCGGCAGCAACTCCGCGAGCGCCGAGGTATCGATGCGGGTAATCAGCGACGACCGGTCCGGCCAGTCGGTGTAGAGGCCCTCGACGTCGGTCAGCACCACCAGCTTCTCCGCGCCGATGCCCTGGGCGAGCGCGGCGGCGGCGGTGTCGGCGTTGATGTTGTGCACCACGCCGTCCGCGTCCGGCGCGATGGTGGAGACCACGGGGATGCGGCCCGCGCCGATCAGGTCGAGCACCGCGTCGGGGTTGACCGAGGTGACGTCACCGACCAGGCCGATGTCGGTCGGGATGCCCTCGACCTCGACGGTGCGGCGGGTCGCGGTGAACAGATTCGCGTCCTCGCCGGAGATGCCGACCGCGTATGGGCCGTGCGCGTTGATCAGCCCGACCAGCTCGCGCCCGACCTGACCGAACAGCACCATCCGCACGACATCCATCACCTCCGGCGTGGTTACCCGGAAACCGCCGCGGAATTCGCCTTCCAGGCCAAGCTTTTTCAGCATGGCGCTGATCTGCGGGCCACCGCCGTGCACCACCACCGGGTGCACGCCGACGGTGCGCAGGAAGGCCATATCGGCGGCGAACGCCCGCTCGAGTTCCGGGTCGACCATGGCGTTGCCGCCGAACTTGACCACGACGATCTTGTCCCGGAACTTCTGCAGCCAGGGCAGTGCGTCGGCGAGGATGTGCGCCTTGTCCAGTGCCGAAAGGTCTTCGTGCAGTTGGCCTGTCATGAGCTGTAGGCCGAATTCTCTTCGACATAGCCGTGCGAGAGATCGGTGGTGCGGATGGTGGCCTGCGCGGCTCCGACATTCAGGTCGATGCGGACCTCGATGTCCATCCCGGACAGGTCGACGTCGCGGGCACCGGGCGCGCCGACGCCGTCGATACAGACCGGACTTCCGTTGAACGACACCGAGATCCGGTTCGGGTCCAGGGTGACCGGCGCCATGCCGACCGCGGCGAGCACCCGTCCCCAGTTCGGGTCGGAACCGAAAAGCGCGGTCTTGACCAGACTGTCGCGGGCCACGGTGCGCGCGGCGGCCACCGCTTCGTCCTCGCTGACCGCGCCCGCGACGGTGACCAGCACCCGCTTGGTGACGCCCTCGGCGTCGCCCATCAGCTGGGCGGCCAGGTCGTCGCAGACCGCGAGGACGGCGGCGTCGAGGTCGGCCTGACTCGGGGTGACCTCGCTGGCGCCGTTGGCCAGCAGCAGCACGGTGTCGTTGGTGGAGCAGGAGCCGTCGACGTCGAGCCGGTCGAAGGTGCGGCCGGTCGCGTTGCGCAGCGCCTGGTCCAGCTGGTCGGCGGTGACGGCGGCGTCGGTGGTCAGCACCACGAGCATGGTGGCCAGCGAGGGGGCGAGCATGCCCGCGCCCTTGGCCATGCCGCCGACGTTCCACTTGTCGCGGTGGTGGAAGGCGGCTTCCTTCGGCACCGTGTCGGTGGTCATGATGGCGTGCGCGGCGTCGAGGCCGCCGGACAGGCCGCCGCCCATCTCGTGCACGATCTCGGTGATCGCGGGCACCAGCTTGTCCATCGGCAGCCGGTCGCCGATCAGGCCGGTCGAGCAGACGGCGATCTCGCCCGCGCCGGTCTCGGAGCCCCAATTGCTCAGTGCGGCAGCGAGTTCCTCGGCCGTCCTGTGCGTGTCCTGGAAGCCGCCGGGGCCGGTGCAGGCGTTGGCGCCGCCGGAGTTGAGGATCACCGCGCGCAGGCGGCCGCCGGTCAGCACCTGCTGTGACCACAGCACCGGGGCGGCCTTCACCTTGTTGCGGGTGAAGACGCCTGCCGCGGCATATTCCGGGCCCTCGTTGAAAACCAGTGCCAGGTCCGGCTTTCCGCTCGCCTTGATGCCAGCGGCGATACCGGCAGCGCGGAAGCCGAGCGGCCCGGTCACGCCCTGGTTCCGTACCAGCTTGCCGGGCTTGGGCATATCTCCCTCGCTTCGCTCGCCCGTTGTCGATGTCGCAGCGGATGTCGTCACGGTGCCACTCCTACGGTGGAAAGTCCTGCGGTCTCGTCGAATCCGACGGCCAGGTTCATGGATTGCACCGCGGCGCCCGCGGTGCCCTTGGTCAAGTTGTCGATCGCGCCGATCACCACGAGCAGGCCCGCGTCGGCATCCACCGCCACCTGCAGGGTGACGGCGTTGGAGCCGAGGACCGCACCGGTCTGCGGCAGTACGCCTTCCGGCAGCAGGTGCACGAAAGGTTCGTCGGCATAGGCTTTTTCGTAGACCGCACGGGCCTGGACGGCGTCCACCGCGGTCGGCGCGGTGCAGGTCGCCAGGATGCCGCGCGGCATCGGCGCGAGCACCGGGGTGAACGACACGGCGACGTCGATACCGCCTGCCGCGGAAAGGTTCTGGGTGATCTCCGGGGTGTGCCGGTGCGCGCCCGCGATGCCGTAGGCCCGCACCGAACCCATCACCTCGGAGCCGAGCAGTCCGACATCGAGCTTGCGGCCCGCGCCCGAGGTTCCGCTCACCGCAACGACATTCACCCGCGGCTCGATGATCCCTGCCGCAATGGCCGGTGCGAGCGCGAGGCTCGCCACGGTCGGATAGCAGCCGGGCACCGCGATCCGGCTGGCGCCGCGCAGCTTCTCGCGACCGCCGGGCAGCTCGGGCAGCCCATACGGCCAGCTGCCCGCATGCTTGCTTCCGTAGTACTTCTCCCACGCCCGCGCGTCGGTCAGGCGGAAGTCGGCACCGCAATCGATGATCACCGTCGAAGCAGGCAGCTGTTCCGCGATGGTCGCGGACGCCCCGTGCGGCAGCCCGAGGAACACCACATCGTGCCCCGCCAGCTCCTCGGCGCTCGTCGGCGCGAGCACCCGATCGGCTAGCGGCAGCAAATGCGGCTGCAACTCCCCGAGCAGGGTCCCGGCATTAGCCCCCGCCGTCAGCGCCCCGATCTCCAGGCGCCCGGCTCGATACGCCGGATGCCCCAGCAGCAGCCGCAACACTTCCCCGCCCGCGTACCCACTCGCCCCGGCCACCGCGACCCGCAACGCGGGCGCGCCTGGCTCCGGCGCGTGCACCGAATCAACCATGTGATGATTATGCACGACTATGCAATCTCATTCACCCGGTGGGTCTCCAGCCAACCCTCGATGGTCGCCTGGACCATCCGGCGCACGATGTCGGTGGAGTGTCGGCGATGCTATGGGCGTGGAGTACATGTCCAGAGTGCCGCGACCGCCACTGGACGGGCTGATCGACGACCTTTACTACCTGGAGGGTGTGCCGCCGTACGCCCGGCTGACGCTGCCGCCGATGCCCGCGGCGCTGCTCATCGTCAACCTCGGGGCGCCGTTCCGCATTCGCGCCGGCACCGACATCGAGACGGCCGAGTACGCCGACGGCTGCGTGGTCACTATGCCAACGCGCGCGTTGGAGTTCGGCTACCCACTCCGGACCCGGTCCGTCGGTGTGCACTTCAAGCCGTGGGGGCTGGCGCCGTTCCTGGCGATGCCCGCGGCCGAGCTGCGTGACCGGCCGGTGACGCTAGAGCAGGTTTGGGGCCGGCCCGCTGTTGCTGAGCTGCGAGACCGGCTGGCCACGGCGGACGGACCGCACGAGATGCTGACGCTGCTCGAGCAAGAGCTGATGCGACGGCTGTGCGAGACCGCCGGTCTGGGGCTGGTCCGCCATACGGCCCGCGTCATCGCGGCGACCACCGGAGGGGTGGTGATCGGCGACCTGAGCGCGGCAGCCGGCGTCAGCAGCACTCATCTGGCACAGCGGTTCAAGGAGCACATCGGCGTCACGCCCAAGCGGCTGGCCCGCACCTACCGCTTCGCCGCCACGGTGTTCGCGATCGACCCCGCCGGACCGGTCGACTGGGCCGAACTCGCCGGTGGCGCAGGCTACTTCGACCAAGCCCACTTCGGACACGAGTTCCGGGCGTTCACCGGGCTCACGCCGACCCGGTACGTCGAAGTCCGGCGGCAGTTCCTGCGCGAACATCCCGCCCACGTGCTGGACAGCTGGCCGCTGCCTGCCGTTTGATTTCTTACAAGATCGACAGCTCACGACACGCTAATTTGAGGACACCCCAAAGCATTTGGGGGCACCCCACAGCAAAGGAGAGCCCCGTGGGCAAGGTAGTCATGTACAGCTCGGTGTCGGTGGACGGCTTCGTCGCGAACGAGCATGACCAGCCCGGACCGCTGTTCGACTGGCTGTCCAGCGGCGACGTCCCGTTGGACGAGAGCGGCGCGCTGAAGGTGTCGCAGACGTCCTACGACTACACGCGGCCGTACTGGGACCAGATCGGGGTGACCCTCGTCGGCCGCCACGTGTTCGACATGACCGACGGCTGGGAGGGGAAGCCGCCGGCCGGGGTCGACCACGTGGTCGTCGTGACGCACCGGCCGAAGCCCGAGGGCTGGGACCCCGAGGCGCCGTTTCACTTCGTCGACGGCGTCGAGGCAGCCGTGGCCAAGGCGCAGCAGCTTGCGGGTGACCGCTTGGTCGAGGTCGCCGCCGGCGACGTCGGTGGCCAGGTGCTTGCCGCGGGCCTGGTCGATGAGGTGCGCATGGACGTCGTACCCGTCGTGTTCGGGTCCGGCAAGCGCTACTTCGGGTCGGTCGACGCGCAGCACCTGTTGGAGGAGCCTGACATGGTGATTCAGGGCAACCGGGTGCTTCACCTGCGCTATCGCGTGCGCCGTTGACCGATCTGAGCGGGTACGCGAGAAGTCCACGTCGACCCGCGAGCGGGGTATTCACCAGCTCGCGGTTGTTGTGTCGATCCGCTAGTCGACAGACCCTCGGGCGGTCAGGACGGTCCTGAGCACATGCTCGACCGCAGACTCGAACAACGCCCCCCGCAGCTCATTTCGTGCAGCCAGGTTGCGGGTGGCGAGGTCGAGCATCTGATCAGGGGTCAGGCGGCGCACTACCAGGGCGGCAACGTCTTCCAGGTCGAGGTCGCTGTCCGCGTTGTCCAGTCTGGTCAGGGCGAACGAGACGACGATCTCCTCGTCGGTCATTCTTCGCCTCCGCCGTTCGCTCGTTCGGCCACGCCGTGATAGTCAAGCCCAATACTACGGCGTTGGTCGATCGCGTCACCCCCTGCCTGGGCTAGGCCGGGGGTGCTTCGCGTCGACCAGCGACGCGCGCCCACCCGACGACTGGGGAACCTTCGCGAAGGCAAGTTGTTAGCATGATCGACGGGAGAAATCCCATTGAGCCAGTGGGCATTTCGAGCCCCGTGCGGGCAAGACCCACAGCGTAGGAACGACCCCGCCACTCGGCGTGGAGAGCTATTTCATGATCGGCTCCGTTGCCGCGCGTCATCTCCGACTCGACGCCCCCGAGGCTCCCGCATGCCCATCCAACGGTGTCTCAATTTTTACGTATTCCACTGTGGCACAACAGATTTCATCGATTTCCCCAGTGCGATTCTTGCTACGCTCGGAACCGTCGACGTCGACTGGCCAGGCCAAGACAAAACCCCCGGCGCGACCCACAAGGTGCCCGGGAGCGACCACGTTTCACGAGATACGTGGGTGAAGGCTCTACGAAAGGCAGATCATGAAACACCTCGGAGGCGCTCTCGCTGCGGCCGGCGCGGTTCTCGCATTGGCTCTCGGCGGAGCTACCACTGCTCATGCCGATACCGATCCGGGCACCCTGGAGGCCAAGGGCTCGTTCATCTACACCAACCACGGCGACCGTCAGCGGCTCGAAGATCCCAAGAACGACCGCTGCTACCGCATCGAAGGCAAGGGTTTCGCCGAGAACAAGACCAATCGCATTGCCGAACTCTTCCGCGGCGACGACTGCAACGGCAAGGTCGTGAACGCGATGGCGCCCGGCGAGCATGAGCGCGACGTCGAATTCCGCTCGGTGAAGTTCCGCAAGTAGCCCCACGCACAGCCCAGTCCACCTCCTCCACCCGCGCAGTGGAGGAGGTGGACCCGCGCGGATCACGCCGCGGTGGCGTGCCGGATGATGATGTTGCCGAACGAGTTTCGCGCGTACACGTGCACGGTCTCGGCCGCCGGGTCGACCGGTGCCATGAGATTCTGCACGGTGCCGGACAGCGCGTTGGTCTCCAGCCGCGCCGCACTGCCAGGGCGAATACCGACCTCGAGCTCGCCCATGGACGTCTCCAGCCGGAGCACCCCGCGCGACGCGTCGCCGATGCGGATGTCGCCCTTGGCGACCTTCGCGGTCACCGGGCCGCGCGGGCTCTCGACGGAGATGTCACCGGCGGCGATCTCCAGGACAGACTCACCGAGTTCGCCGGTCACCAGCAATTGCCCAAGTCCGGCAGTGGCTTTCAGCCGGGAACCGGTGGGCACCTCGACGATCACCTCGATCGACGGGTTGCCACCCAGCGGGGAGTAGGTCCGCCATCCGGTCGGCGTCTTCACTGTCAGCGTGCCCGCAGTGAAATCGACCTTGGTCTGTTCGGCGACGCGCACATCGGCTTTCTTGGACTTATCGGTCGGCCGGACCTCGACGTACGTGTCGGCGCGGTCCGAGGCGATGACCTGGACGGTCCCGGCGGGCACCTCGACGGTGACGGCGATCGGTTCCGGAGTCTGGAAGGCGGGCATGGCGGTACTCCTTATGTGTGAAATGTGTTGGGTGTGAAGTGATTACGATCAGGCGTGGTCGCCGAACACCTCGTTGACGAGCCGCTGCTTCGCCTGCTGGAACAACGCCGACATGGCGACGAAGTCGAGCTGAGCGTCTCCGGCGGTCAGCGAGGCGGTCATGGTCTTGCTGCCGTCGGGCGTGCTGTACATCAGCGCCGCCCAACCGAAGAAGCCGCCGTTGTGCGTGTAGAGGATGTCGCCGCCGTCCGTCTCCTCGATGAACAGTCCGAGCCCGTACTCGTTCTTCGGCAGACCGGTCGCGTGCGGCGTGCGCATCTCCGCCAAAAGTGAAGCAGGCAAGAGCTTTCCGCTCATCAGCGCGGAAATGAACGTCTGCAGATCCCGGGTCGTCGAGATCATGTCACCGCCCGCGGAGATCCAGGACGGGTTCATGCTGGAGGTGTCGACGATTTTCCACTCGTCGCCGTCCTGGTACGGGTAGTAGCCGTGCGCGTGCGGCTCGGGGATCTCGGTCTGGAAGTCCGGTACCACGGTGCCGGTCAGTCCGAGCGGATCGAAGATCAGCCGCTGCATCTCCGCCGCCAACGAGCGGCCGGTGACGTTCTCGATCAACAACCTGGCCAGCACGTAATTGGTGTTCGAGTAGCTCCAGTCGGTGCCGGGCTCGAACCGCGCGGGCTTGGACAACGCCAGCCGCACCAGGTCTTCCGGCTGGTAGCTGTGGAACAGGTTGTCCACCCACTCCTGTCCCTGCCACGGGATCCCCGGCACGATCGTGCCATCGGGATAGTACTCGCCGGTGAAGTTGAACACTCCGCTGGTGTGCTGCAACAACATTCGCACCGTGATCCGCCGGTCCAGGTCGAACTGGGGCAGGTAGTCGGCGGCCGGATTGTCCAGCCCGATCGTGCCCTCGGCCACCAGTTGCAGGACAACGGTCGCGACGAAGGTCTTGGTGTTGCTGCCGATCCGGAACAGTCCGTCGGTCGACGGTGCGGCGCTCTCGCCCAGTTTGCTCACCCCGGCACTACCGACCCACTCGCCCCGCTCGTCGTCCACCCGCAGTTGCACCCCGGCGTAGCCGGAATCGACGATCTCCTGGATGAGCTGTTGCCGCCGGGCGTCCGTCGTGGTCGCTGGCGCGGTCTCGATTGTCATGGTTCCTCATCTCTGGTCTGCCGTTCGATGACACCAACAATCGCCAGCCGCGCTGACACGGAGCCGTCACCGCGCTGACGCGGCCGGTGACACCGTCGAACAGCGCCGTGACAGGCCGGTGTCAGGCCGAGTGCCGAGGGTGATCGCATGAGTAATTCAGCGATCGAAGTCTCCGGGCTTCGGAAGACATACGGAGACAAGGTCGTGCTCGACGGCATCGACCTGAATGTTCGTGCGGGCACGATCTTTTCCCTGCTCGGCCCGAACGGGGCGGGCAAGACGACCACGGTGAACGTGCTGAGCACGTTGATGAAGGCCGACGGCGGAACGGTCCGCGTCGCGGGCCATGACGTCACGACCGAGGCCAAGGCGGTGCGCGCGGCGATCGGCGTCACCGGTCAGTTCGCCGCGGTGGACGAGCTACTGACCGGGCAGGAGAACCTGCAGCTGATGGTCGACCTCACCGGGGTGCCCACCAAAGACGGAAAGCGGACAATCGCAGCGCTGCTGGAACGCTTCGACCTGGTGGCGGCGGCGCAGAAGCCGGCCTCGACCTACTCGGGCGGCATGCGCCGCAAGCTCGACCTGGCGATGACCCTCGTCGGCAACCCGCGGATCATCTTCCTCGACGAGCCCACCACCGGCCTCGACCCGCGCAGCCGCCGCACCATGTGGTCGATCATTCGCGACCTAGTGGCCGATGGCGTGACCATCTTCCTCACCACCCAGTACCTCGAGGAGGCCGATCAGCTGGCCGACCGGATCGCGGTGCTCGACCAGGGCCGCCTGGTCGCCCAGGGCACGCCCGACGAGCTCAAGCGCCGACTCCCCGGCACACACGTCCGGCTCCGCTTCGGCGACGTCGCCCGGCTCGACGCGGGCGCCCGGCTGTTCCCCGAGGCCACCCGTGACGACGAGGCCCTCGTCCTGCGGGTGCCGAGCGACGGCGGCACGAAATCTCTTCGGGCACTACTGGACACGCTCGACGCGCACGCACTCGCCGCCGACGAGTTCTCCGTGCACACCCCCGACCTAGACGACGTTTTCCTCGCCCTGACGGGCCACGCCACGGAGGTTCTCACGAAATGACCACCACCAAATCCCCCGCAATTGTCATGTTGCGCCGCAACTTCAAGCACATCGCCAGGAACCCGACCTCGGTCTTCAACGCCGTCCTGATGCCGATCATCATCATGTTGATGTTCGTGTACATGTTCGGCGACGCGTTCAACGTCGGCGTCGACTACATCGACTACGCGACGCCGGGGCTGATCCTGCTGGCCGTCTGCTACGGGCTCGGCGCCACCGCGACCTCGGTGAACTCCGATATGACGAAGGGCATCATCAACCGGTTCAAGGTCATGGACGTGTCCCGTGGCGCGGTGCTGGTCGGTCATGTCGTCGCCAGTGTGCTGACCAATCTCGTTGCCATCGCGGCACTTATCGGGGTGGCGTTCCTGCTGGGCTTCAGCCCGGCGGCCAGTGCCCTCGACTGGCTCGGCGTCGTCGCCATCGTCGTGCTGCTCGCGATCGCGGCCGGATGGCTCACGTCGCTTTGGGATTGGCGGCGAAGTCGCCGGAAACCGCAGGCATGGCGGCCGTGCCGCTGGTCATGCTGCCGTTCTTCAGCAGCGCGATCGTGCCCGCCGACAAGATGGGGCCTGGCCTGCGGCAGTTCGCGCAGTACCAGCCCTTCACGCCGATCATCGAGACGGTGCGCGGGTTGCTCAACGGCACACCGTCATCCGGCTACGCGATCGCCGCCATCGCCTGGTGCCTCGGCATCGCGATCGTCGGATACCTTTGGGCCTCAGCCACTTTCACGAAGCGAGCGTGATCGAGACCAACTCACTCCAGCTGGTTTCCATGCCCGCCCGAGCCGCCTCAGCGAACGCCGCGTCGCCGAGGTGGCTTAGGGCGGCCTGCTCGATGCGGGCCACGTCCGGTTGCGAAAGATCCGGCAGGCCGCGCATGCCCGCGCTCGCCGCGAGCAGCCGCGCGGCCTGCTCGTACTGTTGCTCGCGCAGCGCGAGATCCGCGATCCCGACGAGCACCTGGGCGATCAGCAGCGGATGCCCGGCCTCCGACACCGCTTGGTACGCCGCGACGCCGTGCGCCCTGGCTTCTTCGAGATCCTCGGCCAGATAGCCGAGCAGGGTTTCGACTATCGACCGGACGATGGCCCGCTTGCCGTCCTCGCCGAGCAGCGTTCGCGCGACGGCGAGCTGCCCGTAGGCCTGCTCGGTATCGCCGCTCCACCGCGCGAGCTCGGCCTTCGACAGCGCCAGCTCGGCCAGCGCGTTCGGCCAGGCGACGCGTTCGGCCACCCGCTGCGCCTCGGCCATGGCGGTCGCGCTCGACTCCACATCGCCCAGTAGCCAAGACAATTGGGCCTGCCGGGAGCGCATCGGCGCGACATCCTCGATGGCACCGACCTCGGTGACGACCGTGATCGCCTGTTCGTAATACTCGACCGCGGCGGCGAACTCACCGCGCATCGCGATGCGGTTCGCTAGTTCGGTCAGCGCGAACGATATGCCGAATCGTTCGCCGATTGCGCGGAACTCGTTGAGCGCCAGCCGAAGATAGTCGTCTGCCTCCTGGCCGCCCTGGCCGAGCTGGATCCGCATCTTGCCCAGCTGCAGCCGGGTCAGTGCGCGCACCCAGGGGTCGTTGTCGTCCAACGAGGGTTCCCACGCGGCCAAGACCTCGTCCGGGTGCCGCAGCATGCGTTCGAGCGGGGCGATCAAGCCGAGCGCCGGGTGATGGTCCGGCACCCGCTGGCTGATTTCGTAAGCCTTGTGGATCCAGTCGGCCGCCTGGTGCTCGTCGCTCTGCTGACCGGAAGTCACGAACTGCACGACGAGCGCGTACACCCAGGCCTTGGTCGCGTCGGGCACCTCGCCGGGCAGGGCGGTGGCGGCCATGATCAGCTCGTTGCCCTCCAGCTTGTGGCCGCCGAGCCACCAGTACCAGCCCGCACCGGCGGCGAGCCGCATCGCACCGGCCGCGTCGCCCGCCGCGAGGGCACCGCGCATCGCGGCGGCGATGTTGTCGTGCTCGGCCTCGAGTACGGCGAGCCAGGCCAGTTGCTCGGCGCGACGCAGATGCGGCTCGGCGGTCTCGGTGAGTTCGGTGAAGTAGGTCAGATGCGCCTGGCGCGCCAGGTCCGATTCGCCTGCCTCCGCGAGACGCTGCTCGGCGTATTCCTTGATGGTGCCGAGCATCCGGTAGCGCGGTGCGCTGTCGCCCGCGGCGACCAGCAACGATTTCTCGACTAGCGCGGTGAGCAACTCGTCCACGTGATCCTGGTCGACTTCGGTGTCCTTCTCGTATCGCTTACCCGCACAGACCCGCTCGGCCGCTTCCAGGCTCGCCCCGCCGGAGAACACCGAAAGCCTGCGCAGCACAACACGTTCGGCGTCGGTGAGTAGCTCCCAGCTCCAGTCGACCACCGCGCGCAACGTCTTGTGTCGCGGCAGCGCGGTACGGCTGCCGCCGGTCAGCAGGCGGAACCGGTCGTCGAGGCGGTGTGCGAGCTGATCGAGCGACATGGTGCGCAATCTGGCCGCGGCGAGTTCGATGGCCAGCGGCATCCCGTCCAGTGCCCGGCAGACGCGCACCATCGTTGCCATCGTGTCCGCGTCGGTCGCGAGGTCCCTGCTCACCGCGCTCGCTCGATCGCGCAGCAACCGAATGGCCGGAGCCGCTTCGATTTCGGCGGGGTCGGCGTCTTCCGCAGGGAGGACCAGCGGCAGGACCGGCCACAGCGCCTCGCCGGTGATGCCAAGGGGTTCCCGGCTCGTCGCGAGAATCCGCACCCGCCTGCACTCGCCGAGCACCCGATGGGCGAAGGTCGCCGCGGACTCGATCACGTGCTCGCAGTTGTCCAGAATGAGCAGCATCGACCGGTCGCGGATCGCGGCGATGACCCGATCCGTCGGCTCCACATCCGCGTCGCTGAGCAGTGCGTCGCGCAGTTTCAGCGCGGACAGCGTCGCTTGCGCGATGTTGTTGCCGTTGCCTTCCACTCCCCTGTCACCGTCGGCGCCGATGGCCGCGAGTTCGACCACCCAGACTCCGTCCGGCAGATCGTCGACCAGCGTGCGTGCGGTTTCCGTGGAGAGTCTGGTCTTCCCCGAGCCGCCCGGCCCGATCAGCGTGGTGAGCCGATGGTCGGCGATGAGGTCGCGGACCGCGGCGACATCAGCGTCCTTGCCGACGTAGCTGGCCAGTTCGGCGCGCAGGTTGGTCTTGCGGTTCTCCTCCCGCCGCCCAAGCTCGCCGCGCAGCAGCGCGACGTGCAGCGCGGCCAGCTCCGGTGACGGGTCGACGCCCAGCTCGTCGGCCAGGGTTTCGCGCATGCGCTCGTACGCGAGCAGTGCCTCGGTGTCGCGACCGCTCGCGACGAGGGCCCGCATCAACGCGGCCACCAGCCGTTCGCGCACCGGGTGTGCGGCAACGAGATCGGTGAGTTCGGTGACCAGCTCAGCGCCGTGGCCGAGGCTGATCTCGCCGTCGAACCGTTCCTCCATCGCGGTCAGGCGCAGCCCCTCGAGCCGGGTGACCGCCGCGTCGAACGCGCCGCTCTCCAGCAGACCGACGTCCTGCATGGCCGCGCCGCGCCACAGTGCGAGGGCCTCGCGCAGCCGCCGCACGCCTTGGTCCTCGTCGTTGCGGGCCTTGGCGACGAGGCGTTCGAACCGCACGGCGTCGACGGCGTCGGGTTCCACCCGCAGCCGGTAGCCGTCCGGCTGACCGTCGACCGACCCGTCCGGCAACGCCTTGCGCAGCCGGGAAACCAAGCGCTGCAAGGCATTTGCCGCGTCGGCGGGCGGCTGTTCGCCCCAGATCCAGTCGATCAGCGTCGCCTTCGGGACCGCGTGACCAGCTTCGAGCGCGAGGGCGGCGACCAGCCCGCGCAGCCGCGCGCCCGGCACGTCGGCCAAAGCGCCGTCGGCCGTGCGAATTTCGAATGGTCCCAGTATCCCGATCTGCACCTGACTGATCCTGCCATGGGCGATCGGGTGGGTTCCGGGTGCCGACGGCCGGTGTCAGGGCTGTGACAGGCCGGTGTCAGGTCCGGCGATGACTGTGGTCACAACAGCCACCGATAGGAACTCCGATGACGCAAACAGTCCCCCACGGCCTGCCCACCGAGCGCGATGCGAGTCCGTTCGACCCGCCGAGCCAGATCACCGAGCTGCGCGAGGCGCGCCCGGTCAGCCCGATCGTCTTCCCCGACGGTCATCAGGGCTGGATCGTCACCGGCTACGAAGCGGTCCGCCAACTGATGGGCGACACCCGGTTCAGCTCCCGCTTGGACATCGGCATCCTGCACACGTTGGAGGACATCTCCGACATGCCGCCCGTCACCGAGCCGTCCCCGCAGATCCCCGGCTTGTTCATCGCGATGGACCCGCCGGACCACACCCGGCTGCGGCGCCTGCTCACCGGCACCTTCACCGTCCGGCGGATGCGGCAGCTCGAAGAACACATCATCGAGATCACCGAGCGGCAACTGGACGAGATGGCGCGGCTGACCCCGCCGGTCGATCTGGTCAAGGAGTTCGCGCTGCCGGTGCCCTCGCTGGTGATCTGCGAAATGCTCGGTGTCCCGTACGCGGACCGGGCGACCTTCCAGGTCAACTCGGCCAAGTTCCTGATCAAGGAGCAACCGCTCGAGGAGAAGATGGCCGCCTACGGCGCGATGACCGGCTACCTCGCCGAACTGGTCACCCGCAAGCGCGCCGAACCCGGCGACGACATCCTGTCCGACCTGGCCCGCAATGACGACCTCAGCATCGAGGAACTCGTCGGCATGGCCTTCCTGCTGTTGCTCGCCGGCCACGAGACCACCGCAAACATGTTGGCGCTCGGCACTTTCGCGCTGCTCGAACATCCCGAACAACTGGCCGAGCTGCGCGCCGACCTCGAACTGGTGCCCGACGCCGTCGAGGAACTCCTGCGCTACCTCTCGGTCGCCGACATCTTCTACCGCTACGCCACCGAGGACATCGAACTCGGCGGCGAAACGATCACTGAGGGATCGACTGTCGTCGTCTCGCTACTGGCCGCCAACCACGACCCGCAACGCTTCGACCACCCCGACACCCTGGACCTGCATCGCAAGGCCCGTGGCCACCTGTCCTTCGGCCACGGCATCCACACCTGCCTCGGCCAGCAGCTGGCCCGCATCGAAATGCGCGCCGGTTTCACGGGATTGGTGTGTCGCTTCCCGTCGCTCGAGCTCGCCGTGCCAGCCGACGAGGTCAAGCTCCGGACCGACATGAACATCTACGGCGTCCACGCCCTGCCCGTCACCTGGTGAACGGACCTGTTGCCGCGACACTATTCAGTGTTACTATCTACTGGTACTAAGCAACAGTGAGTAGCGCGAGGAGGTGATCCGTGGGCAAGCAGATCACGGAGATGCTCAAGGGCACGCTCGAGGGAATCGTCCTCGCGATCTTGGCCGTGCGGTCCGCGTACGGCTACGAGATCACGGCATGGCTGCGCGGGCAGGGCTTCGCCGATATCGCCGAGGGCACCGTCTACGCCCTGCTGGTCCGGGTCGAGAAGCGGGGCCTGGTCGACATCGAGAAGGTCCGGTCGGAGAAGGGGCCGCCGCGAAAGGTGTACTCCCTCAACGCGCAAGGGCAGGAATACCTCGACGAATTCTGGAAGACGTGGAGCTTCCTCTCCGAACGGCTCGAACAGCTCCAAGAAGGAGGCAGCTGACCATGAAGATCAGCAAGCTCACCGCGAAGGTGATCGGCGACATGGGCGAAAAGCGGCAATGGTGGCAGTACATCGAGGCGTTCGCGCGGAACTACCAAGAGGACTCGTGGAAGAACCACGCACGGCAACGGCTGACCGACGCCATCGAGCGAGCCGCCGGAGCAGGAAGTTAGGGCCGTTCGATGACACTCACCCAGGTGATCCACGCGCCGAGTTCGGCGCGCGAGCCACTGCCTACGACAAAAGACGGATTCACGATCGGCCAGGCGGCGGCCTTCGCCGGTATCACGGTGCCGACGGTGCGGGACTACCACCAGCACGGACTGGTCGACGAACCGGAATATGACAGCTCCGGCGATCGCCGATACCGATCGGCCGAACTACTGCGCCTGGTGCAGGTTCGGACGCTCGCCGGAGCCGGTGTGCCGCTAGCCGAAATCAGGGATCTGCTCGACTATTTCGCACACGTCGAGCACATCCTCGACGCCTGCCGCCGGAGCTGAACATCCCCGTCGGCTTCGGTGCGCCTGTCACCAGGGCACTGTTCCGGCGTCGTCGAAGAATCCGCCGGTCGGTCCGTCGTCGGGCAGGGTCGCGAGGTGAATCGCGATGGCCGCGCCCTGTTCGGGGGTGCGGTCGCCTCGGAAGCCGTTGAGGTCGGTGGCGGTCAAACCGGGACAGCCGGAGTTGATCAGGATGTTGGTATCACCCAGTTCCTTGACGTATTGGATAGTGAAGGCGTTGAGGAAGGTCTTCGAGGCCAGATATGCGGTGGGAACCGGGCCCATGTCGATGCCGGGGGTGGTGTGCAGGGCGAGCGAGCCCACGCTGCTGGACATGTTCACGATTCGCGGTGATGCCGAGGCGCGCAGCATGGGCAGCATCGCGTTGGTGACCCGGATGACCCCGATCACGTTGGTTTCCACGACGATTCGCACGGTCGCGGGATCGAGCGCGGTCGGTGTCTGCGGCATATCGCCGGTGATCGCGGCATTGTTGACCAGCACATCGAGCCCGCCGGCATGGTCGGCGATCAATTCGGCCGCCGCGGCCACACTCGCGTCGTCGGTCACGTCGAGCGGCACACCGAACGCATCGATCCCGGCCGCGCACAGCTTCTCCACCGCGGTGTCCCGGCGTTGCCGATCCCGCGCACCCACCCCGATTCGCCAGCCGAGCGCGCCAAGGCCAGCGGCGATCTCGTATCCGATTCCCTTGTTCGCGCCGGTCACCAGCGCGATCGTCTGTTCACTCACACCGCCGATCCTGCTGCGGCTCCGGGTGCGGCGTCCAAGACCGATCGGGTGGGCGGCGATACCGCACGGGTATTGGTCGTGGTGAGCGCCGGATACGATGACCTGGTGGAGACGCGGGAGTTGCGATATTTCGTCGCCGTCGCCGAGGAGTTGCATTTCGGACGGGCGGCACAACGGCTATCCATGGCGCAGCCACCGCTGTCGCGGGCGATCCAGCAGTTGGAACGACGGCTCGGCGTCGTCCTGCTGCACCGCGCTTCTCGCGCAATCACTTTGACCGAGGCCGGGTCGGTGCTTTTGCGGGAGGCCCGGCTCGCCCTCGAAGCGGTCGAAGCCGCCGAGCGCCGCACCCGCCGCGCCGCGGCCGACCGGCCCGGCGTGGTGCTGGCCACCAAGGCAGGAGCGTCCAGAGAACTGTTGTCGAAGCTGCTGGACGCCTACGCCGCCGAACCGGGCGCTGTCGCAGTCGAGGTGATGCTCTGCGGGCCAGGCGAACCGGAAGGTCTGCTACGCAACGGGCATGCCGACGTTGCCCTGCTCCACCGCCCCTACGACACGACGACCGGGTTCGACACCGAGGACCTGCACACCGAACAACAGATCGTGGTCCTGCCCGCGGGGCACCCCCTTGCCAACCGACCCCACATATCGATGGCCGAGGTCAACGCCCTGACCGACCTGCCCCTGCCACGCTGGCCTCGACGGGATGGGAGTTATCCCGACGGCCCGGGCCCGCAGGTTCGCGACCATACCCAGTTGACCCAGCTCATCACGCTCGGCCGGGCCTGCGCACTCATGCCCGAGTCGCTCCGAGCCCAGCTACGCGACGATCACGCCATCGTGCCCGTGCCGGACGCACCAACCGTCACGACTGTCATCGCCTGGCCACCACACAGCAGATCCCAAGCCGTCGCCGACCTCGTCCGCACCGCGACCCGCCTCTGAAGTTGGGCAGGACGCGTTGTGCCCGAGCCTGCCCGCGGATCCGTCGATCCGGCGCATCGTGCGCGACGTGCAGGACGCCAGCCGAGACGCGCTCACAGAAGTGCTGAGGGTCGCGATAGCACGGGGTGAGATTGCGGCGCAGCATGATCCGCACACCCTCGCCGCCTTCCTCGTCACCTTCCTCAACGGACTGCTGGTCTCCTCGAAGATCACGCCAGATGTCCACGCCCTCGAACCCTCGTGGAGGTCGCCCTGGTCGCCCTCGACTGACTTTTTCATGCCCGCAATCTGAATCAGATGATCCAGAAAAGGCGTCGGCTCCCAGGCCGACGCGAAGTACACCAGGAGAGTTGGAACACATGATGTTCGACCATGCCGGAACGCCCGTCCGCACGGGACGAGGACCTCGTGGCTGCGTAGAACGATCCAATTCCGCGCCGCCATGAGGTCCGGACGCTCCCGACAACAGCCCCCGACATCTAGTCACACCCCCTGCCACCACGGTGACAGATAGCGCGAAAAAGTGACAAATATGTTGGTCAGCCACACCGAGGATCCCGCCTCGACTGGCGTGCCGGATGCGCTATCATTAGAACATGCGTTCGAACGGAGCCTTTGAGGAGCAGGTCAGCGCGCTGGAGCGGGCGGTGGCCGGGCTGCGTGGGCTCGATGTTTCGCGGGCTACCGAGGACGAGTTGGCCGACCTGTTGGAGCGGTTGGAATCGGGGGCGCGGATGTTGGCGGGGGTTATTTCGCGGGTTGCGTATCGGCTTCGACAGTTGCGGGATGCGGTGTAAGGGCAAGTTCGAAACCTTCGCTCGGTGTCCGGCGGCGGGCGATCACCTGGTCGAGGTCGAAACATGTTGTGGTGGTGGTTTTTTGCGCGCGTTTGTGCCGATACAACGACCGCTGGACTGTTAAACTCGGCTTGCCCGCGAACTGGGCGGTTGGGCGCAAGGCGATGGATAAAGCAGTATTCAACAGAGCAACATATATGGCGTACAGCCTCGGAACGGTGGCGGTGGCCGCCACATTGGGAGCGGTTGTCTTCCTGTCGGCTTGGACGCTGTACTACTGGCAGGCCTGGGTCCTGCTGGCATCGATTTTCGTCGGCTACGGCACGGGGATCCTGGGTTCTGTTGCGCGTCGTGAACCGGCACCGTTGCGGCCGGAACGATCGAATAAACCTCGGGTCGATATTCCGACGAGTAAGCGGATCGTTCTCCTCCCGATGCGGCTCGGCGTCCTCGTTCTGCTCATCGTCCCCGGCTTCGACCATCGGTTCGGCTGGTCGTCGGTCCCGCCCTCGATCAGTCTCGCCGCCGACCTCCTCTTCGCCGCGGGCCTGCTGCTCACCTACCGCGTACGTGCGGAGATCCTCCGCCAGATCGACGCGACCGCCGAGGAGGCGCGGGACCGACGGATGATCACGACCGGCCCCTTCGCCGTCGTCCGCCACCCCATGATCGCCGGGACCCTCTTGTACGAGGCCACGGTTCCCGTCGCCCTGGGAACCTGGTGGGCCCTGGTCGCCCTCACTGTCGTACTGCCACTGTCAGTGGTGTGGATGTTCTACGAAGAGAAGACCTTTCGGCAGATGTTTGTCGACTACTCCGATTACGCCCACAAGGTCGAACACCTCCTGGTCCCGCGCGTCTGGTGATCCGGCACTCCCCCACGGTCGCCGAGTCGGTAACGTGTCAAAGCCGTTTATCGACAACACCTTTCGACAGGGTGAACGGATGCGCTCGCGCTGTGGGGTATCGGATATTCCAGGCCGTGCAGGTCTGGTGGGGAGGATGACAGTTATGGCACAGGATGCCGATGCGTTGCTTCGTAAGGTCAAGAAGTTCAACAAGGTGGTGATCAGGCTGCAGAAGATGGGGATCGCGCTCGGCCCGCACTACCTGATCACCACGAAAGGGCGCCGGACCGGTCAGACCCGAATCGCGGCGATCGGCGTGATTCCCATTGCCGGACAGCGCTATATCTTCCAGGCGTATCCGAAGGCCGCCTGGGTTGCCAACGTGCGCGCTGCGCAGACGGTCACGCTGTCGCGCGGTCGCCGGTCCTCGGAAGTGCGGTTGGTCGAATTGCCGGTCGAGGAGCGGCGGCCGATCCTGCACGACCACATCGCGAACAGTCATGCGCGAGTGGGGAATCTGTTCGTCACCACCGGCTTGGTCGATGACCCGACACCGCAGGGTGTCGCCGATGCCGCGGATCGGATCGCGGTGTTCCGCATCGAAGCCGCGTAACAGTCGAATCGCTAGAGACTCGCGGCTTCGATACCGAGCAAAGTGTGCAGGCCGGCTTCGCCTTTCGCGGTGACGCGGATGGCGCGGCCGGTGCCGACCCGGGTGATCCAGTCGAGTTCGTGCAGACGGCGGCAGAGTTGCGCGCCTGCGGCACCGCCCAGGTGGGTGCGGCGTTCGGTCCAGTCGAGGCAGGGGCGGGCGAGGGGGCGGCGGGTGGCACGCAACGCGGCGGGCTGGACCCCGAGCGGTCCGGTCAGCCATGCCAGGCCCGCCTCGGTGAGTGCGAAACCGCCGTCCTGGTCGAGCAGGTCCCGGGTGGTCATGGCGTCGGCGATGGCCACGCCGAGGCGGCCCGCGAGGTGGTCGTAACAGGTCCGGCCGCGCGCCAAAGCCGCTGCGACGGTGGCGGTTCGGAGGTTGGTCACGGCCGGGCGGGGCGGATCGAGGTGGGTGACCATGGACTCCAGCAGCTCGGCCACCTGCGGACCCGCCAATTGGACGTAGCGGTGGCGGCCCTGTCGACGCTCGACGAGCAGCCCGCCGTCGAGCAGCCGATTGAGATGTTCGGTGGCGGTCGACGCGGCCACGCCGGTGTGGCGGGCGAGTTCGCCTGCGGTCCACGCGCGGCCGTCGACCAGTGCCAGGCACATGTCGGCGCGGGTGCGGTCGGCGAGCAACGCGGCCAGACCTGCTAGTTCGGCACCTCTGGATGACATAACCCCATCATGGTGCGCGATCGTTTCGGCGGCGACCGAAACGATGCGGGGATACGGTCACGGCATGAATCGGACAGTTCCTCTGATCACCGACCCCGATCAGGTGCGCGCCACCTTGATCAGCGCACCGGTGCTCGCCGTGCCCGCGGTGGACGCGCCGGTCGGCATCGCGTGGTTGCGCGCGCACGTGCCGCGCTTCAGCACCGGAGCCGAGCACCGGCGGCTGCGAGCGTTGGTCACCGCGGAACTCGACCAGCTCTCCCCCGCCGATCTGCGCGAGCGGGCACGTACCGCCGACGGACCGCTCCCCCATGTCCATGCCCTGGCGGAAGCCCTTGGACTGCAAGATATTTCCGTCGACCAGGTGGCGCTCGTCGCCGCGCACTATCAGCCCTACGAGCCGGACAACCCCGCGGCCGACGAGGCCGTCGCGGCATTGGTCGCGGCCTGCGGTGGCGTCGCCGACGACGCCACCGCGTCGCGAATCTGCCTGCTGGTTCAGGCTTGTGCCGCAACCGGTGCCCTAGTCGACAACGCCGAGCAGTCGAACGCGACCGGTACTCCCGAGCAGATCATCGCGCGAACCATGGACGAGAACCCGCCGCTGCGCTCGACCAGAAGAGTCGTCGCCGGCGAGGTGGTCGAGCTCGACATGCGACACCCTGGACTGGGTTTCGGCGCGGGCCCGCATGCCTGCCCCGGACGAGAACACGCCATCGCCATCGCCGCCGGAATCATCGAGGGATCCGCATGAACAAGACGAAGCTCTTCCACGAACTACATCACGGCGAGCAGCCGCTGGTCCTGCCCAACGCCTGGGACTTCGGCTCCGCGGCAGTCCTTGCCGCCGAAGGGTTTCCGGCGATCGGCACCACCAGTCTCGGCGTCGCGGTCGCGGCGGGACTGCCGGACGGCACCGGCGTGACCGGTGCGGCGACCATGGCGCTGGCCCGGCTGCTTGCCCGGCTGTCGGTGCCGGTGACCATCGATATCGAGGGCGGCTTCAGCGAAAGTCCCACCGCGGTCGGTGAATACGCGGCGGAGCTGGCCGAATTAGGTATCGCCGGAATCAATCTGGAGGACGGTCGCGCGGAAAGCACACTGGCCGACCCGGACCACCAGGCCGAGCTGATCGCCGCGATCAAGGAGCGAGTGCCGGACCTGTTCGTCAACGCCAGGGTCGATACCTACTGGGTGCAGGACGACATCGACCGCACGCTGGCCCGCGCCGAGCGGTACGTCGCCGCGGGCGCGGACGGCATCTTCGTGCCCGGCCTGACCGATCCCGACGGCATCGCCCGCATCGTCGCCGCCATCCCGCTGCCCGTCAACATCCTCTACTCACCGACCGGCCCGTCCATCGCGGAACTCGGCGCACTCGGCGTCCGGCGGGTCAGCACCGGCTCGCTGCTGTACCGCACGGCGCTGGCCGTAGCCATCGACACCGCCCGCGCGGTCCGCGCGGACGCTCCGGTCCCGCACGCCGCCCCGCCGTACACCGAAATCCAGGCGCTCACCGACTGAGTCTCGGTAATTTGCCGCCACCCGGTCCCGTTCGACGACCGATTCGCGGTTGTCCGAGAACTGCCAGGGACCTCGCCGACAGAAAGTTTTGGTGTTGGTGTCGATTCGGCGGTGAGGCGTTCGTGTAGTCGGTGAAGCCGGTAACGAACCGGCCTTACCGAAGGAGCGAACATGGGCAGGATCACCGCGGTCGAGCACGTGACATTGGACGGCGTCATGCAGGCCCCCGGCCGGGCCGACGAGGACACTCGGGACGGGTTCCGGCTGGGCGGCTGGGCGCATCGGTTCAGCGATTCCGTGCAGGCCGAGGAAATGGGCAAGCACATGACAGGCCATCACGGCGCACTGCTGTTCGGCAGACACACCTACGAGGACTTCGCCGGATTCTGGCCGCACCAGACTGACAACCCGGTCACCGAGGTGCTCGACAAGGCCCAGAAGTACGTCGCCGCACGCACTCTCACCGAACCGTTGCCTTGGCAGAACTCCACCCTGCTGCCCGGCGACGCCGTCCCCGCGATCGCCGAGCTGCGACGTGACCTCGATCTGGTGCTGCTCGGCAGCCACGATCTGCTGCAATCGCTGATGCGCCACGATCTCGTCGACGAGTATCTGTTGCTGATCGCCCCGACCGTCGTCGGCACCGGCCGCCGCCTGTTCGACGGCATCGAACTGGGCGATCTACGGCTCGGCAGCACTACGCCGACCACGACCGGTGTCATCATCGCCACCTACCAGCGCGGATGAGGAGGACAACCCGATGAAGCAGTACCTGCTCAGCATCTACCAGCCCGACGGTGCGGGCGTGCCCGACAATATCGACGAGATCATGCGTGATCTGGACGCGGTCAACGCCGACCTGAAGGCTTCGGGCGCATGGGTATTCGCGGCCGGGCTGCACGCCCCCAGCACCGCGACCGTGTTGCACGCCAAGGGCGATGACGTCCTGATCACCGACGGTCCCTACGTCGAAGGCAAGGAACACATCGGCGGGTTCACCATCATCCAGGCTGCGGATCTCGACGAGGCCCTGGTGTGGGGTCGCCGACTGGCCGCGGCGATCACGCTGCCGATCGAGGTCCGCCCACTGCGGGACAGCTAGGTGGTCGCACCCGTGACCACCGCGGTGATCGAAGGGGTGTTCACCGAACATTACGGCCGCGCGGTCGCCAGCCTGATCCGCGTCTTCGGCGATATCGGCGTCGCCGAAGACGCGGTGCAGGACGCGTTCACCGCGGCGGTACAGCGATGGCCGTCGGACGGACTGCCGCCGAGCCCGCCCGGCTGGATCGTCACCACCGCACGCAACCGGGCGATCGATCGGCTCCGCCGGGAAGCCTCCCGCGCCGATCGCCACGCGCAGGCCGCGTTGCTGCATGCCGACCACGAACCGGCCGAGGAGGGCGCGGTGCGCGACGACCGCCTACGGCTCATCTTCACCTGCTGCCACCCCGCGCTGGCCCGCCCCGCGCAGGTCGCGCTCACCTTGCGACTGCTCGGCGGGCTCACCACGCCCGAGATCGCCCGCGCCTTCCTGACCTCGGAATCGACCATGGCGCAACGGATTGTCCGCGCCAAGGGCAAGATCCGCGACGCCCGCATCCCCTATCGGGTGCCCGCCGACGCCGACCTCCCGGCCAGGCTGCACGCCGTCCTCGCGGTCATCTATCTGATCTTCACCGAGGGCCACACGGCGACCTCCGGCGACCGGCTCGTCCGGGCCGACCTGTGTGCCGAGGCGATCCGGCTCGGCCGGCTGCTCACCGAACTCATGCCCGACGAGCCGGAAGCCGCCGGGCTGCTCGCGCTGATGCTGTTGACCGACGCCCGCCGCGCGGCCCGCACCGCCGCCGACGGATCCCTGGTGCCGCTCCCCGCGCAAGACCGCGAACGCTGGGGTCGCGAGCGCATCGCCGAGGGTCACGCCATCGTGCGAGAGTGCTTGCGCCGCAACCAACCCGGTCCGTATCAGCTCCAGGCCGCGATCAACGCCGTGCACACCGACGCCCCGATCGCGGCGGCCACCGACTGGCCGCAGATCGTGCGGCTCTACGACCAATTGGCCGCGCTGACACCGAGCCCGATCGTCGCGCTCAACCGGGCGGTCGCGGTCGCCGAGGTCGACGGCCCCGACGTCGCGCTCGCCCTGCTCGACGAGCTCGACCTCGAAAAGTACTACCTGTACCACGCGATTCGGGCCGATCTGCTCGAACGCCTCGGCCGCACAACGGAGGCCGCGGCCGCTTTCGACGCGGCGCTCGCCCGCACCGAGAACGCCGCCGAGCAAGCCTTTCTCACCCGCCGCCGCGCCGCGATGACCGACCGCGATTGACTGTCGACTCGACACGCGCATATCGACCAGCCGCTCCGCATTGTTGACTACCATCGAAATCAGCGGCCAACGGCCGAAAGGGGGTCGCTATGTTCGAGAGATTCTCCGATCAAGCCCGCCGGGTCATCGTGTTGACGCAAGAAGAGGCCCGCGAGCGCGGCCACGACTACATCGGCGCGGAGCACATGCTGCTCGCCGTCCTGCGGGCCTGCGAGATCGGTTCCGCGGCAACCACCGCGCGCGCACTGGCCGAGTTGGGTATCGATCCGACGACCGCACGGGCACAGATCGCGCTAACACCGGGTACTGCGGACCACAGCATGTCGGGCCACATTCCGTTCACCAAGCAGGCCAGAAAGGCGCTGGAGAACAGCCTGCGGGAAGCGCAGGAGCTCGAACACGCGCACATCGAACCGAGCGACTTGTTGCTCGCGCTGACCAGCACCGCGGCTGACGATCCGGAGACACCCGTCGGTGCCGCGGTCACCACGCTGGGTCTCACGCACGAGAAGCTACGGCAGGCGCTGCGCTCCGTCGCGAAGTATCGGGTCGCCGCCACGGTCACCCCGCATTTCACGACGCAAGCGCAGAAGGCGTTGGCGCGCGCCGACAGCGAAGCGCGCAAATCCAATAGCAACAGAGTCGATACCGGGCACCTGCTGCTCGGGCTCCTCGCGCAGGAGGACGAGGTCGTGCGACCCGCGCTGCAGGCACTCGGCATCGATCCGGAGCAACTCGCCACCGAGGTGCTCAACCGGCTGCCACGCGCGGAGTGATCGCTACTCCATTGGCGTGACCAGGATTTCAAGCCAGCCGACCGCCGCCGTCGGCGTGCAGGGTGGTGCCGGTCATGAACGGATTCGTCAGGGCGAGTAGCGCCGTCGCCGCGATGTCGGCCGTACTGCCCACGCGCCGTGCGGGATTAGCTGCGGCGATACCGGCGAAGAAGTCGTTCTTGTTCTCGCCCATGCCATCCCACGCACCGGAGTCGACGATGCCTGGTGACAACGCGTTGACGCGAATCGGTGCGAGTTCCACCGCCAGCGCCTCGGCGAGGAAGCTCACGGCGCCGTTGGTCGTCGCCATCACCGCTCGGCCCGGTGCGGGTCGCCACGCTGCTACCCCGGAGAAGAGCAGGATGGCGCCGCCCTCCCGGATCCGCGGTCCGAAGTGCTTGGCCAGCATGATCGGTCCGATCACCTTGGCGTCGAAGGCTCTCGTCACGGCCGCACGATCGAGGGCGGCCACCGGTCCGTTCGCGTGGTCGGCGGCGACGGACACCAGGTAGTCGATCTGCCCTACGTCTTGCGCCAGTCGCGCGATCGATTCCTCGTTGCCGAGATCAACGGTCGCGCTGCTCGCGGTGGCCGATGCTCGCGGGTTCCGCCCGGCCAGCACGACCGTCGCGCCCGCGTCGACGGCGTCCGCCGCGAGCTGCCGGCCGATGCCGGAGCTGCCGCCGATGATGACGAGTTTCTTGCCGTCCATCGAGCCTGTCATGGGTATCTCCTCGGTAGTGGTTGTCCTTCACCGAGTTCCAACGTGGTGCTGCGGCCGTGCAATCCCGTCGCGATATCGATCTTTCCTTGCCTTCCGATAGGATTTACGAATGGCTACGTTGCGAGCGCTCGAATGTCTCGTCGCCGTGCTCGACTTCGGGTCGGTGACCGAGGCGGCGGCGCGGCTGCACATGTCGCAGCCCGCGCTGTCGCATCAGCTCGCGGCGCTGGAACGGGAGATCGGCACGCCGGTGGTGCTGCGGTTGCCGCGCGGGGTGCGGGCGACGGCGGCGGGGCGGGCGATCGTGGCGGATGCGCGGGCCGCGCTGGCGGCGGCCGAGCGGGTGGTGACCACGGGGCGGGCCGTCGCGGCGGGCACGCAGGGACAGCTGCGCATCGCGTGCGCGGAGAGCATGACCGCGGGGTTGCTCGCGCCGGTGCTGCGCGGGTGGCGGCGGCGTCATCCGGACGTGCACGTCACGTTGCACGAAATGACCAGTGCCGACGCGCTTTCGGAGCTCGTCGGCACGGGCGCGGCGGATCTCGGCATCGGACCGCGACCGTCACAGTGGGACGGGCCGCTAGAAGTGATCGGACGCGAGGAAATCGTCGCCGCGCTGGCAGCGGCGGATACCGCGACACCGATGTCCCTCGAAGACATTGCCGCACAACCGATCGTGCACTATCACCCGGACAACGGCCTCGGCGCCTGGCTCGACGACATCGCCGCCACCCACGGCGTCACACTCACCGCCGCGACGCGCACCAGGCAGGCGACCACCGCGGCGCAACTCGCAGCAGCGGGTCTCGGCACCGCTCTGGTGCCGACCACCGCGCTGTCCGCGAGCTTTCCCGGCGTTGTCCGCAGCCTGCGGCCGCCGATCTTCCGCGATGTCGTCTGCCTGACCACCTTGCCGAATGACCCACTGGTGCAACGGTTTCAACACGAGGTGCACAAACGTGGCGTGCCGGTCCCGGCGGCGATCGCCGCACAGCTCGCGCCTGAGCGTTGACCGGCGTCAGTGCTTACGCACTACCCGCTCACCCTGACCCGGCTTCCAGATGGTGATGTCGAGGTGGTCATCGATGACCTCGACGGTGGACGCGCTGCTCACATCCGCGATGTAGAAGTGGTCGAACTCCTGACCGCGAATATCGAACCCGATGTCATCGAACAGCTTCTGCGCGAAGCGAACGTGGACCTCCTTGTCGGGGAGGTCGACGACGGTGCCGAACAGTTTCGCGTCACCGTCACTGACCTTCGTGTCGATGGTCGCGGTATGCAAGCAGAATCGCGGGTCGCGAGCCAGATCACGGAACTTCGTCGTGCCCGGCATACCCGCGATCACCAGCATGTCCTCGAAGATCCGCGGCTCCACCGGGCTGATCCGCGGGAACCCGTCCGAGCGGAGGGTGCCGAGCATGCACAGGTAGCCGGTGGCGGTGTACCTGCGCACGAAAAGCTCGGAGATGTGCGGCGCTTCTGCGGTGAACTCGCTCCAAGTGGTCATGTCGTCGACAGTACGAGCAATCCTTGACATCCTGTGTCAGGTTTTATGACTAGTCTGGATTCATGCGCGCAAGTCGACTGGTGCAGCTGCTGCTGATCCTGCAAACGCGCGGGCGATCCACGGCAGGCGAGCTCGCCAAGGAGCTCGAGGTATCGGTGCGCACCGTGTACCGGGACGTCGAGGCACTGTCCGCAGCGGGCGTGCCGGTGTACAGCGAGCCGGGCCGCGCAGGCGGCGTGCAACTCGTCGACGGCTACCGAACCCGATTGACCGGCCTGACCACCGACGAGGCCGACGCCGTTCTACTCGCCGGATTACCCGGCGCGGCAGCTGATCTCGGCCTCGGCACCGTCCTGGCCACCGCCCAACTCAAGGTGCTCGCCGCCCTGCCGCCCGAATTACGCGGCCGCGCAACCCGAATTGCCGAACGGGTACACATCGACGCACCGGGCTGGTTCCACCGCCCCGACGAGACACCCACACTGAACACCGTCGCCGACGCACTCTGGCACGACCGCAAGCTGCGGGTGCACTACGGCCGCAAGGACAAAGTCGTCGACCGAACCCTCGACCCCCTCGGCCTCGTCATGAAGGCAGGCACCTGGTACCTGGTCGCCCGAGACGGCACCGCAATCCGCTCCTACCGCGTCAGCCGCATCCGCTCCGCCGAGCAGACCAGCGAATCCTTCGACCGGCCAACGGATTTCGACCTCGCCGACCATTGGTCAACGGCAGCAGACGATTTCGCGCAATCAATGCTGCGCGTGCGCGCCCGCTGCCGAATCGCCACCACCCACCTCCGCATGCTCCGGTTGATGAACGAACCGGCCGCCGTCGCCGAAGCACTCGCCTCGGCCACCGAACCCGACGCCGAAGGATGGGTCGAACTGACCCTCCCCTCCGAGTCCTACGAGGTCCTCGCCCACGGCCTCATGCCACTCGGCGAATACGCCGAGATCCTCGATCCCCCCGAACTACGAGCACGGATGGCCGAAACCGCGGCCCGCATGCACGCCCGCTACCACGACTAGCGCAGCAACTCGCGCACCGCCCGCCCCCAAGTAGACCGCCGCCGCGCACACCTTCGCCCGCCGCGCCCCGATCGACGTGCCGCGCACACAATCGCCAGCTATCTCGTGCGCGGCACGCAAAAACACGCGCGGCACACAACGACGGCCCCTGCCGCACACAAATTCGCCCCGGCGCACACGATCGACTCCTGCCACCGTGCTGTAGCCAATTACCCTGCGCCATAGCATGATTCATGACCGGCCAGCCCTTCCGGCGCCGCCCGCATGAACAGCTCTTCCCGCGCGGTAAACAGCGGCGGAAGCGTTCGACGGACCTCCTGCGCCCGACGCGTCGCCGGATCCGCCGCAACTGCGGCTTGGATCCGGCGATACGCCTCGTCATCGTCGTACTCCCACACAGCGACAACCCGCCCATCCTCCGTCTCCCACCGACCGACCAGCCGCGCCCCATGTCGCAGTTGCACCGGGAGCAGGTGGGTTTGGAAGAAGTCATGGAAGACCGCGAGATTCTCCTCGACGGCCCGATAGATCCGCATTCGATAGATCACAAAAACTCCGCTGTCAGCAAGTCCAGTCGAGCACTGGCGCAAGGGAATCAGCCTGTACCGATGCGGAGATCAACCGCAACGCCCCCACATGCCGATGCGGGGCCGGACTTCGGTGGCCGCGGTCGTCGGTTGTCTCGACGAGCGTGGTACTCCACCAGTTATCCAGCCCCGCAAAGGACTTCGGTATCGGTCGGCAGGGTCAGCTGACGATGGCGAAGAGGGTTGCTGCTACCGCGAAACTGACTACGGAGAGGATGGTTTCGAGGACGGTCCAGGTTTGCAGGGTTTGTTTGACGGACATGTTGAAGAACTTTGCGATGATCCAGAAGCCGCCGTCGTTGACGTGGCTGAGGATGATCGAACCTGCGGCGATGGCCATGGCGATCAGGGCGATCGACATTTGGGAGTAGCCGCCGCTGGCTACCAGGGGTGCGACGATGCCGCCGGTGGTGACGATGGCGACGGTGGCCGAGCCCTGGGCGATGCGGAGGCCGCAGCTGATGATGTAGGCCAGGACGATCACGGGAAGGCCTGCCGCGGACATGGTGTCGGCGAGGGCGGTGCCGATTCCGGTGGCGGAGATGACCTTTCCGAAGAAGGCGCCCGCGCCGACCACCAGGAGCAGCATGCCGACCGGCCGCAGCGATTCCGCGGTGAGCTGGCTGAGCTCCTGCACGGTGGAGCCGCGACGCACGCCGAGCACGTAGAAGGCGACGAGCACCGCGATGAGCAGCGCCACGGCGGGCGTGCCGAAGAACGTCAGCACCTGCAGCAGCTGAGAGTTCTTGTCCAGCAACTGGGTACCGAAGGTCGCGCCGAGGATCAGGATCAACGGGATGGCGATGATCGCGCCGATCAGCCCGACCGACGGCGGTGTCGCGGTCACGGTCTTGGTGGCGACGCCACCCGAACCATCGGAAACCCGCTCCCCCTCATCGGGAGCGGTCTCCGCCTCGTCGTCCTTGGTGACGAGAAATTCTTCGGGCACCTCGACGTGGATGCGCTTGCCGATGTAGCTACCCCACACGATGCCCGCGGCGATGAATCCCGGTATACCGCAGATGAATCCCATGAGAATCAGCCAGCCGAGGCTGACGCCGAGCAGCCCACCCAGCGCCACCGGCCCCGGGTGCGGCGGCAGGAACGCGTGCGTCATCGACAGTCCCGCCAGCATCGGCATGGCGTACAGCACCAGCGAACGACCACCCTGCTTGGCGGCCACGTAGATCAGCGGCGCGAGCACGAAGATGCCGATGTCGAAGAACACCGGGATGCCGAAGATGAGCCCGAGCAGGCCCATCGCCACCGGAGCGCCCCGCTCACCGAACAGATCCAGCAGCTTGCGGGTCAAAACATCGGCGCCACCGGACTTTTCGAGGATCGCGCCGAGCACCGTACCCAGCCCGATGATCACCGCGATGTGCCCGAGGATGCCACCGAAGCCGGTTTCCAGGATGGAATCACCGGACTTGATCGCCGTGCCGACGATCTTCGACACCGGTAGCCCGGCGGCGAGCGCCAGCGCTAGTCCGGTGAGCAGCAGCGCGATGAACGGCTCCAGCTTGACCTTGATAATGGCGAACAGCAACACAGCGATCGCGAGCCCGCAGAGCACAAGCAGCCCCGGGGTGGTGGTGCGCAGCCAATCTACGGTAGCGCCCATAGTGGACCTCTCAATTCATGGATCGAACGAACGATGCCGCACGCGAAGCGATTTCGGACCAGCGGCCCGCTGCGACATCGGAAGGGGCAACAACGTCGGTTCCGGCCGTGACGGCAACTGCGCCCGCGGCCAGGAATTCGGCGGCATTACCCGCGTTGACGCCACCCGAAGGGATGAGCGCCACGTCAGGGAACGGACCACGCAGGTCCTTCAAGTAGCCAGGACCGAGCGCCCTGGCGGGGAAGATCTTCACCGCAGCCGCACCGAGATCCAGTGCGGTCAGCACCTCACTCGGCGTGAAAGCGCCCATCACGACTGGAATGTCGTGCTGTGCGGCGACTTCCGCCACATCCACGCGCAAACCCGGGGTCACCAGGAACTGCGCGCCACTGTCGATGGCGGCCTTGGCTTGTTCACCGGTCAGCACCGTGCCGACACCGAGCACCGCGCCCTCGGCCGCTCGCGCGGCGGCGAGATAGCCGAGCACCCCCGGTGTAGTGAAAGTGAGCTCCAGCGCCCGAATACCGGACGACGCAAGCGCTTCGGCGAGCGCGACCGGATCGGGAATCTCGGGTGCGCGAACCACGCTCAGCACGCGATCAGCGCGGATCACCTGCATGGCCGAGGTACTCAAAATGTCTCCTTCCGCGAAGCGTCCATGCGCAGCGCACGTCCGGCGAGTGTCCCGGTGGGCGCGCCGTTTTCGATGGCGAACTCACCGTTGACCAGCACGTGCTGGATGCCGCGCGCCTGCTGTTTCGGGTTGTCGAAGGTCGCGGTGTCCACCACGGTTTCCGGATCGAACACCACCAAATCCGCGGCGTACCCGGTGAATACGAGCCCACGGTCACGTAGCCGCAACCGATCGGCTGGCCGACCGGTCAGGTGGTGCACGCAGTCTTCGAGTTCGAGCACGCCGAGCTCGCGAACGTAATGTCCGAGATAGCGCGGGAACGTGCCCCAGGCGCGTGGGTGCGGCCGCGCCGGTGCGAGCAGCGCGTCGCTGCCGCCCATGTGCCCGGGATGCACCATGATCGCGCGCACGTTCTCCTCGTGCCCGACGTGCTGCAGGATGCTGGTCGCGAACTGGTCGCGGCGCAGCAGATCGAAGAACACCTCGACCGGCGCCATGCCACGCTCGGCGGCGACCTCGTCCACCCGCTTGCCGACGTACTCGTCGAGCTCCGTGTTGGCCACGCCGCTGATCTGAATGGTCTCCCATTCGACGGTCACTCCGTGACAGCCGTCGGACCCGTTCACGTTCACATCCACGGCAATTCGCGCCCGCGTCGCGGCATCGTCGAGCCGAGCCAGCGCCGCATCCGGCCCACCGGACATCGCCCAACTCGGCAGCAGCGCCGAAAGCGTCGTCGCACCAGGCAGATACGGGTACGTGTCCAGAGTGATGTCGCACCCCTCGGCCCGCGCCGCATCGATCAGCGCCAGGAATTCCGGTGCCCGCCCACGATTCACGTGAAAGTTCATGGTGGCGTGCGTGAGATGCAGCGCGACCCCGGTGGTCCGAGCCAGGCCGATCATCTCGGCGTACGCCTCGAGCGCGCCCGCCCCATACGACCGGGTGTGCGGCGCGTAGAACCCACCGAACTCGGCGACCACCTGACACAGCGCCGCCAATTCCCCGGTGTCGGCATACATTCCGGGCGTATAGGTAAGCCCGCTCGACATACCGACCGCGCCCTCACGCAGCCCCTGCGCCAGCAGTTCCTGCATGCGGCCGATCTCCTCGGCCGTCGCCGGACGCTGGTCCGCGCCGACCACGAGCAACCGCAGCGTGCCCTGCGGCACAAGATAGGCCGCATTGGGCGTGATCCCGCGATCGAGCCGATCCAGGTACTCACCGACACTGCGCCAAGAGAAGTCGAGATCGCTGGGATTGCCGTTCCACCCGGCGATCTGGCGACGCACCACCGCGAGGGTGGCGTCGTCGATCGGCGCGTAGGACAGGCCGTCCTGCCCGATGAGCTCGGTGGTGATGCCCTGACTGATCTTCGGAAAGTGGCCCGGCTCGGTCAGCAGATGCAGATCCGAGTGAGCGTGCATGTCGATGAACCCGGGGCACAGCACCGCGCCCGGTCCCGCATCGATGACACGCTCAGCGCCCTCGATACTGCCCGGCTCGGCGATCCGCGCGATGCGCCCCCGCTCGACCAGCACATCGCCGCGGAAGCGCGGCGAACCCGTGCCATCGATGATGTCGATGTCGCGAAAGAGTAAGTCCGTCATAGTCATCGGCTCGTCAGAAGAACGTATGCAGGAGGTCGACGACCCGCGGCGACGCAGCGTCGGCGTCATCGATCACCGGGATGAGCCGCCACTTGTCGAAGGCGGTACACGGGTGCGACAGGCCCAACCGCACCACCGAACCCACCGGCAGCTCGGTTCCGGCAGGCAGCCGCAGGAACGTGTGCTGATCGTTGAGCGCGGAGACCGTCGCCGCCGGGTCGACGGCCGAAGTTTCCTTTCCCACAACGTATTGCGGCACCGGAAGACCCTCGTCGTAAGGGAAGTCGCGCTTACCCGCGTCCAGCAGCGCCAATTCCGGCTCCGGACGGGAGACAGTGCGCGCCCAGCCGTGCATGGCCGAACGCAGCGGCGTCGCACTGCGCGACGCGGCGAACGGTGAGATACCCGAGTAGAAGCCGTCGTCGTGGATGATGTACGCCCCGGAACGCAGCACGACCGAGGTCGGAACACCCTGTGTGCCTTGCTCATCGGCGAGACCGGCCAGCCGTTCGACGACCAGGTCCTGGTAGGCGCTGCCGCCCGCGGTCACGATCGCGCCGTCCGGATACAGCCCGGCGGCCGCGAGCTCGCGATGCAGGCGGGCGAGCTCGTCGAGGTAATGCCGCACCGTATCGGTGGCGTCGGCGGTGCGGTCATGCGCGAGCGCGCCTTCATAACCGCCCACCCCGGCGAGCGTCAGCCGCTGCGCGTTGGTGACCGCGGCCGCGACAGCGCGCGCCTCTTCGACGGTGCGGGCACCGGTACGACCATGCGGCCCACCGAGTTCGACGAGCACCCGTACCTTCGCCGAGCCCGGCGCGGACCGCAGGTGCTCGTCCATCAGCTCGATCGTCTCGACGCTGTCCGCCCAGCAGACGAACTCGAAGGCTGAATTGTTCGCCAATTCCGCGGCCACCCAGTGCAATCCGACCGGATCGACGAGCGCGTTGGCCAGCAGCACCCGGCTGACGCCGAAGGAACGCGCCACCTGCACCTGCCAGATGGTGGCCAGCGTGATGCCCCAGCACCCCGCGGCCAGCTGCTGCGCCCACAGCTGCGGTGACATGGTGGTCTTGCCGTGCGGCGCGAGTTGCACCCCTGCGGCACCGGCCCATTCGGCCATAATGGCGATGTTCGCCTCGACAGCGGACCGGTCGATGGTCAGCAGTGGCGTCTCGAACTGATCGAGACTCGGTGCGGTGGCGAGGAATTCGCGCACGGTGCGGCCCCAGGCGGCGGGCGGCAGCCCTTTGTGCTCGGGACCGATCTTCCGGTCTCCGAGTCCTGCTACGACGTCTTCGTCGATCGCCACGGCATTCCTTCCCAGCGAATTCACATCATTATGCATAGCGTCTTGCTATTGCATATTTTGCAATGCTTGTTGCGCATCGTGTTTCGTGTGGTTATTCTGCACGGGATGGCCGGTGGCCGCAAGCACAGGAAGGAGATCGGTGTGACGTGGCCTACGTCGACCCGCTCACGGGCGGTAACTGTCGGCGAGGGACTCGCGGTGCTGGTGGCGCAGCCGGGACCGCTGGAGGAGTCGGAGATCTTCGAACGGACCGCCGGCGGCGCGGAGGCGAACGTGGCCACCGTGCTGCGCCAGCTCGGCGTCGACACCGCCTGGCTGTCCCGAGTGGGCGACGACGGGTTCGGCAGATACCTCGTCGCGCACCTGGCGGCACGCGGCGTCGACGTGTCGGCGGTCGTCACCGATCCGGGCAGGCCGACCGCGGTGTATGTCAAGGAGCGCGGCAGCGGCTCGGGCAAGGCCACCGATCTGGCCGACCGAGCGAGCCGCATGCTCTATTACCGGACCGGCTCGGCGGCCAGCGCGCTCTCCCCCGCCGATCTCGCGGCGACCGCGGCCGCCGAGCTGCTCGCGCAATGCCGCCTGATCCACTTCACCGGGATCACCACCGCACTCTCGGAGTCGGCGACCGGCCTCACCGAGGCGCTGCTCGCACTCCCCCGCGAGGGCCGACTGGTGAGCTTCGACCTGAACTTCCGGCCCGCGCTGTGGGCCGGACGCGGCGAACTGGCCGCCGAGGTGCTCGCGCGCCACGTCCGCGGCAGCGATGTGGTGTTCCTCGGCGCCGACGAGGCCGGTGCGGTCTTCGGCACCGACGACGCCGACGAGCTGCGCGCACTGTTCCCGGAACCCGCGCAGCTGATCGTCAAGAACGACGCGCACACGGTCACCGGATTCGCCGGTACCGAGCGCGTCGAGGTGCCCGCGCTCGGGTTGGAGATCACCGAACGGATCGGCGCGGGCGACGCGTTCGCCGGCGGCTACCTCGCCGCACTGTTGCACGGACGACCGCTCGTGCAGCGGCTGCGATTCGGGCACCTCTGCGCCGCAGCGGCATTGACCGGAACCGGCGACGGTGCCGTACTGCCCGCGCCCGCGATACTGGAGCGACTGGCCGCCGTGGACGAAAACGCCTGGGCCGAGCTGCATTACAACGACAGCGTCAATCAGAATGTGGCCTCATGAACGAGCGTCAGCGAGTGAATCAAATACACAGTGTGCCGTGGCGCACGACGGAGCCGAGCGCTAGCGAGGCGGAGTCGTGAGCCACCTTAGAGCTAGCGAGTCGCAGTCATGAGTCAGAGTTTGTCGCGTGCGTTGACCATTCTTGTTGCGCTCGGCGAGGATTCGCGATCGCTGGATCAGCTGGCGACCCAGCTCGGCGTGCACAAGTCGACGGTGCTGCGGCTGCTGCAGACGATGGAGGCGCAGCGCTTCGTCACCCACGACAGCCAGCACCGGTACGTGCTCGGGTCACGGCTGTTCGAACTGGCCAACCGCACCCTGGAGCAGCGCGACGTGCGCACCCTCGCGCGACCGCACCTGAGCGCGTTGAACGCCGACACCAAGCAGACGATCCATCTCGCCACCTACGAGTCCGGCGATGTCATCTACATCGACAAGCTCGACGCCACCCAGAGCGTCCGGATGTACTCGCGAGTCGGTCGTCCGGCGCCCCTGCACTGCACCGCGGTCGGCAAGGTGCTGATCTCGGCGCTGCCCCGGTCGGAGTGGCGGATCATCGCCGAGAAGATCGACTTCCACCCGTTCACCGAACGGACCATCCGCACCCCCGAGCGCTACCTGATCGAGCTGGAAAAGGTTGCCGCGCTCGGTTATGCGGAGGACCACGAGGAACACGAGAGCTTCGTCAACTGCATCGGTGTCCCGGTGCGCAACGGCACCGGCGCGGTGGTCGCCGCGGTCTCCATGTCGGTGCCGGACATGCTGCTCGACCACGACCAGGTGCTGGCCGAACTGCCGCGTGTTCGCGCGGCGGCCGACGCCATCTCCGCCGAGCTCGGCTGGATCCCCGGCCGCGCAACCACATCCACGAAAGGCTGACCATGAGTGAGAAGATCGCCGTCCGCACCACCGACGCGCCCGCACCAGCGCACACGTTCTCCCAGGGCGTGCGCAAGGGACCGTTCGTGCAGGTCTCTGGGCAGGGTCCGGTGGACCCGGTGACCAACGAGTACCTGTACCCGGGCGACGTTGCGGCACAGACCATCCGCACGCTGCAGAATGTGAAGGCGATCGTCGACGCGAGCGGGGCGACGTTCGACGATGTGGTGATGCTGCGCGTCTACCTGACCACCCGCGACGACTTCGGCGCGATGAACGAGGCCTACGGCGAGTTCGTCAACGCCAACACCACCGGTGACGTATTGCCCAGCCGCACCACCGTTTTCACGGGACTGCCGCGCGCGGAAATGCTCGTCGAGATCGACGCCGTCGCGATCGTCTCCGAGTAGAGAACCGTCCCGCGCAGGAAGTCGTCTGGCGCGCACAAAATTGCCAGCAATTACGTGCGCGGCCAGACAATAGGCGCGCGGCGGGTGACAACCAAGAAGCCGCCCCGACCCACGGATGGGTCGGGGCGGCTGTGGCCGCGCCGCGTAGTCAGCCGCGACGCGGGGCCTTGGTTCGGCGGCGGCCCTTAGACTTTCGCAGCCAGTTCGTTGTCGACGGACGCCGCGACCTCATTGTCGCCGGGTTCGTCATCATCTCCCTGCACGCCGCCGCCGAGGACGCCCGCGCCGGGGATCGCGTCCAGTAGCTGGCGCGTGTACGGGTCGGCAGGCGCGGTGAGGACATCCTCGACCGGACCCTGTTCCACCACCCGGCCATCCCGCATCACGACAACCTCGTGCGCCAGCGCGCGCACCACGGCCAAGTCGTGCGAGATGAACAGGTAGCTGACGCCGAGCCGCTCCTGCAGTGACGCGAGCAGCGTCAGGATCTGGTCCTGCACAAGCACATCCAGCGCCGACACCGCCTCGTCGCACACGACGAGCTGCGGCTCGATGGCCAGTGCCCTGGCGATCGCGACGCGCTGGCGCTGACCACCGGACAGCTCGTTCGGGTACCGGTGCGCCATCGCGGCGGGCAGCGCCACCTGCTCGAGCAGTTCGGCGACCCGCTTGCGGCGGCCCTCGCGATCACCGATGCCGAAGGCGCGCAACGGTTCCGCGATCAGCCGCTCGACCGTCCACATCGGGTCCAGCGAGGCGTACGGGTCCTGGAACACCGGCTGCATCGACAGCCGCGCCGCGCGCAACGGCGCACCGCTCAGCCCGACCATGTCGACACCGTTCAGCTTGATGGTGCCGGAGGTGGCGGTGACCAGGCCGAGCACCATCCGCGCGGTGGTCGTCTTGCCCGAGCCGGACTCGCCGACGATCGCCGTGGTGCGGCCACGAGTGATGTTGAACGACACGTTGTCGACCGCGCGCAGCACCCCACCGCGACCGCGGATCCGGTACTCCTTGCTGATGCCGGAGACCTCGAGGATCGGTGAATCCTTGGCGGGCACCGCATTCGACGGCGCGACGGCGGCGGCTTCGTCGGCGGACACCTTCGCGGTGTCGACCTTCTCCGCAGCCGCCGCGTCGTCGGCAGGCTTCGTGTCGGCGGCCTTCTCGTCGGCAGCCGCCGCGTCGGTCGACTTGTCGTCAGCGGCCTTCTCGTCGGCCGCATCGCCCGCAACCTCTGCGTCGGCAGCCTTCTCGTCGCCCGTGCCCCCAACAACTGCCTCGGTCGACTTGTCGTCGGCCTTCTCAGCGACTTCCTCGTCGGAAACCTTGTCGCCAGCAGACTTCTCGGCAGCGGCCTCGACCTCGGTCTCGGCAACTACCTTCTCGGTAACCACCTTGCCGTTACCCTTGGCGGCCTTCTTGACGGCGACCTTGCCATCGACAGCCTTCTCGTCGATCGCCTGTTCGTCGGCAGCGTTGTCCGCGGCCGCAGTCTCGTCCTCGGCCGACTTCTCGTCGGAATCCTTACCGCCAGTAGCCGTTTCGGTAGCGGCCTGGTCGTCCGCAACCACACCCTCGGCAACGCCGCCGTCAGCCTCGCCGACCGCAGCCTTCTCCTCGAGCACCTCGTCCACCACAACCGGATCAGCCCGCCGCGGTGCGATCAACGCAGGCGCAGCCGCAACCAACCGGCGCGTGTACTCCTCCTGCGGATCCGTCAGTACCTGCCGCGCGGGCCCGGACTCGACGATCCGCCCGTCCGACATCACCACGACCCGGTCCGCCCGCTCGGCCGCCAGCCCCAGATCATGGGTAACCAGCAACAACGCGGTGCCGAGCTCCTGCGTCAGCTTCTCCAGATGATCCAGGATCTGCCGCTGCACAGTCACATCCAGCGCCGAGGTCGGCTCGTCGGCGATCAGCAGATCCGGCCGGCAGGCCAGCCCGATCGCGATCAGCGCACGCTGCCGCATACCGCCGGAGAACTCGTGCGGGTACTGCCGCGCCCGCCGCGCGGGCTCGGGCAGACCCGCCTGCCCGAGCAGCTCGATGGCCCGTTCCTTCGCCTCGCTGCGCGTGCAGAGCTTGTGTGCCAGCAGGGTTTCCGACACCTGCCGACCCACCCGCGACACCGGGTTCAGGTTGGACATCGGGTCCTGCGGTACCAGCCCGATCTCTTTGCCACGCAACCCGCGCAGCCGCTTCTCCTCGGCGTGCGTGATGTCCTCGCCGCGCCACTTGATGGTGCCGCCGGTCACCCGGCCGGAGCCGGGCAGCAGGCCGATGATCGAGTGCGCCATGGTGGATTTGCCGGATCCGGAGGCACCGACCACCGCGACCCGCTCCCCCGGCTGGACGACCAGGTCCACGCCGTGCACGGCGGTCACCCCGCCGAAGGACACCCGCAGATCGCTGATCTCCAAGAGTGGTTCTGTCATTGCGGGCTCCTTCAGCGCCGTGTCTTCGGGTCGAGCGCGTCCCGCAGGGCGTCGCCGAAGAGGTTGAATCCCAAGCAGATGAGCGCGAGCGCCACACCGGGGAAGATGCCCGGCCACGGCGTGCGGGTCAGGTACTGCTGTGCGTCGGACAGCATGATGCCGAGGCTCGGCGCGGGCGGCTTGATGCCGAGCCCGAGGAACGACAGGATGGCCTCGCCGATCACCGCGGTCGGCATGATCACCGTGGCCTGCACGATGATCGGCGCCAGCGAGTTGGGCAGGATGTGCTCGCCGAGGATCTTCCAGGCCGGCACGTCCATCGTGTTCGCGGCGAGCACGAAGTCGGTTTCCTTGAGCCGCAACGTTTCCGCGCGGACCACCCGCATCATGATCGGCACCTGGGCGATGCCGAGCGCGATGGCGGCGTCGGCGAGCCCGCCGCCGTTGATCGCGGTGAGCCCGACCGCGAGGATGATGAACGGGAACGCGAGCAGCACGTCGGACAGCCGGGACAGGATCATGTCCAGCGTCCGCCAGTACCCGGCGAGCAGGCCGAGCGGCACGCCGATGAGCACCGCGCACAGCACCGACAGCACGCCGACCTCGAGCGAGGCGCGGGTGCCGTAGAGCACGCGGGAGAGGATGTCGCGGCCCAGATCGTCGGTGCCCAACAGGAATCCGACGGTGCCGGGCTGCTGGAACGGGGTCGGGAAGTGCACCTCGCTCGGCGAATACGGGGCGAGCAGCGGCGCGAACACGCCGACGAAGATCACGATCAGCAGCAGCACGCCGCCGACCACGCCGAGCGGGTTGTGCAACAGCTGGCGCAGTACGCGACCGCGCGCGGCAGCCGGCGGGGTTTCCAGGGGCTTCTTCTCGACGCCGGGACTTGCCTCGACGACCGGGGTATCGGTAATAGTCACTGCGCCCTCCCGGACACTCGCACGCGGGGGTCGATCACCGTGTACAGCACATCGACCAGCAGGTTGATCACGATGTAGGACGCGGCGATCACCAGGATGACCGCCTGGATCACCGGGTAGTCGCGGGTGAACACCGAGTCGAGGGTCAGCTTGCCCATGCCGGGCAGGCTGAAGATGCGCTCGGTGACCACCGCGCCCGCGATGAGCCCGCCGAGCTGCAGGCCGACGATCGTGGTGACCACGATCAGGCTGTTGCGCAGGCCGAACCGGAAGATCACCGCGGGGCGGCTGAGCCCCTTGGCCCGGGCCGTGCGGACGAAGTCGGCGGTCAGCGTCTCCACCATCGACGACCTGGTCTGGCGCTGCACCACCGCGGCGTGCGCGAGACCGAGGATGATCGCGGGCAGCGTGAGGAAGTAGAGGCCGCGCAGCGGATGCTCGAACGGCGAGACATAACCGGAGGCGGGGAACCAGTTCAGGTGCACCGACAGATACAGCACCGCGAGGATGCCGACCCAGAAGGTGGGCACCGACAGCGCGGCCAGCGAGAATCCGTTGGCCACCCACTCGGGCCAGCGGCCGCGATACACCGCCGCGATCACACCGCCGATCACCCCGACCAGCACCGCGATGATCATCGCGTACACCGCGAGCTGCGCGGTCACCGGCAGCGTGGTGCCGATCATGTCGATGACCGGCGTGCCCGTGCGGATCGACCGGCCGAAGTCGCCGGTCAGCGCGTGCCAGACGAATTCGAAGTACTGCACCGGCAGCGACCGGTCCATCCCCAATTCGGCGCGCACCGCGGCGATGGCCGCCGGGTCGGCCTGCTCGCCCGCCATCACGGTGGCGGGGTCACCCGGCAGCGCGCGCACCCCGATGAAGATCACGATCGACGCGAGCACCAACGTGACAGCGGACTGCCACAGACGGTGAAACACATACTGCAACATGGATTTTCAGCCCTTCCGATCCGCGACGAACGCGGCCTTGCCGAGCCGGACTGTGCCGTCGGCGTACACCTCGATGCCCGTCACCCATGTCGAGTGCACGGTCAAGTTACGCAGCCGGTAGGTGTAGACATACGGGTTCTCCCGTGCGATATACCGCACCGCCTGCTCATAAAGCGCACCGCGTTGCGCGGCGCTCGTACTGTGTGCGGCCCAGCCGAGGATGTCGTCCAGGGCGGGTGAGTTGTAGCCGCTGTAGTTACCGTTCGAGCCGGTCATCAGGAATCGGGCGGTGTTGCCGTCCGGGTCGATGCGGCCGGACCAGCCGAGGTAGAGCGCCTCGTAGGTGCCGCGCTTCTGCGCGTCCAGCATTGCCGAGTATTCGGTCGGCACGATCCGCAGGTCGAATCCGCCCTGCGCCACGCTGTCCCGCAGCGCCTGCGCGTAATCCAGCTGATCCTGGACATTCATCACCTGCAGGGTCACCGGGTACGGCAGCTGCACGCCCGCCTCCTCGAGCAGCTCCTTCGACCGCTTCGGATCGAAGAGCGGGCAGGCGGTACTGGCTCGCGTCGCATAGGAGGTGCGTGGAGCGATCGGCGTGCAGGCCGGCTCATACCAGTTGTTGAACGCCTTCTTGACCAACGCGTCCCGGTCGGTGGCCAGCGAGAAGGCCAGCCGGACCCGCGCATCCTTCGCGATGGCGGTGTTGATCGGCTTGACCGGTTTGCCGGCACCGTCGACATTGCCGACGTTGAGATACACGCCCTGGAAGCCGAACGAACCCGACTGCAGCAGGTGCAGCTGCGGAAGCTTGGCCAGTCCATCGACGTCCTGCGGGGACATGGTGTCGGCGACTTGAATGTCACCGGAGCGCAGATTCGCCGTGCGCTGCTTGGAGTCGGGCATGATCCGGTAGGTGATCGAATCGAAGTGCACATTCTTCGCGTCGTAATACAGCGGGTCGCGGACGACCGCGATCGACGTGGTCGGGACCCGCTTGACGAACTTGAACGGCCCGACGCACACGGGGTGATCGCCGAAGTTCTTGTCCGACTCCTTGAGCGCCGTCGGGGACATGATCATCCCGGCGCGGTCCGCGAGCGCGGCGGTGAGCGGCGCGAACGGCTCCTTGTACTTGATCACCACGTGGGTGGAGTCGGCGGCCTCGATCTCGTCGATCGGGCCCATCTCGCCGGTGCGCTGGGAGCCTTCCATCTTCCAGTGCCGCTGCAAGCTGGTCTCGACCGCGTCGGCATTGAACTGGGTGCCGTCGGCGAACTGGATCCCGCTGCGCACCGGAATGGTGACAGTGAGCCCGTCCGCCGAGATATCCGGGAGCGCGGTGGCCAACTGGGGCACCAGGTTTCCGGACGCGTCGTTGTCGTAGAGCTTCTCGCAGATCGTGCTCATCACGTAGCGCATATAGAGCGAGCTGGAGGTGGTCGGATCGAGCTTGTCCGGGTCGTTCGACAGGCCCATCACCAGATCACCGCCCTCACGCACCGGCTGCGTGCCTACGGGTGTGCCGTAATCATCGACGTGCGTTGCGGTCTCGGTGGGGTGTTGCGTCGGTGCGCAGGCAGCGAGGACGGCGGCGACGACACCGAGGACCGCCATCCGAGTGGAGCGAACGAGCATGGGCTACAACATACTTCAACACGCTGCATTTTTCGCCACCACCGTTTCTTTTTGTACATTGTTCTCTTAACCGCCACTGTACGAAATGAAGGCGACCGAAAGAGGCTACGCAAAATAGCGGTCCGGCGATTCCGGACCGCTATTCGTGTGCGGTGTTCAGCTATTGAGCTACGGCGGGCCTTTTCAGTTCTTCTGATCCGTGAAGGCGGCCTTCCCGAGCCGGACGCAACCGTCGGCGTAGGCCTCGATACCGGTCACCCGCGCGGAGTGCACGGTGAGCACGCGGATTCGGTAGGTGTAAACGTACGGATTGTCCTGCTGGATCAACGCCGTCGTCTTGCCGTACAGCTCGGCCCGCTCTGCGGGGTCGGCCGCGCGGGCGGCTTTGCCGAACAAATCGTCCAGGGCGGGGTTGCTGTATCCCGCGTAATTTCCGCCTGAGTTGGTGGTGAGGAACTTGGCGATATTCGCGTCCGGGTCGAGCCGTCCGGACCAGCCGAGGTAGAGCGCCTCGTAGGTGCCGCGCTTCTGGACGTCCAACAGGGTCGCGTACTCGGTGGGCACGATTTTCAGGTCGAATCCGCCCGCCGCGAGGCTCGCCTGCCAGGCCTGCGCATAGCGGAGAAAGTCCGGGGAATTCTGTACCTGCATTGTCACCTGGTACGGCATCTGTACCCCAGCCTCGGTGAGCAATTGCTTCGACCGCTCCGGGTCATAAGCGGGACAGGCCACTCCGGCGTCCGTCGCGAACGTGCTCTTGGGCACGATGCCCGAGCAGGCCGTCTCGAACCAGTTGTTGAAGACCGTGTCGACCAACGTCTTCCGGTCGGTGGCCAGCGAGAACGCCAGCCGGACCCGCGGATCCTTCGCGATCGGGGTGTCGATCTGCTTGGTCGGCTTGCCAACGCCGTCGACGTTCCCGATATTGATGTAGGCGCCATAGAAGCCGAGCGAGCTGGATTGCAGCACCCGCAGGTCGGGATCCTTGGCCAGCGCGTCCACGTCCTGCGGCGAGATGGTGTCGGCGACCTGGATGTCACCCGAGCGCAGATTCGCCGCGCGGATGTTGGCATCGGTGATGATCCGGTAGGTCACCTTGTCGAGGTGCACCTTCTTCGCATCGTAGTACAGCGGGTCGCGGACCACCTCGATCGAGGTCTGCGGCACCCGCTTGACGAATTTGAACGCGCCGACGCACACCGGGTGATCGCCGAAGTTCTTGCCCTCGTCCTTCGCGAGCGCGACCGGCGACATGATCATCCCGGCCCGGTCGGCGAGCGCGGCGGTGATCGGTGCGAACGGCTTTTTGTAGCGAATCACAACGTGGGTCGGATCGGCGGTCTCGATGGCCGCGATCTGACCCATCTCGCTGGTGCGCTGCGAGGTCTTCATGGTGAAGTGCCGCTGCAGGCTGGTCTGCACCGCGGCGGCGTCGAACGGAGCGCCGTCGGCGAACTTGACTCCCTCACGGACCGGAATGGTCACCGTGAGGCCGTCCTCGGAGACGGTGGGCAGCGCGGTGGCCAACTGCGGCACCAGGTTTCCGGACGAATCGTTGTCGTAGAGCTTCTCGCAGATCGAGTTCATGACGAACCGCGTGTACAGCGAGCTGGAAGTAGTCGGGTCGAGCTTGTCGGGTTCGGAGGAAAGGCCCATCACCAGGTCGCCGCCCTCACGTACCGGCTGCGATCCCACGGGTGTGCCGTAATCATCTGTGTGCGTTGCCGTGCCAGCGGGGTGCTGTACCGGTGCGCAGGAGGCGATGGCGACGGCGGTTACGCCGAGCACCAGCATCCGTGTGAAGCGAGCGAGCATGCGCTACAAGATACTTCAACGTTTCGCACTTTTCTCGCCGGGTATTCGTTTTCGTAGATTGTTCTTGTTTGCGTCATCGGATGAATCAATGCGAACTAATCAATGACACGACAAATAGCGGTCCGGCGTATCCGGACCGCTATTCTCCGCTTAAATATTCAGTTATCGTCCCGCGGCGTAGCCCTGCATGCCACGGGGATTGGCTCCCGCTGAAAGTACACCGTTCTCCCGGTCGCGAGCTACCGCGCACAACCGGCCTTCCGACCACGGCGGGCCCACCGTCACGCGATGTCCGCGTCGTTCCAGGTCGGAGATCACTTCGGTGCCGATCCGCGACTCGACGATCACCGCGCCCGGGCTCATCGCCCGCGGATAGAACGAGCCGGGGAAACTTTCCTGATGCCAGTTCGGCGCGTCGATGGCACCTTGCAGATCGAGACCGCCACGCACTTTCTCGCGCATCGCCACGGCGAGGAAGAAATGCAGACTCCACTGATCCTGTTGATCGCCACCCGGCGTACCGAAGGCCATAACGGCCTCGCCGTCGCGCAATGCCAGCGACGGGCTGAGCGTGGTGCGCGGGCGACGGCCCGGTGCGAGCGAGTTGGGTAGGCCCGGTTCCAGCCAGGCCATCTGTAGTCGGGTGCCGAGCGGGAAGCCGAGCTCGGGCACCACCGGATTGGACTGCAGCCAGCCACCACTGGGCGTCGCCGCGATCATATTGCCCCAGCGGTCCACGATATCGAGCTGACAGGTGTCGCCACGGGTGGCGCCGGAGGTGGCCACCGTCGGCTCGCCCGCACCCAGCGGAACATCAACGGCGTCAATGGAACTGGTCTGTACGTAGCCGCTCAGGCGGGGACGCTGGCCGTCCGGGCTGCCCGGGCGCAGATCGAAGGACGCCTGCGGGCCGATCAGCGCGCTGCGCTGCGCGTTGTACCAAGGAGAAAGCAGCGTCGCGAGCGAGACCTGGGTGCTGTCGCCGTACCAGGCCTCGCGGTCGGCCATCGCGAGCTTCGAGCCCTCGATCAGCGTGTGGTAGTACTCCGGGGTGCCGTACTCCAGCCGTTCCGGCAGCAGCGCGAGCTGTTGCAGCATGACCGGCCCCTGGCTCCACAGGCCCGGCTTCGCGACGGTCCAGCCGTTCCAGGTGTAGGTGACCGGATTCTCGTACGACGCACTGAAATTCGCCAGGTCGTCACCGGTCAGCGTGCCGACGTGCCGCTCGCCGGAGGTGTCCATGGTCGGCCGCGCGGACGCGGCGACCAGCGCCTCGGCGATGAAGCCCTCGCGCCAGATGCGGCGCGCGGCCTCGATCTGAGCGTCCCGATCCGAACTGGCGGCCTCGGCCTCGGCGATCAGCCGTCGCCAGGTCGCGGCCAGCACCGGGTTCCGCAGCAAAGCGCCTGCGGCGGGGGCCTTTCCGTCGCGCAGGTAGAGCTCCGCGGAGGTGGTCCACTCGTTCTCGAACAGCTCGGCCACCGTCTCGACGGTCTCGCCGATCCGCTCGACCGCGGGGTGGCCGCGCTCGGCATTGCCGATCGCGTACGACAGCACCTCGGCGAGGCGCTTGGTGCCGTGATCGCGCAGCAGCACCATCCACGCATCGAACGCGCCGGGAACGGCTGCGGCCAGCGGACCGGTGCCGGGCACCAGATCCAGGCCGAGCGCGTTGTAGCGCGCGATGGTGGCCCCGGCCGGCGCCGGACCCTGGCCGCACAACACACGGGGGGGCAGCCCCGCGGGCGCCAGGATGATCGGCACTTCGCCGGCCGGGCCGTTCAGATGTGGCTCGACCACGTGCAACACGAACCCCGCGGCGACCGCCGCGTCGAACGCGTTACCGTCGTCCTCGAGCACCGCCATCGCGGCGGCCGAGGCGAGCCAATGGGTTGACGACACCATCCCGAAGGTGCCCTGCAAGGTAGGACGCGTGGTGAACACCTGCTGAGTATGTCCCGCAAACGGTACGTACGTCCAAGACATCTATGGCACCAAACCGATAGCCTATGGTTATGGAACGCAGGCAGCTGGAGTACTTCGTCGCCATCGTCGAGCACGGCGGGTTCACTCACGCCGCGCGGGCGTTACGGGTAGCCCAGCCGTCGCTGTCGCGGGCGATCGGCAAGCTGGAGCGGGAGCTGGGGGTGGCGCTGTTCCATCGGGTCGGGCGCAATGCCGTGCTCAGCAATGCCGGGGAATTCATGGCCGATCGGGCACGGCAGGTGCTGCGCGATCTGGATGCGTTGCGGGCCGCCGCGCAGGCGGTCGGCGAGGGCGTGGTCGGGCGGGTGGATGTGGCGGCCACCTCGTCCTCGACGCTGGAACCGGTGATCAGCACCATCGCCGAACTACGCGAGCATCACCCCGGTCTGACGGTCGGCACGTGGTCGGCGCTGTCGGCGGCGGAGGTGGTCGCCATGGTGTTGCGTGGTCGCTGCGAGGCGGGGGTCTGCGGTAGCGCGGAGCGACCCGCGGGCCGCGGTTTGGTGGCGCATCACCTGCGCGACGAACAGTTCCTGCTCGTCGCGCCGCCGGGCACGAAGATCGGCACCGATGGCACAGTTACGCCAGAAGACTTGCGCGGCATGAGCTTTGTGATCACCCAGCCCGCCACCGCCGTCCGGGCCCGGTTCGATCGGCTCGCCGCCACCGTCGGCGAACTGCACATTGCCGCCGAGGTCGGCGATCGCAGCGTGGTGCTACCGATGGTGCTGCGCGGCATTGGTTCCGGCCTGATGCCCGACGGCTGGCACGACCTGGCCGTGCGCGCGGGCGCCGAGGTCTACCGGTTCGATCCGCCGGAAAAGCTGCCGCAATGGCTCGTACACCGCGGCGGCCCACTGACCGCCGCAGCCCAAGCCTTCGTCGACACCACGTTGTCCCAGGCCTCCCGCGCCCGCTCGATCGCCTGAGCCGCACCACTTCTGACACACGCACGCGTGTCAGCGCGGCGAGTCGCGGTGCGCGACATCAGAAGGCGTGCAGCTAGCCCGAGTTGCGCAGGGCGGTGGCGAGGCCGTTCATGGTCAGCAGGATGCCGCGTTTGACCAGCTCCGAGTCGTCGCCCGCGCGGAGTCTGCGCAACAGCTCTACCTGCATCTGGTTCAGGGGTTCCAGGTAGGGGAAGCGGTTGTGGATCGACTCGGCCAGGGATGGGTTGTCGGCGAGCAGGTGGTCGTTGCCGGTGATCGCGGCGTGCATCCGGATGGTCCTGGCGTGCTCGTCGCGGATCATGCCGAAGATCTGCTCGCGCAACGCCGCGTCCTCGACCAGCTCGGCGTAGCGGGCGGCGATGTCGAGGTCGCTCTTGGCCATCACCTGTGCCAGGTTCGACAGCACGGTGCGCAGGAACGGCCAGCGGCGGTACAGGTCGGTCAGGGTCGCCAGCCGTTCGGGATCGCCGCCGATCCACTCCTCCAACGCGGTTCCGGTGCCGTACCAGCCGGGCAGCATCACCCTGGCCTGGCTCCAGGACATCACCCACGGGATGGCGCGCAGGTCCGACACCGAGTTCGTCGGTTTACGGGAGGCGGGCCTGCTGCCGATGTTCAGATCGCCGACCTCGGCCACCGGGGTGGACTGGCGGAAATACTCGACGAATCCCGGTGTTTCGTGCACCAGCCGCGAATACGCCGCGCGGGCCCGGTCGGCCAGTTCGTCCATCAGCTCGTAGGACGGCTCCGCGTCCGCGCCGAGTCCCTCCACGTCGAGCAGCGTGGATTCCAGCGTGCCCGCGATCAGCGACTCCAGATTGCGGTGCGCCGCACCGGGTTCCGCGTACTTGGCGGCGATCACCTCGCCCTGCTCGGTCAACCGCAGCGAACCGCGCACGGCACCCGCGGGCTGGGCGAGGATGGCGTCGTAGCTGCGACCACCGCCGCGACCGACGGTGCCGCCGCGACCGTGGAAGAGCCGCAATCGAATACCGGACTTGCGCGCGACCTCGACAAGATCGAGTTCGGCCCGGTAGAGCGCCCAGTTCGCGGCCAGGTAGCCGCCGTCCTTGTTGGAATCGGAGTACCCGAGCATCACTTCCTGGCGCATCCCGCGCGCCGCGACCAGGTCGCGGTACACCGGAACATCCAGTGCGGCAGCCAGTGTCGCGGCGCCCGCGCCGAGGTCCTCGATCGTCTCGAACAGCGGAACGATGCCCACCGAGCAGTGCGGCGGACCCTCCGGCTCGCCGGGATCGAGCAGGCCGCCCTCCTTGAGCAGCAGCGCCGCCTCCAGCATGTCGCTGACCGAGGTGCACATGCTGATGATGTAGTTGGGTACCGCCTCGATACCGAAGGTGTCCACCACATCCCGTGCGGCACAGACGATGTCGACCTCTTTGCGGGCCAGCTCGCTCAGCCTGGCGTGCGGGCCGAGCAGCGGGCGGCGGGTGCGCAGTTCCTCGGCGAGCAGTTCGACGCGCTGTTGTTCCGGCAGGCTCGCGTAGTCCGGATGCACACCGGCCCAGGCCAGTAGCTCGGCGACGACCTGTTCGTGTATCTCCGAGTTCTGTCGCATGTCCAGGCCCTGTAGGTGGAAGCCGAAGGTCTCGATCGCGTGGCGCAGGGCGGCGAGGCGGTCGTCGGCGAGCAGATCGTCACCACTGGCACGGAGCGAGATATCGATGGTGTCGAGGTCGTCGAGCACCGCTTGCGGCGTCGGGTACGGCTCCGCGTCGACATCCAGTCCGTTCGGCGGCACTTCCCCAAGGGCACGCTGGGCGGTCGCGGTCAGTCGTCCCCGGATACGGTGCAGCGCACGGCGATACGGCTCGTCGCCGTGGGTAGCCGGATCGGGATATCCGGCCTCGGCGAGTGCGGCCACCCCGGGCGTCACCTGAACCAGGCGCGCCGACAGGGCGAGGGCCTTCTCCAGTTCCACCAGCTCGCGCAGATACCGCGAGAAGGCGACCGCAGCCGCCTGATGTCCGGCCTGCCGCACGACATCCGCTGTCACGTACGGGTTTCCGTCGCGGTCGCCACCGATCCACGAGCCGGGCCGCAGGATCGGCCGCGGCAGCAGTTCGGCGCCGGGCCAGCGCGAACGCAGCGCCGCACGCACCTCGGCGTTGATCGCCGGGATCACGTCGAACAGGGTGATGTCGTAGTAGCGTAGGCCCACCGAGATCTCGTCCTGGATCCGCAAGCGCTGCAACCGGATCAGCGCGGTGCGCCACAGGCTCAGCACCTGGTGGCGGATCTGCTGCTCGAATTCGGTTCGCTCACGCTCGGTTTCGGTGTAGCGCTGGCGCAGCCGCATCAATTCGGTGATGCGGGTCTGGCTGTCGAAGACGGTGCGGCGGCGGGTCTCGGTGGGGTGCGCCGTGATCACCGGCGAGACGAGCGCGTCGGCCAGCAGGTCCGCGACCTGGGCACCGTCCAGCGCCGCCGCGTCGAGCTTGCGATAGGTGGCGGCCAGCGACGAATCCTGCGGCGGCTCACCGGCCGCCTCGTGCGCCTTACGCCGACGATCACGCTGGATGTCCTCGGCCAGGTTGGCCAGCAGCACGAAATAGCTGAACGCGCGGATCAGCGGCAGCGCCACCCCGATCTCGACCCCGTCCAGCATCTCCGCGACCGCGCTGCGCTCCACCTCCGCCCGCCGCACCCGGAAGGCCTCGATCCGCACCCGCTCGATGAGGTCGAACACCTCCGGCCCCTCGTGGTCCCGAATGGTGTCGCCGAGTACACCACCGAGAAATCGGATGTCGTCGCGCAGCGGCCGAATGGCGTCGTGTTGCGTCTCGCTCGTCGATTCACCCATGATCAAACAGTATTGCCGTCCGGCGCGCGTTGGTATGCGACGCCGCCCACACCGTGTCGCCGCAGCGGGCGGAAACGTCGTCCGGCCTGCGCTGTCACCCCCGGGATAGCTGCGTGGCATCGCTTCGCGCCCTACGAGCAGCTCACAACTCGCGGATCACCCGCGCCGGGTTACCCGGCGCGAACACCCGCGGCGGCAGGTCTCGGGTGACCACGCTGCCTGCGCCGACCACCGTGTCGTCCCCGACTGTGACCCCGGGGCACACGATGACACCGCCGCCGAACCAGACGTTGTCGCCGATCCGGATGGGGGCGGCGGTCTCCCAGCGCTGCCTGCGCAGTTCGTGGTCCGCCATCGGGTGCAGCGCGGTCAGTAGCTGGCAGCGCGGTCCGATGGACACGTCGTTGCCGACGGTGATCGGCGCGCAATCGAGCAGGATCGCGTCGTAGTTCAGGAAGCTGTTCGTGCCGATCTCGATGAGATAGCCGTAGTCGCACTGGAATCGCGGCATGATCCACGAGCCCTCGCCCAACTTCCCGAGCAGCTCACGCAGCACCGCGTCCCGCTGCTCGGTCTCGTCCGGCCCACTCCGATTGAACTCATCACACAGCTGCTGCGCCCGCCGCCGCTCCCCCACCAACTCCACATCGTTGTCCCGATACAACTCCCCGCGGAGCATCCGCTCCTTCATCTCACCCACCCGCGCCACTCTAAACGCCGAACGGGACCTGACCCGGACCGCTGTGCGCGGTTGCCGTGGCCATGTCCCGTTCGATGGAGCGTGTCAGGCGGGCAGGCCCTGCACCGATAGTCGGTGGAACAGGACCTGCTCGAGCAGGGCGACGAGGACGTCCTTGACCGATTCCCGGTTGCGCGCATCGCATTCCAGCACCGGAATCCAGTCGTCCAGCTCCAGCGCCTCGCGGACCTCGGCGAGGTCGAAATGCACGCCGTTGTCGAAGCGGTTGACCACCACCACGAATGGCGTCTGCTTCTCCTCGAAGTAGTCCAGCACCGGGTAGCAGTCGTCGACCCGGCTGGTGTCCACCATGATCACCGCGCCGAGCGCGCCGTCGACCAGGTCGTCCCACAGGAAGACGAACCGGTCCTGGCCCGGCGTGCCGAACAGGTACAGAATCAGCGAGCGGTCCAACGTGATTCGGCCGAAGTCGAGCGCGACCGTGGTCTGCGTCTTGTCCGCGCGCCGGCCCGGATCGTCGATGCCGAGCGACACCTCGGTCATCGCCGCTTCGGTGACCAACGGCTCGATCTCGGAGATCGCGCCGATGAATGTTGTTTTGCCGACACCGAATCCACCGCTGATCACGATCTTCACCGACGACGGCATCGTCGGCGGTGGCGGACTGTTCACGTCAGAGTGCCCGTACAAGGTCCCTGATCCTCTCGATGGCAGCGGTAGACAGTTGATCGGCCTCGCGCACGGTCGCGTACCCGCCGGCGACGAGGTCGCTCACGACGACCTTTGCGACACCGACCGGAACACGCAGCGCGGTACCGATTTCGGCGATGGAATGGGGCTGCTGGCACAGCTGCACCACGGTGCGCTGTTCGAATTGCAGCGGTGCGGAGAGCGCCGAGGGCGGCGCCTGCACCAGGGTTTCGATGCGCAAACCGTCCATCAACGGCGTAGTGCGCCCCGCGGTGACGACAAAGGGACGCACAAACTGTTCATCACTGTCGACAAGTTCTTCGGCCGGCGGTTGTTGCTGGCCTGGGCGGTCCGGATCGAACCACCCGAACATCTGATTCATCGGGATCATCCGCGGGTCCGGCAGCCTCGGCCGGTCAGGATCTCTCATCTTCGCAACGTCTCTCGCAACTCGGATATCAACGCCGGGTCAAGGAGCGACCCGGCGCGTTCGGCCAGCACGGCCATTTCGTAGCCGACAAGGCCGACATCGCAATTGCCGTCGGCGATCACGCCGAGGCAGCTGCCGTCACCCATGGCCGAGACGAGCAAAAAGCCGCGCTTCATCTCGATCATGATCAGTTTGAGTCCGTCGAAGGAGTAACTGCGTGACGCACTCTTGGCGAGGCTGGCGAGCCCCGACACCATGGCCGAAAGGCGGTCCGCGGAGGTGCGGTCCAGGCCGTCCGACATCGCGATGAGCAGTCCGTCCGAGGAGACCGCGACGGTGTCGCGGACACCGTCGGTTTCCCGGACGAAGTTCGCGAGCATCCAGTTGAACGTGTGCGGGTCGGCGCTCGGCAAGTGAGTGGTCACCGGTTCTCCTCTGCGATGGTCTGAGCCTGATCGTCGGCGCGGGTGTCGTGGTCGCGGGCACCGACGTAGGGACGGGTGGTCGACGGCGGCGGCGGGGCGCCGCGGTCGTGTCCGGCCCGGAACGACGAAAGCATGCTACGGGTTTCCTCCGGCGAACGCTCCGGAATCGGCGCCCGATCCGGACGCTCCGACGCGCCGTTGGTTTCCCGCCGCGGATCGGTGCTGGGCGCCGTGCCCGCAGTGCGAGTCTTCTTGTTGCGCTTGACAAGTCCGTTCCGCGTGGTGCGCGGTGCCGATGCACCCGGGTTCGCCGATCCGTTTCCGCTGTACAGGCTTTCGGCGACACCGTAGTGACCGTCCGGCGCATCGGGCAGTCGCCAGGTTCCGGTATCGGTCAGGTTGCCCTGCTGCGCCGGTGGCGCCGGAGGCGGCGTGGAAACCGTTGGCGGGGAAACGAACTGGGAGTACGCGGAGGGCGCTGGAGCGTTCGGCGCGGCATGCTGCGGACCGTTGTACTGGTCGTTGCGCGGTACCACCCGCTGCGCCGCGGTCCACGGACCCTCGGCCCTGCGGTCCGCGCCGTTCTGCTCGTTCGACGAGATCGCCGGCGCCGCATGGGCGGGACCGCGCGGGCTCGGCGGGATCGGGTCGGGCGCGGTGTTGCCGCGGATCACGGCCGGAGAAGTCATGGCGCCGTTGGTATTCGGCCCCGGCTCCAGCTCGGGCACGCCGTTCGACTCCGAATCGGCGCCCCAGGATCGCTCCAGCCCGGTGCCGGAGATCTTGGCCTGCACCGCGGCGGGCCGTCGATCCCCTTCCTGCACAAGGATTTCCAGTGGCAGCGACATCCGCGCGACGATGCCGCTGACCGGCGAGACGTTGAGCTCGACGTCGATGCCGAGCCGCTCGGCCAGCCGACCGACCACGTAGTGGCCGAGGTAGCGGGTCGGCGCGACGATGAAGTCCTGTTCGCCGCGCAGCCTGGCGTTCGACTGGGCCAGCTGGTCCATCGGCATGCCGACACCATGGTCGACGACGGCGAGCAGATAGCCGTGCGGCACCCGGCGCCCGTAGATCTCTACCTCGAGATCCGGTGGGGAGAAGGCGAGTCCGTTCTCGATCAGCTCGGCGAGCATGTGCGCGAGCTCACTGACCACCGCGCCGGTGATCATCACATCGTCCACCCGGCGCAGCACGACCCGGCGGTAGTCGTCGACCTCGGACAGACCCGCGCGGATCACATCGCTCAGTGCGATCGGCTGGGCCCAGCGCCGCGGGCTGGCCTCGCCGACGAGCACCAGCAGGCTCTCGGCGTTGCGGCGCATGCGGGTGGCCAGGTGGTCGAGCTCGAACAGGTTGGACAGACCCTTGGGGTCGAGTTCCTCGCGTTCGAACTCGCTGATCAGGCCGAGCTGGCGGCGGACCAGGTTCTGGTTGCGCCTGGCCAGGTTGGCCATCGACTCCGTGGTGTTGCGGCGCACCAGCGCCTGCTGCGAGGCCAGCTCGAAGGCGGTGGTCTGCACGCGGTCCAGCGCGCCTGCCACGGCGGCGATTTCGGTACTCGCACCCGCGGGCGCCAGCACCGGCATCGGCGCCTCCGGTCGGCTGTCGTCCGCACGCGACCAGGCCTCGATGACCTGGGGCAGGCGGCGCGTCGCCACGTCGTCGGCCTCGCCGGCCAGCGCGGCCAGCGGGCGGACGATGGCGCGCACCGAGGTGATCACCAGCACGATCATCGCGGCGATGGCGATGGCCGAGGCGACGAGGAAGAAGATCAACTTGGTCGCCGCGGCGGCGCGCAGGCTGTCCGCACGGGCCTGCACGTCGTCGCCGACGGCCTGCTGCACGGTGCGCTGCTCATCGAGGACGCTGGACATCTGCGTCCACCAGGTCATCGGGTCGACCTCGCGGACCAGCGGCCCGTCGCTGGAGGCGATCGCGATGCTCTCGGATTGGTCTGCCTTGGTGGCGTTCTCGCTCAGTTGCGCCGCGTCCAGCTTGGCCTGCTGGGTCTTGGTCGCGTAGCGGGAGAACGCGGTGAAGCCCGCGAGCTTGGTGGAGCGGATCTCCATGAACTGCACGTACTCGCCGCCGTTGAAGCGGCCCGCGGTGAAGACGCCGTTGAGGAAGCCTCGCTCCTTGTCGACCTCCTCCTTGGCCGCGCCGAGCGCGTAGAGGGCCTGCAGACCGCGCTGGATCTGCGGGTCGCGGGCCTGGTCGAGGCCGAGCGCGAGGCGGTTCAGCGCGGTGACGCCGTCGGTGTAGAACTGGAAGACGACCTGCCTGCTGACGCGGCGCGTGTCGATCTGGGTGCGGGTGTTGGCCAGCAGATTCAGCTGGCCGAGCGCCGCACGCACCTGATCCGCGCCGGGCGCGTCCCCGGCCGCGGCGCTGGTCAGCGTGCCGAGCGCGCTGTCAACCTTGCCGCGCTGGTCGAGCAGTGGCTGCTGCAGGCGGTTGTCGCCGCCGAGCAGACCGTTGCTCAGACCGAGCTCACGCTGGATCTGGTTGGTGAGGTCCTGCACACTCAGCGCCAGCGAGACGGCCTTCACCGTGTCGTTGGACTCGCGGAAGTCCGAGAGTTCGCGATAGACAGTGACTCCCAGCAGGGCGAGCACCAAAATCAGCGCGAGCGCGAGAATTCGGGTCAGCTGACCGCCGATGGTCCTCGGCCGGATGACGGCCGACATTCTGCCACTGGAGTTCCCGGAGGGAACTGCAATAGTGAGATCCGGTGTGTCCCCGGGCTTTGGTTGCCGTAGACGTGAACGCACCAACCTGCTACTCCTCCGAAAAGCCGGCCGTGACAGCTCCACGACGAGCGCACGGAAAGTCTCCGAGCAAAATCCCATATGCCCGGTCCGGCGTCAACTCGAGAACCCCAGATAGGGAACTTTGTTCATACTTTTCAACCCGCACTGCAACCCGTTGCTACCAACTGTCCAGATCTGGACAGAAAGGTGGTTCAAGGTTGTAGCAGAACTTAATGCGCACCGAGGTCGGTGCGCATCGCTGTCGATCAGTCGGCATCCGGGCGCCGGCCCGAAATGCCCTCGGATAGTAGCCGAGTCGTCGCCTTGCGCGCACCTCGAGTGGCGGCGGTCCGCTGCCGAACGCACTGATGGGCTGCCGAGGATCGGCAACCCATCAGCAAGCGAGGTCGGAGGTTACGCGCCGCCGAGAATCGCGAGTACCTTCTCCGAGGTGTAGAACGGCTCCAGCCGCTCCCGAATCAACGTGGACAGCACGCCGTTTCGCTTCGCGCCCTCGATCACCGCCGGGCCGTAGCGCAGGATTTCGGTGGCAATGGCGTCGGCGGACAGGCCGAGCTCCGGCAACATGGCCGCCAGGGTGTAATCACCGTACTTGGTGAAGAACACCTCGACACATTCGTCGACGAGCAGCCCGAAGTATTCCTTCTCCCGGGTGGTGACCGCGATTTCGTAGCAGATCAACACCAGCTCGTTCAGGTCCTTCTGCGACAGATAATCGCGCAGGCCGCTCACCGGCTCGTCGGCGTGCAGATCCCAGAATTCCATCGCGGCGTCGTGCACCGGAGCGTCGCGCAGCATTTCGCGGATCGCGTTGTTGGTGCGCTTGAGCGCGAAAACCGCGCCCTTGCCTGCCATGTCACCGATGAAGGTGCTCTCGGTCGCCTTCTTCGCGGTCTTGGCCGCGGACTGCCCCATCGAGATCAACGAGGAGACGCCGGGGATCTTGCCGGCGATCTGCTTGTTCGCCTCCATGAAGTCCGAGATCAACTTGTCGACGAACTTCGACGCGACGGTGGCCACCAGCGGGCTCTCGGTGAGCCGGTCCAGGATGCGCTCCTGGGCCTGATGCATGCCGAAGATCTTCTCCAGCAGCGCCTCGACCGGTTCGCGGTCGACCACCTGGCCGAGGGTGTAGTCGTTGTTGTTGGCGATGTGGTCGTAGATGGAATCGGCGAAAACCCCGACCATGTCGGCGATCACCGGACTGCCGCCGATCAGATCGATGATGGTCGCGACGGTCTGCTTGGCCTGGTCGATCTCGACGATGTCCTTGAAGATCAGGGTGTCCGCGACACCCAGCACCGACTCGACATCGCGGGCGACAACTTCGGCGAAGCGATCGCCGGTGACCTCGGCGAGCACGAATTCCACCTGTGCATCGAGTAGCCGTTCAGCAATCTCGCGCGGCTCCGTCATGGTGTTCCACACCCATTCACAGTCGTAGTACGGTGCGCCCGGCCAGGTTACGGCCCTTGTGTTTCGGTATCGTTGCCGCGCAACGACTTCCGTATCTGATCCAGGCGTTCACGCGCCGCCTGCTCGCGCGCGTCCCATTGCTCGTCCGCGCTGCGGCCCGCGGGAGTCTGCTGGTCGAGTTCGCTCATCCCCTGCGCGGAGCCGAAGCGCTGCTCGACCTTATCGCGAACTGACCCCCAAGTAGGGACACCGGAAGACGAATATCCACCTGTCTCAGTCGGTGCCGGGATACCGGTCGGTGGTACCGGTACCGCGGGTACCGCAGAGGTGCTTCCTACCTGGCCGGATACGTCGTGCAGCGGCGGCGCGTCATGCACCGAGGTGGGCATCGTGGTAGGAGTCACACCGCCGACGGTGGTCGCATCACCGCCGTCGAGCAGGCCGAGCAGTGCGGCGTGCACGACCTCGAAGCCGGGACGTTCCGCGGTGGCGACCAGCAGCACGCCGACCAATTCACGGTCGGACAGCGCCGCCAAACGGGCCGCGATCTCGCTGTTTTCAGTCATATCACCAGGCTACGCAGGGCGATGTCCTACGTACGGACGATGGCACCGGCCCAGTCACGCACCAGCTCGAACCAGGCCGAGCCGCCCACGATGATCAGATCGTTGTGGCCCGCGCCGGGAAAGACCTTCAGGCGTTTCGGTTCGCGAGCGGCCGCGTACAGGCGTTCGGCGTGCCGCAGCGGCAGCAGTTCGTCGTTGTCGCCATGCATGATCAGGACCGGGGCGCGCAGGGAGCGGATCCGCTTTTCGCTCGGGTACGCGTCGGGGACGAGCGGGCCCGGCAGGAACGGATAGACGGATCTGGCGGCGTCGCGCAGGCCGGAGAAGGTGGACATCAGCATCAGTCCGGCGGGCGGATGCGCGAGGGCGAGTTCCACCATGACGCCGCCACCGAGCGACTTACCCAGGTAGAGAACGTGATTCGGATCGACACCGGGTTGTTCGAGCAGCACCCGGCGCGCTGCCCGCGCGTCGAGATAGGTGCCGTGCTCGGTCGGACGTCCGGTACTCCGCCCGTATCCGCGATAGTCGAACGCGAGCACATCGAACCCGGCCTCGACGAGCAGCGCGAACAACGCGATCCGATCGCCGATATTGCCCGCGTTGCCGTGCGCGAACAGGATGTGCCCGATCGACTTCGGCGCGGGCAGCCACCAGCCGTGCAGCGTTTCCCCGTCGGCGGTGCTGATCGACAGATCGGTGTAGGCCATCCCGAGGACGGCGGGCGTCTGCAGGATCGGTCGATCCGGCAGATAGGTCAACGCGTTCAGTATCGGACTGGCCGGGTGTCGCATGCTCTCGTTCTTACCCCTCCCCCAGCCGTTCGGTCACTCGACCCGCATGACTTTCGCGCTCCGCAGTCAGTGCCGCCGGTGGATATGCACGACCGTACCGGTCAGCGACTCGCCGGAAAACGGGCCGCTTCGCGCACTGCTGGAACGGGTATACAAGGCGGGGATTGTCAACCAACGAAAGGGAACATCTTTTATGCGGACAACGATTCTCGCGACTGTGACGCTCGTGGCGGCGCTCGCCGGCTTCACCGCCGCAGCTGTGCCCGCCAGTGCGGTTAGCGATACGGACACCTGCGCGTCCGTCAGCGCAACCGCCAACGAACTGACCACCGGAATCAACGCGTCCAAGGCGAACGGCGCCGGATCCGCGGCAGACGTGAAAGCGGCATTCGGCACCGCGGCCGCAAAGCTGGACACCGCCGCGGCCAACGCCGACGACGGCAAGGTCAAGACCGCGATCGCGGGCGCCGTGCCGTTCATGAACAAGGCGGCAACCGCCGCCGACGCAGACCTCGGCGCCGTGCTGCAAGACCAAGAGCTGCAAAACGCCATGTCGGCCCTAGACCAGGCCTGCCGCACCAGCTAGCGAAATCCGCACGACCTCAGGCCCGGAAGCTTCACCTTCCGGGCCTGATCGCGCATGCCGAACGCCGCCGCGCACGTTCCATCCCCCCGCGCACGAAATCACCCGCTGATTCACACGCAACAAGCAAACCCGTACGCGGCAGACCATTCAATGCGCGGCAACCTCAGCCAGGAGATGGTCCGGTGCTGCGCACGTTCTGCCCCGCCGCGCACATCTCGTGCCACCGCGCACGAAATCGCCCGCTGATTCATGCGCAGCGGGACCACCGGTGCGCGGCAGACCAATCAATGCGCAGCTGAATGCGACAGCGTTCAACCGCGAGTCAGCGCCGGGCTGCGCACGTTCTGTCCCGCCGCGCACCGGTTGTCCTGCCACGCACGAAATCGCTGGCAATTTCGTGCGCGGCAGGGTGATTCGTGCGCGGCGGGCGGACTATCCGCGCAGGACTGCGCCTACGGCGTCGGCCGCGGCGGCGACCGCGGCGTCGCGAGCGGCGCTGGCTTCGTCCTCCGTCAGGGTGCGGTCGGTGGCGCGGAAGCGGAGGGCGTAGGTGAGGGACTTGCGGCCCTCACCTGCTTGGGTGCCCTCGTAGACGTCGAACAGGGCGATGTCTTCGAGGAGGTCGCCGCCGCCGGTGCGCAGGGCAGATTCGACGGCGGCGGCCTGCGTCGTCTTCTCGACGCTGACCGAGACGTCCTGCAGCACCGCCGGGAACGGGAAAATCGTTGGGGCGGGGCGGGATTCGAGCAGGGGCAGGGCGTCGAGATCGAGTTCGACGGCGCAGGTGCGCGGCGGCAGGCCGGCACGTTCCAGCACGGCGGGGTGCAGTTCGCCCGCGTAGCCGACGACGTTGCCGTCCACGACCAGTTCGGCGCAGCGACCCGGATGCCACGGCAGGTAGGCGGCGGGGCGGCGTTCGATGGTGACGCCCGCCGCGTCCGCGACCGCATCGGCGATGGCGAAGGCGTCGGCGGCCTCGGCCTGACGTCCCTGACCCCACGGCCCACGCGGGTCGCGGCGACCGGTGAGGACGGCCGCGACGTGCACGGGCTGGGCGGGCAGCGAGTCGAGCAGGTCGGCGATCTGGTCGTCGGTGGGGCGACGGTCGACCGGCAGCGCCTCGACCGGGTGCACGTTGTCCCCGGGCAGCACCACTTGGGCGATGCCGAAGATGGTGAGGTCGCGAGCGCCGCGAGAGATGTTGCGGGTGGCCACTTCCAGCAGTCCGGGCAGCAGCGTGGTGGCCAGCTCGGCCCGCTCGACATCGAGCGGGTTCAGCACCCGGGTGCTCGCCCGGCGCGGGTCGTCCGCGTCGAGCCCCCAGGTGTCGAAGACACCGGCGGGCATGAACAACGGCGCGGGCACCTCGACGGCACCGGCGAAGGCCAGCGCCCGGCTGACCGCGCGGCGGCGGAGCTGGGTGGCGGTGAGGCCACGCCCGGCGGGCGCGGTGGGCAGCACGGACGGGATCTGCTCGAGCCCCTCCAGCCGCAGCACCTCTTCGACCAGGTCGGCGGGCTGGGCCAGGTCGGGCCGCCAGCTCGGCGGGGTGACCTCGAGCTGACCGTGCCCGGTGGTCTCGTCGACGGCGACCTCGACAATGCAGCCGATCTGGGCCAAACGACGCGCGGAGGTGCCGGTCGGGTAGACGACACCGGCGACGCGGTCGGCCAGGTCGATGTCCATCCGGATCGGCGGCGCGGACGGCACCGGGACCCGAACGTCGGTGAGCGCGGATTCGACAGTGCCACCGGCGATTTCGGCGAGCAGCGTGGCGGCGCGGTCCAGCGCGGCCACGTTGATCTCCGGGTCGACCACCCGCTCGTACCGCTTGCCCGCCTCGGACACCAGCTTGTGCCTGCGCGAGGTGCGGTAGACCAGCAGCGGGTTCCAGGTGGCGGCTTCCAGCACGATGTCGGTCGTTTCGGCGCCGACCTCGGTGGTCGCGCCGCCCATCACGCCGGCCAGCGAGATGACGCCGGAATCGTCGGCGATCACCACATCCTCGGGGTCGAGGGTGCGCTGGACCTCGTCGAGGGTGCGCAGCGTCTCGCCCTTGTTGGCGGTGCGGACGACCAGGCCGCCGTTCACCTTGGCCGCGTCGAAGGCGTGCAGCGGCTGGCCCAGTTCGAGCATGACGTAGTTGGTGACGTCGACCGCCGGGGAGATCGGGCGCACGCCGGACAGCAGCAGCCTGCGCTGTAACCACCAGGGGCTCACCGCATTCGGGTCGATGCCGGTGACCCGGCGGACCGCGAAGCGGGTGCACTTGGACTCGGGTTCGAGGCGGATCGACCAGGCGTCCTGCTCGTCGTCCGGCAGGGTGCGCACGGCGGGATCGGCGTAGTCGAGGTCGAAGCCGCAGGCGAGTTCGCGGGCCAGGCCGCGCACCGAGAAGCAGTAGCCGCGGTCCGGGGTGATGTTGAGCTCGATGACCGTATCGTCAAGGCCCAGCAGCTCGTTCGCGTCCGCGCCCGGCTCGGCGGTGCCCGGCTCCAGCACCAGGATGCCCGAATGATCCTTGCCGATACCGAGTTCGGCGACCGAGCAGATCATGCCGTTCGAGACGTGCCCGTAGGTCTTGCGCGAGGAGATCGCGAAACCGCCGGGCAGCACACCACCGGGCAGCACCACGACCACCAGGTCGCCGACCGCGAAGTTGCTTGCCCCGCAGACGATCTCCTGCAGTTCAGGATTGCCGACGTCGACCTTGCAGAACCGGATCGGCTTCTTGAACTCGGTCAGCTCGGTGATCTCGGCGACGCGGCCGACGACCAGCGGCTTGTCGATGTCACCGGAGATCCGCTCGAGCTGGTCGAGTTCTTCGACCTCCAGACCCACCCGGACGAAGCCCGCGTCGAGTTCTTCCGGCGTCACCGACCAGTCGGGGTTGGTGCGCTGGATGATGTCGGTCAGCCAGGACTGCGCTACTCGCACTTGACGTTTCGCTCTCTCGATCGAAGGGTGGGGTCAGGACCGGATGCCGAAGGGCAGCGTGAAACGCACATCGCCCTCGACGATGTCGCGCATGTCCGGGATGCCGTTGCGGAACTGCAGCGTCCGCTCCAGGCCCATACCGAACGCGAACCCGCTGTACACCTCGGGATCGATCCCGCTGGCGATCAGCACCTTCGGGTTCACCATGCCGCAGCCGCCCCACTCGACCCAGCCCGCGCCGCCCCGCTTGTCCGGGAACCAGACGTCGACCTCGGCGGAGGGTTCGGTGAACGGAAAGTAGTTGGGGCGCATCCTGGTTCGGGTTTCCGGGCCGAACAGCGCCCGCGCGAACGTGTCCAGGGTGCCGCGCAGGTGCGCCATGGTCAGGCCCTTGTCCACGGCCAGCCCCTCCACCTGGGAGAAGATCGGAGTGTGCGTGGCATCGAGCTCGTCGGTGCGGAAGGTGCGGCCGGGGCACACCACGTAGATCGGCAGCTCCCGCGACAGCAGCGAGCGCACCTGCACCGGGGAGGTGTGCGTGCGCAGCACCTGGCGTGAGCCTTCCGGCGCGATGTGGAAGGTGTCCTGCATGGTGCGGGCCGGGTGGTCGGGCAGGAAGTTGAGCGCGTCGAAGTTGAAGTGCTCGGTCTCCACCTCGGGACCCTCGGCGACCTCCCAGCCCATCGCGACGAACACGTCGGCGACCTGCTCGGAGATGACGGTGACCGGGTGCCTGGCACCGAACGGATGCCTGCGGGCCGGCAGCGTCACGTCGATCGCCTCGGCTACCAGGACCGCCGCGTCCCGCTCTTCGAGCAGGGTCGCGCGGCGCTGCTCGAACGCCTCGGACACCCGGGCGCGCGCGATGTTGACCCGCTTGCCCGCGTCGGCCTTCTCGGTCTTGGGGATGCTGCCCAGCGCGCGTTGCGCCAGCGCGAGCGGCGCCTTGCCGCCGAGGTGCTCGGTTTTCGCGACCGCGAGCGCATCGAGGTCGGCCGCAGCGGCGAACGCCTTCTCGGCGGCCGCCGCCGCGGCGGCCAGTGCCTCCTCGGTCAGCGTCGCGTTCTGCTCGACTGCGTCGTTGTCGTCGGCCACGATGGTTCGACTCTCCCCTGGGGATCGGTTCGCGGGCACGGCTGGTTCCCTGCCCACATTGCTGCTGGTGGAATCCTATTGGATGCGCCATATCCAGTTCATCCGGATTCCCCGGTGCGCGGTGGGACACCGATTGCGCTGCGGATGAGCGGTGACAGTGCGACGACAGTCACGCAGGCTGTGCGATCTTCTCGAGGACGACTGCGGCCGATCAATCGGCTCCCCGCCGCCGGACCGGCGGTCCATCGTCTATCACGCCAGCCACCGACTCCGTGGCCGCAGATCCGCCGATGCCGGCCGTCTCCGCAGAGTCGACCGGCATCGGTGTGTACTACCCGTCAGGCTTGAGTGATCTTGGCAGGCAGTAGCAGTGACAGGACGGCGCCGACCGCGACGATTGCCGTGCCGACCCAGATCGCGGGCACGAGGCCGTCGACGAACGCCTGCGGGCTGAGATATGAACCGTGCGAGGCGAATACGGACGCGAGCACGGCGACGCCCATCGCGACGCCCACTTCCCGCAGGGTGCTGTTGGTGCCCGAGGCCATCGCCCGATCATCCGGGGCGGCACTGGCCATGACCACCGAGGCGTTCGGCGGCATGGTCAGACCCATGCCGATGCCACCGAGCACGAACGCGCCGACGAAAGAGCCGTAGCTGGCGTCGACCGAGGTGATCGCCGCCATCCAGCCGAGCGCGATCGCCAACATCAGCTGACCGGACGCCAGCAGCGCGCGGGCGCCGATCCGGTCGACGAGCAGACCCGAGATCGGGGCGACCACCATCGGCACCATCGTCCACGGCATGGTGCGAATGCCCGATTCCAGCGGGCTGTAGCCCTGCACCACCTGGAAGTACTGCGCCAGCAGGAAGATCGACCCGAAGACCCCCATGGCGAAGGTGAAGCTCGTCGCATTGCTGATCCCGTAGGCCCGCGAGCGGAACAGACGCAGCGGCAGCATCGGATCGGGTGTCCTCAGTTCCCACGCGATCAAACCGGTCAGCAGCACCGCGCCTGCGATGAAGCAGCCGAGCACGCCGGCCGAGGTCCAGCCGTCGTCGGCGCCGTGGATCACGCCCCACACCACCGCGAGCACCCCGCTCGCCGACAACACCAAGCCGACCAGGTCGAGTCGCCGAGTGCCGCCATACGACTCGCGCAGCACCCGGGCCGCGAACGGCACAACGGCGATGCCGATGGGCACGTTGAGCCAGAAGATCCACTGCCAGCTCAGCCCGTCCACCACCGCACCGCCGACGACCGGCCCGACCGCGACGCCGAGTCCGGCGATGCCACCCCAGATCCCGATGGCGGCGCTGCGCATCCGCTCCGGCACCGCCGCCGACAGCAGGGTCAGCGACAGCGGCATGACGGCGGCGCCGCCGAAGCCTTGGACGACCCTGGCGGCGATCAACATCCACGGTTCGGTGGCGAGCGCACAGGCCGCCGACGCCACCGTGAACAGCGCGATGCCCGCCAGGAAGATCCGGCGGCGACCGAGTCGGTCACCGATCGCGGAGACGGTGAGCAGCAGCGAGGCGAAGGACAGCGTGTAGGCGTTGATGAACCACTGCAGATCGGACAGTGAGGCGCCGAGTTCGGTACGGATGATCGGCAACGCGTTGGTTACCACGAGATTGTCGAGCGTGACCATGAACATCGGGATGCCGACAGCGGCGAGCACTGCGGCGACCGCGCGGCCGCTCATGGGTTTGGCGGGCTCGACCGGGGCCAGTGCAGCGTCGGGTTCGAGAATTTCGGTCATGATCGGCCTTTGTTGTAATTGACTGATAACTACTGAGCCGAAGAGTATGCATCGACTGATAACATGTCAATACCAACGGGGCGGGCGAACGGAATGGAGCATGATGTCGGGTTCGACCAGGGTCCGGATGACCGCCTCGGAACGCGGCGAGCAGGTACTACAAGCTGCCGTCTCCGCCTTCGCCGAATCCGGCTACGCGGCCACCCGCACCGACGAAATCGCCAGGCGCGCAGGTGTTTCCCAGCCTTACGTGATCCGGCTCTTCGGCACCAAACAACACCTGTTCATCAGTGCGATGCATCGCGTGTGCGATCGGATCGAGGAGGTGTTCCGGGCGGCGCGCGCGGAGGCGGAGCCCGACGCGACACCGGAACAAGGACTGCACGCCCTAGGTCATGGCTTCGGCATCTTCCTGGCCGACCGGGAGATGCTCCAACTGTTCCTGCACGGCTTCGCGGCCAGCGGCGACCCGGCAATCGGCGACGAGGTACGCACCCGGTTCGGCAACATCTACCAACTGGTGCGCGACCTCACCGGCGCCGACGTCCACCAGGCTCGCGAATTCATCGCCACCGGCATGCTGCTCACCGTCCTGAGCGCAATCCAGGTGGCCGGCCCCGACGCGGTCGCACCCCCATGGGCAACCGAAATGCTGGACGACTGCGCCGTCCTCGACGATTGACCTGCCAGCCGCACCACATCCGACACACGCACGCGTGTTAGTGCGGCAAGTCGGCGTGCAGGAAATCAGAAGCCGTGCGCCTACCTCAGCGGCGTGCGCGCATACGTGGCGCACGAGGCGCACGTGGCGCACGAGGCGCACGTGGCGCACGTGGCGCACGTGGCGCACGAGGATCGGCGCTCGCCACAGCCGCACTACTTCTGACACACGCACGCGTGTGTCAGAAGTAGTGCGGCGAGTCGGGGTGCGGGAAATCAGAACCCGTGCGTTTACCCCGGCAGGGCGCAGCACGCCCACCGCACGATCGGATCGGCGCCCGCCGCAGCCACACCACTTCTGACACACGCACGCGTGTTAGTGCGGCGAGTCGGGGTGCGGGGAATCAGAGGGCGTGCGGCCTACTTCGCGTAGCGCACGCGGGAGTTCGCGTAGAGGCAGATGGCGGCGGCGGTGGCCAGGTTCAGGCTTTCGGCGCGGCCGCGGATCGGGATGCGGATGCGGTGGTCGGCGCGGTGTGTGACGGCCGGATCCAAGCCGTGCGCCTCGTTGCCGAACAGCCAGGCGACCGGCCCGGTGAACAGTTCGTCGGCGTCATCGAGGTCGACCTCACCGTTCGCGGCGGTCGCCAGGATCGTGATGCCCGCCGCCGCAAGGGAATCCAACGTTTCGCCGACGTCGCGGTGGCGCGCGATCGGGACATGGAACAGGCTGCCCGCACTGGCGCGCACGCATTTGCCGTTATGTGGGTCGACCGAGTCACCGACCAGCACCACCCCATCGGCACCGACCGAATCGGCGACGCGGATGAGGGTTCCGGCATTGCCGGGTTCGGCCATCTCGACGGGCACGGCGAGCATCCGCGGCTCGGTCGCGAGCACATCGGCCAGCGGCACATCGATCAGCTCGCACACCGCGACAAGTCCTGGCGCGGTGACGGTTTCGCCGAGCTGCTGCGCGGCGCGATCGCTGACCAGCGTGGTGCGCACGCCCATCCCGGCGGCACCGGCGACCAGTTCATGCTCGCGAGCCGCGGCACCGGCGGAGTAGAACAGCTCCTGCACCCGCCCCGTATCCAACGCGGCGGCAACGGAATTGGCCCCTTCGGCGAGAAAGAGCCCGGTCTTGCGACGCTGCGCACCGCGCTGCAGCTTGACAGCGGAAACGACCCGTGGATTGCGCTCCGAGAGCGCGTCCACGGGTCGTTCCGAAAGATATTCGCTTGTCACCCGGTGACTTACGCGGCAGGCGCGTTGACGTCCTGCGGCAGGGCGGCCTTGGCGATCGCGACGAGACCGGCGAACGCCTCGGCGTCGGAGACGGCGAGCTCGGCGAGGATCTTGCGATCCACCTCGACACCCGCGGCCTTCAGGCCCTGGATGAAGCGGTTGTAGGTGATGTCGTTCAGACGCGCCGCTGCGTTGATACGGGCGATCCACAGCTTGCGGAAGTCACCCTTGCGCGCCCGGCGGTCCCGGTAGGCGTAGGTGAGCGAGTGCAGCTGCTGTTCCTTGGCCTTGCGGTACAGGCGCGAACGCTGCCCGCGGTAGCCCTTGGAGGCCTCGAGGATGGAACGACGCTTCTTCTGAGCGTTGACGGCCCTTTTGACGCGTGCCATGGGTCAGTCCTTTGTCGATCTAGGGGGCGCATGCGGCACCCGGCGGTTGGTCAGTTCGGTCGGCGTCCGGAATCCGGAACGCGGTGTGCTTACGGGCTCTTTCGAGCGACCGGCAAGCAATCGCTACCGGTCTCTCAGAGACCGAGCAGCCTCTTCACGCGCGGGACGTCGACGGACGCGACGGCCTCCGTGCCATCCAGACGACGAGTCCGGCGGGACGACTTGTGCTCGAGCAGGTGGCGACGGTTCGCCTGCTGGCGAAGCAGCTTGCCTCGGCCCGACACCTTGAATCGCTTCGAGGCGCCGCTGTGGCTCTTCATCTTCGGCATGGATTCCTCTATCTGTCTCGTCCCGGCGGCCCTCACGGACCGCCGGCTCTTATCGGTATTACTGCGGCGACTCGGCCTGCTCGGCCGGAGCCGCAGCGGGCGTCGTGTCTGCGGCGACGGCTTCAGCGGGCGCGGGGCTCGGCTGCGCAGCGGGCTGCTGCGGCCGCGGAGCTGCGGACTCCTGCTGTGCCTTCACTCGCGTCTTCGCACCCTTGTGGGGCGCGAGGACCATGGTCATGTTGCGACCGTCCTGCTTGGCCGAGGTTTCGACGAACCCCAAGTCAGCCACGTCCGCCGCGAGGCGCTGCAGCAGCCGGTAGCCCAGTTCGGGCCTCGACTGCTCACGTCCACGGAACATGATGGTGACCTTGACCTTCGACCCGGCCTCGAGGAAGCGCATGACATGGCCCCTCTTGGTCGCGTAGTCGTGGTCGTCGATCTTCGGGCGGAGCTTCTGCTCCTTGATCACGGTCTGCACCTGGTTCTTCCGAGACTCGCGCGCCTTCTGCGCCGTCTCGTACTTGAACTTGCCGTAGTCCATGATCTTGCAGACCGGCGGACGTGCATCCGGAGCGACCTCGACGAGATCGAGATCTGCCTCCATGGCGACGCGTAGTGCATCTTCAACACGCACGATCCCAACCTGCTCGCCGCTGGGTCCGATGAGCCGAACCTCGGGAACACGGATGCGATCGTTGATGCGGGTCTCAGTGCTGATGGGGCCTCCTAGGTCAAGCGGTGTCGTCAGGACGACCGCACGCAATAACTGCAACCCCTTTTCAACACAAAAGCCCCGGAGCGGTATTCCGCTACGGGGCCCGAGTCGACCGGTCAGCGCACGCCAAAGCCTCGCGTGCGATCTTGTGCGCGGCTCTCGCGAGAGAACCCCGGCACAAGAAACCCGCCTTCGAGAAGGCGGGTGACCGGACCGTTTGACCTGACGATCGCTCGTCGGCAACGGTGGGAGTCGGGCTCCACTTATCAGCCCCAGGCTCGAAATCTTGGAAGAAGACACAACCAGGGGCGGTCGTCAGCGGAAAGTCTAACATTCTGTTCGGCTATCGCCGAATCGGCCCGGCGACCGCGCGTCGAGCTCGGCCGATTCATCCGGCCGCAGGTCGCGTCGCTAGCCTGATGAGCATGACAGAAGAGCTCGACAACTCCGTGCGCGAACTGGCCGACATCCCCGCGGTCGAGGTGATCAGCCGGGCCGCGGTGATGCTGATGAGTTCGGCGGCGGAGAAGCTCGGGCTCGCGGACGAGGATCCGGAGACCAGCTCGCGGCGCGATCTGGACGAGGCGCGACGGGTGATCACGGCGTTGGCCGGGCTGGTCACGTCTTCGGTGGAGTACCTCGGGCCGCACGCGGGGCCGATTCGTGAGGGGTTGCAGTCGCTGCAGCGCGCGTTCCGGGAAGCGTCGGCGCATCCGGATGAGCCAGGTAAGGGGCCGGGCGAGAAGTACACCGGTCCGGTCTACTGATTCTTCGGCGCTGACCTCGCCTTTCGGCGGGCGCGCACTCCTTGCAATATTGCCCGGTGGGAAAACTTGCCCACCGGGCACGTTTTTTCGGTAGGCTTGGGTCATGCCGGAAGAAGAAGTGCTCGGACTGCGCGAACGCAAGAAGCTCGACACCCGCATGGCGTTGAGTACCGCCGCGCTGGAGCTCGCCTTCGAGCGCGGCATGGAGAACGTCACCCGCGAGGACATCGCGGCGCGCGCCGGGGTTTCGGTGCGCACGTTCAACAACTACTTCACCGGCAAGCACGACGCGATCGTCTATCGGCAGTCGGTGCGCATACGGCGCAGTCTCGCGATATTGCGGGAGCGTCCGGCGGACGAACCGCTCTGGACCGCAATCACCGCCGCGATGCTCGAGCCGCTGGAGTTCGACGGCGCCCAGTTCACCCTGCCGAGTCCGCAGCAACTGGCCGAGATCCGCAAGCTGTTCAACGCGCCGGAGCTGCGGCACGCCTTGTCCAAAGAGATCTCCGACGATTGGCTCGAGCTGATCGCCGAACGCACCGGCACCGACCCGCTGCGCGACATCTATCCGCGCCTGGTCGCCGGCACCGTCGCCACCATCGCGGAAGCGGTCATGGTGGCGTACGCCAATGCCGACCCGCCGGTCCACATCACCACGCTGTTCCGCCGCGCCCTCGCCCAAGTGGCCGCCGGACTACCCGAACCTCCGCGCTGACCTGACAACGCTCACACCACTCTAAAACCCACCATCGAACAAAAGGTGTATTTGTCATGCCCGAAAACTCTGTCGACGTAGTCATTTCCGGTGCCGGACCGAACGGGCTGATGCTCGCCGGCGAACTCGCACTGGCCGGGGTGCATGCCATCGTGCTCGACGAATTGCCCGCGCCCAGCACTCAACCGAAAGCGAACGGCCTTATCGGGCAAGTGATTCGGCTGCTGGACATGCGTGGGCTCTACCACGAGTTCGGCGGCGCGCCCGGTGCGCCGCAGCCGCTACCCGCCTACTTCTTCAGCGGGTTGCCGCTGTCGTTCGCCGAGCTGGCGGACAATCCGATGACCTTGCTCGGCATTCCGCAGCCGAAACTCGTTCGGCTGCTGGAGAAGTGGACAGCCGGGCTGGGTGTGGATATCAGGTGGGGGCACCGGCTCAGTGCGCTGACCCAGCACGACGACGGCGTCGACATCACCGTGACGGGACCTGACGGCGACTATCGCCTCGGCGCTCGATACCTGATCGGCGCCGACGGTGGCAAGAGTTTCGTCCGCAAACAGGTCGGCATCGACTTCCCCGGCTACACCGCGACCGACGGCATCGCGCGGATGGGGCATGTCTGGTTGCCGGACGAGTTGCGGACCAGTGACGGCGGCCTCGAAATTCCCGGGTTCAGGCGACTTCCCTTCGGGCACAACAGACTAGAGCGTGGCGGGTTCGTCTTCGCCGAGTTGGATCCGGGCAGGCCGCTCATCGCCAGCATGGAGTTCGGCGGCGAACCGGTGCCCGAGGGCACACCGATGACCTTCGAAGAACTGCGCGAGAGCGTGCGGCGGGTGCTCGGCGTAGACCTACCGATGGAGCCGCCGCGCGGTCCTGGCCCACATGCACTGCGCCGCATCGACAATCAGAACACCCGCCAGGCCGACCGGTACCGCGAGGGCAACGTGTTCCTCGTCGGCGACGCCGCCCACGTGCATTCCGGCATGGGCGGCCCCGGACTCAACCTCGGCCTACAGGATGCGGCCAACCTCGGCTGGAAACTCGCCGCCTCGATAAATGGTTGGGCCCCAGCAGATTTGCTCGACACCTACCACACCGAACGCCACCCGATCGGCGTCCGCGTAATGATGAGCTCCCTAGCCCAAACCGCCCTCTTCGCCCCCGGCCCCGAAGTAACCGCAATGCGCACCCTCCTCGGCGAACTACTCCAGCAGCCGGAAAACACCGCGTACATCGCCCGCCTGATGTCCGGCTCCGACACCCGCTACGAAACCGACGACCCACACCCACTGGCCGGCCGAATGGTCCCCGACCTCACCCTCGAAACCGCCGACGGCACACAGCGAGTCGCCGAGCTACTACGCAAGGCACGACCGGTCCTGCTCACACTCACCGACGACCCAGCCATCACCGGTGCCACAGATGGATGGCGCGACCGAGTCGACATCGTTCCCGCGACCAGTCCCGACGCACCCGCCACCGCATTGCTGATCAGGCCGGACGGGTACGTCGCATGGGCATCCGACGGACTCGACCAGTCCGACTCGAACCGCCTGCACACAGCGCTGACCCACTGGTTCGGCTCACCACTAACCTGACGCCCCAATAGGTAGTGCCAACACCGCGCGCGGATTGGCCTGCCGCGCATGGATTTGCCAGCCAATTCGCGCGCGGCTGGATAATCCATGCGCGGCAGGGTGCAGTCGGGTGGCGAGTCAGCGGGCGGTACTCGTGCGCGTCGCCAAGGAGAAACTTCGATACCGCATCGGTCCGATCGAGGATCGAGCGTCCGACTCTCGCAGCGCCTGCCCTGGCGCGCACGGATTAGCCTGCCGCGCAACAACTAGCCAGCCAATCCGCGCGACGCCGGACAATCCGTGCACCCAGCACCGCGACGAAGGCCGCACGCATCAGCGGCTTCGGGGCACATGATGCTGACCCGCCGCGCACGAATCATCCGGCCGCGCACGGATTCGTCAGCGAATCCATGCGCGGCCAGACAATCCGTGCGCGGCGGTGCGCTGTGCCTACTCACGGCACGCGCACCCACCGACACGCCGCGCACAGTTTGGTCTGCCGCGCACAGTTTGGTCTGCCGCGCACGGATTAGCTTGCCGCGCATGGGTTTGCCGTTCAATTCGTGCGCGGCCGGACGAATCGTGCGCTGCGCGGTGGGGGCAGTTGGTGGATCAGTGGCGGACGGGCCGACGCTCATCGAGGAGGAACTTCGATACCGGGTCGGCCTGGCCGAGGATCGCGTGGCCGACCTCGGGGAGCACTTGTACTGACGCGTTGGGGACGCAGTGGCGGACGCGGTCGGCGGTTACTGCGGAGTCGAGCATTACGTCGCGGGCGCCGACCATTACCAGCATTGGCATGGTCAGGCTGCGTAGGGCGTCGTCGGAGAATATGGGGAGTCGTTCGGTGCGCGGTTTGTACTGGGTGAAGGTGAGCACAATGTCGTCGAGGACTTGTTCGGTCAACTGTGTGTCCAGGCCGGTGGCGATGCGTGCGGTCTGCCGGACGCCGCGACGTCCGAAGAAGCGGAGGAACAACGCCAATGGGAGCCAGCCCATTTTCTGCGCGCCTATGCCGCCGGGGCACAACAGGGCAAGGCGCGTTATCCGCCCCGGCCTGCGGACGGCATAGTCCAGTGCCACCCAACCACCGAGGGAGGCGGCGACCACCGAAAAGGTCTCGAGCCCAAGGTCTTCCAGCACATCGTCGAGCCACAGCGCGAGTCGATCGGAGTCGAGAGGCGGGCGCGACGGCGCACTGGCGCCGGCCTCGCCGATGATGTCGACCGCGTAGGTGCGGAAATGGCTTGCCCAGGAAGTGATCTCGGCGCGCCACATCGTCGCGTTCGCGCCGGAACCGTGCAGTAACAGAAGCGGCGGCGCGTCCTGCGGGCCCGAGACGACGACGAAGGTCTCCCCCTCGCGAGTCGGCACGAGCAGGTGTTCAGCGGGTACAGGCCATTCCCCAAGCAGTTCCTCGTAACGCTCACGGACCTTGGCCGCCCCGCGCTCGGACTTGTAAATCTTGGTCATGCCACCCCGACGCTCGGTGGCGATGTCTCGCTCGCTCATGACGCGAGCACTCCTTCCATGTATTCGAACAGCCGAGCCGTATCAGCAAGACCGCCAAGGACAATCACTTTCATGCGCGCCCGCTCCGCGTCGTACGCCGTCTCGATCCGCAGCGGCTCGTCATCGGGCGACCGAGTGTTGGCCGCACCCATCAGCAGAGTGGTCAAGCGGTCGGCCATCTCGGCACTGATCGCCTCGACCTGCACGATGCTCGACACCTCGGTGTGCCGCTGCCGCCCCACCGTCTCGCGCACCGGCGCAGGCACCGGCAGCCCCGTGAACGCCTCGAGATCCGCCTCCGCGATCCGATACTGCTTCCCGATCCGCACCGCATTGAGCCGCCCGTCCCGCACGTAGGTGCGGATCGTCCGGACGTGCAGGCCGAGACGCTCGGCGACTTGCTCCACTGAGTACAGGCGATCTGTCACTAAACGACCCTAAACTTCCCTATCGAACATCGCAATAGGGAAGTTTAGGGAAGTTAGATGTGTCTATGGTCCTGACTACGCGCTCGAACGTGTCATGCCGCACTGCGTGGCGGGTTCACGGTGACGGTGTCGATGTGGCAGCGGCGGCCGTCGGTGGTTGTGGGCGGGGTGATGGTTCCGCCGGTTCCGGTGTAGGTGAGCTCCGGGGTGAGGCAGCTTTGCTTGGCTTCGTTCTGGAAGGTGATAGTGGTGTCGGAGAAGACCAGCCGGTTGGGAATCGTCGCGTTGTCCCAGGGCTCGATCGCGAACAGGGCCATGTTCTGCGCCTGCTTGGCCATATTGATGGAGTAGCGCACCGAACCCGATTGTCCGGTAATGGTTTGCGTCCATACACCGGTCGCCGAGTCCAGGGCGATGTCGATGTCGAGGGCCTCGCCAACCTTCAATGACATCGCCCGCCCGGAGTGACAGTCGGCGTAGCGGGGATCTCTGGAGTACACGTTGACGTACTGTCCGGAAATCCACCAGGTCGAGTAGGTCGGCGGCTGCTGCACCGGGGCGCAGGCATCACCCCACGTGAGCACGGGCTGCAAAACACCGAGGCCGATCGGGTAGTAGTTTCTGCCACCGTCGCGAGGCTCGAGCCCGGGCCACAAAAACATTGTTCCCACCCTGGGCGGTTTCGGCGGCACCGTGAAATGCGTCTGCAGCCGCACCATTTCGTTGGCAGCCGGAATCTTGAAATAGATCCGCGACTGCTGATCCGGCTGCAGCGGTATCGGCTGCGTCCTCGGCGCCATCGCTCCGGGCGGCGCCGGAGCAGTCGGCGGCTCCGCCAACGAACTGGGCACGGCAACGAACCCCGCTGCCACTATTGCGATTACGACCGTGACGAGATGACGAGCCGCAGCTCTACGTTTAAGGTTCACACTTGCAAATGGAATCACACGTTATCGCCACCACGAACACCATCGACTGGGGAAACCCAAAAGCCCAGGCCCACCCTTCCCCAATTGCCTTCCCCCGAAAGCAATTACCGAAACCCAACACCCCATTCACCCCAAATCCCTTCGCACACTTAGTTGATTCTTCGAATACCCCCAACAGGTTGAACGAAGCTCACACCCTTTGGATAAGCTGCCCACCTGCTATACCGGGTGTGCAGCTTATCCAAAGGGTGTACACACCACACAAAGAGTGTGTGCATTTCGACCAACGACCAAACCATCGCCTAATATCCCAACTCCCCGAAAGAGTCCGAAACAGCACCACAGCCAGATGACCACCTCGGGAACGCGACATCGTGCACCTGACGCACACCTAAAGCCGGGTACGGCAGGCGACGCGCCCACACTACTCACGGGAAAACGTGGACAGGTCTTCAGCTTCTATGGACTGTCCACCTTTGGAGTCCTAAGAAGCACTTGCCCGGAAAGGTCCACCTTTCCGAGGGTCTCTGGGTGTACTGGTCCGGGTTGGTGTGCCGAGAGATCTCCGGTGGTGTGCTGTCCCAGAGGTTGTCGACTGGTTCATCGGATGACCGGAGTAGTGCTGGGCACGTGAGGTGGGGTCCCCGACCTTAGTTATCGGTCAGGTGCGTGATGTCGCGTTCCAGCGTGGTCATCTGGCTGTGGTGCTGTTCTCGAGCGCTTTGGAAGAAGAGGGCGTGTCGCGTGGAGGTTTGGCGGCCGCTGGGGCTCCGATGCGCGCCCTTTGCGGTGGCCGAACACCCTTTCCTCAACCTGCACACCCGCTGTCCCCGGTGTTCGGCTCACAGAAACGGTGAGCGGCTGACAGAGACGGTGCGGGAGGTCGCTGGGCTCCGATGCGCGCCCTCCCTGTCAGCCGAACACCCTTTCCTTAACCTGCACACCCGCTACAGCGGGTGTTCGGCTCACAGAAACGGTGTTCGGCTGACAGAGACGGTGTGCGGCGGTCCGGGGTCCACGACCACCGGGACCGCTGTCGGCAACAGACGCACTCTCACTCGGGATCTGCACTCGGAATAGGGCCCTAGAGCGAGTGCAGATCCCGAGAGTCAGTGCGGATTTCTAGAGGTGGTGCGGGGTGGGGGGCGGGGCGAGGTCAATAGGTGTGTAGGAACGTGATCGCGCCCTGGCCGTTGGGGCCAGGGCGCGATTGCGTGGTCGGAAGCGGTTCGCTTGCTGCGTGATCAGCGCAGGGCTGCGGCCTTTCGGGCTAAACGCTTCGTGGCGGTTTTTGCTGCGGCTTGCGCTTCGGTCGGCTTGTCGGCCGCGGCTTTGGTGGCCTTCTTCGCAGGTGCTTTCTTCGCAGGAGCCTTGGTGGCCGATGCCTTCTTCGCAGGTAACTTCTTCGCGGACGCAGGTGCGCTCGCTTGTTCCAGTGCATCCCGGAGGAACTGGCCGGTGTAGCTTTCGGCTACGGCGACAATGTCTTCCGGGGTGCCCTGGGCGACGACCATGCCGCCGCCGGAGCCGCCTTCGGGGCCCATGTCGATGACCCAGTCGGCGGTTTTGATGACGTCGAGGTTGTGTTCGATGACGATGACCGTGTTGCCCTTGTCGACCAGGCCGTTGATGACCTTGAGGAGCTTGCGGATGTCTTCGAAGTGCAGGCCGGTGGTGGGCTCGTCGAGGATGTAGACGGTGCGGCCGGTGGAGCGTTTCTGGAGTTCGGCGGAGAGTTTGACGCGCTGGGCTTCACCGCCGGACAACGTGGGCGCGCTCTGACCGAGCCGCACGTAGCCGAGCCCAACGTCCACCAGCGTCTTGAGGTAGCGGTGGATCGAGCTGATCGGCTCGAAGAACTCGGCGCCCTCCTCGATGGACATGTCGAGGACCTCGGCGATGGTCTTGCCCTTGTAGTGCACCTCGAGGGTTTCCCGGTTGTAGCGGGCGCCGTGGCAGACCTCGCACGGGACGTACACGTCGGGCAGGAAGTTCATCTCGATCTTGAGCGTGCCGTCGCCGGAGCATGCCTCGCAGCGACCGCCCTTGACGTTGAAGGAGAATCGGCCCGGCTGGTAGCCGCGCACCTTCGCCTCGGTGGTCGACGCGAACAGAGTGCGGATCTTGTCGAACACGCCGGTGTAGGTGGCCGGGTTCGAGCGCGGAGTGCGGCCGATCGGCGACTGATCCACCTGAACCAGCTTGTCCAGGTCGTCGAGCCCCTTGATCCTGGTGTGCCTACCCGGCACCTGCCGCGCGCCGTTGAGCTTGTTCGCCAGCACGGTCGCCAGGATGTCGTTGACCAGCGTCGACTTGCCGGAACCGGAGACGCCGGTGACCGCGGTGAGCACACCCAGCGGGAAGTCGACGTCGATACCGCGCAGGTTGTGCTCGGTCGCGCCGACCACCGTGAGCAGCCGCTTCTTGTTGACCGGACGGCGAACCAGCGGCAGCTCGATCCGCTCTCGGCCGGAAAGGTAAGCGCCGGTGAGTGATTCGGGCTCGGTGAGCAGCTCCTGGTACGGACCGCTGTGCACCACCCGGCCACCGTGCTCGCCGGCCAGCGGGCCGATGTCCACCACCCAGTCCGACGCGCGGATGGTGTCCTCGTCGTGTTCGACGACGATCAGCGTGTTGCCGAGATTGCGCAGCCGGGTGAGGGTTTCGATGAGCCGCCGGTTGTCCCGCTGATGCAGGCCGATGGACGGTTCGTCGAGCACATACAAAACACCGACCAACCCGGAACCGATCTGGGTGGCGAGCCGAATACGCTGCGCCTCACCGCCGGACAGCGTCGCCGCGGCCCGCCCGAGCGACAGGTACTCCAGACCGACATCGAGCAAGAACCCGAGCCGCGCCTGCACCTCCTTGAGCACCTGCCCGGCGATCGCGGCCTCGCGCTCCCCCAGCGTCAACGAGTTCAGGAACTTCGAGCACTCCCCGATGGACAGATCACTGACCTCGGCGATGGACTTGTTGTCACCGCCGGCGCTGATGGTGACCGCGAGGATCTCCGGACGCAGCCGGGCACCGTTGCAGACCGGGCACGGCACGTCGCGCATGTACCCGTCGTAGTGCTCCTTCATCTGCTCGGACTCGGTGCTCTCCATGCGCCGCTGCAGGAACGGCATCACGCCCTCGAAATCGGCGTAGTACGAACGCTTCCGGCCGTACCGGTTGGTGTAGGAGACGTGCACCTGGTCGGAACTGCCCTCGAGCACGGCCTTGCGCGCCTTGAGCGGCAGGTCTTCCCACGGGGTCTTCATCGAGAAACCGACGGACTCGGCGAGCCCGGACAGCAGCCTGGTGAAGTACTCCGCGGTCTGCCCGCGCGACCACGGCGCGATGGCGCCGTCGTTCAGGCTGAGCGCCGGGTCGGGCACCACCAGGTCCGGGTCGACCTCCTTGCGAATGCCGAGACCGGAGCAGTCCGGGCAGGCGCCGTAGGGCGAGTTGAACGAGAACGACCGGGGTTCCAGGTCTTCGATGTCGAGCGGGTGCCCGTTCGGGCAGGCCAGCCGCTCGGAGAAGCGGCGCTCCCGATCGTGCGCGTGCTCGTCGCGGTCGACGAAGTCCAGCACCACGATGCCGTCGGCCAACCGCAGCGCGGTCTCGATCGAATCGGTGAGGCGCTGTTTGGAATTCGTCTTGACGGCCAGGCGGTCGACGACCACCTCGACGTCGTGCTTCTCCTGCTTCTTCAGCTTCGGCGGATCGGTCAGCGGATACACCACGCCGTCGACCCGCACCCGGGAGTAACCCTGGCTGTTCAATTGGTCGAAGAGATCGACGAATTCGCCCTTGCGGGTACGCACCACCGGCGCGAGCACCTGGAACTTGATGCCCTCCTCCATGGCGAGCACCTGATCGACGATCTGCTGCGGCGTCTGCTTCTCGATCAGCTCGTTACACACCGGGCAGTGCGGCGTGCCGGCCCGCGCGTACAGCAGGCGCAGGTAGTCGTACACCTCGGTGATGGTGCCGACGGTCGAGCGCGGGTTGCGGTTGGTCGACTTCTGGTCGATCGACACCGCGGGCGAGAGACCCTCGATGAAATCGACGTCGGGCTTGTCCATCTGCCCGAGGAACTGCCGCGCGTACGCCGACAGCGACTCCACGTATCGCCGCTGTCCCTCGGCGAAGATCGTGTCGAACGCCAGACTCGACTTGCCGGAGCCCGACAGTCCGGTGAACACGATGAGACTGTCGCGGGGCAGGTCGAGGTCGACCCCCTTCAGGTTGTGTTCCCGAGCTCCGCGCACAGTGAGGCGTTCCGCCACCAGGTGAGTCCCTTCTTGATCGTGTTCGGGTGAACCGACAAACGGGTCCAGACGTATCCGGCCGTCATGCTAAACACACCCACCGACAAGTTTGGCTCGTCCGGGGCGTACCAGCTACAACAGCGCTCGCATCGGCGATATTGCGGTGCGTTCGACGCTAGGTCCGCCGCAGGTCACCGGACAAACCGCGGACCTGCCAGCCCGCCGCGTCCACCGTGACCGACAGCACGTCCGAGCCGACACGCAACCCGCCGACCCGCAACGGCAGGTAGCGAGCGGGGACCACCGGCGCGACCGACAGCACCCCCTCCGGAACACTCGGTTCCAGTCTCAACAGCGTACGCAAAAACAGCAACGGCGCGGCAGCGGCCCACGCCTGCGGCGAACAGGATGTCGGATAGGGCACGGGGATGTCGAATTCGGCGCGGTCGAAACCGCAGAAGAGTTCGGGCAGCCGGTAGCCGAAGCGGGTCGAGGCGTCGAGCACGGCCGCGACCACCTGATTCGCGTGTTCGGTGAACCCGTAGCGCATCAGGCCCGCGGCGCAGATCGCGTTGTCGTGCGGCCAGACCGAACCGTTGTGATAGCTGACCGGGTTGTATGCGCCCATTGACGTGGCCAGCGTGCGGATCCCCCAGCCGCTGAACATCTCCGGCGAGAGCAGGTGGTCGGCGACCCGCTCGGCCTTGTCGTCGTCGATGATCCCGGTCCACAGGCAGTGCCCGATATTCGAGGTGAGCGCGTCGATCGGGCGCTTGTCCCGGTCCAGTCCGATCGCGAACCAGCCGCGATCCGGCAGCCAGAATGCCTCGTTGAAGGCGGTTTTCAACTGTGCGGCCTTGGCGCGCCAGCGTTCGGCGGCCGGGTGATCGCCGGTGCCCGCGGCGAGCGTGGCGCGTGCGACATACGCCGCGTAGGTGTAGCCCTGCACTTCGGCCAGGGCGATCGGCGCTTCGGGCAGCGTGCCGTCGGCGAAGTTGACTCCGTCCCAGGAGTCCTTCCAGCCCTGATTCGCCAGGCCGTGCTCGGCGGCGCAGTGATATTCGACGAAACCGTCGCCGTCCAGATCGCCGTAGCGTTCGATCCACTCCAGCGCGCGATCCGCATGCGGCAGCAACTCGTCGCGGATCCGCGCATCCAATCCCCAGCGGTACAGCTCGCCGAGCAACATCACGAACAGCGGAGTCGCGTCGGCGGTGCCGTAATACGCGGTGCCGCCGCCGAGCAGCAGCGTCGCCGCACGCCCGAACCGCACCTCGTGCGGGATCCGGCCCGGCTGTTCTTCGGTCGCCGCATGCACTTTCGTCCCCTGCAGATCGGCCAGGCTCTGCAACGTGCCGACCGCCAACCTGCGGTCCAGCGGCAACACCATCCACGAGGTGAGCAGCGAGTCGCGCCCGAACAGCGCCATGAACCAGGGCGCGCCCGCGGCCACCACCGCACGTTCCGGATGGTCTGGATCGAAGATGCGCAACGCACCGAGATCGGTGAGCGTGCGTTGCAGCACCGACGCGAAGGTCTCGTCCTCGGTGTGCACGGTCGGCGAGTTCGCATACCACTCGCGCAGTCGTTGCGCTGGCGCGCTGCGGTTCACCGGTGTGCCACAGGGATAGCGCGGCGGAGCGGGATCGGCGTCAAGCGCGGGCAGATACTCGATGCACGCCGACCATTCACCACGTCCGGGAAGTGTTACCTCCCAGCACAATTCACGATCCGTCGCACTGGCTCCGCTACCACTGACCGTCACCGCCACGCCCAGCTCGGCCCGGCTGATCCGAATAGCGCCGTCGATCGCACGCGCCGAGGTGACCACCTCGTGCTCGTGGCCGATGCGACCTTCCTTGACCTCGAAGAGATCAGCGAAATCGGCATCGAGTTCCAACCGAATCGCACACTCCAGCGGCGCACCAGAAAGGTTGCGCACCACTAGATCCTCGCGCATACCGTCCCCGACATGCCTGCCGACGATCACCAGCGCAGTGCTGTCAGCAGTGCCCGCCCGCGGCACGGTCCGAGCAAGCAACGTCGCACTGTACGGCTCGTCGTACCGCACAGTGAGCGGCTCCGGCTCCTTGCCGTCGACGGTCAGCCGCCAATGCGACAGCACCCTGGTATCGCGAACGAACAAGCCCGCCGCACGATTCGGACTGATCGCACCGCTGACCTCGCTGATGCAGAAGGTCGAGCCCTCGACCAAGGTGACCCCGGCATTGATCGCCGTCGGCGCCTCCGTGTCCGAGCCGTCACCCCACGGATGGGTCACTACGCTGCCCCGAGGGCGCTCGGCAAACTCACGCCACCGTGGTGGGCACCATGACCCGGGTCGTCCGGTCGGCCAGGATGCGGCGATACAACCGCTCGTGATCGCGCGCCATGCGCAGCCTGCCGAACCGCTGCTCCGCCGCCGCCCGGCAGTCGCGGCGATCGATGGTGTGCACCTGATCGAGCGCGTCCACCATCTCGTCGGCGTCGCGGCACAGGAATCCGGTCTTGCCGTGCTCGACGATCTCCGGTGCCGCACCGTTGGGGAACGCGAGAACCGGTGTGCCGCAAGCTAAAGCCTCGGCCATCACGAGCCCGAACGGTTCCGGCCACTCGATCGGATTGATCAACGCGTCGGCGTGGCGCACCAGTTCGACCCGGCGCGCAGTGGCTTCCTCACGCGGCTCGGGATCGTCGGGGCCCATCAGTGGACGCACCCGCTCAGTGTAGTAGCGCTGTTCCTCGGGTTCGCGCATCTTGGTGATCATAAGCAGCTTGCGCCGGGCCAGCCTGGCGATCTGCACCGCGCGGTGCACGCCCTTCGTCTCGTTCATCCGGCCGACGAACACCAGGTAACCGCCGCCGCCAGGGCCGAATCGGTGCGCGTCGAGGTCGATACCGTGATGGATCACCTCGGCGATCGGCACGCTGCCCGCCATCCGGCGCTGCGCCTCGGAGATCGCAACGATGCTGGCGTGGCGCGCCATCGAACGGAAGAGTTCCTGGCGCATCTCCGTGAACGGCCCGTGGTTGGTGACGACAACCGGTGGCCCGTCCTGGGTAGCGCCGACGAACGGGCCGAGCGAGGTGTGGTCGTGAATGATGTCGACATCGGCCAGCGTCTCGTACGCCGCGAGCACGTGCATCAGCTCGGCCTCACCGACGCCGATCTGCACGGTCGGATGCTCGTACAGCGAATACCGCCGCACCGGGCAGGTGGAATCGCCCACCGTGAACAGGTGCACGTCGTGGCCGAGTAGGTCGAGACCGACCGAGAGATTGCCGACCACCGCTTCGGTGCCGCCGTAGGCGGGCGGTGGTACCGGGACCCATGGCGGGACTATCTGCCCGATTCTCATGGGCGCCTGCGTTCTTCGACGCCACACCCTTCCGCTGCTGGTCCCCAGTGCGCGCCACAGCCGCTGCAACGCACAAGGACATCGGGTAGTTCGTCGAAGAGATCGGATCCGCAGCCCGGACAGGCGCGGGGCGATCCGAAGATCGCACTGAAATCTAGTGTCGCTGAATATGTCATCGCTCGAGTTCCCACGTACATATGAGCCTTATGGCTCCGCTGCCCAGGGCCCCTCTGGTTGACTTCATTGCAAGCTTACCCGGAACCTCGTTATCTACTCGTGGCTTTCGGGCGCTGCTTTCGTCCCGGTAGACGACGACAGGGAGGCCGACGTGCTCGAGGTATTTCTGGTCGACGATCACGAAATTGTCCGGCGCGGTCTGATCGATCTGCTGGAGGGTGATCCCGAGCTGACGGTGATCGGCGAGGCGGGTGACGTGGCGCAGGCGATGGCCCGAATTCCCATCCTGCGCCCCGATGTCGCGGTGCTCGACGTCCGGCTGCCCGACGGCAACGGCATCGAGCTGTGCCGCGACCTGCTCGCCGAGGTGGAGGGACTGCGCTGCCTGATTCTCACTTCGTACACCGACGAGCAGGCGATGCTCGACGCGATCCTGGCCGGGGCGAGCGGATACGTGGTGAAGAACATCAAGGGCATGGAGCTGGCCGCCGCGATCAAGGCAGTCGGCGCGGGCCGTTCACTGCTGGACAACCGGGCCGCCGCAGCGCTGCGGGCCCGGCTGCGCGACGGCGCGCCCGACGACGACGGCCCGCTGGCCGGGCTCACCGAGCAGGAGCGCAAGCTGCTCGCGCTACTCGGCGAGGGACTCACCAACCGGCAGATCGCGGCGCGAATGTTCTTGGCGGAGAAGACGGTGAAGAACTACGTGTCGAGGCTGCTTGCCAAGCTCGGCATGGAACGGCGCACCCAGGCGGCGGTGCTGGCCAGCAAGCTCGGCGAGCGCTGACGCGCGACATGACCGACGCCGTGCCGCACACCTTGTTCGACACGTTGCGTGCCGTAGTCGACACCGCGACCCGCATCGCTGTCGACAACGCGCGGCTCTATGAATGGGCCCGCACCCGGCAGGCGTGGATCGCCGCGAACCGGGATATCGCCACCGAGTTCCTCGCGGGCACCGAGCCGGATCGGGTGCTCGCGCAGGTGGTCGAGCACGCGCGCACGTTGACCCGGTCGGAGCAGGCGATCCTGGCGGTCGTCGAACCCGGCATTCCACCCGAGGAGGCCACGGAACTCGTTGTGGCGCAATGGTCCAGGGCGGTCGCACCGGCCGAGGGACAGCACGTGCGACTTGTCGACACCGTCGCGGGCAAGGCCTTCGCCGAGCGCACGACCGTGCATCTGGCCGACGCACGGGGCGTCGACCTCGGTGCCCCGCTCGAGTCGGCCGGACCCGCGCTGATCCTGCCGTTGCAGACGGCGGGCATCGTGCTCGGCGTGCTGATCGTGGTGCGCGCGCCCGACGCAGAGCCGTACTCCGACGAACTCGGCTCGCTCGCCGCGGCGTTCACCGATCAGGCCGCGCTGGCCATGCAGCTGGCCGAGGCGCAGCGCCGGGCACGCGAACTCGATGTGCTCGCCGATCGCGACCGGATCGCGCGCGACCTGCACGACCACGTCATCCAGCGGGTCTTCGCGGTGGGCCTCGGCCTGCAGGGCATGGCCGCGCGGGTCGACGATCCGCAAGTCCAGCAACGACTTTCGGATGAGATCGATCGGCTGCAGGAGATCGTGCACGAGATCAGGACGACGATCTTCGATCTGCACGGCGGCGCGGGCGCCTCGCTGCGGCGACGCCTGGAGGACGCGGTCCAGCAGCAGACCGCGGCGACGCCGATCCGGGCGCGGCTGCGCGTCGACGGGCCGCTGTCGGTGGTCGGGCCCGCGCTGGCCGATCACGCGGAAGCCGTTGTGCGCGAATCGGTCAGCAACGCGGTGCGGCACTCGGGCGGGGACGCGGTGACGATAGAGATCACCGTGGCCGACGAGTTGACCATCGTGGTGCAGGACAACGGGTCAGGCGTGCCGGACGACGTAATCGCCAGCGGCCTGGCCAATCTCGCGCAGCGGGCAGCGGAATCGGAGGGCCGGTGCAGCATCGAGCGCGCCGCGTCCGGTGGGACGCGGGTGCACTGGTCGGTCCCGCTGAGCTGAGGTCGGTTATGCCGGTTCGACCAGGCTGAGATCGCCGTCGTAGCGGCGGTACAGCAGCCGGCCGCGGCCGCCGGCCGGGTCGGTGAAGAACAGGAACGGCAGGCCGTGCCGGCACAGCACGTGCGCGGCCTGTTCCTCATCGAGGACGGGCGCCGGTGTCGAATCCACCGTCAGCGGAAGCAAATTCACCGTCGTCGGGCCGCTCACCGCTGAATCCTGGCGGAACAGCCGGACGCCGAGCGGATCGCCCCAGGCCACCACGGCCTCGGTGCCGGAGTCGCTGTCGGTGAACAGGTAGGCGTCGTAGTCCATCGCGTCCATCAGCGCCGTCGCCTCGGCGGGCGTGCCGGTGAGCAGCTCACATTTCTTGCGCCGCACGATCGGGCGCGGCTCGGTGACCTGGGCCAGCGGCGGGCGGGCCGGATCGGGCCAGTCCCGGGACTGGGTCGTCTGCAGCCGGGCCAGCTGCCGGTCGAGCCGTTCGGCGGCGAAGGTCACCGCGAACCCGCCCGGCCCGGTCACCTGCACCCGGGTGGCGATATCGCGACACCGAATGTTGGCCTGTACCACCGTCGCTTCGCCCGCATCGTCGGGCGCGGTGACGCGCACCCTGGTCGCCGCGTCGAGGTGGTGACGGCGTAGCACCCGGCCGATCGCCCGGACCGCCCTCGTCACGTCCACATCCGGCACCGCACCGAAGGTGGTGACGGCTAGATCGAGATCACTTGCGGTGAGCCAGTGTTGTGGTGACGAAGAATGCAACAGCCCCGACGACTTCATGTGACACGCCCTGCCTTCGATATTCAGATCCCGTAGCCCCATGTCACCATCGCAACGCGGTGGCGAACAGGGCCGAAAGTCCCCGAAGGTCGAACTAGACTGGGACAAGGCGCAGTTCGCGCGCCCACCACAAGGGGAAGCCGATATGACCGACGATCACGGCAACGACCCCTATTCCGTGCGCGACACCCTGTCGCAACTGCGCCTGCGTGAATTGCTCAGCGAGGTCAAGGAACGCGTCGAGCTCATTCTCGATTCCCGGGACCGAATGGACGGTTTGGTCGAGGCGATGCTGGCCGTCACCTCGGGCCTCGACCTGGACGACACCCTGCGCACCATCGTGCGCACCGCGATCAACCTGGTCGACGCCCGCTACGGCGCGCTCGCGGTGCGCGGCCACGATCAGCAGGTGGTGCAGTTCATCGACGAGGGCTTCGACGACGAAACCCGCACTGCCATCGGACGATTACCCGAGGGCCACGGCGTGCTCGGCGTGGTGTTCCACCAGTCGAAACCGCTTCGGCTCGATGAACTCACCAATCACCCTGCCTCCGTTGGACTTCCACCACATCATCCGCCGATGCACACGTTTCTCGGGGTGCCGGTGCGTATCCGCGGCGAAGTGTTCGGCAGCCTCTACCTCACCGAAAAGGCGGGCGGGCAACCGTTCACCGACGATGACGACGTGCTGGTCCAGGCGCTCGCGGCCGCGGCGGGCATCGCGGTGGACAACGCCAGGCTCTACGAATCGGCGCGCACCAGGCAGGCGTGGATCGCGGCGACCCGCGACATCGCCACCGAACTGCTGGCGGGCAACCAGTCCGCCAGCGTGCTCGCGCATGTGGTCGAGCACGCGCGCACGCTGACCGGCTCACACCAATCGTTCCTCACCGGGCCCGACGACGACGGCGAGCCGACCGCGCTCGCGGTCACCACCTGGTGCGGGCCCGGCGAAGGCTACGAGGGCAAGCCGGTGCACACCGAGGGCACCGCGCTCGGCGAGGCCTTCACCCGCCGCACCCCGCTGCGCTTCGACGACGCGGCCTCGGTCAACCTCGGCCTCGCGCTCCCCGACGCCGGACCGCTGCTGATCCTGCCGCTGTGCACGCCGGACACCACGCTCGGCGTGCTGACCACCGTGCGCGAAGTCGGCGACGCCCCGTATTCCGACGAGCTGGTCGAGCTGACCGCCGCGTTCACCGACCAGGCGGCGCTGGCCATGCAGCTCGCCGACGCACAGCAGCGGATGCGCGACATCGACATCATCGCCGACCGCGATCGGATCGCCAGAGACCTGCACGACCACGTCATCCAGCGGCTGTTCGCCGTCGGCATCACGCTGCAGGGTGCGGTCGCCAAGGCCACCGTTCCCGAAGTGCGGCAACGCCTTTCCACCGTGGTCAACGACCTGCAGGAGGTGGTGCAGGAGATCAGGACCTCGATCTTCGACCTGCACGGCGGCAACGATAACCCGCTGCAGCAGCGGATCGAGCACGCGATCCGCCAGCAGACCGCCGAATCCACACTGCGGTCCACCTTTTCGGTGTCGGGCCCGCTGTCGGTGCTGGAGGCCGAGCTGGCCGATCACGCGGAAGCCGTTGTGCGCGAGGCGGTCAGCAACGCGGTCCGGCATTCCGGGGCGGACACGGTCGCGGTGGAGATCAGCGTCGACGACGATCTGACGATCGTGGTGACCGACAACGGCTGGGGCATCCCGAATCACGTGGTACGCAGCGGACTACGGAATCTGGAGCAGCGCGCGGAGAAGGCGGACGGGCACTTCGTCATCGGGACAGCCGGGAACACGACCGAAGCGGGCGACGCCATGCCGGGCACCCGGTTGTGCTGGTCGGTGCCGCTGCCGTGAGGACGGATTCTGTCGACCGGCCCTGACCGCCAACCGTCCGCTCGAGCCGGGCAACAACATCGAGCGGTTCGCTGGCCGCCACCGCAACGCCGAGACGGTCGGCTTTCCGCCGAACAGGCAATGTCACAGCGGGTGGCCATACGCGATGACGGCACCGATCCCGGCCAACGTCATATGATCTTGATGACGCCTCTTGTTCGGTTCGGCTCCGGGCACCACCGCGCTCCCGCACCAACTCTTCGGCCGAACCGTGGTCAGCGAGACAATTCCTGGACACCGGTTCTGTAATGATCACCAGACACTGTCCGATCAAGCGCCTGAACTGTGATCGAGGCAATAGCGTCGAGACTGTAGTCGCGTGCCCGTCGATACGAGAATAATCCCATGCTCCACTGGCCGGAATCGGGTCGATGATCGGGGGTTAGAGGTGAGCGAGGACAAGGCAGCCGCCGCGGTCGAAGCGGCCGAGCAGCTAGCTGAGCGCTACCGTTCTCTGGTCGAGCACACGCCCGACGCCATCTGCGTGCACGAGCGCGGCATCGTCGTCTACGTCAATCCCGCCACCGTGCGGCTGCTGGCCGCCGACAGCGTCGACGACGTGGTCGGTAAACCACTCACCCAGTTCGTCCATCCGAGCTCGGTGCCAGGGATGCTGGCCGGGATCAGCCTGCTGACCACCAACGGGGCCGCCACCGAGCCGACCGAGATCACCCTGGTCCGGGCCAACGGCGTACAGATGCCGGTGGAGATCGTGTCGGTGCTCACCCCCTGGCACGAGCACCTCGCCTACCAGGTGGTCATCCACGACCTCACCGCCCAGCGCCTCGCCGAGGCCGCGCAGCAGCGAGCCGAGCAGCACTTCACCACGGTCGTCTCGCAGTTGGAGGAAGGTGTGGTGGTGATCGATCCGGAGGGCCGCATCGAGTCGGCCAACCCGGCGGCCATGCGCATCTTCGGCAGCGACGACGAGCTCATCGGCAAAACGATCCAGTCGCTGCCGCTCACCCTGCTCGACGCGAACGCGCAGCCGCTGGCAGCGACCCGCCATCCGATCGCCCGCACGCTGGCGACCGGCGAGACCATCACCGACTATGTCTTCGGCGTCGACCGGGCCGACGGGCAGCGGCGCTGGCTGTCGGGCAGCAGCAGGCTGCTCAATCCCGGCGACCGCCGCTCGTCCGCGGTGTCCTCGTTCGCCGACATCACCGAATTCCGGGCCAGCAGGCGGCAATTGGAGTACCAGGCCACGCACGACTCGCTGACCGGGCTGGCGAATCGTTCGCTGATCCTGTCCCAGCTGGCCGGCGCGCTGGCCACCAGCGAGAACCTGCCGGTGTCGACGGTGCTGTTCATCGACCTGGACGGGTTCAAGGCGATCAACGACACGCTCGGGCACGCCATCGGCGACACGGTGCTGCAGATCGTCGCGCAGCGGTTGCAGCGCGCGCTGCGCAGCGACGACATCGTCGGCAGGCTCGGCGGCGACGAATTCCTGGTGCTGCTGTCCGGCGGCACCCGGCGGGTGGACCTCGACGCGCTGGTGGCCCGGCTGCGCTCGACGATGGCCGAGCCGATCATCGCGCGCGGGCACCGGATCGAGGTGAACGCCTCGATCGGCGTCACCCCGCTCAACGTCAACGACCGCCGCACCCCCGAGGCCGTGCTGCACGACGCGGACCTGGCGATGTACCGGGCCAAGCCGTCCGGGCATCGTGAGAGTGCGGCCGGCTCGGTACGCAGGCCGAACAGCACCCACGCGTCCTGACGGGTCCGATCGATGATTCTCGAAGAACTTCGCGGGTCGCCGGAATACCTGCGGTGCCCGAAGCTGTTACACCACTTCTATGACATGTCCACGGTCGCCGAGTCGGTAACCGTCGCGCCCAACGCCCCGTGGCAAGCGACGCGACACCGGGTACACCTGCGGATACGGCGACTCCGCCGCAATCGCAGTAGACTCGACAACCTTGTTTTCCGAACGTTCGCGTGCCTATTGCCATGCGTGTGTACCGTTCGCTCGGCTCATCGCGGTGAAGGAGTTCAGTTTGCCCGACCTCACTCAGGACCGTGCCGCTCACGGCAGCGCCGAGCTGCCGCTCGGCGCTGCCGTTCCCGATGGGCGCTGTGCCGATGGTTCGCTCGCTGCGCTCCCGCACAGCAGCGCCGAGCTGCCGCTCGGCACTGCCGTTCCCGATGGGCGCAGTGCCGATGGTTCGCTCGCTGCGCTCCCGCACGACGGCGCGCCCGAGCTGACCCGCGAGACCGAACAGGAACAGAAATACCTGTCGGTGCTGTATGACCGGCTCGACGAGATGCGCGACTACGCCCGCAACCGCTTACGCACCGTGCTGCTGGAATCCGGTGGCACGCCGCAGGCCCGCAGCGAACGCGAGTCGTTCAGCCAGCTCTACAACGAGGACCTCGCCAAATACGATGCGGCAGAACACGGTCTGTGTTTCGGCCGGATCGATCTGGCCGACGAGTACCGCTATATCGGCAGGCTCGGCATCCTCGACGAGAAGGACGATTACGAGACGCTGCTGCTGGACTGGCGCGCCCCGATGGCCCGCCCGTTCTACCTCGCCACCACCGCGGCACCCGACGGCGTGACCCGGCGCAGGCACATCCGTTCGCGCAACCGCAACGTCACCGCGATCAACGACGAATACCTCGACCTGGATGCCGCACGCCAGGCCGGCGCGACCGACGACGACGGCGGGGTCGGTGCCGAAAGCGCGCTGCTGGCCGCGTTGAACGCCGCACGCACCGGCCACATGAACGACATCGTCGAGACCATCCAGCACGAGCAGGACGCGATCATCCGCTCGGAGCACAAGAGCGTGCTGGTGGTGCAGGGCGGGCCGGGTACCGGCAAGACCGCCGTCGCGCTGCACCGCGCCGCCTACCTGCTCTACACCTTCCGCCAGCAGCTGGCCAAGAGCGGCGTGCTGATCATCGGGCCCAACGCCACCTTCCTCGACTACATCGGCCAGGTGCTTCCCTCACTCGGTGAGACCGGCGTGCTGCTGTCCACCATCGGCGACCTGTATCCGGGCGTGAAGGCGACCCGTGAGGACTCGTTGCGGGCGGGCGAGATCAAGGGCTCGCTCGACATCCTGGAGGTGCTCAAGCAGGCGGTGCGGGACCGGCAGGAGGTGCCTGCCGAACCGGTCCGGCTCAGCTTCGACGGCTACCAAGTGACCTTGGATCGCAAGATCGCCACGCGGGCGCGCGGCCGGGCCCGTTCCTCGCGGCGCCCGCACAACTTGGCCAAGCCGATCTTCACCAGCGCGGTCATCGACGCACTCACCGAACAGCTCGCCGAGACCATGGGCTCGGACCTGTCCGGTGGGCCAAGCCTGCTCAGCCGCACCGACATTGCCGAGATCCGTGACGAGATGCGGGCCGATCAGGAGATCCAGCAGGCCATCGGCAAGCTGTGGCCGCTGCTGTCGCCGCAGGACGTGCTCGCCGACCTGCTGGCCGACCCCAAGCGACTCGACCGCGTCGCAGGCACCCTGTCGGCCGAGGATCGCGCGGAACTGGTGCGACCGGACGACGGCGAGTTCAGCGCCGCCGACGCCCCGCTGCTCGATGAGCTGGCCGAACTGCTCGGCGTGGACGACACCGAGGAACGCGAACGCTCCCGGCGCCGCTGGCGGGCCCAGCTGGCCGAGGCGCAGGACGCGCTGGACATCCTGACCGGTTCCGCCCCACAGGATCTCGAAGACGAGCTCGACCCGGAAATCCTGATGGCCTACGACCTGATCGACGCGAGCCAGCTCGCCGAACGCCAGAACGTGCGCGCCAGCCAGACCACCGCCGAGCGCGCGGCGGGCGACCGCACCTGGACCTACGGGCACGTCATCGTGGACGAGGCGCAGGAACTGTCGGAGATGGCGTGGCGAATGGTGATGCGGCGCATCCCGAATCGCTGGATCACCGTGGTCGGCGACGTCGCGCAGACCGGCGACCCGGCGGGCGCGTCGTCCTGGCAGCGGGTGCTGGAACCGTATGTGGCCAAACGGTGGAAGCTCACCGAGCTGACCGTGAACTACCGGACCCCGGCCGAGATCATGGATGTCGCGGCAGACGTGCTCGCCGCGATCGATCCTGCCGCGTCCGCACCACGCTCGGTCCGCGACAGCGGCAACCCGCCGCGCGGATACCGGGTCACCGCAAGCGAAGTCCGCGACCAAGTCGCGAAACTGGTCGCCGAGGAGACCGGGCCAGGCACCACCGCGGTGATCGCGCCGCACACGTTGGTCGAGGAGTTGACCGAGCTGGCCGATGAATCGGTGCGCGTACTGACCGTGCACGACGTGAAGGGTCTGGAGTTCGACGCCGTGTATCTGGTCGAGCCACAAGCGATCCTGGACGAATCCCCACGCGGCCTCAACGACCTGTACGTCGCACTGACTCGCGCGACCCAGCGCCTAGGCGTAGTCCACAGCGAAGACCTGCCCGACGTCCTGACCTCACTGGCCTAACCGCCCGACCGAAGGCCCCCTTCAGTCGGCCATACAGACCAAAGGCGCCCTTCGGTCGAGACTGTTCACTCGACTGAAGGGCGCCTTTGGTCTGTCTGCCGGGCCGAAGGGGGCCTTCGGTCGGGTGGGATGGCTAGCGGGTGGTGTGCACGATCAGGACGTCCGAGCGGGACTTGCGGGCGACGTCCGAGGGGACGGAGCCGAGCAGGCGGCCGGTGAGGGTGTTCAGTCCGCGGTTACCGACGACGAGCAGGTCGGCGTCGACGTCCTTGGTCAGCGTGAGCAGCGACTCGACCGGCTCGCCGACGACGGCGCGCTCGACGATGTTCTTCGCGCCCGCGGCGACGGCCTTGTCCCGCGCGGTGCGCAGGATCTCGTTGGTGGGGGCGGACCCGCGCACCTGGTAGGCCTCTTCCTTGAGCACGTCCGCGGCGGCGGCCACGTCGCGATCGTCGGTCGGGTAGTAAGCACACGCGATGACCAGGGTCGCGTCGGACACTCCAGCCAGCGCAGCGGCCTTCTCGACGGCGACATACGACGAGTCCGAGCCATCAGTACCGACAACAATGGTCCGGTAGGCGGTCATTCTCTCCTCCAACTGTGCGGGTGTCAGGATGCCTACGTCCGGGTGCATACCAAGACGTGCCCCGGCGCAGCGACTTGCGTCGACCCTAGCGGCAAACAGACCGGAAATATCAGAAATCGCAGCACATCACATTGCCGGTGTCCTGGCATTGGCGCCACATGTTCGCCAGGAAATGCGGGAAGGGCATGAGCAAGCTGGGCAGACACAATTGCCTGGCCGGCAAACTGTGATCAAGCACAATGGCGATGAACGGTCTTGTCCCCCTGGGATATTCGTCACATACCAGCGGGGATCGAACAGACATCGGCCCGCCGCGGCGCGCAGATCACGCACCGGGACGGGCCGCTGGAGCCTGGGACTACCGTGCCGTTACGGCCACTGTTGGTAGTTCGCCCAGAATAAGCCGAGAATCGCTCCGATGATGTCCATGCCTTCCTCTCCCTGCAGTAAAAAGGACGCGCAATATTAGCGCGGCAAGCGGGGTCAGAGGTTGAAAAGCGGTCCGGTGATGGTCAATCCGAGGCAGCTGTCGTGGGCGAAGAACGCGAACAGCATCAACGACGCACCGGCGAGCGCCAGATTCTTGTTGAAGTTGATCATGTCGGCCTGCCGCGCCTGCGGATCCGTCTCCTTCCAGAACTGATGCATCATTACCGCGGTCACCACAAGCAGCACCGCGAGCAGCACCGACCCGAGATCGGCCCACACGCCGAGCAACACGCTCAGCCCACCGAGACCGAACAGGGCTCCCGAACCGAGCACCGACAGCTTCGCCATCGGCACACCCTTGCTCGCCGTATAGCCCGTCATCGCTTCGGTCTGCATGAAGTGCCCTAGCGCGGAGCTCAGGAACAACACCGAGAACAACACCCGTCCGATCAACACCACAACATCCATGTCCAGCTCCCTCAATCGGCAGACAGTAGGTAGTGCAACATTCAACTAAGTGCCACGGGAGCTATGCCCCGGGGCCCGCGGTCGAATGGTCGAAAACGGTCGGCCCAGCAACTACGACCTGGTCGGCATGACCTTTGCCGTGACCTCGTTGCGCGAGCGTAGCGAATTCTTGGCGTATTCCAGTGGAGCCATTCCGACTTCCGCGGTGAACTCCCGCGAGAAGTGCGCCTGATCGAAGTATCCCAGTTCCGCGGCCAACGTGGCGAGATCTTCGGTGCGACCGCGGGCGAGCAGTTCGGCGCCGTCCTGCAGACGGTAGCGGCGCAGCACCCATTTCGGGCCCGCGCCGACGTAGCGGCGGAACATGCGCTGCAAGGTGCGGGTCGGTATGTCGAATCGGTCGGTGATCTGGTCGACCCTGGTCAGGTCCTGGTCCTGGGCCATCGCGTCGATGATGCGCAGCACCAGGCGATAGGTCGGATCGTCGGCGGCGGGACGGGCGGCGAGGAAGTCCTCGAGGATGGCGCGGCGTTGTTCGTCGGTGGGCGCGGCGAGGACGCGGTCGGCCAAGCCCTGTGCGTCGGGCATGACGTCGGTCAGTTCGACGACGGTGTCGCGGAAGGAGCCGACGTCGAGTCCGGTGAAGGCGCCGAAGCCGCCCGCACGGAAACGCAGGCCGAATACCTCGCCTTTATCGCTGAGTTCGCGGATGAATTTGGTGGTGCACACGCCGTTGACGAAACCGCCTGTGCGGCTTGCGGATCGCTCGAACGTGACGTTCACGCTCGGATAAGAGAGCACCTCGGCCCGGTAGGGCGGTCTGCCGCGCAGGTCCCATCGCACCGACCAGTACCACTCGACGAATCGGTCCACGGCGGGGCCGGCGGGCAGCCGGGCCAGCGTGCGGTACTTGGCCTGTTCGTCGGGGTGCAGGATGCCGGTGGTGTCCGCGGGGGCCGCCGGGTTCCGGGGCAGTGGCGCGGAATCAGTGCTGCCGGGCATGGTTTCGCTCCCGCCGAGCACCGTGTCGCGTTCTTACAAGACCAACAGCGCGCGGCCGACCAGGATTGATGTCATGACAAACACCGTGAATCCCATTGCCGAGGGCTACCACTCCATCACCTGTTTCCTCGCGGTCGACGACGGCAACAAGGCCATCGACTTCTACACCGCGGTGCTCGGCGCCGAGGTGATCACCCGCAACGATCTGCCGGACGGCCAGCCCGCGCACGCCGAACTGAAGATCGGCGACTCCACCTTGCAGTTGGGCATGCCCATACCGGACAACAACGTGCTCGCCCCGAACGGCGAGTGGGTGCACACCTCGATCGTGCACTACTGCCCCGACGTCGACGGCGTCATCAAGCGTGCCCTCGAACACGGCGCCCGCAGTGCCGAAGAACCCCAAACCTTCGTCACCGGTGACCGTTTCGGCGTCATGATCGATCCGTTCGGCCACCGCTGGGCCGTCATGACCAAGGTCGAGAACGTCTCCCGCGAGGAAGCCGAGCGCCGCGTCAACGAATGGATGGCCACCCAGAGCTGACGCGGGCAACTCGAGGACAGCCGCACCCTTTGCCGCGCCAGACACGGTGTGTCGCACGGCAAGTCGGGGTGCGGATGCCCAGAGAGGGTGCTCGAATACCGCAGGCCCGCAGCTCGCCCCAGCCCCGTCGGGCGGCTCGCGCCGCTGGCCCTCCGGCCTAGGCGGCGCACCCGCGGTACTCAACTCAATCCGGCGGCGTCCATGCCGCGCAGTTCCTTCTTGAGATCGGCGATCTCGTCGCGCAGTCGGCCTGCGAGCTCGAACTGGAGCTCGCGGGCCGCGTTCATCATCTGCGCGGTGAGTTCCTTGACCAGGTCCGCGAGTTCGGCGCGCGGCATCGACTTGATGTCGCGGCCCTCGTAGACGCCCGCGCTGACCGCGCGGCCCGGTTCGCCCTGGGCGCGGCGGCCGCGGCTGGAGTTACGGCCGGAACCGCCGACCGCGACCTCGGTGTCGTCGGCCTCCAGATACACCTGGTCGAGGATGTCGGCGATCTTCTTGCGCAACGGTTGCGGGTCGATGCCCTTCTCCGTGTTGTAGGCGACCTGCTTGGCTCGGCGGCGATCGGTCTCGTCGATGGCGTGCCGCATCGAGTCGGTGATCTTGTCGGCGTACATGTGCACCTCGCCGGACACGTTGCGCGCCGCGCGGCCGATGGTCTGGATCAGGCTGGTGCTGCTGCGCAGGAAGCCTTCCTTGTCCGCGTCGAGGATCGCGACCAGCGACACCTCGGGCAGGTCGAGACCCTCGCGCAGCAGGTTGATGCCGACCAGCACGTCGTACTCGCCGAGTCGCAACTGCCGCAGCAGTTCGATTCGGCGCAGCGTGTCGATCTCCGAATGCAGATACCGCACCCGCAGGCCGAGCCCGAGCAGATAGTCGGTGAGGTCCTCCGACATCTTCTTGGTCAGCGTGGTGACCAGCACCCGCTCGTCCTTCTCGGTGCGCTGCCGGATCTCGTGCACCAGATCGTCGATCTGGCCCTTGGTCGGCTTGACCACCACCTTCGGATCGACCAGGCCGGTCGGGCGGATGACCTGCTCGACCACCTCGCCGCCGACCTGGCCCAGTTCGTAGGGACCCGGCGTGGCCGACAGGTACACCGCCTGGCCGATCCGGTCGGCGAACTCCTCCCAGGTGAGCGGCCGGTTGTCCACCGCGGACGGCAGCCGGAACCCGAATTCGACCAGGTTGCGCTTGCGCGACATGTCGCCCTCATACATGCCGCCGATCTGCGGCACCGTCACGTGCGACTCGTCGATGACGAGCAGGAAGTCGTCGGGGAAGTAGTCGAGCAGCGTCGCGGGCGCCGACCCGGCCGGGCGGCCGTCGATGTGCCGCGAGTAGTTCTCGATGCCGGAGCAGAACCCGACCTGACGGATCATCTCCAGGTCGTACTGGGTCCGCATGCGCAGCCGCTGGGCCTCGAGCAGCTTGCCCTGCCGCTCCAGCTCGGCCAGCCGCACTTCCAGTTCGGCCTCGATGTCGCGCACCGCGCGCTCCATCCGGTCCGGGCCGGCCACGTAGTGGGTGGCCGGGAAAATGCGCAGCACGTCCACCTGGCGAACCACATCGCCGGTGAGCGGGTGCAGGTAATACAGCGCCTCGATCTCGTCGCCGAAGAACTCGATGCGAATCGCGAGTTCCTCGTAGGACGGGATGATCTCGACGGTGTCGCCGCGCACCCGGAACGAGCCGCGGGTGAACGCCATGTCGTTGCGGGTGTACTGCACGTCGACCAGCAGCCGTAGCAGCGCGTCGCGGTCGACCTCGCCGCCGACCTCGAGCTGCACCGACCGATCGAGGTAGGACTGCGGGGTGCCGAGGCCGTAGATGCACGACACCGACGCGACCACCACCACATCGCGCCGGGACAGCAGGCTCGACGTCGCCGAGTGCCGCAGCCGCTCGACATCGTCATTGATCGAGCTGTCCTTCTCGATGTAGGTGTCGGTCTGCGCGATGTACGCCTCGGGTTGGTAGTAGTCGTAGTACGAGACGAAGTATTCGACGGCGTTGTTCGGCAGCATCTCGCGCAGCTCGTTGGCCAGCTGCGCGGCGAGGGTCTTGTTCGGCGCCATCACCAGCGTGGGGCGCTGCAGCCGCTCGATGAGCCATGCGGTGGTGGCCGACTTGCCGGTGCCGGTGGCGCCGAGCAGCACCACGTCGCGCTCCCCCGCCTTGATCCGGCGTTCCAGCTCCTCGATCGCGGCCGGCTGGTCACCGGCGGGCACGTGCTCGCTGACCACCTGGAAGCGCGCGTCACTGCGCTCGATCTCGCCGACAGGCCGATGCTCGGAGTGCGCCAGCGGGGTCTCGCCCGCGACCCTCTCCTCGTAGCCTTCCGTCGGAATCTCGGTTGCGAATGCCATGCTCACCAGCCTAAGCCCAGCCACCGACAGATTTCAGCGGTCGTGCGGGCGGTGGCTGCCGCGGACCCAGGCATGTGGGCCTCGGCCGGGTGTCACCCGCCGCGCCCCGGTGATAAAACCGCCATCGACCGTCCCCCATTCCCAGGCGGGATAAACCTCTGACGAGTAAGTTTTACCGGAGCAATACCAGGCTTTACCGGGACAATACCGTTTCACTCTCAGGCACCGTTATGTGTCCGAAATGTCCCATGCACCAACACATTTCGTAGCCAAAAACATATCGCGTCAATCCGCCCGATCACCATTTCCCGGGTGTACTCTGGCTTGGTTGTTCGGACAACAAAGTTCGGATGTGGCGAAGGACTAGAGCCATGAGAGGTCTGATTCCATTGCTCAATACCGTGCCGACCACCGGCTTCACTGGAAGTATCGCCCGACACATCCGTGCGGCGGTACCAGGCCTCAACAACAACGCCGCCGCCCCGCCGAACACCGCGTTACCGCCCGGCCATCCCCCGCACCGGCCACACGTCGAGTTCTTCAACCTGGCCGAGCACACCAGCACCGACAGCAAGGGCTTCGTCCGCCAGGTCGAGCGCTACCACCACGAACCGTGGGGCGTATATATGGCGCGCATCGTGCCCGTACCGCACCATCACTACCTGGAGTCCTGGCTGCTGCCCGAACTCTCGCTGCGGGTGACGTGCGCCCGCCGGAACCCGGCGCATCACGTCGACCACGACTTCCACCTCGATATCGGCGAGTTCACCCAGGTCGCGCCGAAACGCTGGAAGGCCGTCGACCACTACCTCGACATCGAGGTGCATCGCGGTCATCACGTCGAACTGCTCGGCGTCGACGACCTACTGGCCGCCCACGCGGCCGGATTGGTGGACACAGCGCAGGCGCATCGGGCCTTCGAGTGCGCGACCGCGGCCCTGGACGGACTCGCCGCCAACGACCACTGCGTCGAGGACTGGCTCGCCACCCAGGGCATCACGCTCACCTGGATGTAACCGCGAGGCCACTCGACTCCGGCGTCGCGGCGGTAGATTCTGAATGCATGACCCAGGCACCATCCGTTGACGTGCATCGGCCCAAGGTCGAGTACTTCGACCTCGCGGACCTGACGAACACGGATCCGAAAGGATTCGTGCGGCCGGTCGAGCAGTACCACGTGGAGCCGTGGGGCCTGTACATGGCGCGCACCTCCGACCATGAACAGTTCCACTACATCGAATCGTGGCTACTGCCCGACTTGGCGCTGCGCGCCTCCGTCTTCCACTACCACCCCGAGCACCAGCGGGACCAGGACTTCTACCTCGACCTCGGCGAGTTCGGTCAGGTAGCGCCCGAACGGTGGAAGTCGGTGGACCACTATCTGGACATCATCGTGCGTACCGGTCGCGGCACCGACCTGCTCGACGTCGACGAGCTGCTCGCCGCGCACGCGGCCGGCCTGCTCACCGCCGTCCAGGCCCAGGCCGCCATCGAGACCGCGACCAGCACCATCGACGGCATCGCCGCCAACGACTACCGCCTCGAAGGGTGGCTCGAGACGCGCGGTATCACGCTGACCTGGAAGTAGTGGGAGGCTGAGGCAAAGCCGTTGCGCTGCTAGCGATCCCGCCAAGCGAGCATGCGAGGGTACGCGGCGGAGAACCACGGTTCCTTGACATCCAGGTACGCGGTGGTCTCCTCCGCGCCGGTCAGCCCGGCCGCCTTCGCCTCTGCCGCGCGCTTCACCTCGAGGTATTCGGCTCGGGCGTCAGCATCGGCGCGCAGCCAATCACGGAACAGCAGCGCGTACTCCTGCCCTGGCGAACCATCCACGCGCACATGCACATTGGCGAGGCGACCAGGGTCGGCGTTCTGGTGAAAACGTTTGGTCCACACAGCGACATCCGTGCCCGCCGGATCCTGCGGAGTCGGCCGCGGGCAATCCTCGGTGACCGCCGGACGAACCGGAAAACCCGCTGCGCCCAACGCATCTCGCAGTCCGTCGGCGGCGGCGAGGTCGGCGACGGTGATCTGCAGATCGATCACATCCTTGGCCGGAAGATCCGGCACCGCAGTCGATCCGATGTGATCTATCCGCGACGCGGACGCGCCGCACGCCACCCACAGCCGCGCGATGAGCCGCTGCGCTTGCACAGCCCACTCCGGGTTGGCGGGCACGACCCGTATCTCCTTCCGACGCGCGGGCGTCGCCGTGCGCAGGTTGTGCTCGAACGGCACCAGCCGCTCCTGCCACAACTGCTGCACCACGCCCTCGATTGCTCCAGGCTCCCCACTGTTGTCGAGCAACACATCGGCAACCGCGCGCCGCTGCTCATCGGTGGCCTGCGCGGCAATTCGGGCCCGCGCATCGGCTTCGGCAACGCCACGGAATTCGACAAGCCGGCGCAGCCGAATTTCCGCATCGACATCGACGACAATTACCAAGTTCATCAATGGCGCGAGACCATTCTCGACCAGCAATGGAATATCTTGCACGACAATGGCATCGCCCGGCGCCGCGGCAATGAGTTCGGCGGTGCGTTTACCGACCAACGGGTGGGTAATCGAATTCAAGGTCGCCCTGGATTCGTCATCGGCAAAGGCCTTGGCCGCCAAGGCCGGTCGATCCAGGCTGCCGTCGGCCGCCAGGATCTCGGTGCCGAACGCCGCGACGAGCGCCGCGAGGCCCTCGGTACCTGGCGCGACGACCTCCCTGGCGATCACGTCGGAATCGACGATCACCGCACCGAGGTCGGCGAGGATCCGCGCCACGGTGGACTTGCCCGCTCCCATGCCTCCGGTGAGGCCGATCCGCAACATTCGACCAGTCTCGCATCCCACGCCCGACGGCGGGCTCGCCGCCCACCACCCCTCGACGGGTGACGCAAGGACCGACGTTCGACTACCGCGACACAATCAGCCCGATTACCCATCCGGGCCGTGGTTTCCACCTACCGCCGCCGTAATTGCCCGATCCGTGACGAGCCCGAGACCAATTCGCAACAATTCCGGCCGGACCGGGTAGGTCGGCGACAACTTTCCGACACGCCGGGGCAATTACTTGCGCAAAATACTCTGCGTGGCACTTTCGTTCGGCTAATCTTCGCCCTGGCGATCGGAGCGCCAGCACCAGCAAGCAAAGGAACACCATTGGGCACCAGAATGAACCAGACGGCTCGCCACCGCCTGGGTATGGCGGACGGCGTGCACTGCATCCACATCCCCGCTGTCGCGGCCGCGTTGGCCGAACACCGTCGTACATGGTTCACCGCACTGCTCAACCCGGCCCGACATAGCTTCGCGGCCATGCGAAAACGCTCCGTCGTACCGTCCGTCCGGTGGGTGCCCGCCACCGCAAGCTGACCGAAGACTTCGCGAACTGGTTCGAGAAGTGGCCCAGCCCCCGCCAGGGCTGGGCCACTCTCATGCCCGAATCAACCCGCTCGGCTTGCGCCGGGTACCGGGTTGCTGTGTCGGCATCGAATTCGGCGGCACCGGATAGGGAATCCCGGTTGTCGCCGTACCCAACGCGATATTCGGGCCGCATTGGGCGACCGCGGCATCCATTTTCGGTTTCGGATCCGGCAGCACCGGCTTAGCGATATTCGGTGCCGAGCCGAAATCGAAGGTGGAGGTCATATCGCCGGTGACGCCGCGTCGCCACGCGGTCACATTCGGCACCTCCACTCCGAACCTGGTTTCCAGCAGTCGCAGCTGTGAGGTGTGGTCGAAGGTCTCCGAGGCGACGAGCCCGCCCCGGCTGTACGGCGAAATCACCAGCGCCGGAACGCGATAACCCAAACCTATCGGACCGGCGATGCCCTTCGCGGCGGACACGCGGTCCAGCGGCACGGTGAGGAACTCGCCCGGCGTGCCCGGCGGCGGGGTCGGCGGGGTGACGTGGTCGAAGAAGCCGCCGTTCTCGTCGTAGCTGATGATCAGCGCCGTTTTCTCCCACACCTTCGGGTTCGAGGTGAGGATGTCGAGCAGCTGCACGATGCCGAACGCGCCGAATGCCGCTGGCAGCGCGGGATGTTCGCAGTTCAGCAGCGACGGGATCACCCAGGAGACGGCGGGCAGCGTGTCATTGGCGACGTCGGCTTGAAAGTCGTTGGGGTACACCGGCGCCAGGCCGCGGCGGGCCAATTCCGAGTTCGGGTCCGATGATTGGGTGAAGCAGCCGAGCATGCCGTCGAGGATCACCGAGGACAGCGGGCCGACGTCGCGGTTGTTGTAGACCTTCCAGCTGACGCCTGCCTCGGACAGGTTCTCCGGGTATGTGCGCCAGCTGTATACGTGCTGCGGGATAAGCTTGGGGGTCTCCACCAGCGGGCCGCCCGCGAGGCCGTCCGGGTCGATGGTTCCGCTGATCCAGTACAGCCGGTTCGGGTCGGTGGGGCCGAGCACCGAGCAGTGGTAGTTGTCGCACAGCGTGAAGGCGTCGGCGAGCGCGCTGTGGATCGGAATGTCTTCGGGCAGGTAGTAACCCATCGCCGCGGGCGCGTTGGCGGGGCCGACGCTGGCGACCGACATCGGCATCCACTGGTCGTTGCGGCCGCCGTTCCAGGCGCGGTGCATGCCTTCCCAGGAGTGGTCCGGGTCGTTGATGCATTCGCCGTCGAGCGAGGCGCCGCGGGTGGTGTCGAGGCGGAACGGATTCACAAAGCCGTCCGGGCCGGGGCCGGCACCGGGCGTCCAGCCGTACTGCCGCCAGGCCGACGACGGGTCGTCGAACCCGCGGACACCGGGCAGGGTGCCGAAATAGTGGTCGAAGGAGCGGTTTTCCTGCATCAGCAACACGAAGTGCTCGATATCGCCGAGTCCGCCCATCCCGGCGGGGTCGGCGGCGTAGGCCCGCTCGATGATCGGGTTGGCCCACGAGGCCAACGCGCCCACCGCACCGGCCGCCGCCGCCTTCGCTAGGAATTGTCTGCGATTGAGCCCACTGAATGGCCCCGCTGCGCACATGTCTTCGGCCGACCTTTCCGCCAGGGCTGTCGAGCAGAGTTTCGCGATCCGCGCCGACCATACCCGACGTGCTGCGACGCCGCAGAGAAAGATCGTTTAGGCGAGCCGGGAAGTGAGCAGAACCACGGTGCGGGTTGGTGATTCCTGGATGGTAGCTCGGTAGCTGCCCGAAACATCATACCGTTCTGAGTGTTTCACCCGTTTTGCCCGCTTTCACCCGATCGATGACACGGATTCCCGCGTGGGCGTGGCCAAGTCGGCGGCACCGCGCCGAAACCTGCGCCACACCAGCAATGCGGTGGCACCGAACCCGAGGCACAGCCCGAGCCAGATGCCCGGCGCGCGCCAGCCCAGGCCGAACCCGAAGAGCACCATGGCCGGTACACCGATCGCGAAATAGCCGATCAGCGTGCTCTGCATCCCCGCCTTGGTATTTCCGATGCCACGCAGCAGTCCGATGGACAGGTTTTGCGATCCCTTGCAGTACTGCTGGAAGATCGCGAACCACAGCAGGGTCGAGGCAGCGGCGACGACGGCGGTGTCGTCCTGGTGCGAGCCGAGGAACGGCGTGAGAACGACACTGGGGAACAGGACGTAGCCGAGGCCGACCACGGTCATGAAGGCGAAGCCGATGGCGAAGGTGCGGCGGGCGATGTCCGCCACCGCATCTCGGTCACCCTGTCCGATCGTGCGGCTCACCAGGATCGAAGAGCCTTGGGAGAGGCCGATATTGACCTGATAGACGATGTAGGCCAGCTGGTTGACGATATTGCTCGCGGCCAGTGCCACCGGACCGAAGCTGCCCATCAGCACCGCGGCGATCGACGTGATCGCCGCTTCCGCACCGTAGGTCAACGAGATCGGGGTGCCCATCCGGACGATTCGCGTGATGGTTGCCCGGTCCGCCTGCCACGCCGTCAGCGACAGCAGATCGCCGAGGAGCGGGTCGCGTTTGACGGTGCGCAGATAGAGACCGAACGTCGACAGTTGAACGAGGGTGGTGGACAGGCCGATTCCGGCCAGGCCGAGTTTCGGCATGCCGAGCCAGCCGAAGACGAACAGCGCGTTCAGGAGTGCGTTGACGCCGATCGACAGGAGCGTCACGCGTAACAGAGAGCCTGCCCGGCGGAGGCCGACGGCGAACTGCCGCAACACGTTCAACCACAGCATCGGAATCAGGCCGGGCGCGAGCGTCCACAGGATCGGGCGAGCCAGGTCGAGCACCGCGGGGTCCTGGCCGAGCCAACACAGCGCATAGCCGAGGGTGATCAGGATCAGCGCGCCCGCCGTGGAGGTCACCGTGGCGACAAATGCCGCGGCCCGGACCAAGCCGCGGATCTCGGCGCGGGCCTGCCCATCGATATCGGCACGGCCGGTGCGTTTTTCGCTGCTCCCCACCGCCTCGGCGATCATGTTCCCGACCCCGGTGATCATGCCGACGCACATGGTGCGCAGCTGGTTGTACAGCAGCAGCGCGAGCCCGCCCGCCGCGACGGACGCGACGCCGAGCAGTCCCATCATCGCCAGATCGACGGTGGTCAGCGCCACCTGGGCGAGCTGGAGGCCGGCGATCGGGGCGGCCAGCGCGATGATGGCTCGATACGGTCGAACGTTCACGGGCCCTACGCTCCCGCCCGCTCGACGCCGTATGCCAGCCGTACCGATTCGTCGTAAGCGCGGCAGAGCCTGGTGATTCGCTGCCGCGCGGCACGGTCGTAGAGGCCGCGTTCGTGCAGCCAGTCGTCGTCGTACACGGTGTCGAGGTACTTCTCCCCCGCGTCGCACACCAGCACGATCACCGTGCTACCCGCGGGCACATGCACGAGGCGGCGCAGCGCCACGTGTATTGCGGCGCCGCCGGTTCCGCCGACCAGGATGCCGGTGCGGCGGGCGACCACTCGCGCGGTGGCGAACGCATCGATGTCGCGGACTCGGCAGTCCTCGTCGATGGCGTCGTATTTCACGTTGCCGCCCACCGGGAATCCGGCGGGGCTGCCCGCGCCGGTCTGCCAGTAGCCGCCGCCCGCACCGCCGAAGATGATGGAGCCGGTGGGTTCGACGCCGAGCGCGTAGACCCGAGAGCCGAGCCTGCGGAGCTCTTCGACTGTGCCGCAGAGGGATCCGCCGGTACCGACAGCACCGATGAGGTAGTCGATGTCGGTGTTCAGATCGGCGAGGAGTTCGCGGGCGAGGTCGCGGTAGCCCGCGTTGTTGTGGGGGTTGTTGTGCTGGTCGGGGCGATAGGCGCCGGTCTGTGCGGCGATCTCGGCGGCGATGCGCCTGCGTTCGACGGTGCTCGGTCCGCCGCTCGTGCCGCTGTCTACCGAAACCAGTTGGGCGCCCATTGCTTTCATGGCGCGGAGCTTGTCCTTGGCCGCGTGGTCGTCGACCACGGCGGTGAAGGTGTAGCCGCGTTCCAGGGCCATCAGCGCGAGTCCGGTACCGGTGTTGCCGGAGGTGGGTTCGACGATGTGGCCGCCGGGGCGCAGTTCGCCACTGCGTTCGGCCTGGAGCACCATCTCGCGTGCCATCCGGACTTTCGCGGAGCCGGTCGGGTTGAACTGCTCCAACTTCAGTAGCAAGCGGGTGCCCGTGCCGGTGCGGATGAGTTCGAGGAGCGGGGTGGAGCCGATGAGTTCGGAGGCGGAGCGGACGACGTTCTCGCTGCGCCGAGGCAGCTGGGTGGCGGCCGGTAACGGCAGCACGGCCTGCGCGTTCACTTGTCCAAGCGCCACTGGAACCGATCCTCCTGCGGTGTGATGACTACCTTCGGCGGCAGCGGGAGTTGGTGGAATTCGCTTTCGTTCTTGTCCATCTGATAGCCCGCTGTATTCGGATACAGCAGCATGTCGCCGTGGCCGGGACGTTGCGGCAGCGGCACTTTGCGCCAGGTGAGTACGTCGTATTCCATGCAGCTCGCACCGCCGACGCAGGTGGCGATCGGTTCCGCTGTCGAATCGGGGTTGCGGGGCACCAGGATCGGGTCCGGCAGGAATTCGCTGCCCTTCCATTGTTCGGAGACGCTCATGCTCAGACCGTGCACGGTGGTGATGCCGTAGTCGGCGTTCTGCTTGTAGCCGAGGACCGGGAACACGGTGAAACCCGCGTCGATGAGGAGGGCGCGGCCAGGCTCGATGAAGAGCTGGATGTCGTTGTCACGGAGGTGCTTTGCCAGCGTGTGCCCCTCGAATGCGGTTGTGAGGATGGCGTCCAGCATGTCGGCACCGGTCGGGTCCTGTGCGTACGGATAGAACTTCTCGAACCGTTTTCCGGCGTGGAACCATTCGTCGCGCTGGTGCGTGACGAAGGTGTTCCAGTCGTCGTTGCCGAGGTAGCGGCACGCGAAACCGCCACCTATCGAGAGTGTGGTGAGCGGTAGACCTTGCGCTTTCGTCTTGGCGCACAGCCGGATCAGGTCGAAGGCAAGCTCAGCCCGCGGTGCGACCGCGTAGCCATCCAGGTGGAACGAGAACCCGATCAACTCGACCTGGGGGCGCAGTCGCGCACACAGCGCGATGGCGGTGTCGAGATCTGTTGCCGACAAACCGAATCGGCTGTGCGGTGCGTTCGGCGGCAACGTCCGCAACAGGATGCGCACCGGTCCGGCATTCCGTGCGATCTCCGCGACCCGATCCAGTTCATCGAGTGCGTCGATCGCGACCACACAGTCGTGCCTTGCGGCAAGGCGCAGCAGCCCATCGGTTTTCGCCGCACCAGTCACTCCGATATCGCGGCCGCGGATGCCGTGCGCCAGCGCGTGCACCAGTTCGGGTTCACTCGCGACGTCCACGGCACCATCGAGATCGGCGATCGTCGGCAGCCAGCAGCCTGCCTTGTTGGCCTTCTTGCCGTAGTAGACCTGGCCGCGCACGCCGTGTCCGGCAAGCGTTTTCTGGAAGGAGCGCAGGTTGTCGGCGAACTGTTCCGGGTAGACGACGTGGAACGGGCCGCCGACCGCGTGGTGAATGTCGAAGAGCAGCTGCCGATCCGCGCGCACCCGCCGCTGCCAGTCCTGTTCCAGCGCAGGCAGATCGATCAGCGAGGCATTCAGGACCACAGTTCCACCCGCTGTCCGCGTCCGGCCGCCACCGCGCGGGTGGCCAGTGCGTGGGCGACCGGGATATCGGTGATGATCATGCCGCTGGCGAACGCGAACACCCGATCGGTGTCGCTGGATCGTCCTGTTGCCTTTCCGGCCACGATGTCCGGCAGTTCCGCGTCGATGACCGGACCGTCCGGTCCCGCCAGCCGGCTACCCGTGACGCCGAGTTGCCCGGTGCTGGTGGCGATCGCGTAGTCGGCCGCGCGCAGGGCACCGCTCTCGACGCCCTTGCTGGCCACCGAGATCAGCAGTCCGCCAGGTGGTAGCCATTCGGTGCGCACCTTGGGATGCGCGGCCCGTCCGGAGGCGACGACAACGACGTCGGATTCGGTGACCGCCGACGGCACATCGTCGACGAGCTCGATGTCCCGCTCCGGAAACCAGCGGCGCATGGCGGCAAGGCTTTCGGCGATGCCGTCGGGATGCGTCCCGAACAGCCGCAGCTTCTCCAGCCCAGGCAGCGCGGTCAGCAAGTACGGCAACGTGTTTCGTCCCTGAATGCCCGTCCCGATCATGAGGGCGGCGGTAGCCCCTTCGCGGGCACAGTGTTTCGCGATAATCGCGGTGGTGGCCGGCGTCCGAGCGGCCCCGACGCGCTGGCAGTCCATGAACGCGAACGGGAGACCGGTGGTGTCGTCGTACAGGCTGATCGTCGTGTAGTACTTGTCCGCGCTCGCGCTGCCCTGTCGATAGGACGTCTTGAAACCGAGGTGCTCCAGCGAACTGTCGTAGCCGAGCATCGAATACGACACCGCGTCGCGCTCGGTCTTCGGGATCGGCATCATCAGCTTCACCGGGCAGCGGGAATCGCCGTGCGCGAATGCCAGGTAGCCGTCCTCGACCAGATCGATCACCTCGGCGGGCGGCAGGTCGATATCGGCCAGATCGGTGCGGGTGAGAATGTGCAGTGGGTTACTCATAGGACTCCGATGTGCGAATCGAGAGGACGCCCGGTGGGTGATACCGCGGCGGGAGAAGAGTTGTCGCCCAGGTGCACAACGCGATCCGTGCACACGGCGAGCAGGGCGAGGTCGTGACTGATGAACAGCACTCCGACACCGGTGGCGGCCAGGCCGGTCACCGTGCGGGCCACGGTCGCGGTGGTGGCCGGGTCGAGCATCGAGGTCATCTCGTCACAGAGCAGGTAGTCGGGTTTGGACGCGAGGACCCGGGCGACCGCCGCCCGCTGCAGTTGGCCGTCGGAGACTTGCGCCGGGTATCGATCGAGCAGATCCGCTGTCATGCCGACGGATTCGACGACGGTGTCCCAGTCCACCGGTCCGCGGGCCAGCTCTGCGATGGATTGACGCAGCGGGAGGCGTGGATCGCACGAGCGGCGCGGTGACTGGAACAGCATCGCGATCCGGCCGGTCCTTCGCCGCGGCAAGGGCGCACCGTCGCAGGTGACACGACCGCTGTCCGGTCGTCGCAGGCCCGAGAGGATGTGCGCGAGAGTGGTTTTACCGGTGCCGGAGGGTCCCGCCAACCCGACCACCTCACCGTGCCCGATCTCGATGGATACGTCGGTAAGTACCCGACGACCACCGAGTAGGGCCGAAACATTGTGTGCAGCAAGCGATCGTTGAGTCATGGTGTGCCATATCGGAAGTCGTCGGGCAGATTGACCAGCTCCGGTGTCCGGAACGGCAGTGGCGACAGCCCGTTCTCCGGCAGTGCGGCGAGCAGGTCCTTGGTGTACCGCTCCCGCGGATTGCCGAGAACTGCGTCGGCGCTGCCGGACTCGACTATCCGGGACGCGTACATCACCGAGACATCGGTGCATATCGCGGACTCTCGCAATGCGGTGAGATCGTGCGTGACCAGCAGGACATGGCCGCCACCGGCAGCGAAGTCGCCTAGCAAACCCAGGATCGCCGCCGCCCGCTCGGCGTCGAGTGCCGAGGTCGGTTCGTCGGCGATGATGAGCACAGGATCTCCCGCCAGCGCGAAGGCCATGGCCGCACGCTGCGCCATACCGCCGGACAGCTCATGCGGATACCGCTGCAGTGCAGCGACTTCCAGCCCGACGCGGATGACAAGGTCGACCGGATCATGTGCGGTGCCGAGATACCGGATCGTCTCGGCCAGCTGTGGCCCGATCCGCCGCACCGGCGTGAAGTACGTCATCGCTGACGGCGGCACCCATGCCACAGTGCGGCCGCGCGACCGCCAGATCTCCTGGGTGGTCAGCGTCCGATCGTCGAGCTCCAGCGCTACCTCACCAGTCATGCACGCCCGCTTCGGCAGCAGCCCGGTGATCGTCGCGGCCAACATCGACTTGCCGGAACCGGATTCCCCGATCAACCCATGTACCGTCCCGCGCCGCACCACCAGGTCCGCGGCTGTAACCGCATGCACCGAACGGCCGGGCGCTAGTGGAATACGCACTGTGACCTGACGGAGAGTTAGCGTCATAGCGAAACCTTCTGCCGGACGGCCGATTCAGCAGCCGAGGAGCGGCTGTACGCGATCATGCGGCAACCTCCTGCAGCACTTGGACTTTCTGCTGCCAGTGCCCGCCGAGCAGGGACACCGCGAGCGTGACGAGCACCAGCACCCCGGCCGGGAAGATCAGCAACCACCAATCCCCCAACAGAATCGACGCCTGCGCATCGGACAGCAGCGTGCCCAGCGACGCACGCTGCGGCGGCAGCCCGACACCGAGGAACGACAACGTCGACTCGTGCCAGATCGCGTGCGGGATCAGCAGCACCACACCGATCAGCGCCTGCCCCATCGCGACCGGAACGAAATGCCGCCGGACGATCCGCCACCGGGGCAGACCACGTAACTGGGCCGCCTGCACGAATTCGGCGTGCCGCAGCGCAAGTACCTCGCTGCGCACCACGCGGGCGATGGAGGTCCAGTGGGTGAGCACCAGCGAGAGCACGATGGCGAGCACCGACCCGCGATACATGGCCACGATCAGCAGCGTGAGCAGCAGGCTCGGCAACGAATTCACCGCATCGACCAGCCGCATCGCGATCCGGTCCCACCACCCGCCGAACGCTCCGGCGCTCACGCCGACCAGCACGCCGAGGACCGCCGAACCCACCGCCGTGGTCGCCGCGATCAGCAGCGAGATCCGCATCCCCTGCGCCACCCGTACGAACACATCGCGCCCGGCATTGTCGGTGCCGAACGGGAATTCGAGGCTCGGCGGCCGCCTGCTGATCGAGAAGTCCACCAGCACGTCGTCCACCGGCCGCAGCAGCGGCACCAGCCCGGCGTACAGCGCCGCGACCACCAGCACGCCGACCGCGAGCACCAGCATCGGCCGCGCCCTACCCATCGGCGTCGATCCGCGGATCGATGAGCACCGCGGCCGCGTCGGCGGCCAGGTTGCCGAGCAGCACCACGGCGGTGATCAGCACCGTGAGGATGGCCAGCAGCGGAAAGTCGACGCCGCGTGCGGCGGTCACCGTCGCCGACCCCAATCCTGGCCAGCTGAAGATGGTTTCGACCACGGTGGCGCCGACCACGAGTTCCGGCAGCCGAGCACCGCACAGCGCCAGGAACGGCACGATCGCGACCGGCAGCACGTGCCGAAAGGCGATGACCCGCCACGGCAATCCACGCGCCTTGGCGCCTTTGACCGCGTCGCTGTCGAGGGTGCGGGCCACCGTCTCGCGCAGGCCGAGCACGAGCCACGGCAACTGTGTGACGCCGAGCAGTACGGCAGGCAACACGAGGTGCCTGGCCGTCGAACCGGCGGTGACGCCGCCGCCCGGATCGGTCAATCCCGCGGCGGGGAACCAACGCAGGGTCAACGCGAAGAGCAGGACCGCGCCGAGCGCAAGCACGAACGGTGGAACCGCCTGCAGCACAACCGCGGCCGCGCTGATCGTCCGATCGATGAGCCCACCCCGCCGCAGCCCGGCCCACGCGCCGAGTATCGCCGCGAGCACCACAGCGACCACGCCACCGAGCACACCGAGCAGCAAGCTCCACGGCAGCCGCTCGGCCAGCACCTGCGCGACCGGCTGGCGATACGACCGTGATTCACCCAGCTCACCGCGCACCAGATCGCCCGCCCACGACCACCAGGCCTCGAACCAGTTGCGCTCCAACCCGAGTCGCTCCCGCAGCACCGACCGCTGCACCTCGGTGAATCCGTCACCGTGCGCACCCAGGTACCCGTCGAGCGGGTCGAACGGGCTGGCCGCAGCGAGCGCGAACACCGCGAGCGAGACCAGTCCGGCCAGCGGAACGGCGACGGCGAGCCGCCGGGCGATCAGCCTACTTGCTCTGCCACCCATCAGCGGGTCCAGCGGGCGAGCCCGTACCACGGCCCCCACGCGACGCCGTGCGAGTGCGGCTCGAGCGCGGTCGGGGTGATCCGCCAGCCGTTGTCGCGCAACACATAGACGTGGTTCGTGGTGACCAGCGCCAGCATCGCCGGGTCACGGTGGTATTCGGCCTGGACCTGGCGGTACAGGTCGGTCCGTCGCTGCGGATTCGCTTCCCCGCGTGCGGCATCCAGCAGTTGGTCGATCTTCGGGTTCACGTAGTCCGAGGCGTTGTCCCACTTGGATCCGACACCTGGGGCGGCGTAACGGGAGTGGAGTTTGGTGTAGAGCTGGCTGTCCACCGTGTACGGCTGGCCGCCACCGCCGAGCAGGAACGCGGTGCGCGCCAAGTAGTCCGGCGTCATCCGCTGCTTGTCCACGGCCACCGGGGTGATCTCGATGCCCACCTTTTTCGCATCGGACACCACCGCCATCGTCAGGTCGCGGCGCAGCACTTCCGTTGGGTAGTAGGCGATCTCGAAGGCAGCCCGGTGACCGTCGCGTTCGCGAATACCGTCCGCGCCGACGTGCCAACCCGCGTTATCGAGCACTCGCGCGGCCTCGGACCGGTCGTAGCCGAAATCCTGTGCCGGATCGTAGGTATCGCCGTACACCTGACCGACCAGGGTCGACATGGGAGCACCGTGACCGCCCAGAATATGGTCGACCATCCCCTGCCGGTCGACGGCGAAGTTCAACGCCTTACGGACCGCAGGGTCGCCCGCCACCGGGTTGCCGGACGGCAAAGTGATTGCGCGCCAATCATTCGCCACCGCGGGGACGACCCGGTAACCGTCCTTGGCTGCCGCCTGCGCCAACTCCGGCGGAAGCACCGTCCCGTCGGCACCGTCACGCAGCTGACTCGCTCTGGCGTTGTCGTCATCGGTGCGGCGAATGACGAACTTGCGCACTCGCGCTCGCTCGCCCCAGTAGTCGTCCCGTGCGGTGAGCACCACCTGATCCGGCCGGGATTCGGTGAGGACATACGGCCCGGTCCCGATCGGATACCGATTGAGCTCGGCCCGGTCGGCTGGTCCCGGTCGCGCGAACGCCTCCGCCGGGGCGATCGCCACGAACAGTCGATGATCGAAATCGGCGTACGCGCCCGTCAATTCGAATTCGACGGTGTTCGGCCCGGTCTGCCTCGTAGTGCGCAAGAAGTCGTAGTCTGCGGCGATCGGGGCCGCGAAGGCCGGATCGATCAGCGAGTTATAGGTAGCCACAACGTCTTCCGGACCGAACGTAGTTCCGTCCGAAAAGGTCACGCCGGTCCGGGTATTCACCCGCCACCGCGACAGATCCCCGTCCACCGGCTCCGGCGGCCCAACCGCAAGCACGGGCACGGCCGCCGGTATCCGCTCAGTTACTCCCTCTTCCACCCGATACAAGCTCTCGAAGATCTTCGACTCCCCGTTCTTCCCCTGCCCGAGCAGCGGACTGAAGTCGCCGAGTTCCTCGGTATCGATCACCACGAACTGCTCGGGATCCCCCGCGTTCTGCCCCGGCGTCGAACACGCCGTCAACCCGACTACGAATGCCGTTGCCGCAGCGCACATCCCGATCCGAAATAAAGCCATGCCAGCATCGTAGACTACTGGTAATGATTTTCATTAGCATCATCAGTGAAATCGGACACATGCACCGAGCCGGGCACGACATACCCGCCGACGAGGCGGATACCGGATCGATGGCTAACCTCGAGCTAATCTCCTGGCTGTGCCGATCAGGGAACGCTTGGTGCCGAAGAGCAAGCTGCTGCTGTGGCTCGCCGCCATCGCCGTGTCGCTGCTGCTCGCCGCAGGCACCGTGTACTCCTGGACGCACGCGGGCAGCAGGCACGCTCCGGTCGCGGAAATCGGCACCACGGTGGCCAACTACGCCGAGGCGGAAGCTGTTGTGACGCCGCATCTTCCGCAGGATCAGGTGGTCCCCCGGCTGTCCACCGGCGTGCTGGTCAATTCACTGCAGTTCGTCAACGCGCACAACATCAAGGCCACCGGGCATATCTGGCAACACATACCCGCCGACTTTCCGGCGAACATCGAGCTCGGCGTCCAGCTGCTCGAGGCCGAGGACCCGCACTGCCCGAAAAAGGTCTTCGAGTACCCGCTAGGGGCGTGGCGCGTGGTCGTCTGGTCGTTCTCGACGATCATCCGGCAGCAGTTCAACTACGAGGACTATCCGCTGGATCACCAGGACATCTGGCTGCGGATGCGCCCGGTCGACATGATCCACCAGGTCCAGCTGGTGCCGTCGTTCGAATCGTTTCCGCCGTGGGATGCGCACGCACTCAACGGCTTGGACCCCGGCCTGGTGTTCGGCGATTGGGAGCCCGACTACACGGCGTGGAGCCTGAATCACCAGGCGTACAGCATGCTGGCCCAACCCGGTCTGGCCAATACCGACGAGCTGTATTTCAATGTCGGCGTCAGCCGCGGCCTGCTCGGCCCGCTGCTCGGACGGATCGTTCCGGTGCTGCTGCTCGCCGTGCTGATGTTCCTGTCGCTGTTCGTGATCACCACCGATCCCGACCGGCGGCCGATCTCGGGCTTCACCGCCTTCGCGATCATCACCTTCTCGGTGTCCACCGTGCTCGTGGTCGCGGTCAACGACAATGCGGCGAGATCGGAGATCGGCGCCTCAGGCATCTCCTATATCGAGTACTGGTATTTCACGCTGTACATAATGACCCTGCTCGTCGCGCTCAATGCGACGATGCTGCTGCACGGCGCCTTCAGCAAGGTCGTCACCTGGCGGGACAACCTGGGGCCGAAGATCCTGTTCTGGCCGTTGTTCACCGGCATCATGTTCGCGGCGACCGTCGGCTATCTCGGGCTGTGAGCTACGACCGGACGACCAGCAACCACACCGGCAACAGCAGTAGCGCCACCAGCGAGGTCTTGGCGACGACCGACGCGGCAAGGTCCACGTCGGTGTCGTAGCGTTGGGCGAAGATGAACAGGTTCTGCGGCGCGGGCATAGCGGCGATCAGCACCAGATAGGTCAGCCAGGTGCCGTGAATACCGAAGAGGTACTTGCAGATCAGCAGCGCGAGCAGTGGGAAAGCCAGGCATTTGAACGCGATCAGCGCGTACTCGTCGCGCAGCGTGCCGCGCAACCGCAGGCCCGTTCCGCCGAGGTGCAGGCCGAGTGCGAACAGCGCAACGGGTGCGGCGGCGTTGCCGGCGAAGGACAGCGCATCCAGCAGCCAGCGCGGCACCGGCACCTCGGCGGCGTTCGCGGCGATCCCGAGATAGCAGGCCACGACGATGGGCGTCGCCAGTGCCGCAAGCACCCCGCGCAGTACGGCACCGCTCGCCGGTCTGTCCGGATCATCTTGTGCGGCACCGAATTCCATCACCGCGATGACGACGACGGTGAGCACACAGACCTGCAGCAGAATGACCGGGAAGATCGGCGCGACGTCACCGAACAGCAGCACGAACACTGGGATCGCGAAGTAGGTCGTATTCACCTGCACGCCGGCCATGATCCGCAGCGCGACGCCCCGCGCGTCGGCCCCGGTCACCCGCCTGGACCAGAACCCGACGGCCACCATACCGAGCAGCGCGGTCACCAGATACGCGGCGATGGCCCGCGGATCGAATAGCCGCGCCAGATCGCTCGAGTAGAGCGAGCCGACCAGATAGCACGGGATCGCGAACAGAAAAGCGAACTCGGAGAACGCCTTCGACACCTCGGCTCCGATGATCTTGCGCCGCGCGAAGACCACTCCGGCACCGAACACCAGCGCCACCGGGGCCAGTTTCCCGGCGGTAGCAACGAGATCACTCACGGGCTACAACCCGAGCGAACGGACCAGGTCCAGCATCTCGGTGTGGAAAAGCTTTGCAGGGTCGCGGGATTGGGGCACCAGGTGGCCGTACACCTCGAGCGCGATCAGGCCGTGCATGCGGCCCCACATGCGCAGCGCGAGGCCGAGTGCGGCGGGTGACAGTTCGGGAAAATCCGCGAGGACGTGTTCGACGAGACCTGGGTCGAATTCGGACCACGTTGTGTCACTGACGGTTTGGCGCTCTTCCGCGTGCGGCCACGCGGCGGCCGTCAAGCCGACGAGGCCGGTGCAGGCGCGCAATTCGGCGGCCATGGCGGGACCGCCCGGCGGCGGCTGGTAACCAGGCACCGGGTCGCCGTAGATGAGCCGGAACTCCGCGGGGTGGGCGATCGCCCAGTCGCGCACGGCCTCGCCCCAGGCCACGATCCGCCCGGCCGGGTCGTCGACGGACACCGCGTCGCGCGCCGCCTCGACCCGGTCGACCAGGGCGGTGTAGACGTCGGAGATCAGCGTGGTGATCAGATCGTCGCGGGTGGCGTAGTAGCCGTAGATGGCGCCCGCGGTCATGCCCATGTCGCGGGCGATGGCACGCAACGAGATCGCGTCGGGACCACCCTCGGCCAGCAACCGCAGCGCAATGGCCTTGATTTCACCGGATGCCTGCTCGCGCATGCGCTCTCTGCGACTCTTCACGACCTCCACCACGGTTGACACTCTACAGCGTTTGTCTACTATCTACCGTGCTGTTACTGAACGGCGTGTAGTAAATGAACAGTGCATAGGGAGTGGATCGTGGATATCGGGATTTTCGGCGCGACGGGTGTCATCGGCAGTCGGGCGGTCGCCGAGGCAATGCAGCGCGGGCATCGGGTGACCGCGTTCACCCGGGATGCGGCTCGGTTCCCCGCCGAGCGGGGGAAAGCGGCCTGGCAGGTCGCCGATTGGCTCGACGCCGACAGCATCGCGGCGGCGATCGCCGGTCTCGATGTGGTGATCAGCGCGGTCAATGCCGGGCACGGTATCGCCGACACCATCGCCAACGCAGGCGATTTCGTTGCCGGGGCCGAGGCGATGGTCAGCGCGCTGGAACAGCAGCCGCGGGTTCGGGTGATCGCCGTCGGCGGTGCGGGCAGTTTGGAGATCGCGCCTGGACGGCAATTGGTTGATACCGGTGCGGCGTTCGTCCGCACTCTTACCGAGGACCTCGCGGTGCCTGCCGAATACGTCGAAGTGGTGCGGGCGCTGCGGTCGGCCTTGAATGTCTATCGGCTGTCCAACCGCAACTGGACCTACCTCAGTCCGTCGTCGGGTCGGGTCAATCCCGGTGCGCGCACGGGTCGTTTCCGCGTCGGCGGCGATCAGGTGCTCCTCGGCGGGGACGATATCTCCGCCGAGGATCTCGCCGTCGCCTTGCTCGACGAGGTGGAGCAGCCGCGCTTCATCCAGCGCCGCTTCACCGTCGGCTACTGAAACCTGTCGTACCCCTCTGCCACAATAGAAACCAGGTCGGACGTCGATCGAGTTGTTGCCCAACGTAATTGGCAACTCGACCGAGGAGGCGCAATGCCTGACGTTCCAGCTTCGATGCCCGACCCGCGTGACCCGATGTCCATCGATGTCGACCGGCTGGTTGAGCTGGCGGCTGAGATCGAACGGCATCGGCACCTGCTGCGATCCGCCGCCGAGGGATACCGGTGGCGGGTCGCCCAGCGGGTGGAATACCTCGACCCGCCGGACCGCGACATGCGCCTCGCGCATGCGGAACGGCTGATCGAGGCCTTGATGATCGACCCGGTCCGGCACAACGACCTCGATCTCGACGCCTACCGCGCGGTCCGCGACGGCGCACCGATCGAGTTCGACACCGACCGCCGAACCTTCGTCCTGCGCAGGCCAGGCCGAGCCCCCCTGCCGATCCGCCCCGGCCTGCCCGAACACCGCCTCGGCGTAATCGCCCGCCTCGCCGGCCTCGGCCTCCGCCTGGAGCAAATCCAGGTCGTCGCCCTCACCACAACCCAAGGCATAGCCCCACCCAAACCCCCAACAACCCCACCCCAAGTAAACCGCGGCACAACCAAGCCCTCCCGCCGCCTCGGCCAGTCCGCCATCAAAACCGGAAGCGCCACCCCAACAACCGACTTCGGCGCCTTCCACTAGCACCGCCGCGTGCGCGCCGCCGATCTTCGGCGCCCTGCCGCCCTGACGAGCGTCACGCTCGCGCCGAACCAACGACCGCACCGACGCCGCGAACTCACTTGACGTACGTTGCGTGCTCTTGACGTAGGTTGCAACCTGCGTCAAGAGGATGCTTCGTGCGTCAAGTGAGCGGGTTAGGTACGAGGTCGTCGGCAGGGATTACTGGGCAGGCCAGGTCGAGGGGTACACCTCCTGACGCCTGGGGCGGCAGCCTCGCCGGTGGCTGTCGTGTGTCGCAAGCATCCGGCCACACGCCTCGACTTGCCGCACCTGGAATTTTGCAGGCGTGTCAGCGCGGCGAGTCACCGTGCTCTATCAGAAGGCGTGCGGCTGACACTTCAGCCAGCATGGCGACCGTCTACGCTGACCGCCAGCGCCTTCAACCAGACACCTTGCCGCAGTATCCCACTGCCGCAACCGCACGCCTTCTGCTGCAACCACCGCAACTCGCGACACCGCACAGATCGAGGCGAGTCATATGGTCGCCAAACGATCTCGTAGAGCAACCATATGGCTCACTTGACCTTGAACACCCCTGCGGCACCGTCCAATCAGCAACCAACACCGAACCCCTAACCCTTTGCCCAACCTGCACACCCGGCATACGAGGTGTGCCGCTCACACAAAGGGTGAGCGGCCTCCAACGCGCCACGCCGACACCAGAATCCGCACCTTAACTCGGGATCGGCACTCGGAATAGGGCCCTATTCCGAGTGCCGATCCCGAGAGAGAGTGCAGATCCTGGGCATACCGGTTCGCCGAGCACCTCGCGGGCCCGATCGGCCACCGAACACCCTGCTCTTGTCCAAAGCGTTTGTGACGTAACCACAGCCAGATGACCCACCTCGGGAACCCGACATCGCACACCTCACGCACACCTAAAGCCGGGTACGGTAGGCGACGCGCTCAGCACTACTCACGGGAAACGTGGATACGAGAGCCGAGATTCGCTGATTATCGAGCTCTCGAAACGCCACCACAGCCAGATGACCACCTCGGGAACGCGACACCGCACACCTCACGCACACCTAAAGCCGGGTACGGTAGGCGACGCGCCCAGCACTACTCACGGGAAACGTGGATAGGTCTTCAGCTTCTATGAACTGCTCCACCTGCGGAGTCCTAAGAAGCACTTGCCCGGATAGGTGCACTATTCCGAGGGTCTCTGCGTGTACTGGTCCGGGGTGTTGTCCCAGAGACCTCCGGTGGTGTGCTGCCCCCGGGGTTTTCGACTGGTTCATCCGATGACCGGAGTAGTGCTGAGCACGTCAGGTGGGGTCCCCGACCTTCTCTACCGCGGCCTGGGGTAATGAAGGTGCGGTTGGAGCGGGAGGACTGGCTGTGGTGCCGTTCTAGAGCGTTATTTCCGGTGCAGCAGGCGTCGGAGGCCTGTGCGCGGCAACAGTCGGATGCAGCGAAACCGACTTGACGTACGTTGCGTGCTCTTGACGTAGGTTGCAACCTGCGTCAAGAGGATGCTTCTTACGTCAAGTGGGCGGTTAGAGGTTTACGAGGTCGTCGGCAGGGGTTACTGGGCAGGCCAGGTCGAGGGGTACACCTCCTGACGCCCGGGGCGGCAGGCTCGCCGGTGGCTGTCGCGCGGCGAGTACGCGGTCACGCCCGCTGCCGCAGACGCACGCCTTCTGGCAGGCGCACGGGTGTCAGGTCGGCAAGTCGGGGTGCGGGAAATCAGAAGGCGTGCGGCTTGGCTGGATATCTGATAGTCCCTTGCTAACTTTCCCTCCGTATTCGTATGCTGGGCGGCAGCAGCTGATAGTGACTGTCAGATAGCGAACCTTGGAGGGGTCATGGCACAACCCACCGTTCTCGAGCGGCCGGAACCGCCGCACCGTGCAGTGCGGTGGGGGGCGGCTGGGCGGTGGGGGGTTGCGATGGCCCGGCATCGGAAGGTTGTGTTGGGGGTTTGGTTGCTGCTTGTGGTGGTGGGTGGGGCGGCGTATCCGGCGTTGCATGCGCGGCTTGGGACGCCTGACTATTCCGTGCCCGGTTCTGATTCGGTTGCGGTGGATCAGCTTGTTGCGGAACACTTTTCAAAGTTCGGCATCGAGCAGGATCTCATCGTCTTCCACTCGGCCGAGGGCACTGTCGATACGCCGGCGTATCGCGCGACGATCGATCGGACCATCGGCATCGCCAAGCAGACCTCGGGCATCGCCGGGGCGATCGGGCCGTTGGACGGCAATGCCGCTCAGATATCCGCTGATCGGCACACCGCGTTCGGCATCGTTGGTGTGGACGGTGATATCTCGGAACGAGTGCGGGTCGTGCAGGGATTGCGGTCGGCCATTGAGACCGGGGGCGGCGAGGACACGCAGGTCATGCTGACCGGGTATGCGCCGATCCAGGCCGAGATGATGCAGATCGAGACGAGCGATCTGCAGCGCGCCGAAACGCTCGGCATTCCGGTGGCGACGGTCCTGCTGGTGTTGGCGCTTGGTGCGGTGACCGCCGCGCTGCTGCCGATCACCGTGACCGCGGCGGGCATCGCGATAGCGGTCGGCGCGCTGTTCGGCCTGACCACCTTCCTCGCCTTCGACTCACTGGTGCTTTCGGTGGCGACGATGATCGCCACGGGTACCGCGATCGATTACGCGATGTTCATCGTCAGTCGGTTCAACGAGGAGTTGACCCGCCGTGGCGTCCGAAACCGCCGGGACAGCAACGCTATTCAGCAGGCGGTCGGCGCGGCGATGGACACGACCGGACGGACGGTCCTCGCGTCCGGGCTCATCGTGATGATCTCGTTGTGCTCACTCGCCGTTGTCGGGTTGCCGATGTTGAACGGGATCGCCGTCGGCGTGGTCACCGCGGTGATCGCGACGATGACCGGCGCGTTCACCCTGCTACCCGCGCTTCTTGCGACGCTGGGCCCGGCGGTTAATCGCGGCGCGCTGCCCGCTCGGATGCGCCCTGCGGAGGTTCGATCGACGACCGGCTCGAGCGCGTGGGCGCGGTGGGCGCACACGGTGATGGCGCGGCCCGTGCTGTTCGGCGTGGTCGGTGTCGCGCTCTTGCTCGTGGCAGCGGCGCCGCTCACCGGCCTGCGCTACGGCGTCGACGTCGGGACCGAGGCCCTCACCGACCGCCCGTCGGGACAGGCGATCGCCCTGGTCGAACAGAACTTCACCCCCGGCCTGCTCGCCCCGATCGAGGTGGTCGCGACCGGTGCGGACGGGTCGCCGTTGACCAGCGACGCCCGCGCGGAAGCCGACCGGTTCCTCGGCCAACTCTCGCACGATGACCGGATCGCGACCGTGCTGCCGCAGTACGCGGACGGCCGGGTGTTCGCCGCCGTGGTCCCTCGCGCGGCCTTCGGCTCGACCGCAGGCACCGACCTGGTCACCGATCTGCGTTCCCGCGCAGCAGCTCTCGGCAACGCGGAGGTCAAGGTCGGCGGCACCACGGCGCTGTTCGTCGATGTGTCCCAACGGATTACCGGCCGATTCCCGTGGGTGATCGCCCTGGTACTCGCCGTCTCGCTCGCCTTCCTGATTGTCGCGTTCCGCAGTATCGTGCTGGCGCTCAAGGCAATTCTGCTGAACCTGCTGGCCACCGGTGCGGCACTGGGTATTACGGTCGCGGTGTTCCAGCACGGCGTCGGCGAATCCGCGCTCGGGTTCCACAGCACCGGATTTCTCCAGATCTATCTGCCGATGCTGGTTTTCGCGGTGCTGTTCGGGCTGTCGATGGATTACGAGGTGTTTCTCATCCGCCGGATGAAGGAACACTGGGACACCCACCACGACAACGCGGCGGCGGTCGCCGATGGACTACAGCGCACAGCGCGGCCGATCACCGCGGCCGCCGCGATCATGGTCGCCGTCTTCGCCAGCTTCGTGACCGCGAATGTGCTGGAGCTCAAGCAGATCGGTTTCGCACTGGCCGTCGCCATCGCGATCGACGCGGTGCTGGTCCGACTGGTGCTGGTGCCCGCGTTCATGCGGCTGTTCGGCCGCTGGAACTGGTGGCTACCGAAGCTACGGGCAGGCCGCGCGACTAGCGGAACATGATCTCGATCTGATCGATGATCGATCCGATGGCCTCGGTGTAGACATCCTTCAGCCGTCCGGCGAAATCCCGTCCGGCCCAATGGTCCAGCGCCGCCACACAACCCCAGACCGCGGTGGCCGCCGCCATCCGCACCCGTAAATCGTTGGCGTCGAAGCCGGTTCGCGCGGCGAACAGCGTCCGGAACTGATCCTCCAGGTCACGCATCTGCTTGGTCTGGCCGACCTTGATCTCCGGGACCGCGGCCGTGTACTGCAGCCGCTGGCGGATCCGGTGCTCGGCCTCCTCGGTCAGCAGCGATTCGGTCAACAGCGGCAGCAGCATTCGTGCGACAGCGATCAGGTCCGCGGGTTCAACCGTCGCTTCCCCACCCGCCGTGCGGATCGCATCCAGGATCTTCGGATCCGCCTCGTCGTAGAGGACGAGCATCTCCTTGGTGCCGAAGTACCGGTAGACCGAGCTCGGCGAGACCCCGGCCTCGGCGGCGACCCGTTCGATCGTCACGTTGCGGTACCCGTGCGCGTCGAAGAGATCCAGCGCGACCCGCTGAATCCGGCTCATCGCCTCGATCTTCCTGCGCTCCCAGGAAGTGGACGGAAGCTCTACCGCGGCATCGGACATCACCGTTCAGGATACCGGGAGCCCACTCCGGTATCGGCCAACTCGGCCCCGAAATGGGCGAAGGCCCCGGTCCAGTGGACCGGGGCCTTCGTCACACGTACCTATCAGGCGTTGCCGGAGAGCTTCTCCCGCAGAGCCGCCAGCTGCGCGTCGCTGGCCAGCGAACCGCCGGCCGACTCGGACGAGCTGGAGGACGAGGAAGAGGACGCTGCCTGCGAACCGCCACTCTCGGAGGAGTAGTTCGACGAGCCGCCACCGTTCGCGGCCTCGGCCGCGGCGTCGGCCGCCATCTTCTCCATCTGAGCGGTGTGCATCTTGTGGCGACGCTCGGCCTCGGCGTACCGGCCTTCCCACTCTTCGCGCTGCTTGTCGAAGCCCTCGAGCCACTCGTTGGTGTCGGGATCGAAGCCCTCGGGGAAGATGTAGTTGCCCTGGTCGTCGTAGCTGTCGGCCATGCCGTACTTCGACGGGTCGAACTCGGCGTGGTAATCCTCGTTCGCCTGCTTCAGCGACAGCGAGATCCGGCGACGCTCGAGGTCGATGTCGATGACCTTGACCATCGCGTCGTCGCCGACGGCGACAACCTGGTCCGGGACCTCCACGTGGCGCTCGGCCAGCTCGGAGATGTGCACGAGGCCCTCGATGCCCTCTTCGACGCGCACGAACGCACCGAACGGAACCAGCTTGGTGACCTTTCCGGGCACGATCTGGCCGATCGCGTGGGTGCGGGCGAACTGACGCCACGGGTCTTCCTGAGTCGCCTTGAGCGACAGCGAAACCCGCTCGCGATCCAGGTCGACGTCGAGCACCTCGACGGTGACCTCGGTGCCGACCTCGACAACCTCGGACGGGTGGTCGATGTGCTTCCAGGACAGCTCGGAGACGTGCACCAGGCCGTCGACGCCACCAAGGTCCACGAAGGCACCGAAGTTGACGATCGAGGAGACCACACCCTTGCGGACCTGGCCCTTCTGCAGCTGGTGCAGGAACTCGCTGCGGACCTCGGACTGGGTCTGCTCGAGCCATGCGCGGCGGGACAGGACCACGTTGTTGCGGTTCTTGTCCAGCTCGATGATCTTGGCCTCGATCTCCTTGCCGACGTACGGCTGGAGGTCGCGGACACGACGCATCTCGACGAGCGAGGCAGGCAGGAAGCCGCGGAGGCCGATGTCGAGGATCAGGCCGCCCTTGACGACCTCGATGACGGTGCCCTTGACGGCCTCGTCCTTCTCCTTGAGCTCCTCGATCGTGCCCCACGCGCGCTCGTACTGAGCCCGCTTCTTCGACAGGATCAGGCGGCCTTCCTTGTCCTCCTTGGTGAGAACAAGAGCCTCGACCTCATCACCCACGGAAACGACCTCATTCGGGTCGACATCGTGCTTGATGGAGAGTTCGCGGGAAGGGATGACGCCTTCGGTCTTGTAACCGATGTCGAGCAGGACCTCGTCGCGGTCGACCTTGACGATGGTTCCTTCGACGATGTCGCCGTCATTGAAGTACTTGATCGTGGCGTCGATGGCGGCGAGGAAATCCTCGGCGGAGCCGATGTCATTGACGGCTACCTGCGGCGAGGTGACGGTGGTGGGCATATGTCGGTTTGCTCCGGACGGATTGTGGTCGGTTGCGGACATTGGAACTTTCGGTACGCTGGCGAATTCACCGCGGTGGTGTGAAGACGGACACTAGGAACGTACCGCACGTAACGCACGTGAAACTCAGCACGGGTGGTTGACTCCGGTACGGCTGTACCTAAGGCACTCGCGCGTTCAGCGTACGCGACCTTGGTCCAGCCGGGCAAACCGGTCCGGCCGCCACGCCGGGATACGCTGGCGGCGTGTCGGAAGATCGCCATGCAGAGGCAAACACACTGCTCGGAACCGCGGGTACCGCGCGCACCCGGATCGGCTCCGCCGCTAGTCAGCAAGCCAGCCGCCGCTGGTGGGATGCCGACGCGGGCCAGTACCACGAGACGCACGCCGATTTCCTCGGCGTCGATTCCCCAGACGGCGAATTCGTCTGGTGCCCGGAAGGGCTGCACGAGGGCGATATGCGATTCCTCGGGGACATTGCCGGTAAGCGGATCTTGGAGATCGGCTGCGGGTCGGCGCCGTGCGCGCGCTGGCTGGCCGGGCAGGGCGCGCATCCGGTCGGGCTCGATCTGTCGATGGGGATGCTGGAACGTGGCCGGGCCGCGATGGAACGCGGCGGGCCGCAGGTGCCGCTGATCCAGGCGGGCGCGGAGACGCTGCCCTTCGCCGACGAATCGTTCGACCTGGCCTGCTCGGCGTTCGGCGCGATCCCGTTCGTCGCCGATTCGGAACAGGTGATGCGCGAGGTCGCCCGCGTGCTGCGCCCCGGTGGGCGCTGGGTGTTCTCGGTGAACCATCCGATGCGCTGGATCTTTCCCGACGATCCCGGCCCTGCGGGGCTCACTGCCGCTATCCCCTACTTCGACCGCACTCCTTATGTAGAGGTCGACGCCGATGGTGAGCCGACTTACGTCGAGCATCACCGCACTATCGGCGACCGGGTGCGCGAGATCGTCGCGGCCGGGCTGCTGGTGGTGGACATCGTGGAACCGGACTGGCCGGAATGGCTCGACCGCGAGTGGGGCCAGTGGAGCCCGTTACGCGGCGAGATCTTCCCCGGCACCGCCATCTTCATCACGGAGAAGCCGGCGTAGGCGGCCCAAGCCCGCCTCCTGCGCACGTTTCCGCAAGCCGCGCACGAGATTGCCAGCAATTCCGTGCGCAGCAGCACAACTCGTGCGCGGCTGCACAGCTACACAATTCGCGCTCAGCTGTACAACTCGTGCGCGGCGGGACAACGCGTGCGCGGCGAGCTGCACCATCGCGGTTTGCTGGGCGGTACGGGCGCAACAGGTCCTCGGTCAGGACCGTAGCGGGCCTGCGAACGGGGGTAGGGCGGCGAAGCCGGGGGCGAGTTGGGCGGTGGGGACGGTGCGGGCGACCCAGCGGCGGGCTCGGGTGAGCGGGTGGTCGGGGAATTGCTCGTCCCAGCGCATGTCGTCGGCGGCGTTGTAGGGCAGTCGGCCGCTGAGACCCGGTGCGTACGGGTGCGGCGGGAACATGTTTTCGTAGCCGATCTGCGACATCAGGACGGCTTCGCGGACGCCGGTGGTGCCGGTCTCCGGGCAGAGGATCTGGAATACCGCGCTGCAGCGATCCTTCGGCACGATGATCGAGGCGACAAAAGCCAAGCCGCTCGGCTGGTTCGGTAGCGGAAACTTCTCCATCCGCAGCAGTGCGGGCTCCCGGTCCACCCAGATGACGAAAGCCTCGATCAGGCAACCGGATTCGGCGGATCGCTCCGCCAACCCACGCCGCAGCACGTCCACGTCGTCCAGCGGCGCGGGCAGGTCAGGGACCAGATCGAAGTAGGTCATCGTGACGATGTCCCCGGCACTCGGATCGCGCCACGAGTTGCTGTCGATCGGCTGAAGCCCACTGGTGTCGAACGTGATTGGCACGCCCTCACGGTAGCCGCCCGACAACACGCCCCCATCGGCATGGTCCGCACCCGTCGAACAACGACCGAAGGCGACCTCCACCCCGTCTGAACGGAGGAAGGTCGCCTTCGGTCGGTTATTTCGGTTTGCGGCCCGCCTGTTCAAGGGCGAGGCGTAGGGCGTATTCGATTTGGGCGTTGATGCTGCGTAGGTCGTCGGCCGCCCACTTGGCGATGGCCTCGTGGACGGCCGGGTCGAGCCGTAGCAGGAGCTTCTTGCGCTCGGCCATGGCGTCGGCGCTCAGTTGTAGAGGGAGCCGGTGTTCACGACGGGCTGGATGGCTCGGTCGCCGCAGAGGACAACCAGGAGGTTCGACACCATGGTGGCGCGGCGCTCCTCGTCCAGCTCCACCACGCCCTGCTCGGTGAGCTTGTCGAGCGCGAGGCCGACCATGCCGACCGCGCCCTCGACGATCTGGGTGCGGGCGGCGACCACCTGGGCGGCCTGCTGGCGGACCAGCATGGCCTGGGCGATCTCCGGCGCGTAGGCGAGGTGGGTGATCCGGGCTTCGAGCACCTCGATGCCCGCGAGCAGGGTGCGGTCGCGCAGCTCGACGGTGAGTTCCTCGGCCACCTCGGCGCCGTCGCGCAGGCTGGTGCGGCTGTCGTCGTGCGAATCGTAGGGGTGCGTGGTGGCGAGATGCCGGACCGCGGCCTCGGACTGGGTCTGCACGTACTCCTCGTAATCGTCGACGGCGAACGCGGCCTTGAAGCTGTCGACCACGCGGTAGACCACCACGGCGGCAATCTCGACCGGGTTGCCGTCGGCGTCGTTGACCTTCAGCTTCTGCGTCTCGAAGTTACGCACGCGCAACGAGATTCGCTTGCGGTCGGTCAGCGGCAGCACCGAGAAGAAGCCGGGCTCGCTCACCGAACCGACGTAGCGGCCGAAGAACTGAACGACCTGCGCCTCATTCGGGTTCACCACGATGAGCCCGGTCGCCGCGAGCAGCAGTACGAACACGACGAAGCTCGCGACGATCGCGCCGATCAGTGCGGGCACGTTGTGGTGCTGGGCCATCGCGACGTAGCCGAGCGCGGCGCCACCGCCGAAGACGAGGGTGAGCACCAGCCACGCCACCAGCACCAAGAAGCCGTTGACGTGTAATGCGGGCCGAAGCTTCATGACATCCTCCAGGTATCAAAGTGATATCACGAAGATAGCAGACGACCGGCGTCCGCGGCACTAGCGAAAACCCCGGGAATCTCACACGGAGGTTCCCGGGGCAGTGGATCAGTTGGCGGGGCGGATGTTGCGGTTGAAGCGGAACATGTTGTGCGGGTCGTACTTTGCCTTCAGGTTCGCGAGGCGCTGGTAGGTGTAGCCGGAGTAGCCCGCCTGGGTTTGAGCCTCGTCGGCGTCGGCGCCCGCGCCGTAGAGGAAATTGAGGCTGTGGCCGACGGTCCATGGGGCGAGTGCGGTGCGGATCTTGTCCTTGGCCGCGGTCTCGTCGGCGGGGTCGGTGATGATGCGGACGATGTAGGCGGCGGCGCGATGGTTGACGACGGTCTCACTCGGGTTGCTCAGCGCGCCCCCGAGATGACGGATGTCGATGACCGCGTCCGCGCCGGAGTCCGGGCGCGCGGCGGATAGCAAGGCGGACAACGTATCTCCGTTGAGCTCACTGAGCAGCGCGTTGGTGGCCGCATAGGCATGCGGGTGGTCGGGGTCGCTGTGGATGGTGTGCGATTCGGCGTAGGGCATGGTGCGCAGGTCGTCCTTCAGCCGCTCGCCCACCGCGCGCAGCGGGGCGACCAGCCGCTCACCCTCCTCGGCGGGACCGTTGAAGGCGATGCGGAACGACGCGACGTAGCGGCCGCGCAGCGGTGCGGGGACCTGCGGGATGTCGGGGAAGGTCAGCATGGCGACGGTGGAGGTCAGTTCGTCGGGAACCGTTGCGGTCCACTGCTTCCAGACGTCGAGGGCCTGCTCGACCAGCGGGGTGTCGAACATGAGCTGGCCGCCGTAGACCTCGGCGACGGGCAACAGGCCCAATTCGATCGCGGTGACCACGCCGAAGTTGCCGCCGCTGCCGAGGACCGCGCCGAACAGTTCGTCGCCGGGGACCAGCCTACGCACCCGGCCGTCCGCGGTGACCAGTTCGATGGCGCGGACATGGTCGGCGGCGTAGCCGAATTCCCTTGCCAGCAGGCCGATTCCGCCGCCGAGCAGGTAGCCCACGACGCCGACCGATGGTGAGGAACCGTTCAGTGGCGCGAGTCCGTGCGCCGCGGCCGCCTCGACCAGCGCACCGGCGCGCACTCCCGCGCCGATACGTGCGGAGCGGTTCGCCGGGTCGATCTCGAGGGTGGTCATCCTACGGGTGCTGATCAGCACTCCCCCGTCGGCCGCGACCGACAGCCCGTGGCCGGTCGCCTGCACCGCGACGGGAAGACCGTGCCGCGCAGCGTATTCCACCGCAGCGCGGACATCCTCGGCGTGCACGGCGCCGACAACGAGCGCGGGCCGGTGGGTGTAGGCGGTCTGGAAGCCGGCGATCTCCTCGTCGTATCCGGCGTCACCGGGGCGGAAGACCGGGCCGGTGAAGGTGTCTGCGGTGTGCTCTGCGTTGTTTCCCATGCGTTCGACGATGCCCGCCGCCGAGTGAGAAGTACAACAGATAGATCGTATCGAAGCTAGAATTATCAGTTATGGAACTGCGTCAGCTCCGCTACTTCGTCACCGTGGTCGAGGAAGCGAATTTCACCCGCGCCGCGGCCCGCCTGCACCTGGCTCAGCCAGGGCTCAGCGCGCAGATCCGCCAGCTGGAACGCGAGCTCGGCCAGCAACTGCTCGACCGTGGTCGGACGGTGACACCGACCGAGATCGGGACGGCGGTGCTGAAGCACGCCCGCGCCGCGCTCGCCGCGACCGAACGCATCACCGAGACGGTGGACGAATTCGCCGGTCTGTTGCGTGGCCACGTGCGCGTCGGCCTGATCTCCGGTGCAGCGACCGAGGAACTCAACGTCGCCGCCGTCCTGGCGGACTTCCACGACGATCACCCCGAGGTCGGCATCAGCCTCACCGAGGACACCTCGGAACGCATGCTCGCCATGCTCGGCCAGGGCGAGCTGGATGTCGCGCTGATCGGAATGACCGGCGCGTCAATGGATTCCACCATCGGGGTGGACGTGGTGCTGGAAACCTCGATCGTCGCCGCGGTAGCCGCCGACGACCGGACACACGGCGACGACATCCCCCTCAACGACCTACGCGATCACCCACTGATCTGCCTCCCGCGAGGCACCGGCATCCGCGGCGTCTTCGAACGCTCCTGCGCAGCAGCGGGATTCGAGCCGAATGTCGCCTTCGAGGCCGCCGCTCCCCCACTCCTGCTCCAACTGGCCGCCCGCCGGCTCGGCATCGCCGTTGTACCGGGGCTGACCCCCGCGGAGGCAACAGCTTTCGGCGTCCGCACCATCCGCATCACCGAACCCGAACTACGCGGCCGACTGGCCTTGGTGTGGCGCACCGACCGCCCCGCAGGCCCCGCCGCCAAAGTGCTACTGGGCCAACTACGTATCGCGCTGGGCGGCAAAGGGACGCGAACCACTGCACGCCACACCGCATGAACCTGCCAGGCGGCTCGATCGAGTGGTCGGCCGCTCCCCGATCCACACACGTCAGGCGCTGAGTAAGACCCACAGAGTGTCCACACGCCTCACAGCGGCTATACACAAGGGCTGTAACCCTGTGAGGCGTGTGGACGCTCTGTGAGACGTCCAGGCCCCCGGACGGGGGCGCCTAGAGCAGCCGGGACAGGAACGCTTGGGTGCGTTCGTGTTTGGGGTTGGCCAGGAGCTCGCGGGGGGCGCCCGCTTCGACGATGACGCCGCCGTCCATGAAGACCAGCTTGTCGGCTACCTCACGGGCGAAACCCATTTCGTGGGTGACTACGACCATGGTCATGCCGGACTTGGCCAGTTCGCGCATGACCTGGAGCACCTCGCCGACCAGTTCCGGGTCCAGCGCGGAGGTGGGCTCGTCGAACAGCATCAGCTTCGGGTCCATGGCGAGCGCACGGGCGATGGCCACGCGCTGCTGCTGGCCGCCGGACAGCTGGGCCGGGTAGGCATTCGCCTTCTCCACCAAGCCGACTCGGTCGAGCAGCTCCTTCGCCTTGGCCAGCGCTTCGGCCTTGGGCACCTTCTTGACCTGGGTCGGCGCCTCGATCACGTTCTCCAGCACCGTCCGATGTGGGAACAGATTGAAATGCTGGAACACCATGCCGATTTCGCGCCGCTGCCGGGCGGCCTCACGCGGATGCAGCTCGTAGAGCTTGCCGTTCTTCTCCTCGTAGCCGACGAGCTCGCCGTCCACATAGAGCCGGCCCGCGTTCACCTCTTCGAGATGGTTGATGCAGCGCAGGAAGGTGGACTTGCCCGAACCCGAGGGCCCGATCACACACAGCACCTCGCCGCGGCCGATCTCCAGGGAGACACCCTTGAGCACCTGCAACGCGCCGAAGTTCTTGCATACCCGGTCGGCGAGGATCATCGGCTGGGCGTCTTTGAATGTGTCCGTACTCATTTCGCCCTCACGATCGTCTGGGCGTCGGCAAGATCCTGCAGCTGCTTGCCGGTCAACTGCCGGGACAGGCCGCGCGAGTAGTAGCGCTCCAGGTAGAACTGCCCGACCATCAGCACGCTGGTGACGATGAGGTACCAGGTTGCCGCGACCAGCAGCAGCGGGACCGGCTGGAAGTTGACGCCGTAGATGTCACGGGCCCGGCCGAAGAGGTCGGTGCTCAGCGGCAGTGCGGTGACCAGCGAGGTGGTCTTCAGCATGCCGATGAGCTCGTTGCCGGTCGGCGGGATGATCACCCGCATGGCCTGGGGTAGCACCGTCCGGCGCATGGTCATGCTCCAGGACATGCCGAGCGCGGTCGACGCCTCGCGCTGCCCTTCACCGACGGAATTGATTCCGGCACGGACGATTTCGGCCATGTACGCGGCCTCGTTCAGGCCGAGGCCGATCACGGCGAAGAGGAACGCCGCCTGCAGGCTCTGGACATCCAGATCGATGAAATGCGGTCCCCACGGGATGCCGAGCACGATGTGCTTGTACAGCGACGGGAACAAGCCCCAGAACACCAACTGCACGAAAACCGGTGTGCCACGGAAGATCCAGAGGTACACCCAGGACGCGGCGCGCAGCACCGGGTTCGGCGACAACCGCATGACCGCGAGCAACGTGCCGAGCGAGACGGCGATCGCCATGGCGAGCACGGTCAGTTCGAGCGTGACCACCACACCGTTGAGGATCCTGGTGTCGAACAGGTACTTACCGTAGGTGTTCCACTTGTAGGCCTCGTTCGTCGCCGCGCCGTAGACGAAGAGTCCGACGAGCACCAGGATGACCGCGGCGGCGATCCACCGACCGGGCCTGCGCAGCGGAACCGCTTTGATCGGTTCCGGCTCCTGGGATGGGTCTGCCGCACCGGGCCCGGGGTCGCCGGGCGCCGGCATGGTTTCGTTCGACGTCATCGATCAGCTCGCGGCGCCGTTGATGACCGACTTGGTGATCGCGCCTTCCTCGACGCCCCAGGCCTTCGCGATTTCCAGGTACTTACCGCTGTCGATCAGGCTCTGCACGGCCTTCTGCAGCACCGCGGCCAGCGGCGAGCTCTTCGGCACGGCCCAGCCGTACGGCGCGGAATCGAAAGCGGCACCGGCCTTTTCGATCTTGCCGTCGCTCTGCTTGATCGCGTACGCGGTCACCGGGGAGTCGGCCGACATCGCGTCGACCTGGCCGAGCACCAGGGCGTTGGTCGCGGCGCTCTGCTCATCGAAGGCCTTGATGTCGATGGCGGGCTTGCCTTCGGCGACGCACTTGGCGCTCTTGGCGGGCACCTCGTCGGTGTGCTCCACGGTGGTGGCCTGCACGGCGACCTTCTTGCCGCAGGCGTTGTCCGGGTCGACCGGCTTGCCCTTCTGCTGCGCCCACTGGATACCGGCACTGAAGTAGGTGGTGAAGTCGACCTGCTGCTCGCGTTCCTTGGAGTCGGTGATCGAGGACATACCGACGTCGTAGGTGCCGGCCTGAATGGTCGGAATGATCTTCTCGAACGCGGACTCGAGGTACTCGGCCTTGACGCCGAGGGTGGCGGCGACGGCATCCATCAGGTCGACATCGAAGCCGACGATCTTGCCGCTCGGATCCTTGTACTCGTTGGGCTGGTAGGGGATGTTCACGCCGACGATCAGCTTGCCGGACTGCTTGATCTTGTCGGGGAGCTGCGCGGCGATGGAATCGACCTTCTCGATTCCCCCCACCTTCTGCACCGCTGGTCCGGAGTCTTCGGAATTACTACAGCCCGCCAGGGCAAGTGCGCCTACGGCGAGTACGCACACCGCCTGCAGGGCGCGCCTGCCAAGAACCGATCGAACAGACACAGCAGCCCTCCACATTTCGGATTCAAGAAACCCGGGTGTCACCACCCGTTGGCAATCTAAGCGACCGAGACGCTTCGTGCTGGACAGTAACGGAAGTTTCATCCGTTCCTTGCTGAACACTCCGGGCTACCACACTCTGACTACCGGCGGTGGACCCTAGCACAAACTTGTTCGGTGAACTCGCTGGTCGACGCCAGTCCGCCCAGGTCCGCAGTGGCGATGCCCGCTTCGAACGTGGCCGCAATGGCACGTTCGACCCGCTCAGCGGCGTGCCGCAGTGTGCTTTCGCTATCGCGAGTCCCCAACCAACGCAACAGCATTGCCGCGGACAGTTGCAGCGCGGCGGGGTTGGCGCGGTTGTGTCCGGCGATCGTCGGTGCCGCGCCGTGCACGGCCTGTGCCATGGCGTGGGTGGCCGAGCAGTTGAGCGAGGCGGCCAGACCGAGCGAGCCGCTCAGCTCACCGGCGAGGTCGGAGAGGATGTCGCCGAAGAGGTTCTCGGTCACCAGGACGTCGTAGTCGGCGGCGGCGCGGACGAGGTGTGCGGCCGTCGCGTCGACGTGTTCGTCGGTGACCTCGACGCCGGGATATGCGTGGGCAATTTCATAGCAGACGTCGCGGAACAGGCCCATCGTCATCGGCAACACGTTGGCTTTGTGCACGATGGTCAGCCGCTTGCGCCGGGACGAGGCGAGTCGGAAGGCCTCGTGCGCGATCCGCTCGCAGGCCTGCCTGGTGACCACGCCGACCATCATGGCGACGTCCTCGGTCGGCCGGAACTCCCCCGATCCGGCGAACATATTGCGGTCGGCGTAGAAGCCTTCGCTGTTCTCCCGGACGATCACCAGGTCGATCTCGGGTGCCATCGCCCGGACACCGGCGAACGCACGAGCCGGGCGGATGTTGGCGTACAGGCCGAACCGCTTGCGAATGGCACCGCCCGGCGCGACCGAAGTGCGGTGTTCGGCCGGGTAGGAGGCGTTATCGTGCGGGCCGAGGATCCAAGCGTCGACGCTGTCCAGGGCGGTCAGGGTCTGTTCGGGCAGCGGGTCGCCGTGTTCCTCGATGGCGCGATGGCCCATGGGCAGCGGCACCCATTCGATCGGCGCGGCACCCGCCGCCGACACCGCCTCGTCGACGACCTGCCGGGTGGCACGCACCACTTCCGGGCCGATGCCGTCGCCGTCGATCAGCCCGAGCCGCAGCGCCGGTTCGGTCGCGCTCACGACAGTTCTCCGGTCGATGTCCCTCTTGGTCGTTCGCCACACTCGGTCACGGCATCATCCTCGCGCCGCGCTCCCCCCGTCGACGAACCGACCCACCGTCGGCGCGGCAACCGCTATTTTCTGGAGATCGCGCGGTTGGTCGAATTTCGGGTGTCAGGCGGCCGCTGCCGGGGAAGAACCCTACTGAGGACAACTCAGCGGCAGCGACAAAAACCGAGCCGGTCGCCTACCGCGGGTAAGCCGCATCCGTGCGCCGCCCATTTTGTCCGTGGAAGATATAGGCAACTGTCGGCGTTGTAGCTGGCACACCGAATACGAGAGGACGTCATGGCCACCCAGACGCTGACCCAGCAGAATTTTGATGAGGTAGTCACCGGAAACGACGTGGTACTCGTCGATTTCTGGGCTGAGTGGTGCGGCCCGTGCAAGAGCTTCGCGCCGACCTTCGAGGCCTCTTCGGAGAAGCACGCCGATGTCGTGCACGCCAAGGTCGACACCGAATCCGAGCAGGGGCTCGCGGCCGCCGCCAACATTCGCTCCATCCCGACCATCATGGCCTTCCGCGAGGGTGTGCTGGTGTTCGCGCAGCCGGGCGCGCTGCCGCCCGCCGCGCTGGAGGACCTGGTCACCCAGGTGAAGGAGCTGGACATGGACGAGGTGCGCAAGCAGCTCGCCGAGCAGCAGGCCGGCGCCGAGCAGTAAGCACGCCGAACCACAAAGGGCCGTTCCTCTCAGCTGAGAGGAACGGCCCTTTTGCTTGTGGTCAGCTGCCGAGCTTGTTGACTCCGGCAATCATCGCGCGAACCGTCGATTCGGCGCTGTCGTCGGCCAACGCGGCACCCCAGCCGCGCCTGCCGTTGCACTCGCACTGCACGAAGGTCGCGGTGCCCTCACTGGTGCGGCGCTGGTGGAACTGCAGGATCTCGACGTGATAGCCCTCCTCATAGAGGGCCGAGGTCATTGCCGCGACGAGGCTGCCGGAGGCGACCACCGTGCGCAGGTGGTCGGTGAACTCCAGCGTGACAGCGAAATCGGCGCTGCGGCTACCCGCGGGCGACCATTCGCCGAGCTTGATCGGCCCGGTGTGTTCGCAGTAGCGGTCGTGGAATTGCGCCGGGGTGAGGTCGGCGCTTTCGTGGCGCAGACCCTTGGGCGCGGCGGCATGGAACGTGTGGGTATCGAGAGTGAGGATTGTCATTTGAAAGTAGGTCTTCCCGAGGAATGTCGTGGCTCAGTTGACAGAGGGGACCAGCACTAACAAGTCGTTCAGCCCGCAGCGAGGGGGCCGGTCCGAATCAGACCCCGCTACGGCGGGTTACTACGAGGAGAATTCGCCGGGGCGCCACCATCGCGGTAAGCGGAATTAGCACGGCGCTGTCGCGGTCTGCGACTGTGAGCGCTGCGCTGTGGCGGTCGGCGGGATTCGGCACGCGCTTGAGGATAGGGACATCTCGGCGCAATAGCAACCATATTTGATGCCCGATTTGTCTACTGGCCGGTAGCGTTCGTGCAGCTCAGGGGCGCTGGGTGGCGGTTCGGCCGATCACGGCGGTGCGGTGCGGCACATGTTCAGCTGCGCGTCATGCTCCCGACATCTCGGGAGCGCGTGTCGGGGCGGCGTGTCGATCGGCGGAGTGCGGTGAAACGACAAGATCCGGGCCCGCAGACCCGGATCTCGTGCGGTGTTCGGCGGGTCAGTCGGCGAGGACCTCGTTCAGCTTGCCCGTGGCCACATCGAAGATGAACCCGCGGATCGAGTCCTTGTGCGGCACGAACGGGCTGGCGACGATGCGAGCAATCGATTGGCGCACATCGGTTTCCAGATCGGAGAACGCTTCGGCCGCCCATTCCGGCTTGATGCCGACGTCCTGCTGGATCGACGCCTTGAAGTCGTCGTCGGTGAACGTGAGCATGCCGCAATCGGTGTGGTGGATCAGGATGATCTCGCGGGTGCCCAGCAGCCGCTGACTAATGGCGAGGGACCGGATCTCGTCGGCCGTGATCACACCGCCCGCGTTGCGGATGACGTGCGACTCCCCCTCGTTGATGCCCAGCGCGCCATAGACATTCAGCCTGGCGTCCATGCACGCGACCACCGCGACATGCTTGGCAGGCGGCAAGGGCAGCGGCCCGGTGAAGGTGCTCGCGTAGGTAGCGTTGTTCTGCAGGTACTCATCGGTCACAGTCATTGGGTGGTCCCCTGCGGTCGGCATGCGTGGATACGTATGCGCTTATGTGTGGCGTGGCTCACCATAGGCTCGCCCGGCCCCACCCGAACCGGTCCCGCTCACCGTGATTCGTTTACTGGCGTGGTGAGAGCGACACATGCTCACCTCACATAGCGACGTGCGGCGCCGTCGGTACGCTCCAGTCGTGCACGAAGATGCGGGGCGGCAGCCCCGGGGCCGAGCTCATGCGGTTCGGATCACGCTGGGGCTCTTCGGCATTGGCATGGCGATCGGGACCTATTTTCCGATCAGCGAGGGCAGCGGAACCGCCGCTCGCGCGCTTGGCCTGTCGGGATATCCAGGCACATTCGTCGTCGAAAGTTGCCAGCCGAGTAAGGGTCGCAACGGCCGCCAACCGGCTCTGTGCGACGGGATATTCATTCCCGCTGACGAACGACCCGCCTCGATCACGCTGTCGCTACAAGGCGGACCGCACGCGCCCGGTACCCGAATCGCGGTCAGCGGGAACTCCGACGCCATCAATGCCGTTGGGCTCGGAACCGCGTTCTCAGGTTTGGCACTCGCCACCATCTTCGGCGGATTCGGGGTGTTCATGGCGAGCGGTTGTCTTCTCGTGCTGACGGGTCTGCTCCCAGACCGGGTTACCAGGTGGGCCGGGCGTGCGCTGATATATACCGGCGGTGGTCTCATAGCTCTCGGGGTCGTCTTTGTCATCCTCGCGATCTGCTTGCCGTGATCGCACCCCGAGACACCCGAGATATGTTGCTGGACAAGCGGAGGGGGTAGATGGTTTCGATTGGCCTGATCAGTCGACGCGGATGACGATGGCGGTGGCGTTGTCGTTGCCACCCGCCCTGTCGCAGGCGGTCAGCAGGTTGGTGATGACCGATTGCGGGGGCTCGTCGCGGTGGAGGAAGGTGCGGAGTTCGTCGTAGCTGACCTGCTCGGATACTCCGTCGGAGCATAGTAGGTAGCGGTCGCCTGGGCGCATGGTCACGCTCAGTACGTCGGGTTCGACTGCGCCGAGACCGATGTAGCGGGTCAAGTGGTAGCGCGCAGACGCGGCCTGCGCGGAATCGAAAGGGTACCAACCGTTTACGGCTCCGAGCCAGGCCATCGTGTGGTCCGTCGTCAACAGTTCGAGCAGTCCGCCGCGCAACCGGTACACGCGCGAGTCACCGACCTGAACGAGCCAGTAGCCCTGCGGCGTCGCTACCATGGCGGTCAGCGTGCATCCGGCCAAACTCCGCAATTCCTGGCCGATTTGGCTTACTCGGGCGTCCGCCGCGGCCACTGCGGCACGGAAGGTGTCCGGTCCTGGTTCTGGGTCTCGTGTGAGGTAGCCGACGAAGATATCGACCGCGGTTCGTCCGGCGGCCGCGCTGCCCGGGCCGTCGCCCATACCGTCGGCCACCACGGCCAGCAGCGGTTGTTCACGTAGGTAGGTGACATCGAAATTCGCCGAATAGCGTTTGCCGATGTCACTACCCACAGCGGCCTCGATCGCGGGGCTTCGCACCCGCGAATTCTGACATACCGAGCCCGCGTCGGCTTTTCCTGGAGAAGAGCCGAACGCGGGCATCGGCGGTTACGACCCGTTCGCAGTTACGGAATCAAGGCTTTGTTGCCCGGTAGCCGAGTTCAGTGTCGGCAGGTAGCCGCGGGCGTAGCCCTCCGCGTCGGGGTGATAGGACTCGACCGGGTCGCCGATGTTCAGTTGGTTGATCCACGGATCACCGCCACAAATTCCGTGTCCGGCGAAGCGCGGGCTCGGGTTGGCGAAGGTGAATCCGGCGGACTGGGCGCGGGTTCCGGTGACTCGGTTGAGTTCGTCGGCTCCGTGGTTGAGGGCGTCGCGTTTGTGGAGACTGAAGCTCAGCGGGCACGTGTCACGTTCGAAGAGCCGGGGGTAGCCCAGGACGACGACCTTGGCCTTGGGCGCCTTGGCTTTGATGTCTTGGTAGAGACCGTCGAGGCGGCCGGGCAAGGTGCGGTTGGCGAAAGTGATGCCCTTGTTTACTGCCGCGTCGCAAGCGGCGTCACTGGCCGGGAATACGCAGGAGCGCAGGATGTCGGAAAAACCGGCGTCGTTGCCGCCGGCGGAGATGGTGACGAGCCCGGTCCGGTCGTTCAGCGTATTCAGTTGGCCGGTGCGTACGTCCTGGGTGGTGGCGCCGCTGCAGGCTTTGAAGGAGAAGACGCCCACGGTATGGGATTTCGCCCATAGTGCGGGGTAGCCGGCGTCGCTGCGGAGGCAGTCGCCGCTGTCGGATCGGTAGTCGCCGGTGCCGACGCCCGAGGAATAGGAGTCGCCAAGTGCGACATAGTCGATGGGTGCCGGGGTGGGCGCGGCAATGGCGGCGGTGGCGGGCAGCAAGGCGGTCACGAGTGCGGCGAAGGTTGCCTGCAATGCACGGGCGCGGATCATTTTTTGCTCCAGGGAGAGGGAACAGCAGCGGCGCGAAGGTGTGAAAAACACTGCCGTTTACCAGAAATGGCTACGTGCAGTGGCGAGAAGCAGCGGGGGGCAAGGCAACGATACGAACTGTTCGACTGCACAACCCAAAGCCGTTGTTCCCCACCGTTTGACATGCGGCAATGGCCAACTGGGGAGTTGTCTGGTCAGCCCAGCGACGCGCTTGCCGCCCGCAGCTCGTCCAAGGCCGCCAGGGCGTATCCGGCGAGCTCGTCGTCGGCGTCTCCCTCGGACCATTCGGCGTACCCGCGCTTGAAGGCGAGCAGGCCCAGTTCACTCGCGAGCGCCGCGGTCGGATCGGGCAGGCCGCGCGCGATCAGCGCGGTGGTCATCGCGGCCGCGAGGCTGACGCTCTCGCGGGCGTCACGCTCCTGAAGTTCGACGCTGGAGGCGATCGCCGCCTTCAAGCGCGGGGCGAGCTCGCGATTCGTCGGGCCCATCGCGCTCGCGGCGCGTTCGAGACCGGCGGCGACTGCCTCGAGCGGAGTGGCGTTACTCGGCGCCTCGGCGATTCCCTCGGCCGGCAGCACCCACACCCGCCAGGCGCTCAGCTGGGAACCGAAGCACCCCAGCCTGTTGGAGGACCTGGAGAACATCCAGCCCTGACCTGATTCGAACCGCCGAGAAGAGGAAGCTCGGACCGCGCTCCTCACGGTGGAAAGGGGCCGATCTCGGCGGTCCAATCGTCCGCTGCGGTCAACACGGATTCGGTGGTGAACCGACTTCGGATGACGAACGGATCGAAGGCGCGTGTGTGGTATCGCCATGGTGGCGAGAACTCCAAATCCAATCCGATGCTCAGATCGATCAGATTCGGGTCGGTCCTTATGGCGGAAAAGGACAGGTTCGGCTCGATGAAACTCAGTGCGGCGCTTGGGTGTTCGTTGCTATCGACAGCCAGTTCCGTCGTATGCCGAAGCCACCGCCCCAGCTCTATGGCGTCCTCCGGAGTCAACGCTTGCCAACGGAAAGACCATGTTCCCTGCGGCGAATATCCGGTCCCTTTGATGACCAGCCAGCTACGCCGCTCGAGCGGATAGACGGCATCCGGGAATTGGTAATCCACCACTCCCAGCTCCACCCCATACCCGTCGTTACCGATCAACCGCATCGGCTCAGCATTCCATGCCGCCGACCACGTTGCCTCCGTCCCGGTTGGCGGCTCGATTCGGCGCTGAGGACGACAGTGCTTGCCGCGCTCACCGCACGCGGCACCACCACTCCCGCTGGCGCCCAACTCAATTGAACGACACACGTTCGGGTCCGCCGAACTGTCGTGTGACCGGCTCGAAATGCGGTTGCGATAGCGCGAGTGGTCGCATGACACTGAGGGCATGAATGAGGCGAAGGCGACGGTCCCGGTTCGACCGCGCCCCGATGGTGGCAGCGGTAGTAGTGACCCGGCTATCGATCGTCTCTTTCGTGATGGCCTGTTGGTGTCGATGCCATCGCTGAAGTCGCGGCGTCGTGCATTGCGGGAGATGCTGCTCAGCCACATTGCCCGCACTCGTTTCGAGCCGGATGTTTTCTACACCGAGGGACAGGTCAACGAGCGTCTCGCGGAAATCTTCGATGATTACGTCGCATTACGCCGCTATCTGGTCGTGTCCGGCCGCCTCGATCGCACCCGCGATGGTGCCCGCTATTGGCTACCCGGTGCCGAGCAGGCATAGGTTGCGTCAGCTGAGTGCTGAATCAGCGAGACGCCATGGTGGATTGCGTCGGTTGTCCCCGCCATAGAACAGGCACAGTAAATGCCCGTCGGGATCGCGAAGCCGCGCCTCCCGCCACAACCACGACTGGTCGCTGGGCACGCTGTCGAACACAATGCCCGCGTCCATCAACCGCGCGCATTGATCATCGAGGTCATCCGTCTCGAAGTACACAGTCACGTGCTCATCGTCCGAGACCGCCTGGACCAGATCGACCGAGAACGTACTGCCGCCGTCTGGACATTCGAACCGCATGTAGTGGTCGTTCTTGACGATAAGTCTCAGTCCGAGTAGCAGATAGAACCGCTCGGACCGAGCGAGATCGGTGCTACCCACGGTCACCTGATTAAGCCGCATCCACCCACTATGCAACCTCGAGCGCGGTCGAGGTCAATCCTGCCGGGTAGGTCAGCATGGTTTCCGCCACGGCGGGATCGACAGGTAGGTCGCGGCGCGCAACGCCCATTCGACCGGCCCGTATTGATAGCGCCGCAGCCACCAGCTGCTGAGCCACAGTTGCGCGGCGAAAGTCAGCAGTGCGAGCGCCGCCATCGTTGTCGGCGGTACCTGGTCGGCCAGGGCGAGACCGTAACCGGAGTAGAGAGCCATCAATACCACCGACTGCGCGATGTAGTTCGTCGCCGCCATTCGTCCTGCGGGAGCGAGCCATTCGAGGTAGTGCCGCAGGTGTGGCGCGTGGGCGGCCAGCAGCATGATGGCGGCGACGTAGGCGAACGTCATCAGCGGGTTGATCAGTGCCTGAAGTTCCGGCCAGCTCTCGGGCTCATCAATCCAGCGCATGGCGTCGGCGAAGGTGACCGCTGAAACCGGCAGGCCGACAACCAGACCGATCCGCAGTGTTCGAGGCGCCCACCGATACAGCGTGTCGGGCTGGTGCAGCAACCCGCGCTTTCCCGCGGCCATGCCGATCAGGAGCAACCCGAGGCTCGGCAGGCCCTGCCCGAGCCAGGTCAACAGCATGAACTTCGGTCCTACCGTCACCTGGGCGTGCACGGTGTCAGCGAAGTTGTGGGTGAAATCCTCGTGCAGACTCGCGAAACCGAGAAAATCCCAGACTTCATTAAAGAGCGTATCCATGCCGGGCATCAGCACTGATGCCACATAGAGCACGGTGCCGGTGATTCCAGCGGTGCGCGGGCGCAGGTTCCGGCAACCGATCAGGATCAGGCCCAGGACCGCGTACAACGTGAGAATGTCACCGAGCCACAGCAACGACACATGCGCGAACCCGATCGCCAGCAACGCCACGCACCGTCGCAGCAGCCGCCCGCGCTCCGAGACCCTCGCCTGTTGTGCCGCCGCGATCTGCAGGGTGAACGAGTACCCGAACAGGAACGCGAACAGCAGGTAGAACCGCCCAGAGAACAGGGCGTCGAGCACCGCAGGCATCCAATGACCACTGTCGCGCGAGAACTCCACATAGTCGCGGGCGTTACCGAATTCCCAAAGCTGGGTCGCGACGAAAACATTGACGAGCAGGATGCCGAACAGTGCGAATCCGCGCAGGATATCGACCTCGGCGATGCGTGTCGCCGGGGCTGCCGCGATGGGCGGCACGGAATCGGGTGAAACGGGCATCCGGAGACCGTATGCCAAGGTACAGCGTTCGACGAACTCGGCCTTCGTGATCATCTCGGCAGTAGGAGGTCGCGCTGGTGCGCCATGCATCGAGGTTTCCGAATCGACGCCGTGACGGCTGCCGGACACCGTGGCTCGGGCTCGGGCTCGGGCTCGGGCTCGGAGATCCGGACGTTCACGAGATCGATTGCGGCCCACCTCCACTCCGCAACTTGTTCGCTGGCCGGTTCACTCAGCGCCGTTGTGTCATGAGCCGATGCCGGCGTTCCGGCAGCATAATGATCGAGTGGATCCCGAGCCGAACCATCGGCCTGAGTCTCAGTCACGAGTGATCACCGATGCACATCGACGGCTCGCGGCGGTATTCGCTGCGGTTGCCTCTCCTCGGTGGTCCGAGCGTGCTGTGTCCGCGTGCCTGAGCCGGCTCATGACCAGCACGACCACGGAGGCGTGGCGCATTGCTGTCGACGATGCGTGGGTAGAGGACGAGTGGACGTTCGTGGTTGTCTACCGATCCCCGTATTTCGATGGCCGCCTTGGATTGCGGCGCTCGGTGTATAACCCTCGCGACAACACGTTTTCGAGCATGTACTCCCCACAGTTGACCGCTGCGCCGGATCCGGGGGGCTATGGCCGTAACGTCGCGGACTTCGACATCGGCGAACCGCTGGGCACGGTGCGGCACAACCTCCGAGTCGACGACAACAGTATTCACTGGTGGGGAAGTCCACCTGATCCACCTACTCGAGGTCCCGGGGCAAAGTGAAGCCACGGATGCGGTGCATCGACGGCTGACAATGGCGTTCCCGAACACCCACATCGGCCTGTGCGCGCGTTGAGACGGATCAAAACAAACGGTCGGCCACCATCGATTCCACCGGCGATGTTCTCGCCGCAGGCCGATACGCCAAAGACGCCGCCGGATAGGCGCGAATGCTTTCCGCTACAAGGCGATTCGATGATCGGGTCTGAGCGGTCCTGGGGTGCGACGGTGTGGGCTGCCACGTCGCCCACTGCCTGGTTCATGACGGGCAAACCGTTCTCGACGTCCCCACGTAACTCTCGGCGCAGATACAGGCCTTTGCCACGGGCAACGGTCGCACATCCGATCCTGTCGACGCGCGCGGTCGTGGGAAGGTATTCGGGCGACGGGAAGACGTGAACCGAAACCCTCGCACCGCCCGAAAACCCCACTCCCGCAACGGAGGTACCGCCCATGACCCGCTACGACAGTGGCTGCCGTTGTTGTGACTGCGGGTGGGTTTGTGGCGACGCGGGTGTCCGCTGATGAGGAGTTGGCGCGGCACCGATGAGTTCTATCGGCACGGCCAGTCATATCCAGCAACGAACTACGGAAGGGCAATCCAATGACCGAACTGAACGCAGCACACGCCCGGCGAGCGATCGTCGAACACACCCGAGGCCTAGCGGAATCGGCCGCCGCGGCCGGACAGGACGCCGCCGTGCCGACGGCCCCTAAGTGGACCATCACCGACCTGGTCCAGCATGTGGGCCAGACTCAGCACTGGGTCGCGGAGATCATCGAACGGCGCATCACCGACCCGACACAGCTGCCGATGGAGATGGCCGAACTCCCTGCCGACCCCAGCGAGTGGCAGGCCTGGCTGGCGGAGTCCGCGCAGCGGGTGTCGGACGCGTGCTCCGATGACGCGCTCGACGCGCCGGTGTTCAACCCTGCCGGGGACGCGCGATCCGGGACGCGATTCTGGATTTCCAGCCTGCTCAACGAGACGGTCGTCCACGGCTTCGACGCCGCCAACGCCGCGAACCGACCTGTCGACATCGACGCCGAGATCGCCGCCGCGCTCATCAGCAACCACTTCGCGATGCTCACCTCCCCCAACTGGGCGATGCAGCGATCCGAGTCCGCCGATGCCATTCGGGGCACCGGACAGACCCTGCAGTGGCTGGCCACCGACCTCGCCGACGACACCGGCGCTTGGTTCGTCGAACGGCGCTCTGACGGACCGGCGTGGCAGCGCGGAACCCAGCCCGCCGACGTGACGGTGAGCGGCCCGGCACAATCGCTGCTGCTGGCCTTGACTCGACGTATCCCGCTCACCGACGGTGATGCCACCGACATCAGCGTCGACGGCGACACCCGCCTCGCCCAGCACTGGCTCGACAACACCGCCCATGTCAGCGGCTGACCCCTTGCCCTGAGGTTCACGCTCGGCCGGGGTCCGGATCGCTGCCGCCGCGACCGACCTTCGGCCCGGCAAACCCACCGTTCACAAGCTCATCGCCGTCGCCGGATGGTTCAGAGTCGTTGGCAGCCAACCGATCAGGGGTGGCCTCGGCATTCTCACGAGCCTCCGTTGACCGGTCTGGCCCGCTGCGAATCGGTCGCTTTCGGCTGATTACGCCGCGCGCCGACCGAGCTGGCGCGCGGTATCGTCAGAGTCAGTGGGCGGCGTTGTCCCAGCTGCGGCCAGTGCCGACGGAGACGTCCAAGGGAACAGACAGGTGGATGGCGGCGGCCATTTGTTCCTTGGCGAGAGCCTCGAGAGGTTCCTTTTCGCCTTCGGCTACCTCGAACAGCAATTCGTCGTGGATCTGCAGGAGCATCCGGGAGTGCAGGCCTGCTTCTTGGATTGCCTTGTGCACGTTGATCATTGCCACCTTGATGATGTCGGCGGCGGTGCCCTGGATGGGGGCGTTGAGGGCCATGCGTTCGGCGGCCTCGCGGCGTTGACGGTTGCTGGAGTCGAGGTCGGGGAGGTAGCGGCGGCGGCCGAAGAGGGTGGAGGTGTAGCCGACCTTGCGGGCTTGCTCGACTACCTCGTAGAGGTAGTCGCGGATGCCGCCGAAGCGGTCGAAGTAGACGTCCATTTGTTCTTTGGCTTCGGTGGTGCTGATCTTCAGCTGGGCGGCAAGACCATACGAGCTGAGACCGTAGGCGAGGCCGTAGGACATGGCCTTGATGCGGCGGCGCAGTTCGGGCGTCACCTCGGCGATCGGGATGTCGAAGGCCTTGGACGCCACGAAGGTGTGCAGGTCTTCGCCGGAGTTGAAGGCCTCGATCAGCGCCTCGTCCTCGGAAAGGTGCGCCATGATGCGCATTTCGATCTGGCTGTAGTCGGCGGTCATCAGCGACTGGTAGCCGGCGCCGACGACGAAGGTGTCGCGGATCTGCCTGCCGGTGTCGGTGCGGATCGGGATGTTCTGCAGATTCGGCTCGGTCGACGAGAGGCGGCCGGTGGCGGCGATGGTCTGGTTGAAGGTGGTGTGGATGCGGCCGTCGTCGGCGACGCACTTCAGCAGGCCGTCGACGGTGACCTTGAGCCGGGTCGCGTCGCGGTGCTCGAGCAGGTGCTGCAGGAACGGGTGCTCGGTCTTCTCGAACAGCGACTCGAGCGCGTCGGCGTCGGTGGTGTAGCCGGTCTTGGTGCGCTTGGTCTTCGGCATGTCGAGCTCGTCGAACAGCACCACCTGCAGCTGCTTGGGCGAGCCGAGGTTGATCTGCTTGCCGATCACCTCGTAGGCGGCGTTGGCGGCCTCGGACACCTTGTCGGCGAACTGACGCTGCAACGTCTCCAGCTGGTCGGTGTCGACCGCGATGCCCGCGTCCTCCAGATTGGCGAGCACGCTGAGCAGCGGCAACTCCATGTCCTCCAGCAGCGGCACGGATTCGATCTGCTGGAGTTCGGTGTCGAGCGCGTCGGCGAGATCGGCGACGGCCCTGGCGCGCAGCATTTCGGTCTGCGCGAGCTCGGCGTCGACGGTGTCCTCGTCGTCGAGCAGCGACAGCTGCGTGGTCTCGTCGGTCTCGGCGCGCAGCTCGCGGCGCAGGTAGCGCAGCGAGAGGTCGTCGAGGTTGAAGCTGCGCTGGCCGGGGCGGACCAGGTAGGCGGCCAGCGCGGTGTCGCTGGTGAGCCCGCCGAGGATCCAGTCGCGGCCGCGCAGCGCGTGCATGGCGGCCTTCGCCTCGTGCAGCGCGTTCGGCACGGCCGGGTCGGCGAGCCAAGCGCCAAGGGCCGCTTCGTCTTCCGGAGTCAGGATGGCGACGTCGATGTAGCCGCTCTCGCCGTCGGCGGCCGCGATGGCGAGCGCGCGCACGTCACCGGCGCCGGGGGTGCCGGTGCCGACGATCGAGACGCCCTGCCGGACACCGGCTTTCGCGTGCTCGGCGAGCCAGTCGGCGACCGCGCCGACCTCCAGTGCGCCGCCGCTGATCTCGAAGCCCGCCTCGGCCTCGGGCTCCTTCGGGGCCAGCGTCTCGAACAGCCGGTCGCGCAGCACGCGGAATTCCAGGTCGTCGAAGAGCTGATGGATCTTGTTGCGGTCCCACGGCGCCTGCGCCAGCTGGTCGGGCGTGTAGGGCAGCGGCACGTCGCGGATCATCTCGGTGAGCTGACGGTTGAGCACCACGCTGCTCAGGTTGGCCCGCAGCGAATCGCCGACCTTGCCCTTCACCTCGTCCACCTTGTCGACGAGGCTGTTCAGGTCGCCGTATTCGCGGATCCACTTGGCCGCGGTCTTCTCCCCCACGCCGGGGATGCCGGGCAGGTTGTCGCTCGGGTCGCCGCGCAGCGCCGCGTAATCCGGGTACTGAGCCGGGGTGAGGCCGTACTTGGCGAACACCTCGTCGGGGGTGAACCTGGTGAGATCGGAGACGCCCTTCTTCGGGTACAGCAGCGTCACGTTGTCGTTGACCAGTTGGATGGCGTCGCGGTCGCCGGACACGATCAGCACCCGGAAGCCCTGCGCCTCGGCCTGCGTGGTCAAGGTGGCGATGAGGTCGTCGGCCTCGAAGCCGTCGATCGCCATCACCGGGATGCCCATCGCGCCGAGCACGTCCTTGGTGAGTTCGACCTGCCCGCGGAACTCGTCCGGCGTCTGCGAACGGTTCGCCTTGTACTCCGGGTACGCCTCGGTGCGGAAGGTCTTCCTCGACACGTCGAACGCCGTCGCGATGTGCGTCGGCTTCTCGTCGCGCAGCAGGTTGATCAGCATCGCGGTGAACCCGTACACCGCGTTGGTGGTCTGCCCCGTCACCGTCTTGAAGTTCTCCGCCGGTAGCGCGAAGAACGCGCGATAGGCAATCGAATGCCCGTCCAACAACAGCAGAGTCGGCCGGTCACCCGACGCGGTATCGCCGGAGCCGGACGCGGTGGCAGGACGCTGAGCAGTCGTGGGTGAACTCACGCCCCAGAGTCTAGGGACCAGCACCGACAAGGTGATACGCCGACACCCGCCTCATCCCCGTCGACTGCGAACAGCCCCAGCGCACAGCGGGGCTACGGCATACGATTCCGCTGCGGTACCGACCGCAGTGCCCCGAGGAGTGCGAGAATCCGATGGTTCGTTCCGCCGAAGCCATGCATACCTACCTGATCGACCAGGTCAACCTCATGCTGCGCCGACTGGAGATGTACGGCGGCGAACCCGCGCTGTGGACAGTCTTCGACCACCTGTTCTTCCTGGAAGACGCGGACAACGGAGTACAGGACCTACACGAATCCTGGCGCGCCCGCAACGCTTTCACGCCCACCGGCGTCAAGGGCGCGCTACAACGCCACCTCCCCGACGACCTCCGCTCGGCGCTGCCCTCGATGTATGCCGAGGCCGCTCGGCAACGCGGCTGGCTCCGCCTCGACCGGACACTGACCGCGGACGAGCACACCCGCTTGCGCATTTCGATCGAAACGTTCGTCGCGACGAACCGCACCTGGCGCGATGTGCTCGACACTTACGGCGAACCCAGCGTGCTGTTCGGCGGGACGAACCCGCGATACGAAAAGACCCTGGCCTACGCAACCGAAGACAAATCAGACCCAATGGTCTTCTTCCATCTGTGGAACGGCTCCGATCCGGACACGAAGATCTGGCCGAAGCACACCGAACCGATGCTCCTCGCGGCGCGCTACGGCACCGGCCCGTTCGCCGCGTCCTTCTCCTTCACCCCCGAGGGCCGCCGCCCACCCGAGACCGAAATCTGAGGCAGGCGATCACGGCAGCAACGTTGCGACGAGTTCGCGTAGGACGGGGAGGCTGACTGAGCCGGAGCCGAGGACTGTGTCGTGGAAGGGCTTGATGTCGAAGTCGCTGCCGAGGCGTTCGGTGGCGGTGAGGCGTTGGCGGCGGATTTCGAGTTGGCCGATTTTGTAGGCGACGGCCTGGCCTGGCATACCGATGTAGCGGTCTACCTCGGTGGTGATTTCGGCGATGCCCGCGGGGGCGTTGGCGACCATGAAGTCGATGGCCTGTTGCCTGGTCCAGCCTTTCGCGTGCAGGCCGGTGTCGACGACCAGGCGGCAGGAGCGCAACGAGTCGCCGGAGAGCATGCCGAGGCGACCCAAATCGTCCTCGTACAAGCCCATTTCGTCGGCGAGGCGCTCGGTGTAGAGCGCCCAGCCCTCGACGAACGCGGTGTTCGCGTAGGACTGGCGCTGGAAGCGGGGCAGGTGGTCGAGCTCGTTGGCGATGGTGAGCTGCAGGTGATGGCCGGGGATGGCCTCGTGGAAGGCCACCGCGGCCGTCTCGAACCGGCCGCGACCGGTGGGATGGTAGGTGTTGACGAAGTAGGTGCCCGGCCGGGAACCGTCCGCGGCGGGCGGAAAGTAGTACGCCGCAGGCGCGTCCGCGGCGAGGAAGTCCGGCATCGGGACGATGTCGCACGATTCCTTGGGCAGCCTGCCGAACCAGTTGCCCATCTCGGCATTCGCCGAGGTGAGTGCGTGACGCGCGTCGAACATGATCTGCTCGCCGTCGACGTAACACAGCGCCGGATCGTCGCGCAGCCTGGCGAAGATCTCGCCGAGCTCGGCGGTGCCGAACAGCCGCTCCCCGATCGTCGCGTACTCCTCGCGCAGCGCCGCCAGCTCGGTCAGCCCGAGCTCGTGGATCTCGTCGGCGCCGAGTTCGGGCAGGGTGGTGTGGTAGCGCAGCTGGCGGCGATAGATGTCCTCGCCGTCCGCACCGAGCCAGCACAGGCCGGGCTTGTCGTCGGAGCGGCTCGCGGGCAGCAGCTCGTCGAACAGCACCTCCCGGTAGCTCTGGAACGCCGGGCGAATGATATCCCTTGCCACGTCGGTCAATTCGGCCCGCCAGTTGGCTTCGCCGTCCCAGTCCGGCGGACCGGCGATGGTGACGAACGGGTCCGCCGACAGCTCCGAGGCCAGGTATCCGTCGAGCTGATTCAGCGATCGTTCCAGGGTGATCCGCGCGGGCGTGCGGCCTGCGGCGAGCCCGTCGCGGAACCGCACGACCGCCTGCCCGAGCATGTCGCCGAACTGCCGATACCGCAGCACCAGCGCCCGCGCGCTCCCCGGCGTCGGCGCGTTGGTCTGCGGTGCCATCGTCAGCGCGTAGGCGTGCACGCCCTCCATCTGATCGGAGGCCATTTCCAGCGGCCGCCACTCCAGCCGGTCGATCGCGCCGGACAATTCGATGCGCAACAGGCTGCGGGTGACTCGATCGGTCGAGTCGAGCCCCTCGCCGTCGAGCGCGTCGACCTGGCGCAACAGGTCACGCCAGGTCGACAGCAAACGCTCCTCGGCCGCGACGGACAGATCCTCGATGCGGTCGTCGAACCGACGGTCGCCGAGCAGTGTCGCGTCGCTGGGTTTGGCCTCCAGGAAGGTGTCCCAGTACCGCTCGGCCAGACCTGTCAGCTCATCATGACCATTCATGGTCACGATCATGCCTCGAGGACCGCCTTGCGGCACTGGGGTTTACACCGGACTATCCGACGCCGAGGTACGCCGATTTCACCGACGGATCGGTGAGCAGTTCCCGGCCGGTGCCGGTCTTGGTGACCTCGCCGGTCTCCATGATGTAGGCGCGGTCGCTGCGCGAGAGCGCCTGTTGCGCGTTCTGCTCGACGAGCAGCACCGTGGTGCCCTGCTGGTTGATCTCCGAGATGATCCGGAAGATCTGCTGAATGATCATGGGCGCCAAGCCCATCGACGGCTCATCCAGCAACAGCAGCCGCGGCCGCGCCATCAGTGCCCGGCCGATGGCGAGCATCTGCTGCTCGCCGCCGGACAGCGTGCCACCGACTTGCTTGCGCCGCTCCGACATTCGCGGAAACAACTCGAACACCCAGTCGAGCGTCTTGTTGTATTCCGCCTTCTGCTTGAACGGCCTTCCGTAGCAACCCATGTCGAGGTTTTCCTGCACCGTCATGCCGGGGAAAACACCTCGGCCCTCCGGCGCCTGGATCAGTCCCTCGCCCACCCGCTCGTGCGCCTTCATGTGGGTGATGTCGCGACCCTCGAACATGATTCGACCGCGGGTCAGCGGCAGCAGACCCGACAACGCCCGCATGGTGGTGGTCTTCCCAGCGCCGTTCGCGCCGAGCAGTGTCACCAGCTCGCCCGCCGCCACCTGCAGCGAAATCCCATGCAGTGCTTGGATTCTGCCGTAGTTGACGACCATGTCGGTGACCTCGAGCAGCGCGTCGGAACTGCTCTTGGTCACTTCGACGGTCCGCTGTTCCGGTTCTCTGTGCGATGCCATCGCTGCTCCTACCCGTCCGTCCCGTGCGCGCTTGCCGTCCCCGACTCGGTGCCGTCATCGGGCACACCGAGATAGGCGGCGATCACCGCGGGGTCCTCCCGGATGTCGGCGGGCAGCCCGTCCGCGATCTTGCGGCCGAACTCCAGCACCACGATCCGATCGGTCACGCCCATCACCAGGCGCATGTCGTGCTCGATCAGCAGCACGGTGAACCCGTCGTCGCGGATCTTGCGGATCAGATCCATCAGCGCCGACTTCTCGCTCGGATTGAACCCGGCGGCGGGCTCGTCCAGGCAGAGCAGCTTCGGCTCGGTGGCCAGCGCCCTGGCGATCTCCAGCCTGCGCTGATCGCCGTAGGACAGGTTGCGCGCCTTCTCCACCGCTTTCGGTGCGATACCGACGAATTCGAGCAGCGCCATGCCCCGCTCGATCGCGTCGTGCTCCTCGCGCCGGTGCCGCGTGGTGCGGAAGATGGCGCCTGGCACCGAGGTCTTGTGCCTGGCGTCGGTGCCGACCACCACGTTCTCCAGGGCCGTCATCTCGCCGAAGAGCCGGATGTTCTGGAAGGTGCGCGCGATGCCGAGCCGGGTGATGGCGTTGCGCTTGGTCTTCGTCAGCGGGGCGCCGTCGAAGTACACCGTGCCCGACGCGGGCCGGTAGACGCCGGTGATCGCGTTGAAGCAGGTGGTTTTTCCGGCACCGTTGGGTCCGATGAGGCCGAGGATCTCGCCGCGGCGGATCTCGAAACTCACCGCGTCCAACGCGGTCAGACCGCCGAACTTCACGGTCAGGTCCTCGGTGCGCAAAAGGGGCGCACCGACGGCCGTTTCGATCTCCCGGCTGGAGGCGACGACCTCCGCGACCGTCTCGGCGTTGGCCAGGTCCGGAATCACCGCGGTCAGATCGACCACGCCGGCACTGGGCGCCGCTTCTGGTTCGGCCACGTAGCCCGCGGCCATGTCCTCGTTGTCGAACAGCGCGCCACCGGCGCCCGGCCCGGTCATCGGGTCGCCCCGATCGCGTCGTCGCCGAACGGTTTACGCACGGCTTGGTACACCTGACGCCCGTAGGCGAGCAGCTTCTGCCGGACCGGGAACAGGCCCTGCGGTTTGAAGATCATGACCACCATCAGCGTGATACCGAAGAACAGATACTTGTAGTCGCCGAGCGATTGCGCGCCGGGTTCGTGGAACTTCAGCACATTGCCGAGCAAGACGAACAGCACCACGATCGCCACGATCGACCCGGCCAGATAGCCCAGTCGGATCGGCCGTTCCTGATCACGAGCCCACCTGCGCCACACCACGATCAACGCGATCAGCACGGCCACCGAGAACACGATCAGCACCCAGCCGACCGCGGTCTGCCCGACGGCCTGCACCGACAGCAGCCGGTTCGGCAGGTACACGATGATGAACGCGCCGACGATCACGCCGAGCTTGTTGCCCTGCCCGCCGATGACCACCGCACACAGGAACAGCATCGAGTTGATGATGTTGAACCCGGTCGGGTTGATGAACTGCACCTGCCCCGCGTACAGCGCGCCGGAGAGCCCGCCGACCGCAGCGCCGATCATGAACGCCCACAGCTTGAACTTGAACGTCGGCACGCCCATGATCTCGGCCGCGTCCTCGTCCTCGCGGATGGCGACCCAGGCCCGGCCGACGCGGCTGCGCTCCAGGTTGCCGACGATCAGCAGCACGATGATCACCAGGATCATGCCGACCCAGAACCACCAGGTGCCCGCGTTGGCCTTGTCGAAGATGTTGGAGGTCTCCGAGTTTCCGACATTGCCGGAGGAGAACACGCCGTTCTGCTTGTGTTCGGACTCGCCGATGTGCGGGTAGGCGATGCCGGACAGGCCGAGGCTGCCGTTGGTCACCGCGCCGAGATTGTCGGCGAGCAGCCGGACGATCTCACCGAAGCCGAGCGTCACGATGGCCAAGTAGTCGCCGCGCAACCGCAGCGTCGGAGTGCCGAGGATCAGACCGGACACCGCGGTGACCGCCGCCGCCAACGGCAGGCAGGCCAGCCAGGCCCAGTCCTCGCTCAGCCAGCCGCCGTCCGTCTGATTCCACGGACTGTTCGGACTGGTGAGCAGGCCGACGGTGTACGCACCGACGGCATAGAAGCCGACATAGCCGAGGTCGAGCAGACCCGCCTGTCCGACAACGACATTCAGGCCGACCGCGAGCAGCGCGTACATGGCGAACTGCGCCATCACGCCGCCGAAGCTGGTGCCCGGAGTGTCGAGGAACGGGGGCGGGAACAACGGAAGCAACGCCAGCACGATGATGGCGGGCACGCCGACGGCCCACTGGGCCGGGCGGGACAGCCCGCTCCACCAGGAACGCAGGCTGTCGCCGACGCCGTGCATCGGCCGTTCCGGTTTGGTCGGCGGGGAAACGGTTTTCGTCTCGCTCATGACTGCGCCTCGCTAGCGCTCGGCTCCGTCATGTGCGAGGCACGCTGTGACATGATTCGTTCGCTCCGCTCACTCATGCTCTTGCCTTCCCGAGGCTCTCACCGAGAATGCCGGTCGGGCGGATCATCAGCACCAGCACGAGCACCACGAACGCGACCACGTCACGCCATTCGGTGCCGAACAGGATCTGACCGTAGTTCTCCGCCAGCCCGAGCAGCAGGCCGCCGAGCAACGCGCCACGCAGGTTGCCGATGCCGCCGAGCACCGCGGCGCTGAACGCCTTGATGCCGAGGATGAACCCGCCCGAGTAGATGATCCCGTTCGGGATCTTGAGCGCGTACAGCAGCGCGGCCGCACCGGCGAGCACGCCGCCGATGAGGAAGGTGAGCATGATGATCCGCTCCCGCGAGACGCCCATCAGCGTCGCGGTATCGGGATCCTGCGCGACGGCCCGGATGCCGCGGCCGAACTTGGTCTGGTTGATCAGCAGCTCGGTGGCGATCGCGAGAATGACTGCGGCGCCGATGATCACGAGCGTCACGTTGGTGATGTCCGCGCCACCGATATTGAACTGCTTGGTCGGCTCCACCAGCATGATCGGCTTCTGGGCGTTGGTACCGCCCAGGCTCGGCCAGATCTTCGGCAGCACGAAGTGCACCACCTCCTGGATCACGAACGAGGCGCCGATCGCGGTGATGAGAAAGATCAATGGTTTGGCGCCGCGTCTGCGCAGCGGCCGATAGGCCACGCGCTCCAATCCGACCGCGGCGGCGCCGGACACCGCCATGCCGAAGATCATCGCCAACGCCAGATAGGTAATGGTGAGCACGATGCCCTGGGAGTAGACATCACCGCTGGGCGAGAACCCGAGCAACATCAGCCCGACATACTGGCCGAACAAGCCGAGCATGAAGATTTCCGAATGGGCAAAATTGATCAGCCGCAAAACGCCGTAGACCAGGGTGTAGCCCACAGCAACCAGCGCGTAGATCGCACCGTAGGACAATCCGTCGACGGTCAGTCGCCAGAAATCGTGGATCACTCCTTCATAGTTGAAGTCGATTGATCCGCCGGCGAGTTGTACAGCGCCGGTTAATGCCGTTGAAGTCATTTCGCTAATTCGCCCTCATCGATTCGCCCTCATAGATTCGCCCGAACGACACAGCAGCACGTACTGGGATTCGCGCGAACCCCGGTACGTGCTGCGCGATCTCGTCGTGTGGGTTACTTGACCGTGTAGATCCAGATCAACGCGTTGCTCAGCTCGCCGTTCGGGTTCCACTTGTACTGACGCGCCAGACCGGCACCGTCGTAGGACTTCACGAACTCGAGCAGGTCGGGACGGGTGACCTTGCCACCGTCGATGCCCTTGGACAGGATCGTGGCCAGGTCGTAGGCCTCCACCGAGTACACGCCGGACGCCTGGCCGTTGAAGGCCTGGTAGTCCTTGGCGAACTTCTCCGGGGCGGGACCACAGGGGCAGGTCAGCATCGCGCCCTTGGCCGCGCTGCCCGCCTGGGACAGGAACTGCGGATCGTTGACGCCGTCGGGGCCGATGAAGACACCCTTGAAGCCACCGGACTTCAGCTGCTGGGCCAGCGGCGCGCCCTCGGCGTAGTAGCCGGCGTAGAAGACAGCGTCGGCGTTGGCCGAGGCGATCTTGGTGACCGTCGCGGAGAAGTCCTTGTCACCGGTCTTGATGCTGGACGAGCAGGCGGCGTCGGCCGCGGCGCCGAGACCCTCGGTGATGCTCTTGGCCAAGCCGGTGCCGTAGTCGCTGTTGTCCTGGACGACGCAGACCTTCTTGTAGCCCGAGGTGCCGGTCAGGTACTTCGCGACCGACGGACCCTGCACGTCATCGTTGGCGAGGCCGCGGAAGAAGGTGGTCCAGCCGTTCTGGGTGAGCGTGGCGTTGGTGGCCGAAGAGGTCACCGAGACCAGGCCCGCGTCGCTGAGGATCTTGCCGGTCGCCTTGGTCTCACCGGAGAACGCCGGACCGACCAGGCCGATGATCGACTTGTCGTTGACGACCTGCGGGATGACCTGGGTGGCCTTCTGCGGGTCGCCCTCGGTGTCGAACGACTTCAGTTCGATCTTGCAGCCTGCGTTGGCCTTGTTGTGCTGGTCGAGCGCGAGCTTGATACCCATCTGGATGTTGATCCCGAGCGCGGCGTTCGGGCCCGTCAACGCGCCGGCGAAGGCGATCGCGGTACCGGCCGGGCAGGTCGCCTTGCCGTCACCGGCGGGATCGGCGGCCTTGGCCGGGTCGGTCTTCGAGACCTCTTTGCCGTTGATGTCTACCTGCGCCACCGGGACGATGGCCAGCCCGGCCGCGCCGCTGGTGCCGGACGAGTCCGTACCGGTGCTGGTCGATTTGTCGCTACATCCGGTCAGCACCAGCGCGGCGGCAGCGCCGATAGCCAAAACACCTCGCGTCGTACGACTGTGCCATGTCGAACTAAGCACGTTTCACCTCTAAGTCCTGTGCTCCCCCGGGATCACCGAGGAGGCCGACCACGTCAGCCCGGTCAGAACTTAGCGTTCATACGTTAGTTCCGCATCACATTCGGATCATGAACGCGACATCGTGTCGAATTTTTGTTCACGATTGCGTTTCGCGCGCGTAAAATCCACGTCTAATGAGCCCAGACGGACGCAGACCTTCATCGCGCCGTGCCCCGCCACCGCGAAGGCTGCGGTCCGCTCAGCGGACCCCGCCCCTCACTTGGGAGCCAAGTTCTCCAACACGACCTCGGCGACCGCCTTCATCGTAGTCCGGCGGTCCATCGCGGTCCGCTGAATCCACTTGAAAGCCTGCGGCTCGGAAAGCCCCTGCGTCTGCATCAGCACGCCCTTGGCCCGCTCCACCAGCTTGCGCGTCTCCAGCCGGTCGGACAGGTTCGCGACCTCGCCCTCCAGCGCGGTGATCTCATGGAAGCGGCTGGCCGCCAACTCGATCGCGGGCACCAGATCCGACTTGGTGAACGGCTTCACCAGATACGCCATCGCGCCGGCATCGCGGGCACGCTCGACCAGGTCACGCTGGCTGAACGCGGTCAGAATCACCACCGGCGCAACACGTTTCGACGCGATCTCGGCCGCCGCATCGATACCGTCCCGGCGCGGCATCTTCACATCCATGATGACCAGATCCGGGCGATGCTCCACCGCCAGATCCACCGCCTGCTGGCCGTCGCCGGCCTCACCGACCACCAGATAACCCTCTTCGGTCAGCATCTCGACCAGGTCCATGCGGATGAGCGCCTCATCCTCAGCGACGACAACCCGCTTCGCCCCCGCGTCGCGCTTAGTACTTGCGCCCCCTGCTGCTGTGCTCATGCCTCCACCTCGCTGACGCTCGGCTCCGGCATGACCACAAGTGTGGCTGCGTCTAATGGCCGCTCGCTGCGCTCGCTCGCCTCCACCTCGCTGACGCTCGGCTCCGGCATGACCACAAGTGTGGCTGCGTCTAATGGCCGCTCGCTGCGCTCGCTCATAGGTGACCCCTCTGGTTCAGATGCCTGTCCCGACACGCGGCAGTGTGGACGTTGGTCCAACAAGCCGACCATCGACCTCACCACCGCGCTATCGAGTGATGTAAAGAGTACCTTTCACTTCGGCATAGAACGCATATACCCAGGGCAAACCGCCCGCGCGCGGGTCGCCGAGCAACCGGTTAGGTACCAGCCCCACCCACCCGCTATCATTTCCTCCCGGTGCGCCGGGTTGGCGGAACTGGCAGACGCGACGGTCTCAAAAACCGTTGTCCGGAAGGACGTGTGGGTTCGAGTCCCACACTCGGCACTCGACGATGGGCGATCCCTGTTCGCAGAACGCGCGAACCGGGATCGTCTCGTCATTACATCTGGGGGTGCAACCCCCAGACCCCGCTCGGCGGGGCTTCGCCCCCCGAACCCCCTTGTTGTGGTTGCGTGCGTGGGCGGGTCTCGATCAATCGCACGCCCAACTCGTAGTTGCTCGAGGGGCGACGACCATTCCGTGCGGCTCGGGCGTTCGTGTTGAGGCGCGCACGCTGTATAGGGAAGGGGCACACGCTCTGAATAGAGAGTGTGCGGTTAGCTCAAAGGGTGCACTTCCTTCGTGTCCAAGTGTTCGAGTGGGCAGTCGACTTGCTTGTGTCGCTGGGCATCTCATGGACACAGGTCGTCTCTTGATCCCATGACAACTTCGTGTCGGTCTCGACCATGCCCTCACCGGTCACGCCAGTTGCCGAACGAGTGACACGGATACGGCGGTTGTTCACGTCGATGTTCGCACCGCGGCGTGCGATGGCTTCGCCGAACCGAATACCGGTGTAGGCCAACGTAAATACCAAGGTGCATGCACCTACCTGGAAGAGGCGCTCGACGAAATCGGCCGCACCCGGTACGCAACAGCGATGGACCGAATCAAGGCAGTCCTGCAATCCCTACGCCAATGGGATTCACTGCCCGCCGTACGAGCCCTCGACGATCGGCTCTACGACTGGCACACAACGGTCAACTCGCTCGTCGGCTAAACCCGAACCATTCTCCGCCGCAACAATTTTCAGCAGCTCGGTAAGGTCGCGAATCTTCCAGTCGGACATCTCCGCGACCTCTGGCTTATCTCGAAGAATCCAGCCCCACGGTCCACGCTGAAGATACGCCGTCCGCATGCCAGCCCTCTTCGCTGGCGCAACGTCGTTATCGATCCGATCGCCGACATAGACGATCTGATCCACCGTGCAGGGCGCGACCTCCACCACCTTCGCGAAGAACTCCGCCGAAGGCTTCTCGACACCCCAATCGTCCGATGTCGCGATGAAATCCGCAGGCAGATCCAGACCACGCAGAATCTTGCCCGACCGAACGGTCTGGTTACCGACAATCCCTAGCCAGATGCCAAGGCCCCTCAGCTGGGCGAGAGCCGGTCGCGCGTCGGGGTACAGGTCACTCTCGTCGTAGTACTCCGGTTTCCCGGCATCAGCCCGCGCCTGCCGCTCCTTGGCCAGGTCGAACCCCGGCTGAAACACCTGGAACGTCTCCCGGTAATCCTGACCGCTCGCAATCACCGCCCGAACACCGACACGAACGTATGCCGCGGCACCGCCAACCAATCGGGCCGACGTCCCGTACTCGCGGGTCTCGTCGACAAGCGTCTCCCCAACATCGAACACCACAGCGCCAATCACGGTTTCCCACCCTCGCGCCCCGCCCCGCACTGGCAGCTCACTCAGCTGTATGGCCTGCCCCTCTGACGCAGGCAGGCCACCCCGTTGAGCCAACCGCCGATAAGCGGGCCTTACCGGCGGCCAGATCAGCCAATGGGATGTCCCATGTATCTACCTACGTCATGGCTACGTCCGAAACTGTTGAAGCACAACAGATTTCCTCGAACTCACGGCATCCCGCGACCCGTAACCTATTCGTCGTCAGCAACCGATAGCGCTAATTGGGCCTCCAGAATCGCCCTCGCAGGAGTCAATTCCCCCACCCGTGCCAGCAGAGCTGCCGCTCTTGCCCTTGCCCGCCGGGCTACCCGGCTTGCCCTTCCCCTTACCCGCCGGGCTACCCGGCTTGCCCTTCCCCGGTTTCCCAGAGTCCGGCACGGCCGGTTTTTGCGATTTGGCCACTGGCTCCTTCACGACGCCGAAGTCCGGGACCTGCGCCGACGCCGGACCGGTGGCAAGAGTGGCGCAAGCCACCACGACAAGCAGGCCGCTTCCCAAAGCCGCCAACGTTGTGCGAATCATGTGTAACCCTCCTCGAATCAAGCGCGGACCGATCAACACCGCAACGACATACCAACCCGTTCGGCGCACACTCTCCTATTCGTTCCTGCGGAGTGCGCGGATCGAACGGAGTGTGTAGACACGCGAATCGCGACACCTCGTCTACGCAGTGCCGTATGCGGGTGCGGTTACGGTGAGCCCTTGTAGCAACGACTTCCGATACTCGGCACGTTGCTGGTTCGAGTCCAGATGGGGAAGCCTGAAACGGCCCCTGACCAGAAGTTATGCATCTCGGTCATGCACCGAATTCGTCTCCAGACCCTGAAAAGCTCCAGTAAGTCCCCCAAAGTCGGAATCCGTCCTTCCGCGTCGCGATCATCCTCGTCATGGCCGAGCCCGCTCATGACCGCCTTGTGGATGACCGCCGCAGCCTCATGGTGCACCCGACCACGCGCCATGTACTTGCGCTGAGTCATCGCCGGATCAGCATGGAAAGTCGCCGGATAGGCGATCTATCCGCGGAAGGACGAATCATGTTGCAGCACACAGGGAAAAGGATCCTCATCACCGGGTCACACACCTGGACGGATCGACAGACCACCCGATCAGCGGTAGCGACGTGCATGTGCACCGGACTCGCCGACGTGCTGAAGCTCTCCGCGAGGGAATCAGCAAAGACTACGACATGAGCACGACAGACACTTTGCCTGTCGTGACCGGTTTGTTGTCATCGCCAGTGATGGATGCGACGCCGGTGGTGTCACCCGGCTTGAACTTGACGCCACGGCGGAAATCGGCGGGAGCGACTCTAACATAGGCTGTCCATTTGTGGACGGTCCCGTCGCACGGGATCTCGGCAATACCCTCACTTATCTTATCGGCGCCATTTTGCGTCACTTGGACCTCCACGTATTGGGGTTTGTCGGCAGAGCAGGACGCGGTCCCGGTCGCGCCGACCTCATCTCCCGCGTTGAGTATTTTGAGCTCCTTGTCCAGAGTGATCGTCGGGTCCGCGGCGTAGGCCGCGGGTGCGGCGGCAACCCAACCTGCGGCAGTCAAGGCACAAGCGGCGGCGAGGGCGGTGATTCGTGTGCGGTCCATACGCATCAGTGCTTCCCATCCCTAGAGTTGGACCCATTCGGCCGATTTGACCGTAGGTTTCGAACGTATTCGGTCCTGCGGACATCTTGGATTGGACACACCGGATATATAGCGTGCAGGCCCGTCCAGGGGCAGGCCATCAAGGGCAACAGACCAGGTCGTTGGACGTCGGGAGAGTGGACGACACTCCTGACGACAACACCGACAGTCACCGATCGGCAAGACACCGACAACGCCCCGCATTCCATGATGTTTCCCCTGGTCAGGCTCCCCGCTCACGACTGGCAGTGTGGAGGTCACGTACAGACTCAGCCGGAGCGAACCAGTGACAGCAGTCCGCAATCAGTCCGCAGCAGCTCCCGCGAACGGGATCGTCTCGTCATTACACTGGGGGCGCGGCCCCCAGACCCCGCTCGACGGGGCTTCGCCTCCCGTACCCCCTGGCGGTGGTTGCGGGCGTGGATGGGTTGCCATCAAATGAATGCGCGTCTTCGTTGCTTGCGGTTTTATGGCCCGGCATCCGCTGGACAACCTTGATGTTCGATTTGGCGTTGAACGCCAGGGAAGCTGCCGGGTGCCGGAGGGTATGTGGGACAACAGCCTTCAGTCCGACTGCGATCGCCGCTCGGGCGCGCATCGGAGCCAGTGGCGGTTGACCTCAATCAGAAGGGCTCTAGCCATCTCGTGTACCAGCGGCGGCGGGCGGGACGGAATTGGTCGGCGTTGGCGGCGCGTAGGCGTGTGACGAGTTCCTCGCAGTACCATGCCCAGCGGCTTGGGTCCGGTGAACTCGCGCGCTTGGCGCGCTCGGCAGCGACCAGCGGCTCCAGCTTCGACCAGACCGTCAGCATTGAGCCGCCCAGGTATCCCCGGACGGGTTCGAAGCTGACTATGTCGTGGTAGACGAGCAAACCGAGGTTGTCATAGAACCACAGCAGATCACGTACCTGCTTGTGCCGATCTCGAGGTAGAGCGTCGAGACCTGCAGCGGTGATGTCGTAGCCGGCTAGGTCGAAGTAGACAAACCGGCGAGCTTCGGCCAAATTCGCATCCCGGTGTTCTTTGAACAAGTCGACCAGGACCCGCGTCGAATTAGCATGCCGCGCAAGCGTTACCTGGCGAACGCCAATTGTCAGCGACACCAACAAAGCCACCAGCGATAGCACGACCGCCACGACTTGCATAGGCAATCCTCTGCTCAGGACTCCTCCTGCTCGAGAGCAGCCCGTCTGCCAGATTCTAACGGCGGCAAAGCACTTCGGTCGTTGAATGGACCGAGGAGGTCGTTGGACTACCGGCTATGCCCTGCCTCGAGTACGGGAAGCCGCAGTGAGGCGTGCCCCGATCCTGTGATGGCTCTCGTTTTTGTTCGAATCCAGACACTTCGTTCGAAGTCGAGTATTATCGCGCTGTCACGCAAGTGATGCTGGGCGGTGGGACGCCGCTTCCGACGACGCCCCACCTGGTAGGTCTCCTAGCCCCTCAACCAGTGGACTAGCACGAGCGCCCCGGCGACCACGGCAGCTGTTGCAAGCATGATGCCGTAGTCGACCGGGGCTTTGCTCTTTGCCCGGCGATGTTTCGCCATTCCCCACCACCTCCTGGGCGCGATGTCTGGACAATGTCCACCGCCCCTCGGTTGGAGGTGCCAATACCTTATGTCAGAGCACCGACGAAAACTATTGGAACGCAGTCGATTACAGAAAGACGTCCATATTCGAATGGAACGTTCCAAACAGGTTCTATCCCGCGCCACAGCGCACTAAGTGCACACCCCGTTCATAAGCCGAACACTCTGTATAGAGGGTGTTCGGCTAACGCAAAGGGTGTGCACACCCTTTGTATCGAGCCAAGAACCACCGCCACGCACCACGGTGGGCCCTCGTCCCGCGACCAATTCACCATCCCGCGCCCTTCTTGTGCAGCTGCGCACGAAATTGCTGGCAATTCCGTGCGCGGCGCGAGAACCGATGCGCGGTGGCCGCACCTGTCGCCTCGATCGCACCGGACGACCTCAACTTCGCACAGCCGGTTGATACTTCGCACAACTCATTGATTCTTCGCATACCTGTCAGTGGCCCGACACGTATGCGGAGGACGAAACTGGTGTGTGGAAGCCAAGACGAACAGCTCCACCACTAACCACTCCCGAGACGCCACCACAGCCAGTCCTCCGGCTGGAACCGGCCGATACGCGCCCGAAGCCGCGACAGAGAAGGCCGGGTACGCCACCCGACGCGCCCAGCACCACCAGATCATCGCCTGGACGGCGTCCATTACTGAGCCAGCTCGACTTCGGACCGACGTGCCCGACGAACGGCACGCACCGCGAACGAAACCCATCGAACTGTTTGGTCACCGGCCTCGTATTCACGCGTAGGGTGAGCAAGTAAGACGCCCAAATCAGCGGAGGTTGCGATGCGGGTGAACAGGACCACGGTGGATCTGGATGGGTATCCGGATCTTGTTGTCATCTATCTGGGGATGCGGGTGCGCAAGCCCCGCGGCATGCTGCGGCTGCTCGGGCTGGGGCCGAAACTGTATAGCTCGCATCAGGATCGGCCGGATGGGCTGCTGTCGCACGAGGATGTGATCTGGTCGCTGTTTCCGCCGCACTGGGGGGCTCGGCAGTACTGGCGGGATCTGGACAGCCTGGAGGCGTGGACTCGGTCGGCGCCGCATCGGGACTGGTGGCAGAAGTTCCTGCAGGACTCGGGTGGGACGGGGTTCTGGCATGAGGCGTACTTCCTGCGGGGTGGCATCGACGCGATGTACGACGATATGGACGCCTCGACGGGGATGGCGCGGTTCGCGCCGGTGATCGCCTCACGCGGGCGGATGTTCTCCACCAGGGGCCGCGTGCAGGACAAGCAGTCGAAGGTCGCGCCGGTGGTGGACGAAAAGACTTACTACAGTGGCGAACTCGACTAGGTACCCAGTCATCCCATGATCTGCTGTACGGTCCTATCACAACGCAATCACAACATTGCGTTTCGATGATCCGGGTGCAGGGTAAGTGCACAGGGACACAGTCGAACATGATCAACCACCAATGCGACGCACGCCTCATGTGCGCCGCTATTTGTGTACGGCACCTGACCTGCAGATGAAATATTGGTCTAGACCGTGAGATTCGGAGGTTTTCGGACATCGGCAGCGTTATCCAACGTTTACCGTATTCCTATGCACGTCCTGTTCGTCTGCAACGGCAATGTTTGCCGTTCGGTGATTGCCGAGCGCCTCACCCGCGCGCTCGCGGTCGAACACGGCCTGCCGAACCTCACCGCGGAGAGCGCCGGAACCCGTGCCCTGGTCGGCTTTCCGGCCGAACCGCTGGCCGCGCAGGCCATCGAGGGGCTGGGCGCGGACGCGAGCGGTTTCAAGGCGCGGCGGCTCAAGGACGAGATGGTCGACAACGCCGATCTGGTGCTGACGATGACCCAGCAGCTCCGCGACACGGTGAGCGAGATGGGCTTCGGCGTCGCCGCCCGCACCTTCACCCTGCTGGAGGCGCACCGGATCGCGCACGTGACCGGCGCCCGCTCGATCGCCGACCTGCACCGGTCCCGCAACGATCTGTCGATCGTCGGCCGGGAGAACATCACCGACCCGGTCGGGCTGTCCGAGCAGGCGTACTGCGAGGTTGGTGACCGGATCGCCGAGGCGTTGGTGCCGCTGCTGCTCGCGCTGGCCCCGCACGAGCAGACCAGGCCCGTCGCGGACGAGCGCCCCGGCCTGGTTATCGAGCCCGGCGAGGCGGCACCGCCGCTGGCTTCTTTCCTCGCGGCGCACCGCATCAGGTAGTCTTCCGACTCACCGAATACCACTCTCCCGACACAGCAATGCAGAGCTGCTATGTCCATTTCCCGGCCGGACGTATTACACTCCCGCGGACACCAACTTCCACCGTTGCTGGTTCGACACACGACAGGAATAGACATGCCGAAACGCATTTCGGATGTTTCGCTCCATGTGTATGTGACACCGGAAACCCTCGAACGAGTCGTCGAGACCGTACGCGAGGTTGTGGACGATTACCTGCAGGACCGCGAGGTGTTCGCGTGGCGCTTCACGCTGCCGGTGGACACCGACGAGCCGACCCACCTGACGCTCGAAACCCAGTGGCGGATGGAGCATCCGGGCGACGAGCCGGGCGAGCGCGGCACCTACGAGATCGCGCTGAGCCTGGTCGGCGCGCCCGCCGAACTCACCGACGCCGACATGGCCGGGCTGGAACAGCAACTGCTGCACGGGATCTACGGCGCCGCGAGCACCGAGCCGGGCCAGAACATTCCGTTCTCGATCCGCGCCAAGCAGCGAGCCGACGTGGACCTCGACGTCGAGCGCGAACGGATCTGACCCCGGAAACGACTGCGCCGCACCGGCTTCCCAGCGGATCGGGAAGCGGATGCGGCGAAGTTCAGCGGATAACTAGACCTCCCGCGCGGGCGACTTGTCCCGCGCCGGGAAGTGCCGGATCAGCCCCTCCTGCACGGTGGTAGCCAGCAGCTCACCCTCGCGGGAGAAGAACCGACCGGTGGCCAGGCCACGCGAACCTGACGCCACCGGGGATTCGGTGGCGTAGAGGGCCCACTCGTCGAACCGGAACGGCCGGTGGAACCAGATCGAATGGTTCACCGTCGCCGCCACGATCCGGTCCAGTCCCCAGGACAGCCCGTGCGTGGTGATGATCGAATCCAGCACCGTGGTGTCGGACGAATAACCCAGCGTCGCGACATGCAGCAGCGGATCGTCGGGCAGCCGCCCGTCCGTGCGCATCCACACCCGATTGTGGTTGAGCCGCTCCCCCGTCGCCTTCATGATCCAGGCCGGGTCGTTGGTGTAGCGCATGTCGATCGGGTGCGGCGCCTTGATGAACATCTCCAGCTTGTCTTCCAAGCCGACGAAGCTCTCCTCGATGCGCGGCAGCGTGTCCGGGTCGGGCACGTCGGGCAGCGGGTGCCCGTGCTCGAGCCCCTTGTTCCAGTCCTGGAACGCCGCGAGCATCACGAACAGCTCTTGATCGTCCTGGAGGGCGGTGACGGTGCGGTTGGCGAACGCTCTGCCGTCGCGATGCCGGTCTACCCGGTACTCGATCGGCTTCTTCGTATCGCCGCCGCGCACGAAATGCGCGTTGATCGCGTGCACCGGACGGTCACCGACCGTGCGGCCCGCCGCGATGATCGCCTGCGCGACGAGCTGGCCGCCGAATGTGCGGCTCCACACCTTCTCCGGATGCTGACCGACGAACACGTCCTCGTCCATCTGCTCCAGATCGAGCAGACCGAGTAAAACGTCCAGATCAGACTTCCCGGCCGCCGAAGAATCGACGACCGACCCGCCAAGGGAGCTGTTCACTATTAATGATCCTCCTCACCGATGCGATGCACGTGGATCAGGTTGGTAGAACCGACCGTACCCGGCGGGGAGCCGGCCACGATTACCACGAGGTCACCCTTTTGGTATCGCTCCATGGACAGCAGTGCTACATCGACCTGGTGGATCATAGCGTCGGTGGTGTCCACCATCGGCACGATGAACGTCTCCGTACCCCAGGTCAGCGCGAGCTGGCTGCGCACTTCCGGCAGCGGGGTGAACGCCAGCAGCGGCAGCGGGGTGTGCAGCCGAGCCAGGCGACGCACGGTGTCACCGGACTGGGTGAACGCCACGAGTGCCTTCGCGTTGAGCCGCTCGCCGATGTCGCGGGCGGCGTAGGAGATGACGCCGCGCTTGGTGCGCGGCACGTGGGTCAGCGGTGGCACCCTGGTGGATTCGGTCTCCACCGCGTGCACGATGCGCGCCATGGTGCGCACCGTCTCGATCGGCCACGCGCCGACCGAGGTCTCGCCGGAGAGCATCACCGCGTCGGCGCCGTCGAGCACCGCGTTCGCGACGTCGGAGGCCTCGGCCCTGGTCGGTCGCGAGTTCTCGATCATCGACTCCAGCATCTGGGTCGCCACGATCACCGGCTTGGCGTTCTCGCGTGCCATCTGGATGGCCCGCTTCTGCACGAGCGGCACCTGCTCCAGCGGCAGCTCGACGCCGAGGTCGCCGCGGGCCACCATGACCGCGTCGAACGCGAGCACGATGGCTTCCAGGTTGTCGATCGCCTCTGGCTTCTCCAGCTTGGCGATCACCGGCACCCGGCGGCCGACCCGGTCCATGATGTCGTGCACCAGCTCGACATCGGCCGGGGACCGCACGAACGACAGCGCGATGAAGTCGACACCGAGCTTCAGCGCGAATTCCAGGTCCTCGATGTCCTTTTCGGACAGCGCGGGCACCGAGACATCCATGCCCGGCAGCGAAACACCCTTGTTGTTGGAGACCGGTCCACCCTCGGTCACCCGGCAGACGACGTCGTTGCCGTCTACCCGGATCACGGTGAGCCCGACCTTGCCGTCATCGACGAGCAGTCGATCGCCCGCCTTCGCGTCCTGCGCGAGTTCCTTGTATGTGGTCGAAACACGGTCGTGGGTTCCGTCGACCTCGTCGACGGTGATCCTGACTTCTTCACCCGTCGCCCAGACGGTCTTGCCCTCGATGAATCGGCCGAGCCTGATCTTCGGTCCCTGGAGGTCGGCGAGAATGCCGACCGCTCTGCCGAGGTGATCGGAGGCCGCCCGTACCTTCTTGTAATTCTCTGCGTGATCCGCGTGTTCGCCGTGACTGAAGTTCAGTCGAGCCACGTCCATGCCGCTCTCGACGAGTTCGCGGATACGGTCCTCGGAGGCAGTAGCCGGGCCGAGCGTGCACACAATCTTCGTCCGTCGCATCACGGGTAGAGCCTAGTCCCGACCAGTACCCGGGGCCGCCTGTGCCCCAGGTGAAAGCTGAGTGAAAAAAACGTTCGCGACTTGGTGAAACCTACAAGCGTTACGGATGGCGCAACATCCCAGGCCAACGCGATGTATTTGAAACATGACCCGGAAATGTTACTCGCTGGTAGAAATTCGCGGGGCCGAATCGAGTGAATTGGTCGTGTCGGTGCGGGGTTGCTGGGTCACGAATCGAAGGTGATTTCGCGGTAGCTGTAGCCGCGTTCGGGGAGGGCGCCGGTGCGGGTGTAGTGGACGAGGAGGAGGTCGACTTCGGCGGGGGTGAAGACCTCGTCCGGGTGGACGTGTTGGAGGTGGCCGTCGAAGGTGATGGGGATGTCAGTCGGTAGGTGGCCGGGTTGGGACGCAGCGTGACGACCGATGACGAACACTCGGTAGTCCTCGCCGTCCCACCTTCGCCATTCGACCAAGTAGCGCCCGGCCGAACCGGCGGCCTGGACGAACTCCTCGGTCCCGGTGGCCTCGTCGCCTGCTAGCTCGGTCCATGTCCGACCCGACGGCAGCGGCGACAGGACGAGCACGGCGAAACCCGCGTCGACTTCGAACTCGTGCAACACCTTTGCGAACTCGCCGTCGGCGACCGTCGCCAGCACCGGCCGGAGCTGGTCGTACTCGACGGTCAGCACATGCGTCTGCGCGCCGAAATCGGTCAGCACATCGGGCGAATCCAGTTCCCGCAGTACATATTCCACACCCGGGACGGTTCCGGTGCGGTAGTAGGCGCAGAACAATTCAGCGGCTGCGTCCACATCGAACACCTCGTCGGCGCGAGCCGTGACCGCATGACCGAGCCCGAACCGCACGGTGCACGACGACGAGTCGGGCGCGACTCGACGCGCGATCCGATATCGATGCGGCAGCCCATCGACGGTATGCCGCAACTCGACGACCACCTCGTCCAGCGGTCCCACCGCGAGCAGGCATTCGCCACGCGCGGCGACCCGATCGACCTCCCACAGGCTCTCCGGCGGACGCGCCGTCCACCAGAGCCGGAGGAACCACTGCCCGAACAACGCGCGATAACTCAACCACCCGCGAAAGTAGTCCGCGGCCAGCGACTCACCGGCCGCGACAGCCGCCGGTAGCGCGTTGTCCCGCACCGGCATTCGACAGCGATGTGGCGCACTGGCTTCGAGCACATACCAGCCGTCCACGACAGCCCCTTCCGATCCCGACAACTTAGCTTCGGGTCGTTCGGCCGCCAAGCCGGGAAAAGGAGGGGCGCGTCAGGTTGCCACGTGCCGTGCGAGCCGCGTCTCCAGCCTGGTCTGGCCGAAGCCGAGGAACAGGCAGATGACCCAGTAGTAGATCGCCGCGACGCCGTACAGCGCGAAGAAGTCGAAGGTCGGCGCGGCCGCCAGCTGGGCGACGCGCAGCAGTTCGGTCACCAGGATGGTGGAGGCCAGCGACGTGTCCTTGACCAACGAGATCAACGTGTTCGACAGCGGCGGCACCGCGATGCGCGACGCCTGCGGCAGGATGATCAACCGCATCATCTGCGGATACGTCAGACCCAACGCCTGCGAGGCCTCCCACTGCCCCTTCGCAACGCTGAGAATGGACGCGCGCACGATCTCCGCGGCATAGCCACCGACATTGAGGCTGAACGCGATCACCGCCGCCGGGAACGGATCGATCACCAACCCGAACTGCGGCAGCGCGTAGAACACGATGAACAGCTGCACCAGCAGCGGCGTACCGCGGATGATCGAGATGTAGAACCGGGCGGCCGCCGACAGCGGCCACACCGGTGACATCCTGGCCAGCGCGACGAACAACGCGATCGCCAGGCCGATGACGAAGCTGACCGCGGTGAGCGGGATGGTCATCTTGAGGGTGGCCTGCAGCATCGGCCACAGGTTGTGCCAGATCAGTTCCCTGGTAGCGGGGTCCATGGAGGGCGTCGGCTACTTGCTGACGTCGGTGCCGAAGTATTTGTCCGAGATCTTGGCCAGCGTGCCGTCGGCGCGCAGTTCGGTGAGCGCCTTGTCCACGTCCTTGATCAGCGCGTCGTCCTTCCGGGCGGCGAAGGCCTGCTGGCTGGTCTCGCCGGTCTTGCCGGAGACCTTCACGCCGGTGTCGCCGGTCTTCTTGGTGTACTCGGCGACGGCGAGGGTGTCGTTGACGGTGGCGTCGACGCGGCCGTTCTTCAGCAGCTGGATGGCCTGCACGAAGCCTTCCACCGCCTCGACCTTCGCGCCCGCGTTGGTGGCGACCTTGCCCCAGTTGCTGGTGGCGGACTGGGCGCAGGTCTTGCCCTTCAGGTCGGCCAGGGTGGTGATGCCGTTGTTGTCGGCGCGGGTGACGATCACGCCGTCGGAGGTGGTGTACGGGGCGGACAGCGCGTACTTGCCCTTGCGCTCGTCGTTGATGGTCACCTGGTTGGCGACCAGGTCGAAGCGCTTGGACTCGAGTCCGGCGAAGATGGCGTCCCACGGGGTCTGCACGAATTCGACCTTCTTGCCGAGCTTGTCGCCGATCGCCTGGATCACCTCAACGTCGTAGCCGGTGATCTTGCCGTCGGTGCCCTGGAAGCTGAACGGGGAGTAGGTGCCTTCGGTGCCGACCTTCAACACGTTCGGATCGCTGCTGCTACCGCAGGCGGTGAGCCCGGTGGCGGCGACGATGGCGAGCATGGCGGCGGCGAACAGCTTGCGACGCACGGGTTCCCTCTCTTCGGTACGCGGACATCCCACGCACAACACGCAAATCCGGCTCATGCTACGCCGGGAGTTACCCGAAGGACCTTATATCGATCATGGTGCGCGAAAGGGTTGCACTCGCCGAATTCGACGACGAGTCGCGAGCCGCTGCCCCCATTTCTCGGGGCTCTGACCTGCCGCGACCGCGCCGGAGCGGCGATGCCGTCACCCTTCGACCGTGGTTCGGTCGCGCTGCCCGCTGCCACGAGGTCACTCGATATCACCGAGCGTCCGCCGCAGCGGCACCTCGCGGTGGCAGCGATGCCAAGTCAGATAGCCGACACTGTCAAGAATCTGAAATGGACGGAACCGATCCGAAGATCGATGCGTCAATAACCAGCGACAGACAAATCCGGGAACTCATGAGGTTACTTGGCCATGCCACGAAAGGAGCTCAGCTGACTAATTAGAGATATGCATACCGACCATGAAACCCGAGCCGGGGAGCTGTCACTCCCCGACCCGAGATCTGCGCATGCACGCAGAAAGTCACATACCAACCAACGATTGGATTTCTCGATGATCATCAGTAGGTCCGTAGCGACCAGCGCAATAATACTCTCCGCCTTGGCCGGCGCGAGCACCACCGCACCGGCGTTCGCGGCCGCACCACCGACTTCGGCCGCGGCGATGCGAACCATCACCGATTCGATCGAATCCGGCACGGTCAAGGTCAATGCCGACCTCTCGGCTCTCGACTTCACCCGGACGAAGCAGATTGCGGCGAACGGCGAACTCCGCGTCACGATCCCGGTGGCGACCGGCGGCACGCCGTTCAGCAACCTGCAGCTCGTGGTGAACCGCGACAACGAGGTCACCGACTACAGCGAGGTTCATGTCACCGAGTACACGCCCGACTCAGGCCACGTGACGACGTGGTCGAAGGATCAGGTCGTACTCGACCAGGACTTCACCGCCGCGGCGGATCGGGCGATCAAACGCGGCATCGGCGATGCGGTCCGGGAGCTGAATTCATGCCTTTCCGGCGCCGGAATTCCCGCATGGCTGCTCACCGCGGTAATGACGGCCTGCCGGTTCGCTATCGGCCCGGGTCTGGCCGCCTGCCTCATCGGGGGTGGTATCGGCGAAGCTACCGCCGCTTACTGCCAAGGCCGCGCACTCTCCAGGCTCTGACCTTTCCCCATCCCTGACAGACAAAACACGATAGAAAGATAGTCAACAATGAGCATAATTCGCAAAACCATCTCAATTGCCATCCCGGTTGCCGCTGCCGCCATGCTCTTCACCCCGGTGGCCAATGCGGAAACACAGCCCAGCGAAACTCGGGTCAATCACCAGATCACTCGAGTATCCGCGTATACCTCCGGGCTTCCCATGACTCCGCTCAAAAAGGGAAGAGTGGATGATGCCATCCGCTGCCTGGAACAGAACGGAGTCCCGAAAGCAATCGCCTCGGCGGCGGCGGGCGCCTGCCTTGTCTACCCCTTGCCGGCGAAGGTGATCCCTTGCTTCATCGCATTCGGCATTGCCAGCGGAATGGCTGACCGCTGCGGCGGATAGTGTCTGCCTGATGTCTCCGGTCCCACCGGGCCGGACACAACGCCGGCCCCGCTTGCCAACAAGCGGGGCCGGTCAGGTTGTCGCTCGGCTACACCGTCAGTCGCGGAGTGGGCGGCCGTCGCTGTCGGGGACCTTGCCGGTCAGCATCAAGATGCCGTCGATCACGCCCCAGATCCAGCCGAGGGTGAAGCAGGTTACGGCGCTGACGATCAGCTGTGCGACGCCAAGCCCGGTGTGGCCGGTGTAGAAGCGGCCGACGCCGAAGCTGCCGAGGAAGATCTGCAGCAGACCCGCGACGAGCTTCTGCTTGTCGGAGAACGGCGCACCGAACTGGTCACGGCCCCACGGCGCTTCCGGATCGTTCGGGTTGTAGCCCTGCGGGCCGAAGCCGCCGGCCGGCGGGTAGCCACCCGGCTGCTGGCCGTACGGGTTGGGCTGGCCGTACTGCGGCTGGGCGTACGGGTCGGCGGGCGGCTGCTGGGCATAGGGCTGCGAGTCGTACTGCGGCAGCGCCGAGGTGTCCTGCGGCTTGTTCAGATCCGGCCCCGTACCGGGCGGACCGTACTGGGGTCCGCCGAATCCCGGGTTGTTCTGCTGGTAGGGGTCGGTCACCAATGTCCTCCTCATTCGTGCTGGGCACCCTCTGCCCGGCATTGATCGATCTGCCGAGCGGGGAAGATGCTCGCGACGATCACGAGTCATTGTGGTCGGACCGGTGTGATTTGTCGCCCCGTAATGCTCGGCTCTCCCCCGGGTTATCGCAGGTGATACGCCATCGTTATCGGCGAGGGGGAAATTCGGAGCAAACCGACGGTGCCGCCGCGTAATCGGCGGCGGCACCGTCGTATTCAGGACTTGTCGGAGTCCGTGGCTTTCTTCGCCGCGGTCTTCACGGTGGCGGTGTCCTCGGCGGTGTCGGAGTCGGCGTCCGTGCTGGTTGCCGGTTCCTCGGCAGTCGCCTCGATTACTTCGGTCGACTCGTCTGTCTCGAGTACGTCCGTAACCGTCGCGCCGTCTGCCGAATCCTTCTCCAGCGCAACCTTGTCCGAGGCCAGCGCCGCCTCGGACGCGGCGGCCGCCGCACGCAACTTGCCGAACTGCCACGGCCACGGCCGGCGCTCCGTCGACGGTTGCAACTGCTCGGCCGTCTCCCTGCCCTTGGTCGCGAACACGAAATAGGCGATGGCCGCGAGGAATACGACTGCCGAGGTGAAGGAGTTGATCCGGATGCCCGCGATCTTGGTCGCCTCGTCGTCACGCATCAACTCGACGAAGAACCGGCCGAAGCTGTAGCCCGCGACATAGAGCGCGAACAGACGCCCGTGCCCGATCTGGTAACGCTTGTCCAGCTGCACGAGCAGCACCACGATCAGCACGTTCCAGATCAGCTCGTACAGGAACGTCGGGTGCACGACCTTGTCGACGACGCCGTTGGAGACGCCGTTCATCGCGTCCGGCTTCAGGTTGTCGTTGTAGCGGAAGTAGATCTCCAGGCCCCAGGGCAGGTCGGTCTTGCGGCCGTACAGCTCCTGGTTGAAGTAGTTGCCGAGGCGGCCGATGGCCTGGGCCAGCAGGATCGGCGGGGCGATCGCATCACCCAATGCGGGCAACGGGATTCGATACACCCGGCAGCCGATCCAGGCGCCGACGCCACCGAGCGCCACCGCGCCCCAGATGCCGAGGCCGCCGTTCCAGATCTCCAACGCGGCCTTGGGGTCGCCGTCGGGGCCGAAGTACTTCTGCCAGTCGGTGGCGACGTGATAGAGCCTGCCACCGACCAGACCGAACGGCACCGCGAACATCGCGACGTCCAGGATCGCGCCCTGCTGTCCGCCGCGGTCGCGCCAGCGCCGTTCGCCCCACCAGATGGCGACGACGATGCCGATGATGATGCACAGCGCGTAGGCCCGCAGCGGGAATGGGCCGATGTGCCACACGCCCTGCGGGGGGCTGGGTATGTACGCCAGGACTCGTAAGGTCACGGGGCCACCGTAGCGGAGAAGCTCAGCGACACTGGAACCACCGCACCGGCACAGTCGTCCCCAGACCCGGGGAGCGGTCGAGCGGGCCTATGAGGCGACGGTCGCCGAACGCACACCCTCGGCCAGTTCCGCGGTCAGCGCGCGGACCGCGTCGATGCTCTCACCGGCGGCGCTCACCAGCGCCGAACCCACGATGACTCCGTCTGCGTAGGAAGCGATTTCGGCCGCCTGCGCGCCCGAACGAACGCCGAGACCGACGCCGATCGGGATGTCGGAATGCGCCCGGATCCGCGCGCACAATGCGGGCGCCGCGGAGGACACCACATCGCGGGCGCCGGTGACACCCATGGTCGAGGCCGCGTACACGAAGCCGCACGACGCCCCCAGGGTCTTCACCAGACGCTCCTCGGTGGAGGACGGCGCGACCAGGAAGATGCGGTCCAGGTTGTGCGTGGACGAGGCGACGAACCAATCGTCGGCCTCCTCCGGAATGAGGTTCGGCGTGATGATGCCCGCGCCACCGGCGCCGGCCAGGTCACGCGCGAAACGGTCGACGCCGTACGCCAGCACCGGGTTCCAGTAGCTCATCACCACGGCCTGGCCGCCCGCCGAGGTGATCGCCTCGACGACGGAGAACACGTCGCGCACCCGCACGCCGCCGCGCAACGCCTGATCGGCGGCGGCCTGGATGGTCGGGCCGTCCATCACCGGATCGGAATAGGCGACGCCGACTTCGATGATGTCGCAACCGGATTCGACCATGGCGCGGACGACCTCGATGGAACCGGCCAGGTCCGGGTAGCCCGCGGGCAGGTAGCCGATGAGCGCGGCACGGCCTTCACCGCGAGCCGCGGCAAAAGTATTCGCAAGACGAGACTGTTGACTCACGACTGAACCGCTCCCTCATCGAACAGCCCGAACCAGCGCGCCGCCGTATCCATGTCCTTGTCACCACGGCCGGACAGATTCACCAGGATGATCGCGCCGGGGCCGAGTTCCTTGCCCAATTGCAGCGCGCCAGCGACCGCGTGCGCGGACTCGATCGCGGGGATGATGCCCTCGCGACGGCTGAGCAGCAGCAGCGCGTCCATCGCCTCGGAGTCGGTGATCGGCAGGTACTCCGCGCGACCGATGTCCTTGAGCAGCGCGTGCTCCGGACCGACGCCCGGGTAGTCCAGACCGGCCGAGATGGAGTGCGACTCGATGGTCTGGCCGTCCTCGTCCTGCAGCAGGTAGGAGTAGGCACCCTGGAACGCGCCGGGCGTGCCACCGGTGAAAGTAGCCGCGTGCCTGCCGGTTTCGACGCCGTCGCCGGCCGCCTCGTAACCGATCAGGCGGACGTCGGGATCGTCGAGGAAGGCGTGGAAGATGCCGATGGCGTTGGAGCCGCCGCCCACGCAGGCCACGACCGCGTCGGGCAGCTTGCCGGTGGATTCCTGCACCTGCACCCGGGCTTCCAGCCCGATGACGCGCTGGAAGTCGCGCACCAGCATGGGGAACGGGTGCGGGCCAGCGGCGGTGCCGAAGCAGTAGTAGGTGTCGTCGGCGTTGCTGACCCAGTCGCGCAGCGCCTCGTTGATCGCGTCCTTGAGCGTCTGCGAGCCGGTGGTCACGGAGATGACCTCGGCGCCGAGCAGCCGCATCCTGGCCACGTTCAAGGCCTGCCGCGCGGTGTCGACGGCGCCCATGTAGATGACGCAGTCGAGGCCGAGCAGCGCGCACGCGGTCGCGGTGGCGACGCCGTGCTGGCCCGCGCCGGTCTCCGCGATGATGCGGGTCTTGCCCATCCGCTTGGCGAGCAGGGCCTGGCCGAGCACATTGTTGATCTTGTGAGAACCGGTGTGGTTCAGGTCTTCTCGCTTGAGCAGGATGCGCGCGCCGCCCGCGTGCTCGGCGAGTCGGGTGCATTCGAACACCGGCGACGGGCGTCCGGTGTAGTCGCGCTGCAGCCGGTCGAGCTCGTTGAGGAAGTCCGGGTCGAGCCGGGCCTTCTCGTAGACCGCGGTGACGTCTTCGATGACCGCCATCAGCGCCTCGGGCACGTGCCTGCCGCCGTAGACGCCGAAGTGGCCGCCGGTGTCGGGCTCGTGCTTGCTGCGGTGCGCGACGCCCTCGCTGGCCTTGGGTAGTTCGGTCACTCCGGTCACCGGCCCCGCCGCGCCGGCTTCGGGCAGGACGGGTGGGTGCCCGCGGTCACCAGCTCGGACACGGCGGCGCGGGGATCACCGCTGGTCACCAGGCCCTCGCCGACGAGGACGGCGTCCGCCCCGGCACCGGCGTAGGCCAGCAGGTCGGCGGTGCCGCGGATGCCGGATTCGGCGATCCGGATGACCTCGGTGGGCAGGCCGGGCGCGATTCGAGCGAACACGTCCCGATCCACTTCGAGAGTCTTGAGGTTGCGAGCGTTCACGCCGATCACCGAGGCGCCTGCCTCGAGCGCGCGGTCGGCCTCTTCCTCGGTGTGTACCTCGACGAGCGCGGTCATGCCGAGCGATTCGGTGCGGTCGATGAGCGAGGACAGCACGTCCTGCTCCAGCGCCGCGACGATCAGCAGGATCACGTCGGCGCCGTGCGCGCGGGCCTCGTGGATCTGGTACGGCCCGACGACGAAGTCCTTGCGCAGGATCGGGATGCTCACGGTGGCGCGGACCGCGTCCAGGTCTTCCAACGACCCGTGGAAGCGTCGGCCTTCGGTCAGCACGCTGATGATGCGCGCGCCGCCGTCTTCGTACGACTTGGCCAGGCTGGCCGGGTCGGGGATGTCGGCGAGCTCGCCCTTGGAGGGGCTGGCCCGCTTCACCTCGGCGATCACGCCGATGCCGTCTTCGAGGAGGGCCGCGCGTGCGTCGAGCGGGCTGTTGGCCGCCGCGGCGGCCGCCTTGATCGCCTGGAAATCGAGGAGGGCTTCCCGCGCGGCGACATCCGCGCGGACCCCGTCGAGAATCGAGTCGAGTACCGTCATCTGGCTCGAATCCTTTCTGGGGAGACGGACTTGCTGCCTGAGAATCTCCCCAGGCGCTGTCTCACCGATGCTGACAAAGAATAAATGGGCGTACCGGCCGCGTTTGCGCCGGGGCATGTTGTGGACCAGGCAACCAGTCCGTGCGCAAGGTGGGTACCGCCACAGTCACCGTGCGCGAATCGCTCAGCGGACAGGTCTGCCCGGCCGGCCGGCGTCCGGATCGTCGGGTCGCCCACCGGAGTTCACGGCGTCTTCGGTGGGGTCGGTGCCCGCGTCCAGCGCGTCCCACAGCACGCGCTCGGACAGTTGGGTGCTGCCCGGTTCGGCGGCGTCGTTGCGCTGCTTGGTCACCTGCTCGGTGGCGGCGGCGCGGCGGAACACCGGGTTGTCGTATTTGCCGGACAGTCGCGCGGTGTCCTGTGGCATCCGGGCGAGCAATCCGCCCGCCGCGAATGCCGCCAGCGCGCCGAGCAGGGCGAGTACGGCCGGGAGGGCCGAGGTGGTCGCCGCGCCGACCTGTGCCCGGGCGGGGAGCTCGGCCAGCTTGGCGGCGCGTTCGGCGATCTTGCCGGAATTGGTGAGCAGGGCGAAGGCCGGTACCGCGGCGACGGCGGCGACCAGGGCGATGACCACGCCGAGGATGCGGCGTAGCCAGCCCCTGGTGGCCAGCACGGCCGCGATCGAGGCGAGCAGCACCAAGGCCAGCGGAGTCAGCGCGCCGAACCAGACGCCGCCGTTGAGGTGGTCGGTGCGTGGTTCGGTGAGGCCGTCGGTGGAGGTGACCGTCACCCAGGTCATCCGCGAGGAGCCCCACAGCGCGGCGGCCGCTACGGCGAGCAGCACGAGCGCGCCGATCGGAGACTTGCGCCGCGCGGGTTCGATCGTCTCGGCACCCGCGGTCTCGGGGGTGACGAGGTCGGGATCGGGTGTCGCCCCGGCATTTCCACCGCTGGCGTCGTCGTTGCGATGAACGCCGGAATCGAGGGCCGACGTTTCGGTCGGAAGTCCCGAATCGGTCCCTGGGATGACGGGGTCGCCGTCGCTGGGCCCTGCCGTCATGCGTCGCCGCCGTTCGTCGCGCCGTACGCGCGCACCGTCTTCGCCGCCGCGATCGCCTTGAGCACCGCCATCGCCTTGTTCCGGGCCTCGACGTCCTCGTATTCGGCGACCGAATCGGCGACGATGCCCGCGCCCGCCTGGACGTAGGCGGTGCCATCTTTCAGCAGCGCGGTGCGGATGGCGATCGCGGTGTCCGCATCACCGGCGAAGTCGAGATAGCCGACGACGCCGCCGTAGACGCCGCGCCGGGTCGGCTCGAGCTCTTCGATGAGTTCCATCGCGCGCACCTTCGGCGCACCGGACAGCGTGCCCGCCGGGAAACAGGCGCGCACCGCGTCGAACGCGATCTTGCCTTCCGCGAGGCGACCCGACACCGTGGAGACCAGGTGCATCACGTGGCTGTAGCGCTCGATGTGCCGGTACTCGGTGACCCGCACGGTGCCCGGCCGGCAGACCCGGCCGAGGTCGTTGCGGCCGAGGTCGACGAGCATCAGGTGCTCGGCGTTTTCCTTCTCGTCGGCGAGCAGGCCCTTCTCCAGCAGCAGGTCGTCCTCCTCGGTGGCCCCGCGCCAGCGGGTGCCCGCGATCGGATGTGTCGTCGCGACACCGTCTTTCACGGTGACCAGCGCTTCCGGGCTGGAGCCGACGATGGAGAACGCGGTGCCGCCGTCGCCGTCCGGGATGTGCAGCAGGTACATGTACGGGCTCGGGTTCGACGCGCGCAACATCCGGTACAGGTCCAGCGGCGCGCCGTCGTAGTCCATTTCGAAGCGCTGCGAGAGCACCACCTGGAACGCCTCGCCCGCCTCGATCTCCTTGACCAGGCGGCGCACGCCGACCCCGAATTCCTCGGTGGTGCGGCGGCGGCGGAATTCCGGCTCGGGCCGATCGAAGACCGACACTGTCGACGGTGCTGGAGCGGCCAGCGCCTCGGTCATCCGGTCCAGCCGGGCGAGCGCGTCGTCATACGCCTCGTCGACCCGGTCGGCGGTGCCGTTCCAGTTGACGGCGTTGGCGATCAGCGTGATCGCGCCCTCGTGATGGTCGAACGCGGCCAGGTCGGTGGCCAGCAGCAGCACCATCTCGGGCAGTCGCAGATCATCGGCGGCCAGGTTCGGCAGCCGTTCGATCCGGCGCACCGCGTCGTAGCCGAGGTAGCCGACCATGCCGCTGGTGAGCGGCGGCAGGCCGGGTAGCCGCTCGGTCTGCAGCAGTTCGAGTGTTTCGCGCAGCGCCTGCAGCGGATCGCCGCCGGAGGGCGCGTCGACCGGGATGTTGCCGAGCCACGTCGCCTCGCCGTCGACCACCGTCAGCGCAGACGGGCTGCCGGCGCCGATGAACGACCAGCGCGACCACGATCGTCCGTTCTCCGCCGACTCGAACAGGAACGTTCCCGCTCGGTCGTCGGCCAGCTTGCGGTAGGCGGAGAGCGGAGTTTCGGAGTCCGCCAACACCTTTCGGGTCACCGGGACAACTCGATGTTCCGCGGCCAGCTGGTGGAACTGTGCACGGGTCGTGGTGGTGGGAGTCGACGCGCCTTGCATGAGCCCATCCTCCCAGGTCCGTCCGACACCTTCCCGGGCGCACCCCGAAGGGATCCGCCGGGTCGATGACGCGCACCCACTAATTCACTCCAGTCACAAACACGACCGCCCGGTTCTCATGCCCCAGGAAGCGCTGTGACGGGCGTCTCTATGCTCGCTCCGTTCCATCTCGCACGCGGTATCCATGATCGAGAGGAGACAACTGATGTACCCCTCGCAACCGGAGGGCAGGCATGCCGCCCCGGGCGGTGCGCCGAGCCAGGCCCCACGGATGGTCGGTCTGCAGTCGAAGCCAGGCCAACAGGGTGCCCCGAACGCACTAGCCACCTTCGTCACCTACGCGAAGGCACTCGAATCCCTGGACAAGAACCACTTCCCGGACGAATACGCCACGCACGCCGACCGGATCAAGGAACTCAAGCCGTTCCTGCGCGCGCACGGCATTCTCGACGTCATGCAGATCAAGAACCCCGAAGTCGCGGCACTGATCGGCATATAGGACGTAGCCGCGTCGTCCGTCGGCAGGCCGCAGAGGGTCAGCAGGCAGGCGGCGGTTGGCCATTGAGCCCGAACGGACCGGTACCGGGTGCGACATGTGCCCGGTACTGTCCCTTTCTATGCAGACAGGACAGCTCGCTCCCCAGTTCGAGCTCCCCGATCAAACCGGCACGCCCCGTTCGCTCGACGCGTTGCTCGCGGACGGTCCCCTGGTCCTCTTCTTCTATCCCGCCGCGAACACCCCGGTGTGCACCGCGGAGGCCTGCCATTTCCGTGACGTGGCAGGCGACTTCGCCGCGCTCGGCGCCTCGTGCGTCGGCATCAGCGCCGACGGCGTCGACACCCAGGCCGGTTTCGCCGACAAGCAGGGCCTCGGTTATCCGCTGCTGTCCGACCCGGACGGCACGGTCGCCGCGCAGTTCGGCGTCAAGCGCGGGCTGCTCGGCAAGCTGGCGCCGGTCAAGCGGCAGACCTTCGTCATCGATCAGGACCGCACCGTCCGCAAGATCATCACCGGCGAGTTGCGCGCCAACGTGCACGCCGACGAGGCGCTGAAGTTCCTGCGCGAGCGCGCGAAGTAGCTCCCGGCGCCACTCGGGACGGTCGTACCGGAAACGCCGGGGCGATCACCACGTTTCCGCCGCTCACCCGGCTTACGCTGGGCTCATGACTGCGACCGACGGACAGCTGGAGCAGAAATCGACCGGGATCGCCTGGAAGACCTGGGTGATCGGCGGGCTCGCGGTGCTCGCCGTCCTGTTCATCGCCTACTTCATCCTGTCCGCGTTCATCCCACGCTGGTGGGCGCAGCGGATCGCGGAGATGGTCAACGGCAGCTTCGCCAAGGGCATCGGCTGGGGTCTGGTCTTCGGCGGCGTATGCACGGTGATCCCGCTGTTCCTGCTGCTGTTCGCGCTGCGAGTGTGGCGGCGCCGGGCCGGCCGGTTCATGGCGGGCGCGGCCGTGGTGGTCGCCCTGCTCGTCGCGATTCCCAATCTGATGACGCTGACCATCGTGCTCGGCGGCAGCAATGCCGCCCATGCGGGACAACGGATTCTCGATGTCGACGCGCCCGCCTTCCGCGGCGCCACGATGGCCGGTGCGATCGCCGCCGCCGCGATCTGGCTCGCGGCGCTGGCGCTGACCGTCGTGCGCTGGTGGCGGCGCAGGCATCCGAAGCGGCAAACCACCCAGCCGACCACCGCCGATCCGGCCATGACCCGCCCGGACGGTTTGTGAGTGAACTCACGCTACTCAGCATCTGCATGACGAGCGAGCGAAGTCGTGGCAAACTCAAAGCCACGGGTGACTGTGAACATGCTTTTCAATAATCGGTAGGCTTCCTAACAAAACCACGTCACTTGGCTTGAAAGAAGGCACACAGTGACGAAGTGGCTCGACCCCGTAGAACAACGAGCTTGGCGCGCGATTGTCGCGTTGATGACCCGCCTACCAGGCGCTTTGGATACCCAGCTACAACGCGAATCCGGGGTCACCCATTTCGAGTATTGGGTTTTAACCTTGCTTTCCGAGGAACCGGGCCATCGGCTGCAAATGAGTGACCTCGCCCACAAGGCAAATGCATCGCTATCACGGCTTTCGCACGTCGTGTCGAAGCTGGAGCGGATGGGCTGGGCCGAGCGCTCGGCTACCGCCGGGCGCCGCGGCGTGCAGGCGGTACTGACAGACGACGGCTACCACAAAGTGATCGAGGCGGCGCCCGGTTATCTGGATGCGGTGCGCCGCTTGGTATTCGACGGTTTGGAGCCGGAGCAGACGGCGCAGCTGGCCGAGCTGAGCGAGTTGCTCGCCGACCATCTCACGGATGCGCTGAGCCGAGCCGGTGGGACAGATCAGGAAGATCGGCCGGCGAACTCCTAGTTCAGGCCGGATCGGCCAGCAGCACATCCGCGTCGAAACAGGTATGCGTCCCCGTGTGGCACGCCGCGCCCTCTTGATCGACCACCAGCAGGATGGTGTCGCCGTCACAGTCGAGCCGGACCTCGTGCACATACTGGGTGTGACCGGAGGTCTCCCCCTTGACCCAGTACTGCTGACGCGAACGCGAAAAGTAGGTCGCCTTGCGCGTTTCCAGCGTGCGGGCCAGCGCCTCGTCGTCCATCCACGCGACCATCAGCACGTCGCCGGTGCCGCGTTCCTGCGCGACGGCGGCGACCAGACCGGCGTCGTTGCGCTTGAGCCTGGTGGCGATGGCGGGATCGAGAGTCATAGCACCGTTATAACAGTCAGACATGGGCGCGACGCAGGGCGGCCACGGTGTCGTCGTCGGATTCGTCGAGCGCGACGGTGAGCGTGTCGCGGTAGGTGTCGCCGGCCGCGCGATGCCGTTCGCGGCCCTTGTCGGTGATCACCGTGTACACGCCGCGCCGGTCGTCGGGACACAGGTCTCGGTAGGCCAGCCCGGCGGCATCGAGCCGGCCGACCAGCCTGGTCACCGAGCTCTGGTTCAGACCGAGTCGCGCGGACAGGTCCTGCATCCGCAGCTCGCCATCCGGCGCCTCGGCCAGGAAGCCCAGCGCCCGGAATTCCGAGAGTCCGAGGCCGTATCCGCGCTGTACCGCCGCCGCCAATTTGCCCTCTACCTGGGCGTGCAGGGCGATCAACCGGTTCCACATCTGCTCGTCGTACTCGCTGTTTGACACCGCTTATTTGTACATGCATACTTCTCCTCACGCAAGATAGTTGCATATACATACACCTAAAAAGAGCTGTTCCTCATGGCCTGGATCTACCTGATGATCGCGGCGGTTTTCGAAGTGGTCTTCGCGCTGGCGACCAATGCCACGCGTCTACCACGAGAAGATAACCCTGCCCAAGGTCGCGTCCTTCGCCGCGATCATCGCGGGCGCGGTGCTGCTGAAGGTGGCGTCGGGAGCCTGAATCAGCTTCGCTCCGGCGCACTTTCACGCGCGAACGACCCGCTCGGCTCGAGGGCCGAACGGGTCGTTCTCGTATTGCTAAGCGGTGCGGTTCAGTTCGCCGAGCAGTTGCCACGTGCGCTGTTCGTCGGCGGGGGTGGTCAGGTCGGTTTGGGCGAAGACGACGTCGGTGGCGCCCGCCTCGAAGTATTCGGCGACGCGGTCGGCGACGGTCTGCTCGTCGCCGATGACGACCAGATCGGCGGCGCGAGATGCGCCGGACAGCTCGATGATTCGCCGGTACGAGGGGATGTCGTTGTAGAACGCGGTCGACTCCTCGGCCGCGGCGCGAGCGCCCTCGACATCAGCGGTGACGACGCCGGGAACCATGGCGACGATGCGCGGCGCCGGTCGGCCCACTCGCTCAGCGGCTTTGGTGATCGGTGCGACGATCTGCTCGGCCAGTGCTTTCGGGCCGACCAGGTAAGGCAGTGTGCCGTCGGCGAATTCGCCGGTGACGCGCAGCGCCTGCGGTCCCATCGCGGCGACCATTACCGGCACGGTCGGCTTCGCACCCGCCACCGCGGCGGGCAGCGGCGCTACCGCGGTGAGCGTCTCGCCATGGAAATCGACGGTGCCGGTGTCGAGTACGGCGCGCAGCGCGGTCAAGAACTCGCGCAGCCGGGCGATCGGCCGGTCGAAGGTGACGCCGAACACCGGCTCGGTGAACGCCTCCGTGCCCAGGGCCAGGCCCAGCGTGAACCTGCCGTGCGTCGCCGCCTGCGCCGTCTGCGCCTGACTGGCTATCAACAGCGGATGTCGCGCCGAAATCGGCACCGCCGAGGTACCCACCTCCAACTCGGGCACCTCCCGCCCCACCAGCGCCGACAACACGATGCTGTCATGGCTGAAAGTATGACCGAACCACAGCGAACTAAGCCCCGCCGCCGCAGCTTGCTTACCTGCGGCGACAGCGGCATCCACCGCATTGTCGGTCGCGTCGAGAGTGAAGGGAGACAGCGAAATACCGATGCTCATCTCCGAACCAACACGGCCCCGCGCAAACAAGATTCCGCCACGGCGGATTCCCGCGATCCCGCCAACCGACCCGACCCGCCCCACCGCGCCGCGCACACCTCTGTGCGCCGCGCATGAATTCGTCGGCAAACTCATGCGCGGCGAACGAACCAGTGCGCGGCACGCGAACCTACGCGCGGCAGGCACAAACGGCGCAGCGCGACGAGCGCAGCGCACCACCGACGCCGCGTACACATTCTCTGGCCGCGTATGAAATCGTCGGCGAAGTTATGCGCGGCAGGCGAAGTGGTGCGCGGCGAGTGCGCGGCGTACGAAATCGTCGGCGAATTCGTACGCGGCGGGCGAAGTTTTCGCGGCGGCTAGCGGACGACGATGTGTTCGGCGCGCATGGAGTCCTTCACCTGGCCGATGGTGAGGTCGCCGAAGTGGAAGACGCTGGCGGCCAGGACCGCGTCGGCGCCTGCTTGGACGGCGGGGGCGAAGTGTTCGACAGCGCCTGCGCCGCCGCTGGCGATGACGGGGACAGAGACCGCGGCGCGGACGGCGCGGATCATCGGGAGGTCGAAGCCTGCCTTCGTGCCGTCGGCGTCCATCGAGTTGAGCAGGATCTCGCCGACGCCCAACTCGGCTCCGCGCGTTGCCCATTCGACGGCGTCGAGACCGGTGCCGCGTTTGCCGCCATGGGTGGTGACCTCCCAGCCGGAGGGGGTGGCGGGCTGGCCGGCGGGCACCGTGCGCGCGTCGACGGACAGCACGATGCACTGCGAGCCGAACCGCTCCGACATCTCGCGCAGCACCTCGGGCCGGGCGATGGCGGCGGTGTTGACCGAGACCTTGTCGGCGCCGGCCCGCAGCAGCCGGTCGACGTCCTCGACGGTGCGTACGCCACCACCGACGGTGAGCGGGATGAAGATCTGCTCGGCGGTGCGGGTGACCACGTCGATCATGGTGCCGCGGTCGCCGGTGGAGGCGGTGACGTCGAGGAAGGTCAGCTCGTCGGCGCCCTGCGCGTCGTAGGTCGCGGCCAGTTCGACGGGATCGCCTGCGTCACGCAGGTTTTCGAAGTTCACGCCCTTGACGACCCGGCCCGCGTCGACGTCCAGACACGGAATCACGCGTACCGCCAACGTCATTGCCTCACCCTTCATCGGCCACCGTGCAGATCATTTCGAGCAGCTCCTCGTGCACGCCGGGCGCGGCGGCCAGCACCGAGCCCGAGGTGATGGTCCACGGCGCGCCGGCCAGGTCGGTGACCACGCCACCCGCGGCGCGGATCAGCGCGACCCCCGCGGCGTTGTCCCACGGATGATGGCCGAACACGATGGCCCCACCGAGCACGCCGGACGCGGTGAACGCCAGGTCGATGCCGGTGGAGCCGTGCATCCGCACCCGGGAGGAGAGCCTGCTGAGCGGGCCGAGCAGATCGAAGCGGAACTGCCCCGGGATCCGCCCCTGCGCGTCGACATTGAACGCGCCGAACCCGATCATCGCCTCGGCCAGCTTCCCGTGCGGCAACGGCGGCAGCGGTTGGCCGTTCAACAGAACCGGCCCGCCTTCGATCGCGGCGTAACGCTGCCCGAGCAACGGCAACCAGGTCAGGCCGAGCACCGGCGCACCGTCGTGCACCAGCGCGAGCAGCATGCCCGAAAGTGGGTGTCCGGAGGAGTAATTGAAGGTGCCGTCGATCGGATCGAGCACCCACGCGGTGCCGGAGACGAGCTGCGGGCCGCCGAATTCCTCGCCGTGCACCTTGATTCCGGTGCGGCGCTCCAACTGGGCGGAGATGGTGCGTTCCAGCTCCAGGTCGAGTTCGGTGGCGAAGTCGTTGCGGCCCTTGGTGACCGCGCTCGGCGCGCCGACCCCCTCGATGAAGCGTGAGGTGACCGAGTCGAGGATCTCGCGGGCGACAGCGAGCAGTGCCGATAGGTCCGGGCTCATCTCACCGCGGCCAGCGCCTCGGGCAGCGTGAACCGGCCCGCGTAGAGCGCCTTGCCGACGATCGAACCCTCGACACCCTCCGGCACCAGTTCGGCGATCGCGATCAGGTCCTCGATGGTGGAAACGCCGCCGGAGGCGATGACCGGTGCGTCGGTGGCGTTGCACACCTCGCGAAGCAGGTCCAGGTTCGGGCCGGTCAGCGTGCCGTCCTTGGTGACGTCGGTGACCACGTAGCGGGAGCAGCCGTCGCGCTCCAGGCGCTCGAGCACCTCCCACAGGTCGCCGCCGTCGCTGACCCAGCCGCGGCCGCGCAGCCGGTAGTCGCCGTCGATGATGCGCACGTCGAGGCCGACCGCGACGCGCTCGCCGTGCCTGGCGATGGCCTTGGCGCACCACACCGGATCCTCCAGCGCGGCGGTGCCGAGGTTCACCCGGGCGCAACCGGTGGCCAGCGCGGCCTCCAGGGACTCGTCGTCGCGGATGCCGCCGGACAGCTCCACCTTGACGTCGAGCTCGCCGACAACCCCGGCCAGCAGTTCGCGATTCGAGCCGCGACCGAACGCCGCGTCGAGATCGACCAGATGCACCCACTCCGCGCCCGCGCGCTGCCATTCCAGGGCGGCGTCGCGCGGCGAGCCGTAGTTGGTTTCGCTACCGGCCTCCCCTTGCACGAGGCGCACAGCCTCTCCATTGGCAACATCGACGGCGGGTAGCAGCACAAGACTCACGACTGCGCCTCGCTGGCGCTCGGCTCCGTCGACGTCTTTGACGCTGTGTTGATGGTTCGTTCGCTACGCTCACTCACGCGACCACCCTAGTAGTTGGTTCCATTCGCCCCGTCCCCGGCCTGCGGATATAGGAGCTGGATCACCGATCGAGAATGCGGGTCAATAGTCGGACGAGCTCAGCGCGCTCAGCGGGGTTGAGACCGGCCAGCAGTTCGTCCTGTGCACCGGCCAGCCGCTCGTCGAGCTCGGCGAGATGCGCCGTGCCCGCGTCGGTGATGGTGACGATCTTGCGCCTGCGATCGCCTTCGTCTGGGCTGCGCTCGACGAAACCACGGTCGGCCAGCTCGTTGACGGTGGCGACGATGTCACTGCGGTCGATGCGGGTGCGTCGCCCCAGGTCGGCCTGGCTGATCGAGCCGAACTCGCCGAGCGCGGCGAGCAGCGCGTAGTGATAGCGCCGGGAGCCGGTGGCGTTCAGCGCGCGCTCGGTGGCCCGGTTGGCGACGAGGGCAACCTGATTGACCAGCCGGGTGGGCAGCGCCCGCAGCCTGGCGGGAGCACCCTCGTGCGAGATCTCCATGGCAGCAATCTAACTCTTGTTGGTCACACCCACAATATGTTAACGTTGGCGACACCAACGTTGGACAGGCCAACATTTAAGTCGAAAAGGCAACTCCATGAGCAAGATCCGCTTCCCCGCACGCCCCCTGCCCCTGCTCGCCCGAGCGACCGCAGACACCACGCAGCGGCAGTTGCGAGAGTTGTTGGACCGCAACGAGATCACCGCGCTGGTCGACCGGCTCGGCCGCGCCCTGGACGAGGGACACTTCGACGATTTCCAAACCCTCTACACGCCCGACGCGACAGCGAAGACCCCCGGCGGCAAGGCCGAGGGACGCGACGCACTGACCGCCCAGGCGCGCCGGAATCACTCCGCCGACAAGCGAATTCAGCACTTCATCAGCAACGTGATGATCGACCTCGACAACGACAAGGCCGAGGTCAGAGCGAACCTGATCGCCACCTTCGCCCCGTCCACCGGAACCATCTCCGAACCGCAGTACACCCTCGGCGAGATCTACCGATTCGACGCGATCCGCACCGCGACAGGCTGGCGACTGTCCCGGGTCGAAACCACCCCGATCTGGTCCACCGGCACCCGCCCCTGACGTTCACGCCAGCTCCCCGGACCCTCCCCGATCCGGAATTCCGTTACGGCCCGTTCGATCTCGGCGGACTCCGGCTCGACCGTAGATCCGAGCAAGTCAGCGGGCCGCCCCCGCTCCCGAGGAATCGCCGGTAGTGTCTCGCCTCGGCGACCACTCCGTTCGCCGCTTCCGTACTCTCCCTAGGGATCTCGTATGTCGCGCTCGACCCTCGCTGCCGTGCTCCTGCTTTCGGCCGCCACCTGCACCGCGGTGCTCGCCACCGCGCAGACCGCCGCGGCTGCCCCGCCCGAGGAGGCGCGGCTGGCCGGGTGCGATTTCGGCACCATCGCGGGGACCTACGATTACGCGAATTTCGGCGAGCACGTTGGCAAGATGCTCGACATCACCACCGGGACGTTCCGGGCGGAATTCGAGGATGCCCGGCCGACCATTCAGGCGAACGCCACCGCGAGTCATGTTCGCGCGACGGTCGATTCGGTGGATTGCCGGATCGTTTCCGGTGACGAGGCGCGCGCGGACGTGACCGTCGACGTGGTGCGCACGACGACCAGCGACGAGACCGGCGGCATGCCGAAGACCAACAAGATGTCGCTGCTGTGCACCGTCGAGAACGTGAACGGTCGCTGGCTGGTCAACCGGGCCGAAACCAAGTAGGCCCGTGCGGGTTACAGCGCCTGCACCCAGTTGAGCAGCAGCTGAGCCCCGGCGTCGCCGGACTTCTCCGGGTGGAACTGGGTCGCCGACAGCGCCCCGTTCTCCACCGCGGCGAGGAACGGCACGCCGTGCTCGGCCCAGGTCAGCTTCGGAGTCGCGAAATGCTCGCCGGGCGGCAGATCCCACGTCTGGGCGGCATAGGAGTGCACGAAATAGAAGCGCGTGTCCTCGTCCATGCCCGCGAACAGCACGCTGTCCTGCGGCGCGGATACGGTGTTCCAGCCCATGTGCGGCAGCACCGGCGCGGACAAACGTGCCACGACGCCAGGCCATTCCGCGCAGCCGTCGGTCTCCACGCCGAATTCCACGCCGCGCTCGAACAGGATCTGCATGCCGACGCAGATGCCGAGCACCGGGCGACCACCGGCCAGCCGCTGGCCGATCATCCGCTCGCCCCGCACCTTTCGCAGTCCGGCCATGCAGGCGGCGTAGGCGCCGACGCCGGGTACGACGAGGCCGTCGGCGGCCAGCGCGATCGCCGGATCGGCGGTCACCTCGACCTTCGCGCCCGCCCGCACCAGCGCACGCTCGGCCGAGTGCAGATTGCCCGAGCCGTAGTCGAGCAGGGCAACAGACTTCAGAGTCACAGCGTCCCCTTCGTCGAGGGAACACCCTGCACCCGTGGATCGAGCTCGACCGCCGCACGCAAAGCCCGTGCCACCGCCTTGAATTCGGCCTCGGTGACGTGGTGCTGGTCGCGGCCGTACAGCACGCGCACGTGCAGCGCGATGCGGGCGTTCAACGCGATCGACTCGAAGACGTGCCGATTCAGCACCGTGGAATACGGTGCGCCCGGTCCGGATCCGGGAATCACGGCGTGCAGCAAGTGCTCCGGCTCGCCGGTGTGCACACAGTAGGGCCGCCCGGACACGTCGACCGCGGCGTGCGCCAAGGTCTCGTCCATCGGAATGTAGGCGTCACCGAACCGGCGGATACCCACCTTGTCGCCCAACGCTTTTCCCAGCGCCTGGCCGAACACGATCGCGGTGTCCTCCACCGTGTGGTGCGCCTCGATCTCGATGTCGCCCTCGGCCCGCACGGTCAGGTCGAAGCTGGCGTGTGCCCCGAGCGCGGTCAGCATGTGGTCGTAAAACGGGACGCCCGTGGCGATCTCGGTCTTACCGGTGCCGTCCAGGTCCAGCTCCACCACGATGCTGGACTCTTTGGTGACGCGCTCCACCCGCGCGGTTCGGTTCATCATTGCTTCCTCCACAGGCGGATTCATCGGGGCGTGAGGTCGGTCTCGACCAGGACTCGGCTGACCCTCAAGAACTCGTCGTTCTCCGCGGCCAGACCGATGGTGGTGCGCAGGTAGCCGGGGATGCCGACGTCGCGGATCAGCACACCATGGTCCAGGTAGCGCTGCCAGCTCGCGGCCGCGTCGGTGAATCGGCCGAACAGCAGGAAGTTCGCGTCGCTGGGGATCACGTCGAAGCCGAGGTCGGCCAGCGCCGCCGCGACCCGATCGCGTTGCGCGGCCAGTTGCGCCACGCTGCCGAGGGTTTCGTCGGCGTACCGCAGCGCCGCCCGCGCGGCCGCCTGGGTGACCACCGACAGGTGGTACGGCAACCGCACCAGCAGCATCGCGTCGATCACCGCGGGCGCGGCGACCAGATAGCCGAGTCGTCCACCCGCGAAGGCGAACGCCTTGCTCATGGTCCTGGTCACCACCAGCTTGGCCGGGAAACGGTCGATCAACGCGATGGCACTCGGCTGCGCGGAGAACTCGCCGTAGGCCTCGTCGACCACCACGATGCCCGGCGCGGCTTCCAGAATCCGCGCCAGGTCGTCCTGCGGAATGCTGTGCCCGGTCGGGTTATTGGGGCTGGTCACGAACACCACGTTCGGCGAACGCTCCGCGATGGCGGCCACCGCGTAGTCGACGTCGAGGGAGAAGTCCGCGTTGCGCTTGGCCTCGATCCATTCGGTGTCGATGCCCTCCGAGATGATCGGGTGCATCGAGTACGACGGCACGAAACCCAATGCGCTGCGGCCTGGTCCGCCGAAGGCCTGCAGCAGCTGCTGCAGGATCTCGTTGGAACCGTTGGCCGCCCAGACATTGTCGGTGTCCACCGCGACACCCGTTTGCCTGCCGAGGTATTCGGCCAGATCGGAGCGCAGCGCGACCGCGTCCCGGTCCGGGTAGCGGTGCAGGTCGGCGGCGGCGATCCGAATGGATTCGGCCACGTCGTCGATCAGCGCCTTGCTCGGCGGGTGCGGGTTCTCGTTGGTGTTCAGCTGGACGGGCACCGTCAATTGCGGTGCGCCATAAGGCTTCTTGCCGCGCAGATTCTCTCGCAGCGGTAGGTCGTCCAGGCTGATATCCGCGCCGGGTACGGTGGCCTGCCTACTCATGACAGCGCCTCGAAACGCGCCTGCACGGCCTGTCCGTGCGCGGGCAGGTCCTCGGCATTGGCCAGCGCGACCACATGACCGGCGACATCCTTCAACGCCGCCTCGGTGTAGTCGACCACGTGAATGCCGCGCAGGAACGTCTGCACGCTCAAACCCGAGGAGTGCCTGGCACATCCGGCGGTCGGCAGCACGTGATTGGAGCCCGCGCAGTAGTCGCCGAGGCTCACCGGGGCGTACGCGCCGACGAAAATCGCTCCGGCACTGCGCACCCGGGCGGCCACGGCGGCCGCGTCGACGGTCTGGATCTCCAGGTGCTCGGCCGCGTAGGCGTTCACCACGCGCAGGCCCTGCGCGATATCGTCGACGAGCACCGTGCCGGACTGCTTGCCGCGCAACGCTTCCGTCACCCGGTCGGCGTGCTTGACCACGGTCATCTGCCGGGTCAGCGCCGCGTCCACGGCGTCGGCCAGCTCGGCGCTGTCGGTGACCAGCACGCTGGCCGCGAGCACGTCGTGCTCGGCCTGGCTGATCAGATCCGCCGCCACGTGCACCGGGTCGGCGGTCGCGTCGGCCAGGATCGCGATCTCGGTCGGCCCCGCCTCCGCGTCGATGCCGACCAGGCCACGGCACAGCCGCTTGGCAGCCGTCACGTAGATATTGCCGGGCCCGGTGATCAGATCGACCGGCTCCAGCTGCGCGCCGTCGGTGTCGACGCCGCCGTAGGACAGCAGCGCCACGCCCTGCGCGCCGCCGACCGCCCACACCTCGTCGACGCCGAGCAACTGCGCGGCAGCCAGGATCGTCGGGTGCGGCAGGCCGCCGAACTGCGCCTGCGGCGGCGAGGCCACCACCAGCGAGCCGACGCCCGCGGTCTGCGCGGGCACCACGTTCATGACCACACTGGACGGGTAAACGGCGTTGCCGCCGGGCACATACAGCCCGACCCGCTCGACGGGCACCCAGCGCTCGGTCACCGTGCCGCCGGGTACCACCTCGGTGGTCTTGTCGGTGCGCCGCTGATCGGCGTGCACCTTCCTGGCCCTGGCGATGGATTCCTCCAGCGCCGCACGCACCGCAGGATCCAGCTCGGTCAGCGCCTTTTCCAGCTCGGCCGCAGGTACCCGCACCGTCGCCGGGCTCACCCCGTCGAACTGCTCGCTGTACTCCTGCGCCGCCGCGACGCCACGATCCCGGATCGCCTCGACCACCGGTCGCACATGATGCAGCACCGAGTCCACGTCGACTCCCCCGCGCGGCAGCGCGGCGCGCAGCTCGGCAACGGAGGGAGTGCGACCGCGCAGATCAACGCGGGCGAGCTCGATGCGGGTAGTCATGTGGTGTCGATCCTTGTCCTCAGCCGAATCCGCAACAGGAAAGTTGCAGCTACCAGCCTAGTAGGCCGACGCCAGCCGTTATCCGCACGGTGGCCTACCAGACATCAGCGGCTCGAGCTGCGACGCATCGAGCCCGTTCAGGAAAGGTTGGGGAAGCGGGTGTCGCTGTCGAGGAGGAGCTTTCCACCGGAGCTGATCACGCGCAGGGTCACCGGCTGATCCTGGCCGTCGACGATGAGACTGGCCAGCTTGATATCGAGCGAGCCGTCCGGGTTGTTGGGGCCTGCCGCCCGGATGCTGGCGAAGGTGTCGACGGTGTGCTGATCCCAGTACTGCCGGAACGCCGTCTCAGTGCCGTAGATCTTCTGTGCGGCCGGCGACAGGATGGACCACGATCCGCTTGCGTCGTCGTAGAACTTCTTCACGAGCGCACCCGCGGGTTGCTCGGTGACCTTGCTGCCATCGCTGGTGGTCTTGCCCGGCGTGCCGGACGGAGCGACGGGGCTCGTGCTGGCCGTCGACGAGCTCGTCGATGGCGGACCCGCCTGCACGGTCGGCGAATTCGAGTCCTTCTGACTCAACGCGCCGATGAGAATCGCGGCCACCGCGACGACCGCGCCGATCGCGGCGCCGATCATGATGGCCTTGCTCTTGCCGCCGGACTTACGCGGCACCGGTCGCGGCTGGGCCTGGGTGCGCGGGTGGGTGGCCGTGTTCGACTGCGCGGGCCGGCGCGGCGCGTGCTGCGGGCGCGGTGCCTGCTTCTGCGGACGCGGCTGACGCTCGGTCGGCTGGTGCACCGGTGCGGACACCGCCGACGGACGCAGTGCGCGCGTCGCGGATTCCGGCGCCCCGTTGCGGCGGCGCACGAAAGCCTCACTGGCGGGCACGAATCCGGCGGCCACCGAGGCGGGGCCGGAGTCGGCGAACGCGGCGAGGTGGTCCAGGGCCGCGCGCATGGTCGGCCGGTCCTGCGGTTCCGGGCTGAGCAGGTCGAGCAGGAAATCCGTTGCGGGACCGGCGTTTCGCGGCTCGCTGACCTGGCCGTTGGCGGCGGCGTAGAGCACGGCGAGCGGGTTGGCGTTCGCGCCGTACGGCGGCTCGCCCTCCAGCGCATGGAAAAGCGTTGCCCCCAGGGCGAATACATCCGAGGCGGGCGTCGGATCGGCGCCGCGCGCCATCTCCGGTGCGAGATAGGCGGCGGTACCGCAGATCAGACCGGTTTCGGTGAGCGTGACATCGCCTGCGGCACGGGAGATACCGAAGTCGGTGATCTTCACGGTGCCGTGGTCGTCGAGCAAGATGTTGCCCGGCTTCACATCCCGGTGCACGATGCCCGCGTCGTGCGCGGCGATCAGCGCCGAGGCGACCTGCTCGCCGATCCGCGCGACCTGCGTCAACGGCAGCGGGCCCTGCGCGGACAGCACGCCGGCCAGGCTGTTGGACTTCAGGTACTCCATCACCAGGCAGGGATCACCCTGATGCTCGGTGATGTCGAACACGACGATGGCGTTCGGATGCTGGAATCGGGCGGCATTGCGCGCCTCGCGAATGGCGCGCTGGCGCACCACATCACGCTCGGCCTCGGGGAGGCTCGGCTTGATATGGATCTGCTTGACGGCCACCGAGCGTTGCAGACGCTCGTCGATGGCACGCCAAACTACACCTGTGCCGCCGCTACCAATCCGCTCGACCAGGCGGTAATGCTCCGCGATCAACTGACCGGTATCGATGGCGCCTACTCCGAACCTTCTCGAAATCGTGACATCCCGCATATTGCTTACAGACGCGGTCCGGGGACGAGTGTAGCTGGCCGCGCGACTTCGGTCCGCGCCAGCACGGGCATATTCTCCGCCCAGATCGGCGCGGCGGAGCTAGCGCGCCGCTCGCAGCATCCGTCCGGCCGCGTCGACCGCGGGTCCTGAGCTGTTCGCATCGTTGATGAACACGGCAAATGCCAGGTCATCGGCGATGCCGACGAACCAGCCGTGCGCGTGCGTGTCATCGATGAATTCTGCGGTGCCGGTCTTGCCGAGCAAGCCGGGGATATCGCGCAACTGGGTGGCGGTTCCGGCGGTGACCGTCTCCCGCATCATGGCCTTGACCTGGTCGGCGACGCTCGCGGGCAGCGGAGCCGGTGTTTTGTCCGGTGTGCCGGGCTGGCCCTTGACGATGGTGGGCGCGGGCACCGAACCGTGTGCGATGGACGCGGCGACCAGTGCCATACCGAACGGTGTCGCGGTCACCTGGCCCTGACCGATGGCGGATTCGACCCGTAGGGCGGGGGTGTCGGCGGACGGCACCTTGCCGGTGACGGTGGTCAGGCCGGGTGTGACGTAGTCGATGCCGAGACCCAGTTGTGCGGCTGCGTTCGTCAGCGCGTCGGCGGGCAATTTCACGCCGAGCTCGCCCATGGTGGTGTTGCAGGAACGCGCGAACGCGGTGTGCAGCGGGACCTGGCCGAGGTCGAAATTATTGTCGTTGGGGATCTTGCGGCCCTCGATGTTCGCGACGCCGGGGCACGGGAGCACCGTGTCCGGGGTGGCGATGCCCGCTTGCAGCGCGGCCGAGACGGTGACCGTCTTGAAGGTCGACCCCGGCGGGTACAGGCCGGTGAGGGCGATCGGGCCCTGCGCGTCGGCGGCGTTGTTCTGCGCGACCGCGACGACATTGCCGGTGGACGGTTGCAGCGCGACGATCGCTGCGGGCTGGGTGATCGGTGCCAGCGCCGCCTCTGCCGCCTGCTGGATGTCGATGTTCAGCGTGGACGCGATGTCCGCGGTCGGCTTGGGATCCTGGCCGCCGACGCGCTGCGTGCCGTCGCCGGTCTGTGCGCGCACTGCCCAGCCCGCGTTGTCGTCGGCGTTCTTCTGCCACAGTTCGGCCAGGCCGGACAGGGTCGGTGAGGCGAGGGATTTGTCGGTGGTGAGCAGGCGGGTCTGCGGCGCGAGCGTCACGCCGGACATGCCGGACAACTGCGCTTGGATCGGCGCGATATCGGCGTCGCGCAGGCTGATCGCGGTGATCGGTTTGCCCTGCGCCCCAGCGAGATCGGTCTGCAGCGACTGCGCGGTGAGGCCGGGCGAGATCGGGCCCAGCAGCGCGGCGAGCGCGGCGGTGTCGGCGCCGGGACTCACGTTCACCAGCGTGACCACCTGCTGGGCCATCAACTCGCCGCCGGTGGAATCGAGAATGCGGGAAGGCTGCGGGTAGACCGGGCTGTAGCTCAGCGGGCCTGCGGCCAGGCCCGGTGCGACTGTGTCCGGGTTCCACTTGACCTTCCAGCCGCCGTCGTCGGCCGCGGTGCCGGTGGTGGTGTAGGTCCACTCGGATTTGCCGTCCTTGCCGAGCTTCCAGGTGGCGGCCAGCGTGAAGGTGTTCTTGTCGATCGAGCGAACGTCGAAGCGCACCTCCTTGCCGAGGCCGTCGTAGAGCTTGCCGAGGGTGTCGGCGGCCTTCGTCGGGTCGTCGGTGAGCTTGGCCGCGGCCGCGACATCGTCGCGGTTCAGCGCGTCGGCGAACTGGCCTGCGACCGTGTCGGGCTGGTCCGGGCCGGACGAGCAGGCGGCGAGCACGAGGGCGGGTGCGGCGAACAGGACGAGGTAATTCCGGCGGGTACGCACCCCGCCGACTGTATCTGCCGACCCCGGCCGGGTGGGCGAGGCTGTGCGGGGTGGCCTGGGTCAAGCCGTGCGCCAGGAGCCCCTGACCAGGGCGTCGGCGTCCGCATCGATGAGGTCGATGGCGAATTCCTCGGACAGGATCTTCGGCAGTTCGGTCGCCTCGATCAGGCGTGTTTCGCTGGTTCCGTCCGGGCGTTCGGTGATCAGGCTGGTGCCGTCGACGGTCAGGTGGATGTCGGGGCCGAACCGCTGTGCGTAGGGGCGGGTGGTGAACGGGGAGCGCGGCGACGTCGAGACGAAGTGGTTGCCGACTGCGAAGTCGATGCGGTACTGCGGGGTGGTCGGGAAGGTGTAGCGGCTGATCCAGCCTTCCTTACCGAACTGATGCAGCACCCACAGATCGGTGTCCAGCTCGCCGCGGGCGAGTTCCAGCCGGAACCGCCAGTCCCCCGCCGTGAATTCGCCTGTTCCGGTGGACAATTCGAACGGCTCGAGCGGACCGGAGCCGAATCCGACGTCGCACAACCACACTCGATCATCGTCGCTCGTCGTCACCCGCAGCAGGGCATGCGTCGCGGGCCGCAGGCCCTCGTCCACGCCCATGGTGACGCGCGCACTCAACGCGGTGACACCGAAGCCGAGCCGCTCCAGCGCCGCCGCGAACAACCCGACCTGCTCATAGCAGTAGCCGCCGCGACGCCGCCGAACCAGCTTGTCCTGCACCGACTCCAGATCGAGCAAGATCGGCCGGCCGAGAATGATCTCCAGGTTCTCGAACGGAATCGAGGTGGTATGCCCGTAAACCAACTTCCGCAGCGTCGCCACCGTAGGTGCCCGCTCACCATCGAACCCGATCCGCGCCAGATACCCATCAAGGTCCAGCTCCGCGCCATCCCAGTGATACGCCGGATCCGTCGGCTTACCCATCTCACCCTCACTTCGTCATCGGTGTCGTCAACGTCAACCGCAGCTGGTCGCGATCCTGTTCCCGTCGGCGCGACCAGCGCATGTGGACTTTGCCATGTCAGCGCCGATCGGCAACAAGGCGATTCTCAGTCGTCGCGACGCCACTGGCCAGCCGTTTATCCCGGGGCGCGGTGCCATTCGGTCTGATGGGGCGGATCGGTGCCATTCGGATCGATCACGCAACGCGGCATCGTTCAATCTGACTCACCGCCGCCACACCGTTCGAACCGACCACGCGGCGCCACACCTACGCCAACGACCACTTGACTCGCCTCGTTTTCCCCAGCCTCTTTCAACCGGACCACAGCCAGTCCTCCCGCTGGAACCCACACGTTGCCTATCACAAGTTGCGGAAGAGAAGGTCGGGTACCCCACCTGACGTGCTCAGCACTACTCAGGTCATCCGATGGGTTGTCGAAAACCTCTGGGCCAGTACACCATCGGAGATCTCTCCGTACACGATCTCGGACCAGTACACCCACAGACCCCCGGAATAGTGCACCTATCCGGGCAAGTGCTTCTCAGGACTCCAGAGGTGGACAGCTCATAGAAGCTGAAGACCTATCCACATTTTCCCGTGAGTAGTGCTGGGCGCGTCGCCTGCCGTACCCGGCTTTAGGTGCACGTCAGGTGCGCGATGTCGCGTTGCGGAGGTGGTCATCTGGCTGTGGTTACGTCACAAGCGCTTTGGACAACAGCGAGTGGTCGGCGGCGGTTTCGATGGCCGATCAAGCCCGCGAGGCGCTCGGTGAGCCGGTGTCCCCGGGATCTGCACTCTGTCTCGGGATCGGCACTCGGAATAGGGCCCTAAAGCCAGTGCCGATCCCGAGTTAAGGTGCGGATTCCACTGTCCGCGTGGCGCGTTGGAGGCTGCTCACCCTTTGTGTTACCCGAACACCCCCTGTACGCGGTGTTCGGGTAACACAAAGGGTGAGCGGCTGGGTTCTAGCCCGGCGATCGGGCTGTCAGTGTCGGGAATTGCACTGCTTCTCGGGATCAACCCTTGAACTCAAATCGGAATAGGGCCCTACGGCAGTGCGGATCACGAGGGAGGGTGCGGATTCTGAAAGTACCGGTGTGGCTGTGGTGAATGGTGGGCCGAGGGGCGGCGACGAGGTGTTGGGTGTGGTCGTCACTTGGTCCGCGTGGATACGGCAGCAGCCCGGAACGCGACGATGGCGCCGCCCGCGATGGCTGCTGCGCTCACCACGATCGCGAAGGTTGTCGTGCCGGCGGTCAGACCGATTGTGTCGCTGAGGAACCCTGCGGTCAGCGGGAGTATGGCGGCGGGGAGGTAGCCGCCGACGTTCTGGGCGGCGTTGGCCTCGGCTAGGCGGTCGGTGGGGACGCTGGTGCTGATCGCGGTCAGGCCGCCGAATTGGCCTAAGCCCTGGCCGATTCCGGCGAGTATGGCGGCCGTCGCGAACAAGGTGAGCGAGGACAGGTGCAGCGACAGGATCAGGGTCAGCATGCTTGTTGTCGTCGCGACCGCGCCGCCGAGCAGGATTGTGCGTACCTGCAGACGACGAACAGCGAACTGAATGCCGTTGGCGCCCAGGAACATTACGAAGGCCAGGGCACCCGCGATCACGCGGTTGGTGGCGCCGAGCAGGTGCGCGAGCAGGGACGGACCCAGTGACAGCACGAACGAGGTCGACGTGATGCCCGGCGCGAACACTGCGATACCGAGCAGCACGGCCGTGCGTCCACCCGGCGCCACCGCGGGAATCCGAATCCACGGGCCGCGCCCGCCAGCGCCCTTCGGCAGATCCAGCCGCGCGACCACCACGAAAGCGGTGGCGAGCAGGGCGATTTCGAGAACGAAGATGGTTACCGTCGGGCCGGACACGGTCTCCGACAGCACACCAGAAAGCAGCGGACCGAACCCGGCACCCAGCACCATCGCCGACGAAGCCGCCAGCGCCGCAAGCCGTTTGCGGTCCGGCCCGCCCACATCGGTCACCGCCGCCATGCCCGCCGACACCGCCGCGCCCACCGCGATTCCGGTGAGCAGCCGCGCAACGGCAAGCACCGCAACCGAACTCGCGGTGGCGAACAACACACAGGCCACCATCGCCAGCGCTATCGCGGGCAGCAGCACCGGCTTGCGGCCGACGCGATCCGACACCACACCTGCGACCAGCAGCGCGCCGAGCAGGCCGACGATGTAGCTGGCGAAGATCGCCGTCAACGTGCCGGACGAGAATCCGAACTCACGCTGCCACACCACGTACAGCGGCGTCGCCGCGTTCGACAGCACGAACACCGCCATGACCGGCCACGCCGCCAGCCACACGATGCCGCTCGTCGCCCGTGCCACCGATTCCCGGTGTCCAGTCACCGTCGCCATCCCAACCTCCAATAGTTCGACTTTTCTCGTACCGATACGAACGGAGTCGAACTTAGCATCTAGTACGATAAAACACGTACAACGCACCCACCGTCCGAGGAGACCCGCGATGCCATCGGTCACCGATGTCCCCGACACCCGACTCCCCGAGCCGGACCGCGCCGACCTACGCCTCGATCACGTGCTCGCCGCACTCAGCGATCCACTGCGGCTCACCATGATTCAGAAGCTGCTGATCGAGTCCCCGCACACCGACCGCTCCTGCGGCTGGTTCGACATCGATCGGCCGAAATCGACCCTCACCCACCACTTCCGGGTGCTGCGCGAGGCCGGCGTGACCAGGCAGCAGCGGTACGGACTGGAGCGCCGAAGCAAGATCCGCATCGACGATCTCGACGCTCGCTTCCCCGGCCTGCTCAACCTGGTCCGCGACTGGCAACCCGAACACTGACGGCCGAATCATTGGCGGCCGACGCCGAATCGTTTGCGGCCGAGACCGATCGGCGAAGGTCTGCTACGGTCCCGATATTCAATCCGAGTTCGGGCGCCGCACGGGTTTGCCGGCCCGAACCTTTGCACCGGGGAGTCGGTCATGGCCTTCTTGAGCCGCCTGATGTCCAACGCGACCTTGATCAGCAAGCTGATGGACAACGCGCCGAAATGGCAAGCCCAGTTGCTTGCCAAGAAGAACGACCTGCGCGGAGGGTCCTTCCGCGACGCGAGCATGGGCATCTGCGCCCTGGTCGCGGCGGCCGACGGCACCATCGACCCGGCCGAGCGGATGAAGGTCGCCAACCTCATCGCCGCCGATCAGGTACTGCAGAACTTCCCGATCGACGACCTGCGCGCCCTGTTCGAGGACAACTGCAACCGCCTGACCAGCGATCCCGCCTTCGGCCGCGCGCACGTGCTGCAGCAGATCGGCAAGGCGGCGGGCAAGCCGACCGAGGCCGACGCGGTGATCCGGATCGGCATCATGATCGGCAACGCGGACGGCAACTTCGACCAGTCCGAGATCGCCGCCGTCCGCGAGGCCTGCCAGACCCTGCGCCTGAACCCGCAGGACTTCGGCATCTGAGCCGAACCATCGAACGCTAAGCTTTCGCCTATGCGTTCGATTGATGTGGCGGAGCGGCGGGCTCGGCTGGCGGTGCGGCACCGGCTCGCGGCGGCGGGCCGCACCGATCAGGTCGCCGAGATCGCCCGGTCGCTGGTGGTGCTGCACGCGACCGATCCGGCGACCGTGTACCTGTCCGTCGGGGCCCGCAGCCACACCGTCACCCCGGCCGACGTGGAGCGGGCGCTCTACGACGACCGGACGCTGCTGCGCATGCTGGCGATGCGACGGACCATGTACGTCGCGCCCACCGAGCTGGTCCCGGTGCTGCAGGCGTCGTGCGCGGATGCGTTGGCGCACAAGCAACGTCGCACCTACGGCAGGTACATCGAGCAGTCCGGAGCGGTCGACGGCGACGTGCAGAGCTGGCTCAGCGAGGTCGAAGCCGAAACGCACGACGCGTTGCTGGCCAGGGGCGCGGCCACCGGCAGCCAGCTGAGCAAGGACGTGCCCCGGCTGCGCACGCAGGTGAATACGGCTCCGGACAAGGCGTATTCGAAGCCGACCAACATCACCACCTGGGTGCTGGTGACCCTCGGCTGCGAAGGCCGGATCGTCCGCGGCCGCCCGAACGGCAGCTGGACCAGCAGCCAATACACCTGGGAGCCCATCGAATCCTGGCTGCCGCAAGGCGTTCCGGCGATGACCGCCGAACAGGCCCGCGCCGAACTGCTCCGGCAGTGGCTGCACGCCTTCGGTCCCGCGCCGATCACCGACCTCAAGTGGTGGACCGGCTGGGGATTCGGTGAAGTGCGCAAAGCGCTCACCGATCTCGATCTGGTCGAGGTCGACTTGGACGGCACCACCGGACTACTGCTCGCCGATGACGTGGAACCCGTTGCGGCACCGGAACCTTGGACCGCACTGCTGCCCGCCCTCGATCCGACCCCGATGGGCTGGCAGTCCCGCGACTGGTACCTCGGCCCGCACGCACCGGCCCTGTTCGACACCAATGGCAATGTCGGACCGACGATTTGGTGCGACGGTCGCATCGTCGGTGGCTGGGCGCAACGTGCCGACGGCGAAATCGTCTATCGCCTACTGGAAGACGTGGGTGCCGACGCGGTGGCGATGATCGAAGCCGAAGCCGCGCGTACCACCGAGTGGTTCGGTGACGTACGCGCTATCCCCCGCTTCCGAACTCCACTCCAACGCGAACTGACCGCCTGAACTCACGCGGTGCAGGGACCGCCCGGCGGTGGCGGCGGCGCGGTGTCGACGCCGGCGAGCACATTGGTGACGTAATCGTGGGCCACGCCGTCCAAAGGCTCCAACCCCTCGGTAACCCGCTCGACCACACAGATGCCCTGGTCCCAGGTCTGACCGACGTCGTGCACGCCGGGTTGGACGCTGCCGTCCGGGCCACGATCGGTGACCACCGTGTACATCGAGTACGGCTTGCCCGCCGCCGCCAGCGCGTTCTTCAGATCGACCGAATGCTGGTACGGCACATCCACATCGAAGAGTCCGTGGATCAGGAAGGTGCGCTCGACGTTCAGCTTCGGCGCGATGGCGACCAGCGAACGGTCGGCGTAAGCCTGCGGGCACACCTGGGGCGTGCAGCCGCCCGCGTCGCGCTCGATCTGCCCCTTCTGCACCGGGAAGAACGCGCTGGAGAGATTCCAGTAGTCGAGGATATTCGTCGGAGCGAACGCGTCCACCCAGTAGTCGAACAGCCCGGCGGGCCCGTACGCCACCGCAAGCCCCGCGGTCAGCCCGCCCTGGCTCCACCCCCACAGCACGGTCTTGCCGATCGACGGATGCTCGGCCTTGTACTGCTGGGTGAAGGCCACCGTGTCATGCCAACCGGCCCACGGATTGAACTCACCGGGCTTCCACACGCTGCCCTCGGCCCGCTGATCCAACGTCAGCACCGCCGCCCCCGTCCGGCGGGCGATCCCCGACATGACGTCGGGATAGGACGCGGCCGTCTCGCTGTAACCATGCACCGCGACGATCAGGCTGTTCGGCGCAAGATCACCGAGACTGCACCGGTACGGCTCATACACCCGCCCGGTCGCCTGTTCACCATCGACGACCGCAGCGACCGTCCGCTCGGACACGCCCCCGGCACAATCCGGTTCAGCGGACGCAACAGGCGCGGCGAGCCACGACACAGCCAGCAGTGTCACGATCGACAACAACCACGCGAGTGAACGACGGCCACCAGTCATCGCCGTATTTTACCCAGCCACGGCAAATGATCGGCTAACAGCCGGGATCGCAGCCGCCCGGCCGGAGTCGGACACGTCACATGTCCAAGCCCAAATCGAGCACTCGGACCGAGTGGGTGAGGGCGCCGACGGAGAGGTAGTCGACGCCGGTGCCCGCGTACTCGGCGGCCACCTCGAGGCTGAGTCCGCCGGAGGATTCCAGTTTCGTGTTGGGCGCTGCCGCGTTGCGGCGTTGCACGGCGGCCTGGGTCTGCCACAGCGGGAAGTTGTCCAGCAGAACGAGTTCCACGTTCTCGGCGAGGACGGCATCGAGTTGTTCGAGGCTGTCGACCTCGACCTCGCAGGCGATGTCGGGGACCAGCGCGCGGACGGCGCGTAGCGCCTCGACTACCGAGCCCGCCGCGACGACATGGTTGTCCTTGATGAGCGCGGCGTCGCCGAGGCCCATCCGGTGGTTCACGCCGCCGCCGACCCGGACCGCGTACTTCTGCAGCGCGCGCAGCCCGGGCAGGGTCTTGCGGCTGTCCCGGATCTTGCAGTTCGTGCCCGCGACCTCATCGACCCAGGCGGCGGTGGCGGTGGCGATGCCGGAGAGGTGGCAGACCAGGTTGAGCATGGTGCGTTCGGCGGTGAGCAGGCCGCGGGTGGGCGCGACCAGGGTTAGCACGGATTGTCCTGGGGTGACCCGGGTTCCGTCGGCGACGCGTTCGGTGACCTCGTAGTTCCCCGCGCCGATCACCTCGTCGAGCACCAGCAATCCGACGTCGAGACCGGCTACCGTTCCTGGCTGTCGCGGCACCACCGACGCCTTCACCACTGCGTCGGCGGGCACCGTCGCCGCGGTGGTGATGTCCGGGCCGTAGCGCAGGTCCTCGTCGAGCGCGGTCCGAATGAGAGCAACAACCTCATCCTTGGCCAACCCACTATCCAGAGCCATCGAACACTCCTCTATCTATTCGTCGTAAGTACCGAGGTCGAGTGGCACACCATGGCGGGGTCTTGTCGCTGTTTGCCACTCGATCGCGTCGGTCGGGGGTTTATGGGTCGAGCCGGGGGCGACCGTCTTCGTCCAGGAGCACCGGCATGCTGTGCTGGAGCCGGTCGTCCGGGGCGGGATGGTCGGAACGGGTGTGGCATCCGCGACTTTCGGTGCGCGCGGACGCGGCGAGCAGCAAGGTGCGCGCCGTCAGGGTGAGTGCCGCATCCTCGATTCCCGCTATGCGCCCGGCGATCTCGGTGCCGGGAGTCGCCTGTGGCCGGTCGTCGGTCTCGGCAAGGCCGTCGAACCTCGGCCCGGATGATCCCGTCTCGCGTTGCGTCACGGCGTCTTTCATCCGCTTGATTGCCTCATCCAGCCCGGCACGGTCGCGCACGACCGAGGCGTGGTCGGTCATCAGTTGCTGCAGCACATCACGATCCGCGCGCTCGACGACCCGAGTAGGTACGTCGGTCACTCGGACACGCTCGCCGAGACGCTCAGCGGCCGCCGCACCGACACGTTCGCCGACGACGAGACCTTCGAGCAAACTGTTGGACGCCAAGCGGTTCGCGCCGTGCAGTCCGGTGCGCGCGACCTCGCCCGCGGCGTAGAGACCAGCGACCGCAGTGCGACCGTGCGGGTCGGTCACCACACCGCCGCATTGATAGTGCGCCGCAGGAGCAACCGGGATCAGGTCGGTGTGTGGATCGATTCCCGCGGCACGACAAGAGGCGGTAATCGTCGGGAACCGTTGCGGGAAGCCATCAATGGCGCGCGCATCGAGGTAGACGTGATCCGTACCAAGGGCACGCATACGAGCCGCGATGGCACGCGACACCACGTCACGCGGAGCCAAGTCACCGCGCGGATGAACCCCGGCAGTCACCGAATCACCTTCGGAGTCCACCAGAATGCCGCCCTCGCCGCGCACGGCCTCGCTGATCAGCGGCCGACGTCCGAGCCCACCCGGCGTGTACAGCACGGTCGGATGGAACTGCACGAACTCGAGATCCGCCACCGCGGCACCGGCCCAGAGCGCGAGCGCGACACCGTCAGCGGTCGCGCCCGGCGGGTTGGTGCTGAGCGCATAGAGCTGACCGAGGCCACCTGTCGCCAGCAGCACCGCCGGTGCGTGGACAACACCGAATCCCTTGCCGGACACCGCGAGAACGCCCTGCACGCCGCCGGGACCGGTCAGGATCTCGCAGGCCGCCGCACCGAACAGCACCGGCAGCCCGGCCGCATTCAACGCGCGCTGCACCTCCGCGCCGGTGGCATCGCCACCCGCGTGGATGATCCGCCGGGTGCTGTGCCCGCCTTCGCGGGTCCGCGAAATCTGCCCGTCCCGCCCCAGATCGAACACCGCGCCGAGGTCGGTCAGCGCCGCGACCGCCGCCTGCCCACCCTCGACGATCGATCGCACGGCATCGACGTCACACAGCCCGGCACCGGCCTCGACTGTGTCGTGCACGTGCGACTCCACCGAATCCCCGTGCGGCGCAACAACTGCGATCCCACCCTGGGCGTACTGCGTCGAGGTATCGGTGGCTCCGCCCTTGCTGAGCGTGAGCACCCGCAGCCCGCGCAGCGACGCGGTGCGCGCCGCGGTGAGTCCCGCGACGCCGCCACCGATCACCACCAGATCGGCCTCGGTCTCCCAATCGATCGACACTGGAGTCATTCGCCCGTGCCTCTCTGTGCTTTTCGCGGATCACCCGCGCCGAGAACGCTGGTCCGGCCGACCGTCCCGGCTTTCGCCGAGACGACCGTGTGCTGCCGAACCTGCAGGAACCGCCGTCCGACCACCGCCCGCAGGGCAGCGGTCGGCGTCATTCACCACCGCCCGGCGTGCCGATCTCGATCATCCGCTGCACCGAATTACGTCCGCGCGCAGCGGTTTCCAGATCGACATGGACCTCGTCGCGACCCTCGACCAGGCAGCGAAGCAGCGCCGCCGGGGTGATCATCTTCATGTACTTGCACGAGGCCCGGTCGTTCACGGCCTGGAAGTCGATGCCGGGGGCGGCCTTTCGCAGCTGGTGCAGCATGCCGATCTCGGTAGCGACCAGCACCTGGGTCGACAGTCCGCGCTGCTGCTGTACCTGCTTGGCCGCGTCGATCATGCCGCCGGTGGACAGGATGTGCACCCGTTCGGCCGGGAACGCGCCCTCGCCCGCCAGGTACAACGCCGAAGTGGCGCAACCACATTCGGGGTGCACGAACAGGTCCGCGTCCGGGTGGGTGCGCGCCTGCTCGGTCAGTTCGTCGCCGTTGATGCCCGCGTGCACGTGGCATTCGCCGGCCCAGATGTGCATGTTCTCCCGGCCGGTGACCCGCTTGACGTGCGCGCCGAGGAACTGATCCGGCAGGAAGAGCACCTCGCGGTCCTGGTCGATCGAGGCGACCACATCGACCGCGTTGGACGAGGTGCAGCAGATGTCGGTGAGCGCCTTCACTTCCGCGGTGGTGTTCACGTACGACACCACCACCGCGTTCGGGAATTCGGCCTTCCAGGAACGTAAGTCGTCCGCGGTGATGGAATCCGCGAGCGAGCAGCCTGCCCGCTGATCGGGAATCAGGACGGTCTTGGCGGGGCTGAGGATCTTCGCGGTCTCGGCCATGAAGTGCACGCCACAGAACACGATCGTGTCCTCCGGGGCCTCCGCGGCGATCCGGGACAGCGCCAGCGAGTCGCCGACGTGATCGGCCACGTCCTGGATCTCCGGCAACTGATAGTTATGCGCGAGGATCGTCGCGTTTCGTTCGCGGGCCAGTCGCTTGATCTCCTGCGCCCACTCGGGGGTTGCTTCGACACCAGTGAACCCCGACGGCCCGTCGAACACCTGCCCCATCAGCGGAGGCGCCAGTTTCGCACCCATCGTCGCCATGATGGCTCCCTTCGTCGTGCGAGTGGCTACTCCGCCGATTCGCACCAAACCAGGTTTTCGACTTATAATCGAAAACGTGGCCCATAGTAGCACTATCCACGAATCGCTCACCGCGGTGTTCCAGGTTCGCCGCTTCCCCGCGAACATCGCCGCAGGTCCCAGCCCTGCCGACGCCGGAAACGAGGTAATCGGTCGCTGCCCACCCGGGCAGCGGACCGAATTGGCGGTGCTGCTCTGGGAGCGCGCCCTCGACCCGCAAAAGGGCACCTGGTCGCTGCCTGGCGGCCGGTTGCGTGACGACGAGGACCTCGACACCTCGGCCCGCCGCCAGCTCGCGGAGAAGGTCGATGTGCGCGAACTGGCCCATCTCGAGCAGCTGTCGGTCTTCAGCGCCCCCGACCGGGTGCCCGCGCCGCGCCGCATCGCCTCGGCCTATCTCGGCCTGGTCCCGCTCACAGCAGACCCGCAGCTACCCGACGACACCGCCTGGCATCCGCTCTCCGCGCTGCCACTCATGTCGTTCGACCACGGCACCGTCGTCGACCATGCCCGCACCCGCCTGGCCGCCAAGCTCTCCTACACGAATATCGCGTTCGCGCTCGCCCCCGCCGATTTCACCATGTCCACGCTGCGCGAAATCTACTGCGCCGCACTCGGTTACGATGTGGATACGACAAACCTGCAACGAGTCCTGTCCCGCCGCAAGGTAATCACCCCCACCGGCAAGACCAGAGCCCCCGGCCGCGCGGGCGGCCGCCCGGCCGCCGTCTATCGCTACACCGACTCCGGCATCCGCGTCACCGACGAATTCGCTGCCCTGCGCCCACCGACCTGAGCCGCCGCGGACTCACGAATCGACGTTCGCCTTCCGATGCTTACTCCCCCGCCGATACCGCCGCTTGTTCGCCACCGGTTGCGCGGCACTGCTGCGCCGCAACGCATCCCGCCGTCGCCAAGCCACCAGATCGGCCCGCTCCCGCACCTGCTCGACCGGCAGATCCGCCGCCGTCCTGTTCTCGTTCACCGCCGGACCTCCCTTCCACAAGCCGTCCGCGTCAGCCCACCGAAACTACCCCCACCCCCAACGTCGTCTCCACCCAATTATTCCGCGCGGATCAGCCAGGTTGCGCTGTGCGCTCCGGCAGGTTCGCGAGGGCGCGGGCCCGCTGCCAGTGCGCGGCGAGGGCGGTGAGTTCAGCGGTTTCGGCGCTGACGTCGCCGGCGGAGGAGGGTAGGGCGAGCATTTCGGTCGAGGCCAAGGCGCCCGCGGATCTGGCGGCGCAGGCGTGTGCGAGCTGGATTGCGTAGGTCTCGACGGCGGGCGCGGCACCGGTATGGGAGGCGGTGCCCTCGGCATATCGGGAGAGGATGCGGAGGCAGTCGCGGATCTCTATCACGGTGCGGTGCAGCAGGAATCGGCTGCCGAGATCGGGCACCGAGTCGCGGTAGACGATTTCGGGGCAGACGGCGGTCAGATCAGACCACAACGGCAGCAGTTGTTTTCGACTGCGGGACGCACTATCCAGTCCTAGCCGTTCCACCAACCGCAGCACCATCGGGATGGTCATACTGACCGCGAAGAACGCGGTCCGATACATCAGGATCTCGCGGTCGGCGAAGGTCAGCAGCGCGGTGAAAACATTGTGCTCACCGTGGATCAGGAACACCGCCGCAACCGGCGCCGCGCCGAAGCCGATCAGGTGCATCAGCGGAACCAGCGCGAGCGCCAAGTACACCAGCGTCTCGCGGCGATCGAACCGCTTCCGCAATTCGGTGACACCCAGCCGGACGATCAGGTAGTCGAGCCAGGCCATCACCGGTAACAGTGACATCCAGAAACCCATTGCCGCCCAGCCGGTTTCGTCCTCGATCGGTACTCCGTGGTTACGTGCCCCGGTGCCGAAGATCAGCGCGACCAACGCGGTGGCAACGGCGATACTGTGGACGACAACGGGTCGATACATCCGCCCGGCGGCGGCGCCGATCGTCAAGATGTTGAACCCCACCGCCGTACCCATGAGAACCGTCCCGTACTGAAACAGCTCGGCGCCGGTGACGTGTCCCGCCGACAGCTCGACCAGCCACCGCTGCAACGTCGGTTCACGCATGGTCGACGCGGCGGCCAGCACTATGAGCGCCAAGTTCACCCGCCGGTTCAACAGCGATGTGTGAAAGCCGGTGAACCGCACCACGACCAGGATCCAGGTATAGAGAACCAGCGGCAGCGACAGCGCGGTCGGCCAAGACGAAGTCACCATCGGTCAGAATTCAATCCAGGAACATGAGCCGGCGGAACGGCGAACCCGCGGAGTCCGTCCGGGATTCGGACATGACCAGCGAGGCGAACAGTTCGGCCTGCCGTTCGGCGAGGTCGTCGTAGTCGCTGCGGTGCAGCACCCGCAGCACGCTGTCCGGATCCATGCTGGGGAACAGGATTTCGACGACCGACCGGGAGGCTCCGTCCTCGGCGCCACCGGCGTGGTCGAGCAGCAGATGCCCGATCTCGTGCAGCACAATGTGATCGGCGTGATAGCCGGAACTGTCGGCGTCGTAGGCGATCACGATGTCGGTGGCGCGTTCGAGCACCAAACCACACGGCAGCCCCTCAGCCGTGCCGGTCGGCAGCGGCACGAGCCGAATCTCCTTGCCCAGCAACGCCGCAACTTGTTCCAGGAAGGCCGCGAGATCCCACGGCTGCGGCACGCGCAGTGTCGATATCAGTCGGCGCACCTGCACGACCAGCTTGTCGCGGTTGCGGCGGCCCTTCACCGTCGACACCGCAATGCAGGCAGCGAGATCCGCGCAGCATGGAACCGACGAACTACGTCTGGATACCGCGTGAACACGCCAGAAACGCTACCTCGAGACCAGCTCAGGCGGTTTTCATTTGGGGTTGCGGCGGCGGGGTGGCAGTGTCGGTGAACAGCCGGTTGATCCCCCAGAAGACCAGTTCTATCAACCAGAACAGCACCAGGAAGACCTGCACGACAACCGCCGGGATCGCCAGGAACACCACGGATGGCACAGCGATCAGGATCCAGGTGGCCACGTCGCCGAAGCTCGCGCCGGTCAGGCCGCTGGCCAATCGCACTGCCGCCCACATCATCCAGCGCCGCGGCACCGCGACGCCGAGTTCGCGCAGACAGCGCCGGAAGATCCCGTCGGCGTCCGCGATGCTCACCGCGTGCGTGCTGCGCAGGTAGTCGTGCAGGATGGCGGCGCGGGTGTAGGCACCGTAGCGGGGCACGAGCCAGACCAGCGCCCGAGGCACCGAGGCGAAGTCGGTGCGGAACCCGGCGGGTATCACGAATTCCTCGGAAGCACCTTGATAGACGAGCGGATCGACCACTCGCCAGAACATCGCGTCGAGTTCCTCGACGATGGGCCCGCTACCGACGAACGCCACGACTCGTTCCTCTCTGAACGCACAGCGTGTCCCACAATTCTAGGCTTTTTTGGTACGCATGTGCCGTCCCGCGGGCAACGGTTCGGACAACGCCTCAGCGGTGGGGACGAGTCTCCGGCATCGAACCGGAACCGGCCTCCCTGGCCGGTTCGTAACTACCGTAAGGGAGTGGGCCGCTGCCCGCTGGGTACGCCGCACCGTACGGTCCGAACGGGCCTGCCGGATCATAGGATCCGGCCTCGACGGCAGCGCCCGTGCCCAGATCCTCGGACGAATTCAACGCGGCGAAGAACAGTACGAGCAGCGACGCGAGCAGCGGCTGCACGACCAGCGCGACCCAGGGGCCGACCTCCGTCGGCAGCTCGACGATCTGCCCGACCGGCGGATCGTGCGGCCGCGGGTGGTACCACTCGGCGACCTGCTCGCCGAGTCGCGCCATCACCAGCGCGCCGATCAGCGAGCCGACCAGCAACCCGATCTGCAGCAGCGGCCCGCGCACGCCGCGCCACCGCCACGCCGCGACCGCGCTCAGCACGCCGACCACCGCGGCGAAACACACGAACATCGCCACCGCGTCGAACTGGTGCCCGCTCTCCCCGGTCAACACCGCGCCTCGGCCCGGCTCGACCACGAACAGCTGCTCGGTCGGCGCGAGCAGACCCCACCCGGCACCGGCCAAGGCACTCACCACGATGACAGCCACCGCGATCACCACCGCGGCGCGCACCTCGCGCCGCATGCCACTCCGCGACGCCTGCACTAGCGCAGTTCCAGACTGGCCGCGTCGATCACGCCGTGCCTGGAACACTTGGCCCACCAGCCGTCGGGGCTCACCTGCACGATCATCCGGCGACCGCAGTGCTCGCAGAAGCGCGGCGGCTCCAAGCCGAGCGCGGCGGCCGCGGGCACGGCGTCATCGAGGCCGGGCACGATCCGTTTGCCGGTGAACGGGTTGTAGCGCTCGTCCATGCCCATGACATTACTCATGGGTCTCCCTAAAGGGTTTCGTTGAGCGCCTTGATCGGCATCTTCAATTCGCCGAGCAGATCGAGATCCGCCTCGGCGGGCCGACCGAGGGTGGTCAGGTAGTTGCCGACGATGACGGCGTTGATGCCGCCGAGGATGCCCTGCTTGGCGCCGAGGTCGCCGAGGGTGATCTCGCGACCGCCGGCGAAGCGAAGGATGGTGCGCGGCAACGCGAGTCGGAACGCGGCGACGGCGCGCAGCGCGTCGGCGGCGGGCAGCACCTCGAGGTCGCCGAAGGGGGTGCCTGGACGCGGGTTGAGGAAGTTCAGCGGCACCTCGTCGGGCTCGAGCTCGGCCAGGTTGGCCGCGAATTCCGCACGCTGCTCCAGGGTTTCGCCCATGCCGAGGATGCCACCGCAGCAGACCTCCATGCCCGCCTCGCGGACCATCCGCAAGGTGTCCCAGCGCTCTTCCCAGGTGTGCGTGGTGACCACGTTCGGGAAGTGCGAGCGCGAGGTCTCCAGATTGTGGTTGTAGCGGTGCACGCCCATCGCGGCGAGCTGATCGACCTGGTCCTGGGTGAGCATGCCGAGCGAGCATGCGACCTGGATGTCGACCTCGTTGCGAATGGCCTCGACGCCGGCCGCGACCTGCGCCATCAGCCGCTCGTCCGGGCCGCGCACCGCGGCGACGATGCAGAACTCGGTGGCACCGGTCTTCGCGGTCTGCTTGGCGGCCTCGACGAGGCTGGGGATGTCGAGCCAGGCCGCGCGCACCGGCGACTGGAACAGGCCGGACTGCGAGCAGAAGTGGCAGTCCTCGGGGCAGCCGCCGGTCTTGAGGCTGATGATGCCCTCGACCTCGACCTCGGGGCCGCACCACTTCATTCGCACGTCGTGCGCCAGGGCCAGCAGTTCTTCCAGGTGGTCGTCGCCGAGGCGGAGCACCTCGAGGGTCTGCTCCTGGGTCAGTCCTTCGCCGCGCTCGAGCACTTGCTCGCGGGCGATCTCGAGAATCCCGGCGGTGGCGGGTGAATAAGTGTCGACGGAAGCCTGGGTCACTGCACGAATCCCTTCGGTCGGCCGAGGTGGCCGGGCAACTTGAACGGTGTTCAGGCTAGGGTAGACGAGACAGTGAGTCAAAACACTGCGAGCCGGGTACGCCACCGCAAAGGGGGCTCGTCGGGCCGCCGACGGTAACCTGCGTAACCACGACGGCGGCCGCGAGTGCCGCCATCGGACAGGGAAGGAATTCGGGTGCAACTGCACAGAGCGGACGTGGTCGACGGTGCCGTCGCGATCCTCGACCAGTACGGCCTCGCCGACCTGACCATGCGCAGGCTGGCCGGCTCGCTCCAGGTGCAGCCCGGCGCGCTGTACTGGCACTTCCCCAACAAGCAGGCGCTGCTCGGCGCGGTCGCGGACAAGATCCTGCTGCCGATGGACGACCCGATCGTCGCCACTGAATGGTCCGGTCAGGTCAGCGAATTGGCGCACCGGCTGCGCGACTGCCTGCTCGCCTACCGCGACGGCGCCGAATTGGTCTCGGCCACTTACGCATCCAGGCTCACCACCAGCAAGGGCCGGGAACGCATGGCCAGCGCGGCCATTCGGGCGGGCATGCCACGCCCCGAAGCCGAACTCACCTCGTTCACGCTGCTGTACTACGTCCTCGGCCAGACCGTCGACGAACAGTCCAGGATGCAAATGGATTCCGCGGGCGCCCTCCCCGACGACGAAACCTCCCTCGACGAAACCCCCGACCCCACCGCCCGTTTCGACTTCGGCCTGCAACTGTTCATCGCAGGCGTCCGCCACCTCCTCGGCACCAAGGTCCGCTGAGCGGTCCTCCCACCACTTACCCCCTTCCCCCACCACCTCCCGCTCCCGGGAACCAGCGGTGGGTGGCGACCGCGCCGACGGCAGCTGCGGCGGCTAGGGCGAGCGCCGAAACGCTCAGCAGGGCAACGGCACTGATCGCACCGGCGAGGATGGGGCCCGCGAACATGCCGATGTCGTGGGTCAATCGCCAGGCGCCCAGGAATTCGGCCCGGCGGCCGTCCGGTGCCGCGTCGGCGCCGACGGTCATGATCACGCCGTTGCTGACGCCGTTGGCGAGGCCGAGTACGACGGCGACCGCGCCCATGCCGAGCATCGAGGAGGTGAGTGGCAGTGTGCCGAATCCGATGGCGAACAACACCATTGCCGGGACGCCGGTGGCGCGACTGCCGCGCCGGTCGAGCCACAGGCCCGCCGGGTAGGACATCAGTACGTCCACCGCGCCCGCGATGCCGAACACCACGCTGGTTGCCGACGCACTCAGCCCGATGTGCGCCGCCCACAGCGGAAGCACCGCGATCCTGGCCGCACGCACGGCGCCCATGAGCAGCGCCGCCGATCCCAAAGTGCCGAGCACTCCGATGTTTTCGACGACTACCGAACGCAACGTGTGTCCGCCCACGTCCGGATCGGCGCCCTCGGGCGACGGTATCGCGACCATCGCCAGGCCGGACAGCACCGTGGTGCCGAGCTGCAACCACAACGCACCGCTCGGCCCCATGGCGTGCACCAGCGCGGCACCGAGGAACGGGCCGCAGTAGTACCCGAGCCGATTGGCTCCCGCCAGCGTCGACATCGCCCGGCCCCGCTCCGCGGCGGGCACGACCGCCACGATGTAGGACTGGCGGGCCAGCCCCCACACCGCACCGGCCGCGCCGTTGAGCAGCATCCCCGCCGCGAGCACGCCGACATTCGGCGCGACGATCGCACAGAGCACACCGAGCACGCCGAGCACGGAGCCGACGGCGATCGCAGCCCGCTCGCCGATCCGCGCCACGATTCGCCCGGCGGGCAGATCAGCCAGCACCATGCCGAGCCCACTCAACGACACCAGCACCCCGGCCAGTCCGATCGATGCCCCGAGATCCAACGCACGCAGCGCGTACATCGGCGACGCGGCACCGACTCCGATGCCGTACAACGCCATCGGGACGAACACCGTCCAGGTGAGCGAACGTAGCCGAACAGGCTCGGCAGTGGCGGTATCGACCGGTGCGCTCACCGCGCCGACGCCGCGGCGGAACCTACGAATGACGCGGCGAGACTGTGTGACTCAGCGTCAGCAGGCCGAATTGCGGTGCGACACAATCCACCTGCTCGGTATTCCGTGCCGCGGACGGGCCGGGTTCGTAGACAGTCCGCCTCGCTCACTGAGCCAAGGCCGGGTGGCGAGCGGACCGGCCCGCCGGGCGTGGCAGGCCGAAGTGGTCACGCAGCGTCGTGCCGGTGTACTCGGTGCGGAACAGGCCGCGCTCCTGCAGGATCGGCACGACGGTCTCGGCGAACACCTCCAGTCCGCCCGGGTAGTACGGCGGCATCACATTGAATCCGTCTGCCGCACCGTTGCGGAACCACTCCTCGATCGTGTCGGCGACCTGCTCGGGCGTGCCCGCGAACACCCGGTGCCCACGCGCACCGGCCAGCTTGTGCAGCAACCCACGCACGGTCGGCCGTTCGCGCTGCACGATGCCCGCGACGACCTGCAGTCGGCTGCGGCCGTTGTCGGTGACGTCACCCGCGTCGTCGAACAGATCCACCGGGACCGCCTCGTCGAGCGGAAGGTGCCGCAGGCTCTTGCCGACGATGTTCTCCAGTTGTGTCAGACCGTATTCCGGCACGGTGAGCTCGTTGAACTCGCGTTCCAGCCGCTTGGCCGCCGCCTCGGTGTCGCCGATGAACGGGCTGATCCCGGGCAGGATCTTGACGTGGTCGGGGTTGCGGCCGAAACCTTGTGCCTGCGCTTTGATGTCGGCGTAGAACTTCTGCGCGTCCTCGAGTCGCTGATGCGCGGTGAAGATCGCCTCGGCGTATTTGCCGGCGAACGAACGACCTTCGTTGGACGCGCCCGCCTGCACCAGCACCGGATAGCCCTGCGGTGTCCGCGGCGCGTTGAAAGGCCCACGCACCCTGAGGTGTTCGCCGACGAAGTCGATCGGGTGGATCTTGTCCGGGTCGGCGTACACCCCGCCCGCCTGGTCCAGCAGGATGGCGTCGTCCTCCCAGCTGTCCCACAGCGCGACCACGGCGTCCACGAATTCCCGTGCCCGCGCGTAACGTTCGGCGTGGTCGGGGTGCTTGTCGAGGCCGAAGTTGGCGGCGGCCAGGTCGGTTCCGGTGGTGACGATGTTCCAGCCTGCCCGGCCGCGGGAGATGTGGTCCAGCGTGGAGAACAGCCGCGCCAGGTTGTAGGGCTCGTAGTAGGTGGTCGAGGCGGTGGCGATCAGCCCGAGATGCGTTGTCGCCGTGGCGATGGCGGTGAGCAGGGTGATCGGCTCCAGGCCGGAGCCCGCATTGTGCTTGACGTTGGTGCGCAGCGCGGGCCCGTCGGCGAAGAACACCGCGTCGAGTTTCGCGGCCTCGGCGGTGCGGCCGATCTCCTGGTAGTAGTCGACGTCATAGATCCGACCGGGCTGGCTGTCGGGATGCCGCCAGGCGGCCTCGTGGTGACCGGACGGGTAGATGAACGCGTTGAGGCTGAGCTGACGCGGAGTACTCATGAGGCTTGCTTCTCTTCTTCGTGGTGGCTCGGCAGGTCGGTGCTACCGACGCCGAGACTGGCGAGCAGTAGCGACCGGTGGCGGATGAAGGCCGGATCGCTGTGCGTGCGTGGACGTTCCAGGTCGATGCGCTGGTCGACGGAAATGCGGCCCTCGTCGAGCACAAGGACGCGGTCGGCGAGCAGCAGCGCCTCGTCGACGTCATGGGTGACCAACAGGACGGCAGGCCGGTGCTTTGCGCACAGGTCCTGCAACAGCGCGTGCATCTTGATCCGGGTGAGCGCGTCCAGCGCGCCGAACGGTTCGTCGGCCAGCAGCAGTTCCGGCTCCCGCACCAGCGAACGAGCCAGCGCGACGCGTTGCTGTTCGCCGCCGGAAAGCTGTCTGGGCCAGGCCTTTTCGCGACCGGCCAAGCCGACCTCGGCGAGGGCGGCGCGGCCACGCTCGGCGGCACCGTGTCCGCTCAAGCCGAGAGTCACGTTGTCGAGCACGCGAATCCAGGGCAGCAGCCGCGAATCCTGGAACACCACGGCACGTTCGGTGGGCACGGTCAGTTCGCCCGAGCCGGGCACGTCGTAGTCCAGTTCCGCGAGTGCGCGCAGCAGCGTGCTCTTGCCCGAACCGCTACGCCCGAGCAGGGCGACGAATTCCCCGCGCGCGATATCGAGATCGACGTCGCGCAAGACGACCCGTTCGCCGAACCCGCGCCGCAGTTCGCGCGTGCGGACGACGCTCAGTCCCCCAATGTCTGTCGCCATGACAGCGCCTTCCTTTCCACCGCGCGCACGGCGAGATCGCCGAAAAGTCCGAGCAGGCCGTAGATCACGAGCCCGACCACGATCACGTCGATCTGCCCGTAGGTGCGGGCCTGGGTCATCAGGTAGCCGATGCCGCTGGTGGCATTGACCTGTTCCACCACGACCAAGGCCAGCCAGGCGATGGTGACCGCGAGCCGAAGCCCGGTGAAGAAACCGGGCAGCGAGCCCGGCAGCGCGATCCGGCGGATGAAGCCCCAGCGCGAAAGACCCACCGTCTGTGCGAGTTCCACGTATCTGGAGTCGACGCTGCGCAGATAGGCGTGGGTGTTCAGGTAGATCGGGATCGCCACGCTGGTCGTGATGACGACCAGCTTCATCTCCTCGCCGATGCCGAACCACACGATGAACAGCGGGATCAACGCGAGCGTCGGAATCGCGCGCTTGATCTGAATCGGCCCGTCCACCAGCGCTTCACCGATCCGGCTCAGACCCGCGACCAGCGCGAGCACCAGCCCGATGAGGACACCGATGACCAGCCCGATACCGGCGCGCTGCACCGAGGTGAGCAGATTGGATTGCAGCCTGCCGTCCGAGATCAGGTCACCGGCGGTCGCGGCGACCGTCCACGGGGCGGGCAACGTCTCCGAATCCAGTGTGCCGGAGGCGGATCCGAGCACCCACGCGAGGATCAGCAGCGTCGGCCCGATGGCGGCGCCGAACGGAATCGGGCGTCCCGGTCCGAGTCGTGGCCGGGTGGGCTTGCGCTTGGCCAGTTCCCGCGCCGGTGCGGCAGTGCGTCCGAGCCGGTGCCATACCCCGGCGTCCACCGTGGCCATCAACGGGCCTTCGATGCGAACGCGGCACCGCTCGCGGTGACCGCCTCGGTGATCGCGGCGTCGTAGCGCAGGTCGAAGCCCTTGGCCGCCTGCACCTTCTTCGGCAGCTCACCGGCCTTGTCGATGGCGTCGATGGTGGCCTGCTGCCGGTCGATGAGCTGCTGATCCAGGTGCGGGAAGGTGAAGGTGCCGAGCGCTTCGACAATGCGCTTGGCGTCCTCGGCGCTGACCTTCTGGTTGTCCACGTAGTACTTGCGCGCCCACTCCTCCTGATGGGTATTCACCCACTGGTTGGCCCGCACGAACGCGGCGACCAGGGCGCGGGTCGCGGCAGCCTTGGCCGGATCCTGGGTCACCGCGCGCCGGGCGTACAGGTAGCCGAGGCCGCCGTAGATGCCTTCGGTCTGCGAGTCCGGGATCACCGAGGCACCCGGAGTACGCAGCAGCCGGGTGACATTCGGCTCGATCAGCGGGGCGACATCGACCTGCGCGGTGCGCACGGCGTCGAGGAACTCGGCCAGCTGCAGCCGGATCAGTTGCACGTCACCGGGTTTCAGCCCGGCCTTGTCCAGCGCGCGCAGCACCGCCGCCTGCTGGGCGGTGCCCTCGGCGTAGGCGATCTTCTTGCCCTTCAGATCGGCCAGCGTGGTCACCGATTTGCCCGGCGCCACCGCGAGTTTCAGGGCGGTGGTGCTGGTTTGATAGGCGGCCACGATCGGCACGTCCTGCCCGGCGATCAGCGCGTGGATCGGCGGCACATCGCCGACCTGCGCGACGTCGGCGGCTTCGGCGCGGAAGGCTTCGAGGATGGCCGGGCCGCCGGTGAAGTTGGCGAACTCGACCTTGAACGGCAGCTTGTCCAACTCGCCGGAGATCCGGAGCCCCTGCTGTAACCGCTCGGACTGGTCGGCGACAACGAGTTTGGTTCCAGCTGGAACTTCAACGGGCAGTGGCGTGTCCGCGGCGACGGGACCGACCGGCTTGTCGTTGTTCGCGCAGCCGGTGAGTCCGAGGGTCGCAACGGTTGCCACGGCGAGCAATGCGGCGGTGGTGCGGCCTTGGCGGCCGAACAAAAACGTGCGTGGTCGGTACATACACGGATTCAAACAAGACAAAACCGGCCCGAACACCGTTTGTCTCAGGCTGGTTCGAACTGCTCAGCGCGGCGCCGCCGCGAGCGGAGCGTCCCGGACCTCCGTCTGGAAGCGCTGGATGAACGGCACGATCTGCTGGTCGATGAACGTGTTGTATTCGGTCGGCCGCTGCATCGGGTTGGCGTGCCCGGTGTTTCGCGCGAGCACCACCGACAGCGTGCCATCCACGCCGCCGGACTGCTCGATCAGCACCCGGTGCGAGTACTCGACATCGACCACCTGGTCCGCGTCCGGATCGCGCGGGCGGATGAAAACGATGGCGGGACGCGGCTTTCCGTCCGCGGGCTCGGCCAGCGCCCGCAAATCACCCGTCGCGCCGCCGGCCACGATCGCGGTGAACTGTGCCTCGATCAGACCGTTGCTCGCCGCGTTGCGCGAGAAGATCTTCTCCCGCAACACCTCGTGCAGTACCTCACCGAGCTTGCCGAAACGGATCCCGGGCGGCACGCCACGGCCGCCGTCGTACACGAAACGGTCTCGGCGCGCGTAGGTTTCCACCGTGAGCCGCAACAGCCTGCTCTCCCGCGCACCGGGCAGCCAGCGCATCCAACGCACCATGTCCTCGCCCGCGCCGCGGCTCTCCGGGCGGACCGCGTTCAGATCCACCGGGGTGCAGTCCAGGATCACGCCCACCAGGCGGCGGTCACTGTCGAGATGGACGTGTTTGGCGACCTCCAGCGCGATCACACCGCCCATCGAGTGCCCGACCAGCACGATGTTCTTCAGCCCGGACAGCTCGGCGGCGCGCACGATCAGGTCGGCGATCACCTTGGTGTCGATACCTTCGTTGTCGTAGCGGATGGCCCACACCACGCCCATGCCGCGCAGCGAGGGCAGGGCGGCGGCGGTCGCGCTGGCGTCCAGGCCGCCGAGGCCGACCATGTCCACCACGACGGTGTCCCAGTTCTTGGGATCGGTGGGCGGGGCGACGGGCAGGATCGCGGGCTCGGTGCGGGCGAGGCGGGCTTGTTCGGGTTCGACATCGAAGGTCAGGTACTGGGCGAAGACGACCAGTACGGCGGCGAGCAGTACAAGCACTCGCAGGACTGCCGACCTGGTCCGGCGCAACGTCTTCCACTCGTGCCACAGGTTGGTGTCCCGTAGCCGGGCTTTGCGTCGCGCGTCGTCCCAGTCCGAAACAGTGGACGGGTGCCGGTCATCGAACGGCGACATCTATCCCACCGTACGTAAGGGTGTGGACGGCTGCCATTCCACTCGCGACCCGGCGGCGAGTGTTAACCCGACCGACCGGTAGAGTTCTGCCGTCATCCCTGGCAGGTGCGAGAATCCGGTGCAATCCCGGAACGGTCGCGCCACTGTGATCGCCACCACGGCGAAAGTCAGACCTCCCCTGCCGGACAACTCTGGAGAGGCCGCGACTTGCCTGTGGAGCACTACCGCCGCGCGCGCGTAGCGAGCGAATCATGTGCCGGCGCGCCTCGGCGCGTGCTGGAACCGAGCGCCAGCGAGGGGCCGGCATGAGCCGTGTTCGTGCGGCGCTCATCTTCCCCGTTCTCGGGGCGCTGCTGATCTGCGCGATGATTCTCGCGACCGGGTTCGGCGCGGAAACGTTGCCGGTCTCTTCGGTGTTGGAGGTGCTGCGGCACCGCGTCACCGGGCAAACGCCTACCGATTTCGGCCTGGACACCATCGTCTGGCAGTTGCGGGTGCCGCGCACAGTGCTCGCCGCGATCGTCGGGGCGGGGCTGGCGTTGGCCGGGGCGGCTATGCAGACACTGGTGCGTAATCCGCTCGCCGATCCGTATCTGCTCGGGGTGTCCTCGGGTGCGGGTGTCGGTGCGGCGGCGGTCATCACCTCGGGGCTGTTCGCCGGTGCCGGGGTGTGGGCGTTGTCCGGCGGGGCGTTGGCCGGGGCGTTCGTCGCGGCGGGACTGGTGTTCTTGATCGCGGTCGCGCAGGGCGGGCTGACGCCGTTGCGGTTGGTGCTCACCGGCACCGTGCTCGGTTCCGCGTTCGCCGCGTTGAGCAGTTATCTCATCTTTCGCCGACCGGATCCCGGTGCGGCCCAATCGGTGTTGTTCTGGCTGCTCGGCAGTCTCGCGGGAGCCGACTGGACGCGAATCGCGTTGCCGCTGAGCGTGGTCGCGCTCGCCGGTCTCGCGTTGCTCCTCGCGAGCGGCTGGCTGGATGCGCTGACCGTCGGCGCCGACACCGCCGCTTCCCTCGGCGTTCCCGTCAAGGAACTGCGCATCGCCCTTTTTCTGTTGCTCGCGGTGCTGGTCGGGGTGCTCGTCGCGGTGTCGGGTGGGATCGGCTTCGTCGGTTTGGTTGTCCCGCATGCCGCCCGCCTCCTGGTGGGCCCGCGCCACCGCAGCCTGCTGCCCGCCTGCGCCCTCTGCGGTGCCCTGTTTCTGGTCGTCGCCGACGCCGCCACCCGAATTCTGGTCCGGCCCACCGAAATCCCCGTCGGCGTGCTGACCGGCCTGATCGGCGCCCCCGCGTTCCTGATCCTGATGGGACGACGGCGCTATCGGTTCGGTGAATCATGAACGGACACAAGCCTGAAACCGCCAGCGGTGCTGGGGCATTGGAGGTGCACGGGCTCGCCTGTGCCGCTGGGCGGAAGACCGTGGTCGCCGACGTGACCTTCGCGATCCAGGCCGGGGAGACGGTCGGGATCGTCGGACCGAACGGCACGGGTAAGTCGACGTTGCTGCAGACGCTGGCCGGGGTGCGGCGGCCGGTGCGCGGGCAGGTGATGGTGGACGGCCAAGTGCTGCACGACCTGTCGGCGCGACGGCGGGCGCGCACCGTGGCCATGGTGGCGCAGGACGAGCGTCCGCCCGACGACCTGCGCGCGGGCGAGGTGGTGGCACTGGGGCTCACGCCGTACCTGCCGCCGTGGGGTGCTGGTTCACCGCACGAACAGCACGCCGTCCAGGACGCGTTGGCCACGGTGGACCTCGCCGGATTCGCCGACCGCCCGGTCCATCGCCTCTCCGGCGGCGAACGCCAACGCGTGCTGCTTGCCCGCGCCCTGGTGCAGAACACCCCGGTGCTGCTGCTCGACGAGCCGACCAACCACCTGGACATCACCCACCGCCTCGAACTCCTCACCCTGGCACGCACCCTGAACCGCACCGTCGTCATGGCACTGCACGACCTTGCCCTGGCCGACCGCTACTGCGACCGAATCCTGGTGCTACACAACGGCACCGCCCACCCCCTCGCCCCACCCGCCACCGCCCTCGCCCCCGAGGTGGTCGACGAGGTCTTCGGCGTCCGCGCCCTCCGCGTCCCACACCCCGAAACCGGCGACCCACACCTGCTGATCACTCCCCGATGACCTCGGTCGCGGACCACTGAACTGTTGATTACCCAGAGAGGCGAATGGATGAAGCACACTTTGCGAGTGTTGGTCGCGGTTGCGCTGGCCGCGGCGGTGGCCGGGTGTAGCGCGCAGCAGACGACTGCCGGGGATCTCACGATCCGCAATTGCGATGTGGACGTACGGTTTCCGGCTCCGGCGAAGCGGTTGTTCGTCAATGACGGGAACCTGATCTCGATGGCGCTGGCGCTCGGGGCGCAGGACCAGGTGGCCGCCGTGTCGAGCGTGCAGCGGGACGCGGACACGTTGCGCAGGCACTACGGGCCTGTGGTCGATCAGTTGAAGTCCGTTGCGCCGGAATATCCTTCGCGGGAGACCGTGCTGGCGCAGGGGCCGGACGTGATGGTCGCGGGGTGGAGCTACGGGTACGACGAGGCCAAGAACCTGACGCCGGATTCGTTGAGCAAGGCGGGAATTGCGGCCTACACGCTCACCGAGAGCTGCCGCCAGCACAATGGCGAACGCCCGCGCGGCATCGTCGAACCGTGGACCGCGCTGCGCACCGATCTCACCAACCTCGGCGCCATCACCGGACGTACCGACCGCGCCACCGAGGTCACCGCCGACCTCGACCAGCGGCTCGCGGCGCTGACCAGCGCACCGCAGGCCGAGCGCAAGCCGACCATCTTCCTGTTCGACAGCGCCACCGACTCCCTGATGTCCAGCGGCAGTTTCGGTGCGCCGCAAGCGATCCTGGACGCCGCGGGCGGCCGCAACGCGCTCAGCGACGTGCCGGACACCTGGACCAGGGTGTCCTGGGAGCGCCTCGCCGCCGCCGACCCCGACGCCATTATGTTCGTCGACTACCCGCCGCAAACCTTCGCCCAGAAGGTCGACGCGCTGCGTGCCAAGCCCGGCATCAACCAGCTCCGCGCCGTCACCGAGGGCCGCTTCCTCAACCTCCCCTACGCCATGTGGACCAGCGGCCCCCTCAACATCGACGCCGCCGAACAAATCCGCAAACAACTCGAACGCTGGAACCTCGTCCCCGCCTCCCCCATCCAGCCCCGCGCCGACGACACCATCCGCTGACCCCACGCACCAGTTCGCCTCCCGCGCGCTAGTTCGCCAGCCGCGCACGAATTTGCTGGCAGATTCGTGCGCGGTGCGCGAAACCGCGCGCGGGATGCGGGGTGGGTCAGCCGAATGGGGACCAGGTCGGGGTGAACCAGGTGGGGGCTGCGGCGGTGAAGTGGTCGCGGGGCCAGGAGCCGGTGCCTGCGGGGATGGTGCCTACGAGGTCGATGCCGGTTACGCGGGGTAGGTCGACGCGGTTGGATTCGGCGGCGAGGTCGGGGGTAGTGGGCCATGAGCCGATTACCAGGCCTGCGCATCGGACGCCCGCTGATTGCAGTGTGCGGGTGGTCAGTTCGGTGTGGTTGAGGGTGCCGAGGCCGGCGGCGGTGACCAAAAGGACGGGGGCGTCGAGTTTTTGGGCGAGGTCGAGGAGGGTGAAATCGCCGAGCCGGACCAGGAGGCCGCCCGCACCCTCCACCAGGGTGAGGTCGGCGTCGCTGAGTGCGTCTATCCCGGCAACGGTTTCGGCCAACGTCAGCTCGGGCAACCCCGCGCGGCGGGCGGCGGTGTCGGGTGCCAGCGGGTCCGGGTAGCGCGCGAGTTCGAGGGTTCGGGTGGCACCGCTGAGGCGCTCGATCTCCGCGAGATCACCGGGTTCGCCTGGGGCAACACCGGTTTGACCCGGTTTGCACACCGCCACCGACTTACCTTCGGCCAACGCCATCGCGGCAACGGCCGCGGTAACCACGGTCTTGCCGACATCCGTGGAAGTTCCGGTGATCAACAGCACGCTCATGCGCGCACCACATCCAGCCCACGAGCCTGGACCAGCACCTCGCCGAGAACCGTTGCGATGGTGTCGAGTTCGGTCGGGGTGAGGTTGGCGCGGGCGGTCAGTCGCAGCCGTGAGGTGCCCTCCGGGACCGATGGTGGGCGGAAGCAGCCGACGTCGAGGCCCTGTGCCCGGCACGCCTGCGCGGCGCCGAAGGCGACCTGGGCCTTGCCGAGCACGACCGATACCACCGCCGAATCAGGCGCGGGGACAGCGGCGATCCGCGCGATGTCGGCCGCTCGCTCCAGCACTCGGGCCGCCAGTTCGGGTTCGCGACGCAGTACCCGCAGTGCCGCACGCGCCGCACCGACGGCGGCGGGTGCGAGACCGGTGTCGAAGATGAAGGTACGGGCGGCATCGATCAGGTGGGCGCGCACCCGCTCGCTGGCCAACACCACACCACCTTGCGCGGCAAGGGATTTCGATAACGTCGCGGTGATCACCAGGTCGGGCGCCCCGGCCAGGCCGAGCTCGTGCACCAGCCCGCGCCCACCTTCGCCGCGCACCCCGAGCCCGTGCGCCTCGTCGACGATCAGCACCGCGCCGCGCGCCCGGGTGACCCGGTGCAGTTCAGCGAGCGGCGCGAGATCACCGTCGGCGCTGAACACCGAATCGGTAAGTACCAGCGCCCGCTCCTCGGTCCGCGCGGCAAGCAGGCGGTCGACCGCGTCGACATCACCGTGCGCGGCGACCTCGATCCGGGCCCGCGACAGCCTGCACGCGTCGACGAGCGACGCGTGACTGCCCGCGTCCGAAACAACCAGCGCCCCACGCCCGGCCAGCGCCGTGACCACGCCGAGGTTGGCGGCATACCCCGAGGCGAAGACGAGTCCTGTTTCGGCGCCGACGAATTCGGCGAGTTCGGTCTCCAGCAGTTCGTGTTCGATGGTGGTGCCGGTGACGAGCCGGGACCCGGTCGACCCGGTGCCCCAGCGGCGCACCGCCTCGATCGCCCCGTCGATCACCTCGGGATGACGGACCAGCCCGAGGTAGTCGTTGGACGCGAGGTCGATCGACGGCGACCGCGCCGCCCGGGGACGTAGCTCACGGCGCAGCCCCGCGGCCACCCGCGCGGACGCGCGCTCGTCCAACCAACTCAACGGATCGGTAGTCACAGCTCCGGAGCATACTTGAACGCCGTTCAAGGTGTATAGCCCCGAGCCATCACCTCAGCCCATGAACCAGTTCGGCGTATCGAATCGGAACACCTCGCCCGGCGTCACGGTACGCAGATCCTGTTCGAGTTGGGCCAGCCGGTCCGCACCCAGCTGACCGGCCCACCGATCATGAATCCGGTCGAAGATCCGCGCGGACCGGTTCAGCACGTCGACGGCACGGTCGGTCAACGTATAGACCTTGCGCCGCGCATCGGTCGGATCGTGACCTCGCCGCAGATAACCCAGACGCTCGAGCGCCTCGATGTGCTTGCCCGCGGCCTGTTTCGAGATCCCGAGGGCCCGGCCGAGGTCGGCGGCGGTGCACCCATACGTCCCACCGACCCGGCCGACGGCCTGAAACACGAACCCGTGCATCGGCCGCAAGTCGGCGTGCCCATGCTCGGCCAACTCGGCATGCACCTCGTCGATGACGGCGCGAAACCCGAGCAGCATCCGCAACGGCAGCTCGTAACCACCGGAGTCACTTGACATATTGGACAACCTCGTTGACTATATGGACAACTTCATTGTCTATCTTACGGAGTCGCCGAGCATGACCGTCATCCAACACACCGAAACCCGCCGCACCGAAACCCCCGGCGGCGTCATGACCACCCTCGCCTCCCCGACTCAGGGCGGCAGCTCGCTCGCGCTCTGGCGGGTCGAGGTGCCCGCCGACACGTCGGGACCGGTCCACTTCATCGACACCGAACAGATCTGGACCATCGTCGCGGGCCGCGCGACCATCGACCTGGACGGCGTGAAACTCACTGCCGCCGAGGGCGATACGGTGATCCTGCCCGCCGACGTGCTCCGTCAGGTGAGCACCGGCGAAGGCTTCACCGCCATCGTCACCGCGCAGGCAAGCGCTAAGGCAGGCGTGCCGGGCAATGACACCATGGTCGTGCCGCCCTGGATCGCCTGAACCATGCCCGTCGAACTACCTACGCCCGCAGAAGTAAGCCAGCAAACCGGGTCCGTCGCCGGTATCCGGCAGTTTCTTGCAGTGCTGCGTTATCCAGGTGATCCGATCGTCGTCGGCGGGCGAGATCAGCACCAACCCGACCTGGTCACCTTCGATCATGCGGGCGACCTCGGCGGTGGTCGGGACCGGCGATCGACCGGTGAATCCGCCGATCGACGGGATCTCCGTGCCGGTGGCCAGGATGAACGGTGACGCGAGCACGGAGGTGTACGTCATCAGCGGATAACGCTCGCCCCCAGGCGATTTCCGCAGCTGTTCCATCAACCCCGCGGCCTGATCCACGGACCCGGCCAGGAAACCCTGGGTGACCTGGCGGGCCTGCGCCGACTCGAACGGCGTGTCCAGCGGCCCATAGTCGTCGGCGACCACTGAGGCCGAGGCGACGGCGGGCGCGGCGAGAACCGCGACGAGCAACACCGGCAACACTCGCGCCCCGCGCACGAATACCGCTGCCACACAACAGATCAGCGCCACGCCCACAGTCACCCAGCGCAGCTCGCTCGACGCCGCGCCCAGCAACCACCCGCCGTAGGCAACCGTCGCCACGGCAGCACCGATACCGACCACGCGCACACCGGGGACGTGCACCGATCGCACGAACGCGACCACCCCCATCCCGATCAGCGCCGCGATCGCCGGCGTCAACACCGCGAGGTAGTACGGATTGACCGTGCCGACGATCAGGAACGCGGCCAGATGAATGACGAGCCACCCACCCCACAAGAACACCGCGCCGGTGCCGGGATCGACCCGAGGTCGCCGCAGCGCGAGCACGGAGAGCACGATCAGACCGAGCAAGGCCAACGGCACCAGCCAGCCGATCTCGCGCCCACCGCCACCACCGAAGACATGGTCGAACCGATTCTCGGGCCCGAGCACCAACTCGGCGCGATAACCGGCCTGCGACTTCCCGGTGGAGAAGTTCGCCGCACCGACGGTGAACGAATCATTGGCACGACTCGCGGCGTTGTAGACGAAAACCTGCTCGAACAGCGAATTATCCTGGCTGCCATCGGCATACGGCCGATCCCGGTCCGGCACCAGGCTGACCACCGACATCCACGCCAGCGAAATCGTCAGCGCGACAACACCGAACAGCACGGTCGCGGTAATCCGTTGCCGCAGCCGCTCTCTCGGCGCACAGACCAGCACCGCGATCGCGATGACCGGCACGACGATCCACGCCTGCACCATCTTGGCCTGGAACGCCAGTCCGACGAACACGCCCGCGTACACCATGTTTCGAGTCCGTCCAGACTCGATGGCGGCCGCGGCCTGATCGGCGGCCAGCACCAGCAACAGCACGAGCAACGTATCGGCGACATTGCCGCGATTCAGCGCGACAGTCGCCGGAATCAGCGCCGCGACCACCACCGCCACGATCGCCGCCACCGGACTCGACAGCCTGCGCACGGCGCGATAGAGCACCAGAATCGTCAGCACTCCCTCGACCACCTGCGGCAACAGATACGCCCAGAGGTGCGGCCCGAAGATCCGCACCGACAGCGTCTGTACCCAGAACGCGCCGGGAAGTTTGTCGATGCCGATGGTCGCATCCGGATCGAAGGCGGCGAAGAAGAAGTTGTGCCAGCTCATCGACATCGAACGCACGGCAGCCGCGTAATACAGGTGCGGCGCTTCCGATCCGATGCCCCACCCGTACAGCACCGCGGTCACCGCGGCGACCGCGAGCAGCGCCGGGCGCGCCCACGCGGGCTGCCCCTGCGGTGATCGCCAAAACCGCCACCGGCTCGCAGCCGGACGCACTGACGTATCCGCAGTCACCCCACCAATATCGAGAGACCCGAAGGCAGTGTCAACCGAGTTTCGCCGCGCCGGACTGGGCTTCGACCGCAGCGCGCATCCCGGCGGTGATCGCCGCGACGTCCTCATCAGTGCTGATGAACGGCGGCATGGTGTAGATGAGATTCCGGAACGGCCGCAACCACACCCCCGCGCCGACGGCGGCGTCGGTGGCAACACGCATATCCACCGGACGGTCGAGTTCGATCACGCCGATCGCGCCGAGCACCCGCACCTCGACGACACCGGGCCGCCCGCGCAACGGCGCAAGTCCCGCTTCGAGCCCGGATTCGATCCGCGCCACCTCACCGCGCCAATCTCCACCCGTCAACAGTTCGAGCGAAGCCACCGCGACCGCGCAGGCCAGCGGGTTACCCATGAAGGTCGGCCCGTGCATCAGTCCGCCGTGTCCCGCACTGATCGTCTCGGCGATCAACGCGGTGCACAACGTCGCAGCCAGGGTGAGGTATCCCCCGGTCAATGCCTTGCCGACGCACATGACATCCGGGCTGACGCCCACCTGATCAGCCGCGAAAAACGTTCCGGTACGGCCGAATCCGGTCGCGATCTCATCGAATACGAGCAACACCCCGTGCTTGTCACACAGCTGGCGCAGATCGGTCAGATAGCGCGGATGATGCCAGCGCATCCCACCCGCGCCTTGCACAACAGGTTCCACGATGACCGCCGCCAGCTCGTCGGCATGCGCGCTGATCATCCGTTCCAGCTCCGCCACATACTCGGCGCGATAGTCGGCCGGCGGCATCGGCGCGAAAACCTGATCCACCAGGACGTCGGTCCACAACGAGTGCATGCCACCCGTCGGATCGCACACGCTCATCGGAGTGAACGTGTCCCCGTGATACCCGCCGCGCCAGGTGAGCAGCCGCCGCTTCCCGGGCTGGCCGAGCGCGCGCCAGTACTGCAGGCACATCTTCACCGCGACCTCGACCGACACCGAGCCGGAGTCACACAGGAACACCTTGTCCAAGCCGCCCGGCGTGAGCTCGACCAGCCGCGCGGCCAGCCGCGCGGCCGGTTCGTGGGTGAGCCCGCCGAACATCACGTGGCTCATCCGCTGCGACTGCGCCACCAGCGCGGCGTCCAGCACCGGGTGCCGGTAGCCGTGGATGGCGGCCCACCAGGAGCTCATCCCGTCGATGACCTGGCGGCCGTCGGCCAGCGTCAGCCGCGTACCGGAGGCCTCCGAGACAACCAGCGGTTCGGTCGTCGCGGGGAATCCGCCGTAGGGATGCCAGACGTGCTTGGCATCGATGGCGGCGATCTCGTCAAGGGTCAGTGCCACAGGAATCCTCGCGGTCTAACGACGGCCCGAAGGGGGCGGGCTTGAACGCCGTTCAAGTTACCACTGGAGCTGGGCGCGAGACTCATCCACAGTAATTCCTGTCGCCGAGCGGCCTCTCGGGGTTATTCTTTGACTGAGTCAACGATCACCACGAATGGAGCCGTCGTGACCACCGTCGCCGCCACGGATATCGCCGCAGTCCGCGAATTCAACCGCCGCTACACCCGGGTCATCGGCGTCCTCCGCGAAGGCCTGCTGGACAGCGAGTATTCGCTCACCGAGGCCCGAATCCTGTTCGAACTGGCCAACTCCGGGACCGCCGAGGTGGTAATCCTGCGCCAGACCCTCGATCTCGACGCCGGATACCTGAGCCGCATCCTGGCCAGCTTCGAGCACGCGGGCCTGGTCCAGCGCAACCGCTCCGAGAGCGACGCCCGCCGCCAAGAAGTGCGACTCACCAAGCGAGGCAAGGAAATAGCCGCGGTCCTCGATCAGCGCTCCAGCGCCGAAATCGGCTACCTGCTCAACGCCAAACCACCCGCCGCGCGGGCCCGCCTGGTCACCGCGATGCAGACCATCCAGCAGATCCTGGACCATCCCGCCAATGCCGTAGCCGCGCCCCCCTTCGTCATCAGAGCACCGAAGGCAGGCGACTACGGGTGGGTCATCGAGCGGCATGCCCGGCTCTACACCGACGAATACGGTTGGGACGGAACATATGAGGAGCTGATCGTGCGCATCGTCGCCGATTACCTCGCCTCGCACGACGAACAGCGCGAGCGCGCCTGGATCGCCGAATCCGGCGGCGAACCGGTGGGCAGCATCTTCTGCGTCGCCGAGAACGACACGACCGCACGGCTGCGCCTGCTCCTGGTCGAGCCCACCGCCCGCGGCCTCGGCGTCGGTGCCGCACTGGTCGACGAATGCCTGCGCTTCGCCACCGCAGCGGGTTATCGCGAGATCGTGCTGTGGACCAACGATGTCCTCACCGCGGCCCGGCACATCTACCAGCGCGCCGGTTTCGAACTGGCCGAGGAGAGTCCGCACCACAGCTGGGGCGCCGACCTGATCGGTCAGACCTGGCGACGCTCACTCGGCTCGCCCGAATAAGCACCACCCCTGACATTGCTGAGGGGTTACCAGGACGGCTATCCGGCCGGGATGCCACGGTGGGCGCAGCCCGTCGTACTGGGCGGACCGGCCCGATCGGCCGTCCTGCTGAACCACCCTCAGCGCTGGCTGGACGGCTGCCCAGGTCCCGGCTGAGACTGCCAGTCGTCACCACCCGCGCCGAGTAATATGCCGCTGCCGCTAATGTCGTCGCTATGGCTCAGCCCGACTCCGCGTCCGGTGACGCGACACCACTCGGTGTGTGGCCCGGCACCGCATACCCGCTGGGCGCGACCTACGACGGTGCGGGCACCAACTTCTCGGTGTTCTCCGAGGTTGCCGACGCCGTCGAGTTATGCCTGATCGACCGGGACGGGAACGAGTCCAGGGTGCCCCTGGACGAGGTCGACGGGTACGTCTGGCATGCCTACCTGCCCGCGGTCGGACCGGGCCAGCGCTACGGCTTCCGGGTGCACGGCCCCTACGATCCGGACCACGGATTACGTTGCGACCCGAGCAAACTACTGCTCGACCCGTACGGCAAGGCGTTCGACGGCGAGTTCGACAACGACCCGTCGCTGTACACGCACGGCCTCGACTCGCTCGGCCACACCATGGCGGGCGTGGTGATCAACCCGTACTTCGACTGGGGCACCGACCGCGCGCCGAACCGGCCGTATCACGAGACGGTGATCTACGAGGCGCACGTCAAGGGCATGACCGCCACCCACCCCGACGTGCCGGAAGAGTTGCGCGGCACCTACTCCGGTATCGCGCATCCGGCGATCATCGAGCACCTGAAAGGCTTGGGCGTCACCGCGATCGAGCTGATGCCGGTGCACCAGTTCCTGCACGACAGCGTGCTGCTCGACCAGGGGCTGCGAAACTACTGGGGCTACAACAGCTTCGGCTACCTCGCGCCGCACAACGAGTACGCCGCCATCAAACGCGCCGACTCGGCGGTCACCGAGTTCAAGGCGATGGTGCGCGCGCTGCACGCCGAGGACATCGAGGTGATCCTCGACGTGGTCTACAACCACACCGCCGAGGGCAACCATCTCGGGCCGACCATCGGGTTCCGCGGCATCGACAACGCCGCCTACTACCGCGTCCTCGACGACGACCCTTCGCATTACATGGATTACACGGGCACGGGCAACAGTCTGAACGTGCGGCACCCACACACGCTGCAGCTGATCATGGACTCGCTGCGCTACTGGGTGCTCGACATGCACGTCGACGGCTTCCGCTTCGACCTGGCCGCCACGCTGGCCCGCGAACTGCACGACGTCGACCGGCTGTCCACGTTTTTCGATCTGGTGCAACAGGATCCGGTGGTCAGCCAGGTGAAGCTGATCGCCGAGCCGTGGGACGTCGGCGAGGGCGGCTACCAGGTCGGCAACTTCCCCGGCCTGTGGACCGAGTGGAACGGCAAGTTCCGCGACACCGTGCGCGACTACTGGCGCGGCGAGCCTGCCACGTTGGGCGAGTTCGCATCCCGGCTCACCGGCTCCTCCGACCTGTATGAGGCCACCGGCCGCAGGCCCAGCGCCAGCATCAACTTCATCACCGCGCACGACGGGTTCACCCTGCGGGACCTGGTGTCCTACAACGAGAAACACAACGAGGCGAACGGCGAGGACAACCGCGACGGCGAGAGCTGGAATCGGTCGTGGAACTGCGGTGTCGAGGGCGACACCGACGACCCGCACATTCTCGCGTTGCGCGCCAGGCAGAGTCGCAACCTGCTGGCCACGCTGGTGCTCAGCCAGGGCGTGCCGATGCTCGCGCACGGTGACGAGATGGGCCGCACCCAGCACGGCAACAACAACGTCTACTGCCAGGATTCCCCGCTGGCCTGGATGGATTGGTCACTGATGCAGCAGAATTCGGACCTGCTCGAATTCACCCGCAACGTGATCGCGTTGCGCACCGAGCACCCCGTCTTCCGGCGCCGCCGCTTCCTCGACGGCAGGCCGGTGCGGTCGAAGGATCGCGCACGCGACATCGCCTGGCTCACCCCGGAGGGCGCGGAGATGACCACCGCGGACTGGGACAGCGGCTTCGGCAAGTCCCTCACCGTATTCCTCAACGGCAAGGGCATCCACGAACCCGACCCGCGCGGCGAACGCATCACCGACGACTCGTTCCTGCTGTGCTTCAACGCCCACGACGAGGCCATGGACTTCACACTGCCAAGCTCAAACTACGGAATGCACTGGGCCGTCGCACTGGACTGCTCGACGCCGACCGGCCGGTCCGACGCCGGCTACCCCGCGGCGGCGACCCTACCGGTCGAATCCCGTTGTCTGCTGGTCCTGCGTCACGACGGATGACCGGAACACCCATGACCACACCGGAATCCACCGAGACGCACGTGACCGATCCACTCTCGCTGCGCCGCACCCCGGCTCGGCCGACCACGATCCGCAGCACCTACCGGCTGCAGCTGCGACCGGACGCGCTGACCTTCAGCGACGCCAGGACGATCGCGGAATACCTGCAGCAGCTTGGCATTTCGCACCTGTACCTGTCGCCGATCCTCACCGCGGCACACGGTTCGACGCACGGCTACGACGTCACCGACCCCACCACGGTCTCGGCCGCGCTCGGCGGGCCCGCCGGGCTCAAGGCGCTGTCCGACGAAGTGCGCAGCCGCGGTATGGGTTTGATCGTCGATATGGTGCCCAACCACGTCGGGGTGGCCGACCCGCGGCAGAACAAGTGGTGGTGGGACGTGCTGCGCAACGGCCGCGAATCCGCGTTCGCGCACTACTTCGATATCGACTGGAGCGCCGCCAACGGCGCGGGCGGCCGCCTCGCCCTGCCCGTGCTGCAGAGCGAGAACGACCCGGCGGCCCTCACCGTCGACCGCTCCGGCTCCGAACCGATGCTGGCCCTGCATGATCTGCGCTTCCCCATCGCGCAGGGCACCGACGGCGACAACGCGCTGCGCATCCACGACAAGCAGCACTACCGCCTGGTGAGCTGGAAGGCGGGCGTGTGCACCTACCGCCGGTTCTTCGCGGTCAGCAGCCTCGCCGCAGTCCGCCAGGAGGACAAGGAGGTCTTCGAGGCGACTCATCGCGAGCTGGCCGCCTGGTGCGAGCACGACCTCATCGACGGCGTGCGGATCGACCACCCGGACGGATTGTCCTATCCCGCCGCCTATCTCGCGCGGGTGCGCAGGCTGATCGGCCCGAACCGGCTGCTGCTGATCGAGAAGATCCTGGCCAACCGCGAGCCGCTGGACTCGACCCTGCCGGTGGATGGCACCACCGGCTACGACGCGCTCGCCGACCTCGGCGGCGTGCTCATCGACCCGGACGGCGAGCAGGCGCTCACCGAGCTGTCCAAGAAGGTGGCCGGGCACGGCAGCGACCGCGCCTGGATCGGCGAGACCGAGCACCGGATCAAGCGGGCGGTCGCGGAAAGCATTCTGGCACCGGAGGTTCGGCGCCTGGTCGCGGCGATCAAGCGGGACGCGGGCGCCGAAAGTTTCGACACCATGGCGATGACCAACGCCACCATCGAGGTGCTCGCCTTCATGCCGGTATACCGGGCCGACTACGCGCCGCTGGCCGGCATGATCGGCGCGGTCATCGCCGAGGTGGAGAAGCGCAACAGCGAACTCACCGCGCCGCTCGCGGTGCTGGTCACCGCGCTCGCCTCGGATGGTGAAGCGGCGGTGCGGTTCAGCCAGGTCTGCGGCGCCGTCACCGCGAAGGCGGTGGAGGACACCATGTTCTATCAGGCCGCCCGGCTGGTCTCGCTGCAGGAGGTCGGCGGCAATCCGGCGCGATTCGCCCACTCGCTCAACGAATTCCACCTGTCCAACAGCGAACGCGCGCAGCGTTGGCCCGCCACCATGACGACGCTGTCCACGCACGACACCAAGCGCGGCGAGGACGTGCGGGCCCGCATCGGCGTGCTCTCCCAGGCCGCCGACACCTGGGCGGAGAACGTCGAGTCGTGGGAGGAGACGACGCCGGGACCGGACGGCGCGACCACACTGTTCCTGTTGCAGAACATGTTCGGGGTGTGGCCCGCCGACGGCCGTCCCGCCGCCTCGGTCCCGGGCTTGCGCGACCGGCTGCACAGCTTCGCCGAGAAGTCGATTCGCGAGGCAGGCACCAAATCCTCCTGGGAGGAGCCGGATACCGAGTTCGAGACCGCGGTGCACACCTGGATCGACGCGGTGATCGACGGCCCCGTCGGCTCCGAGCTCGGCGACCTGGTGCACGAGCTGGCGCCGCACGCGTGGTCGGATGCGTTGTCGCAGAAGCTGCTTCAGCTCTGCGGCCCCGGCATCCCGGACATCTACCAGGGCTGCGAGCTGTGGGAGGACACCCTCGTCGACCCGGACAACCGGCGCCCGGTGGACTTCTCGGTCCGCACCGGCATGCTGCAATCACTCACCGGCACACCGGCGCTGGACACCACCGGCGCGGCGAAGATGTGGATCGTCGCGTACGCGCTGTGGCTGCGCCGGGAGCGCCCCGACTGCTTCGTCGGCGGCACCTACCTGCCGCTGTTCGCCACCGGCGAGCAGGCGAGCAGGCTGGTGTCCTTCGCCAGGGGCCGGGTCGGTGCGGCACCGGAGGTGATCGTCGCGACCACCAGGCACAGCGTCGATCTCGCCGAAACCGGCTGGGGTGACACGACGCTCGACCTGCCGCAGGGAAACTGGACGGACCGGCTAACCGGCCACACATTCCAGGGCCGGGCCCGGCTGGAGAAGCTCTTCGGCAGGCTCCCAGTCGCCCTGCTGGTGCGCTGAGACCGGGCTGACCTTCTCCAGCAGCTCCTCGGGGAACATGCCGCCGAACCGCGCGCGCCAGCGGCGCAGGTTCGGCGGGCGGTACTCGTCGTCCTCGTTGACCAGGGAGGCCAGCCGGATGCCCTGCTCGTGACCGTTGGCCAGCTGGCGCCAGGAGTCCAGGTAGAACCGTGTGCTGCGCGGATGACGCAGGGTACGAACCACATTCAGGATGCGGTAGCCGAGGCCGAGCGACGGATGCGGCCGCATGTGCTGCACGGCATCGGCGGCCCGGCAGGTGTTCGACAGCTCGGCCAGCCGATCCCGATCGAAGGCGAGCCCGACGGATTCGGCCTCACGCACCATCCAGCGCAGCGTGATGTCGGAGAGCCCGCATTCGGCGTAGCCGCCGCCGATGTCGCTGTGCACGCCTTCGAACCAGACCTGCTTCACCCGCTGGAATCCTCTGCGGTACTTCACATTCGGCTCGACCGGCACCTCCCAGAGGCACGGCTCGAAGTTGCGCCGCCGCTCGTCGATGGCCAGCGCCTGCCTGGCGCAGTGCACGCTCGGGGCGAGTTTGACGTCGTGGAACTTGTACCGCAGCGAGGTGAGTCCCGGCACGCCGAGCGCGCCGACGGTGTCGAAGACGCCGAGGAAGTTGATCTTGGGGGCGACCTTGTGGCAGTTGTCCCTGCGGAAGTCCACCCACTCCTGCGGAATCGTGCCGTCCTTCGGCGCCACCTGCTGATGAATCTGCAACGCCTCCGGATACTTGCCGTTGATCATCGCCTCCGGCGTCAGGATCCCGATGCGGTCGATCAGGCCGGACAGGCTGCGCGCGGTGAACGCACCGCGACTGAACCCGAAGATGTAGATCTCGTCGCCCGGCTGCCAGTTCAACGCCAGGTGCCAGTACGCGGACGACAGGTTCGCCTCCAGGCCGAGCCCGAACGCACCACCCATCAGCCGATCGGACAGGAAGCCGCGGGCACCCGGCCCCGACACGTAGGTGACCCACTGCTGGATCGTCTCCCCCAGCGGGCCGGGCGCGTCGTACCGGATCGTCTGGGCGATCTTGATGATGTTGGATACCGTCGTGCTCGACTCCGCTTTCCAGGTGCCGTCACAACATACGACCAGGCGTTTCATGAACCAGATCCTCCCGCCGGGCTCCTGCCGGAACCCGCGTACTCGACTACTCGAATAATCGAGCGCCCGGTGAACAGTGTTAATGAACAACGCCTGTTTCAACCAGGTAGCGAGCGGGACTCAGCGCCTCAGAGCCAGGTGGGATCGCCGAACACGGCGCCGGAATCGTCGACCTCGGGGGATTTGTAATCCACGTAGGCGTATTGCCGGAGGGTGACCGGGCCGGTGCACGAATTCACCTTGATGTGGAAATCGCGGAAGCTGAGCTGAATCAGCTTGCCGGGGATCATGTCCTTCTCGGCGATCGCGACCTCGCCGACCTCACCCGGCGCGAGATTCAGCGTGGCGACCGGATTCGGATTGAAGCTCGGCTGCTGCCCGATGACGAGGTCGGGCGTCGCGCCGAGGGTGCCCGCGCCGATGGTCACCGCACAGCCGACGTGATATCCGATGCGGAGCTTGCCTGCCGTCGCCCCCTCGATCTGGCCGTAGCCGATCGACGTGACCAGGGCCTCCCGGGTGGTGCCCATGAAGTTCAACGGCGGGATCCGATAGATGTACTCCTCCCGGCTGCCGACGGTGAACTTCTTCCCGCCGTCACCCGGTGGGATGAACGACTTCTCGTGCGGGGGCATGCTGATCACCTCGGCGGTCGCCGTCGGCGCTAGGGCGGCAACGGACGCACAGGTCACGGCGACGCCCGCCAAGGCCTGGACAGTCCTTTTCACATTCGACCCCATAGCCTCGAACCTTAGTAGCCGATCGCTATATCGTCGGCGTGCGACACGGTAGAACCGTGCGCCGACCTCGACTCGGGCCGACACTGATCGCTTGTCCAGCAGAGCGCTACGGTGTGCAGATGCTCCAGGGAAGACAGGCCGAACAAGCACAGATCGATCGGCTTCTCGCGGCGGCACGGGACGGCCGGAGCAGCGCGCTGGTGCTGCGCGGCGAACCCGGGATCGGCAAAACCGCGCTGCTGGATTACGCGGCGGCCCAAGGTCTTCCGACGGTGCGCAGCGCGGGCATCGAATCCGAGGCCGAATTGCCTTTCGCCGGACTGCATCTGCTGGTTCGGCCCGGCATCGCGCTGCTGGACACCCTGCCCGACCGGCAGCGTGACGCCTTGCGTGGCGCTTTCGGTCTGGCGCAGCAGGATCCGGGCGATCGGTTGTTGATCGGGCTCGCCGTGCTGTCGTTGCTGGCCGAGGAGGCGACCGACGGGCCGTTGCTCTGCCTGATCGATGACGCGCACTGGCTCGATCACGCGACCGCGGAGGCGCTGCTGTTCGCGGCGCGCAGACTCGATGCGGAGGGCGTGGTGATGATCTTCGCGACCCGCCAGGGCCCGGACGTTTTCCCCGCGCCCGGTCTGCCCGAGCTGATTGTGACGGGGCTGCCACCAGAGGCCGCCGCCGCCCTGGTGGACAGCCGCGATCCCGATCTGTCGCCGGTGCTGCGCTATCGGTTGCTCGGCGAGGCGGGCGGCAATCCGCTGGCGTTGCGTGAGCTGCCCGCCGTGCTCGCGGCGGAATCGCCTGGGGCGGGCCCGAATCCGCTGCCATTGACGCAGCGACTGCAGGTCGCCTTTCACGGTCAGGTGAGCAGGCTGCCCACGCGCACGCGACTGCTGCTGGTGGTCGCGGCCGCTGCGGGCAACGCCGAACTCGCCACGGTCCTGCGCGCGGGCGCCGCCCTCGATGCGCAGCTCGCCGATCTCGCGCCCGCCGAAGACGCCAGGCTGGTGCACAGCGACGGACGGACGCTGACCTTCCGTCATCCGCTGCTGCGCTCAGCGGTCTATCAAGGCGCGCCGCTGGCTCAGCGTCTCACCGCGCATCGTGCACTCGCCGAGGCCCTCACCTCGGCCGAGGACGCCGATCTGCGGGCCTGGCACCTGGCCTCAGCGGCGACCGGTCCGGATGAAACCACCGCTGCCGCACTAGAACTCACTGCGGCTCGGGCGCGCGAGCGTAGTGGTTATCACGGCGCTGTCGCGGCCTACGAGCGCGCGGCCGGCCTGAGTATCGTCCCGGCGGACCGGGTACGCAGGTTGGTGCTCGCCGCCGAGACCGCTAGCGAGACAGGCCTGCCCGATCTGGCCAGGCAGCTTGCCGAGCGCGCGGCGGCGCAGACGACCGATCCGCTGGTGCTCGCGCGTCTCGATCTCGTTCGCGGTGTCGCGGAATTCGGTGCGGGCAAGCCACTTTCGGCGCACCGGCTGTTGCTCGGCGCGGCCGCGGCGGTGCGCGAGTCCGAACCACCCCGGGCGGCTCGCATTCTCGCGCAGGCGTTGCACACGGCCTGGTATCTCGGTGAGCCGGAGCTGGCGGAGGTCGTCGATTCCCTGACGACGCTCGCGCTGCCGGACAGTGAACCGCTGGCGCCGATCGCGCGGTACACGGTCGCGGCGATCAACGGTCGGTTCACTATTGATCTGCGCGCAGCGGCGGCCGCGGCGAGAGCAGCGGGCGCGGACAGTCCGCGGGATCTGGTGCAGATGTGCGGGATAGGTCTGGTGGTCGGCCAGGACGATCACGTCGCCGAATTGGCGGGCGAGCTCATCGCCGAATGCCGTGAGCAGGGTCGGATCGCGTTGCTGCCGACGCTGCTGTTCTTCCGCGCCGAGGGCGAGGCGTTCCTCGGCAGGCCGGGTGAGGGCCGTGTTGCCGCGACCGAAGGATTGCGGATCGCGACCGACCTCGGGCACGGGCAGTGGATCAGCCAGCTGTCGGCGTATTTGGCGTATCTGGCCGCGCTCGAAGGTCGTGCGGAGGAATGCCGGGAGTTGGTCGACCGGGCGCTCGCCGAGGAGTTCGGCGGTGGTGCCGCGCCCGGTGCGCCGTGGACGCACCTCGCACTCGGTCTGCTGGAACTGGGGCTCGGCAAGGTAGACGGTGCGTTGGCCAGGTTGGAGTTGCTGACCAGCGAGCCCGCACGTCATCACGTGGCCGGGCGACGCGCCCTGCCGGACCTGATCGAGGCGGCGGTCCGGCTGGGTAACCCGGCCCGCGCGGGCGATGCACTGGACCGGCTGACCGAGTGGGCGACGGTCGCGCGGCAGGACTGGATCGAAGCGCTGGCGTATCGCTGCCGTGCTCTGGTCGATGATGCCAATGCCGAGCAGCACTACCTCGCGGCGTTGCGGCTCGGCGGGCGACCGTTCGAACAGGCCAGAACCCAACTGCTGTATGGCGAATGGTTGCGGCGCACGCGCCGCAAGGCCGACGCGCGGACGCAGCTGCAACCCGCCCTGGAAACCTTTGAGCGACTCGACGCCGTTCCGTGGGCAGAGCGAACGCGGACCGAACTCGGGGCTCTCGGTGTCGGTACCTCGACCCGGCCCGCACACGGTGTGCTGGCCGCGCTGACGCCGCAGGAACTACAGATCGTGCGATTGGCGGCGCAGGGCATGTCCAACCGGGACATCGCCGCGCAGTTGTTCCTCAGTCCGCGCACGGTCGGCCATCACCTGTACAAGGCGTATCCGAAGCTGGGTGTGGTGTCGCGAGCTGAACTCGCGGATCTCCCGCTCGACGCGAACTAGCCGGTTCGATCGGCCGAGCGACGCGCGACGGCGAGCCCGACCAACCAGCGGCCCGCACCGACCGCGGCGGCGATCAGCACCGCGACCTGTGGAGAACCGATGATCAGCGCAAGGATCAGACAGGTCACCAGCGCGGCGGCCAGCGCCTCGAGCTTGTATACCGGCCACGCGCTCCCCGCGATCTCAACTGTCGCGGAGCGGGCCGACGGGTGAACAACTGCCATCTAGTAAGGATAGACGGACTGCGATGTTCGGTCTACCGAACTTTGTGTTGCCGGGAACACAGTCGAACCCGGATTCGTTCCCTCAGTCATGCCATTGACAGGAGAATACGAACCGAGCCCGTTCGCCATGGCCCGCGACCAGGTCGACACCTATGAGAACTCGGGCGGCACCGAGGGCACCACGCACGAGGGCAAGCCGGTCATTCTGCTCACCACCAAAGGTGCGAAGTCCGGCAAGCTGCGCAAGATCCCGCTGATGCGGGTGGAGCACAACGGCGAATACGCGGTGGTCGCCTCGTTGGGCGGCGCACCGAAGAACCCGGTCTGGTACTACAACATGAAGGCCGAGCCGCTCGTCGAACTGCGCGACGGCACCGTGAACAAGGACTACACCGCGCGCGAGGTCTTCGATGACGAGCGCCAGGTGTGGTGGGACCGGGCCACCGAGGTCTGGCCGGACTACCTCGAATACACGAAGAAGACGGACCGGGTCATTCCGCTTTTCGTGCTGACCCCGAAGGACTGAGGCTCGCGCGAAGCACTTGCGAGCGCGTCGGCCGGACGTCGGATCATCCGACGTGACGCCAGCTAATTCCACGCAGCACCGCCACCCGCCGCAGCAGCCCGACGCGGCGGGTGGCAGCATATTTCGGGTGTCCAATCCGCTTGATGTCATCGACGCACTGTCCGCTTCTCGTCCCGCGCTGAGCGCGGACGAGATCGACGCTGCCGCCAAGCGAATTGCCGACATTATCGAGCCGACTCCGCTGCAGCGCAGCGAGCGGCTCTCGCGGCTCACCGGAGCGGACGTCTACCTCAAGCGCGAGGACCTGTCCGCGGTCCGCTCCTACAAGCTGCGCGGCGCCTACAACCTGGTGATGCAGCTGACCGAGAGCGAACGCGCCGCCGGTGTCGTCGCGGCCAGCGCGGGCAACCACGCGCAGGGCGTGGCGTTCGCCTGCCATGCGATGGGCATCAAGTGCCGCATCTACGTGCCGACCACCACCCCCAAGCAGAAGCGCGACCGGATCCGGGTGCACGGCGGTGAATTCGTGCAGCTGATCGCGGTCGGCGAAACCTACGATGCCGCCGCCTCCGCCGCGGCCGACGATGTCGAGCGCACCGGCGCCACCATGGTGCCGCCGTTCGACGACGTGCGCACCGCGGCCGGGCAGGGCACCATCGCGCCGGAAATCCTGGAGCAACTCGGCACCTCGCCCGATCTGGTCGTAGTGCCGGTGGGCGGCGGTGGCTGTCTGGCCGGCGTCGGCACCTACCTGCGGGACCGCTCGCCGCACACCTCGATCCTCGGCGTGGAGCCGGCCGGCGCGGCCTCGATGACCGCGGCACTGGTCGCGGGCGGACCGGTGACACTGCCGGAGATCGACCCGTTCGTGGACGGTGCCGCGGTGCGCCGGATCGGCGCCGTGCCGTTCGCGGCGATCGCCGGATTCGGCGGCCGGGTGGTCTCGCATGCCTCGCTGCCGTTACTGACCACCACCGAGTCGCCCAGCGGCTCGAGCTCTTTCCGGATGATGCAGGTCGACGAGGGCGCGATCTGCACGACCATGCTCGACCTGTACCAGAACGAAGGCATCATCGCCGAACCCGCTGGCGCGCTGGCGGTTACGGCTCTCTACGAGCTCGCGGTGGAGCCGGGATCGACGGTGGTGTGCCTGGTCTCCGGCGGCAACAACGATGTGTCGCGCTACGGCGAGATCATCGAACGCTCGCTGGTGCATCGCGGCCTGAAACACTATTTCCTGGTGGACTTTCCGCAGGAGCCGGGCGCGCTGCGGCGCTTCCTGGACGAGGTGCTCGGGCCGGACGACGACATCACCATGTTCGAGTACGTCAAGCGGAACAACCGCGAAACCGGTTCGGCGCTGGTCGGTATCGAGCTCGGCGCCCCGGATGGGTTGGGCGCGTTGCTGGACCGGATGGCCGAGTCGCCGATCCAGGGCGAGCGGCTGGAACCGGGCTCGCCCGCTTACCGTTATCTGACCTGAGCTAAGCCGCCGCCTCGCGTGTCTCCGCCATGGGGATGCGCTTGGTGGCGCGCAGGCAGTTCAGCAGCATCGGCAGCATCCAGAACGCCGCCGACATGTCGTAGGACATTTGGCCCACCGACAGCCGGTTGTGCACGAAGCCGACCGAAAGGCCCAGGCGCGGTTCGGCCCAGCCGAAGGAACCGCCGAGGCCGATGTGGCCGAATCCGGCGCGGGCGCCCGGCATCGGCAGTGAGTGGTAGCCGAGTCGCCAGAGCATGGGCGTATAGAACAGGGCGTGGTCGAGCCGGTACGTCTGAATCCGCCTGATCGACTTGATGGTTCGCGGGCTCAGGTACTGACGACCTTCTGCCACACCGTCGTTGGCGAGCGCGCCGTACATGGTGGCGAGCGCGGGGGCGGTGCACACGCCGTTACCCGCGCCGAGCTCGGTGTTCAGGATCGGCGGCTGCTCGCCGGCCAGAATGGATTCCAGTCCGGGCAGGAACAGGCAGCGGGTGGCCGCGCCCAAAGCGCCGGGGATCCGATGGCTGCGGCCCAATATCATTGCGCTGACCGGTTTTCCGATCAGGCTCAGTTGGGATCCGGCCAGCGGCGCGTAGCTGGTCGGCGCGTCCGGTGGCGGTGCGCCGAGGTGGATACCGTCGATGCCGAGCGGGTCGGCGACCTCGGAGCGGAACAGTTCCGCCATGGGTCGGCCGGTGATCGCGCGGGCCAAGCCTGCCATCAGCCAGCCGAAGGTGAGCGCGTGATACGCCGGAACACCCAGCAGGTGATCGGGTTTCGCGGCGGCCAGGCGCTGTTCCATCAGTTCGTGGTCGAGCACGTCGTCGAGGCCGGTGGCGATCGGGGCGAGGGCGGACAGACCCGCGCTGTGTGTCATCGCTTGGCGCACGGTGATTTTGCTCTTGCCGTTGGCGCCGAATTCCGGCCAGTATTCGGCCATCGGTGCGGCGTAATCGAGCAGTCCCCGGTCGGCGAGCCGGTGGATGACGGTGGCGGTGACGCCCTTCGTCGCGGAGAAGATGATCGACCCGGTGTCCTGGGTCCACGGGCCGGTGCCGCCGGATCCGGCCCAGATGTCGAGCAGCGGCTCGCCGTGCAGGTGCACCGCCAGCGCGCCGCCCGCGCCGCGGCGGTGTCCGAAGGTCCTGGCGAAAGCGCGCACCAGTGGGGCGAATTCGGCGGTGGCGCTGCCACCCATCCCGGTCGGGATCGGCGCTAGATCCCCGGAAGCGTCGTTGCTCATCTTTCTACGGTAATGGCGGCGGTCACACCCGGCAATGGATCTGTCTCGGACAGTTTCTATCGTGACTTTCCCGCAACCGGAGTTCGGTTACCGGTCCGCGAGGATCGCGAAAGAGTGCGCGGGAATCGTTGTCGCCGACGGGCCTTCGGTCGGCGGCTCCCACGACAGCAGCGAGAACCCGGTGACCGGCACCGTGACCTGGTCTTCGGACAGGTTGCACACCAGCTTCAGCGCGCCGCGATGCACGACGATCCACCGGGCGTTTTCGTCGTAGTCGACCGAGATGTGGGTCAGCCACGGGTCGGTGAGTTCCGGTCGCTCCCGGCGCAGGGCGAGCAGCTTGCGATAGCAGGAATGTAGCCGTATGTGCCGGGCTTCTTCGAGCTCGGTCCAGTTCAGCTTCGAGCGCTGGAACGTCGACGGGTCCTGCGGGTTCGGCACCTCGTCGGTGCTCCAGCCGTGCGCGGCGAATTCAGCCTTGCGGCCGTCGGCGGTGGCGGCCGCGATCACCGGGTCGGTGTGCGAGGTGAAGAACAGGAACGGGGTGTTCGCGCCCCACTCCTCCCCCATGAACAGCATCGGCGTGTACGGCGAGCACAGCACCAGCGCGGCCTTGATCGCCAGTTGCCCGTCGGTCAGATAGGCGCTGGGCCGGTCGCCGATGGCGCGGTTGCCGATCTGATCGTGGTTGCAGGTGTAGGCGAGCAGCGCGCTGCCCGGGATCATCGCGGTGTCGATCGGGCGGCCATGGGTGCGGCCACGGAAGCTGGAAAACGTTGCGGCGTGGAAGAATCCGTGCGTCAGCGTGTGCGCCAGGCAGCGCAGCGAGCCGAAATCGGCGTAGTAGCCCTGGCGTTCACCCGAGACCGCGGTGTGGATCGCGTGATGCAGGTCGTCGCTCCACTGCCCGGTCAATCCGTAACCGCCCGCGGCGCGCGGCGTGATCAGCTTCGGGTCGTTGAGGTCACTCTCCGCGATCAGGGTGAGCGGCCGGCGCACATGGGCCGCGAGACGTGTTGTCTCGGTGGCGAGTTCGGCGAGCACATGGTTCGCGGTCCGATCGACCAGCGCGTGGACCGCGTCGATTCGTAGCGCGTCGATATGGAAGTCACGCAGCCAACGCAACGCGTTGCCGATGATGTGCCGACGCACCTCATCCGAGTCGGAACCGTCCAGGTTCAGACTCTGCCCCCACGTGTTTCGACCGTCGGTGAGGTAAGGCGCGAAACGCGGCAGATAGTTCCCGGACGGACCGAGATGGTTGTAGACGACGTCCAGCGCGACCGCCAATCCCCGCGCATGGCAAGCATTCACAAACCGCTGCAACCCATCCGGCCCGCCATACGGTTCATGCACCGCGTACCAGAGCACCCCGTCGTAACCCCAGTTGTGCGTCCCGTCGAACGCGTTCACCGGCATCAACTCGACCACGGTCACCCCGAGATCGACCAGATAGTCGAGCCGCTCGACCGCCGAATCGAACGTGCCGTCCGGGGTGAAAGTGCCGACGTGCATCTCATAGAACACCGCACCGGCCAACGACCGCCCGGTCCACCCCGAGTCCGTCCACACCGACCGATCGAGGCTGTGCACCGCCGACCGCCCGTGCACCCCGTCCGGTTGCCGAGCCGACCGCGGATCCGGCAAAACCGTCGGATCCTCGTCGAGCAGAAACCCATACCGGGTCCCATCGGTGGCAGCCACCTCTGCCTGCCACCAGCCACCCCCGGCCCGTCCCATCGAATGGACGACACCGTCCACATCCACTCGCACCTGCTCCACCCGCGGCGCCCACACCTCGAACAAGGTCACCCCGCCAGCATTCCACGCCCCCGCCACCCCTGCCCGCAACGCAACCAAAGCCAGGCCACCACGCAAGAACCTCACCGTGCACCCCGCTGTGTCAGCCCCACACCCTCTGTACTGGGTGTAGGGCTGACACAGCGGGGTGCACGGTGGTGGCTCCACCACTCCGGAAGCCGAGATTCGCTGACTATCGACCTCGCAACGCAACCACGTCACCGACCACCGGCCGCACCCAACCTCGCGGCCCCCGCACGAAATCGTCAGCGAATTCGTACACGACCTGACGGATAGTGCGCACCGACGCCCTAAGCAGACCTCGCCAACGATCCGCTGCCGGTGCGCAGGCAATCGCTCCGCGCGCACGAAATCGTCGGCGATCCTGCGCGCGTGAGACTGATCCGTGCGCGGCTCCAGCTGCCGACAAGGCTCGGCATGGTTCCTGATGTTGCCGAACGTCCCAGTGCGAGCATGACCAGATAGTGACTCGCCGCGCACGTTCCCACCGGATCATGCGCACCGACGCCCGCGGCAAACCCCGCCAACGATCCGCTGGCGGTGCGCAGGCAATCGCTCCGCGCGCACGAAATCGTCGGCCATCCTGCGCGCGTGGGACTGATCCGTGCACGGGGCCAGCTGCTGGCAAGGCTCGGCATGGTTCCCATCCGTCGCCCGAATGTTCCCGTGCGCGCATGGCCAGGTAGTGGCTCACTGCGCACGTTCCCGTTGGTTGCGCTAGAAATCGACGGCGGCCGCGCGTCTGTCCAACGACGACATGTGCGCGTCATTACAGTCGGCAGCTACTGGGTCGGCTGCTGATCGATGATCCGGGTTCACGAAATGACGAGGGGGTTCTACCGTGCGGTCGGTGACCAAGCAATCGATTATGGTGTCGCGAGCGGTGCTGGGACTGTCGCTGGCCGTGATGCTCAGCGGATGTGGTGCCGACGGCTCGAACGATGGCGACCCGAACAGCTCCGAGCCGCAGCGTCCGAGCGTCTCGGTGGCAACAACCGGCGGCGCTTCGACAGCCTCGTCCACCAGCGCCGAACCTGCGGATCCGACCTCTCTCCAGTCAGCCGGGGCGACCTACTCGGTCCGAAAGGTGGAGGTGCCCAACGGTGTCGGCACCCCCGGCGTTGCGGCGTCGCTGGAGCTGTCCGGCGGCGATCCGCGAGTGACCGAGGTTTTCAATCGTGGTGTGCGGACGTTCATCCAGGAGCAGGTGGACACGACCAACCGTAGCGACGACCCGCGCCCACACTCCGTCCGATCCACCGGTCGAATCTTCGTCACCGACAGCACCATCAGCGAAGTGGTGTCCGGGCTGATCAGCTACCAGGGTGAGGCGCATCCGTTCAAGATCCTCGCCACCATCACCACCGATAGCCGCGCGGCCACACCCGTCTTGATCGGGGACCTGTTCACCGACCGGCAGGCCGGGATCACCGAGCTGGCCGCGGCCACCACCGAGGCGGCGAAGCAGATCCATCCGAACATAGCCGACAATCCCGCCATCACCGCTGCGCTGCAGCCGACGGAAAAGAACTTCGCGAACTGGGTTCCTACTCCGACCGGCGTGCGGATCTACATCGATACCGGCCTCTACGTATACGGCTACCCGTGTGTCGAGGTGCCCTGGTCTCGGTTGCGACCGGTGCTCGGCCCGACTTTGCGGGCCGTCGCCGAGAAAGCATCCGACGCACCGCCGACAGCTTGCACCGAGCGGTAGACCGCCTTACCGCCCGATCGCCTGGCCGGCCTGCTCCGGCCTGCGGCGATTCACGGATAGCCCCGCGCACGTGACGCCACGGCCGACGCCATCACCGTCTGTTGCTGATCAGGATCGATGAACACCGGACCTGGTGGCACTGCGCGGTTGGTCCTGGGAGAGTGGGCTGGTGGGCTTCTATGGAGATCGAGTTGTGCCGCGGATCGTCGATGCCGCGTGTGGGATGCGGTTCAACGAGCCGCTGCGTGAGCGGGTGTGTTCCGGGTTGCGCGGGCGGGTGGTGGAGATCGGGTTCGGGTCGGGGTTGAATGTGCCTTTCTATCCGGGGACGGTGGACTCGGTCAGTGCGGTCGAGCCTGCTGATCTCGGGTGGAAGCTGGCGAGTGAGCGGGTTGCCGCGTCGAAGGTGCCGATCGAGCGGTCCGGGTTGGATGGGCAGTCGCTGCCGTTCGCGGACAACACTTTTGATTCCGCGGTGTCGACCTGGACGCTGTGCACCATCCCGGACGTGGTGACCGCGCTCGCCGAAGTCCGCCGAGTGCTCAGTCCCGGCGCAACCCTGCATTTCGTCGAGCACGGCCTCGCCCCGGATCACAAGGTCCAGGTGTGGCAGAACCGCCTGAACCCGCTCCAAAAAACTTTCGCCGGCGGCTGCAACCTGAACCGAGACATCCGCGGCCTGCTGACCACCGCTGGCTTCGAAATCCAAGACATCGACATCTTCTACGGCGAAGACGCCCCCCGCTTCCTCGCCGCCCAATCCCTCGGCGTCGCCGTCTCCCCCTAACCACAGTTGAGGCGCATCCTGCGGGTCACGGGATGGCGAGCACCAGCTTCAGTGCCGAGTTGACCGCCATGATGGTGGTTGGACTAACCGTGCCGAGGTGTGCCTCGAGCTCGTCGCGGTGCAATTGCTGCAGATCGTCGGTGACGACAAAACCGACGAGCGGATCGCCGGTCGTCAGCGGGACCATGGTCGGCAAGCTCGCGTACTTGTCCGTCGTCGTGATACGCGCGGCCAGAAGATAGGGCAGTTGTCGGTTTCGGCGGTTGTTCGAAACGATCAACCACGGTTGGGCGCCTTGGCCGATGTCTGCGCGGTAGATCTGGCCACGAGTCGGAGCGGCGAGTGTCATCCGGGCATCACCCGATCGACCTCGTCGGCGTACCTGCGCCTCCGCTCGAGAGCCTCCTCTTCATCGTGGATCTCCGGCCAAATCTCGGCGAGCTTCGCATAGCCGTCATCCAATGCTTGGTCGATCAGCACCTGTGCGCCGATCGACATCAGCACTCGGATGACGGTGGCTTCGGAGGCGTCGGGAGTGAGGGAGTAACCGAGATGGGCGGCGATGGATTCGAACAGCACCCACTCGGCTCCCTTTCGGTCACCGAGCGTCGCCAAGATGCGTTCCTCTCGCTCAGTGAGCGTCAGGGTGGTTCGTCTGGTCATGCATCAGATCCTACATCGATATTGATGCGCTATCCAGCATCGCTTTGCGATGCAGCTATTCGCATCACTATATTTTGAAACGATCGGTTCAAAACTGTGTTAGCCTCGTTCGCATGGCACGACCGAGGCAGTTCGACGAGGAGCGGGCAGTGGATGCCGCGATGCGGGCGTTCTGGACGGCGGGCTACGAGGCGACCTCCACCCAGGATCTGTGTGACGCAACCGGATTGGGCCGCAGCAGCATCTACAACACCTTCACGAGCAAGCACGATCTGTTCGAGCGGGCATTGCGGCGGTACATGGCGACGAAGAACACCGCCACCTTCGCGACGCTCGACGGCGACGAATCACCGAAGGCGAAGATGCGAGCACTCCTGCAGCAGGTCGTGGACGCTCCGGAGAATGACCCGCTCGGCTGCCTGGTCGTCAATTCGATGATCGAGCTCGCGCCTCGCGATCCCGAAGTGGCGGCGGCATTGCGGACCGATCAGGAACTGCGACTCGCCGCGTTGACGGAAGTGCTCGAAAACGGCAGGCGCGCAGGGGAAATCGACAAAGCCAAGGACGCTCGCGAGCTGGCACACTTCATCAACGCCACCATTGCGGGTATGCGGGTGGCCGCACGCGGCGGTGTCGGACGCGACGCGCTGCAAGCCATCGCCGCGACCGCACTGAACGCCCTCTGACCCAGTCCCCAAGACATCCCGGGACAACAGTCTCTTGCCATGCGCCAGTTTTGAACTGAATGATCTAAAACCAGAGAGGTACCCGATGCCGTTCGCCGTCTACATCCTGGGCTTGTCCATTTTCGCCCAGGGCACCTCGGAGATGATGCTCTCCGGCCTGCTCACCGAGCTGTCCACCGACCTCGGTGTCACCATTCCGCAAGCGGGCCTGCTGATTTCGGCATTCGCCCTCGGCATGCTGGTCGGCGCGCCGATACTCGCCGTCACGACGCTACGGCTCCCCCGGCGCAGTGCACTGCTCGCGTTCCTCGCGGTGTTCGTCGCAGCCCACGTCGTCGGCGCGCTGACCTCGGACTACTGGGTGCTGTTCGCGACGAGGGCGGTGGGCGCGTTCGTGTACGCCGGATTCTGGTCGGTCGCGGCAACCACCGCCATCGGCCTGGTGCCCGCGAACGCACGCGGCAAGGCGATGAGCATCGTCGCGGGCGGTCTCACCATCGCCACCGTGATCGGGCTGCCCGCAGGCACCGTGATCGGCCAGCACCTCGGCTGGCGCGCGGCGTTCTGGGCGGTCGCGATCATGTCCGCGCTGGCCATGATCGGCGTGCTCGCCAAGATCCCCGCCGGTCGTTCGGAAACACAGCCGGACCTTCGAAAAGAACTGCGCAGCATCGCGAATCCCCGACTGTGGTTGTCCTACGGCACCACCGCGCTCTCCATCGCCGCGCTGATGGTCACCTTCGCCTACCTCGGCGCACTGCTGTCGAAAACGACCGGCCTCACCGACAGCTGGATCCCGATCGTGCTGGTGGTGTACGGCGTCGGCAGCTTCCTCGGCATCGCCATCGGCGGCCGCACCGCCGACACCCACCCGATCCGCACCCTGTACATCGGCATCACCGGCCTGATCATCACCTCGATCCTGCTCGCCCTCACCGCCGAACACCCCGCCCCCGTAGTCGCCCTCACCTTCCTCCTCGGCGCCTTCGGTTTCGGCACCAACCCCACCCTCAACAGCCGAGTCTTCAACCTCGCCCCCCAAGGCCCAACCCTCGCCCCCGCCTTCAACGTCGCCTCCTTCAACGTCGGCATCACCGTCGGCCCCTGGCTAGGCGGCCTCGCCATCGGCGCCGGCCTCGGCTACGCCTCGATCGCCTGGATAGGCGCCGCAATCGGCCTCGCCGCCCTCGGCGTAATCACCTGGGAACAACTCCTGCCCCGCCACCCCGCCACCACCCTCACCCCCGACAAGCAGCCAGAACTAATCCACTGACCAGCCCACACCCCGCGGCGTGTATACAGACGCACGCCTTCCGATTTCCCGCACCTGGAATTGCATGCGATTCTCGGTGCGAGAAATCAGGAGTAGTGCGGCTGTTTGGGTGGTCGGTGAATCCCCCTGCATACCACTCGGTTTCACCCGCCCCTGAGCCCTCGGCACGAAGCCACCGCCCGAAAGACCCCACCCCCCATCGCCGCACGCCTTCTCAAGAGGCGCACTCCCCCGGACACCTCAACCGGCGCAATCCGAAGCCAGAACTGCAAATCCACCCGAACGCGACCGATGCCAGCAAATCCGCACCCTGACTCGGGATCGGCACCGACTCTAGGGCCCTATTCCGAGTGCCGATCCCGAGTTTGGGTGCAGATCCGGGCAACTGAGCGGTCCCCGATGACGAGACCACCTGGGAGTAGAGCCAGGTGATTTCGTTCCGTGTTCAGTTGGTCCCGCAGGCCACCGGGTGGTGGGTGTG
>NZ_JBITJI010000015.1:0-287546 GCF_044459885.1 Nocardia sp. NPDC050175
CCAAGCAGTCCCACTGTTCGGTGCAACCATCACGCGCAGGCCCACTTGACGTACGAAGCGTGTTCTTGACGCATGCTGCAACCTGCGTCAAGAGCATGCTTCGTACGTCAAGTCGCCAGGGCCGTGTTCCTCGCACACGTAATTGCGTCCTTCGCGTACTTGTTGAGGGCCTGGCGGATGAAAGTGGCGTGTGAAGTCCTGAACTGGCTTGGGGAGGTTGGGGATTGGTTAGTGGTTGAGGTGGGGGAAGGGGTGTTCGGCTTCGAGGAGGTAGGCGAGTTCTAGGAGGGTGCGTTCGTTGCCGTAGGTGGTGGCGAATTGGATGCCTATGGGTAGGCCGGTGGGGGTTAAGTCTGCGGGGAGGGTGATGGCGGGGGTGCCGGTTATGTTGTTGATGGGGGTGAATGAGACGTAGGTGCGTAGGCGGTCTAGTAGGTCGTCGAAGGGGACGGTGGGGCTGAGGTAGCCGAGTTCGGGGGTTTCGTGGCCGAGGGTGGGGAGGAGTACGGCGTCGTAAGGGCCAAGGGTGCGTTGGTAAGTGGTGGCTGCGGTGCGTAGGCGGTACAGCATGATGGGGGTGCGCCAGGCGGTGCGGAGGAAGTAGCGGCGTAGGCCGAGGGTGAGGTCGTCGAGGCGGGCGGTGTCGAAGTGGCGGTCGGCGAGCTTGCCGGTGGAGGCGACGAAGGTGGCTAGTAGGCCCCAGTACTGCAGGAACGCTGTTTCGAGCGTGTTGTCGAATGGCATCGGCACCGGCTCGACGTGGTGGCCGTGGGATTCCAGTGTGACGGCGACCTTTTCGACGGCGTCTCGGATCGGTCCGGCGGGTACCGGGCCGCCGATGTTCTCCAGCAGTAGTGCGATGCGTAGCCGTTTTGTCCCCGGGCCCTCGACGTAGCCGATCGGCGGCAGTGCGGGATTGTGCCAATACTGTTCCGCCGCAGCGGTATACGCGGCAGTGTCGCGCACCGTCCTGGTCAGCACGCCTTCGCTGACGATATTGACCGGCAGCTTGCGCGCCATCGCCGAATCGATGTGCCGACCTCGGCTCGGCTTCAGTCCGACCAGCCCGGCGCAGGCCGCCGGAATGCGGATCGATCCGCCGCCATCGTTGCCGTGCGCGATCGGCACCACCCCGGACGCGACCAACGCCGCCGACCCGCCGGACGATCCACCCACCGAATAGCCAGTGTGCCAAGGGTTTCGGGTCGGCCGGGCGAACGGCGGCTCGGTGGTCGCGTTGAATCCGAACTCGGGCAGCGTGCTCTTGCCGAGCACTGTCATTCCGGCACTGAGGAATTGGCGCGCGTACGCGCCGTGCTCCCGCGCTGGCTTGGCCCGGAACGCTTGGGCGCCCTGGTTGGTCGGCATCCCGGCGATGTCGGCGTTGTCCTTCACGAACGTCGGGACCCCGTACAACCGCCCGGTCCGCTCGGCGGGCAGCAGCGGCTTCTCGTAACTCTCGTACGCGACCGCGGCCAACTCCTCGACCTGCCGCGCGCGTTCCACCGCCGCCGCGGCGAGTTCGCGCGGGCTGCGTTCCCCGCTGCGCACCAGTTCGGCCAAGGCGACCGCGTCGTGCTCGCCGAGTGCGTCGTCGGCGAACGAGTGGATGCGGGTGGGTTGCGCGTCAGCGGTCACTCTTCGAATCTAGCGGCGCGCCGCGCGGCGGACCGTCTGTCCAGTGGCGGCCGTCACGCGCATACGGTGGAACGGCAACCCCGCTTGACGATCAGGAAGGACGGACATGGTCCAGTCGGTCTCCGACCCGCTGCCGCCACAGGGGCGAATCGGCGCGCTGCTGTTCGCGCTTCCGCCTGCGGGACGACGCTGGAGCCCCGGTCTGCGGTCCGCGCTGGCCTTCGCGCTGCCCGCCGCGGTGGTCGTCGCGACCGGACACCCGCAGCAGGCGTTGTTCGTGCTGTTCGGTGCCTTCGCGGTGATGTACGGAGAGCGCAGGGCATATCGCATGCGCGCAGGGGTGGTGCTCGCCGCGGGCCTCGCGCTGCTCGCGTCCTGCGGTGTCGGTGCACTGCTCGGGCACGGGCTCTCCGGTGGACTCGGCGCTTCGCTGCTCACGGTGGCCCTGCTGACGGTCGTCGCGGTCGTTGCCGTCTACGCGATCGATGCGCTGCGACTCGGCCCGCCGGGTGCCCTGCTCTTCGTGATCGCCTGTGGCGGCGCCATGATGGCCGCCGAGGCGGGCATATCGACAGCGGACCTGTTGTCCTGCACGGCATTCGGCGTCGCTGCGTCGGTGCTCGCATCGATGGCCGGAGTACTGCGTGATCGGCGCAAGCCCGAGCGGGTAGCCGTCGAAGCCGCGATCCGCGCGGTCGACTCCTACCTGTCGGCGCGGGCATCCGGCCAACCCGCCATCGACCTGCGGCATCAGGCAGGCGGCGCGGTCGCTGAGGCCTGGGCAGCGGTCTACGACGCGGGACTGCCCAGCCGAGCACCGGATTCGGAACTGCTGGCCACCTTGGTCGCGGCCCGCCGCCGACTCGCCGGTCCGGCCTACGACGACACCAACGACCTGGTCGTCGACCCGCTGATCTCCTTCGTCCGCCCCGGCGTCTGGTTCCGCCTGCGCCGCTCGCTGTCCTTCGATTCACACGCCACCATCAGCGCCTTCCGCGTCGGCATCGCCTGCCTGGTCGCCGGCGGACTCAGCGCGCTGCTCGGCCAGGAGCGGCCGCACTGGGCCGTGTTCACCGCGCTGATGGTGTTGCAGATCGGCCCTGATCGAGTTCGCGGCAAGGTGCGCGGCATCCACCGCTTCGTCGGCACGGTCGTGGGTTTGGCGCTCTTCGGCGTGGTGCACCAGCTCGCGTTCACCGGCTACGCCCTCATCGCGCTGGTGGCCGCGCTGCTGTTCTGTATGGAGCTGTTCGTGCCGCGCAACTACGCGCTCGCCGCCATCTTCATCACCCCGATCGCACTGCTCGCGGTCGGTTCGACGCCCGACGGTGCCGTCGCGCCGCTGATCCGAGATCGCTTCATCGAGACCGTGATCGGCGTCGCCGTCGCGGTGCTCGTCCCGCACGTCGTTGTCCCGCGTGCACATCGACGCACCTTCCGCTGGATCGAAATTCGAGTCTGCGCCGTCGCCCGGGCCTTGCTGAAACTGTCGCGCACCGAGCCCGCCGGCGCCCCCGCGGTCGCGCTGATCCAGCAACTGCAATTCGAACTGGTCGGCGTCGCCCGCACCGGAATCGACTCGGCCACCGAGGATCCGCAGTGGACCACCGCGCACTGGCCCACCCACGCCACCACCGCCCACCTCGGCTACGACCTGCTCGCCGCCTACTGGGAGCTACCGCCCGGCGCGCTGCTGGCCGATCCGGACCGCTGGGGCGCCGCATTCGACGCACTGACGCCACTTTCCGACACCCGGTAGCGACGCTTACTCCCTGCTAGCGTTCGGGCATGCAGGACAGTGTGACAGTGCGAATGGCCGCGCCCGCCGACAAGATCTGGCCGCTGGTCAGCGATATCACGAATACGGGACGGTTCAGTCCGGAGACCTTCGCGGCCGAATGGCTCGGCGGCGCTACCGAACCCGCCGTCGGGGTGAAGTTCCGTGGACACGTCAACCGCAACGGCTGGGGTCTGAAGTACTGGACCGTGTGCCGGATCATCACGTGCGAGCCGGGCCGTGAATTCGCGTTCACGGTGCTCGGGCCGGGCGGGATATCGATCAATACCTGGACTTACCGATTCGAGCCGGTCGAGGGTGGCACCGACGTCACCGAATCGTTCCACCTGCACAGCACCCCGGCATTGCGGGTGTACTGGCTGCTGGCCGGTCGGGCGCGCACCAAGACGAACGTCGACGGGATGCGCGAGACGTTGAACCGGATCAAGGCGTTCGTCGAATAGCGGTCAGTTCACGCAGGGGATCGTGCTGCCGATCGTCGTCGTGACGGGCTTACCGGAGTCGGGGGCGGGATCGGCGGTTGTGGTTGGCACGGCGGACGTCGTCGTGGCGGTGGTCGAGTCCGAGCTCGAGGTCAGTTCGGTGGGCATCGTGAAGTCGCTCCCGATGACGACCTGAATGTGGCCCGCCTGGACGTTGGACGAGGCGGTCGCCGTGAGTCCACCGAGCGTCTCGGCCAATTGCGTGGCATCCGCCTCGGCACCCGTGCCATAGGTCACCGTGGTCGTCGTGGTGCTGGTGCCCAGGTTCCCGACTTCGCCCTCGCGATAGCCGCGGTTCGTCAGCGCCGTGGACAGCTTCGCGGCCATTCCGGCCGCACTGCCCGCGTTCTTCACATCGACCGTGCTGGTCGGCGCGTGCGTCGGTGTGCTGCTCGGAGTTTGGATCCCGAACGCGGCCCGCACCTCCTTCTTGATGGCGGCCGGATCGATGATGTTGACGTCCTGACCGTTCACGTTGTCGTAGCGCAACACCGGCAGCGTCCGGAACTCGACCGACATCGAGCCCGCACCCCCGAGGTTCTGCGCGAAATCGAGCAGGTCCCAACCATCGGAGAGCACCACGTCCTGGTGCGCCACCTTCATCAGGTCCGACACCTTGCTCACATTGGTGAGCGTCCCGGAATCCTTGAGCGACTTGGCGACCGAGGTGAGATACGCCTGCTGCCGGTGCGTCCGGTCGAGGTCGCCGTTTTCCAGCCCGTGCCGCTGCCGGACGAACGCGAGCGCGTCGGAACCGTTGAGATGCTGCGGCCCGGCGGGGAACTTGGCGCCGGAGTAGTAGCTGTCGTCGACGGCCTTGTTCAGGCACACGTCGACGCCGCCGAGGGCCTCGGCCAGGTGGTAGAAACCGGCGAGGGCGATCTCGGCGAACCGGTCGATCGGCACGCCGGTCAGGTTGCGCACGGCCGACACGATGGACGCCCGCCCCGCCTCGCGACCCGCGCGTTCCAGCGTGACCTGATCCTTCTCGCCGTTGGCGATCAGCTTGGCCTCCGCGGCCGCCTTTTTCAGCCCGTACGCCTCTTTGATCTTGACGTGGTCGTAACCGGGGATGTTGGAGACCGCGACGTAGTCGTCACGCGGAATGGAGAACGCGACGATGTGCTGCATGTTCGCCGGGACGTGCAGCAGGATGAGCGAGTTGGCGTTGTAGCCGCCCTCATCCCCGTCGCCCGCGTGCAGCTGGTCCAGGATCTCCTTCGGCAGATTGTTGCCGTTCTGGTCCTTGCGGGTGTCCAGGCCGATCAGCAGGATGTTGACGTCGCCGCCCAGCGAGCGCGGTGCGTCCTCGCCGATCGCGTCCGAGCGGTTGAACCCATTGTTGAAGTCGAGCTTGGCCGACCAGGCGAATCCGGTGCCGGAGAGCACCGCGAGCGCGGTGACCGAGACGACCACCCGGACCGCGACCTTCGCCGCCTGCCGAGCCCGGTGCGGCTTTGCCGCGACCCGGCGCTGTTTCGGCGCGGCACGTCGATGCCGCGCCGGCCGCGCGGGCGGGTCGGTGACCCGGGCAAACTCGACTGTGTCGTCATCGTTCAACGCCGCAGACTCTGTGCCCTGCGCTTTTCTCGGCACTCGCGCCACGGATCGTTCCTCGCCGTCTTGTTCCTTGTCCGACCCGTTCGAGAGTACCCACGCGCGCGCAATACCCAGATCAGCGGCGGTTATGTAGTGGCTTTCGCGACAGTCGCGGCGGTGTGCCGTGCGCGGCACGGCGACTACCCAGCAACTGCTGGCCGTGATCACCGCGTCGCCTCTAGGCTCGAGATCATGTCTGCTCCCGTGCTTCTCGTGCTCGGCGCCGGTCCCGGTGTCGGATTGGCTGTTGCCCGACTCTTCGCCGACGACGGTTATGCGGTATTCCTGGCCGCCCGGCTGCCGGAGGAGGCCGAGCCGCTGGCCGCACAGTTGCGCGGCGAGGGTTTCGACGCGGAGGGCGTCGGCGTCGATCTGTCCGATCCGGCCGACATTGCCCGAGTGGTGACCGCGGTGGGGGAGCAGCACGGCCGGATCGACGTGCTGCATTTCAACCCGAGCATGTTCCGCCAGTCGGATCCGTTGCAGCTGTCGGTGCCGGAGTTGATCGAGGACTTCACCATCGGCGCCGCCGCGCTGCTGCCCGCCGTGCAGTCGGCGCTGCCGTTCTTCGCCGAGGGCGCGCGGGTGCTGGTCACCGGGAGCGCGGCGGCGGACAAGCCGTGGAATCAAGCCGCGTCGCTCGGCGTGCAGAAGGCGGCGGTCCGCAATCTGGTGACCAGCTTAGATACCACATTGGCGCCCAAGGGTTTTCGGGCCGTGGCCGTGCAGATCAACGGCGTGCTCGGCGAGGGCGCGTTCACCAGGGAGTTGGTCGCCGAGGCGCTGCACGCCGCCGCCGTCCGGCCCCTCGACGACTGGACGCCGCACGTCTCCTACGACGGCTGACTAACGCGGCAGGATCGCCGCGAACTCGATCGGCATGTGCGCCGGACCGCGCAGGTTCACGTGTTCGCGATACACCGGCGGATCCGTGGGCAGCCGCGGCGATTCGACGCGTTGCGCGAACCGGGTGAGCGCCACCCGCGCCTCCAGCCGGGCCAGCGGAGCGCCGAGACAGAAGTGGGCGCCGAGTCCGAAGGCCAGGTGCCGGTTGTCGCGGGCCGGATCGAAGCGGTCCGGATCGGGGAACGCGGCGGGGTCGCGCTGCGCGGCGGCGACCAGCATCACCACCAGATCGCCGCGCCGGACGGCGAGCTCGCCCACCGTCAGGTCGTCGGCGGCGATGCGCGGGATCAGCTGCACCGGCGGATCGAAGCGCAGCGTCTCCTCGACAACGCCCTGTGCGCGTTCGGGATTCGCGCGCAGGGCGGCGAGTTCGTCGGGGCGGCGCAGCAGCGCGAGGGTCGCGTTGGCGATGAGGTTGACCGTGGTCTCGTGCCCCGCGACGAGCAGCAGCGCGCAGGTGGAGATCAGCTCCTCGTGGCTGAGCATGTCCCCGGCGTCCTCCGCCGCGAGCAGTTGCGAGAGCAGGTCGGGTCCCGGTGTGGCGCGGCGGCGTTCGGTCAACCGCTCGAAGTAGATGCTGAGTTCGGTTCCGGCGCGCTGCAATTCGGCGGGATCGGCCTGGTGCTCGGCCGCCTGCCGCGACGTCGGATCCAACGTGCGAGACAGCAGCGACGACCAATGACTCAGCTGCGCTTCGTCTTCCAGCGGCACGCCGAGCAGTTCGCAGATGACGGTCACCGGCAGCGGATAGGCGAACTCGGTGACGGCATCGAAAGTGCCTGCCGCCGAGTGCTTGTCGAGGATGTCGTCGACGATCTCGGTGATCCTTGGTTCGAGCTGCTGCACCACGCGCGGGGTGAAGGCCTTCGACACCAGCCGCCGCAGCCGGGTGTGGTCCGGCGGATCGAGGAACAGAAACGACGGCTTCACCTGGTCGGCAGTGGTTTTCGTCGCGTCGTAGATCGGCATCGAGCCCAGTTGCAGCTTCGCCAGCGAGCGGTCGACGCTCACCCGAGGATCGCGCAGCACCGCCGCGCAGTCGGCGTGGCCGGGCACGATGACCACCGGCGCCGTCCCGATCCGGAACGGTCCGCGCTCCCGCAACCGCGCGAACAGGGGGTAGGGATTCGGCCGCACCGCGGGGTCGAGCAAACGGACGTAGTCGGCGCTCGACTCTTCTGCTGACGTCATAGGACTCCCACCTCATCGACCCGGCGGCAACCGATCGTGCCCGTGCTGCGCTCGGATAGGTAGTATTATTCCGATACCAACAGTAGGAATGCAATACCAACAACGAATGCGAAGATATCCGGATGACCATCCGACGCCCCGCCGATGATTCGGTGACCCGCGTCGTCGAGCTGCTCGGCGACCGGTGGTCCATCCTGGTCATCGCCGAGGCGTTCTTCGGCGTGCGCCGGTTCAGCGATTTCGCCCGCAACATCGGCATCACCAACCGCAACCTGCTCACCAGCCGCCTGCGCATGCTGATCGACGCCGGCATCTTCGCCCGCACCGACGAGGGCGGCGGCCGCGTCGACTACCACCTCACCGCCGCGGGTCGCGAGCTGTACCCGATCATCATCGCCATGTCGGCGTGGGGCGACCGGCACCTGGCCGAGCCGGACGGCCCGCCGCTCATCCTCGAGCACCGCACCTGCGGCCACCCGATCACGCCGCTGCTGGTGTGCGACCACTGCCGCACCGAACTCGATCCCCGCGACGTCGAACCACAGCCCGGTCCCGGTTTTCATCCACCGCCCGCCACGGAAGTGGCGAGCTGACGATCAACCGAGGGCGAGTGCCGCCGCGGCGATCGCCTCGGCCGCCCGATCCACGTCGGTGTCGGTCGTTCGCCAATTGCTGAACGCGGCGCGAATCGCTGGCACTCCCTCGTAAACCGTTGGCGTCACAAAGGTTTCGCCGGACTCGGCGATGGCGTCGACCAGCGCGTGCACCCGCTCGGTAGTGGGCTGGTCGGTCAACGTAAAACACACGACGTTGAGCCGCACCGGAGCGACGAGCCGGAGCAGCCCGGTCGCGACGAGCCGCTCGGCAAGGCTGTTGGCACCGGAGATGTTGCGCTGCACGATATCCCGGTGACCATCGCGACCGTACGCGGTGAGCGAGAACCAAGCCGCGAGCGCACGCAGTCGCCGCGAGTTCTCCGGCACCAAATGCCCGAAATCTGGTGTGCCGGTGGGCGGGGTCAGATAGGCGGCGGAATTCAGGAAGACGCGCAGCTGCAGATCCCGGTGCCGGGTGTACTGGACCGCCGCGTCGTAGGGCACGTTGAACCACTTGTGCAGATCGACACAGACCGAATCCGCTTCCCCGAGCCCGTCTACCAACTCGGCATACTCCGGTGCCAGCGCCGCGAACGCGCCGAACGCGCCGTCGACATGCAGCCAGAACGGATACCGTTGGCGCAGTGCGGCAATCGCGCGCAGATCGTCGAAGTCGACGGTGTTCACCGTGCCCGCATTGGCGACCACAATGGCGGGCCGGCCGTCCAGCGCCGCGAGGGCCTCGGCGAGCCGGTCCACGTCGACGGCCTCCCGGCCGGGCATGGTCGGCACCAATCGCATACTGTCCCGCCCGATTCCGAGCATGGACAACGACTTGACGATGCTGGAATGCGGCGTTCCCGACAGCACGTGCACCGGCCCCAGCGCGCCGATTCCGGCCTGCGCCACCGAGATTCCCAGCTGTTCGCCCAACCACTCCCGCGCGATCGCCAAGCCGACGAAATTCGACATCGTCGCCCCGCTGACAAACGCCCCGGTGTGCTGTTCCAGTCCGAACAGCCCCCCGATCCAGCCCACCGTCTGATGTTCCAACTCGATCGCCGCGGAATCCTCACCCGACATCGCGTTCTGATCGAGCACCCCGGTCAGCCAATCGCCCGCGACCGACGCCGGGGTGGCGCCACCGGTGACGAAACCGAAATAGCGCGGGCCCGCGCTCCCAGAGAACTGCGGCTCCCAGCGTTCACGGAACAGCGCGAGTGCCCGGCCAAGGCCGATGCCGTGTTCCGGAAGTGCCGCGGGCCCTACCTCTTTCGGTGCCCGCGCGACCGGCCGCGTCTCGATACCGGTCAACAGGTCCGTCGCCGATTCGCGCACCGCATCCAGCAACGCAGGCAATTCGGCGAGGTCGGCGGCAAGGTTTTCGTCCACACCCCGACGCTACGAGCCGCACCCCTGACTTGTCGGGAGCCAGTCGGCAGCTGCTGGCCTTACTACTTCAGCGCGCTGCCCGCCTGCCACTGATCCCACGACAGACCCCAGTCACCGTTCTGCCAGACGTCGAGCGGCGCGCCACCGGTATTGCGCACCTCCACCACGTCGCCGGGGACCGCGAAGTCGTAGAACCATCGCGCGTTGTCCGGGCTGAGGTTCAGGCAGCCGTGCGAGGTGTCGGTATTGCCCTGCGCCCACACCGTGGACGCCAGCTCGTGCAGATAGATGCCGTCGGTGCTGATCCGGGTCGCCCAGTTGATGGATTCCTTGTAGCCGAGCCGGGAGTTGACCGGCAGCCCGAAGGTGGACGAGTCCATGACCACCGGGTTGGCCTTGCTCATCACCGTGTAGACGCCGGGCTGGGTCCAGAAGGTGATCGTCTTGCCGCCGACGTTCTCACTGCCGCCCATGCCCATCGAGGTGGGCATGGAGCGGATCATCTTGCCGTCCTCGAACACCTGGACCTGCTTGGTGTTGTCGTCGGCGATGGAGACGTGCGAGGCGCCGATGGTGAACGAGGCCTTGGTGTCCTCCTGGCCGTACAGGCCGCCGCCGAGGTCGACCGCGTAGATGTTGGCCGCGACCGTCACCTTCGTGCCGGACGGGTAGTACTCCTTCGGCCGCCAGTGCACGTGCTGATTGTCGAGCCAATACCAGGAGCCCTCCAGCGGCGGGGTCGTGGTGACCTGCAGCCGCTTCTCGGCGAGCGCGCGGTCCGGCACGTCCTCGTCGAAGTGCGCGGCGATCACCGCGCCGACGCCGAAGGTGCCGCCGTCGAGCAGCCCACCGCCGGTGGTCTCGAAGTAGACCTTGGTCTGGTTGTTCGGTGTCAACGTGGAAAACGTCGAGGTCAGCGGGCCACTGCGGCCGGTGATCGTGAGCCCCTCGGCGGTGATCGTGTACGAGTGGCCGTAGCCGACCGGTTCGGTGGGTTTCCACGCCGTCTTGTCCGGCGTGAAGATGCCCTCGATGGGCTTGCCCTTCTCGTTGGTCATGGTGACCGAGGTCAGCACGCCGTCGCCCGCGGTCACCTGGACCGGAGTCTTCGGATCGACATCCTTCGCGCCCGACGCCGGGGTGATGGAGATAGCGGGCGGCGCGGGGTCGGCCGCTCCCGGCTTCTTCGACTCCGACGCTGAACAACCGGCAACCACCAATGCGGTAACCAGGATGACTATCCCGGCAACACTGGATCGGAAGCGGCGACTCGACATGATTTCTCCTGTGTTCGCCGTGCGCTTCCCGCTGCGCACCCTCGACTTACTGTCCCGCTCAGCAGTTTAGCGGCCCGACGGCGCTGCCTTGCCCGCGCGGGATCGTCGTCAGTTGCTCGGGCCGAACATGAAGTCCGTGGCCAACTGCTGGGCGGCCTGTTCGCCGAGGAACGGCTGGAGAAGGACGTAGAGAATCGTCGACATCGAATAGCCCCGATCAGGTATAGCTGTACTGTTGCGCCCCCGCGGTGTTCGCCGAACCCCGGCTCCGGTGTCGCGGCTCGACCTCCATGCGAACAACTCAAGGCTATGACCGCCGTCACAGAACAGCAAACGAACGCCCAGCACGGCGGGTCGCCCGAACGGGCGCTGACCAGTGGTGAGCGCCACAGCGGATTCGCCGAATACTCATTGACGGCTGATGTTTGCTCATGATTTGCTGACTCATCTTCGAGTGATCGACCGGCACGATGGGAAGGCTTGTGATGATCAGCATGACAACCGCTCCGCAGGACCGGAGACGTATCGGCACCCGGAGCAACGGGTCCACCGGACTCCCCGACGCGGCCGTCGAACGCGCCGCGATCGAACGCTTCTACGAGCTGCTCTTCCTGCAGGACCATGAGCAGATCCTGGACCTGGTCACCGCCGACGTGCGGTTCCACGCGCCGTGGCAGCTACCCGGCCTGCCGGACACCATCGAGGGCCGCGAAGAGTTGGGCGAGAGCATGCTCTGGTGGAGCGCCGAACTGTGGCAGCCCGGCAGCCTGTGCCGCATCGCCGTGCGCCCGTTCGCCGCGCCGCACGCCTGGTTCGCCAACATCGAGGGCGACTTCACCGCGATCGAGAGCCAACGTCACTATCACGCAACGTTTCTCAGTGAAATCCGGTTCCACGAGGGACAGATCGCCGAAGTGCAGCAGTATCACAACACGCTCAACCAGATCATCGGGTTGGGTGCGGACGTGCCGGGCATCAATGTGCCCGGATATGGGCCGGGCTCGCGCCGCGGCTTCGCGAGCGACCAGGGCGAGGCCGTCGCCTGATTCACCGCGCGGCGGGATGCGGCGCGTTGATCCGGAACGAATCTGCCGAGGCGTAATTCCAGTCGTCGCGCCAGGCCGCCGGGGTGTCGGCGAGCAACTCGCCGGGGGTGAGCCATTCGTACAGTTCGGCGTAGGAGCGAACGGTGGTGGTGGACACCCGTTTCCGGAGCATGTGCGGGGTCAGGTCGGCCGGGTGCTGGACGCCGAGGGTGGCCATCAGGCCGACGGCCTGCGCGACGACCGCCTCGTGGTAGCGCTGGACGCGAATGCTCTTGTCCGCCACGTCGAGTGCGCGGGCGCGCTTGGGATCCTGGGTGGCCACGCCGACCGGGCATTTGTTGGTGTGGCACATCATGGCCTGGATGCAGCCGACCGCCATCATCATGGCCCGGGCGGAGTTGGTGAAGTCGGCGCCCTGGATGAGGCGGATGACGATATCGCTTGCGGTGGCGACCTTTCCGCTCGCGCCCAGCTTTATCCGGTCGCGCAGTCCGGTGCCGACCAGCGCGTTGTGCACGGTCATCAGCCCGTCGGTGAGCGGCAGACCGACGTTGTCCTCGTATTCCAGTGGCGCGGCGGCGGTTCCGCCCTCGGCGCCGTCGATGGTGATGAAGTCCGGGGTGATGCCTTCGGCCACCATCGCTTTGCAGAACGCGATCACGTCGATCCTGGATCCGACACAGAGCTTGAAGCCCACCGGCTTCCCGCCGGAGAGCTCGCGCAGGCGCGCGATGAACTCGATCATCTCGCGCGGCGTCGAGAAGGCCGAATGCATCGGCGGGCTCACGCATTTCACGTGCGCGGGCACGCCGCGGAAGCCCGCGATCTCCGCGGTCACCTTCGCGGCGGGCAGCACGCCGCCGATGCCCGGCTTCGCACCTTGACTGAGCTTCAACGAGATTGCCTTGATCCGGTCGTCGGCGGCCTTATCGGCGAACTGGGCCGGGTCGAAATCGCCTGCCGCGGTGCGCGCGCCGAAGTAGCCCGACCCCAGTTCCCAGATCAGGTCGCCGCCGCCGTCGAGGTGATAGGAGGTGAGGCCGCCCTCGCCGGTATCGTGCGCGAAACCACCAAGGGCCGCACCGTGATTCAACGCACGGATGGCATTGGCCGACAGCGCGCCGAAGCTCATCGCCGAGACGTTCATCAGCGACATCGCGTACGGCTTGGTGCAATCCGGCCCGCCCACCAGCACCCGGGGCGGTTCCGCCGGTTCGGGCACCGGCGCGATCGAGTGCACCAGGTACTCGCTGCCGATCGCGCTGAGGTCGCGCTCGGTGCCGAACGACTGCTCGCCGTGAATTCCCTTGGCGCGCTCGTAGATCGTCGATCGGATCTCGCGATCGTAGGGGCGTCCGTCGAAGTTGCGCTCCACGAAATACTGCTGGATCTCGGGCCGGATCTCTTCGAGCAGATAGCGCAGATGCCCGAGCAGCGGATAGTTCCGCAGCAGCGAGTGCTTGCGCTGCAGCAGGTCGTAGACGCCGAGCAGCAGCAGCGCCCCGAGCAGGATCAGCACCACTGTCCAGGCCCAACCGCCGATGACGGCGGCGAAGCCGACGGTCAGCACGGCGGGCACCAGCGCGCCGAACAGGAAGAAACGCAGCATCGGCCATCCTTCGGATCGAACGCGGCTTTCGGGTGCAACCCCGACCGATCCTACTGAGCGACACCGTCCAAATGCGCGACCAAGAGCAAGTCGAACTGTCGCGGCGGCGGGCGGCACCTCGCCCGAACTGGCAGGCTCGGGGCATGGCTACCAAGCGGTTCATTGTGTACGGGGCGGGTGCGGTCGGCGGCAGCCTCGGTGGGCTGCTGCACCGGGCCGGGCACGAGGTCGTGCTCATCGCGCGGGGCGCGCACCTGGCCGCGATCCAGTCGGAGGGACTGCGTTTGGTGACTGGCGGCGGTGCCGAGACGTTGTCCATTCCCGCCGTGTCGAGTCCGGCGGAGCTCACCGGCGCACCCGGCGACGTGGTGCTGCTGACGATGAAGAGTATGAATACCGAAGCGGCACTGCGGGATCTGTCGGGAGTGGTGGATCGCGAGACGCCGATCGTATGCCTGCAGAACGGTGTCGCCAACGAGCGTGCCGCGTTGCGCCGCTTCCCGAACGTGTACGGGGTCTGCGTGATGTTCCCGTCCACCCATCTGGAGCCGGGTGTGGTGCAGCCGCGAGCGTGGCCGGTGCCCGCCATTCTCGATATCGGCAGGTACCCCACGGGCAGCGACGAGACCGCGGAATCCATCGCGGCCGCGTTCCGTTCGGCGGGCTGCCACTCGGAGCCGCGATCGGACATCATGCGCTGGAAGTACAACAAGCTGCTGATGAATCTCGGCAACGCCGTCGACGCGACCATCCAGCCGGGCGACGGTGTCACCGAGATTCTCGATCGTGCGCGCGCCGAGGCCGTCGAGGTGCTGACCGCCGCCGGTATTCCGTTCGCCTCCGCCGAAGAGGACAAGGCCAGGCGCGGCGACATCCTGCGCACCGGCGGCACCAGCCGGTCCGGCAGCTCGTCCTGGCAGAGCCTGGCCCGCGGCACCGGCAGCATCGAGACCGACTACCTCAACGGCGAGATCGTGCTGCTCGGCCGCCTGCACGGCGTGCCGGCCCCGGTCAACGAGCGCATCTGCGAGGTGGCCGACACCTTTGCCCGCGAAGGACGGGCGCCCGGATCGCTCCCTGCCGCCGAGCTGCTCGCAACTATCCGATAGCGATCGAGGACGACCGCGGCGGCAGAACCGGGTGGGCGTGCTCGCGTATCCGGCCTCGGGCTGATAGAACTTGCCGTAGTTCGGCCGAAGGCGGCCGAGTGTCGGCGGTCGGAGGAGGCACGTTTTGTCGATGATCACGGTTACCCGCGAGATCGCCGTGCCACCGGAGCAGGTCTGGGCAGTGATCACCGATCTCGATCGCACGGCCGAGGTGATCAGGGGTATCTCCCGGCTGGAGCGCCTCGATGGCGGAACCGGCTTCGAGGTCGGCACCTCCTGGAAGGAAACCCGGGTCGCGTTCGGCAAGGAATCCACCGAGACGATGACCGTGACGGCCATCGTGCCCGGCCAGTCCTACACCACCGAAGCCGATTCGCACGGCACCCACTATCGCTCCATCTTCACCCTCACGGCGCAGGGCTCGAACACCCTGCTGGCCATGGGTTTCGAAGGTCGGCCGCACGGCAAGGTCGGCCGCATGGCCGCCTTCATCGGCAAACTCCTAGAGGGCCCTACCCGCCGCATGCTCCGCCGCGACCTCGACGACATCGCCACCGCCGCGGAGCGCTGAGCGACTACACCGCAGGCCGGATATCCAGGAGCTGCTCGAAGAACCCGCCGATGTTGTTCGCGCGGTCCACCAGGTGGATCTCCAGAATCCAATGGCAGATCCGGCCTTTGGGATCGAGGCGCCGCATCGGCGGGGTCGAGCCCGCCGCGACATACGTGGTGACCTCGGTGCCGGAGATCTGCTTGTGCGGGAACTCGCCAACAAGATGTCCGGCGATCTCCGCGGTCACCTCCCAGCCTTGCTCGGCCGCCTGCTCGACGACCCAGGTGTAGAGCTGGTCGCCGGTGATATCGGGATGCGCCTCGAAGTGCGCCCGGCCCCGCTCCCAGAACGGCTCCAGCGCGTCCCGCAAGGCCAGCTTGGCCGGATCGTCGCCGAGCACATAGGTGCGGCCGAAGTCGGCCTCCCATTCGGCGAAGATCGGCCCGAAGTCGAGGAAGCAGATGTCGTCCGCGCCGATGATCCGATCCGGCGGGTTCGCGCTGTACGGCTCGAGCGTATTGATGCCGGACCGCACGATCCGCTTGTGCCAGAACCGCCGCGTGCCGAACATCTCGCCGGCCAGATCGCGCACCGCGTCGCTCACCACCGATTCGCGTTTGCCCGGCGCGATGATCCCGCGAGCGACCACCTCGTCGAACAATGCCACGGCATTGGCCTCCGCCGCCAACAGAGCGGAAACCCGCTCGGCCTCGACCACATCCAGCGTCTCCATGATTCGACACTAGATCATTGAGACCACCTGGTCCGTACGCGATCCGCCACACGCGACAACCCTGCGGACCCGCTCGGCGGTGAGCACGTTTCTTGCGTCGAACGTGCCGCGGACGGGGAAGAATCGACGTCATGCCAATGTTGACGGACGACTTGGTCGCCGCCGAAATGTTCACGCAGTCAGCGCAACCGGTGTTCACTACCGGCGACGGGTTGCTGCTCCGGCCATGGACGGTCGATGACGCACCCGAGGTCTTCGAGGTGTTCGCCGATCCCTCGATCCAACGCTGGCATGTCCGCAGCGCCGACTCGGTCGACGAGGTGTGCGACTGGATCGAACGATGGTCGGGGACGTGGCGTGCGGGCATCGGCGCCCATTGGGCGGTCATCGATATCGCAAGCGGGCGACTGGTCGCCCGAGCCGCGTTGAAGGACTTCCAGCTCGCCGTCGGCCAAGCCGAGGTCGCCTACTGGACCGCGCCCGCTGCCCGCGGGCAGGCCGTCACACCGCGCGCGATTGCCACGCTGACAACCTGGGCGTTCGGTGTCGGATTCCACCGGCTGCAACTGAGCCACTCGGTGGCGAACCAGCCGTCGTGCCGGGTCGCCGCCAAGCTCGGCTATGCCCTGGAAGGGACCATGCGCAGTGCTGGGCTGCACGCCGACGGCTGGCATGACATGCATCTGCATGCGCGCATCGCGGATGAGCACCCGGCGGGCATGAGCGGACCAGAGCGGGACCGGATCTAGACGCGGCGGATCCTGGCCAGCCACGCCACCACATCGATGGAACTGCCCTCGGGCAGGCCGAGATCCGGCTTCTGCTCGAGCGCGGACGCGGTGACTCGGCCGCGATAGTGCGTGGACTGCAGATCCTCCAATTCCCAACCGTCGACGAATGATTCGCGGATGACCGAGTCACTGATCTGCGGCCCGAAGCCGGGTCCGGCATCGGACAGCGCGAGGATATTGACCACCCCGCCCGGCTTGCAGAGTGCGTGCAGGCTGCGCACGTACGCGGCACGCGGCTCGGGTTCGGTGCCGAAGACGTGGAACAGCGCGCTGTCCACGATCGTGTCGAAGGTCGGCGCGTCCGCGGCGGCACCGAACGCGATGGCATCGGCCACCTCGAACCGCGCGCTCGGAACCCCTTGCGCGGCAGCGTTTCCGCGAGCGAACTCGACCGCGCTGGAGGACAGGTCGATACCGAGCACGTCATAGCCGAGCTCGGTCAGCAGGATCGTGTGTTCACCCGCGCCGGAACCGGGGTCGAGCACCCGGCCGCGAATCCAGCCGTCGCGCTCCAGCGCGACGATCGCGGGCTGTGGTTCTCCGATCACCCACGGTGCGATGTCGTTGTCATAGGCGGAATTCCAGAAATCGGCGGATCTCGTCATACCTGAATGGTTCACCCTGAACCGTGGTTGAGGTCAATGGGTTGAACAGCGCGGGCGGCGTGTCGGACCGCGATCGCCGCCGGGTTTGACAGCATGCTCTGATGCAGACGGCGGTCGAGCTCACTGCGTTGCCGCTGACGCCCAACTGTGCCGAGCTCTTCGCGCGGAGAGAGCACGTCTTCTTGGGCATCAGCCCGTTCAACAGCTATTTCAAGCGGGTGCGGATCGCGGAGCTGACGAGGTGGGCGGCCGCGGAGTTCGCCTACGTCCAGTTTCATCTGCCCGATGTGCCGTGCGTGTTCACGTTGCAGGCGCTCGGGCTACCGGAGGACAAGGCGCGCAAGCGAGCTCACGAGAACGGGCTGAAGATGCGCAATCGGATCCGGGACGCGCTGGGGTCGGCGGGTCTGTCCGGTCTGGAGTCGCGGGTGATCGACTGGACCTACCTCGCGGAGAACTCGATCTTCGTCGAATTGCACCGAGAAGCGCAGCAGCTGTTCGCCACCCACCAGGAATTTCGCGACCGCTGCCTGGAGACCACCCGAAATGTCCTGCGGCACCGGCTACCTGACGGCAGTGAGCCGACCGCGCACCAGTGTGAGCTCGCGGCCCAATACTTTCTGGCCGACATACCGCTGCTCGTCGACACCGCGGGCATCGTCGGCAGCGAATCCTCGCTGTACGCCTATCACCGGAACATCCCGTTCATCGACGCGCTTTTCCATCGCGAACTACCGATGCAACCGGTTGCGCGGCAAGGATATTTGACGCTCCGCGCGCCCGGCGAGCTCGATGATCGGCCGAAACCACAGGCCTGAACCAGGATCGAGCTCGCCGAGCGGCGCACGGGTCAGGCGACGGCGACCAGGCGGGCGGCGTTCGCGGCCTCGTCGTCGGCGGCCCGGTTGGCGGCCAGTTCGGCCTCGACGCGGTCCCGGTAGCGGCTGAGCTCGCGCTCGGCGGTGTCGGCATCCCAGCCGAGCCGGGCGCCGATCAGGAACGCCACCTCGGGCGCGGCGATCAGGCCGCGGTCCGACGCCTCGATGGAGATGCGGGTGCGGCGGGTGAGCACGTCGTCGAGATGCAGTGCGCCCTCGTGGGTTACGGCGTAGACGACCTCGGCGGCGAGGTACTCCTCGGCGCCCGCCAGCGGCTGGCCCAGTGCCGGATCCTCCGCGATCAGCTCGAACAGGTCGTGCACGGCGGAACCGTAGCGGCCGAGCAGGTGCTCGACGGTGGCCTTCGGCAGCCCGGAGCGCTGCGCGAGGCTGTCCAGATCGGCGGCCATCTCCTGGTAGCCGACCGCACCGAGCAGCGGCAGCTTGTCGGTCACCGACGGCGCGACGGCGCGACCGAGGCCGGCCACCGCGGCGTCCACCACGTCGGCCGCCATCACCCGGTAGGTGGTGTACTTGCCGCCCGCGATCACGAACAGACCCGGAACCGGTTCGGCCACCGCGTGTTCGCGCGACAGCTTCGCGGTGTCGCTGGACGCGCCGGACACCAGCGGGCGCAGCCCGGCGTAGGTGCCGACGATGTCGTCGCGGGTCAGCGGGTCGCGCAGCACCGCGTTGACGTGATCGAGGATGTACTGCACGTCGGCGTTGCTGGCGGCCGGATGATCCTTGTCCAGCGACCAATCGGTGTCGGTGGTGCCGATGATCCAGTGCTGGTGCCACGGGATCACGAACAGCACGCTCTTCTCGGTGCGCATGATCAGCCCGGTGTCCAGGTCGAGCCGCTCGCGCGGCACCAGGATGTGCACGCCCTTGGAAGTGCGCACGTGGAACGGGAATTCGACGCCGGTCATCCGGTTCATCTCATCGGTCCACACGCCGGTCGCGCTGATCACCCGGCGGGCGCGCACGGTGTATTCGCAGCCGGTCTCCAGATCGGTGACGTGCGCGCCGACGACCCGCTCGCCGTCGCGCAGCAGGCCGGTGACCTTGGTGCGGGTGAGCACGGTCGCGCCGTGCTGCGCGGCGGTACGCGCGATCGTCATGGTGTGCCGCGCGTCGTCGACCTGTGCGTCGAAGTACCGGATGGCACCGGTCATCGAGTCTTCGCGCAGCGCGGGCGCCAATTCCAGTGCGCGCGTACGGGTCAGATGCCGGTGCATGGGCAGCGCCCTGGCACCACCGATCGTGTCGTACAGGGCGACGCCCGCACCGATGTACGCGCGCTCCCACACCCGATGCTGCAGCGGCAGCAGGAACGACACCGGGCGCACCAGGTGCGGCGCCAGCTTGTTCAGCAGCAGGCCGCGTTCCTTCAAAGCCTCACGCACCAGCCAGAAGTCGAGCTGCTCGAGGTAGCGCAGCCCGCCGTGGATGAGCTTGCTGGAGCGGCTGGACGTGCCCGCCGCGAAGTCCCTGGCTTCCACCAGGGTGACGCTCAGGCCGCGCGCGGCGGCATCCAGTGCGGCGCCGGCGCCGACCACGCCGCCGCCGATCACCAGCACATCGATCTCGTCGTCGCCAAGGGCGTCGATCGCCTCGGCGCGGTAGCTGGGGTCTAATCGTGCTGACATGAATCTCTCCTTGTTCCAGTGATATTCGCGTCGGCGACTCAGTCGTCTACGTCTATCCAGTCGAGGGTGCGCGACACGGCCTTCTGCCAGCGGGCGTAGCCGCGTTCGCGTTGCTCCTCGGACCAGGTGGGGTACCAGCGCTTGTCTTCGTGCCAGTTCTGTACGAGTTCGTCTGTGCTGCCCCAGAATCCGACGGCCAAACCGGCCGCATAGGCGGCGCCGAGCGCGGTGGTCTCCGCGACCACCGGCTTCGACACCGGCACGCCGAGGAAGTCGGCCTGGATCTGCATGCACAGCTCGTTGGCGGTGACACCGCCGTCCACCCGCAGCACGTCGAGCGGCACGCCGGAGTCGGCCTGCATCGCCTCGACGACGTCGCGGGTCTGGTAGCAAATGGATTCCAGCGTCGCCCGCGCCAGATGGGCGTTGGTGCTGAACCGGGACAGCCCGACGATCGCGCCGCGCGCGTCCGAACGCCAGTAGGGCGCGAACAACCCGGAGAACGCGGGCACGAAGTACACGCCTCCGTTGTCCTCGACCTGCCTGGCCAGCGATTCGCTTTGCGACGCACCGGAAATGATGCCCAGCTGATCGCGCAGCCACTGCACCGCCGAGCCGGTCACCGCGATCGAGCCTTCCAGCGCGTACACCGGCTTCTGGTCGCCGAACTGATAGGCGACCGTGGTGAGCAGCCCGTGCTGCGATCGCACGATGTCCTCACCGGTGTTGAGCAGCAAGAAGTTTCCGGTGCCGTAGGTGTTCTTCGCCTCGCCGGGCCGGAAACACACTTGGCCGACCGTGGCCGCCTGCTGATCGCCGAGCACGCCGGACAGCGGCACCTCGCCGCCGAACGGCCCATCGGCCCTGGTCTTTCCGAACAGCTCCGGATTCGACGACGGCGCGATGGTCGGCAGCATCGAGCGCGGGATGCCGAAGATGGACAACAGTTCGTCGTCCCAGTCCAGGGTCTCCAGGTTCATCAGCATGGTGCGGCTGGCATTGGTCGGATCGGTGACGTGCACGCCACCGTCCACCCCGCCGGTCAGGTTCCACAGCAGCCAGCTGTCGGTGTTGCCGAAGATCGCCTCGCCGCGCTCGGCCGCTTCCGCGACACCGGCGACGTTGTCCAGGATCCAGCGCAGCTTGCCGCCGGAAAAGTAAGTGGCCGGGGGCAATCCGGCTTTGTGCCGAATGGTGTCGCCGTGCCCGGCGCGCTCCAGTTCGGCGGCGATGCGGTCGGTGCGGGTGTCCTGCCAGACGATGGCGTTGCAGTACGGCCGCCCGGTCTTGCGGTTCCACACCACGGTGGTTTCGCGCTGGTTGGTGACGCCGACCGCGGCGAGGTCGCTCGCCTGCAGGTCGGCTTTGGTGAGCGTGCTCTGGATGACCGCGCGGGTGCGCTCCCAGATCTCGGTCGGGTCGTGCTCCACCCAGCCCGGCTGCGGGAGGATCTGCTGGTGCTCGAGCTGGTGGCGGGCGACTTCGTTGCCGCTGTGATCGAACACCATGAAGCGTGTGCTGGTGGTGCCCTGGTCGATGGCGCCGACGTACTGGCTCATGACTGCACCTCGCTGGCGCTCGGCTCCGTCATGCCCAAGGGCGCTGAGTTTTTGGTTCGCTCGCTGCGCTCGCTCACGCGTGGTCCTTTCGAAAAGAAAACGATTGATAGAAAAGGTGATTCAGAAAAGGACCTGTGCGGCCAATCCGGCGAGCACGCCGCCCAGCAGCGGGCCGGCGATAGGCACCCAGGCATAACCCCAGTCGGAGTTCTTACGACCCGGCAGATCGGTGGGGCCCGGGTCGGCGAGCGGCTCGGCCGAGCCGCCACCGACGGTCGCGGGCTCAGCTACTCGAACCGCCGCACCCTTGTTCACCGGAAGCAGCGCGTGCGCCAGCCGGGGCCCGAGGTCACGGGCGGGATTGATGGCGTAGCCGGTCGGCCCGCCGAGCGAAGCGCCGATGCCGACCACCAGCAGTGCCGCGGCGAGCGGGCCGAGGCCGGTCGCGGTGTGGCCCATGGCCAGCAGCACGAGCACGAGGGCGAAGGTGGCGACCACCTCGGTGGCGAAGTTCCACGGCAGGCCGCGGATCGCGGGACCGGTGGCGAACACGCCGAGCTTCTTTCCCTCGTCGGTTTCCTCGTCGAAGTGCCGCTTGTAGGCGACATAGGCGAGGTTCGCACCGACGAACGCGCCGACCAACTGGCCGAGAATGTAGGCGAGGGTGGTCGCGACGGTGATCGAAACGCCGGGCGTGTACTCGTCCGCGCCGCTGGCAAGCACGCCGATCGTGTACGCGGGATTCAGATGCCCGCCCGTCTTATATGCGACGTACACGCCCGCGAGGACGCCGAGACCCCACCCGAAGTTGATCAACAGCCAGCCGCCGTCGAAGCCCTTGGATTTGGTCAGCAATACATTCGCGACTACGCCGACACCGAGTAAGACCAGCATCCCTGTGCCTAGTGCTTCACTCAGGAAGATCGAGCCGAAGTTCATCGTTGAGTCTCCGTTCGCCCGCGGTCGCGGACGCGACCCTGCGGAATCCGACGTTACGACGGCGGCGCGAACCCGGACATAGCGTGCGTTCGACAATGCTGAACGGTGGGGCTGGCCGCCCCGAGCTGCTGCCGCTACTGTCGGGCGGCCGAGCAAGCGGGCATGACGCACGTCACACTGGACCCCGGGGGTGTTGCTCTTTGTTCACCGCATGTTCGACATTGTCGAATCCGGCGGCTAGTTTCGGGGCATGCCCGGTCCGATCCAGTCGATCGAGCGAGCGGCGGCCATCCTGCGGCTGCTGGCCCGCGGCTCAGGCCGACTCGGCGTCGGCGAAATCGCGGGCGCGCTCGGTCTCGCCAAACCGACCGCGCACGGCATCCTGCGCACCCTGCAGGGCGTCGGCTTCGTCGAGCAGGATCCGGCGACCGGCAAGTACCAGCTCGGCGCGGCCCTGGTTCACCTCGGCACGAGCTATCTCGATGGCAACGAGCTGCGCTCCCGCGCCATCAACTGGGCCGACGCGTTGGCCGCGCGCACAGGCGAATCCGTCCGCATCGGCGCTCCGGTCGACGGCAGCGTCGTGGTGGTGCACCACGTATTCCGCCCCGACAACACCGAACAGGCGCTCGAGCTCGGCGAATTGCTGCCGCCGCACGCCACCGCGCTCGGCAAGGTGCTGCTGGCCTACGACGCCGACCTCATGGCCACCGTGCGCGGAACCACGCTGCCCTCGCTCACCAGGCGCACCATCGTCGACCGCACCGTACTCACCCGTGCCCTCGCCGCGGTCCGGCAGGTGGGCTGGGCGGGCGACACCGAGGAGTACCGGCCGGGGGAGGCGGGCATCGCCGCGCCGATCCGCGCGCACGGCGGACTCGTGGTGGGCGCCATCGGCATCAGCGGGCCGGTCGACCGGCTCTGTGATGCGCAATTACGACATCGACCCGCCCTGGTCGGGCACGTGCGCGACGCCGCCCATGCGGTCTCGCGAGATCTGGGCGCCGGACACTGACCCACTGACTGATGGCAGGAGAGGACGCGGATGACGCAACGTTTCGTGCTGGCGATCGATCAGGGCACCACCTCGACCAGGTGCATTCTGTTCGATCAGCGCGCTCGCCTGGTCGGCGTCGCGCAACGCGAGCACAAGCAGCACTATCCGCGGCCGGGCTGGATCGAGCAGGACGCGATGGAGATCTGGCGCAATGTCGACCGGATCGTGCCGCAGGCGCTGCGCGACTCCGGTATCACCGCCGATCAGGTTGCGGCCCTTGGCATTGCGAACCAGCGGGAGACCACCGTGGTGTGGGACCGGCGGACCGGTGCGCCGATCCGGCGGGCCATCGTCTGGCAGGACGTGCGCACCGAGGAGCTGGTCCGCGAGTACGAGGAAAGGCCTGGCGCGCAACGTATTCGGGAACTGAGCGGGTTGCCGCTGGCCACCTACTTCGCCGCGCCGCGGCTACGCTGGCTGCTGGACAACATTGCGGGACTGCGTGATCGGGCCGAACGCGGCGAGGTGCTGTTCGGCACCATGGAAACCTGGCTGATCTGGAATCTGACCGGCGGAGTCGACGGTGGCCTGCACTTCACCGACGTCACCAATGCCAGCCGCACGCTGCTGATGAACATCGCCACCCTGGCCTGGGACCCGGAGCTGCTGGATTTCTTCGGCATACCCGCGGCGATGCTGCCGCGCATCCAGCCCTCGACCGCGTCCTACGGCACGACCCGTCGCGTCGTGCCCGGCATCCCGATCGCCGCCGCGCTCGGCGATCAGCATGCCGCGCTGTTCGGCCAAACCTGTTTCGCGCGTGGGGAAACCAAGTGCACCTACGGCACCGGCGGCTTTCTCATGATGAACACCGGCCGCGAGCTGGTGCAGTCCTCGCACGGCCTGCTCACCACCATCGGCTATCAGATCGGCGACGAGAAACCGGTGTACGCGCTGGAGGGGCCGATCGCGGTGACCGGCTCGCTGGTGCAGTGGGTGCGGGACAACATCGGCTTGGTGGCCAGCGCGCCCGAGATCGAAACCCTCGCTCGCACAGTGCAGGACAACGGTGGCTGCTACATCGTGCCCGCGTTCTCCGGGCTCTACGCACCGCATTGGCGTAGTGACGCGCGCGGCCTGATCGCCGGTCTGACGTCCTACATCACCAAGGGACACATCGCTCGTGCGGTTCTGGAGGCCACCGCGTGGCAGACCCGTGAGGTGGTCGACGCCATGAACGCCGACTCCGGATTGCAGGCCCGCGCGCTGCGCGTGGACGGCGGCATGACCTCCGACAACCTGCTCATGCAGATCGTCTCCGACGTACTCGACGTCCCGGTCATGCGCCCGTTCAACGCCGAAACCGTCTCGCTCGGTGCGGCTTACGCCGCCGGGCTAGCCGTCGGCTACTGGCCGGACCTGGAGGGCCTGCGCAACAACTGGCGCCTGGCCGCGCAATGGATACCGCAGATGGACCCGGTGCTTCGCGCGGACGAGTACGAGAACTGGCAGCGCGCAGTGCAATTGACGTTCGGCTGGTTGCGGTCCAAGCGACGACGGGACGAGGCCGAAGCGCGCTGACGGCTATCCGGTGCTGGCGACCGGCCTACGCAGCGAGCCTGCGATATTCGAACGCACCCGTTGCGCGTTCCGGCGCAACCGGCCGCCCTTGAGGCCGGCTTCCAGCTCCAGCCGCAAGCGACCGTTGTGCAGTGCGGTGCGCAAACCCGTTGTCGCGTCCGAGATTTCGGCGACGGCGAGCGCGGCACCGGTTTGGAATTTGCGCTCCGACGCGGTCTCCGGCGCGTCGTCGGAGGTGGCGATCAGGAAGCGGTCGGGCACCGCCAGCTTGTGGATGGTCCGCATGGTGAGCAGGTACTGCCGCAACAGTGGCCCGCTGGTGTAGGGCAGGTCGTACTTGTCGCACAGTGCGCGAACCCGCACCGCGATCTCGGCGTAGCGATTGCTCGGCAGGTCCGGGAACAGGTGGTGTTCGATCTGGTAGCACAGGTTTCCGCTGGCGAAGGCGAGGGTCGGCCCGGCGTCGAAGTTCGCGGTGCCGAGCATCTGCCGCAGGTACCACTCGGATTTCGTCTCGTCCTCGAGCGCGGCGGGCGTGAACTTCTCCGCACCGTCGGGGAAGTGGCCGCAGAAGATGACCACGTACGTCCAGGCGTTGCGCACCACGTTGGCGGTGACGTTCGCCGCCAGCGCGCGGCGCCAGCGCTTGCCGCTCAGCGCGGGGAACAGCACGTAGTCCTTGAGCGCCTGCCGGGAGATCTTCTTCAGGAAAGCCTTTGTCACGGTGGCCTTTTCGGCCTTCGTCTCGAAGCGGTCGCGGTCCGCGTACAGGCCGTGCAGGCCGATGCCCCACTCGAAGGTGGTGGCCAGCAACAGGTTTTGCAGCGGCTGCAGCAGATGGCTCGGGGTCCACTCCTGGTCCCTGGTCACCCGCATCACGCCGAAGCCGATGTCGTCGTCCATGTCGATGACATTGGTGTAGACGTGGTGGCGGAAGTTGTGCGAGTACCGCCACTGGGAAGACAGCCCGACCATGTCCCATTCCCAGGTGCTGGAGTGGATCTCCGGGTCGTTCATCCAATCCCACTGACCGTGCGAGACGTTGTGCCCGATCTCCATGTTCTCGATGCACTTGGCCGCGGCCAGCGCCGCCGTGCCGAGCAGCCAGGTCGCCTTGTTCCGATTCACCGCGATCAGCAGCCGGGCCGCGATGTCGAGCGCCCGCTGGAATCGAATGGTGCGCCGGATGTAAGCGGCGTCGCGGCCGCCGAGCGAGTCGCTGACATCACGATGGATCGCGTCGAGTTCGGTGCCGAGGGCCTCGATGTCTTCCTTGCTCAGGTGCGTGTACACGGCAATATCGGTGATGGCCATTGGTCCTCTTCGGATGGATCGGCTGTGCAGGCGCAGAAGCCCGAGTCGGGCCGCCGACGCGTGTCGTGATCGGCGTTGCTCGGCTGAACCGAGCTCGATGGTCGGCCGATGGCCGATGATGATTCTTGCCTCGACGGTACCAGCGCCTCGGACACCGCAGCGGCAACAGCAGGGAGACGTCAGTACAACGGGACATGGCGGCACCGGATACCCGAGTCGGGACACGACAACATCCCATTGGAGCGGGATCGTGCGCGGTTCCACGGGCGGACGGGGTTGAATAGGGGGGATTGGCTATTCGCGGCCGATCGGAGGAGGCTCGACGGATGAGTCAGGAAAGCGGGCAAGGGTCCGGGCTGTTCAGCCATGACACCATTCCCATTCAGGTGTATACGCCTGCCGAGAGCAGTGACGTACATCATCAGCCGGTATTCAGTAGAGCCGAAGACGGCTCCGGGGCTGTCGGGGAGGTCACTCCGCCGCACGCCTGACGCCGGACATGACGCGAGCCCCCGCATCTCTTCGAGAGATGCGGGGGCTCGCGTCGTTCGCGGGTGCCCAACGCACGGTAAGTGAATTGTCCATAGCGTAACGCGCGTCACTGACCAGCGACTTTGTCGAATCCTTCACCAGCTACCGGCGACTTGATGTTCAATAAGTGAATATCCACTAGTCACCGTTGATGGGAACGACATGAGCAGACGCGCCGTCGTCGCCGGTGTGGGAATGATTCCGTTCACCACGCCGAGCCGGAGCCAGACCTACGACATCATGGGCACCGGCGCGGCGCGGGCCGCGCTGCTCGATGCCGGGGTCGAGTACGACAAGATCCAGCAGGCCTACGCCGGCTATGTCTACGGCGATTCGACCTGCGGGCAGGCCGTGATCTACGGACTCGGGCAGACCGGTATCCCGGTGATCAACGTCAACAACAACTGCTCGACCGGCTCGTCGGCGTTGTTCCTCGCGCGCCAGGCGGTGGAATCCGGTGCCGCCGAGGCGGTTCTCGCCGTCGGCTTCGAGCAGATGCAGCGCGGCGCGCTGGCCCGCGGCTATGCCGACCGGCCCAGCCCGTTCGCCCGGTTCGACGAGGTGATGGACGAGATCCAGGAGCGCGACGAATCGCCCTTCGCGGCACAGATGTTCGGCGGAGCCGGGCGGCAGTACGCGGAAAAGTACGGCACCGCAGTCGAAACCTTCGCGAAGATCTCGGTGAAGTCGCGCAGGCACGCCGCCAACAATCCGTACGCGGTGTTCAAGGATCCGGTGACGGTGGCGGAAGTGCTTGCCTCGCCGCACATCTACGGCCCGCTCACTCGGCTGCAGTGCTGCCCGCCCACCTGTGGCGCGGCCGCCGCGGTCATCGTCAGCGAGGATTTCGCCAGGGCCAACGGCATCGATCCGTCGATCGTGATCAGGGCGCAGGCGATGACCACCGACTTTCCGTCGACTTTCACCGAGAAGGACATGACCAAGATCGTCGGTTACGACATGTCCAAGGCTGCGGCCCAACAGGTTTACGAAGCGTCGGGTGTCTCGCCCGAAGACATCCGTGTGGTCGAGCTGCACGACTGCTTCACCGCCAACGAACTGCTCACCTACGAGGCGCTCGGGCTCACCCCGGAGGGCACGGCGGAGCAGTTCGTCAACGACGGCGACAACACCTACGGCGGTCGGGTGGTGACCAATCCGTCCGGCGGGCTGCTGTCCAAGGGGCATCCGCTCGGCGCGACCGGGCTGGCCCAGTGCGCCGAATTGGTGTGGCAGCTGCGCGGACAGGCCGAGGGCCGTCAGGTGGCCGACGACTTGAAAGTTGCCCTGCAGCACAACATCGGGCTCGGCGGCGCGGCCGTGGTGACCCTGTACGAGAAGGTGAGCTGAGCGAATGCCCTTGGACCAGAGCGTAATCGGCAAGCAGTTGGCGCCGTGCACCTTGACGGTGGAGGCCGGACGGCTGCGGTTCTTCGCCGAGGCGATCGGGGAGCGGAACCCGATCTTCACCGACCTCGACGCGGCGAAGGCCGCGGGTTACCCGAATCTCCCAGTGCCGCCGACCTTCTTGTTCGGCCTCGAACTGGACAATCCCGAGTCCTTCAGCTGGCTGGCCGACCTCGGCATCGATCTGCGCTGGGTGCTGCACGGTGAGCAGTCGTTCACCTATCACGTCACCGCCGTAGCCGGCGACGTGCTGACCTCGACGCCGGCCATCGGCAACGTCTACAGCAAGAAGGGCGGCGCGCTGGACTTCATCGAGAAGATCTCCACCGTCACTCGCGCCGACGGCACCCTGGTCGCCGAGCTGAAAACCGTGATCGTCGTGCGCAACCCGGAGGCAGCGAAATGACCGACCTCGCATCCATCGACGTCGGCACCGAGCTGCCACCGCTGTGGATGCGGCCGATCTCGCGAACCACGTTGGCGCTGTTCGCCGGAGCGTCCGGTGATCACAACCCGATCCACATCGACCTCGACGTGGCGAAGTCGGCCGGGCTGGACGACGTGTTCGCGCACGGCATGCTGTCGATGGCCTACCTCGGCCGACTGCTCACCGATCGGTTCGACCCGCAGGCGATTCGGAGCTATCGGGTGCGCTTCGCCGCCATCACGCCGGTCCACGCCGAGCCCACCGCGACCGGCAAGGTCGTGTCGATCGACACCGTGGACGGCGAACGCCGGGCCACCCTCGAACTCGCCGTCACCCTCGCCGACGGCACCGTCACGCTCACCGGCGACGCCGTCGTCGCCCTCTGAAAGGACTTGCAGCACATGGGAACTCTGGATGGCAAGGTCGCTATCGTCTCCGGCTCCGGCCGCGGCATCGGCCGGGAGATCGCGCTCAAACTGGCTGGTGAAGGTGCGAAGGTGGTGGTGAACGATCTCGACGCCGAACCGGCCAAGGAGACCGTCGCCGCCGTGGAAGCCGCTGGCGGGCAGGCTGTCTCGTGTGTCGGCAGCGTCACCGAGGACGGTTTCGCGGAACGCTTCGTGCAGACCGCCGTCGACGAGTTCGGCGGGCTGGACATCATCATCAACAACGCGGGCTACACCTGGGACTCGGTCATCCAGAAGATGACCGACGAACAGTGGGACGCCATCCTCGACGTACACCTCAAGGCGCCGTTCCGGATTCTGCGGGCCGCGCAGCCGGTGATCGCGGCGGCGGTGAAGCAGGCCAAGGCGGCCGGCGAACCGGTGCCGTGCCGCAAGGTCGTCAACATCTCCTCGATGGCGGGCACCGGTGGCAATGCGGGACAGGCGAATTACTCGTCGGGCAAGGCGGGCGTGCTCGGCCTCACCAAGGCGCTCGCCAAGGAGTGGGGCCGCTACAACGTCACCGTGAACGCGGTCGCGTTCGGCCTGATCAAGACCCGGCTCACCGAGGCGCCCGCGGGCACCGGCGGCACGATCGACGTGCAGGGCAAGGAGATCAAGGTCGGGGTGAACCCGAACCTGCTCGCCGCGATGGAGCAGATGATCCCGCTCGGCCGCGGCGGCACGCCGGCCGAGGCCGCCGGTGCGGTGTACCTGCTCTGCCTGCCCGAGTCCGACTATGTCAGCGCGCAGACCCTGGTCTGTGGCGGCGGCTTCAACATCTAGGACCGGGCCGCCATGTACCTGACCCAATCCCTGCACCGCAATCTGCAGCAGAATCCGGATCGTCCGCTGACGATCTACCGCGACCGGGTGCGCACCATCGCCGAATCCGTCGATCGGATAGCGCGTTTCGCGGGTGCGCTGGTCGCGCTCGGCGTCCGGCCCGGCGATCGGGTCGGCATGCTGGCGCTGAATTCCGATCGCTACTACGAATATCTGTACGCGGTGCCGTGGATCGGGGCGGCGGTCAATCCGGTGAACATTCGCTGGAGTCCGGCCGAGATCGGGTACTCGTTGCGCGAATCCGATACCAGGGTGCTGCTCGTCGACGAAGCCTTCGCCGCGATGATTCCCACACTGCGGCAAGACTTTCCGGAATTGTCCTCGGTGATCTTCTGCGGCGACGGCGCACCGCCCGCCGACGTGCTGCACTACGAGACGCTCGTCGCCGAGCACGCGCCCGTCGCGGACACCAGAACCGGCGGCGACACCCTGGCCGGTGTCTTCTACACCGGCGGCACCACCGGGCATCCCAAAGGCGTGATGCTCAGCCACGACAACATGATCATCTCCGCCCTCGGCAGCACCGCCGGCGGCGAATTCGTGAGCCGGGGCGGCACCGTGCTGCACACTGCGCCGATGTTCCACCTCGCGGATATCGCCATGATGACGGCGGGCAACCTGGTCAACTGCACCCACGTCATCGTGCCGATGTTCACCCCGGCCGGTGTGCTGCGGGCGATCAGCGAGCACGGCGTCACCAATGTCCTGTTGGTGCCCACCATGATTCAGCTGCTGGTCGACGATCCGATCGTCGCCGAGTTCGATCTCAGCACGGTCGAGACGGTGACCTACGGCGCCTCGCCGATCTCCGAGGCGGTCCTCGGCCGGGCCCGAAAGGTCTTTCCCACAGCGGGATTCACCCAGGCGTACGGCATGACCGAGCTGGCGCCGGTGGCCACGCTGCTCTCGCCCACCGACCACGATAATCCGGCGCTGCGGCGCTCGGCGGGCCGCGCGACACCGCACGTCGAGGTGCGCATCGTCGACCCGGACGACAACGAGGTGCCGCGCGGCGAGGTCGGCGAGGTCGTGGTGCGCGGCGACAACGTCATGCTCGGCTACTGGAATCGGCCGCAGGACACCGCCGACGCCCTGCGCGGCGGCTGGATGCACACCGGCGACGGCGGCCGGATGGACGAGAACGGCTATGTGTTCATCGTCGACCGGATCAAGGACATGATCATCACCGGCGGCGAGAACGTGTATTCCGCCGAGGTGGAGAACGCCCTCGCGGCCCATGCCGCGGTCGCCACCTGCGCGGTGATCGGCGTGCCGGACGACGAATGGGGTGAGCGGGTGCACGCCGTCGTGGTGTTGCTGCCCGGCGCGCAGGCCACCGACGAGGAGCTGCGGGCGCACTGCAAAACGCTGATCGCCGGCTACAAGTCGCCGCGCACGGTGGAGTTCACCGATGCGTTGCCGATGTCGGGCGCCGGTAAGATCCTCAAGCGCGAACTTCGCAAGAAGTACTGGGATCCCAGCGACAGTCAAGTTTCCTGAGGGAGCGATAGCGAATGGTGAACGGGCCGGGCGTGGTCCGTCCGGCCCGTGGCACCAGGCCGGCGAATCGGCGCGCGCTGATCGTCGCGGCGGCCGCGGAGTTGTTCTGCCGCAACGGATACGCGAATGTGGGGATGGGCGAGGTCGCCGAGGCGGTGGCCATCGGGCCGTCCGCGCTGTACCGGCATTTCCGCGGCAAGCAGAGCCTGCTGGCGACGGTGGTGGACGAGGCCTTGACCGCGTTCGCCGCGGCGGTCGATACCGCGGCGCGCGAACCCGACGACATCGCGCGCACGCTGGCGACGACCGTGCTGGCCCGCCGCGACGTCGGGGTGCTGTGGCGGCGCGAAGCCCGGCACCTTTCCGAGGACGATCGAGTCGCCTTCCGCATCCAGGCCAGGCAGATCGGTGCCCGCCTCGCCGAGATCATCGCCGCGCGCCGTCCCGAACTGGATCCGGCCGCAGCGGACCTGCTCTCCTGGGCGGCCTTGGCGGTCGCCAATAGCGTTTCTTTCCACGGTCTTTCGCTGCCCGAGCCCGAATTCAGCACGCTGCTCGGCGAATTCATTGCCGCGGTGATCTCCGCGCCCCGACCGGCACTGGGCGAACGGCAGGACCGCCACGTGGTGCCGCCGCAGCTGGCCGCGCGCTCGCGCCGCGAAGCGCTCCTCACCGAGGCGACGACGCTCTTCGCCGAACGCGGCTTCGCGAGCGTCAGCATGGACGAAATCGGTGCCGCCGTAGGCATTGCCGGTCCGAGTGTCTACAACCACTTCCCCGGGAAAGTGGACATCCTGATGGCGGCCATCGTCCGTGGCGACGAATGGCTGCGCATCGACCTGAACCGCGCCCTCGCCCAGGCCGCCGACCCGCGCGACGGACTCGAACGCCTGCTCGCGGGCTACGGCGCGTTCGTCTTCGAGAATCCCTATCTCATGCAGACTCTCGTCTCGGAGGCCAGGTACCTCCCCGATGCGGACCGGCAGCGCACCAAGGCGGCACAGCGGGCTTACATCGCGGAATGGGTGCATCTACTGCGTAGACTGCACCCCGGCTTGGACCCGATCCCTGCCCGGATGAGAGTCCAAGCCGCGCAATCGATGCTGAACGATCTCGCCCTGATCCCGCACCTGCGCGCGTTTCCCGACCTCGTGTCCGCGTCGGCGGCGCTGGGCGCCGAGGTGCTCGGCCTGTCGTGACTATGCGGCGCTTCTGGATAACAGCGCCACCGGCCGCACCGCCACGGCTTCGACCCCGCGCGGTCGCAACTCACAGGTGAACACGACCGGCTGGCCGGTGGTGAGCGTCTTGAAGCCGGGAGAGTCGATGCTGGAGTACTCCACGAAAACACCACCCGGATACTCCGCGGCTTCGAGAAAGCCGAAGCCCTTCTCGGGGTCGAACCAGTGCACAGTGCCACGCACCCAGGTCTCGCCCTCGGTCATCACACGGCCTCGAATGCGGCATGCTCGCTGGAACCGGGCTGCATCACCTGTTGCCACCAGGACGCGAGCGGGCTCGGGTCGGGCCACACGACGGTGGGACCGGTTCGGACCGCACTGCCGGTGGGGACTTTGCTGGTACGTGTGAAGTTGTCTGGACGGACCACGACGGAGGATCTCCTCAGATCGGTACGTTGCGCGGGCACCCCGCGGTAGCGGGGTGCCCGCAACGGCGTTACCGAAACTGTAAGCAGCCGAACGAGTTTTCGTCGGCGGTTCATAGCCGATCGGTACTACGTCACATTCCGTCGACCGCCCGTCAGCGGTCGGTCAGGCGGCCCACGGCCCGATGCCGCCGACCTTTTCGATGCGGATGCGGGTCAGCAGGCCGGGCGGTGCGTCGGCGGGCGGGAACCCGGCACCCGGGCTGGCCAGCGTCTTGGCCAGTTCGGTGAGCAGTTCGGGGGCGCCGCCCTCGACGATCCGGGCGGTGCCGGTGACCGAGAGGTAGGGCCGCATGACCTCGCCGCGCTCGGCGGAGAGGATGGTCACCGCGACCCGGCCGTCGCGGCGGACGTTGCGGACCTTCTTGTATTCGCCGAGGTGGGCGGTGACGAGTTCGTCGCCGTCCGGCGTCGATTGCAGGGCCACCCACACCACGCTCACCTGCGGGCTGCCGTCCGGGTTGATCGTGACCAGCGTGGCGTCGGCACCGGCCCCGATGAGTGCGCGAGCAGAGTCGTCGAGTTGCATGCTGTGTTCTACCACCGCGTCGGCGTATTCATTCCCGGCCAACGTGGCCGAGGATCGTGTCGGCCCGCTCTACTAACGTCGCTGGCATGCGGCTTCACGTGGGCTGTGCGATGTGGACGCACGCGGCATGGCAGGAATGGCAACCGGCCTCGGGAGACCGGCTGGCCGCCTACGCCGAGCGGTGCAACGCGGTCGAGGGCAACACCACCTTTTATGCGATACCGGCGCGGCGCACGGTCGAGTCGTGGGCCGCGCAGACCGCGCCTGAGTTCCGGTTCGTGATCAAGCTGCACAAGTCGATCACGCACGAGCGCAGGCTCACCGGCGTCGACGAGGAGATGCGCGCGTTTCTGTCGGCGATCGAACCGCTCGGCCCGCGCACACACGCCCTGTGGGTGCAGCTGCCCGGCTCGTTCGGTCCGAACGATCTCGGCGCGCTCGCGCTGTTTCTGCGGCGGTTGCCGGAGTACTACCGCTCGGCGGTCGAAGTGCGCCATCCCGCGTTTTTCGAGAACGAGCAGGCCGCCAGGCAGTTGGAGAGCGTGCTCGGTCGCGTCGGCGCGGAATGGATTCCCTTCGACACCACCATCCTTTTCGACGGGCTCCCGGTCACCGCCGCCGAGCAGGAGGCGTATTCGAAGAAGCCGCGCCTGCCGCGCCGGACCCACGCGCTCACCGAGTTCCCGATCGTCAGATACCACGGCCGCGACTCGACCGAGCGCACCGTCGAGGGCTGGCAGCCGTGGATCGGCACGGTTGCCGACTGGCTGCGCGAAGGCCGATCGCCCACCGTCTTCATCCACACCCCGGACAACGCCCAGGGGGTGACGCTCGCTCGCCGTTTTCACGCGGAAGTGGCGGCAGCGGTCCCGGAGTTGACCCCGCTGCCCGAACCGGCGCCTATCGAGCCGATGACCCTTTTCTGATCACCGAGGCGCCGTAGGCGACGGCGAGAATCAGTGCGCAGCCGATGATTTGGACCGGCGCGGGCCGCTCGCCGAGGATCAGCGCGCCCAGCAGCAGCGAGCCGACCGGCGTCAACAGCAGCAGTGCCGCCCCGACCGAACTGGGCACGTGCGGCGAATACCGGGCGACGAGCAGCCAGCCGATCACCCCGTTGGTAAGTGCGGTGAGCGCGATCCAGCCGAGTGCCGCACCGCCGATGGCCAGCGTCGACGGAAACCCGCGGAGCAGCGCCCAGGCGAGCGCGGCAACGGCCGGGACGGCGATCGAAACGGCGTAGGTCTGCAGGTTGCGCCCCTGTCTTCCGCTGCGCCGCAACAGAAATAGGAAACCGGAGTAGCAGATACCCGCCGCGATGGCATGCACGGCACCGGCCACCGGCGCAGGCCCGGTACTGCCTTGCTGGAACACTCCGCTGGCCGCGGTCAGACCGACGATCATGATCGGCAGCGCGAAAATCACACGCCTACTGGGCTTTTCGCGATCGATCAGCAACGCGAGCAGCGGCACGACCACCACCTGCACGTTCACCAGCACCGTGGTGAGACCGGCACCGGCCTCCAAAATCGCCGCGCCCCACCAGAACATGTCGGCGGCGAAGAACGCCCCGCACAGCAGCGCGAGCCCCCACTCGCGTGCGTCGAGCACACCGCTGCGCCGGCTCTCCAGCCACGCGAACACCGCGAGCGCAGGCAGAGCCAACGCGCAGCGATAGAACGTCGACACCTCGGTCGGCGCATTCGCCAACGCGATGAGCACGCCCGAAGTCGAAACCGCGAGCGCACCAACGGCAATGGCGATCGTCGCGCCGGTGGTGCCCTCCGCCGCGCCGATCTGCTGGACGGGTACGCCCGTCCGCTGCCCGGTCATCCCATGACTGTTGCATGGTCGGCCAGGGATCGCGACGGATTATCGAGCGGCCTACCGGCTGCCGATGGGCTGTTGCAGCAGCCCGGCCAGCACCGTGCCTGCGCCTTGGAGCCAGATCGGCCAGCTTGCCGGGTCCAGTGCCATGGAGCCCTCGTCGTGGATGGAGCAGCCAGGTTCGGCGGGGACACCGTCGAACCGGTCCTTCATCCACAGCAGCACCCGCGCGATGCTGTCGATTTCCAGCGTGATGTGCTCGCTGAAGTGGTCACGGGTGTAGTGGACCTGGGCGCTCGGGTCTCGGCAGTACTCGTCGACCAGTGTGTTGACCGGGCCGACCGGGGCGATCCAGTCGGGGTTGGAGTTGAAGATGAACATCGGCATCTTCGGCACCGAATGGCCCATCCGCAGTGCGTCGAACACCTTGGCGGGGACGGGATCGTTGAGCGCATCGGGTGTGTCGTACATGCCGTCGGTCAGGTTCATGAACGGGAGCAGCGCGGCGGAGTAGAGGCACAACGAGTTCTTGACCGGAGCGAGCGCCTTGCCGATCGGTTTCATGTGCTGGTCGTTGTAGGCGGCCAATTCCGGATACTCCCGCGCGACACCGAGCAGTCCCGAAAAGATCAGCCCGGCACCAAGATTGCCGCTGGCCATCTGATACATCGCCTTGATATCGGCCGGGACGCCGCCCTCTGACACGCCGACGATATTGAGCTCGGGCGCGTAGGACGCGGCCAGTTCGGCGGTGTGCCCGGTGGTGATCGCGCCGCCGGAGTACCCGGCCAGGCCCACCTTGGTCTGCGGTTGGAGGCCCATCGGCTGGAAGTTCTCCGCCGCCCGGACACCGTCCAGGGTGATGCGTGCGCCGAGCGGACCGGCGGCGAACGCGGAGTCCGGGCCCTCGTGGTCCGGCATCGCCACCGCCCAGCCCGCGCCGAGCGCGGTCAGCGGCAGCACGAACTCGAACGGGATGTCGAACTGTCCGGTGATATTGCCCGGTATCGAAGCCTGTTGCAGGACATAGGATGCCGCGCAGTACTCCGCGTTCGAGTCCTGCGGGAACTGATACGACAGCAGCGGGCGCGGCGCGCCACCATTGTCGCCGCGCGGCTTCATCAGCGTGGTGACGGCGGCAATCGGTTCGTCCCTGGTGTTGGTGGACCGGTACGACAGCTGCCAGGCGTCGATATTGAACGGAATGACCGAATAGAACGCCAGATGCACCTCGCGGGCCGCGATGATTTCGCCGGGCTGCTTCGCGGCGACGACGTCCGCGGGCGGTGCATAGAATCCCGGATCGAGTTCCGGCGGCGCCGGCGGAATCGGGAACGGCAGCGGCGGTTGCACCGGAACCTGCTGCGCGGCAGGGTTTTGTTCGGCCGGTGCCGCAATTGCCGGTATTCCGACAGCTACTTGCAGGGAAGTCGCGATCAGGGCGATACAGGCCGCAGTGCGGAATCGCCCGATTCTTCCGGGTACGACGATATTCATAGAGCTACTTTCGCTGGTGAGCTGTGCTGATGAGATCCGAAAACGGATCTGTCGGGCGCAGAAATTATTCCGGCCACGACCGCGCACCGGAATCCGGCGCGCCGCGCGTAACCCACCAGAATGTCTGTAAGGCTAAGTAACAGCAAATGCTAGAACTGGTCATAGGTCCAGAGGCAAAGTACTAATTTCTCGAGTCTTCGACTGTGCACATTGCACATATCGAAGACGATCAGACCGGTCTGTCAGTAGTCGATACCGGGCCTGCCCGATTCGCACGATACGGGATATTTCTCCGCCGACTCGTTCCGAAAATTGGCATATCCATGGATCTTTCGATCATGACCCGCCCGATCCGCCGGCCCGCGGCCGCGGCGAGGCGCGGACCGCGCGGAGTTGTGCTCGATAACAACCCACCGTGACAGCGTTGGTGGCTGAGCCAAGAGTCGAGGGCCCGTCTCTGGCACGCTCATAGGTGCGCTATCCCGGATTTCGGTTGAGGCCATCCCCGAGGAGCCCCTCTTGTCCACGCTCGATCGCACCTATGACCAGCTCGCTCGCCCCGAAACTGCGGCCCGGCCGCGGGTGGACCGGTGATGCTCTCCACGATCATCCGGACGATCGAGGTGAACGGCGTGCCGATCGGCTACACCGACACCGGCGATCCGAACGGCCGATCCGACACTCCCGTCATCGTTTTCGGGCACAGCCTGCTGTTCGGCAGCTGGATGTTCCGCGCACAGATCGCCGTGCTGCGCGAGCACTACCGCTGCATCGCCATCGACTGGCGCGGGCAGGGCGGCACCCAGCCCACCCAGGACGGCTACGACATGGACACCCTGACCGCCGACGCGGTCGGGCTGATCCGGGCGCTCGGCCTCGCGCCGGTGCACTGGGTCGGCATCGGCATGGGCGGTTTCGTCGGGCAACGGGTCGCCGCCCGGCACGGCGAGCTGCTGCGCTCACTCACCCTGCTGTCCACCAGCGCGGGCTCCCAGGACCGCAGCAAAGTCGGCAAATACACCCGACTCACTTGGGCGGTACGGCTTTTCGGCGTCGACGCGGTCCGCGGCAAGGTCGCGCGGCTGCTGTTCGGGCCCGCGTTCCTGGCCGATCCCGCCGCCGCGGCGACCATCGACGAATGGGCCGAGCGGCTCGATCGCGTCGACCGCGTCGGCACCCGCCGGGCGATCCGCGGCGCGATCGGTCGCGCGCCCGCCGATCGGGAGATCTCCGGCATCACCGCGCCGACCCTGGTCGCCGTCGGCGCCGACGACGCGGTGACCCCGATCGCCGACGCGTGGCGGCTCACCGAGCTGATTCCCAAGGCGCGGTTCGAGGTGATCGAGAAGGCCGGGCACTGCTGCGTTTTGGAGCAACCCGGCGTCGTTACCGCACTGGTGCAGAGCTTTCTGGCCGATGTCGACGGATAAGGACCGACGTGCCGCGTTTTCGTCCCTCAGGCAATTGCTCGATCCGGCTGCGGGGTAAGGATTCTGTCGCCGTAGGCCTGTGCGCAACGCAACGCCAATTCGATATAAGTCGCGCGTTCCTCGATGGAATGGCCGAGCAATTCTTCGGATTGGTTGATGCGATAGCGAACAGTGTTGGGGTGCACGTTCAATTGTTGTGCGGTGGCCGGTGCGTTGCGACCGCTGGCCAGGTAGGCGAGCAGCGTTTCGCGCAATCGCGCGGTGGTCTCGTCGGCGCTCGTCAATGCGCCCAATTCCCTTGTCGCCATGACTCGCATCGCCTCGACGCTGCCGTCACCGGTGGTGAGACAGACCAATTCGACGTCGGCGTAACGGATCACCGTCGGTACGTAATCGGTGGCCATCGCCACCCGCTGTGCGGCGAGCGCCTCGCGGTGACTCTGCCGGAACCCGGCGATATCCGGCGCCGACGACCCGACGGCGGCATGCAGGCCCGGCTGCCCGACGGTGGGCAGGGTCGAGAGGTCCGGCACGCCCGTCGTGGCGATCCAGGCCCACATGCCGCGCACACCGGACGAGAGCATCAGCGGTCGCGGCGCGTCGAGCAGCGTGGCGATGTCGTTGCCGAACTTCTCCAGCGTGCGCACCGGATCCGCGGTGGTCACCGACTCGTCGGCCCACAGCACGATCGCGGTCTGGTGCCTGCGCAGCGAATGGCCGAGCTGCGTTTCGGCGTGATCGATGTCGACCGCGTCGCCGCGCAGCAGCGAACCGGCCAGTCCGAATCGGCGGGCCAGCGCGCCGCGCTGCCACTGCTCGCGCTCGTCGGTATAGACCGCGACGGACGCCTCCACGCAGGTGTCGGTCCATTCGAGCACCCGATCCCAGAACAGCAGCAGGACCGCGCTGCGCAGCTGGTCGTCCTCGATCGCCTTGTTCAGGAAGTCGGTGATGAACTGCCAGAGCATGGCCTGCCCGACCCGGTACGTGCGCATCACCACGTCGATCCCGAAGCCGCGCCGGGCGACGGTCCGCGACAGCGCGAGCACCTCCGCCGGCGGGTGCACCTCGAAGACTTCCCGGCTCACCATGGCGAGGAAGCTGCGCCAATGCGCGCGCGTCGCGGCGTGCAGCATCTCGGCGAGTTCGGCATCGCCGGGCAGTTGCGCGTTGACCTCGTTGATCCTGCCGTCGACCAGGTCGACCAGCTGTTGGGTCTGCTCGTCGTTGCGAGCCTGTGCCCCGAACTGGACGAGCCAGTCGAGGGCTTCCTGATCCAAGGCAGTCATAGCCCACATTCTGCTGCGCTGTCTGCTCGGGCGCGGCGCATTCGTCCTATCGGTGCGACGAGATGTCAAGGAGTACTGCCTACTTGGGGCTTCGACCGAGTTGTCGACGGCGATTACCGACTGGTCGGCATCCATGGCTGATTTTCCTGTCTGAAAAGTTCGCGACGCACACTGCGGAATGCGCCTCCGCGTACGACGGATAGGTAATCTGAGCACGTTCCATTCAGCGCTGACCCAACATGCGGAGGGCCGTAATGAACGGATCGTCGATCAGCGAACTACCCAGCACCGCCGAAACGTATTGGTCGGTTTGTCTAACGGACTCGTGGGCATAACCCCGCCATGAAACCGGAGGAAGCCGCGCGCCGCTTGCTGGCGGACATTTTGGTGCGCTATACGTCGTTGGAAGAATTCATCGGCTTACTACGTGTCGACCCCCTTCTCGATACCACGGAACTCCCTCCGATATCTGCCTACCTCTGGACTATTCCGTCGTAGCGCATGGCTCGATGAAACTATCGGTGCCTGATGGATCGTGGTCGCCGCGACTCGATGTCGTGCGCGAGATCGGTCCACTGGATCGCGAGCGCGGCGAGCCGGGACCACGCGGCGTGCACCCGCTGCTCCGGCACGTTGTCGGCGGTCATCAGCAGGTGATCGGCCAGGATCTGGGCGGCGGCCATCCGGTCGACGGTGCTGCCGAGGGACTCGGCGGGCCGCTCCTTCGTGCGCCGCGGCGTCACCTGTTTGGCCACCCATTCGTCGATCACGGTGACGACTTCGCGACGGCGACAGTCGATTTCCACCAGGCGCTCCGGTTGTGCGCGGCGCGTGTGGTGCAGCTGCGCCAAGGCTCGCGCCAATTGGATGACGAGGTGGTCGCCGGGTCGGTCGCCGGTGTGTAAGCGCAGCGCGGCGGACAGTTCGTGCCAGTCCGGCAGCAGCGGCGGGGTGCCGCCGTCTTCGATGGACATCGCTCGCGGTCTCGGTCCCTCGGCGGTCTGCACGGTCACGTGACGGGGTCGGCGCGACCCGGCGCGGGCACCTGGCAAATGCGACCAGCTCGTGCCTCACTGCGGAGACTCTGCGTCATGGTTCGGACGCGCTGCCGCGCGTCCGCCATCTCTCGGTGGTCCAGCTGCGTGGGCAAGGTTGGCCTTCCCTAGCGACGGTCGAGGTGCATCCGACGTCGGTGACCAGCCGTATTCCTCTGGGCAGACCGGTCGTTCTGCGCGTACCCGAGATAAGGGAGCAAACGCCCGGCGCCGGATGCACCTTCAAGTTTCGGCCATCGGGTGGCCTTCCGTAAGCCGAATTCAGGTCATTTCGCGCTCGGTTTGGCCTCTTTGGTTATGCCTGGGCAATCCGTGCCGAGTTGCTAAGGTAGGTTGATAAATATGATTGATAAGGTAGCCTTAGCATGTGACCGACGATCTGGACGCCGCCGAGGTTGCCTCCGTCCTGCTGACGGGCCTGGGCGCACTGTTGCGCAGGCTGCGTCATCTGCAGCTGGAGGACGCGCTCACGATGCCCGAGCGCACCGCGTTGTCGCGGCTGGATCGCGAGGGGCCTGCCACCTCGGCGGAACTGGCGCGCAAGGAACAGATCACGCCGCAGGCCATGGGGGCGACGCTGAGCGCGTTGCAAGCTCGCGGCTTGATCGAGCGTAACTCGGACCCGGCGGATCGCAGGCGGGTCGTCCTCGCGGTGACACCCGCCGGTGCCCAGGTACTGACTGAAAAACGCAGTGCGAAAACCGAATTGATGGCGCGTGTGCTCGCCGAGGAGTTCACACCCGCGCAGTTGAAGCAGCTGGCCGTGGCCGCCCCGCTGATCGAGCGGCTCGCCCACAACATCTGATCCCTAACGTTCGATAGGCGCATGTGACGATGATCGATCTGCAGCAGCAGCGCACCGACGATCGCACGACCGACGGATACAAATGGGCGGCACTGACCAATACCACTGCGGCAGTGTTCATGTCGGCGCTGGACGGTTCGATCGTGTTGATCGCGCTGCCCGCGATCTTCCGCGGCATTCACCTGGATCCGTTGGCGCCCGGCAACATTGCCTATCTGCTGTGGATGATCATGGGGTACCGGCTGGTGCAGGCGGTGCTGACGGTGACCGTCGGCAGGCTCGGCGACATGTACGGCCGGGTGCGGATCTACAACGCCGGGTTCGCGGTGTTCACCGTCGCGTCGATCCTGCTGTCGGTCGATCCGCTCGACGGCGGACACGCGGCCATGTGGCTGATCGGCTGGCGGGTGGCGCAGGCCATCGGCGGGTCGATGCTCACGGCCAACTCGGCCGCCATCCTCACCGACGCGTTTCCGGAGCGGCAGCGCGGTTTCGCGTTGGGCATCAACCAGGTTGCCGCGCTGGCCGGGATGTTCATCGGCCTGGTCGCGGGCGGACTGCTGGTCGCGTGGGACTGGCGGGCGGTGTTCTGGGTGAACGTGCCCATCGGGCTGTTCTTCACGGTCTGGGCGTACCGCACGCTGCGCGAGACCAGCCGGGCGGGCGGCGGGCGCATCGATTGGTGGGGCAACATCACCTTCGCGGTCGGGTTGAGCGCGATCCTGGTGGCGGCCACCTTCGGTTTGCAGCCGCACGGCGGGCACACCATGGGCTGGACCAGTCCGGTGGTGATCGGTCTCGGCGCGGCCGGACTCGGGCTGCTCGCGGCGTTCGTCGTCATCGAGCAGCGGGTGCGCATGCCGATGATCGATCTGAGCTTGTTCCGGGTGCGCGCCTTCACCGCGGGCAATCTGGCTAGCCTGGCCATCGCGATCGGTCGCGGCGGGCTGCAGTTCATCCTGATCATCTGGCTGCAGGGCATCTGGCTGCCGCTGCACGGCTACGACTATGCCGACACCCCGCTGTGGGCAGGCATCTTCATGCTGCCGCTGACGGCGGGATTCCTTGCGGCCGGGCCGGTTTCGGGATATCTGTCGGATCGGTTCGGTTCGCGCGGCCTGGCCGGCAGTGGTGCGTGGTTGTTCGGCGCCAGCTTCATCGGGTTGCTGCTGCTGCCGATCGACTTCAGCTACTGGATCTTCGCGGTGCTGATCGCGATCAACGGGATCGCCAGCGGCATGTTCGCCTCACCGAATTCCTCGGCGATCATGGGCAGCGTGCGCCCGGATCAGCGCGGCGTCGCCTCGGGGGTCCGCTCGACCTTCCAGAACACCGGTACCGCCGTGTCGATCGCGGTGTTCTTCGCCCTCATGATCGCCGGACTGGCGAACAGCTTGCCGAGTACGCTCGCCAATGGCCTGGAGCAGCAAGGTGTTCCGGCCGCCGTTGCCACCCAGGCCGCCACCTTACCGCCGGTGGCTACCCTGTTCGCCGCCCAGCTCGGTGTCAATCCGATCCAGCACACGCTCGAGCCGAGCGGGGTGTTGACGACCCTCACCAGCGCGCAGCAGCAGACCTTGACCGGGCGAGAGTTCTTCCCGCAGTTGATCTCCGGTCCCTTCCACACCGGTCTGGTCATCGTGTTCGCCTTCGGCGCGGTGCTCGCCGCACTGGCCGCTATCGCGGTACTGCGCGGCAGCCGACGTAAATCCGAACCGCCACAGCGTGACTCGATATCCAGCCCGGATCCCACGATTGTCTGACAACCCTCTAGGAGAAATCAGCATGGCACTCAGCACCCTCGACGCACGCACCGCGCTCGTCCTCATCGACCTGCAGCAAGGCATCACCGTGATGCCGGGTGCACCGCACTCGATGTCCGAGGTCATCGCCCGCGCAACCGAACTCGCCGACGCCTTCCGCGCCCATCAACTGCCCGTCGTCTTGGTGCGGGTCAGCGGGGCTCCTGACGGCTCCGACTTCGCGCAGGGCCGCACCGACGCTCTGCGTCGCACCGGCGGCACCCGCCCCGAGGGCTGGGACGTCATCGTCGACGAATTGGCCGGGCACGCCGAGGATCTCGTGGTGACCAAGCGCAACGTCGGCGCGTTCTACGGCACCGACCTCGAACTGCACCTGCGCCGCCGCGGCATCACCCAGATCGTGCTGGCCGGCGTCGCCACCAGCATGGGCGTCGAATCCACCGCCCGCGCCGCGCACGACCACGGCTACCACGTCACCCTGGTCACCGACGCCAGCACCGACATGGACGAAACCATCCACCAGCACAGCATCGCCCGAATCCTCCCGCGCTTCGCCGAAACCGGCACCACCGCCGAGATCCTCGAACTGCTGGAGAAGTCCCGCTAGTCGGCAGTGTCGGTCCGGCAGCAGCGCATTCACGACACCGGGTGTGCCGCTGCGCGACGCAGGGCTCAGGGCGCGGTTTCGGGGAGGACGGTGAAGTGGCGGACGGTGCCGGAGAGGTTGGGGAGTTCGGTGGGGGGCGTCCAGGTGCGGAGGTTGGGGCTGTCGCTGTAGAAGTATCTCGGGTTGTTTTCGTCGTAGTCGTCGAAGTAGATTCGCCAGCCGCCGTTGGGCATGGGGATGACGCATTGACCTTCTCGGGGGGCGCCCCAGTTGGCCCAATCTCCTGTTGCGACAAAGATGTACGGGCCGAGTGGGGCGCGGGCTACCGCGAGTTCGATGAGTTTGCTGGTTTCGTTCTTGGTGAAGGCGACGTAGAAGCCGTTGGTGTGGACGATGGTGGTGTCGATGTAGCCGAAGCCGTAGCCGGAGGTTTCGCAGATCTTGTGGTCGGTCGGGGTCACGTAGCCGGGGGCGGGGCCGAGGCCGGCCAGCGGGGTCAGTGGCGTCCAGGACCGTAGTGTCGGGTCGGTTGCGGTCATCAGGTGCGGTGTGAAGCGGCAGCCGTCGGACAGGGACACGATGACGTTGACGCGGTCCTGTGCGTCGACCAGCCATTCCGGCGCCCAGCTCGACGTCACGTTGAAGGCGCCCACCTGGGTCGGGTAGTCGTACATGTGCTGCCAGTCGACGCGGTTGGTGCTGCGCGCGAAGCCGATCGTCTGGCCTTCCCACCCGGTGGTGTAGGTGAGGTAGTAGACGCCGTCGACGTGTCGGAAGAGGCTCGGGTCGCGCAGCAGCCCGGACGGCGGACTGTAGGCCGGGCCGCGCAGCAGCTGGAAATTGGTGGCGTCGGTGGATTCGTAGACATACAAATCGGATTCGCTGTCATTCGTGAACGAGGTCATCGTGTACCGCACCACCGGCCCGGCGGCCGCGGCATGCTTCAGGGCCAGCAGGCTCAGGGGCAAACCTGCGGCCAACGCCAGCGCGGACCTGCGACTCACCGTCACCATTGCCACCTCCCGGATTATCCAGAGCATATTGCTATCGACCCGGCGACACGCCGCAGATGGCGTAGCGCCGAGTGGACCGACACGGCTGCCAGCGTTGTGGGCCGACCTGCGCCGAACAGCCGGGAGCGGGGGCCCTCTGCACTGTCTGAGTCGAGCAATATCGAATGGCTGTGTCGGAGAACAAGTTACGCGGCCGATCTTGGGCGCCAGCCCAAGACAACCTGCCCTCTTACCTGCGACGCTCAACGCAGGTAAGAGGTTCCGCCCGGCACATCGCGCCGATCCCGGTCATCGACCGAGCCGAGCCCGCCACCTGCCTCGCTCGTTCGCCGAACGCCCACTGTATGGAGTCGGAACCATGCCCGAGCTCGCAGACCTACCGCCCCGCGGGGGGCGGCCATCGCCCATCCTGCCGACCGCCCGCGAACTCCTGGACGCGATGCATGACGTTGTCCCCGAACGACATCCGTCCGCGTCGATCCTGCGCGCCGCCTGCCTGCTCGCCGCGGTGGACGAGTGGATCCACCGCCACCGCGTCGAGATCGAACTCACCGCGCCCGCCTCACGCCGGGTGAACGGCCCCGGGATCGAGCGCGCGGCCCGCACCCTGCGCCGCTATCTGATCGAAGGCATCGCCGACGCGGCCCCCGGCGTCGACGGCGTCGGTAAGGCGGTGGACCAGTTGGCCGCCGCCTGGGTCGACTGGCGCAGTGTGACCAGCAACGACGACCCGTCCCGTCAGACGGAGACCCGGAAGGCCCTGATCGCCGCCTGCGACGCCTACAACGACCTCACCGGGCACGATCCGCACGAGCCGTAGCACCCTCAGATGCCGAGGCCGGCTTTGAGTGTCGGCCACGAATCATGCAGGGCGTCTTGCCAATACGGCCAGGAATGGGTGCCGAGCGTGTTGTAGCGGATGGTGGCCGCGACGTTGTGCAGGCGCAGGTCGGTGTCGAAGACCAGGGTGCAGTCGTGCACGACCTGTTCGATGGCGATGGCCGCGGTGAGGTCGGTCGGGTAGGAGTAGCTGGGATCGAAGGTGAGGTCGTACGGACCGGGGACGCCGCTGCCGGTGGACAGGTAGATGGGTTTGCCGCGCAGGGCATCGGTATGCCGGGTCGGGTCGTGCGCGGGCCATTCGGGGTTGGCGATGCCGCCCCACATGTTGTCGGCATTGCCGCCCTTGTCGGCGACGGTGGTGCGGACGGTGGCCTGCCCGAGGTTGCTGGAGTACAGGCAGCCGCTGTAGGCGGCGAGGGCCCGATAGAGCGTCGGGTGGCGGAAGGTCAGCGTCGTCGCGGCCTGGGCGCCCATCGAGACGCCCGCCATGGCGTTGACGCCGTTGCCGCTCAACACATTATCGACCAGCGGCGGAAGTTCCTGGGTCAGAAAGGTTTCCCACCTGTTGTGCCCGAGCTTGCGGTCATCGTTGAGCCAGTCGGTGTAGAACGTTCCGCCGCCGCCGACGGGCATCACGACGTTGGTTTCCTTGTCGGAGAAGAAGTTCACGATGTCGGTGCGCATGGTCCAGGTGCTCAGCGTCTGGCTTTCGGTCGACCCGTTTCCGTCGAGCAGATAGAGGGTGGGGCGGGGTGCCGTCTGGTTCGCGGGGAGTAGCACGTCGAGCTGGACGAGGCGACCCATCGCCGGTGATTGCACATACACCTCTTCCCAACGATCGGTGCGCTTGGTGATGTGATCGACCACGGCCTGCGCGCTCGCCCTGGGTGGCGTCGAAACAAGCGGCGCGACCACCGCGAGCGCGGCCGCGACCGCCCAGGTGGCACGGCGGTATCGCCGCATCGACTTCGAACCGGAACCGCTTGTTGTCATCGGACCGTCCTCATTCGTACTGCTTCGCGGAAAATAGGCGAACTAACCGTGATTCGGGATCAGCGCGGTTCTTGTTACTGATTCGCGTCAAGCGTTGTGTGCATCGGCGTGTCACTTTTTGCGGAATGCAAGATTGCGTTTATCTGCGGCCGCACGGTCAGCAGATCATTCCATCCGGAATCGCCACGGAAGAGCGACCGGCTATGTAATCTGATGGGGTCCCACGAACTTCGGGACAGCTCCGCAGAGTGAGTCGTGGTCGCCCCTGCGGCTCACTATCGCTGTACACACAGTCCAATGAGGTCCGGGAGACCCCCGGGCCTCATTGGTCGTGCATCCGGCAGCGGATATTTGCGGCGTGACCCGGTGTAGTCGGGTAATTCAACGGCCCCAGCGAATATTTGTGCCGAATTCTCCGATCCATACCCGCCGTGGATCCGAATATGCCGTAGTGCCGACAAGTGTCTGACTTGCCGTCGGCCGCATGTACCGCATTCGATACGACAAGGGGTTACCTATGTTTCACAAAACCGCGACCGCCGCGGTGACCGGTCTGCTCGCCGTCGCGGCGACGCTCGCCGTTGCCACCGGCGCGGCCAATGCCGCCCCGACACCGCAGGCACCGGGTTCATCGCCCAGCGAGGCCGCACCGGCTGAGCAGAGCGGCCTGCTCGGACTCTTCGCGCCGGAGGGCGGCAAGAAGTCGGGTGAGAAGGGCGCCGAGGGCAAGAAGGGCAAAGGCAAGGACGGCAAGGCGGAGGAGGAGACACCCGCTGCGGACCCGGCGGTCGCTGCCGCGCTCGATTCCGCCCTGCGGGACTTCCTGCGCCCGCCGAACGGTGGCGCCGAGATGGGGCCGCTCGGCAAAACCTCGGACGAGTGGCTCGATCTTTTCCTCGGGTCCAAGCCGAGCCCCGACGGCGGCACGCCCAAGGCCAAGCCGATCAGGTGATGAGTTGAGCTGCACGCGTTACTGATTCAACCGTCGGCAGGCAGGTCTGCTTCGCTCCCATGAGCGATCGGACCTGCCTGTTGTCGATTCAGCCGAGAAAGTCGGTGTCCCAACCCGTTCGGACGATGCGTCGACGCCCCGTATAGAGCAGGCACGCGCTCTCCGAGAGCAGCAGGGCCCAGACGACGTGCCGACTGGCCTCGAGTCGCTTGGCTTGTGCCTTGGCGGATTCCGGTCGGATGCGACCGTGGGTCGGATCGGTCTTGTCCACTCGCACCGCCGTGCCCGCTCCGGTGGTGGGGCCCTTCGGCTTCGGCGAGTTGCGGTGCGGGGGTGGCGGTTCGGCGGGATCATCGGCGGCTGGGGCCTGGGCGTTCTGGTCCGGCATCGAGGCGAGCACGCTGTCCGGTTGGGCGACAACCGGTTTGGGTTGGGTCGGCGCGGGTAGCGCGCGGGCGAGCGCGATGAACCAGTCGGCGACGAATTGCACCGAGGGGCGGCCCGCGGCGACCGTGGTCAACGCGTAGGCGCCGTGCCTGGCCACCGCGTCCTGGTATTTGGACCAGACCTGAGTGTCGACGAGTTCGAGGTTGTCGCTGACCAGCCGCCCGATCGCATTGAACGCCTGGGTGACGACCTGGGTGAAGCGCGGCGCGGCGGAGCGTTTGGGCATCGCGGCGAACATCTTGGCGGCCAACGCGGCCAGCCCGGCCAGCGGATCCCGCGCGCCGATGGTGCCGATCTGGCAGACGTCCTCGGGGCTGAGCACGACACCGACGATGCTGGTCAGGGTGTTCAGCGTGATGGTCGCCAGGCGCAGCGCGGCCGACTGTGCGGTCGGGTCGTCGATCACCGAGCGCGGGTCGGAGGCTTCGGCGAGCCGCTCGCTGAGCGACTTGTCGCGCGACAGCACGAGACTGCCGGGAGCCAGGCCGTGCAGGTCCTTGTCGACCACGTCGGTGGTGGTCTTGGCGACGGTGGCGGCCAGTGCGTCGGAGATCGAGGACAGCGCGGTGAGCGGGTCGTCCAGTGGCAGCAGGGCCTGGCCCGCGATGTTGGTGATCATGTGCAGGATCGGCGCGTTCGCGGGGGAGTCGCAGGCCAGGTCGCCGTCGATGCAGAACGACGCGACCCGACCGGTGAGCGCGCCGAAGTCGGGGGCGAGGTCGCGCAACGGTCCGATCCCGCCGCCCGGGGCGGGTGCGGGCTGGGCCTGCAGCGCGGACAGGCCCGAGGCGATCGTGCCCGGCGCGGGATCGGGCGCGAGTTTGCCTGCGGCACCGGGGAACAGTGAGGCGCCGGGGTATCGGGTGGGGTCGGCGAGCAGGGCGACGCCGGCGATCCGGTCGGCCGGAATGGTGGACTGCCCGCGGCCGATCTCCTGCGCGAACAGGGAGGCGACGTGTGCGCCCTGGGAGTAGCCGACGAAGGCGAGACGGGTGTTCTGGCATCGGTCGGCGACCGACTGCGCCATTGACCGGAGTTCCGTCAATCCGCCGGTCACCGATTGCGAGTACGGGACCGGGCCGCCGGGCACGGCACCGCCGAAACCGGCTTCGTAAGGCACATAAGCCCGATCGGTGCGGTCCGGCTCGGCGGCCAGCATCGGGAGGAAGATCGACGACAGCATGCCGTGGTCGTCGGAGGGGTTCGCATCGGGGGAGGATTCGCCCGTACCGGGTACCCCGATGGCGTAAAGGGCTGGGCAACGCAGTGATTGGCCGGGTGCCGGCTGTGCCGCGACCAGGCCGACTCCCGCGTTCATGACGAAGGCCGTGCCTGCGACGAGTGTTCCTAGTCTCCGAATACCTGTTCTGGAGAACAGCATTCGACGCAACGTCCCCACCTTCACATTGATCCGCTCGGCCTGAGGCTGGTTCTGGTCAGGAGAGTCTCCGGCGTCCGCCGGTCCGGGGTGGGCTTCGCCGCCACCCCGGACCGTGTCGAATCAGCCGCCGAGCAGCGCGGTTACGACGCTGGTGAGTCCCGAGGTGAGGGCGGTGACAACGGCGGTGAGGAGCGGTGCGATCATGTTCTCCCTTTCGTTTTCATGTGGTTACAAGCCGCCCGGTCAGTCTTCGTGCGGTAAATCCGGCACCAAGTCTGAAATGCCGGTGGTGCTCCGCTGCGAAAACTCCAGACGGCGGGAACAACCCGGGTGGGTGTCCAACGCTGACCATGCCGGGAACCGTCAGTGGCAGGCGTCGATAGTGTCTTCGTTACCCAAGTGCGTTCGGATGGAAGAAATTTCGAACCAATTTTGAACGGGCTGTGAGCTGGGGTAATGCCCGCGGTCGTGGATCGTGTCGGCGAGGAACGCGCCGACGCAGGTGTTTTGTCCTTTTGGCGACAGGTGCGCTAGCCTTCCTCGGCGATCCAGCTCGTGCTCTCGTTCGACAAATGACACCGATCCGTCGATGGCGTATCACAGGAGCAAGTCATGTTGAGTGGTCTCTTCGGTCTAGTGAACAGCGTGCTCGCGGTAACGGAGAACCTGGTGGGGATTCTTACCTTCGGCATTTTGGGCTAGGCGGCACGCGCGCATTTCCGTTGACTCCGGAGCGAATTCGGACAATCCGGCGATGCGCGCATTCCGCATTCCGCGCTACCGCATCCGCCGGGGTTCACCGGCACACAATCGTCGATCGAGGAGGTTCGCTGTGGCGCGTCTGTCGAAGGAACTGGCGGCGTTGGCGGTGCTGGCAGTCGTCATCTATTGTGCCGGAACGGATTCCCTGTCCTTCTGGAAGTCCGACGCCGGACCGGAGACCGCGGGTTCGGACTGGTTCGACGCGGACGACGACGCGGAGCGGCTCGATCATGTCGGCGGGTTCCGTTGGTAGGCAAGGTCATTCCACTGCTACCCGGCGGCGCCCGCGGGATCGCCGTGCTGGAGGCCGACGCGACCAGGGAACTGCTTGCCCAAGCCCATGCCAGGGCGAGCAGCGCGGCGGGTCGGGCCAGCGCGGCGGCCAAGCGAGCGGTGAACCGGGAGAAGGCCGTCGACCACGTCGCGCGTGCGCACGGCGCCGCGCGGGCCGTGGCCGCCGCGGACACCACCCGTGATGCCGCGTGGCACGCCTACGTCGCCGCGAACCACGCGATCAAGGCGACCTTCTACGCGGTCGTCACCGCCGATGCGGCGGTCACCGTCCAGGACGCGGCCGCCGCCGCGCTCGATGCCGCGAAGGCCGCCGCCTTCGCGCCCGACGACGTCACGGTCGCCGATGCCGCCGCGGCGGCCGAGGAGGCCGCAGCGGGTGCCAGTAACGGGGCATATGGCGCCCCTCCCCTCGCGACGATCGCGCGGATCGGCCACCGCCTGTCCGTGAATTAGCCACCGAAGGTATGCGTTCCTCGGTCGATACTCGCCGCAGGGACCGGAGTTGACGGGGGTTCAGCAATTAGTCGGTTAAGTTCTCGGTTTATGCGCACATGGACTCGACGCGCCGCGGTAGCGCTCGCGGCCTCGACGGCCGCGCTGCTGGTGCCCGGCGTGGGTATTGCTGCTCCGCCGGGGCCGGTAGCGGGGGATTTCGCGCTGGGGCCCGGGTTTCTGTGGGGCGTCGCGGAGTCCGGATTCCAGTCGGAGGGGCACGCGCCCGACGACGATGCGCCCGGTTCGGGCTCGCTCAACTCGGGTTCACTCGACCCCGGTGTGCCACCTAGGAAATCGCCGGGCAACGATGCGCCCGACAGCAATTGGGTGCGCTATATCGAGAATCACCCGGAGTACGACAGGTACCAGAGCTCGATCGACTTCTACAACCGGTACGCCGCCGACATCGATCTGGCGAAAGCGCTGGGGGTGAAGGTATTCCGGATCGGGATCGAGTGGGCGCGGCTGCAGCCGACGAGCCGGCTGGAGTGGGACGCCGACGGATTCCGCTTCTACGACAAGGTGATCGCCAAGATCATCAATTCGGGCATGCGCCCGATGCTCACCCTCGATCACTGGGTGTATCCGGGCTGGGCCTACGACGGGGCGTTCCATGGGCCGCATTCGGATACGCCGGATACCGGTTGGGACAACCCGGAGATGCTGGACGCCTGGCTGACCAACATGCGCAAGGTGGTCGACCGATACGCGCCACGAAATCCGCTGTGGGTCACCATCAATGAGCCGGTCGCCTACATCATGCACGAGGTCCGCAACAACGCGACCGACCAGCAGCGGATGGAGGGCAAGGTCGCGGACGCGCACAACCAGATCTACGACTACATCCACAAGCAGCGCCCAGATGCCCAGGTGACCAGCAATATCGGCTACGTCGCCGGCATCGACGATCAGGTCAACGGACCGTTGTTCGCGAAGATCCGGGACCGGCTCGACTACATCGGCGTCGACTACTACTTCGCCTTCGAGCCGCCGATGTCGAGTCCGCCCGCCACCGTCCGGTCCATCGCGGCCGTCGGGGCGCCCGGCATGTGGAATCTGCCGATCCGGACCGAGGGCATTTACTATGCGGTGAAACGCTATTCGGACATGTTCCCGCCGGTGCCCGGCAAGCCGCGCATACCGATCTACGTGGTCGAGAACGGCATGCCGACGGAGAACGCCAATTCCGACGACGGCAACGTCCCCGGCACCGGAAACTACAACCGCAGCGACCATTTGCGCGACACCGTCTACTGGCTGCAACGCGCCAAGGCCGACGGCGTGAACCTGATGGGCTACAACTACTGGAGCATCACCGACAACTACGAATGGGGCAGCTACAGCCCACGATTCGGCCTCTACACGGTCAATGTGCGCGACGATCCCAAGCTGGAGCGCCACCCGACCAAGGCCGTCGCCACCTACACCGAGACCATCGCGGCGGGCGGCGTCCCGGCCGACTATCGCCCCACCCGCCCGCCGTCCGGCTGCCTCATCGTCGACCCGACTCCCGGCTGCGTCGACCTCGCGGTGCCCTGAGCGCGGGCGCTACTGGCTGCCCGCTACCAGCACCGCGATCAGCGCGATCGCGCCGGGCAGCGCCTGCACCACCAGGATGCGGCGGCTGGCGGTGGCGGCCCCGTAGCAGCCCGCGACCACGACGCAGGCGGTGAAGAAGATCATCGCGGCGTGCCCGACCGGGTCCGCCGCGATGATGCCCCAGATCAACCCGGCCGCGAGGAACCCGTTGTACAGGCCCTGATTCGCGGCGAGCACCTTGGTCTGCTCGGCGAATTCGACCGTGCTGCCGAACGCCGCGCGCACCCGCGGCGTCGTCCACAGGAACATCTCCATCACCACGATGTAGACGTGCAGCGCCGCCACCAATCCGACCAGCACCTCGGCTACTACTCGCACGATCGACTCGCTTCCTCGTGTACAGGCCGGGACCTGCCCGGATGGCCGACTTCAGGATGACCGCCCGGCGGCCGATACCGAGGCAGGCGCGCGGTGCCGGCCGATCATCGCGGATACGGCACCTTGGACACCGCATTGTAGATGGAGACACCGCCCCAATGCGGGTACAAATCATGGAACCAGGTGGGCACCAGCACCATTCGCCCGTAGTCCGGGTGATGGTGCCAGGTCCACCCCTTCGGGGTCTCGGCGAGGCCCGCGGCCTTGTTCGCCGCCGTGAAGTCCTTGGCCCGGGTACCGCGCAGCATGCCGATGTTCACGTCCTTGATCGCCTGCTTCTCGAAGCCCTCGAACGGCGCACCGAACTTCGCCAGCTCGCGGCGCGCGTTGTTGTAGGCCTGTTTGAAGTCCAGGAAGGACCGGACTTCTTCCTCGGTGGCCGCGGCCTTGTAGACACCCTCGGTCTTGTTGACGTCGTCGATGAGGTCGGCGGCGCGGCGCAACTCCTTCTTGTCGTAGCCGACCTTCAGCGCCCCGACCTCGTCTTTGGCAACGTCGGTCAGGGTGTGCCGCCCCGCGCCCTTGACGGTCGATTCCACGATCCCGGCCAGCGCCTTCACGTCGAGCAGCAGGAGCACGGTCGTCCCGACGCCCTTCGCGAGCTCGCCGAGGCCCTTGCCTGCCTGGCCGTGCATGTCGTACCAGATCCACCGCTGGGCGTACCGTCCCGCCGTCGGCAGCGCGTTCAAGGTGTTGCGGAGCGCGGCCTCGCCGATCGCCAGCGGGGTGAGCAGGGTGGCATGCACTCGATCCTTCGTGGAACCGTGCTTCAGTTTTTCGCGCTGGTCGGTGTAGCCGTGCGGGCCGCCGTCGAAGTCCGGCACGGGCGGCGGACCCGAGGCGGCGGTGCGCGGCCCCTCCGGCTCGTCCTTGGCGACGACGGTCTGTTTCACATCGATCGCATAATCGCCGGTCTCGGTTCCCGCGGTCGGTCGCTGGTAGCTGTGCAGAATGTCCTTGATCTGCTCGCCGACGGCCGCCGGGCTCGGCGGCGTCGATTGCGTGCCCTGACTGTCCACGTTGCCGGTCGGGCAGTTTCGGCCATACGCATAGACATTCGTGCCGTCGGCCAATCCGGCCGGATCGGTACTGAGCCATCGCCCGAGCCAGGGCAGCAGGTAGCGGGCGCTGTGATAGCCGAACCCGGTCTCGTCGTCGCGTTCCTTGCCGGTGTAGCGATAGCGCTTCAGGCCGACCTCGGCGGCGCTGCGTCCGGCTTGGAACGCCGCGGTGCCGTAGGGGTGGTAGTCCTCGTAGGCGATCAGCGCGCCGTGCTGGTCGAGCTCGACGCTCGCCGAGCCCAGGTTGTTGCCGAGCTGGTAGCGGATCCGTGGCGAACCGAGTGCGGCGGCGTCGGTTTCGACCAGTGCGACGCGCTGGTGATCGTCCATCACGTGCAGGGATCGGCGTTCGAGGGAAACGGTGCCGCCGCTGTGCTCGCGGTAGATTTCGAAGCCGCCCAGATATATTCGCTCGTTCTTGGGCGTGCCGTTGCGGGTCTCGGTGACCTTTCGGATCCGCTCGCCGTTGGCATCGTAGAGGTAGTAGGTGGTTTCGCGGGTGCCGCTGGTGACCACCTGCTGCGCGGTGGCACCCAGCTGATCTCGGTAGTTCCATCGCATCAGCGGGAGGTGTGACATCTCCGCGATGTTCCCGCGGGTGTCGTAGCCGTACTTGGCGGAATAGCCGCCCGTCGCAACATAATCCGGCAGATCGTCCGGGTCGCCGGGGAGGCTGGTCGCCAGCAGCCGATTGCTGTCGAGTGCGTACTGGTAGCGGCGCTGCCACAGTGTCGCGCCGGGCTGCTCGACGTTGCTTCCGGCGTGATGGGCCAGCCGAATGATGTTGCCGACGGCGTCGTAGCGGTAGCGCTCGATATAGCCGCGCAGCCCCTGCAGGTCGTTGGCGTGCACGCGGGCACCGGCGAAGGGGTAGTCGCGGCGGCTGCTGTCGTTCGGGCTCAGCGCGAAATCGGTTTGGCCGCTGTGCTCGCGGCCGCTCGCCGCGATGAGCTGGTATCGCGCGTCGTACACGTAATCGCAAGTGGCACTGGCTTGTACGGTCGTCGCGAGCGCGGCGTCTTCGATGCGGGTGACGTTGCCGGAGGGGTCGTAGGTGTAGCGCAGGTCCTGGACCACGGCCGCGTTGGTGAACAGCAGGGAGGCGGTGGTGTCAGGGCCGGCGGGGCGGGTCGTGCGCAGCGAGGACAGCCGGAAAGTGAACGGGTCGTAGGTGTATCGGGTGGCGGCGCCGTTGCCGTAGTCGATTCCGGTCCGCTGGCCCTTGGCGTTGTAGTCGATGTTCGTCACGAATGGGGTGGCCGAGGCGGTGCCGGGTAGGGCGACCTCGACTCGTTCGATCAGGCCCGCCTCGTTGAACATCGCGCGGTAGATACTTGCGTCCGGCGCGGTCACCGTCATCGGGCGGTTGAGTGCGTCGTACTCGGTACGGCTGGTGAGTGCCTCCGTGGTGAGCAACGGCGCTGCGGCAGTTTCGATTTCGTCGATGCCGGTCAAGTCGGCGAGGGGCGACCAATCCGCGACGGTGGTGTAATCGCGGGTGAAACGGCGGTCGCTGGTCAGCAGGTTGCCCTTGAAATCGTAGCGAGCGCTGGTCGCGACACCGGCGCCGTCATAGATGCGAAACGGCTTGCCGCGCAGGTTGTTATCGGCGTTCGGATGGGCTTCGCCGTAGATCCGTCGCTCGACGAGCGCCTCGGCGGCAGGCAGTGCCGGATCGCGTGGGTCGCCGCCCGGCGTCGAATCGCCGGTAGCGGTGACGAATACGGCGAGTGGGCGGTGCAATGCGTCGTAGGTCATCCGGTTGCGGAAGCCTCGGCTGTTCCAGGCGAAGAACGGTTTACCCGCGGCGTCGGACAGCGTCCAACGCACTCCCGCGTCCATGGTGTGCCGGAACAGTTCCGTTCCGCCGATGTCGTAGCACGGCGCGAATCCCTGTGGGGTGATGTTCTGGGCGTCGTCGAACGGATGGACGCCACCCGGCAGCGGCGGCGTGACGTATTGCATCACCCGGTTGCCGCGCGCGTCCTGAATCCACAGCGGCTTGCCTTCGGCATCGAGCCTGGTGAAGGTGGCCTGTTTTTCGTCGACGCCGTCGGTGCGGTTGTGCACGACCGTCAGCACCGTGCGCGCGAGACTGTCCAGCACTGTCCCTGCGGGTGTGCCTGCGTGCGCGGCGGCGAGCTGTGCGGCGCGGCGCTCGGCAGGCACCGTGGACGTGCTCATTCGGGTGTACCAGGCGTTGCCAGGTTCCAGCACGGTGTCGTTCGCGTCGTAGGCGGCGAACTGCCACGGCGTGTATTCCACCCTGGTGATGCTGCCGTCGGGGGAGTCGGTGCGGATCTGCCGTCCGATCGCGTCGTAGAAAAGTACTGGGGTCACACCGAGGTCGGCCGGTTCCTCGTAGCGGTGCCCGACCTCGGGTGGGCTGAAGTACGGCTCGTATTGCTTGACCGGTTTTCCCTTGTTGTTCTGGATCGTCTTGCCGTTCGCGATCCAGCGCAGCGGGCCGCCGGGTGTCGCGGGCTCGGCTTGGACCTTCGCGACGAGGACCGTCCCGGCACCGTCGGAGTATTCGAACTTGGCCTGTACCAGGCTGTTCGGTGCCTGTGCGTGGTGCTGCTCGCGCATGATTCCGGCCGCGCATGGCGGGTGGGTGCCCCAGATGATGGTGCCGTTCTGCACGGTTTCGCCGAAGTAGTAGAGGTGGCGTGCGGTCGCGCCGCCGAGCAGCGTCTGTGCCGCTGCCGCGTGGTAGTCGTCGGTCACGAAGAAGGCGAGCAGGGTGGCATCGTCGACATCCGTTGTCGCATCGTCGAATCCGTCGAGGGTGTCGCCCTCGCCCTGCTTTCCGCTCAGTGCCGATGCGGTCGGCATGCCGAGGGCATCGAACTTCAGCCGGGAATGGTTGCCGTTGATGTCCTCGACGTGGATAGGCGCCAGGACGCGGAAGTCGAATTCGATTGTCTCGGTGCGATTGCCGAGGGCGTCGGTGCTCGTCAGCGGGAACAGATCGCGCGAGTCGTATTCGAGCACAGTGGCATTGCCGAAGGGGTCGATGTAGCGCTGCGCGAGATAGAAATGCTGCGCTGCGTCGGTACGGTAGCCCGCGACTCCGGCGCGCCGCCAATACTGGCCAGCGGCGTCCGGACCGAGCAGCCGAATGGCTTCCGGTCCGCTCAGATAGCCGCTGACGGTTGTGTTGCCCAGTGCCGCAGTCACATCGGGTGTCAGCAGGTCGCCGAATATCGTCGCCAGTAGTGCGTCGGTTGATGCGAGGGTGTAGGTCTCATAGGGCAGGGCTCTGGCATTCAGCGATGCGAAAGGCAATGGATCGTTCAGTGCGTCGGAGCAGAACAGCGTGCGCGTGTGCTCGACCTGCCGTCGCTGCGGATGTGTGTGGTCGGGCAACTGCTGATACGGAATTGTCTCGACCGGTGTCCCGTGACCCGCATAGTTGTCGCTGATCTCGAACCCGAGCAACCGGTCGATATCGAAGTATCGATCGCCCGGAGTGATCCCGGTGAGCTCGTAAGTCGTTGTCTCGCAGGGTATGCGGAGGCGATACTGATCCGGGTCGGGGATGGCATCATTGGTGAAGCGGTTCTCGACGTAGGCGAGATGGAGCTCACCCTGTACCGCGGCGACCAAGGTTTCGACTCCGGCGGGCAGTAGCGGGTCGTTCAGCGGTACCGCTAGCCAACGTGGGTAACCGACCGTGACGCTTTGCAGCACATTGCCGTACTCGTCGAAGCGCAGATTGAGCGTGTGGCTGATCCGCGGGTCGGGTGTCGGCGTTGCCGGGCGCAGGTCGAGTTCGTAGTGGTAGCTGACCGACTCGGCCTCGGTCGTGTGAAAGACAGCGTGCTGGTTGCCCTTTCGTGGCTGAATCAGTCGAATGTGCTGTCCGTGTGAGGTCGCGGAGAAGAGCCGGATCGGTCGCTGCGTGCCGGTCGTCAGCGCCTCGACCGCCAATTCATAGACCTCCTGGCGTACTGCCGTTCCGCGGCATGCGCGCAGTGCTTCCCGCCGCTCATCGGCGGTAAGGTCGAGTGCGTCGAGATCCGGTTCCGGGACGGCACGCTCGTGGAAGGTGCCGAGCACCTGGGTGCCGGGCTGCTGGTCTTCGAACCAGCGGGGGAAGTATTCACGCTCGAACTGCTGCAGCGTCGGTGCACCGGTGTGGAACCAGGTGACCGTTTTGACGGGCGGTTGATAGAGCCGGTGGTCCTGAGTTACGTACGGGCTGTTGGTGTTCGCATCGCCGAAGGTCCCGTAGTCCTCGGTATCGATCTGCTCGATGCGTCCGAAGCCACGGAATTCGCGTTCGGGTCCGTCGAAGTAGCCGTGGTGATAGCTGTAGGTGCTCGCGAAGGTGGTGTTGCGCCAGCGATCTCGCACCGTGACCCGATCGACGACGTGGACGGGGAAGGGAAGCTTTGTGGCCCAGGGATTTCCGGCCAGCTTGTCGGCTAGATAGAACGCGGTCGACGGTGTGTAACTGATCTCGGTTTCGGCACCCAGGTTGTTCTTGACCGAAACGAGCAGGTGCGGCTTCTGCCCGCCCATCAGATCGAGATAGCGCAGCGGGGCGTGCGCATCACCTGCCAGGGGAGAGGACCACACCAGGCAGGCGGTGCCGTTGCCGAGCAGGTCGAGCGCCTGCACTCGAATCGGCTCGGCGACAGGCGGAAAGACCGGCAGTGCCACTGGCTTTCCCCAGCTGTTGCCGGACTGGTTGAGGTAGACGCGGAGGCCGTCGGCGTGCAGGTAGAGGAGGTCGGTGGTGCCGGAACCGTCGATGTCGGCCACCAGGACGCGCTGGCTGTCGAACCGGTCGGGATGGTCGAACCACGGCGCGCGGTCCATGGTGACCTTCCTGCCGAACTGGCCGTAGCCGAGGTTCGGCCAGTAGCAGACCTCGCCGTTGCGGATCCGGACCAGGTCGGTGAGGCCGTCGCCGGTCATATCGGCGAGCTGGACGGTCTGCTCGCCGTCGGCGAAAATAACTGCCGGACCGCGATTTTCGTCTCCGCCGGTGGCGACGCGCTGTTCCGGGCCGAAGCCGTCCTCGCCCAGCGACGGATACCAGACGAGGGCGTCCTGCTCGGCGATCAGCACATCGGAACGGCCGTCGCCGTCGAGATCGATGAAGCGCAGGTTCGGGTCGTGCCAATTCTGGTTGGGCAGTTGGTCGAAGAGTGCGAACGGCGACCAGCTGTCGTCGCCGCGCTCGTAGAAGCCCGGATCGGGTCCGTCGAACCGCACCACGTCCGGTCGCCCGTCGCCCGCCAGGTCGACGAAGCGGGCACCGGCGGCCAGCGAGACCGCGGGCAGTGGCGCGACGAGCTCGGGTACCCCGAGGCGGGCGTCACCAACTGCGTTGGCAGGACTCAGGTTTCGCTTATAGAACCAGCCGCCGTCCTGCTCGGTGAGGATGCCAGCGACGCCGTCGCCATCGAGATCGACCCACTGATATCCGGTGCCGTCCAAGCCGATCGGCAAGCCCGACAGGCTGTCCCGGTCGAGTTCGCGCAACTCGCTCTGAATCCGCGCCTCGCTGTAGCCGAATTCGACCGGCGGCAACGCCCTGCTGCGGTATCCGTCGTCCTGGCGCCGGTAGCCGTGCTGGGTGACCGAATTGAGCTGGGCGTAGATCGGATTGCGCTCGTCAGCTGGGTCGACGTCATGGGCGTAACCGAAGTCGGTGGAACGGACCAGGCAGTCGGCGCCGACCTCGGGTTCGCCGGGAAAGTGATGAAACATCAAGGCGCGTCGGCAGAGCCGGTGGGTGCGTACCTCGAAACCGGAGCGGTAGGACGAGAACGGGTCCGGCCGATTGCCCCAGCCTGGCCCGTCCGCGGGCAGCGGGTGCGCGAGATCGTGTTCGCCATAATCGAAGACCAGCTCGAAATACCACTGGTCGTCTGCGGGCGGCATCGGCCAGGCGGCTACCGGGTCCAGGGTGGGGAAGTACGGCGTGTGGTTTCCGTAGCGAATTCGCTTCGGGTATCGGTTGGCCCGGCGCTCGCGCGGGAGTTCGCTGGCCCGGTCCGCCGGGATCTGCTCGTTGTTCTCGGATTTGTACTCATAGCTGATGACGTTGCCTTTGTCGTCGTAGCTCAGGCAGATCAACCAGCTGAAGATGTGTTGCGGATTCACGGGATCGGCGATACGCGACCGAGCGTCGCGGCCGTACCAGGTCGTGACGTTGTCCCGGGAGATCGAGCGCCAACTCACGTCGCGCGCGTCGGCGAGATTCGTCCAGTGCTCGATGCGCGCGAACAACCCTTCGACGCGTGGCCGGTAGCGCCGGACGTGGTAGTCGTTCCCGCCGACGGTGCGGATCGGCAGTTCCTCGCGAACCCAATTCCCTTGCTGCTCAACCAGAACCGGAACCAGATCCGCCGCGCCGGACAGAATGAACACATCCGACTCACCGGCCTCGTCGTATCTCGGCAGCCCCTTGTCGGTCTTGCGGGTGATCGCGGGCAGCCCCAGACTCCAGCCCAACCCGAACGGTCCATTGCCCGACCCCGAGTCGTAGCCGAGCGACAACTGCGGCCCGAACCCGCCGCGGCCGGGGCTGACACTGATCGGGACGGTCAGCGAGCCGGTCCCGGTCACCGGATTCGCCGCGAACTTCTCCCCGATTCCCTTGATCGCGCCGCCGCCCTTCGGCAGCGCGATCGAGGGTGCCTTCGGTCCGCTCGGCTCGCTCGCCGCATCGGTCCGTGCCCCACCCTGCTTGCCTCGCCCGAAGTCGTCTGGCATCCCGCTACCCTCCACATTGCCCACGGCCACGTCAGCAGCCCTGGCGCAATTCTGGGGAGCTGATCACCATTGCCGGAACCCTCCGGTTCGCTGACCGGATCGGATCGATCCGGGGCGGGATCGGGCAAACAAAAACGGGATGCCGGTCACGGCATCCCGTTTATGCGAGGAATGGAATTACCAGCTCACTCCACGACCTCGACGATGTCACCGGGCTCGAGGTGGCGGTAAGTGGCCTCCGCGGCATCGGGGTTCATCCGAATGCAGCCGTGCGAGTTGGAATCGAGCGGACCGATGTGGGTGGCGATATCGCCGTCGAAGAAGACGGCCCACTCCATCGGCGCGTTGTGCATTGTGCTCCAGAAATGTTCGCGCTTGAAGTCGACGTCGAAGACACCGACATGCGACTCGTATCCCGGCCTGCCGATCTCGATCGGCTTCGGACCGTAGATGGTCTTGCCGTCCTCCATCAGCCACATTTCCTTGGTCGACAGCCGCATGCACGCGCGCGTCTTCGCCGCGGTGCACGGCGCGTAGACCGGTGCGGGCGGCGGCGGCTGAATGATGGCAGGAATGCCGGGAATGTCCGGTCCGCCGGGCCATAGCGGTTCGGCCTGCGCGGTTGCTGTCATTGCGAATCCGGCAATTGCGACTCCGGTGAGTACCGCGAATCTTGCCGACCACTCTCTAAAACGCTTGCTGCTCATCAATTTCAGGCCTCTCTTCGCCTTGCCGCCACGCTTCGTGCCGAATGCCAGGGTGAATAGGAGTACCTCGTCGCAAGAAACTGGAGAATGCGAGGTGATAGGGATCATCGCGGACCATGCGCGCCGGGTCAATCGCGGCGCGCAGGTGTTTCACTATCCGAACAATCCGCCGAGTGCGCCGCCGCTCTGTCCGGCCTGCTGGCCGCCGCCGGTGCCGCCGATGAGCCCGCCGGGCGGCAGCTCCGAGGGCTGCACGATGACGAAGCCGCGCCCGGAGAAGGCCAGCGTGAGTCCTTCTCCGGTGCTGCGGCCGATCAACCGGCCGAGTCCGAACGAGTCGTTGCGCTTGATTCCGGTCTGCAGGCTCGACGACCACGCCACCGCCGCCTGCGGATCGGCGTAGGTCGGTTGGTCGACCTGGAGCACCACCGGCGAGCCGTGCGTGGTGATGGCGATTCGGCCGCGGCCGGTGAACACGCAGTTGAAAAGCCCGGCGTTGCTGGCGACTCCCGCCGCGCCCTGCACCCGGGCGACCCGGTAGGACAGGCTGGTGTCGAAGGCGAGCACGTTGGAGCCGTTGATGGTGAGGCCGTCGCTGCCGTCGAGGTCGATGATGTGCACGTCGGCGGCGCTGTCGGCGAGGAACAGGTCGCCGCGGCCGGAGACGTTCATCAGCGGCACGCCCTCACCGGTGAGCCGCTGGGTGATGGCGCGGCCGATGCCGCCGGAGCCGAGCGCCTTGAACTGCATGTCGCCCTGGTAGGCGACCATGGAACCGGCCCGAGCCATCACCTCGCCGTTGACGGCGACCTTGATCATCTTGCCGCCCTGCTTCTGGATGCCGACGCCGGTGACTTCGGCGTGGTTCGGGTTGAACAGATCGCTCTGCATCGGCAGTGCTCCTTGCTGAGGTGATGATGGTGCGGGCGGTGAGTATGCGGGGGCCGACGGGTACGACGGCGGGGGAGCGGGCGGCGGGTAGTTCTGGGCAGGCGGCGGGTAGTTCGGCGCGGCCTGTGGCTGGTAGTTCGGCGCCGAAACCGGTGCGGCGGCAGGCGGATTCGGCGCGGCGGGAGCTTCGGGCTCGTCGTCGATATTCACGCCGAACGCCGTCGCGATACCGGCCAGCCCGTTGTCGTAGCCCTGGCCGACCGCGCGCACCTTCCAGGCGCCACCGCGGCGATAGATCTCCACGCACACCACGGCGGTTTCGGTGGTGAGCCCGTCCATCGGGAAAGTCAATGCCCCCGAATCGGATCCGATCGTGGCGAGCAGCGTGCCCGCGGCGGCGAAGGTGGGCGGTCCGCTGCCGTCGAGGCTGGCGGTGACCACCACCTTGTCGACATCCGGTGGCAGCGCGCTGGTCTGCACGTCGACCATGTCGCCACGACCGCTGCCGTGCCGATAGGTGACGCCGGGCCCGACCGGCTGATTGAAGAATACGAAGTCGGCGTCGGTCCGGACCCGTCCGTCGGCGTTGAGCAGCAGCGCGGAGACGTCGACCCCGGCCGAGCAGGTGACGGTCACCGTCATCCGGTCGGCGGGCGCGGGCCGGTTCTCGCCGCGGGCGAGGGCGGTCACCGCGGACCGGCCCGGTCGTCGGCGATCGGCCCGAATGGCATGCGATTCACGCCGTCAAGTGTGTCCCGAGTCGGGTCCGCGCGCTACCGAGTCGGGCGCACGCCACGCCGAATCGTTAGCTGACGGAGGTTGTCGCCCGTCGTTTCCGGGCGATGGCGGCGCCGATACCGAAGGTCGCCGCGACGATGGCCAGCAGGGTGGTCGCGACGATCGCCGAGCCGCCGACCAAGGTGGTGAAATTGTCGATGACCAGGGCTGTTACGACTAGTAACCCGGCTGTGCCGAGGGTCGGTGCGAGGACGGTGTGCCAGCGTCGGCGGTCCAGGCCGGTGCGGCGGAAGAAGGCGATGATGGCGACGCTGGTGAGCAGCATCAGCAGCAGGATGGCAACCGTGGCCAGGCCGGACATCCAGGTGAACAGGTGCCGCACCGGGTCCGCGCCCGCGAGGGCGAACGTGCCGACGACCAGTGTCGCCGACAGGGTTTGAGCGAGCGACGCCTTGTGCGGGGAGCCGTGGCGCGGATGGATGTGGCCCAGGGCCGGATGACCGACGCCGTCGCGGGCCAGCGCGTAGCCGTAGCGAGAGATCGCGTTGTGGAACGCGAGCAAGGCGGCGAACAAGCTGGTTACCAGCAGGATCGACATGAGGTCGGCGGCGGACTCGCCGAGGAACAGCCGCGCGGCGGTGAAGGTCAATCCTTCGGGATCGTCGCCCGCGGCCGCCGCGACGTCGTCGCTGCCGAACGCGAGCACCACCGCCCAGCTGGCCACCGCGTACAGCGCGCCGATCGTGAGCACCGCGAGGTAGGTGGCCCGCGGGATGGTGCGGCGCGGATCGCGGGTCTCCTCGCCGTAGATCGCGGTGGCCTCGAAGCCGATGAACGACGCGATGGCGAACATCAATGCCACGCCGGGAGAGCCGTCGAAGAACGCCGACGGAGTGAAGGAGACGGTGTCGATGCCGTGCGCGCCACCGTGCAGCAGCACGGCGGCGGACAACGCGACGATGATGCCGATCTCGACCACGAGCAGTACACCGAGAACCTTTGCGCCGAGTTCGATGTTGCGATAGCCGAGCACGGCGACGACCGCCATCAGCGCGAAAGCGTAGATATACCAAGGCAAGTCGGGCCCGCCGTAGTGCACGACGAGCTCTTCGACGGTCGATGCCGCCAGTCCGTAGATTCCGGCCTGGATGGCGGTGTAGGTGAGCAATGCCAGCCCGGCCGCCCCGATTCCGGCGCTGACGCCGAGACCGCTGCGGACGTAGGCGTAGAACGCGCCCGCCTCGTCCAAATGACCACTCATCGCCGCGTATCCGACGCTGAAGACGAGTAGGACGGCCGCCGCGACGAGGTAAGCCGTCGGTGCGCCCGCCCCGTTCCCGAGCCCGATCATCAGCGGCAGCGCGCCACCGACGGCGGTCAGCGGGGCGGCGGCCGCGATGACGAGGAACACGATCCCCGTCACCCCGATCGAACCGCGTAATCGTGCACCGGCAGTGGATGATTCAGTCATCGGGAGCTCCATGGCAGCAACTGGTCGACGCCGCGCCGTGGCCGGCGCGCGGCACGTCGAGGGTGGGATTGCGGTCGAAGAAGCCGACCGGTTTGAGCACGAATCCGGTGTAGTCGACCGGCATGATCGGCCAGTCCTCCGGTCGCGGAAAATGCGTGAGGCCGAACGTGTGCCACACGACCAGGTCTTCGTTGTCGAGTGGTCGATCGGCGGCGACGTACTCCGGAAGACCGGCGCCGCCCGGATGCTGGTTCACGAAATCGCCTGCGGCATAACGCTGTGCGGGATCGTAGCGGCTGACCCAGAGGCTCTTCGTCGCGAATGCGGCCCGCTTGGCGATCGGTGCTGCGTCGTCGGCGAGCAGGGTTTCCTTGCCCTCGGGGTGCAGCACGTAAGAGACGGGCAGGCCGAGGCGGTTGAGTACGTCGGGATTGCTGATCTGCCAGGTACGGCCGACGCGATTGTCCGCGAGCCGCTGCGCCGTCGATTCGCGAGCGAGCGTGGTGCGCTGCAGCGTGAAAGCGTTGCCGTGCGGGTTGTCCGGGCCGATCGGTACGCGGACGCTCTCTACCTCTTCGACGCGATTGCGATGCCCGTCGACCATCATGTCGAGTCGAGCGCTGAACAGGTGCTGGTGATACGGCGCGCCGAGACCAGGTGCCACTTGGGTGGAGAACGGGTGATCGGCGCCGGGATACGCTGCGGTGAAGACGATTCCGGTCGCCTTGACCTCGAAGCCGATGGTGCCGTCGAGGTACAGGTACCAGAAGAAGCCGTAGTCGTAGTTGCCCACCGTGGTGAAGAACGAGATCACCAGCCTGCGTTGCCTGCGCACCTCGCGCGACCCGGTCCACAGGTCGGTGTGCTTCCACAGCACGCCGAAGTCCTCCTCGTGCATGCAGATCGCGTTGCGCAGCACGCGCGGGTTGCCCGCCTCGTCGGCGATGACGGCGTCGAAATAGGTGATGTCGCCGAGGCAGTCGCAGCCGAGCTCGAGCGCGTTGGCGTAGCGTCCGACGAGGTACTCGCCGGTGTCGAAGTAGTTCTGCCAGGAGCGGATCGGCGACGGATCGGCGTAGGGCACCACCATTTCCGCGATGGACGCGCGGTGGATTATCGGACGGACCCGGCCGTTATCGTGAAAACCGAGCTGGTGCAGGACAAGTCCCTCGCGGGCATCGAAACCCACTCGCACCGACCACTTCTCCCATTCGACGAGATTGCCGTGCACGGTGAAACTCGGCCCGTGCGGCTGGGTGATCTCGATCGGCTTTTGCGTGGTGCGCGGGGGACCGGTGACGGCCGGGTCGTCGAAGTTCCCGGATTCCTGCGGTATGTCGACCGGTCCGGTGTCGAGCACCCGCAACACCTGGCGGGTCATCACGTCGACGAACGCCACCAGCCCGTCGATCGGGTGCGCCCAGGGATGGTCCTTCTCGTGCTGCTGGTGGAACGCCAAGCCGCGCAGAATGCGGCGGCCCTCCTCGCCCGCGTAGTCGAACACCCCTGCCGACAGCGGGGCGACCCGCACCTGCGTGGCGTCGAGCCCGCGGGCGGCCAGTGCGGCCAACCAGTCGGGGTTGTCCGCCAGCACCGCCTCGACCAGCTCGAACTCCTCGTCGAGCACGGGCAACTGGCCGTCGACGACCGCGTCCAGGGTGCGCTGAGCGAGCACCGCCCCGCTGCCGAGCGACACGATCAGATCGATGGCGTTCGGGCGGTCGATGTCGTGCAGCAGCACCCGGAAGCGGCGATCCAACGCGCCGGACCATGGGTAGACCTGGTATTTGTCCGGCTCGTCCAGTCCGACGTAGACGAAACGTGTTGTCGGCGCGATCAGCCCGGCGGCCGCGACGACGGCGCGCACCTCGGCGATCTCCGCCTCGGTGGGCAGGGCGAGCGGATGATCGGCACGTCCCGGTGTGAGCGTGGGCATGGGCCCCTCCATCTCATTTCTGCGAATGTGGGAAACACGGGGGTATTCGCCGAGAAAGCTGCGTCCGCTCATCATATTCAGCAACTATTCGGACAATTGGGTCGGAAATGCTACTTCCCTGTTCCTGCATTTGGTGAATGAGAATGGCGGGCATTAGTTGCGGTGTAGCGAGCCGGAAGTTACGGAGCAGCAAATCATTTCTCGCCTGCCATCGCCGTGAGGTGTGAGAACTGGTCCTTGACGGTTAGCAACCGATCGGTTGCAATGTAGGAGTGAGCTACGACACGATCATCAAGGCCGGGCGCTGGTTCGACGGCGCCGGTTCGCCCTCCGGCACGCGCCACCTCGGACTTCGCGGCGATCGGGTCGTCGCGGTGTCGGCGGAGCCGCTCGACGAGACGGGCTGCCCGAATGTCATCGACGCCGCGGGCAAGTGGGTGGTCCCCGGGATGATCGACATCCACACGCACTACGACATCGAGGTGCTGAAGACGCCCGAGCTCGCCGAGTCGGTGCGGCACGGCATGACGACGGTGCTGCTCGGGTCGTGCTCGCTGTCGACCGTGCACGTCGGGGCGATCGAGGCGGGCGATCTGTTCGGCCGGGTCGAGGCCATCCCGCGGCGGCACGTCATCGAGGCCATCGAGGAGACCAAGACCTGGCACTCGGCGCGCGAGTACATCGCGGCGCTGGAGGAGCTGCCACTCGGCCCGAATATCGCGGCGATGCTTGGTCATTCGGATATCCGGACGGCGCAGATGGGACTCGATCGCGCCACCCGCAAGGAAGTTCGTCCCACAGCGGCCGAGCAGGCCGCGATGGAATCGGCGCTGAATGAGGCCCTCGACGCCGGCTTCGTCGGAATGTCGGCCCAGCAGCTGCTTTTCGACAAGCTCGACGGTGACACCTGCCGCTCACGCACGCTGCCGTCCACCTACGCCAAGGCCCGAGAACGTCGTCGCCTCAACGCGATTCTGCGTCGTCGGCGGCGGGTACTGCAGGCCGGTCCCGACATCGCCTCGGTGCGCAGCATCGCCGCGATGACGCTCAGCAGCTTGGGCATCTTCCGCAAACGCCTGAAGACCACGCTGCTGTCGGCCGCGGACATCAAGGCGAATCCGGCCCTGGTCTACATCATGGGACCGATCGCGCGCGCACTGAACGCACTGGGCGGCGACTTCCGCTGGCAGCACCTGCCGGTGCCGTTCGAGGTGTACGCCGACGGCATCGACCTGGTGATCTTCGAGGAGTTCGGCTCGGGTGCCGCGGCGCTGCACCTCGCCGATCAGGTCGAGCGCAACGCGCTGATGCAGGACGAGTCGTATCGGCGCCGGTTCCGCAAGGACTACGACTCCAAGTTCGGGCTGCGGGTCTGGCACCGTGACTTCTTCGACGCCGAGATCGTCGCCTGCCCGGACGATTCCGTGGTCGGCCAGACGTTCGGACAGGTCGGTCTCGATCGTGGCGGGGTGCACCCGGTGGACGCGTTCCTCGATCTGGTCGTCGAGCACGGCACCAAATTGCGTTGGCGCACCACGATTTCCAACCATCGGCCGAAGTTCCTGACCAAGCTCGGCGCGGATCCCGGTGTGCAGCTGGGCTTTTCCGACGCGGGCGCGCACCTGCGGAACATGGCGTTCTACAACTTCGGGCTCCGCTTCCTGCGCCGGGTGCGCGACGCCGAACAGTCCGGCGCGCCGTTCATCTCGCTGGAACGCGCGGTGCACCGGCTCACCGGTGAGCTCGCCGACTGGTACGGCATCGACGCGGGCCACCTGCGCGAGGGCGATCGGGCGGATCTGGTGATCATCGACCCCGCACATCTGGATGCCTCGCTGGACGCCTATGCCGAAAGCACGGTCGCGCAGTATGACAACCTGTCTCGCATGGTGAATCGCAATGACGGGGCGGTCTCGGCCGTCTTCATCGGCGGCAAGTACGTCTTCGGCGACGGCACGCCCGCGCCGATCCTCGGCACCGACCGCACCGGACGATTCCTCAGGTCCCAGGTGCGGTGACCGAGCCGCGCCGCACCCAAGCCCAGCGCCGCGCCGCCACGATCGGCAAACTCGTCGAGGCCACCATCGAGGCCATCGCCGAGGTCGGCTACCACAATGCCTCGCTCGGCGAGATCAGCCGCCGGGCGGGTGTGTCCAAGGGCGGTATCTTCCGGCACTTCGACTCGCGCACCGACCTGGTCGTGGCCGCCGCCGAAGAGGTCGGCCGCAGGCACATGCGCGCGTTCGACAATATCCACCCGCGCGAAAGCACCGACCAGCCACTGGATTTGACGGACATCCTGCACCGCGCCCGCAATCAGATCCGCCAGGAGACCAACACGGTCTGGTTCGAGCTGCTCGTCGCCGCGCGCACCGAGCCGGAGCTGCGGGCCAGGCTCGCCCCGGTCGCCGAGGCGCTGCTCGACGACGTCGAGCGGGTCGCGATCGCGGCGCTGTCGCCCGCCGTCCCGCCCGACGTCGCCCGCCTGCTGGCCACCTCGATTGTGCACATGTTCGACGGCGAGGCGATCTTCCGCTCCACCTACCCGCGGCCCGAACTCGAGGACGCGCGAATCGAGTACGTCGCGAGCACCTTCCAGCGGCTGGCGGGCGAGATTCGTGTCGAATCCGGCGCGTGAGCGGCCGACCCGGTGTCGATTATGGACTATTGCATAATTCATAGGGCTGTTGTTGACTGAGCTCATGGCCGACACCGTTACCGTCGAACGCGACGGACATGTCCTGCTCATCGGACTCAACCGCCCGGAGAAGCGCAACGCCTTCACCCTCGAGATGCTCGCCGAGCTGTCCCGCGCGTACGCCCTGCTCGAAAACGACGACGACCTGCGCGTCGGTGTCCTGTACGGCAAGGGCGACCATTTCACCGCGGGCCTCGACCTGGTCGACGCCGCGCCCGCGCTGGCAACGGGCGCGATCAGCTATCCCGAGGACGGTCTCGACCCGTGGCGGCTGAACTACAACTGGACCAAGCCGGTGATCGCGGTGACCCAGGGGTGGTGCATGACGCTCGGCATCGAACTGCTGCTGGCCGCCGACATCCGGATCGCCGCCGAGGGTGCCCGATTCAGTCAGCTTGAGGTCCGCCGCGGTATCTACCCGTTCGGCGGTGCGACACTGCGGTTTTGGCGTGAAGCGGGCTGGGGCAACGCGATGCGCTGGATCCTCACCGGCGCCGAATTCGACGCCGCCGAGGCCCATCGCATCGGCCTGGTCCAGCAGGTCACGCCCGATGCTGAGTCGGCGCTGGCCGCGGCACGGACCCTGGCCACCGAAATCGCCGAGGACTCAGCACCATTGGGCGTCCGCACGATCCTCGCCTCCGCACACCGAGCGCGCGACGAAGGCAACGCCGCTGCCGCCGAACACCTGGTCGGTGACGTCACCAAGCTGTTCGCGACCGCCGACGGCGCGGAGGGCGTCCAATCGTTCATCGAGCGCCGGAAGGCCAATTTCACCGGGAAGTGATGTACCGGTTGGCTTTTCGGGGTCACGCCGCTCAGGCCAGGCGCATGTCCATCTGGATGGTGGTGCCGTGCACGCCGGTGTGGATGCGGACCAGGTCGGTCAGGTGGTTGACGAGAAGCAGGCCGCGCCCGCCGAATTGGAAGGGTTTCGGTGGTACTCGGCCTGCCAGGGGGTTGGTGATGTGGCCCGCGTCGCGGACCTGGGCGCGCAGTTGCCTGCCGTCGATCCAGAGGGCCAGGGTGCCGCTGCCGCCGCCGTGTACCACCGAGTTGGTGATGGTCTCGGCGATGACCAGTTCCAGATCGATGATGCGATCCTCGACCATGCCCGCCCGGTGCGCGTATTCGCCTGCCCGGTGCCGGGTTTCGGTGAGCGAGGTGGCGTCGAAGGCGAACACGCGGGCGATCGCGGGCGGCGGGGACAGCGGTTTGTTGTACGAGGCGACGATGCGATCGGGATCGTATGCGCCACTGGGGCGTTCGCCGCTGCGGTCGATCAGGGTCGGGTGGGTGGCGTGCGCGTCGACCAGCACGGTCGGGTCGAGGCGTTCGGTGTCGTAGGGGCACAGGATGGTGACCGCGCGACCGGTGAACGCGGCATTGATCAGCGCCTCGTGCTGGACGCAGGCCGGATACTCCGTCGCCGAGCGACCGGCCCAGATGGGTTCGCCGATGATCCGCACCCGTCCGGTCGGATAGGTGTCGGCGAACGCGCGGAGCACACCGGGAATGATCCGGCCGGGGTTGCGGCCTTCGACGGTCATGTCCATCAGCTTCACCGCGTCGGCCTCGGCCCCGAGTTCGGCACGAATCAAGTCCAGGTTCGGTCCGGGGACCGACACCGCCACAGGCTCGTGGTTGGCCAACCCCTCTCGGATGAACCCGACGGTGCCCGCCAGGTACTCCTCGGTGTCGCTGTAGAACAGTGCCGGATGCGCGAAGGGATCGGTGTCGGGTGGTCCGGCGGTGGTGGCGGTCATGCGCGGTCAACCTCGATTGTCGGGAGCGACGGCCAGAACAGCTCCAGGATGCGGACCAGCGTCTCGGGCGGGTTGTGCAGCACGACGCGGCGGCCCTGCGCCGCCTGATTCGTCGCTTCCATCAGTATCAGCGTGCCGTGCGTGTCGATGAAGGTCAGCTCGGACAATTCCAGGTGGATGTCGGGGGTGCCGGGGAGCTCGGCCAGGGCGGTCTCCCACGCGTCGTGCGTCGAGAGATCGATCTGACCGACGCAGCGTAGGCCAGGTGGTCTGCTGGTCGAAAACGTCCGCAGCCTGGTCGAATCCGGCGAAATAGCGGGAACCCGATCGGCGGGTCTCGCTGGCTCGGCCTGCACCCTCGCACCATCCCTTCTGCCCGTTCGCGGCAGGGAAATTACCTACGCAACATACGCTCTCGCCGAGCCGGATCGATCAGGCGGCTATCCAGGTGTCCGCAAGTTCATGATTCGGGCAGGATCGACGGATCGGTGCAGTACGCCCGCAGTCGGCCCAGCATGGCGGCGCGGGCCTGGGCGAACGCGGCGTCGCGATCCAGCAGCCGGGCGCGGGTGACCGCGGCGTAGCCCAGCGCGTCGAGTTCGAAGGAGAGGACGCCGGGATCGGTGTCCGGCCGCAGCTCCCCGCTATCGAGTGCGGTGCGAATGATGGAGTGCACGAACGCATCCCACTCGTGGGCATTGGTCACGAGCAGGTCGTGTACCGGCCCGGGCTGGTCGTCGAATTCGTGCTGGATGGCCACGAAGAAGCAGCCGCCGGGCAGCACGAGATCGGTGTAGAACGCCAGGCGGGATTCGTGCAGCGCCCACAGCTGGCGCACGCCTGCCGGGGCTTTGAGTGCGGGCGCGACGACCAGTTCCGCCCACTGTGCTCGCGCGCGTTCGATGGCCGCCAGTTGCAGCTCTTCCTTGTCGCGCCAGAGCGAGAACAGGCCGGACTTGCTCACGCCTGCCTCGGCGGCGACCTGGCCCATGCTCAGCGCGCCGAGCCCGGCGACGGAGGCCATCGAGACCACCGCGTCCAGCACGGCGGTTCTGGATCGGTCGCCGCGTGCTCGGCGCCCGTCGGCGGGGTGCCTGTTCGTCATGTCCTCATCCTATCGCAATAAGTCCGACCGATCGGACGTAATAGCCGTGTGGGGGGCGAAGCGGCGTGCGAGTCGAGTCATGGAACGTGGCCGACGGGTTGCCCGGCCGCGCGATCCACCGGAAGGGTACGTCCCACGATGGATGGTGAAATGGGGGATTCCCCTGAGGCGGAAACAGATTCGTTTCGGATAAATTGGATTTATGGCAGTTGCTGACTGAAAACCACTGCAACCCAATGCATTAGACACCTTGCCGCGACCGGAAAAGCTTCCGGTGGGAAGGGTTTGTCTCGAATCCGAACGCGGTGTGCGCGTTCCCGGTGAACTAGAGGTCGATGGTGACGATGAACAGCGTGAGTACCGGCAGAGCCCGACGGGTAGTGGTGCGGACCGTGGTCGCTGCGACCTTGGCGCTGGCTCCGGTAGCAGTGATCATCCCGTCAGCGTCCGCCGCCCCGTGTCGTCTGCCTACGGACGTCGGCTGCACCAACCCCGACGGCACCCTCAATACCGGTCCGCAGCATCGTCCGGGCCATCTCAACGAGAATCCGAAATACGGGGCGGACGGTTTCGACAACTTCGGTTACGACAGGTTCGGCTACAACCGCTTCGGTTACAACCGATCCGGCTATGACAGGTTCGGCTACGACCGGAACGGCTACACGGCGCAGGGCTGCGCCCGAAACGGCGTCGACCGCCCCGACGCCGACCACGCCGTCTGCGAGTGGCGGCGCTCGCGCCCGTCCACAGGCAGCGGCTCCTGAGGGTTAGCCGCCGCCTCCTGCGGCAGATCGGTGACCGTTCGTCGGTCTAAATCCTCGAAACGGTCTATGGAACAGTCGAATTCAGTCGCGCGCGGCTACCGCGCGGGCGGCCGCGGCATCGAGCCGTCGCAGAATCGCGTCGGGTACGAAACGTTCGGCCGTGCCGAGCAGTCCCTCGATGTCCATGAACCGGGCGGCCAGGCGCGCGCCGCCGGGGGAAACCCGGCCCGCCGTGCATGCCAGTCTTGCCTCGAACGGGGTCGGCGCGACCGCGGGATTGCGCTCGGCGATCCGAACAATATTGCGCGCCACCGTTTCCGGGCTGCGGGCCACCAGGCCTGCGGCGAGCACCGAGATGTTTCTGCCGCGAATGCCCTGCTGCTCGTCTAGGCCGACGATCTGCGCGTTGGGATAGAAACCGGTGTTGATGAACGCGGGCAGCACCGCCGTGACACCGACGCCGGTCCCGGCGAACTCGAGCCGCAGGCACTCGGTGAGCATCTGCGCGGCGGCCTTGCTGGTGCAGTAGGCGGTGCTGAGTGGGATCGGCAGTACCGCCGCGGGTGAGGTCACGTTCAGGATTCGCCCGCCGCGCCCCGCGTCGATCATCTGGCGTCCGAACAGCTTGCTGCCGTGCACAACTCCCCAGAAGTTCACGCCCATGATCCGGTCCCAGTCCGCGACGCTGTGCCCGAGAAACGGCCCGGCCGTGGTGTAACCCGCGTTGTTGATGAGGACGTCCGGCGCACCGTGTTCGTCGTAGACCGTGGCGGCGAAGGCGGTCATAGCCGCATCGTCTGAGACGTCGACCGCGTAGGGGTACGCGCGCCCGCCGGTTGCCTCGATGGTGGCGACCGTGTCCTGTGCGGTGTCTTTGTTCAGATCGCTGGTCACCACTCGGGCACCGTATTTCGCGAATCGAATGGCGGTGGCCCGGCCGATGCCGCTGCCCGCGCCGGTCACGATCACCAGCTTGTCGTCGAACTTGGTCATCTCTTACCTCGGTTCCTAACGGCACGCCCTCGTGCTACTGTCCCAGACAATCTACACTGTGTTACACAGTGGGGACAACGGCAATGCTGCCGGGACAAAGGAGACGCACATGCCGACCGCGCCACGGGCCCTGGCCCGGCCTCCCGCCTCGTCTGTGACGATCGAACTGCCGCGCCGCGCGAGCCTCGTGCTGCGCATCGCACACCCGCTGTCCTATGCGACGCTGCGGCTGGGGATGAATGCGATCGTGGCCCTAGTCGGCCGCGGGATTCCCTTCCGCGACGCGCGCAATTTCCACCTCAGCGGCCTGCTCGATCCGCTGGCCGCGCTGCTGCTGCCGCCGCGCGGAACAGTCCGGCGGTCAATGCTTTTCGACCGCTTCCCGGCGGAGTGGGTGTGGCAGCGCGACATGCCGGACCCGACGCAGGTCAAAGACAGCGCCATCCTCTACTTCCACGGCGGCGGGTTCGTGGCGTGTGGCCTGAACTCGCATCGTCGGCTGGTGGCGCGGATCGGCAGGGCGAGTGGCATGCCGGTGTTCAACGTCGGCTATCGGCAACTGCCGAAGGCGCGCCTGGCGGAGACCATCGCGGACTGCGTCGAATCCTACGAATGGCTGCTGTCGCAAGGCTTTCCGCCCGAACGCATCGTCTTCGCCGGTGATTCGGTCGGTGGCGGACTGACTTTCGGGCTCGCACTGGCCGCGCGCGAGCGTGGCCTGCCCATGCCGGGCGCGATCGTGGCGATCGCGCCGTGGGCCGACTACGACTCGACCCGCCGCGTCGCGCACCCCAACGATCGTCGCGATCCGATGATCAGCGCTGCCGCGCTAGCCCTTCCGGTCCGGCTCGGCATGCTGGTGGACGGTGTGCTCGACCCGAAGTGGTCACCGGTCAATCATCAATTCACCGGGCTCCCACCGGTATTGATCCAGGTGGGCTCCACCGAGGTGCTGCTCGCCGACGCCGAGGCACTCGCAGAGCGCTGCGCCGAGGCCGGCGTGACCTGCACGATGCAGGTCTGGGACAAGGGCATTCACGTCTTCCAGGTCGCCGCCGACCTGCTGCCGGACGCCAGGCAGGCGATCGGCGAGATCGGCGCGTTCAACCAGCGCACCCTCAACGGTTCGGTGCAGCGTCCGTCGGCCAAGCGCCGGTTCACCCGCCGCACCCGCGTCGCATAACACCCCGTCGAATCGAGGACGAACATGAAACCCTTCTATCCGAGCATCGCGGTGGTTACCGGCGCGGGCAGCGGTATCGGCCGCGGCACCGCCAAGGCGCTGGCCGCCGTCGGCGCGGAAGTCGTTGTCGCCGATATCGATCTGGACTCCGCGCAGGACGCCGTCGCGGAGATCCGCCGGCTCGGCGGTCTCGCCGTGGCGTACCGGCTCGACGTCGCCGACACCGCCGCACTCGAGGATTTCGGCAAGGAGATCCGCAGCACCTACGGGGTGCCCGACGTGGTGGTCAACAACGCGGGCATCCTCGTCGGCGGGCCGTTCCTGGACGTCCCGATGGCGGATCTGCGGCGCATCATCGACATCAACCTGATGGCAATGATCCACGGTTGCCGCATCTTCGGCGCGCAGATGGTCGAACGCGGCCGCGGCGGGCACCTGGTGAACGTGGCCTCCATGGCGGCCTTCGCCGCCGCCCCGTACACCGCGCCGTACAGCATCAGCAAGTACGCGGTGAAGCACTTCAGTGAATGCCTGCGCGCCGAGTTGGTGACACATCAGATCGGTGTCACCGCAGTCTGTCCCGGTCTGATCGCCACCAATCTTTCGGCGACGGCCCGCATGTCGTCGGTGCTGGACGAGGAACGCTCCTCGATCACCCGCAAGACGATGCTCAAAGGTCAAGCGTTGCTCGGCATGCACCCGGACAAGGCGGGCCGCATCATCGTGCGGGCCATCCGGCGCAATGTCGCCGTCGAGCCCATCCGCCTGGAGGCCAGGATCTCCTACCCGCTCGCCCGCTGGTTCCCCGGACCGGTCCGTGCGTTGATGACCGCGGCGGCCAAACCCGACATCCACGCCGCCGTCGAGGACAACGGCCTGCTCGACCGGCTCGACCGCCTCGCCGATCGGGTGCCGTTCCGGGCCGACCACGGTGTCGACAACCCGGCGGACCGTGGATGATGAATATCCCGGGCGCGATCGCTTCCAGCAACCCGTCACGAGAAAGACAACGACCGTGAGCTTTTCGACTCCTCTGTCCAATGAGACAAACGCGCCCGATCATCAGGTCGCGGTAATCGGCGCCGGGCCGGGCGGACTCGCGGCCGGTGTGAAACTGAAGCAGGCCGGGGTCGGCGACTTCGTCATCATCGAGCGGGCCGACGAGGTCGGCGGCAGCTGGCAGGAAAACACCTATCCCGGTCTCGGCGTGGACATTCCGGCCATTGCGTATCAGTACTCGTTTGCCCGTAACTCCAGGTGGAGCCGAGTATTCCCGTACGGTGCCGAGGTCAAGCAGTACCACATGGACGTGGCCCGCAAGTTCGGGCTGTATCCACATTTGCGTTTCAACACGAACGTTTTGCGCGAAGAGTGGGATGACGCCAACAACTACTGGAAGCTGCATACCGACGACGGAAAGACCATTACCGCGCGGTTTTTGATCAGTGCGGTCGGCGCCTTCGTCCGGCCCAAGGAAGATCCGGGCATCGCGGGCTGGAAGTCGTTCAAGGGCAAGATCCAGCGCCCGTCCAACTGGGACCACGACTACGACCATGCCGGTAAGAAGGTCGGCATCATCGGCACGGGCGCCAGTGCCGTGCAGATCATTCCGTCCATCGCGCCCGAGGTCGCCGAACTCGGTGTCTTCCAACGCACTCCGGTGTGGTCGCTGCCCAAGCCCGATTTCGCCATACGTAACGTCGGCCAGCGCATTCTGGGCGTGCCAGGGCTACAGGCCGCCGTGCACGGCGGTGTTCTTGTCGTAGCCGACCTCGTGCTGCGGGCCGCCGTCGCGGCGCCGATGCGGGTGGTGCGCCCGACCGTCACCGCCTTCGACCGGTGGACCATCGCCGCCTACCGCCGATACCTGAAGATGATCATCGACGACCCGGCCACCCGGGCGCAGCTCGCGCCGAACTTCGGTGTCGTCGCCAAGCGCCCGACCATGTCCAACGGTTACCTCGAGGCGTTCAACCGCGACAACGTCACGCTGACCACCGACCCGATCGAGAAGATCACCCCGCGCGGCATCAAGACCCGCGACGGCGTCGAGCACAAGTTCGACATGATCGTGCTCGCAACGGGTTACGAGGTGTTCTCCGATCCGGAGACCTACCGGCCGGGAACCATCGTGGGGCGCAACGGATTCGATCTCGGCAAGTTCTACACCGAGCACGGCATGCAGGCGTACCAGAGTGTTTCGGTGCCGAGCCTGCCGAACCGGTGGACGCTGGTCGGGCCGTACTCGTGGACGGGCAGCGGCTGGCACGCCTTCGTGGAGATGACCGCCGATCACGCCGTGCGCGCCATCAAGGAAGGTATTCGCCGCGGCGCGACCACGGTGGAGGTGCGCCAGGACGCGCACGACGCCTACCACCGCAAGACCCTGCAGCGCGCCGAGGCGGTGCGGTTCTACTTCAACGAACTCAACGGGCACGTGCCGACCTACTACCGAAACTCGCAGGGGGACAGCACCTATCTGCGTCCGTCCGGCTTCTTCGAGGCCAGTCGCGGCAATCGCAAGTTCCCGCTCGACGACTACCGCTTCGAGAAGTCGCAGGTGGTCGCCGACCAACTCGCGTCGGGAGCATAGGAGTTCCGCCGGTGACCACGACGAGCTGGGCGGGCCCCGCGCCGCCGCCCGCCCGCTCGTCCGCGGCCGCCGAGGTGGCGCGGCCTCGACCGGAAGCCTGGAAGAATCCCGGCGTGGCAACACCAACGGTCGTCGACGACATCACCGAGCAGCTGGCCTATCGCATCGCGGCAGGCGGCTACCAGCCCGGTGAACTGCTGCCGTCGGTGCGCCAGGTGGCCGCCGAGTTCAGCGTCAGCACGCCGACCGCCAACAGCGCCCTCGGCAGGCTCGCCGCACTCGGCTTCGTCGAGGCGCGCCGCGGTCTCGGCTATCTCGTGCGCGACATCCAGCTCTACGGCGGCATCGACACCTGGCGTTTCCTGTTCCGGTTCGCCCATCGGGTGCCCGACCGGGCCGCCACGATCTTCGCCGACGTCATCGACGTCGACCACATGCTGGTCATGCACGCCATCCGCGCGGTCGCCGCCGAGCCGCGCCGCTACGACATGTCGCGGGCGGTGCACGCGCTCGACCGGCTCGAATTGCTGGTCGGCGACGATAAATCCGAGCTGACCGACATCATGGCGGCCGAGCTGCACATGCTGCGCTGCATGTTCGCCGCGCTCGGTAAGCCGGGATTCCTCAGCCTGTTCAACACCGTCGGCGAGATGCTGATCTCCATTCCCGAAGCGGGACAGGCCTTTTACGATCCGGTGGAGCCCGCGGGCCACGTCGTGCTCTGCCGCAAACTTCTGGAGGTCTGGGAGTCGAAGGTCGACCTCGACCTGTCCGCGATCGGCATGATCGAGACACTGGTTCGCGAATACCATGATCAGGTCGTGCAGACTTTCAGTGAGCTCATCGGTGCGAAGCCGGCTACCGATCTCGCCGATTGAGCGCTGACCGCCCGCGACAGAGAGGCTCCGCGATGAACGCTGACAAGCTCCGGTTGCGGGTACGTAGGCGTGGCGTGCGGGTCGCGGTGGGTGTCGCCGCCATGGCGGCGGTGTTCAGCGGCGTCACCGCGTGCGGCGACGAGAAGGATCGACCCGCGACCGACTCGGTGGTGGTCGGGACGCAGTCCGGTCCGGTGCGCGGGAAGCTCGCGGGGGACACCCGATCGTTTTCGGGGATTCCCTATGCGGCGCCGCCGACCGGGGAGTTGCGGTGGAAACCGCCGGTGGCACCGGCCCACTGGACCCAGGAGCGGGATGCGACCACACCGGGGTCGCGGTGTAATCAGCCCCAACTGACCGGCGAGCTCGGTGGCAGCGAGGACTGCCTGTTCCTGAATGTGTCGACGCCGGCCGGTGCGGCCGCGCAGCGCCGGCCGGTGCTGGTGTGGATCCACGGCGGCGCCTTTGTGTCCGGTAGCGGTGCCGAGTACGACCCGTCGCGGCTGGTGCGCACCGGTGACATGGTGGTGGTCACGATCAACTACCGGCTCGGTGCGCTGGGTTTTCTCGGACATTCGGCGGTGGCGCACGAGGACGGGCAGGTCGGCAATTTCGGGCTGCTGGATCAGCAGGCGGCGTTGCAATGGGTGCATGACAATATCGCCGCGTTCGGCGGCGATCCGGCCAAGGTGACCATTGCCGGTGAGTCGGCGGGCGCGATGTCGGTCTGCGATCACCTGGTGTCGCCCCGGTCGGAGCGGCTGTTCCAGGGCGCGATTCTGGAAAGCGGGCCCTGCGAATTGCAGGTCGACCGGCAGACCGCGGTCGACAAGAGCGAGCAGTACGCGACGACGCTCGGCTGCCCCGGCACCGATGCCGCGACCGCGCAGTGCCTGCGCGCGATCCCCGCGGACAAGCTTGCCGCGACGACGTTGCAGTACACCGGATCGGACGGGTCCGGGCTGCCCAGCCCGGCCTTCGGCCAACCCTTGCTGCCCGAAGACCCGGTGACCGCTTTCCGGGAAGGTAAAGCCGCAAAGGTGCCGGTGTTGATCGGCGCGAATCACGACGAGTACACGAGCTTCGTGGCCGGCCGGACGATTACCGCCGAGGAGTACCCCCAGCTACTGCAGACGTTCGGTGCACATGCCGACACCGTGGCCGCGCGGTATCCGCTGGACGCCTATCCGCAACCGGTGCTGGCCTGGTCGGCGGTCATGACAGACCACATCTTCGTCTGCCCCATCGCCGACGCGACCAAATCCCTCGTCCGCACCGGCCCCGTCTATGCCTACGAATTCGCCGACCAGAACGCGGCACCGCTACCCGGCTTGCCGTCGCCGCCACCGTTCCCGCTCGGTGCGTCGCACGCTTTCGAACTGCCCTACCTGTTCGACCTGGCGCAGGCCACCCCTCCGGCGACACCGGCCCAGAAGATCCTGTCCGACAAGATGATCCGCTACTGGTCCGCCTTCATCCGCACCGGCGACCCGAACTCCCGCGGCCTGCCCGACTGGCCACGCCACACCGGCGACCAGGACCTGGTCCTCAACCCGGAGAAGATCACCACCACCGACGCCGCCCGAAACCACCACTGCGAACTCTGGTCCGGCATCCCCACCCCCTGACGGGCAGCTGTCGCCGCTCGTCAGCCGGGGAGCGGGATGGTGGTGGTGCAGGTGTTGTCGCGGAGGAGTTTTGGGGTGGTGTCGAGGGGGATGTCGTACCAGAGGTCCATTTCCAGGCGGTTGCCCGCGCCGATATTGATTTCGTTCGGTTGGCGTTTGATTTCCATCGCGTCGACGCTGGTTTGGTGGGGGTGGTCGGCGGCGTCGTCGAGTTGGTAGTCGGTGGGGCGGGTGGTGTGGAAGGTGTTGTCGGTGTTGGTGATTGCCACTCTGATGCGGATGTACTGGCCCTTGGGTAGCCATTCGGCGTGGGTGCCGAAGATGTAGCCGATGCCGGGTTCGACGTTCAGGGCGGTGACGGTCAGCTTGCTGCAGTCCAGCGGTGTGCGGACGTACGGGGCGGCCGTGGTGGTCGTCGGGGGTGGTGCTGTCGTGGCCGGTTCGGCGCCGCAGGCGGCGAGGGATAGCAGCAAGAGGGGGAGAAGCCGGCGCACGGGATCAAGAGTAGGAGTGGAATGTCCCTGCTGTACGGCATATCAGGGACATCCAATTCGGCAGTGTCAGTTGACTTGTCGGGCCTGGCCCGCCCAGTACGGTGCGCGCAGTGCCTTCTTGTCGACCTTGCCGGACGGGTTGAGCGGGAGGGCTTCGGCGAAGTCGAGGGTTTTCGGGGCCCAGACGCTGCCCTTGTGCTCCTTGACCAGCGCGATCAGTTCGTCGGCGGTGACCGAGTGGCCCGGCTTCGGCACTACGACGGCGTGCACGGCCTCGCCCCATTTGTCATGCGGTATCCCGATGACAGCGGAATGCGCGACGGCGGCGTGGGTGGCCAGTACGTCTTCGATCTGGCGTGGGAAGACGTTGAAGCCGCCGGTCACCACGAGGTCTTTCTTGCGGTCGATGAGGAACACGTAGCCTTCGGCGTCGACGTAGCCGACGTCGCCGGAGTGGACCCAATGGTCGCGCAGCGCCTCGGTGTCCTTGCTGGCATCGAGGTAGCCGGACATCCGGCCGGGCTGGCGGGCGCAGATTTCACCGACCGCGCCGACGGGCAGGTGCTTGTCGTCGTCGTCCTGGATGGAGATGTCGACGTGGAACAGCGGTCGGCCCGCGGAGCTGAGCCGCGCCAGCGCTTCCGGGGTGTCGAGCCGGTGGTCCTCTTTGCGTAAGCAGGTGAGGAAGCCTGGTTCGGTGCCTGCGTACGTCTGGATGAAGACCGCGCCGAGTGCCTCGATCGCGGCACGCAGTTTGTCCGGTGCCATCGGTGAACCGGCGTAGACGACGGTCTGCAGCGAAGACAGGTCTGCCGCAGCGAGTTTCGGGTGATTGAGCAGCAGGTAGATCACCGTGGGCACGACCGCGGTCGCGGTGACCCGGTGGCGCACAACGGCATCGAGCAGAGTGTCGACGTCCAAGCCGGGCAGGATCACGTTGGTGCCGCCGCGCATGAAGGTCGGCAGCACGAAGACCTGGGTGAAGTGGGTCAGCGGCGCGCCGTGCGCGAACACCTCGCCCGGCCGGGCGTCGCCGATTTCCAGGCCCGCGGTGATCAGATAGTGGCTCATCTGGCCGTGGGTGAACAGCACGCCCTTCGGGGTGCCGGTCGAGCCCGACGTGAACATCACGTGCGCCGTGTCGTCTTCGGAGACCGCGACCTCCGGATCGGAATCCGCTGCGGTGTCGAATGTTTCGTAGTAGTCCGCCGCAGCGGGATTCGGCTGGTCGCCCAGCCGGATCAGCCTGCGCAGTGTGGGCACCCGATCCTTGATCTCGGCGACGGTGCCGTCGAACGCTTCGTGGTAGATCAGCGTGGTCGCCGCGGACTCGGTCAGGAAGTAGCAGTGATCCTCGGTCGAAGCACGCGCCGCCATCTGGACCGGTACGGCGCCGGACTTCCAGATCCCGTGCTGCGTCGGGATGTACTCCAGCGTGTTCGGCATCAACAGCCCGACCCGCTCACCCTTGGCGACGCCGAGCCGAATCAGCCCGTTGCCGATGCGGTTCGACAGCGACCGTAGCTGCGCGTAGGTCAGCCACCGGTCGCCCGCGATCACGGCGACGCGGTCGGCGTAGTAGGTGCACGCGCGATCGAGCACCCGGGTGACCGGACCCCACATCGAGTTCTGGTCTGTCATCGCTGGTATTCCCTTCATCAGCACGAGATTTCGAGCAGTTGGTTGCGGGCGGCGCGGTATTGCAGGCGCACCCGGTCGATCACTTCGGCGGCGGAGCACACGTAGTGCACGCCCGAGACGCTGTGCCCGGCGCTCCATACCGTGCGGCCGTTCATCAGCCGGTCCGCCTGGAAGTCGCCCGCCGAAACCGTCGGCGCGCGTTGCGCTTCCAGCCATTCGGCGAGCAGGTTGGCGGGGAGTCCGCCGACCTGTTCGGTCTGGCGGACGTCGTCGAGGGACGCCGCCACCACGGCGGCTTGATAGTCCTCGGGGGCAAGGCTTTCGGTGGTCGCGATGAAGCCGGTGCCCATGTAGGCCAGGTCGACGCCGAGCGCTTCGGCGGCGAGTAGGGAGGGTCCGTCGCTGATCCCGCCTGCCAGCACCAGCGGGCCGGTGAAGTGTTCGCGGATCGCGCGCACGAAGGCGAACGGATTCGCCGATCCGGTCTGCCCGCCCGCGCCCGCCGTGAGCAGTACCAGCCCGTCGGCACCCGCTTCTAGGGCGCGCTCGGCATGGCGGAGGCTCGCGACATCGGCGAACACCAGACAGTCCGCCGCGTGTAGTCGTTCGACGACCGGCTCGGGCGAACCGACGCTGGTGATGACGAGCTCGACGCCGTGTGCGATGAGCCGATCGACGTCGCCCGCGAGCCGGTGGTTGGTGCGGTGTACCACCAGGTTGGGCGCGAGGGGCGCGGCATCGGGGTGCTCGGACAGGTCGGTGCCGAGCTGGGTCAACCACTCGTCGAGCACCTCGACGGTCGCCGCATTGTGTGTCGGAAACGACCCGATCACGCCATTGCGGCAGGCCACCGCGGCCAGCTCGGGCCCGGACACGCCGGTCATCGGGGCAGCGATCAGCGGTAGCGACAGCCGATCGGCCAAATCCGCGGGTAACGGCACTGTTCCTCCACGATTTGCATCTTCAAGACTCCATAGTGCGCAAAGTGCACTCTGATAGCATCAGAGTGCAACTATCCAGGTTGGCTGGTTGGGTGTCAACCAGGCCGGGAAGGGAGGATGTCACCCGTGAACAGCGCCGAGACCACCTCCCTGCGCGCGGCCAGTCGCGCGCTCGCCCGGCAGCGCGTGCTGGACGCCGCGCTGGAACTGGCGGGCAGTACCGGCTGGAACGCGGTCCGGATGATCGACATCGCGAACCGGGCGGGCGTGAGCAGGCGGACCGTCTTCAACGAGTTCGGCTCGAAAGCCGGTGTGCTCGAGGCGATGTCGTGGCACAACACCGAGCGGTACCTGTCCGGTACCACGGCGCTGCTGGAGCAGCACAACGACGACCCGGTCGCGGCGATCACCGCCGTCGCCGACTTCGTGCTGCGCACCATCGCCGAGGACCCGCTGGCCACGGTCATTCTCACCGCGGCCCCGGATACCCCGGACGAGATGTTGTTGATGGTGACCACCCAGTCCGGCCCGTTCGTCGAGGCGGCGACCCTGCTCGGCCTCGCCCACGCCGATCAGCACTGGTCGCATCTGCTCAGGGCCGACATCGATCTGCGGTTCTTCGTCAACAGCCTGGTCCGGTTGCTGTTCAGTCACATGATCCAACCCGTCGAGCCGCCGGAACTGACGGCCCGATCCCTCGGACAACTCGCGCGGCTCGCGCTCGCTGATCCGACGTAGAAAGGACTCGTCAATGAGGACGAAAATCGACCGCGCCGCGCATCCGTTCTATCGGGTGGGTACCGGCGAGCCGCTGGTGCTGCTGCACGGCGGCACCAGCTCGTGGCACTGCTGGGAATCGGTCATTCCGTTGCTCAGCGGGCAGCACGACGTCTTCGCGCCGAACCTGCCCGGCCACGGCGGCAGGCCCGACCTCGCGGGCCCCTACACGATCAGCGCTGTCACCGACGCGGTCGAAAAGTCCATGGACGATGCGGGATTCGAGACCGCGCATATCGCGGGGAACTCGCTGGGTGGCTGGCTGGCGATGGAGCTGGCGCGCCGCGGCCGGGCCCGCAGTGTGGTCGCGCTGTCGCCGGCCGGCGCCTGGCGGACCGACGAGACGCGAGTTCCGGCGCTGTTCCAGTCGATGCGCAAGCAGATGCGTCTCTCCTATCCGCTCGTGCCACTGGTCATGCGGTCGCCCGGGCTGCGCCGCGCGGCGATGCGCACCATCTGCGAGCACGGCGACCGGGTCAGCGCGCAGCAGGCCATCCTCGCGAGCCGGAACGCGTTGCGCTGCACGGCGATCAGGGACTATCTGCCGCAGGTCATCGCCACCGAGTACGAGCCGTACGGCACGCTCGACACCCCGGTGCTCATCGCCTGGAGCGGCCGGGATCGGATGATCCCCGCCGACCGCTATGCCGAGGGCTGGCGTCGGTGGGCGCCGTCGGCGACCTGGCGAACCCTGCCCGATGTGGGGCACGTACCTATGTACGACGACCCGGCGCTGGTCGCGAACACCATCCTCGAATGGACGACACACACCAGCCAGGTGCGCCGCGCGCTCTGAGCGGATTCGACTCCGGTGCAGCTGCTTTCAGGTGTCGGCGAGATATCGCGCGCCGAAAGTAGTTGCTATCCGGACGGTTTGGTCGATGATCTCCTGACCGTCGCAGTCGATGGTGCCCGCCTGCCACGCGCTGATCAGTTCGACGAAGCCGCCGACGCCGACGATGGCGTCCATCCGCAGCCCCATCTGGTCGGCGTCGGGCTTCAGGAACGGTTGTGCCGCAGCGACAACCAGTCCCGCGGTCAGCTGTAGCGCCGTGCTCCGGCACTGCTCGAGCGCGGTGCTGCCGCCGTGGTGCATCAGCAGGATGCGCGCGTAGTCGGGGTCTTCGGTCATCCGAGTGACCACCACCTCGGCCGCGATCCGCGCGATCTCCTGCGGTGTCCGATCGATGTTCTCGGCGAAGGCGACGGTGAGCCGGGACAGCATGTCGTCGCGTACCTGCTCCCAGGCCGCGACCAGCAAGCCGTCGCGGTCGGCGAACTCCTCGTAGAAGTAGCGGTCGTTGAGCGAGGCGCCCGCGCAGACGGCCCGCATGGTCACCGCGGTCCAGCCCTGTTCGCGCCAGAGGTCGATGGCCGCGCCGACCATGCGCTCGCGCCGCTCGGCGCGGCGTTGCTCGGCGGTGCGCCCGCCCCAAGTTCCTGCTCGTGCCACGTTTCCATCTTGACAAGCGGAGCGGCCGACCACAAACTGGTGGCACGCGCGGACAGTGGTGTCATGCGACACCAATCGAGGTGGGGCCTCGGTTCGCTCGACTCGGAGACGCGGATCATCGCGGATCCGCCGTCTGCTCGAACAGGAGACTCGATGGCTACCATCACGGACGACCACGACGCCGCGCCTGCCGATCCGCGACCGAAACCCACCGGGCACACCAGCACGCTGGTCGCCACCATCGAGGCCTTGACCATCGGCCTGGACTACGAGGGCGGGATGATCGGCCGGACGAAGGGGCACGACATCCTCCGATTCCGTGCCGGGACAAGACGTTTCGTCGCGTTCATCAATCCCGACTACGTGGATCACGTGCTGCACGCCGGTCGGCTGAAATATCACAAGTCGTTCGAGTACGAGCTACTGCGCGCGCTGCTCGGGGTCAGCCTGTTCACCGACGAGGACGAATCCTGGCAACGCCATCGGGCGATGATCACGCCGATGTTCGCGAAGCGGCACCTGCACGGGCTGATCGATCTGATGATCGAGCCGATCGAGGCCAGCGTCGCCAGGATCGATGCGCGGCACGGGCGGGTCGAGGTCGACATGGTCGGCGAGATGGTCGAACTCACCCTGAACGTCGTCGGCAACGCCCTGTTCGGGCAGCAGTTCGGGCGCATCGCGGTGGGTATGTCGCACCTGGTCACCGATGGGCTGCGGTTCGCCGAGCGGTTGGAACGGCTGTTCATCGTGGCCGCCCCGCCGAAGCAGGTCTGGCGTGCGGCCGCCGCGGTGGCGTTGACGCCGATCCCGCTGCCGCCGCCGTTTCGCCGGATTCAGCGGGTCGCACAGACCCTCGACAAGGAGGTGTGGGACGTCGTCAACGAGCGGCGGGCGCACCCGACCGACAGCCCGGATCTGCTCAACCATCTGCTGAACGCGTCCGACGAAGCGGGCGGGCTGCCGGTGCGCCGGGTCCGCAACGAGGCGCTCACCTTCATGCTGGCCGGACACGAAACCACGGCGAACGCCCTGTCGTGGATGTGGTACCTGCTCGCGCTGAACCCTGGTGCCAGAACGCGATTGCTGGCGGAGGTCGACACCGTGCTGCAGGGCCGCCGCCCGACGGCGGCGGATCTGCCCCGATTGCCTTGGACCGCAGCGTGTTTCCAGGAGTCGATGCGCTACTTCTCACCGGCGTGGGCGATTCCGCGGGTGGCGATCGAAGACGATGTGATCGACGGTCACCACATTCGCAAGGGCACCACCGTGATCATTCCGACGCACCACATCCACCACGACGCGCGATGGTGGCCCAACCCTGAGGAATTCGATCCCGCGCGCTTCCTGCCCGGCGCGGGCCGCGACCGCGCGCGCTCGGCGTATCTGCCGTTCGGCGGCGGCAAACGGATCTGCATCGGTTCGAGTTTCGCGGTGATGGAGTCGGTGTTGATCACGGCGATGCTGAGCCAGAAGTTCGTCTTCGACCTCGTGCCAGGTCATCCCGTCGCGCCGGAGGCGACGCTGACGCTGCGGCCGCGCGACGGACTGCGAATGATCGCTCGGCGCAGGGTAATACGCCCGGTGGTCGCGGAAACCGTTGCCGCGGCGCAGTCATGACGCGCGTCGACCCGCGCGGGGCGGTCGTCGTGATCACCGGTGCGGGCCGGGGGATCGGCGCGGCTACCGCACGCAGATACGCCTCCCTAGGTGCCAGCGTCGTCGCCGTCGACATCGACGAGTCCGCTGCGAAGCAGACCGCGGCAGCTTGCCATGGCTCGGCCTACAGCTGCGATGTCGCCGATGCCGCGGCGGTGGCCGACCTCGCCGACCAGGTCGGTCCGGTCGATATCTTGGTCAACAACGCGGGGGTCGGCGTCGGCGGTCCGTTCCTCGAGACCACCCTGGACGACTGGGCCTGGCTGCGCTCGATCAATCTCGACGGTGTCATCAACTGCTGCCACCTTTTCGGCGCGGGAATGGTGGCGCGCAGGCACGGGCACGTGGTCAATATCGCCTCCGGCGCGGGCTACCTGCCGAACCGGCGGATGGCGACCTACTGTGCCTCGAAAGCCGCGGTGATCATGCTGTCGCGGTGCCTGCGGGCCGATTGGGCGGCGCGCGGCGTCGGGGTGAGCGCGATCTGTCCCGGCGTGATCAATACCGGCATTCACACCCGAAGTCGGTTGCGCGGCAGCGCGATTGCCGAACAGGACTGGATCGCCAAGGCCTTCGGATACAGCCACGATCCCGACGTAGTCGCCAAGTCGGTGGTCGCCGCCGTCGCGCACAATCGCGGGCTGGTGTCCTCGGGGTTCGAGGTGCGACTCGCCTACCAGGTGATGCGGGTGCTACCCGGCCCGATCGTGGATGCGGTCGCGCGCGTGTGAGTTGGCCTCGGCCAGCGACCGCGCGGCGAACCGTGTAGATAGATGGTGTAGACCTACACTGTTGACACAGCGCTTCGGACGGCGTGTACTCAATGAACGGCCGTTTCGAGCGCTGGTTCCGGCCACCACGGCCTCACCCGTTCGGCACCGTTGTTGTCCGGATCTGGCCATCGTCGACTTCAGCTGGATCCGAGGCAGCACCGTGACCGAAACGTCGACACTCACCCGCGCGCGAGCGCCCCGCACCTATCGCAGTTCCGACGACTACACCCAGCTGGAGCCGCTGTTCGCCGAGCTCGCCACGCTGGAACCGAACGACCCGCACCGAATCACCCTGCGGGCCGACCTGATCACCCGATGCCTACCGCTGGCCGAGCACATCGCCCGCAAGTACGCGGGCCGCGGCGAGAACTTCGACGACCTGCTGCAGACCGCCAGGGTGGGCATGGTGGCCGCGGTGGACCGGTACGACCCGAACTACGGCGCGTCCTTCGTCGCCTTCGCGGTGCCGACCATCATGGGTGAGGTGCGCCGCCATTTCCGCGACTACACCTGGGCGGTGCGGGTGCCGCGGCGGCTCAAGGACATTCAACTGAGCATCGGTCCCGCGATCGACGTGCTGTTCCAGCGACTCGGCCGGATGCCGAAAGCGGGCGAGATCGCGACGGAACTCGGGGTCGACGTCGTGGACGTCACGCAGGCGATGATCGCGCACAACGGTTATCAGACCTCGTCGCTCGACGCGCCGACGGACAGTGACGGGCCGGGTGCGTCACTGCTGGACGCGCTCGGTGTCGAGATGCCGGACTACCGGACCATCGAGGACGTCCTGGCGGTGCGGCCATTGATCGCCGCGCTGCCCGAGCGTGAGCGGGAGGTGCTGTTCATGCGGTTCTTCGAAGCCAAACGGCAAACCCAGATCGCCGAGCAACTCGGCATCTCCCAGATGCATGTCTCCCGCATCCTGTCCAGGACTCTGGACGCGTTGCGCGAAAAGGCTTTACGCGATTGACCCGTCAGTACCAGTGATGTATTTGCCAGAATTCCCAGGCGCCGATGGGGCTGCCGTAGCGCTTGTTCATGTAGTCGTAGGTCCAGCGGATCTGCGTCACCGGGTTGAACGGCCAGTCGGCCCCGTGCGTGCCCATCTTTTCCGGCGGCAGCGCCTGACCGAGGCCGTAGGCGCCGCTTTCCGGATTGACGGCGAAGACATTCCAGCCGCTTTCCCGGGTGATGATGTTGTCGAACGCCCAGAAATGGTGCGGCGGCACAAGTGTCATCGCCAACGCCTTGACGGCGGCCCGCGGCATCGAGAGGACCGAGCCGGCCGGCTGGGTTTTCCAGGTGCTCGACGGCGTCGCGCAAATCGGCGGTGCGTCGGGCGCCGCGCAGTCGGTGGCGACCGCGTTTGCCGGAGCGGCACAGAAGAAAAGGGCACAGACGGCTGCTGCGAGGGTAGGAATGAAGTACCGCATCGTCGATTCGGTCCTTTCGTATCCACGGGTGAAACTCGAAGCCGGTAGTGCTAATTCAGCAAATCACTGGTAACGGTCGTTGCCGCGCAGCCGCTCCGGAGTGTCCGCCAAATGAATAGAATTCCCGTATGCGGGTATAGTCGGTGGTTCGGCTCGGGTATGAAATCCACCCGTGTGCAATTGACTTGTGCGACGCGGAATTGGTGGTTGCCGAGCAAACCCTGACTTCTCCGCTTGCCGCGGCGGATCCGGCCGCGGTGGCGCAACCCGTGCGAGTGTGTACGGCGTGTCGCGGCGTGAAATTCGGGTGGGGCGGAGGCGACACGCCGGAGTTGCCGACCTTCAAGGGGTGCAGGTCAGCTAGTTCCGACGTTCGCGGAAACCGTTCACTACCTGCGAAAACACTGCCGCGCGGCGGCGCGCGGCAGTGATGCTTTTCGGCTATTGTCCCTGTTCATGATGACTACCCCGGGTCGGACGCGAATTCGAAACCGTCTCGCCGCGTCGGTGGTGGGGGCGATCGTGGCAGTGCTGGTTTCGCCGTCGTTGGCAACTGCGGATGGCGCGCCGGAGCCGAGCACGGCACCGAATGCGGCACCGCCGAGCGCGAAGACGGAGCAGACGCCACCGCGTATTCGCGGCACGAACTGGGCCGGATATGTGGTCACCGGGAACTTCAAGAGTATTTCCGCGGAATGGGTCGAACCGGAAGTGCAATGCTCCGACACGGGCGTGATTCAGCGCGTGGTGCCGTGGGTCGGTTTGAACGGGACTTTGGTCAATGGCAAGCAGGCCTTGCCGTTGATGCAGACCGGTTCCGAGGCCATTTGCGTGAGCGCTGCGGGCGCGTTGGCGTCGCTGCCCGGGCTGGCGATCGTGAACCTGGCGAGCGCGACGGTGGCCAATAATCCCGCGTGGTTCCGTAATGCGATCAGGGCCGCCGAGAGCGTGAACACACAAATGGGTCAGGCCGCGGCGGGCGCGTGTGCGAGCACCGGCACCGGCTCGGCACCCGGCGCGGCGATGTGTGCGCAGCAGACGTATCGGATGGCGTTGTGGGAGGCGTATCCGGCGAACCCGGTGATCTACCCGGACATCACGTCGGCCCCCGGCGACAAGATGCAGGCCTCGGTCGACTTCGACGGTCAGACCTACACGATGACGGTCGCGAACGTGACACAGAATTGGACGCGGACCACGGTCGCGCATTCCGACGCGCCCGCGCAGACCGCGGAGGTCATCGTCGAGGGTCAGCTCAACAGTGCGCTGCCGGGATTCAGCCCGGTGGTGTTCACCAATGTGAAGGTCGACGGAAAGCCGTTGGCGTCCTTCAAACCAGTGAGCTACTCGATCGGCGCCACGAACGGCGAGCTGCATCCAGGTCCGATCACCAAGGACGGCACCAGCTTCACCATCGCCAAATAGGCCGCTACTTGCCCGCGGCGACGGGTGGCGGGGGTGGGCCGGTCAGCGGGCCCTCGGCGTAATACGCGCGGCAGACTCCGTTGCTGTCCAGATCGGTCGCGGCCTCGATGACCGATTTTCCGTCCGGTGCGGGCAAGAGCGCCGAACTGTAGTTCTTGCACGGCGCGTCGGTGATGCCGTCGATGACGATCGGTGCGGGGATTTCATACCAATTGCCGTCGCCCATGGTGTCGTTGGCCAAGATGGTCCGCCCGGTTTTCGGCGTCACCGTGCCGTCCACGCTCGACACCATCTGACCGGACAGCAGGAGGGTGCCGTTCGGGCCGGGCCCTGGACTCCAGGCCGGGTAGGGCGCGTGCTGGGTATAACCGCCGTCGGTGCCGGTGCGCACCATCGTGCCGAGGAACCGCGGATCGCCGTAATTCCAGCCGTCCGTTGATCTCCGGAAATAGGCCAGGCACTGATGCACCTTGTCGGTGTTGCAGATTTCGTAGCTCAGGAAGTAGCTGCCGTCCGGCAATCGGAGGGCATTGGCCATGCCGGGCCGGACGTATTTGACGTCGCTGACCACGGTGTCCGTTTGATTCACCCAGTGCACGCCGTCGGGGGAGCGGACCTGCACCAATTTCTGGCTGTGGTCGCGGCTGTCGGTCTCGTCGGAGTAGAAGGCGACGAGTTGCCCGTCGGCCGACATCGACAGGCTCGGTTCCCACGCGCTCGGTAGCAGCGGTCCCCAGTCGGTAAAGCTGAACAGGCTGTTCGACGTCGCGATGCTGGACACGAATTCCCACTGCGCGCCATGGTCCCTGCTGGCCCATAGTCGTTGTTCTACGTGGCGCAGCACGACATCGAGCACGTCGGAAAACACCGTGTCGGCCCACAGCAGGGTGCCCGCCGGCATATCGCCCACCGCCGTCGGCAGTTCGAACAGCGCGGAACAGCACAGCTGGCTGCCCTTCCTGGACACGGAATCGCTGATGGTGCCGCGCTGCCGAAAGGTCTTGCCGCCGTCGATACTCGCGATGATCGCGCCGGTTTGTTGCAGCGTATTGACGCTCGCCACAATGGTGCCGTTGGCCGTGCCACTGTGTTCGAGTCGAATCAGCCGCGGATAGAAGCTGCTCTCGGGATACAGCGCCTGGCGAGCCGGTGCGGCAGCCGGTTTCGGCGGCTCAGCGCCCGCCGAGGGCCAGCCTAGGCCGACACCGATAACGATCAGCAGCACACCGACTCGTCGCACTGATACTCCCTCGAGTTCGAACAACGATGGCTCTGGCGAAATTCACGCTGGAAACTCGACGTTCTTGCTGCGGGGCGAGCGGAGATCAGTCCAAATCTTACCAAATCGCGGGCCCGCTCCGGCTGACCCGAACGGGTACTCGCGTGCCGTGTCCAGCGTAAATGTGCTAGTACCGCGTCCTGAATGCTCGGCCCGATATCGACCGAAGGCGCCCTTCAGTGCCTCAGTCCGGCTGGAGGGCGCCTTCGGTCGGGTCGCCAGTTGTTGCTCGAGGTGTTCGGCCTCGGCGCGGCCGATGGCGACGTACTCGATCGCACCGGTGACCGCATCGTCGGTGCCGACAACGATGCCGGAGCCGCGCGCTGCATCGAAGCTGATGTCCACGCGCGCAAGGTGTTCGGCGAATTCGGCGATTCGAGGCACGCGTAATCCGTTGCGACTTCCGAATACCACAGCATCGCCGTGCCTGAATGTCATTGCGGTGCAACGACTTGTCGTCGCACGATTCCCGGCTACAAATTTCTGACGCCCGCTCAGCGGGGCAGGCTGACGCACATAGCGGGCTATCTCACCGGACCAACGGCCGGAGCCGCCGTCGCACAGCCGTGGAAACCGTAGATTCCGCCGATATTTCAGCGATCACCTGCGCGGCGCTGATAGCGTTGGCTTCCCTGGGCCGACAGCAGTACGGCTACCCGAGACCTGGAGATCACCGTATGCCCCATGCTGGAATCAAGGAACTGATCACCCTCGGTCACGAGCAGAAGTACATCACCCACGCCGAGATCAACGAATACGTTCCGGAGGCCGTCGGAGATCGCGATCAGTTCGTCGGCATCATCCAGATGCTGGACGCCAGGGGGATCCCGGTCTATGAGACGGATCCGGTGGATTAGCGCTCGATCCGACAGTCGCGCCGAGATTACTGTGCGCGAATCCGCTGTGACACTGCTCATCCCACCCTGAGCGTTGCGATGGAGACCGACCCACTGCACCCGGTTTCCATCGCGGCGAAACCGCACGAGCTGATTTCCCGACTCGACGTTTCCGCGTCGGTGGTGCTTTCGATCAGTGCGGTTGCCGCAGGATTGCGCATTTCCCATCCTTCCGCACCGAACGCAGTGCCAAGTGCCGCCGATCCGAATGCCCCGCAGGTTCGAATACGGAATGGCGGTGATCTTGGCCGGGCAGGTTTTCGGTGCGACGGAGGGATGAACTGTGGTCATGCGGGCGCGGTCGATCGTGGGAGTTTCCGCGTTGCTTGCGGGGCTGGTGCTGGCCGGTCCGGCGCAGGCCGAGGGTTTGCCCGCCGGGTGCAGGGGAGCGGTGACGCCGGGCAACGACACCATTACCTGTACCGATAATCTGCCGGCCGGGGCGGTGCTCGACGCGGGGGACGGCGATGACACGATCGTGATCGAGGGGGACGTGCTCGAGGGGGCGGTCGTGTTGGGTGGTGCGGGCAAGGACAAGATCTCGGCGCGTAATGTCGGTCGATTCGTTTGTCCGGCAGATGGCCTCGGCGCCAACGACATCAATGGTGGCGTCCTTGACGGTGGTCCGGGCGATGACGAGATCACGGTCGGCGGGCAAGATCGTCCCGCCGCCTGCGACGCGGCGATGCAGAAGGGCGCGGGCGGCAACGTCGGGCGCCACGGTGCCGTCGTGGGTGGCCCGGGCAACGACGTGATCAAGGTCGGCAGCCTCGGGTATGTCTTCCAGCCCGATCCCGCCAAGCCGGAGACCACCGCCGGTGCGCACGGCGGTCGGGTGTCCGGCGACGAGGGCGACGACACCATCACCATCGACACCGTCAGTCTCGGCGAGCGTCCGCCGAGCGCCACCGCGCCGGACGCGCCCGACGCCGTGTTCGGCGGTGCGGGCAAGGATACGATCGCGATCCACCGGACCGTCGGCGCGGCCGACATCTACGGCGACGCCTTCGCACCGATCCCGGACGCGGGCAACGACACCATCACGGTGGACGAGATGACCGGCGGCTGGGTACACGGCGGGCCCGGCGACGACACCCTCACCGGCGGCACGCTCGGCGGCTCGGGCTCCGCGCTGTGGGGCGACGACGGCAACGACACCATCAAAGCCGGCGACATGTACCTCGGCGCCAGCGTTTTCGGTGGCGACGGCAACGACGTGCTGTCGGCGACCTCGCTCAACAAGGACGGAAACTCCCGCGCCGCCACCGTGATCGGCGGCAACGGCGACGACAAGATCGACGTCGGCACCGTCGGCACCACCGACTCCGTCGTGCTCGGCGACGGCAGCGACTTCGCCAGCGGCGCCGACCCCAACAGCGGCACCGGCAAGGACACCATCACCGCAATCGCCAACAACGGCAGCATCTTCGGCGGCAACGACGACGACACCATCACCATCGATGTCAACAACAACCTCGTCGACGGCAGCGCAGGCAAGAACACCTGCACCATCAAAGGCCAGGGCTCGCGAGGTTCCGTCACCGCCTGCGACCAGAACTGACGCGGGCGACGCACCGTCGTCGATGCCGTTTGCGGGTGCGCGTCGGTGGTGATTCGCCGGACGTAGCCGAAAGTCGGGGGTTGGATTCGATATTTGCGGGGTATGCGGCCGGTAACGGGCTGTTTCGGACTCGGTTGGCAGGGATGCGGGCCGAGTCCGTGGTGGCAGCGGTCGAAAAGATGCCCCGGCCACGTCAATGGTGACGAGCCGCTCGACGGTGAGCAGGCGCGACGGGAGCTATCGTCGGCCGAACGCGGTTGAGCCCGGGCAAGTTTCGAGATAGTCAGGCGTTGCGGTAGCTGGATACCGTGGTCGCCCCTGAGAAAGGGGACACGGTTGTCCTTTCCGTTGCAGAATCCCGATGGCACGTTGCCCGAGCATGTCGCGGTCTCGTTGGGTTGGGATCCGTCCGACGAAGCCCTGTGGGTCGACGACGACGGCACGGTCACACCCGGCGGCAGGGTCGACTTGAATTCGGCGGCTTTGCTTTTCGCGGGCGAAGTCCTGTTCGACGCCGTCTACCACGAGCAGCTGGTCTCCCGCGACGGATCGGTCTCGCACAGCGGCGACAGCCCGATGGGCGACGGCGCGGGCGACAACGAGGTGATCACCGTCGACCTGACCCGGCTGGCGCCGGAGGTGACATCGGTGATCTTCCTCGTAACCTCGTACTCCGAACAGAGTTTCGCGCAGATCGAGAACGCGTACTTCCGCCTCCTCGACACCACGTCCGGTGCCGAGATCACCCGATACGTGCTGAGCGGTGGCCCGCACACCGGCCTGGCGATGGGCAAACTCGTTCGGACACCGCAGTGTTGGTACTTCGTCGGGATCGGTGAAGGCCTCTACGCCCATCACGTGGCCGAAGCGGTCCCGCAGCTGGCGCGATTCCTGCCGTAGCCCGAAACGTCAGAGTGGTTGGTACCCGGCGCCGATATCGCCGCGCGCGTTCAGATCGTTCATGATGGCGCTGATGTTGGTGCCGACCTCCGGTCCGAAGCAGCCGACGCCGAGATAGGCGTTCACCATGCCGACCAATGTGCTGCCGATCACTACCGGTGCCCCGGAATCGCCCTTCATCACACACATTTGGGTCCAGGTCTCGGTGGCGGTCGCGCGCACATCGCCCCAGACGACACCGCAACTCGTCCCGCTGGTGCTGCCGCGCTTGCACACGACATTCGGGAAGGAGGCGGGTCCGCCGAGTCCGGTGATGGTGGTGCCGCCGACCTGGTTCACCGGAGTCACTCGCGCCGAATCGAATTCGATGACCGCGTAGTCCAAGGTGTGATCGGAGTAGACGAACCGGCCCACCGCCGCACCGTCGGGATCGCCTTCGACGACCACGGTCGCGCCCGGCTGCCCACAGTGTCCGGCCGTCAAGCCGACCAGCCGTTGCGCGCTGTCCCGGCCGATGGTTGTCAGCGTGCACCCGACATGCGAGTCGACCAGGATGCCGGAACCACCCCCGACGGTCGGCGGGACATTGTCCGTTTGCGCTGCGGCGGAGGCGGTCCCGAGCGCCACGGCGGCGGTGGCGGCGGCAAAGACGAGTGCGGTTCGTGTCACGAGCATGACTCCTCTGGTCGATCTCCCGGTACCGGCTGGCCGGGTCTTCGCGTCATTCCCGCGTTGCGCGTTTCCAAACAGGCTACGCCACAATCGAATTCGGCTAGGCGTTATCGATAGCCAACAGCTTTCGAGCACCGGCGGCGAAGGCTTCGGGGTCCTCGAGTTGCGGATAGTGGCCCAGGCCGGTGAGTTCGAGCACCGTGGCCGCGGGGCGCAGCGCGCGCAGTCCGTCGAGGACGGCCACGGTGGCCACCGGATCCGCAGTGCCCCACAGCAAGCCGAGCGGTTTGGTCCAGTCGCGGACCGCGCCGTGCCACCGGTCGGCGTAGGTCACCCGCTCGTCGAGATAGGCCGTGAGCAGGTGCGCGATCCGATGACCGGCGTCGTGCGAGAGCAGTTCCCACTGCGCCCGAGCCTCGTTCGCCGTCAGCGGGTGGGCTGCCGAAAACAGTTGGGCGAACTCGCGAGTGAAGACGGGGCGGTTCGCCAGCCGTGCCGCCACCGGCCCGAGCGGGCCGCGCAGGATCTGCTGAATCGGGCGCAGCGACGCCTTCTCCAGGATCACACTGCCATTGCTCAGCACCGCGCGTTCGAGGGTGCAGGTCAGCGAGCCGTCGAGGTCCCTGGCGAGCAGTTCGGTGGCGACGGAGGTGCCCATGTCGTGCGCCAGCAGGACGATCGGGTCCGTCGTGGTGGCGGCGAGCACCTCCTCGACGATGTCGGCCTGCTCGAACAGGCTGTAGTGGTGCGGGCGCGGCTTCTCCGACAGGCCGAAGCCGAGGAAATCTATGGCGAGCCAGGCCCGGCCGCCGAGCCTCTCGACGACCTCACGGAAGTCGTAGGAGCTGGACGGATAACCGTGCAGCAGCACGACGGTCGGCCCGTCGCCTGGCGCGGAGCGGACGAACACCGAGCCGGCTCGCGTGCGTAGCCGGCGCCCACCGTCGCGCCACTCCTGCACTCGCATCAGCTGATCAGTCCTCGGCGGGTCAGGAGCGGCTCGATCTGAGGCGCGCGTCCACGGAAGGCTTCGAAGGCGACCAGCGGGTCGACCGATCCGCCGCGGGCGAGCAGTTCGCGCCGGAATGCCGTGCCCTTCTCGCGGATCGACGCGGCACCGTCGTCGAACCAGTCCACCGTGTCCGCGTCCAGTACCTCGCTCCAGATGTAGGAGTAGTACCCCGCGGCGTAGCCACCCGCGAAGATGTGGGCGAAGTAACCGGTCCGGTAGCGCGGCGGGATCGCCTCGATCGCGAGGCCCGCCTTCCGCAGGGCCTCCTCCTCGAACGTCTCGGCGTCCGTCCCGGCCAGCGCCTCGGCCCCGGGTACGCGGTGCCACGCCCAATCCAGCAGCGCCGCACCGAGATACTCGACGGTCCGGAAGCCTTCGCCGAACCGTTCGGCCGCCGACATCCGCTCGACCAGTTCGGCGGGCATCTGCTCGCCGGTGTCGATGTGCTTGGCGTAGTTGGCCAGTACCTCCGGCCAGGCCATCCACATCTCGTTCACCTGCGACGGGAACTCGACGAAGTCGCGGGGCACCTCGGTTCCGGAGAAGAACGGGTACCGGACATCGGAGAACAGGCCGTGCAGTGCGTGCCCGAACTCGTGGAACAGGGTCCGGACGTTGTCCCAGGTGAGCAGGGCCGGTTCGCCGGTCGGCGGCTTCACGATATTGAGGTTGTTCACCACCACCGGCAGCTCGTCCAGCAGCCGGGACTGGCTGACCAGTTCGTTCATCCAGGCGCCGCCGTGCTTCGACGGCCGGGCGAAGAAGTCGCCGAGGAACAGTCCGAGTGCGCTGCCGTCGGCGTCGAAGACCTCGAAGACGCGGACCTCGGGGTGGTAGCCGACCAGGTCGTCGCGCTCGCGCAGCGTGATGCCGTAGACCTGTTCGGCGGCGAAGAACACGCCGTCGCGCAACACTCGCTCGAGTTCGAAGTAGGGGCGCAAGGCCTCGGCGTCCACCGAGAACCGCTCGGCGCGCACTCGCTGGGACCAGAATTGCCAGTCCCACGAGCGGAGTTCGTCGTCGGCCCGCATTGCCGACGTCAGCTCGGCGGCCTCTCGTTCCGCGTTGGCCACCGCGGGCGGGACCAGGCGTCCGAGCATCTCTTCGACTGCCTCGGGGGTCTTCGCGGTCTGGTCGGCCACGGCGTAGGACGCGTGGTCGGGGTAGCCGAGCAATGCGGCGCGTTCGGCGCGCAGGGTGGCGATGCGGACGGCGAGGCTGCCGTTGTCGAGGTCTGGGGTCAGCCCGCGTCCCAGCGAGGCCGTCATCACGCGGCGGCGCACGTCCCGGTCGGCCAGCTGGGCGAGGACGGGCTGGTTGGAGACGTTCTGCAGGCTCAGCGCCCAGGCGTCCGCGCGGCCGGCCGATCGGGCATTCTCGGCCGCGGCGGTCACCGCCGCCGGGCTGAGTCCGGCCAGTTCGTCCTCGGTGTCGAGGACCACCGTCGCGGCGTTCCTGGCAGCCACATTGTTCTGCCCGAACTCGGTTGTCGCCGCGGCGATTTCGGTGTTGAGCTCGCGCAACCGGGCCTGACCCGCGTCATCCAGCCCGGCGCCGGCGCGGACGAACCGGAGGTGATACTGCTCGACCAGCCGCAGTTCCTCGGCGCCCAGTCCCAGCTCGGCGCGGCGTCGATAGAGCGATTCGACCTTGGCGAACAGCGCGGGATCGAGATAGATGGCGTCCCGGTGCGCAGCCAACTTCGGGGACATCTCCGCCTCGATCGCATCGGTGCCCGCGCTGGAGTCCGACGACGCGATATTGAAGAAGACATTGGACACCCTGGTGAGCAACGCCCCCGAACGTTCGAGCGCCTCGACGGTATTGCCGAAGGTCGGCTCCTCATCCACGGCCGTGATCGCAGCGACCTCACCCAGCTGCTCCGCCATGCCACGCTCGAACGCGGGCACATAGTGCTCCTCGCCGATCTCGGCAAACGGTGGCAACTGGTAGGGCAGCGCGCTGCGCTCGAAGAACGGGTTGCTCGTCATACCCGAAACCCTATGCCGGATCGGTGTCCCGCCGCCGGTGGAATGTGCGCTTCGAGCTGCTGCGGCAGCATGATTACGCGGCGCCGCACCAGCTGCTCGAGTGCCTCGCGCTGTGTGCGCGCCACCGGCGATCAACGGGCTGGCGGTCGGCTACGCCGCGCTGGTGTGCGGCGTGAAGCTGACCTGTGCGTCATCCTCGTCGATCGCGATATTGAGCGATGCATCGAGGGCGCGCGCCAGTTTTGCCAGCAGTGGGAGAGTGGGGACGGCATCTGCCCCCTCGATCCGGGAGATCTTTGCCTGGGTGAGTCCCGCGCGGTGGGCAAGCTCGGTTTGCGTCAAGTCGAGCTCGGTGCGGCGAAGGTAGACGGCCTCGGCCAACGCCATCGACAGTCGGATCTCCTGCCGTACCTCGGTGACAGCCGCAGATTCGGTCAGCTCGTCATCGTTTCGCCTCGTCCATCGACTGTGTGTCATCACAGCTCTCCTTTTTCGATCACGCGAACGAACTCGTCATGTGCTGGGCCATGTTCGGCCTCGCACACCATTCGCGCACGGATGGCACGCTTCACCTCAGCGTCCTCCCGGTCCTTGGTTTTTCGGAATGTCGTGAGTAACACGATCGTGCGGTCGGACCGGAACCAGTAGGTGATCCGGGTTGCGGCCCCATCGAGCGTCGGTCGTAACTCACGCACACCCTCGCCTAGATGGCGTGCGAACGGTTCGCCCAGTGTCTGAGCGCGCTCGGCGAGCAGGCCAACATATTCGTCAACCTCGAGGAAGTGCTTAGCGGGCAGCAACTCCAGCCAGTCCCGCACTTCTGGCTCGATCTCGATCGAGAACAGCGGCTTCACTCCAACAGTCTATATGTCGTTGGCGACATATGTGCGTGGGGATGCACTAGCTGGGGTGAATTTGCGGCTGTGGGCTCGTCGGCTGCACGACTGCACGACTGCGCGGCGGTGAACGGCTCGTCGTGGACTGCGTCGCCTCCTTCGGTCACCTCACAGCCGTCGATCCGGCGTTGTGAGGTTGTCGACATCTCGAAAAGGGTTGATTACCAGTGTGTTTAGAAATGTAACGAGTGGGGTGTTTGTCCGGATTTTCGTTGACAGGGGGTGGGGGTGGGCGGAGGCTGCTGCTGACTTTCCGTGTGCTCTGCGTGGGGCGATCGCGGTGTCGATCAGAGGAGCAGGTTGTGCGTTTGCCTCAGCGTTCGGAAATTCTCGGTGGCAGAACGGAAGTTGTTGCCGGAGTTGGCGGTGCGCGCAGCAGAATCGTGCGGCCGCGCACAATCCGCGGTCAATTGAGTCGGATTCTGATTGTTTCCTTGGTGCTGGTTTCGGTGTTGCTCGGCGTGATCGTGGTCCGGGAAGTCGGGTCGTATCGGCAGAGTGGGGACACTGTGGCGGGGGTTTCGCTGGCGCTGGCCGTGCAGGATCTGGTGCAAGAGGTGCAGCGGGAGCGCGGGCTGAGCAATGGGCTGCTCGGTGGCGATGCTCGGCTGGAGAAGTCGGTCGCCGACCAGCGGGTGAATACCGATCGGGCGTTGAACGCGCTCGAAAGTGGCATCGGTGATACGCCGGGTGCGGCCGAATTGCGTTCGGCGCTGGACAGATTCGCCGCGCTGGCCAACACTCGCTGGCAGATCGATGGTCGGCAGATCAGCAGGCAGGTGGCCTTCCAGTTCTATACCGACGGCATCACCGTGTTGAATCGCCTGACGCTCGGGCTGGATTCGGCGCGCGACTCGGAGGTCAGGCACGGACTGCGGGCGCTGTACGCGCTGGGCGACACGAAGGAACAGACGGCCAAGGAGCGCGGCTTCCTCAATGGTGTCTTCGCCGCCGACGAGTTCCGAGTCGACGAGTACGGGCAATTCCAGGAGATCCGCGCCGCCAAGACGGCCGGTCTCGCCGCATTCGCCCGCGACGCGACCAGTCGGCAACAGCAACTGCTCGATGCCGCGTTGCGTAGCGAAAACGCCACCAAGGCAGCGGAATCGGAGAAGATCGCGATCGCGTCGTACGCGGGGCCGCTGCTGCGTTCGGTGGATCCGGTGACCTGGTGGGCGCAGATGACGGCGGTCATCGATGAGCAGCGCAGGGTGCAGCAGGCGATCGGCGACGACGTACGCCAGCGCGCGGTGGTGCAGCGCAAGCAGGCCGCGTTGATCCTCGGCGGCGTGCTGCTCGCCGCGCTGATCGCGGTAATCGCCGAGGTGACAATGGTTTTCGTCAGTGTGCGAGCGATCGTGCGTCCGCTGGCCATGCTGGCGTTCGAGGCCGACGACGTGGCCGATCGCAGGCTGCCCGGCGTCATCGCGGCCTGGCACACCTCCGACCAATCCCAGCCGCCGCCGCCGGAGCCGGTGCGCGCCGCGCCGGGCGCGAGCACCGAAATCACCGCGCTGGCAGCGGCATTGGACGGCGTGCAGAGCACCGCGTTCACCTTGGCTTCGGAGCAGGCACTGGTCCGGCGCAATACCGTCGAGTCGCTGGCCAATCTCGCGCGCCGCAACCAGAACCTGGTCCGCCGCCAGCTCAGCCTGATCAGTGAATTCGAGCGGCAGGAACTCGATCCCAAGAGCCTGTCCAACCTGTTCGAGCTCGACCATCTCGCGACCCGCATGCGCCGCAACGCCGAGAACCTGCTGGTGCTCGTCGGCGAGGCCAGCCCGCGACGCTGGGCGGAGCCGATCGCGCTCACCGACGTGATCCGGGCCGGACTGTCCGAGGTGGACGACTACCACCCGGTGGTGGTGCACCGGGTGGACGACGTCGCGATCGTCGGCGGGGCGGTCACCGCGCTCGCGCACATGCTCGCCGAGCTGATCGAGAACGGACTGGCCTTCTCACCGCCGGACCTCGACGTGGAGATCTATGGGCGGATGCTGCCGACCGGTTATCTGCTCGCCGTGGTCGACCACGGCATCGGCATGCCCTCGGACCGATTGGCCCAGGCCAACGCCCGTTTGCGCGGCGAACAGGACTTCGTCGTCGCGCCGACGCGGTATCTCGGGCACTACGTGGTCGGGCGGTTGGCGCGGCGGCTCGGTATCGAGGTCGAGCTGACTGTGTCGCCGGTCAGCGGGATCGTCGCGCGGCTGCATCTGCCCGCGGAAATCATTGCGGGAGAAAAGGATCGGCGGGCGCCCGAGGGTGACGGGCCGACCGTTGCGGCGTTGCCTACTGCGGCGGAAACCGCTGCCGACGGGCGGGTGCCCAACGGGATGATTGTGCACCGCTAGCCGGTCACCGACCCGGGTTTCAGGTCAAACAGCGTGGTCAAGGGCCTGACGCTGGCATAAGTATGCCGTATGACATATTGCCGACCTGCGATGGTGTCTGTTACCGTGCGTCACGGCAATATACCGCCCTCGGCAGATCTCCGTGACTGTCGAATCGGCAGCCGACGTGTTGGCGAAACGAGGCCCGCACCGGAGTACCGCGAACTCTGCGGGACAAAAGGACAAAAGGACTCGAACAGATAGCGGAGACCGTTATGAAGAGTGCTTGGGTATACGGCGTTGTATTCCTGGTTCTGGGTGTGACCGCGATATTCATCGGCCGGTTGCGATTGAGCGAGATTCCGGACTTGGCGATCGGGCATTCGAGCGCGCCGCCGGTGCTGGGGCGGCCGAGTGAGAAGGTCGTCGACTATGAGATCGACGGCCCGAGCGGAATGCCGGTACGGCTGTCGTATCTGGATGACCAGGGCAACGTCAAGGATGTCTCGACCGATTTGCCGTGGCGGACTTCGTTGCGTACCCACCGACTGACGATGCCGACGGGAGTGGTCGCGCAATCGGAAGCCGACCGAGTCTCGTGCCGAATTGTCGTCGATGGGCACGCTCGTGATTCGCAGGTGTCGAGCGGGCGGTTTGCCGCCGTCAACTGCGCGGTACCGGTGTCATGAGCATGCCGCAGTGGAGAACGCGGGCTTCGATGCGCGCGCGTGCGGTGCTGGTCAGGATGCGCGCGGAGCTGTCGGTGCCGTTCAACAGGACACTTGCGCGGCGTGCGCCTGGTCGACCGTTGCCGGCGCGGCTGCTGTACCTGTTTTCGTTGCCGATCATCGCGGTGTGGTTGCTGGCCGCCGGTGGGCTCAATCTTTTTGTCCCGCAACTGGAAACAGTGGTCAAGGGACACGCGCAGTCATTTCTGCCGGACCAGGCTTCCTCGGTGCAGGCGATCGTCAAGATGGGCAATTCTTTCGGTGGGTCGGGGACGAACAATTTCGTCTACGTGCTGCTGGAGGGGGACATGCCGCTCGGCAATGACGCCCACCGCTATTACACGACGCTGCTGGATCGGCTGATTCAGGACAAAAAGCACGTCAACTCCGCGATGGACCTGTGGTCCAACCCGAATTTCTCGCCGGCCAGTGAGAGTTCGGATGGGAAAGCGTCCTATGTGCTGCTCAATCTGGCCGGGAATATGGGCACCGCGTTGGCCATGGAGTCCACCCAGGCGGCCAGGGACATCATCGCCGATACGCCGCCACCGCCGGGGATCAAGGTGCACCTGACGGGGCCCTCCGCGGTCGTCAACGATGAACTCGTCGCGATCAGCGATTCGATGCTGTTGCTCATCGTGGTGTGTGCGGGGTTGGTCGGTGCGGTGCTGCTGTGCGTCTATCGCTCGCCGATCACTGCGGCCATGCCGCTGCTGACGGTCGGGATGGGTTTGGCGGTGGCCAGGCCGGTGGTCGCCTACCTCGGCGAACACCAGGTGATCGGTGTCTCGATCTTCGCGTCCGCGTTGCTCGCGGTGATCGTGCTCGGTGCTGGCACGAACTACGGGATCTTCCTGCTCGGTCGATATCAAGAGGCCCGGCGTGCGGGCGAGGACCCGGAAACCGCGTATTACACAGCGCTGCACGGGGTTCTGCACATCATCGTGGCCTCGGGTTTGACGGTCGCGGGCGCGACGGCCTGCATGTCCATCACCAGGCTCGCGATCTTCAGCACCTCCGGCCTGCCGTGCACGATCGCGGTGAGCGTGACCCTTGCCGCCGCATTGACCTTGGGGCCCGCGTTGTTGGCGCTCGGCAGCCGCCTCGGTTTTCTCGAGCCACGCCCGCAGTCGTCGCAGCGTCGGTGGCGGCGGATCGCGACATCCGTGGTCCGCTGGCCGGGACCGGTGCTCGTTGCCGGTCTCGCCGTGCTGGTGCTGGCGATACTCGTGCTGCCGACTTTCCGGCCGAGCTTCAACGAGCGCATCGCGCAACCCAGCGATTCCCTGGCGAACCAAGGGATTGCGGCGGCGGACCGGCATTTGCCGCCGAACATCATGGCGCCGAGCCTGTTTCTCGTCGAATCCGATCACGATCTGCGCAACCCGGCGGATCTGATCGCGCTCGCCAAGCTGACCAACGCCGTCTTGCAGGTGCCCGGAGTCAGTGCGGTACAAGGCATTACGCGGCCGTTGACCACTCCGCTGGCAGAGGGCACGCTGACCGATCAGGCGGGCTACATCGGCAACCGCTTCACCCAGCTGAAGAGCATGCTCACGCCGCGGCTCGATGACCTGACCGGTCTGGCGGGGCGCATCGATCAGTTGAATCTCACGATCAAAGGGGTGCAGACCGCGCTCGATACCGGGGAGCAGGGGTTCGCGCAGGTGAACAGCAATGCCGTCGCGTTGCAATCGGCGGTCGGCGGCGTGGTCGAGAAGCTCAACTCGCTACGCGATACCGCCGAGCCCGCACGGCAATTCGTGACTGCGATCCCGAATTGCCAAGAGGTGCGGCCCTGTCAGGCGGCGGTCACCGGGTTCTCGTTGTTCGACGATGTGGGGCAGCTCGACAGTACGGTCGACGGGCTCGTCAGCGGTGTTCATGCTGCGTCGCAAGCACTTCCGCAACTCGGCGCGCAAATCGCGAGCCTGCGGGATTTCATCGGTCAGGTGAACGGTGTGCTCGCGCCGCTGCAGGGCACGCTGAATATTCTGTTGCCGCAGATATCCGAGATGACCCAGTTCCTGGACGAAGTCGGTAAGGGCTTCACCGCGGGCGATCCCGACGGGTTCTTCTTCCTGCCGAGCCAAGCGTTCGACAGTCCGCTGTTCAAAAGTGCGCTGCCGTTCTTCTTTTCGCCGGACGGCAAGATGACGCGGATGGTGGTGACGCCGCAGATGGAGGGGTTCAGCCGGGAGGCGATGGATCTCAGCGCCAAGATCATCCCGGCGTCGTTGCGGGCGATGAAGGGTACGTCGCTGGCCGGAAGTACGGTCAGCGTCGGCGGTCCCGGTGGCACGCTGCTCAATATCGAAGCCTTCGCCCGCGAGGACTTCATCACCAGCGTGGTCGCCGCGTTCGCCTTCGTGTTCTGCGTGGTCCTGATCCTGCTGCGCAGCCTGGTCGCGGCGGTCGCGGTGATCAGCACCGTCGCGCTGTCCTACCTGTCCGCCCTGGGGCTGACTGTCCTTATCTGGCAACACATCATCGGCAATCCGCTGCACTGGTCGGTGGCGCCGGTGTCGTTCATCTTCCTGGTCGCCGTGGGCGCGGACTACAACATGCTGCTGGTGAGTCGATTCAAAGAGGAACTCGTGGCCGGGGTCAATACCGGCATCATCCGTTCGATGGTCAATACCGGCGGGGTGGTCACCACCGCGGGGCTCGTCTTCGGCGTGACGATGTTCGCCATGCTGGTCAGCTACGCGCACAACATCGCCCAGATCGGCACCACCGTCGGCATCGGGCTGTTCCTCGACACGCTCATAGTTCGCTCGTTCGTCGTGCCCGCCATCGCGGCGCTGGCCGGTCGCTGGTTCTGGTGGCCGATCAATATCCTCCGGATTCAGCGATGAAGGTCAGGATCTGGTGGCGAGGTAGATCGTGTTGGTCGACCGGCCCCGGGTGAGCGGGTTGTCGAACGGCACCTGTTCGGCTGCGACGTCGGTGAAGACGGTTTCCAGGACCGACAGGAATTGCTCGTCAGGGGCGTCGTCGGACCACAGAGCGAAAGTGCCTTGCGGGGCAAGGAAATTGGATAGGGCCCGCAGACCGTCCTGGGTGTAGAAAGCGGTGTGCGGGTCGTGCAGCACGTGGCGCGGTGAGTGATCGATGTCGAGCAAGATCGCGTCGTAGGTTCGCCCGGGACTCTCCGGATCGAAACCCACCGTGCCCGTCGCTGCGGCGAAGAAGTCGGCGCGAACGAGGGCAACTCGACTGTCCGCAGCCAATCCGACTGTGTCAGGCAGCAAGTCGCGGCTGTGCCAATCGATCACCGCATCCGAATACTCGACAACAGTAAGGTTCCTAATCCTGTTGTCCCGCAGTGCTTCCTGCGCGGTATAACCCAACCCCAACCCGCCGACGATCACATCCAAATCCGCCCCCTTGGTGCGCGCCAACCCCAACCGCGCAAGCTCACGCTCCGCCACAGTGAACAGACTCGACATGAGATACTCATCCCCGAGCTTGACCTCGAAAACATCAATACGCGCAGTCGGCTCGAACCGCCGCCGCAAACTGATCTCCCCCATAGCCGTCTGCTGCCAGCCGAGTTCCTCGAAGTGTGCGCTCATCGCAGTGACGATAGGCCCTGCCCAAGGTCCGTTTGCGCAGGTTGAACAACGCGAGCCCCGGGTCGCCGACTTCGCCTGACCCCACGCGTGCCGATGAGTGACACGAAAACGGGAGGAGTCCGATGGACTCCTCCCGTTCAGTGATCACCGATCAGTGTGGCAGTTCCATGCCCTGGGCGAGCATCGGCCACGAATTGTGCAGTGCCTCTTCCCAATACGGCCAGTAGTGGGTGCCGACGGGGTTGAACTGGTAGGTCGCCGGGATGTTCAGCGAGTCGAGCCGGTTCTTCAGGTTGTTCGTGCAGCCGTTGACGGCGGCCTCGATGATCACGCCGAGGCTGAGGTTGAGCGCGCCGGAGGGGCCGGGCGAGCTACCGAGGTAGTACTTGACGTCGTCCAGCACCGGGATGCCGCTGCCGCTGGAGACGTAGAGCAGGGTGCCGCGCAGCTTCTCCGCGTTGATCACCGGGTCGTTCTCGGCCCACAGCGGGCTGTCGTCGGGACCGTACATGTTCTTGGTGTCGCCACCCGCCCAGGTCTCGGTGGCGAGCTTCACGAACTGCTTGCCCGCCGGGTCGGCGATCTGCGCGCAGCCGCTGTACGCGGCGACGGACTTGAACAAGCCGGGCTTGGCCTCGGCCAGCTGCAGCACCGAGGTGCCCGAGGTCGACAGGCCGGTCAACGCGTTGCGGCCGGTGGACTGCAGCGTCTTGTCCAGTAGCGGCGGCAGTTCTTCGGTGAAGAAGGTCTTCCACTTGTTCACGCCGAGCGCCGGATCCGGCTCGAGCCAATCCGTGTAGTAGCTGCCGCGGCCGCCGATCGGCTGGATGACGTTGACCGACTTGTCGGACAGATACTCCAGCGCCTTGGTCTGCGCCTGCCAGCTGGCGGTGCCCTCACCGCCGTCGAGGCCGTTGAGCATGTACAGGTTCGGCGCGGGCTTGGACTCGTCGGCCGGACGCTGCACGTCGATCGCGACGTCGGTGCCCATCGCGGCGGAGTAGACCTTGAGGTGCCAGGTGCGTCCGTCCTTGGTGATGGAGGAGACGGCCGACGGTTTCTGCGGCTCAGCCGACGCGGTCCCGCCGAGCAGGCTCACGGACAACGTGGCGGCGAGCGCGACAACGGTGGTGCGCAGCGTGGCGGTGCTGCGTAGTGCGGTGAGCTTCATCGAACATGCATCTATCTAGTACTCCCTATCGGCTGTGCTTCGACCGGCGCGGGCCGCCCCAATCCCCACACAGTGCGTCTTCCGCAGCGGCAAAACTGTTACACAACAGCGCCGCTGAGTGACTGTACCCACGTCGGCGGCCGCGCCGGGTCTCGGCGCCGGAACCGAGACGCTCGGCAGTGGACTCGCCCGCCCGCGGCATCCCGGCGTGCGCAAGACTCGAGCTGAAAGGCCCCGACTGTGTTTTGCACGAGTGTGCTATCAAGTGGATTGATCGACGTAATCAAATCATCATAGAATCCTAATTATATCCAAATGGTATATGTGGGTTGAGTCACGGGGTTGCCCTGTAATCTTGGGTATGGCAAATGGTAAGCAATGGGGCTTGCATGGAAGTGTTAGTAAATAGGACGTAGGCCGTTAACCTGATTCGGACGTGATCGCGCACGTCAGCCTGTCCAGTGGCTGCGGGGGAGCCGGTCCGGGGTGATCGTGGTAGGTGGCGGTCGAGACCAGGACTTGGTTAACTGGCGGCGGTCGGCCCGACTGTCCGCGATGAGCCATGACGCGCTGAAGCCGGATGGCACTCCGGTGCCTTTTCGGTGCAGAATCCAAACCATTCCGGATACTATTTCAAGGAAAGAGCTATTGAGTGGCTACTTTCAATTGGAAGACCCAGTGTGCGGTAGTAGGTCGGTTTCGTGATAGGAATCCGACGGTTGGGGGCGACGGCGACGTCACCGACCCGAAAAAGTCTCCGTGTCGTGAACTGGTCAAGTGACCAATAACCGGCGATGCGCTATGAGCAATCTGCTGGGGTAAAGCAAATGTGTAGGGGAGATAGGTGTGACGGATAACGCGTCCGGGCCGGTGCGACAACCAGTGCGCACACGACCGGTGCATACGCGACGGCTCAAGGCAGCGATCCTGCCGCGGCTGTTGGCGGTGGCGGCGGAGGCCGATCCCGACGGTGTCGCCGTGGCGCTGCCGGGCGCGGTGCTGCGTTATCGCGAGCTCGACGAGGTGTCGTCGCGGTTGGCCCGGCTGCTGATCGGGCGCGGCGTCGGGTCGGGGGACCTCGTCGCCGTGGCCATCGCCGCGCCGATCGGGGCGGTTTCCGCGATGTGGGCGGTGGCGAAGACCGGCGCGGGTTTCGTCGTGGTGGACGCGAACGCACCGGCGGAGCAGGCCGAATACCTGCTGTCCGATGCGCGACCGGCGCTCGGTCTGACGGCGGGTACGCCGTGGCCTGGATCGAGCCGGAATTCCGGCTCGATCCAGTGGCTGACGGTCGACGAGGCCGGGGTGCTCGCCGAGCTCGCTCAGCTGTCGGGCGATCCGGTGACGTACCAGGATCGCTTGCGTCCCATCCAAGAGGACGACATCGCCTATGTGACCGCAGGGTCGACGGGCATCTTCGACGCGGTGCCGGTGACCCAGGCGGAGGTCGCCACGATCGGCGCGCAGCCGGATCATCACCTGCCGGAACCACTCCGCGAGTTCTTCGCCACCGTGTTCCCGCGTGCCACGTCGCCCAGGCTGGACCTGACGCTCACCGGGTTGTTCGACAGCGTGGTGGCGGCGCACCCGAACGCGACCGCGGTCAAATTCGGCACCGAGACACTGACCTACCGCGAATTGGATGTCCGGGCAAACAGGCTGGCGCGCAAGCTGATCGCGCTCGGCATCGGTCCGGAAAAGCTGGTGGCGGTGGCATTGCCCCGATCGCTGGACCTGGTGGTCGCGCTGGTCGCGACGGTCAAGGCCGGGGGCGGCTATCTACCGGTCGATCCGGCGTATCCGGCGGACCGGATCACCTACCTGCTCGCCGACGCCGATCCGGCGTGTGTGGTGACAGAGCCGGGCAGCACGCTGCCCACCACGGCACCCTCGATCACGGTGCACGACAGCGACTTTTCGGATGACGCTCCGCTGACCGACGCGGACCGGATAGGCGCGCTGCGCGGGGACAACCTCGCGTATGTGATCTACACATCCGGGTCGACCGGCCGTCCCAAGGGCGTTCAGATCCCGCACCGCAATGTCGTGGCGCTCTTCGCGAACACCCGCTCGCAGTTCACCTTCGACCATCGTGACGTGTGGACGATGTTCCATTCGTACGCGTTCGACTTCTCCGTGTGGGAGCTGTGGGGACCGCTGCTGCACGGCGGCACGTTGGTCGTCGTGGACTACGAAACGTCGCGAGCGGCCGACCAATTCCTGGAGCTGCTGCGCGACGAGCGGGTGACCGTGCTCAACCAAACCCCCTCGGCGTTCTATCAGCTGGCCGAGGCGGATCGCGCATTGTCGGCGGACACCGATCTCGCCGCATTGTCGTTGCGGTACATCGTGTTCGGCGGCGAGGCGCTGGAGTTCGGCCGACTCGATGATTGGCGCGCCCGCCACAGCGAGACGCAGCTGGTGAACATGTACGGCATCACCGAAACGACCGTCCACACGACCATGCATCGGGTCTCGGCGAGCAACCGCAGCGTAATCGGCACTGCCATACCGGCTTTGCGGATCTGGGTGCTGGACGACCGGTTGAATCCGGTACCGACGGGAGTATCGGGCGAGATCTACGTCTCCGGTGTGCAGTTGGCGCGTGGCTATCTCGGCAATCCGGGATTGACGGCGGGGCGGTTCGTGGCGAATCCCTTTGTCGCGGACGGATCCCGGCTGTACCGCTCCGGCGATCTGGCCTCGTGGAACTCCGACGGTGATCTCGTCTACCTGGGACGGGCCGACGATCAGGTGAAGGTGCGCGGCTTCCGCATCGAACTCGGTGAGATCGAGGCCGCCGTCCTGGCTTCGGCGTCGGTTCGCCAGGTCGCGGTCGTCGTTCGCGAGGACGTACCGGGTGACCAGCGGATCGTGGCGTATCTGGTCGGGCAACCCGAGGTGGCGACGTTGCGCACCGAGGTGGCGCGGGTGTTGCCCGAATATATGGTGCCGTCGGCGTTCGTTGTCGTCGACGCGATACCGCTGACCGCGCACGGCAAGCTGGATCGCAAGGCGCTACCGGCGCCGGTGGTCGAGACCGCGGTGTTCCGCGCGCCGGAGAACGCCACCGAAGCAGCGGTGGCCGAGGTGTTCGGGTCGGTGCTCGGCGTCGGCCGAATCGGCTTGGACGACAACTTCTTCGCACTCGGCGGCAACTCGCTGCTGGCCACGCAGGTCGCGGCCCGGCTCGGCGCGGCGTTGGACGCGCGGGTGCCCGCGCGACTGCTGTTCACCGCCCCTACGGTGGCCGCCCTGGCCGCCGAGGTCGGACGGCAACTCGGCACCGGGCGCCAGGCCTTGGTGGCCGGGCCGCGGCCGGAGCGGATCCCGCTGTCGCTGGCACAGCAGCGCATGTGGTTCCTCAACCAGTTCGATCGGGAATCGGCGGTCTACAACATCCCCATCGCGGTGCGGCTGACCGGCGACCTGGATGTCGCGGCGCTGCGCCTGGCCATCGGCGACGTGATCGCCCGACACGAGATCCTGCGCACGGTGTACCCGCAGCACAATGGTGTTGCCTACCAGTCGATCCGGCCCGTCGAACAAGCCGTCATCGACCTCGTACCGGAAGTAGTCGAGGTGGCCGACGTGCTGCCGCGGACTGTCGAAGTGGCATCCGCCGGGTTCGACGTAGCGGTGGAGATTCCGTTGCGGGCCAGTCTGTTCCGGGTCGACACGGACGCCGAGACCGAGCACGTGCTGGTGTTCGTCGCGCACCACATCTGCAGTGACGGATGGTCGATGGCGCCGTTGACCCGCGACGTGATGGTCGCGTATGCGGCCAGATCGGCTGGTACGGCCCCGGATTGGGCGCCGCTGCCGGTGCAGTACGCCGATTTCAGCATCTGGCAGCGCGAGTCACTCGGGGCCGAGACGGATCCGGACAGCCTGATCTCGCGTCAGGTCGACTACTGGCGTACCGCGCTGGCCGACCTGCCCGACGAGCTCGCGCTGCCCTTCGACCGTCCGCGCCCGCCCATGCGGTCGTTTGCCGGTGGGCACGTGCGGTTCTCGATCGACAGCGACGTACAGCACGGACTGGCCGAGCTCGCCCGTGCGCACAACGCGACGGTGTTCATGGTGCTGCACACCGCGTTGGCGATCTTCCTGGCCCGGTGGTCGGGGACCGACGACATCGCCGTCGGCACAGCAGTCGCGGGGCGCGGCGAGTCCGAACTCGACGCGGTGATCGGCATGTTCGTCAACACGCTGGTGCTGCGCGCCAGGGTCACCGGGCAGCAGGACTTCGGTGCGCTCCTCGAGCAGGTGCGCGAGGTCGACCTGCGGGCGTTCGAGCATGCCGATATCCCGTTCGAGCGGCTGGTGGAATCGCTGAACCCGGATCGGTCGACGGCGCGTAACCCGTTGTTCCAGGTCGGGTTCGTCTTCCAGAATCTGCCGGATGCCACCTTCGAGTTGCCCGGATTGCGGGTCGCCGCAGTCGATTTCGAGCCCGGTATCGAGAAGTTCGACCTGTCGCTGGCGATCCGGGAGACGACCGCGGGCCTGGCCGCGCAGTTCTCGTTCGCGCGAGAGCTGTTCGACGAAGCGACGATTCGGGTGCTGGCGGACCGGTTCACGCGGTTGCTCGCGGCGATCGTCGCACGGCCGCACCTGCCGGTGGGGGATCTCGCGTTGCTGGCCGACGACGAGTACGCCGCGCTCACCCGGGTCCACCCCGAGGCGACGGCAGGCGTGGCGATGCCGGATCTGCTGCTCCGCGGGATGCGGTGGGGGCGCGACCGTATCGCGGTGCGCGACCAGGGCCGATCGATCACCTACGGTGCACTCGACGAGTATTCGTCGAAGCTGGCGCGGTTCCTCATCAGTCTCGGCGTCGGTCCGGAACGTCTTGTCGCGCTGGCCTTCCCGCGCTCATGCCAGATGCTGGCGGCGGTGCTCGCGGTGACCAAGGCCGGTGGCGGGTATGTGCCGGTCGATCCGGCCTATCCGGTGGATCGGGTGCGGCATATGGTGACCGATTCGGCGGCCGTGATCGGCCTGACCACCACCGAGTACGTCGATCGCCTGCCCGATGAGGTGACCTGGCTGATGCTCGACCACCCGGCAATCCAGACGGTGTGCGCCCGGCGCTCCGCAGCGCCGGTCACCGATGCCGACCGGATTGCCCCACTGCGCCTGCACAATCCGGCGTACCTCATCTACACCTCCGGTTCGACGGGTGTGCCGAAGGGTGTCATGGTCACCCACGCCGGGCTCGCCGGGTTGATCGACCACACGGTGAGTGCGCTGGAACTCGAGTCGAATCACCGTCTGTTGCACTCGATTTCGCCGAGTTTCGATCCGGCGGCATTCGAGTGGTTGTGTACGTTGTCGGTCGGCGCGACATTGGTCGTCCTGCCGCCCACCGTGATCGGCGGGCCCGAGTTCGCGGCGGTACTGCGCGACGAGCAAGTGACGCACTGCAGCGCCACCCCGGCGGTGCTGAGCACCGTCGATCCCACCGGCGTGCCGACCGGGACCTTGTTGGTCGGCGGCGATGTCACGACACCGGAGTTGCTGGCGAAATGGCAGCCGGGCCGACGGTATATCAACGCCTACGGCCCGACCGAAGCCACCATCGCCGTGACCCTCGGTGCACAGACCGCGGGTCGTGACATCACCATCGGCGGGCCGGTGCCCGGCGTATCCGCGTTGGTGCTGGATGCGCGGTTACATCCGGTGCCGCCCGGTGTCACCGGCGAATTGTATTTGGCCGGAGCGAACTTGGCCCGCGGCTACCACGCGCGCGCCGGACTCACGGCGGGTAGGTTCGTCGCGAATCCATGGGGCGAACCGGGTGCGCGCATGTTCCGCACCGGCGACCTGGTGCGCTGGAACGCGCCGCCGGAACAGCGGGCCGACGCCGCCACTTTCGCGCGAGTTCCCTGGGACCTGAAGTACGTCGGGCGCTCGGACTTCCAGGTGAAGATCCGCGGCTTCCGCATCGAGCTCGGCGAGATCGACGCGGTGCTGAGCGGGCACGAGGACGTCGGGTTCGCGGTCACGATCGGACACGAAACACCCACCGGGGAAACGGTTCTGGTGTCGTATGTGCGCGCGGTGCCCGGGCGCGAGGTGGACGCGGATCGGCTCACCGAGTACGCCGAGCGCAGCCTGCCACGGCATATGGTGCCCGCCGCGATCGTGCCGCTCGACGAGATTCCGCTGACACCGGTCGGCAAGCTGGATCGAAAGGCGTTGCCGGAGCCGACCTTCGCGGCCGCGACCTTCCGCCCGCCGGCCACCCGGACCGAGGAGACAGTCGCGGAGGTGTTCGCGGAGGTGCTCGGAGTCGAGCAGGTCGGCGCCGACGACGACTTCTTCGGCCGGGGCGGCACGTCGTTGCTCACCCTCACCCTGCAGCACGCGCTGTCGGCTCGACTCGGCCTCGAGCTGCCGGTCGCTACCCTCTTCAGCGCGTCCACCGTGCGCAGCCTTGCCGCCCGCATCGATGGTCAGGACGTCCCGGTGCACAGCCCGGCCATGATCACCGCCGATGCCGTACTCGGACCGGAGGTTTCGAGCGCAGGCCTCGAACCGATCCATCCGGGTCCCGCCCGCGACGTGCTGTTGACCGGCGCCACCGGCTTCGTGGGGGCCTACCTGCTGCGAGAACTGCTCGACCGCACCGACGCCGTCGTCTGGTGCCTGGTGCGTGCCGACAGCATCGATGCGGCGCGCGACCGGGTCTACCAAGCGTTGCGGCGCTACCAGCTGTGGGGCGACCTGCCCGAGGCCCGAATCGTGCTCGTACCAGGCGATCTCGCCGAACCGTCGCTCGGACTGTCCGAGACGTCCCACGCCTGGCTCGCCGAGCGGATCGACGTCATCTACCACAACGGCGCCCAGGTGAACCACCTCGAGCCGTACCCTCGCCTGCGCGCCGCCAACGTCGAGGGCACCCGAGAAGTGTTGCGCCTGGCGACAACTCAACGGGTCAAGCCGGTCCACTTCGTCTCCACGATCAACACGGTGATCTCTGCCGTCCAGCCCGGTGCGCCGGTCGACGAGGGCACCCGAATCAGTGCCGACGAACTGCCCGCGCAGGGGTACATCGCGAGCAAATGGGCGGCGGAGCAACTGGTCCTGCAGGCGGCCGAGCGCGGTGTGCCCGCCCGGATCTACCGCCCCGGGCTGGTTTCCGGCGATCTGCAGGTCGGCGTCAACAGTGCCGACGACTCGTTCTGGAACATGATCCGCGCGGCGGCCATCCTCGGCATGGCACCCGACGTCGGCGCCGCGACGATCTCGCTGGTGCCGGTGACCTACGTGGCCCGCGCCATCGTGGAGATCTCCCTCATCGCGACCCGCGATACCGCGTACCACCTGGTCAACGAGACCCCGCTGGCGATCCGCGACATCTTCGAGAGCCTGCGCGCACACGGCCTGCCCATCGCGACCGAAACACTGGAAACCATCCAGCTCCGCCTCGCCGACGAGGCCAACGCCCGCTACCTGGCCGGTGACGACTCCCTGGTCCGTGCCGCCCTCCTGGGCGGCAACTACGCGGCGGGCGCGGCCGACCTCGCGGTGGATTGCGCGAACACCAGACGAGCCCTCGCCGGGAGCGCGATCGTCTGCCTGCCGATCGATGCGAGCGTGCTCGACACCTATATCGGTGCCTTCATGAAGTCGGGATTCCTGCCGACCCCGATCGGCAGCGCCAACGAATAGGTCACTCCACGACGCGCAGGGTTTCGATCTGCTGGCGTAGGTAATCGAGCAGTTTCTCGGGGTCGTCGAAGTCGGCGGGGTCGATGGGGTCGCCGAAGTGGATCGTCACCTGTTGGCTGCGGTCGAAGGCGGGGCCGGTGCCGCGCGTGCGGCGCGTGGGCAGTACCCGGTCGGTTCCGGTCGTCCCTACGGGGATGATCGGAACCCCGGTTGCCAGCGCTAGTTTCGCGACGCCTGGCTTGTAGGGTTCGTGCTCGTCAGGGGCGACGAGCCGCCCTTCCGGATAGATGAGCAGGACGCCGCCGTGGCGGAGGATCTGTTCGGCCTGGGACAGCGCGGACCGGCCGGATTCGCTGTCCCGGCGCAACACCGGGATCTGGCCGAGCCTGCGCACCAGCCAGCCCACCACGGGCCACGACCACAGTTCCGCCATGGCGATGGCGACGGCTCGGCGCCGCAGCGCGCCCCAGAGGAAGACCGCGTCCAGCATGGAGATGTGATTGCCGGCCACGATCACCGGGCCGGTCTTCGGCACAGTTTCGCGGCCGATCACGGTGACCCGCACGACATTCGACCAGGCCAGCGCGCGCAGCAGGCGGCGGACCAGTTTCGTGGTCACCCACGCACGCTTGCCGAGACCCTTCGGCCGCCGGACCGATTCCTCGTTCATTGCTACCCCCACACGATTCGGCACTCCAGCCCTCGAACCAGCCTACCGACGGCTGGCCGCCTCGACCTCGGCGAGCGCGAGAGTCGCGTCTTCGCCTGATTCCCGGGAGTCGCCTCCAGCGGTGTGGCTTTTCGTCGGGAGCCATATCGGAACAGTTCCACCCCCTATTGCTTCGAGATCCGACCCCGGATGCGGAGTCGGCGCATAATGTTGTTGTGCCGAATACGATAGGGGGCGCCTCGGGGTTCGGGGCGCGGCGTAGGGGTTGACGTATCCGGTGTGGCTGACCGGCCGCTGTGCGATAGCGATTATTCTATCGACGCGGGCTCACGAATCCTCGCAAGGTATCGAGACGATTCCTGCGTGATAGGCGACAGGGCTATCGATAGGGTGCGCACGAACTCGGGAGGTGGCCGGGTGGCGTGTGGAACGCGGGCTTATTAGTGAAATGTTGAATGATTTAACGCCACCGGTGGATTTGTCGGTCGGCATTATCTTATGGACCTGACCTGCGGTTTCTATTGCCGAGGCGGACTCGATGTCCGATTTGGGCGTTTTCGGCCCAATGGTTACCTGACCGGCCATTGGGCTGGGTTGCGCAAGGCCGCCGGTAACCCTCCAGCTACGAAGGTGGGACGGCAGTCGATATTTGTCAGCACCGGCTCGCCTAAACCTCGAGTCAGGTTCTGATCGCTAAGCGGTTGCAGGACTTCCTAATGGGAGCTTGTCCTCCGGTTCCGCTATCCCCAGTCTCGCCGTTTGTCAAATCGAATAACCCCCCTTATATCGCGGGCTTGTATCCTCGTATGCCGCCGATTACGATCATGCAACGGGTTGAAAAGTGCGCATCCCACTTCGTGCGCACTTCATCGAACGGTGGCGCACACGCACAACGTGTGCGCCCTCTCGGTGAATGGGGAGGATTTCGCGTGCAGCTCGCCGACTTCGGTTCGACAGGCAAGTCGTTGGTGAATCTATTGGCCGAATGTGAGACCGGTCAGGGGCGAGTTGCGGTTATCTCCGGCGCCGGCGCCACCGGCAAGAGTTCCGTATTGCGGGCGTTCGGTGACCACGCGGTGCAGGCAGGCGCGATGGTACTGACCGCGTACGGTTCGCTCGCGGAACGTTCGACCCCCTATGGCGTGCTGATGCAACTGCTCCAGGCGACCCGCCTGCCCCCGGCCGCGGCCGAACGGCTGGCGCAGATCATCCATGCGCCCGAGGTCGACGACTTCGCCGTCGTCGCCGGTGTGTGGAATGTGTTGCACGACTTGGCAAAGGACCGCTGTCTGGTGCTGATCGTCGACGACGTGCAGTACGCGGACCGGCGCAGCCAGCACGCGCTGCTGTATATCCAGCGCCGCATCGAAGCGGCGCGGGTGATGATCATGGTTACCGAGTGGCAGCACCCCGGCGCCGAGCACCCGGTCTTCCATGCCGAGCTGACCCGCCACCCGGCCTGTCTGCAACTGTGGCTCGCGCCGCTGTCGGCCGAGGAGGTGGTCCGCCGGGTTACCACGGAGTTGCCCGGCGAGCTGTCGCCGCGGGCCGTGCCCGGCTTCACCGCGATCAGCGGCGGCAACCCGCTGATCCTCAAGGCGCTGATCGAGGACCACCGCGCGGCGATGGCCGCCGACGGCGCGGGCGAGCTCACCGAACCCATCGTCGGCAACGCCTTGCGCGACGGCGTGTCCAGCTGTCTGAACCGATGGCGACCGCAGCTCCGCGTGGTGCTGCACGGGTTGGCGGTGCTCGGCGACTGGGCCTCGCCCGCGGCGCTGGCCGAGCTGCTCGACCTCGACCAGCCGGTGATCCGGCGATCGCTCGCCGCGCTCGACGGCACCGGCCTGCTCGACTCGGGCCGCCTCCGGCACCCGGCGATTCGAGGGGCGGTACTGGCCGGGCTGCTGCCGGGCGCGCACGCCGCGATGTACCTGCGGGCCGCCCGTCTGCTGCGCGACGAGGGCGCCGATCCGTGGGAAATCGCCGGCCATCTGCTGGCGGCGGGACGGCCGGTCACCGAGCCGTGGGTGACCGGCATCCTGCGGAAGGTGGCCGATCACGCGCTCGCCGCGGGCTGGCTCCCGCGCGCCATCGACTGCCTGGACCTCGCCTTGAAGTGCTCGTCGACCGAGCGGGAACGGATCGGTCTGATCGCCGAGCTGGCCAGGGTGCGGTCGCTGGTGAACCCGTCCGCGGTGGCCGGCCTGATCGGGCCGTTGCGGTCGGCCTTCGACCGGCGGCTGCTGTCGGATCGGGAAGCGTTCACCTTGACCACCTGTCTGCTGTGGCGCGATGCGGTCGAACCGGCCGAGCCCGCGATGCGCTGGCTCGACGACGCGCTCGCCGCGGACTCGTTCCTGGACGGCGATCTGGACACGGCGGGCGCGTGGCTGCGCTACACCTACCCGCCGCTGTTCACGCCCGCGGCCGCCGCGGCGGCGGGTGTCGGACTGCCTGCCCAGATCGCCGCGGGCATCGGCCCCGCCGCGCTGCGCGACGCCGAGCGCACCCTGCAGAGCTGCAGCATCACCGACAGCATCATCGACGTGGTGCTTGCGGCGCTGAGCACGCTGATCCACGGCGGCAGGCTGGCTCAGGCCGCCCACTGGTGCGCGATACTCGGCGATCGCGCCGACCGGATCGGCGCCGACACCTGGACGGCGCTGCTTGCCGACGTGCAGTCGGAGATCTGCCTGCGCCGGGGCGACCTCACCGCGGCCGAATCGCATGCGCGCCAAGCCCTTTCCACCCTGCAGCAGCGGGCGCAGACCGCGGTCGTCGGCTCGCCGATCGCGCACCTGCTGCTCGCTACCACCTGGGACGGCAAGCTGGCCGAGGCGGAGATGCTGGTCAACTGGCCGCTGCCGGCCGGCATCGTGCATACCCGCTTCTGGCCGCAGTACTTGCGCGCCAGGGGCCACTATCACCTCGCGATGAAGCGCGCCTACGCGGCGCTGGTCGATTTCGAGGCGTGCGGCGCGCTGGCCGCCGAATGGGGACTCGACCTGCCCGCGCTGCTGCCCTGGCGTGGCGATGCCGCGCAGGCCCTGCTCGCGCTCAACCGGTTCGGCGAGGCCAAGGAGATCATCGCCGCCGAGCGCGCCCGGCCCGGCGGCGACACATTCGCGGTCCGCACGGCGGCCTTGCGGCTGGATACCGCCATGACCGCGGATGCGGTGGTGCGTCCGCAACTGTTGCGCGAATGCGCAGACCTGTTGCGCACCAACAACTTCACTCGAAAAACGCAAGGTCAGGACCTGGTCGGCGAGCAGCCGTCGGTCACCCTGCACAAGACCGGCACGAATGGCTACGCCGTGTCCTCGGCGATACTGAGCGAGGCCGAGCAGCGCGTCGCGGTCCTCGCCGCGCGTGGTCACACCAACCGGGAGATCAGTCGCAAGCTGTTCATCACGGTGAGCACGGTGGAGCAGCACCTGACCAAGGTCTACCGGAAGCTCAATGTGAACGGCCGCAGCGATCTGCGAAGCAAACAGCCGCTGGTCGACGGCGCTTGAACCGTGCGGGGCCGCGCCCAGGCCTGTCAGAAGCATCGGAAGTCGGCGTTCTCATCCGGATCCGGCACGTATTCGAGTAGTCCGCGGCGCAGCAGCTCGTCGATCAGGCCCGCCAGGTCGGCGCGGACGTCGTTGGGATCGCTCTGGCAGAACGCGGCGAGCGCGTCGGCTGCCCTGGCCGGGTCACAGGCGTGCTGCTGAAACGCGATCCAGATGGCCGCGGTCCAGGCATTTCCGGCGAAGTACGCGCCGTCGACCGGCGAGAACAGTTCCAATCTGCCGTCGGCGAGGATTGATACGTTCATCGACGATATTGGTTGAATGCGCATGCTTCCTCTTCGAGAACGGGTGAGCCTGTGACGAAGTGGCTGTTGCGAACGGTCCGTGGAGAACACCTCGACCTTATTATACATACGTATGTATATCTGAGAAAAGAGGGATTCACTTTCGCTGAGTTGCCGCACCCGGCGGAGCCGGGAACGAAGCTGGGGCGGATACGCGTGAGCCCACAAGCCCCCGCGTGGGGGCCTGTGGGCTCAGGTGGTTCCTCGGTGTCGGGTTAGTGATTCCACCGCAGGTAGGTCACGGGTGGCTCGCGGCCGGGGATGTGATGCAGCGTGAGGTCGTTCAGTCCGTGCGCCTCGCGCAGCGCGACGGTCTCGCCCGGCCACTTGGGATGGATGAATTCGTCGAAGGCGACGATGCTGCCCTTGGTGAGATAGGGGGTGATGATCCGCAAGAGATCCCGGGTCGGCTCGTAGAGATCGAGGTCGAAGTACGCGAGCGCGATGACGGTCTGCGGGTTGTCGTCCAGGTAGCGGGGGAGGGTCTCCCGGACATCGCCTTCCACCACGAAGGTTCGCTGCACGTGACCCATCGGCTCGCCGAGCTCATGGGCGCGCAGCACCTCGCGGAGATGGTCGGGGTATCCCTGCGCGGTGCGGAATCTGCCGACCACCGCACTCGGACTGACATCGTCGATCGGGTTGATCTCGGGGAAGCCGGTGAAGGTGTCGAATCCGATGATCCGGCGGACCGAGTTGTACGGCTCGTAGATACCGCGTAGCGCGGTGAATGCGGCGAGGTGGCGGCCGTGCAGGACGCCGAACTCCATGATCACGCCGGGCACGTCCTGGACGAGCTGATACAGCGTGTTGATGGACAACAGATCGCCGAGCTGCTGACGGCGCAGATAGACGGGGAGGTTGTCGATCAGATACTGCGGCGGGATGGGGGTGTCGGTGAGCAACTGGGCGAGCTGCTCGCGCGACTCACGTTCCTGGATCGACTCGTGCGGAACGATCCAGGAATCGGTGTGTTGCCGGTTCATTGTCATCGGGCGTGTTCTCCTGTCTGCGGCACCTCAACGTGAAATCCAGGCATCCGGGGCCGGTCCGCCGTGACCGAGCGGCGGGAAGAGCTTGTCCAGCTCGTCCTGCTCGGTGTCGGACAGCGGCTGGTCGAGGGCGCGGAACGCGTCATCGATATGGTCGACCGTGCGCGGGCCGAGGAGCACCGCGGTCACTCCCGGGCGGGCGATCGTCCAGGCGAGCGCGACTTCGGCTGGGCTACGGTCGATCTCGGCGCAGAAGTGCTCGTACGCGGCGATCGTGTCGGGCTGCTGCGCCAGCGCCGATGCGGCCCGGCCCTGCGCCGACTTGACGCTGCTGCCCTCGCGGCTCTTGCGCAGGACCCCACTGAGCAGGCCGCTGTGCAGCGGTGACCAGACCAGCACGGCGGTTCCGTACGCTTGCGCCGCCGGGATCAGCTCCAGCTCCGGATATCTGGTGACCAGGTTGTACAAACACTGTTCGGACGCGAAGCCGAGGAAGTGCCGCCGGTTGGCCGCCTCCTGCCCGGCGGCGAGTTGCCAGCCTGCCGCGTTCGACGAGCCGACGTAGCGGACCTTGCCCTGGGCGACCAGCAGCTCCATCGCCTGCCACATTTCGTCCCAGCCGACGCCACGGTCCGGCTTGTGGATCTGATAGAGGTCGATCCACTCGGTGCGCAGCCTGCGCAGCGACGCCTCGCACGCGGCGACGATGTGCCGCAACGAAAGTCCGCCGTCATTGGGCCGGTCGGTCATCGGCAGGCCGACCTTGGTGGCCAGCACGACGTCGTCGCGTCGCGCCCGCGAGTCCAGCCAGCGGCCGATCATTTCCTCGGTGTGGCCCTTGTGGATTCGCCAACCGTAGATGTTCGCGGTGTCGATGAGATTGATGCCGCGATCGAGCGCGTGATCCAGCAACCGGTGCGCCGCGGGTTCGTCGACCCGGTCGCCGAAGTTGACGGTGCCGAGGCCGAGCCTGCTCACGGTCAGCCCGGTACGTCCCAGCCGGGCGTAGTGCCGTTCCGCGCTCGTCACCCGCGGACCTCGGCGCGGTGCTCGGCCGTCAGTCGCTCTAGTTCGCGGACCAGTTCGTTGGGGGTCGGCAGGTCGAGCACCGCCCGCCGGAGGCGTTCGGCGCCTTCGGCGAACGACGGATCCGACAGCAGCTGCACCAGGTTTCGCCGCACCTCCGGTCCGCTCACCTCGTCCGGCAGGATGGACAGACCGGCCCGCAGTCGCTGTAGATGCGCGGCTTTGATCGGTGCGTCGAGGGCCTGGCTGATGAGCAGTTGCGGGACGCCGCATAGCAACGTGCTGTTGAACGACCCGGCGCCGCCGTGGTGAATGACCGCCGCGCACGACGGGAGCACGGCGGGGAGTGGGACGAAGTCGACGACCTTGGTATTGCCTGGAATCCGGAGCTGGTCGCGCAGCTGGGCGGGCAGGGTCAGCACCAGCTCGATGTCGAGGTCGGCGAGCGAGTGCAGGATGTCCTGCACCCGGTCCAGCGGCACGACGCGGAATTCCGGCCACTCGTTCACGGACAGTCCGGAGGTCATCAGGACGCGCGGCCGCGGTGGTGGCGCCGACAGCCAGGACGGGATCACGGCGGGACCGTTGTAGGGGACGTAGCGGCAGGACAAGGTGGTGAGATCGGACTCGAGCCGGAACTGCGGCGGCATCTGATCGATCGTCACGTGGCCGTTGACCAGGTCTTCGGAGAACTCACAGCCGTATTTGCCCGCCCACTGCGTCAGCCAATCCCGGAAGCCGTCCACGCGTTCCGCCGGCGGCTGCAGCGCCTGCACGTGCAGATAGTCCTCGCGCATCCGGGTGTAGACATCGACGGAGTACAGCACGCGGGCGTGCGCGGCGCCGACCGCCGTCGCGGCTATCGCGCCCGCGAATGTCGCCGCGTTCCACACGACCAGGTCCGGTCGCCAGGACTGGCAGTACGTCACGAGATCGTCGATCATGGTGTCGCTGTTGAGCTTTGCCCTCGGCACGACCAGCGTGTCGTACAGCCGATTGAGCTCCGGCCAGCTCAGCCGTTCGCGGCTCGCGCTCACGTCGAACAACTCGCGCGGCTCACCCATCGGTGGCGCGTCCTCCGGCGGCGGCAGGATCTTGTCCCGCCAGGCCTGCCGGATCCGTTGCGCGAGGGTGTCCCCGCCGCCGACGGCCACCGCGGTCAGGCCCGCGCCGGTGATGGTGTCGAGCAGTTCCGGCTCGCTCGCGACGCGGACCTCATGTCCTGCTGTCTGCAGCGCCCAGCCGAGGGGAACGAAGTTGAAGAAATGGGTCTTCCACGGCACGGTCACGAGAAGCACACGCATGGCGGCCTCCTTCTGATCCACTCGGTGATTCGCATCGTTCTACCTGCCTGGTGGCGGATTGCGGAGTTTTGGAGGACTGCGCGGCAGCGCGCCATTGTGGACGGTAATCGAGCGGATGGCGGCGCTATACCCCTATTTTCCGGGCGTCCCGGAATGGCGTCGGCAATACGGGCCCGGAATGGATTGGGAATGGATGTGTACGACATCGGTTTAGGGGTTGACTGCCGAATTGCGTGGTTTCCCCGGTGATCCGGCGGGGAATTCGGGCCGCGCGGCGGCGAGCCCGGCCAAGGTTCGGCGATCGGTCTTCCGGTTGCCGTTCAACGGCAGCTCGGCAAGGTGCCGGAAGTCGCGGGGCAGCATGCCGTGCGGCAGGACGGGGCGCAGCAGGCGGCCGAGCATCGCCGGGTCCATCGGTGTGCCGGTGTAGAACACCACGATCTCGATGGATCCGTCGGTGGTTCGCGGCACCGCGATGGCCTGCTCCACCCCTGGACAACCGCAGACCGCGTGCTCTACTTCGGCCAGTTCCACCCGCCAGCCGTTGACCTGTACCTGGCTGTCGAGTCGCCCGAGGTAGGCGAACTGGCCGAGCTCGAGCCTGCGCACCCGATCGCCGGTCCGATACCAGGTCATGCCGTCGCGCCGCAGGAAACGTCCGGCATTGTCGGCGGGGTCGAGATATCCGGCGGTGAGCTGCGGGCCGGTGATACACAATTCGCCCTCGTCTGCGTGTATCTCATTGTCGCGCAACAACATAGCCTCGTGGCCGCGGTGCAGCGCGCCGATCGGCACCAGGCCGTCGACCGACAGGGCCATGGAGCGCACCGGATCCCAGCGATGGCTGGTGATCGTGACGGTCGCTTCGGTTGGTCCGTAAAGGTTCTCCAGCGCCGCGCCGGGCGCGGCCACCTGCCACGCGTCGGCGTCGGCGCACCGTAGCGCCTCGCCCGCGAAGAAGCTCCAGCGCAAGGTCGGCATCGATGCCGGAGCCAGGCCGCTCATCCGGCGCACCAGCGTGATGGCGCTGGGCGTGCTGAACCAGACCGTAACCTGTTGTGCGGTCAGGTATTCCGGGAGGTCGCGGTACCGCTGCGCCGGGATGTGGACCAGGCGCGCGCCGGACCCCCAGGCGCAGAACAGGTCGAACATCGCGCAGTCGAAGTTCAGGTCGAACGTCTGGGAGAACGCGTCGTCGGCGGCGAATCGGTAACGCCGGTCGAGTAGTTCGAAGTAGTGCCAGGCGCTGGAATGGCGGATCGGCACGCCTTTGGGGCGGCCGGTCGAGCCGGAGGTGAACAGGAGGTAGGCGACGGCGTCGGGATCGACCGGGCGTGGCTCGCGCAGCGCCGACTCGGGCGGCGCCTCGCCGCGGGTTCGCGCGCCGATCGGCAGTACCGGTAGGCGAGGGGCGTCGTCGGCCATCGCGGCCAGCGCGGCCAAGCCCTCGGCGTCGGCCAGCGACGCCGAAACGCCTGCGAGGTCGATCATTTCGCGCAGGCGAGCAGCCGGGAAGCCCGGGTTGAGCGGCACCACCGCGGCCCCGGTGTACAGCGCGGCGAGCACTCCGACATAACCGGCGATACCGCGGCCGGCGAGCACCCCGACCGCCGTCGGATCCGGTGTCCCCGCCTTGGCGGACAAGGCCAGCAGTGCGCCCGCCCAGCCCAGGGCGAGCTGATGGGTTTCGCGATAGGTCAGTGCGTCCGAACCGGAACTCACCGCGGGCCGATCCGGCGACAACACCAAGCCCCGCAGGAAGCGTTCGTACAGCGCCTGCCCGTGTCGTTCGGTCATCCGTGGTCCCCCTTGCTAGCCGTGTGCCGCGTCGATTGCGCTCGCGGGGTTGGCCGTTCGCGGTCGGGGTCGCATGGCGAGCCGAGGATTCACCGGCACCACGTCGAGGTTGCGCGTTGTGCACCCGACCCGGCTGAACAGCGTGTCCGGACCGAAGACGTGCAGCACGCCGACGTCGAGCGCGCGCAGCGCGGCGACCACTGATGGCCAGTGCACCGGGCGGGTGACTCCCCGCAACAGCAGTTCGCGAACACCGGCCGCGGTCTCGACCAGGGTGCCGTCCTGATCGGCGACGATCGGCACGGCCGGATCGGCGAACTCGACCCGGTCGAGCACTTCGTCGGCGATGCGCTCGGCGAGTTCGCCGAAGATGCCGCAGTGCAGCGGCGGCGCCATCGCGTACAGCGGCAACCCGCCCACCTTGCGGATCCGCTCGCGCAGCCAGTCGAGTCGCCCGGCGTCGAGGGTGATCATCGCGAGATCGTCGTCGACGACGCAGGAGATCTGATACCACTGCCGCGCCTCGTCCAGCTCGGCGAGCATCGGCTGGAGCAGCTCGGCAGGCATGCGGACGAACGACTGTGTCACCAGACTGCGGTGGTTCATCGCGAAGTACTCGTCGGTGCATCGGGCGTACTCCGCGGTGAGCCAGACCGCGTCCGAAAACGACAGTGCGCCTGCGTGGACGGCCGCCGCCTTCAGCCCGAAGCTCGGCCCGGTGCACACGACGGAGTGCAGGCCGAGTTCGGCGGTCCCCCATTCGGCCAGGGCGAGGCAGTTCACCAGGAAGGCGATCTGCGCGGGATGGCTGTAGTCGCCGTCGGCGCCGCGATAGCGGTCGACCAGCGACCAACCGAGCCTGGCGTCCGCGGCGGCGACCAGTGTGCGGGCATAGGGATTGGCGACCATGAACCGGCCGACATCCGCGAAACGCCCAGGACCCATGCCGGGGAACAGCGCGGCGGCAAGCGGGCGGTCCTTTATGTTCATGTGTCGAGTCTTGATTTGCCGCAATAAACCCGACACCCCTAGCGGGCCCCTATGGATCCGCTGTCGCCCGGAAATCCAGTGGGGTGTTCACCGGTCGGCCGACCATCAGTCGAGATCATTTTTTACGGTAGCCTTGCGAGCGTGGGACACCGTGAAGACCTCCTCGAGGGCGCAAAGCGCTGCCTGATCGAGAAAGGCTATGCGCGCACGAGTGCCCGTGACATTGTCGCGGCCTCGGGAACAAATCTGGCCTCTATTGGATACCACTACGGCTCGAAAGAGGCGCTGCTGAGTGTGGCGCTGATCGAGGCGACCCGGGAGTGGGGCGACGAGGTCGCCGCCGCGCTTTCCAGCTCGGCCGTGGACAAAGCGGCACCGCTGGAGCAGTTCCAGAATTTCTGGGACGAAGTCATCACCCGGTTCTCGGCGCATCGAGCACTGTGGGCCGTGACCTTCGAGGTCTTCACGCAGATCGACCGGGTCGACGATCTGCGGGCCCGGCTGTCGGACGCGATGGAAGAAGCGCGCCAGGGCTTGGGCGGGTTCTGGGCGGGCGCACCCGATGAGGAGACCTCGCGCGCGCTGGGCTCGCTGCTCCAGGCGCTGCTCACCGGAGTCATCACGCAATGGCTGGTCGACCCCCAGCGGGCGCCGACCGGCCGCGACCTCACCCTGGCGCTGCGCTCGATCGTCCGGATCGTCGCCGAGGATCCGACAACACGTCCGGCCGAGGTCGATTAGGCGCCACGGGCGTCGCTACTGCGATCAATCGGGGGAAGCCTGCAGTTCGATCAGCGTGCCTGCCGGATCCCGTAGGTAAGCGATGCGGATCTCCGGTCCCCATTCGGGTCGATCGGCGGCCGGACTCACCACCGTCGCGCCGTGCCGCTCGCAAAGCTGCTGTGCCGCATCGACATCGGCGAGCCGGAAGACCAGGGCGGCTCGGTCGACCGGGGTTCCGGTGGTCGCACCCCCGGTCATCGCCGTCATCTCGGCGTTGTCCAGCAGCGCGAGAACAGGCTTGCCGTCGCTGCTGTTCCACCGGGCGTACGGGCCTGCCGCGCTCCCCTCCGAGAGCTTCGCGTCCGCAAGCACCCCCAGGATGTTGTCGTACAGCCGGAAACAGTCGTCGAAGCAGTCGACCAGCAGTCGCGGGTGCAAGGTATCGACCATGATCGGCGGGCGTGTGCTCATCGGTTCTCCCATAACGTTGTCGGTACTCGAGGCAGGCTGCGCTGGGTCGCCGCCGCGAGAAAGGCGGATACCGCCTCGGTGAAGCGCTCCGGCTCCTCCAGATGCGGTAGGTGACTGGACTTTTCGAACACCTCCCAGCGGGCGTCCGGGATCAGCGCCAAGTAGGGCGCCACCGTGGCGGGCGTGGCCTCGTCGTGCCTGCCGGACAGCACCAGGGTCGGCGCCGTGATATCCGGCAGCAGCGGCTCGACGGACCAGTCCCGGAGCGTGCCGATGACATGGAATTCGGCGGGGCCGTTCATGGTGTAGTAGACGGTGGGATCGTTGTAGATCTCGTAGAACGAGGCGAGATAGTCCCGCGGCCACGGGTCGAGGCGGCACACGTGCTTGCGGTAGAAGACCCGCATCGCCTCGTGGTACTCGGCGGTGTCGGTGGTGCCCGCGGCCTCGTTGCGGAGCAGCACGTCGTTCACCTCGCGCGGCAGCTCGGCCCGCAGCCGGTCCATCTCCGCGCGCCACAGTCGGTATGACGCAGGGGAATTGGCGACGATCAACCCGTGTAACCCGGCAGGCCGGGTCGCGGCGTGATACGCGCCGAGCATGCCGCCCCAGGAGTGGCCGAACAGCACATAGCCGTCGGCGAGGCCGAGCCGATCCAGCAGGTTGGACAGCTCGTCGGCGAACAGTTCCACGGTCCAGAAACTGGCCGCGCGGTCGGGCAGGTGGCTCGAACCTCCGTTGCCGAGTTGGTCGTAGTGCACGACCGGCCTGCCGCCGGACGCCAGGCCGGTCAGGTTCAGCAGGTAGTCGTGGGTGCTGCCCGGTCCGCCGTGCACGACGACGACCGGTGCGACACCGGAGCTCAGGTCGCCGGTCACCCGAAACCAGGTCCGGTGCTCGCCGAATGGCACGGTGCCCTTGACGACGCGATCAGCGGACATCACGTCGCGTCAGCCGACGACGAGGTCGTCATCGATGGCACCCGAGTGCCTGCCGAGCAGCGCGCCGACCGCGGGGAACTGGCCGATCGCCTCGGCGGCGTCGAGCGGCGGACGACTCGGGTCGCGCGACAGGACCTCCTGCACGGCGGGCGTGATCATCTGCTCGGCCGGGACGGCGAGGGTGTACATGCCGAACATCGCGTTGGCCACCTCGGGTTCGGTGAGCAGCAGCCGACCCATATTCTGGTGGAAAGCCACCACCTGCGGGTCCGGCGGCTGCGGTGCGACGTTCGTCCGGACGCCGGGAAAGGCCAGGTCTTGGCCGCTGGCCATGCCCCACGGCCCGTCGGTCACCGCGGCGATGCTCGCCTGCGCGGTGGCCGCCAGCTCCGGCGCGAGGCCGAGCCGTTCGACGTCACGGCCGAGCGCGGCCGCACCGAGCGCGGCGACCGACATCCCGTGGGCGTACACGGGATTCATCGCGGCGACCGCATCGCCGACGGCGACGAAACCGGCGGGCACCGGCAGTCGCTCGAAGTAGCGCCGCCGATTCGCGGTGCCGCGGTGTGGCCGGATCTCGCTGATCGGCGTCGCCAGCGATATCAGCTCCGCGGTCACCGAATTCGCCAGTCCCGCAGCGAATTCCTGATATCCGGCCGCATCGGTCGGCGGCTCGCCGCCGCGGGTGCCGCACATGGTGACGATCCACTGCCGCCCCTCGATGACGAAGAGCGTGCCGCCCTGCCCTGGCCGACCGGTACCTGCCGCAGGCTGGATCAGCACGGCGGGGAAGTCGTCGTCCGCGTCGGGCGGGGCCTCGTAAAGCCTTGTCGCGTAGGTCATTCCGGGGTCGACGAAGTCTTCTTCCAGCGACAGACCCAATTCGGCCAGCCACTCGGTGGCCTTGGAACGGCGCCCGGTGGCATCGATGACGAGATCGGCGTCGAGCACACCGTCCGACAGGTCCGCGTCCGTCACTCGCACGCCGGTGACCCGCTGCGCCGACCCGAGCAGCCCGGCCACCTTGGCCGACTGCCGGACGGTGACCTTCGGATTCAGCAGAACCTGCTGTCGCACAACATGATCGAGCAGGTGGCGGCCGCACGCGATGACGAAGGCTTGACCGTCGTGTCGCTGATGCCAGCCCGCGGCGGACAGCGTGAGCATGCCCGCGGGCATGCCGCGCCGTTGTGCGCCTTCGAGATACAGGCGGTCGAGCGTGCCGGGGAGCAGGCCTTCCAGCGCCAGCGCGCCGCCGCCCATCAGCATATGACTGTGGTTGCCCTGGGGCAGGCCCTTCCGCGGCGCCGGCGACTGCGGGTACCGATCCTCCTCGAGCACGACGATCTCGTCGACGTGGTCGGACAGGGCTGCCGCAGTGAGCATTCCGGCGAGTCCGCCGCCCAGAATCGCTGCTCTGGTCATCCTCAGCACTCCTTTCCGGCGCGGCGTCCGCGCCGCTCGTGTCGTCTATTCGGGGCCGGATCGGTCAGGTTCGCGCGAGGGTGATGGCCTGAACCGGGCACACGTCGATCGCTTCCTGCAGCGCGGGGTCCAGCCGACGCGGCGGATCCGGGTCGAGCAGCACGACGCGGCCGTCGTCCGGGTGCTGGTCGAAGACCTCGGGTGCCGCGAACACACAGTTTCCGGTGCCCGCGCACCGGTCGCGCTGCACGACGACCCGGCTCGGTCCGGCGCTCACCAGGTGACCGGCAGTTCGTACAGGCCGTACAGCAGCGTGTCGTCGCGGAACGGCAATTCCTCGAACGGGACCGCGAGACGCAGGCCGGGAATCCGCCGTAACAGGGTGTTGAGCACGACCTCGAGCTCGACCTTCACCAGGCTGCCGCCGGGACACTGATGGATGCCGCCACCGAGCGCGACGTGGTTGCGGGTGTCCCGGTGGATATCGAAGCGGTCCGGCTCGGCGAACACCGACTCGTCCCGGTTGGCCGAGCCGAAGAGCAGAATGACGCCCTCGCCCTTGCGGATACGCACACCGCCGATCTCGACATCGTCGATCGCCACGCGCCTGCTGGAGGAGTCGTTGATGCTCAGGAAGCGCAGCAGCTCACCGATCGCCTTCGCCGTCAGTGACTCGTCGCCGGCCAGTTGCGCCAGCTGGTCGGGGTGGCGGAGCAGGGTCACGGTGCCGAGCGAGATCAGGTTGGCCACGGTGTCGAACCCGCCGAACATCAGGGTCCTGGCGACCGCGACGATGTTGTCGTGCCGCAGCGCGCCGTCGCGCCGGTTGCGTTCGATGATCCGGCTGAGCAGGTCGTCGGTCGGCGTCCGCTCTTTCGCGGTGACCACCTGGTCCAACCGCGACTCCATCTCCGCCTGCAGGGCGCCGAGCGTCTCGCCGCTGACGCCGCGGGTCATGGTGACCTCGGCGTGACGTTTGAAGAAGGCCGCGTCCTCGTCCGAGGCGCCGACGAGTTCGGCGAACACGGTGCCCGGCACCGGGGCGGCCAGGGTCTGCACCAGATCGACCGGGCCGCCCTGCCGCAGCATCGCATCGATACACTCGTCGACCACCTGCTGGATGCGCGGGCGTAGGCCCTGCATCCGCTTGGCGGTGAGTTCCGGGATGATCAGTCGGCGCCGCACCGTATGTTCGGGCGGGTCCATTGCGATGAGCGGCAGCTCGTAGTGCTGCAGGAACTCCTCGGGCAACTGCACCTGCAGCGGGTATCCGGGGTCTTTCCAGCTCGAGCTCAGCATCGGCGAGTTGAGGGCCTGACGGACGTGCTCGTGCCTGGCGATCACCCAGGCGGGTTTACCGGTCACGTCGTTCAAGACCTGGCTGATCGGCGCGCTGTCGCGCAAGCTCGAGTATTGTTCCGGCGGCTGCAGCGGGCACCTGCGCGGCATCGGGAAGGACGGCAGATCGCTTGTCGCACTGTCGGTTCCGGCCAACTCGGTCATCTGAGAGGTGTCCTTCCGGTCGCGTCCCGAACGTCGGTGATGTTGCGCCCTCATTGAAACCCTGTGGGGGAGGCCATCACTAGAGCGGCGGCCCCCTAGGTGACCTGTGAACTCGTGTCACGTGACGATCGCCGACGATAGGGGGCTTGATAGGGGGAGGCGGCCGAATGGGCCTGCTACCTGGCGGTATTGAGAGTTTTGCCCGTCGGCGGGAAGCGATCGAGTGATCTACACATACGTACGTATAGATGACAGACATACGTATGTATGATAATTTTCACCAGTGCCGCAATAGGTGCGTTCGGGGATCGCATCGCGGATTCACCGGCGGGTCGAAAACCAGCCTGACCTTCTCTGGATGGGGAGTTTCACCATGCACGACCAACCCAACGCCAAGGCCCGAACGCCCGCGCCCGAGGCTGCCACCGTGGAAGAGGACGGCCCACTCGCCGGTCGGCGCGAGTGGATCGCGCTAGCCGTGCTCATGCTGCCGCTATTGCTGGTCTCGATGGACACCTCGGTGCTGTATTTCGCGGTGCCGTTCATCAGCCGGGAACTACTCCCCTCGGCCTCGCAGCAGCTGTGGATCTTCGATATCTACGGCTTCGTGCTGGCCGGCCTGCTCATCACCATGGGCTCGATCTCGGATCGCATCGGCCGACGACGGTTGCTGATCATCGGCACGATCGCCTTCGGCGTGGCCTCGGTCGTCGCGGCCTACTCGACGAGTCCGGAGGCGCTGATCGGCGCCCGGGCGTTGCTCGGCATCGGCGGTGCCACGCTGATGCCCTCGACGCTGGCCCTGGTCCGGAACATGTTCAAGAACGCCAAACAGCGCATCACCGCGATCACGATCTGGATGAGCATGCTCAGCCTCGGCGTGTCGATCGGCCCGGTGGTGAGCGGGGCGCTGCTCAACCACTTCTGGTGGGGCTCGGTCTTCCTGATCAACGTGCCTGCGGTCGTGCTGTTGGTGATCATCGCGCCACTGCTGGTGCCGGAGTTCAAAGACCCCAATCCCAACCGCTTCGACGTGGTCAGCTCGTTCCTGTCGCTGGCGGCGGTGTTGCCCGTCATCTATGGGATCCAGAAGGCCGCCGCCGACGGATTCAGCATCGGCCCGATTCTGTTCGTCGTGGTCGGTCTGCTGGTCGGCATCGTCTTCGTGTGGCGTCAGGCCGCGATCAGCAACCCGATGATCGATCTGCATCTGTTCCGCGATCGCGGGTTCAGCAGCGCGATCACCATCAACTCGATGGTGATGTTCGTACTCATCGGATTCGTCCTGTTCACCACGCAATTCCTGCAGTCGGTGCTCGGGCTGAGCGCGCTCAGCGCCGCATTGTGGTCGCTGATCCCGTCCCTGGCGGTCGGTGTCGCCGGGCCGGTCGCCGCGATCCTCGGCATGCGGATGAAGCGTTCGCACGCGATCGCCGTCGCGTTCGTCATCGCCGCCGCCGGATACACGGGTCAGGCTCAGGCAACCCAGGACACGCACCTCTGGTACATCCTGACCTGCGCGTTCATCTCCTCGACCGGCGTCATCATGTTGCTGGCCCTGGTCGGCGACCTGCTGCTGGCCAGTATTCCGGCCGACCGGGCGGCGACCGCCTCGTCGATCTCGGAGACCGGACAGCAGTTCGGTGGCGCGCTCGGCATGGCCGTGCTCGGCAGCATCGGGGCGGCGGTCTACCGCAGCAGCTTCGGCGACCAGCAGCCCGACGGCGTGCCGCCCTCGGTGCTCGCGGTGGCGAAACAAACACTGGGCAACGCGGTTTCGGCCGCACAGGAGTTGCCCGCCGAAGGGTCGAGCGCGTTGTTGCGGACGGCGCGAGATGCCTTCAGTGATGGCATGTTCGCGGCGGGGTTGACCGCCGCGGGCCTACTGCTGATCGCCGCGGTCTTGTCGGTGATCTTCCTACGTGACGTGGTACCGGCGGGTGAGCCGGCGGCGGAGTCGCAGACTCCGGTCGATCATCAGGCGGAGCCAACCAAGGCTCCCCCCGTGTCCTGATGGCGTCATGATCTGATTCCCGGCCCGGACTGACGGGCCGGGAATCGGTTTGTCCCCGAGGCTGATTCAGCTGGTGGCGAATTCGTCCAGCGACTCGCCCTGTGCCAATTTGGCGATTCGATCCACCGCGCTCGGCATCGGCGGCGCCGACTCCATCTCGGTCCGCAGCCGAGCGGCGGACTCGGTGAACCCGGGGTCGTCCAGGATTCGGATGATCGCCGCGCGGAGGGCGCCGATGTCGTCCTGTTCCGCCCGGCTCTGGAAGCGGAGGCCCGCACCCGCGTCGGTCAGCCTGCGCGCGTAATCGAAGCTGTTGCCCCACTGCGGCAGCACTATCTGTGGCACGCCGTAGGCGGTGGCGGTCAGCCCGGTGCCCGCGCCGCCGTGATGGATCACCAGGTCGGTCGAGTCCATGAACAGATTCAGCGGCAGCCGCTCCACCGTGCGGATCTCGGCGGGCAGCGGCCCGACCAGCTCGTGGTTCTCCGCGCTCAACGCCACGGTGATCTCGACGTCGGGCACACCGGCGAGCGCGTCCAGCACGTTGAGCACCGGGCGTGGCCCGGTCATCGCCGTGGAGCTGCCGAAGATCACGCAGACCCGTCGCTTGTCCGACTTCTCGCGCGCCCAGCGCGGCAGCGTGCCGGTGTTGTTGTAGGGCACGTAACGCACGCGCATGCCGGTCGGTGCGTCCTCGGCCTGCAGGCTGGCCGGAACCGGGTCGATGACGAGATCCGGCGTCGCCAAGCCGGGCAGGCCGAGCTTCGCACACGTCCCCTCGAGCAGCTGCGCCGCGGAGTCGTAGAACGGTCCGAGGAAGGGCGCAAGCCCGGTCAGATAGCGGACGAACGGCACGTCCACCGCCGACCCGAGCAGCCAGCCGAGAATCGACATGCCATCGCAGACCAGGACGTCCGGCTGCCAATCCAGGGTGAGCTTGCGGAACTCCTCGATGTGCTCGATCGCGTGTGGCACCAGCGCGGCGGAGCCCTGACCCCACCAGGTCCGGCCCTCCTCGGTGGTCCGGCTGGCCAGCACCTCCAGCGGGAACATCTCGGCAGGCAGGCCCTGCTTGCTCTTTTCCTCCAGTGCGACCAGCTCACCGATCTCGGCGATATTGAGGCCTGCGCCGCGCGCGGTCGGGCCGACATCGGGATCGCCGGCGACCAGCACGTCCCACCCGGCGGAGCGCAGCGCCCAGGAGATCGGCACCATCTCGGTCATATGGGTACTCATCAACATCGGTACAACTAGAGCTTTCATCTGTCCTCCAGACAGGGTCGAGGTTCGGGTTTCGGTTGTGCGTCACTGCGGTTCGATGAGAACCACCGGAATCTGGCGTTCGGTTCTGGCCTGGATGTCGTCGTAGCCGGGATAGAGCTCGAGCATCTTGTTCCACAGTTCGGTGCGCTCGGGCTCGGCGGTGACGACGCGGGCCTGCGCCGGGAACTTGTCGGCCATGATCTGTACCGACACATCGGATTTCGCGACCACGTTGTGGTACCAATCCGGGTTGTTGACCTGTCCGTCGCGGCTCCCGACGACGACATAGCCGTCGCCGTGCCGCTGGTAGACCAGCACGACCTTGCGTTCCAGGCCGGTCTGTCGCCCGATCGTGGTCAGCAACAGCGTCGGGGGCGCCTGCTCGTCGTCCCATCCGGCGCCGACCTGGCCGTCGGTTTCCTCGTATCGGCGAGCGTGGTCCGCTCCCCACAATGTGGGCATGTGTGCTCCCTTCGAAGGTCCCGCCCGCGTCTGGAGGCCGACTGTGCCGGACACTCGCCGAAATCGAACGGCGTCATGCCCCTCCGGCATGCGCGCGTGACGGTGGTCGCCTCACGGTACGACCGGTTCGGACGGCAAGGGATGCGCTGAATACGGTCTCGAGGGTGGTCGTCGCCCGAGATAGGGGGACCGCTCGGCGGTTCGCTGTCCAGCGGTGGGGTCGGTTAGGGGTGGCCGCGCGAAGGCGCGCCTGGATAGCGTGTTGTCATCGGTGGCGCCATCAGTGGCGCGGCGCCTAGGAGATGACCGTGGCGATTTTGGCACCAAAGAGATACCGCGATTCGCTGATCGGCGGTGATGACGATACGGCGCGCCGATTCATTCGATCGGCGCTCACCGATTCCACCAGTACGGCACCGGCCGGCTGGTTCGAAGAATGGTTCGCCCAACGCGTCGATGCCAACGACTTCGAGGTCGACCGTATTCCATTCCGCAGCCTCACCGGCTGGAATTTCGACGAGGTGACCGGAAACCTGCGGCACGACAGCGGGCGATTCTTCTCGATAGAGGGACTCATGGCGCGCACCGACCGCACCTGGGCCGGAGAATGGACGCAACCCATCATCGTGCAGCCCGAGATCGGCGCGCTCGGTATTCTCGCCAAAGAAATAGGCGGCGTGCTGCACTTTCTGATGCAGGCGAAAATGGAGCCCGGCAACGTCAATACCGTGCAGCTGTCGCCGACGGTGCAGGCGACCAGGAGCAATTACACCGGCGTGCACCACGGCGCGCGCATCAAATATCTGGAGTACTTCATTTCCGACCGGCACCGGGTGCTGGTCGACACGCTGCAATCGGAGCAGTCCGCCTGGTTCCTGCACAAGCGCAATCGCAACATCGTGGTCGAGGTGACCGACGACGTGCCGGTGGACGACGACTTCTGCTGGTTGACGCTCGGGCAGCTCTTCCGGCTGCTGCGCCACCCGCATCTGGTCAATATGGACGCGCGCACCGTCATCGCGTGCATGCCGTTCACGGCGACCTGGGACGAGGCCGCGGGCGCGGGCGGCGACCGATTCGCCGGCGCGGTACGGCGCTCGCTGTCCAGGGAAAGCCGGTCGAGGTACACCGACGGGCAGGTCCTCGCGTGGTTGACCGATGTGCGGGCCCGGCGGGAGATGGTCCAGCAGCGGGTGCCGATGCGGACCGTGCTCGAGGCGGACTGGTATCGCGACGACGCGGCGATCGCCCATCGGGCCGGGAAGTATTTCGCGGTGATCGCGGTCGACGTCCGAGCGAGCAACCGTGAGGTGGGCGCGTGGCGGCAGCCGCTGGTGGCGCCGTGCGAGCCGGGGCTGGTCGCTTTTCTGGTGAAGGAGATCGACGGCGTCATGCACGCGCTGGTGCACGCCAGGGTCGATGTCGGGTCGTTGAACGTGGCGGAGCTGGCGCCGTCGTTGCAGTGTCAGCCGGCCAACTACCGTGATGTGGCGGCGGAGTTCAGCCCGCTGTTCCTCGACTACGTGCGCTCGGTGCCGCCCGAGCAGGTGCGCTATGACGTCATGCAGTCGGAGGAGGGCGGTCGCTTCTTTCACGCCCTGAATCGCTACATGGTGGTGGAGGTCGGCGACGAGTTCCCGGTCGAAACGCCGGACCAGTACATCTGGATGACGCTGCACCAGCTCGCCGCGCTGCTGCCGTACGGCAACTATCTGAACGTCGAGGCGCGAACTCTGTTGGCGTGCATCAAGTTTCTCGGCTGGGCGGACGCGAGGTGAGGACCGAGGCCGACGTCGCGGACCCGCGCCCGGTGACGTTCGGCGTGCTCGGCTGCGCGGACATCGCGTGGCGGCGCACCATTCCGGCGATGCTGGGTGAACCGCGCGTCCGCCTGGTCGCGGTGGCCAGCAGGAGCGCGGAGCGGGCCGGGCGGTTCGCCGACCGGTTCGGTTGCGCGGCGGTGACGGGCTACCGGGAGCTGCTGGACCGGCCGGACATCGAAGCGGTGTACCTGCCGTTGCCCGCGCTGCTGCACGCGCGCTGGATCGAGCGCGCGCTGACCGCGGGCAAGCATGTCTTCGCGGAGAAGCCGATGACCACCGACCCGCGCGGCGTCGAGGACCTGCTGCGGCTGGCGGACAAGGCGAACCTGGTGTTGCTGGAGAATCAGGCCTTTCTGCACCATGCCCAGCATGCCGAGGTCCGCAGGCTGCTCGGCGACGGCGCGATCGGCGAGCCGCGCGGTATGTCGGCCGCGTTCACCATCCCACCCAAACCCGACGACGACATCCGGTATCAGCCGGAGGTGGGTGGCGGGGCGCTGTTCGACATCGGGGTGTATCCGATCGCGGCCGCGCTGCACTTGCTCGGCGCGGAGCTGGAAGTCGCGGGCGCGGTGTTCCGGCACGACCGGACGCGGGCTGTCACGCTCGGCGGCAGCGCGCTGCTGCACACCCCGGCGGGGATCACCGCGCAGCTCACCTTCGGCATGGAACACGCCTACCGCAACGGCTACGAACTGTTCGGCACCGCCGGAACGCTCCAACTGGACCGCGCCTTCACCCCGCCGGAGCATCAGCAGCCGGTCATTCGCGTCCGCAGGCAAGACCACTACGAGGAGATCACGCTGCCTGCGGATCACCAATTCGCCAATGCCGTGCGATATTTCGCGCGTGCGGTGCGCGGCGAGGTCGACCCCGAGCCGTATCACCGGTTCACCGTGCGGCTGGCGGGCCTGGTCGAGCAGACCCGTTCGCGGGCACGCCAGCTCGCGGTCTGAGTGATACCGCTACCGGATCAATGGCGCGGCGTAGGCGTCCAGGCATTGCTGGTAGGTCGGCAACAGTCCGGTGGCGACCGCCTCGCGCAGGGTGGGTGCGGCGGCGTCCTTGTCCGATCGGATCGGCTGCCCGGTCAGGTTCCACGGCAGCCCGAGCTCGGGGTCCAGCGCGTCGATGTCGATCATGGTGCCCGGCTCGTATTCGGTCGAGCACAGATAACTCATGCAGACGTCGTCGCTGAGCGCGAGGAACGCGTGGCCGAGTCCGTCGGCGAGGTACACGCCGATTCCGGAGGCCTCGTCCTGGTAGGTGGTGTCGAATTCGCCGAAGGTGGGCGAGCCGACGCGCAGGTCGACGACGATGTCGAGCACCGCGCCGCGCACACAGGTGACCAGCTTCGCCTGGCCGGGCGGTAGCGCGGTGCCGTGGATACCGCGCAGGGTATTGCGGCAGGACACCGAGTAATTGACCTGCGCCACCTCGAATGGATAACGGATTATCTCGGACAGCGCCGTCGCGCGGACCGCCTCGTAGAAAACTCCGCGTCGGTCGGGAACTTTATCGGGCTGTATGCGATATGCGTGCGAGATGGTCATGGGAGTTATTTCCATGCCGGACTTACCTCGATCGGTGGTCGGGTGTTCCAAAGGGAATCGGCGCCTCGTACAGAAATGTCAACCTATTGTGCCAGGGCGCGGTGTGTCACCACTACTGGTAGCCGACCCCTAGATGCGCCGATCAGGGGGCGGTGCGGGCGTAGGAAATCGTTGGCGCGGGGTGTCGGCGGAAATTGCTGATCAACGTCGATCCGGCGCCGCGGCGGTGCCCGTCGCGGCGTGCATAGGGGCTTTTTAGGGGGACGTCGTATCGGTCGAATCGATTAACGTCGGGCCATCCGCCTCGACAATTCCAGCAGGTTCTCGAGCAAATTAAGGATGTTTCATGACCGGATTGCGGGAAAAGGTAGTAATCGTCACCGGCAGTGCGCGGGGAATCGGCGCGGCGACCGCTCGGCGGCTGAGTAAGGACGGTGCGCGAGTCGTCGTCACGGACCTGCTCGAGGAGGAGGGCGAGAAGGTGGCCGCCGAAGTCGGCGGATTGTTCGTCCGGCAGGACGCGACGAAGCAGTCGGACTGGGCCGACGTGATCGAGGCGGCCCAGTCGGCGTACGGCCAGATCGACGGCCTGGTCAACAACGCGGGCAAAACGTTCGGCGCGCTGATCGAGCACGAGTCCCTGGAAAACTTCGAGGAGGCGTTCCAGGTGAACCTGGTCAGCGTCTTCCTCGGCATCAAGGCCGTCATTCCGGCCTTCCGCGCGGCCGGTGGTGGCGCGATCGTCAACCTGTCGTCGGCCAGTGGGCTGTCCGCGATGCCGGGCACCGGCGCGTACAGCGCCGCGAAGTGGGGTGTTCGCGGCCTGACCAAGATGGCCGCCGTCGAGCTCGGCGGCGAAAAGATCCGGGTCAACTCGATCCACCCCGGCATGGTCTACACGCCGATGACGGCACAGTTCGGCGCGCAGCCGGGAGCAGGCAACTTTCCGCTCTCGCCGTCGACGCGGCTCGGCGAGGCGGACGAGATCGCCGAGGTGATCGCATTCCTGATCTCCGATGCGGCGTCGTATGTCAGCGGCGCGGAAATCGCCATCGACGGCGGCTGGACCGCCGGCTACGTCTCACTCATGCAGCCTCCGGCCTGACGCCGGCCGACATCCTGAAGGTGAAGCTGTGATCAAACTGCCCGATGACGACGGCAAACTGACTGCGTACCAACCCAACCCGGCGCCACGCGCCAGGGTGGCCGGGGACGGACCGCCGCACAGCCGCGTACTCATCGCCGCCGCGCATGTGGTGGTCGACCCGTCCGCCGCGAACGAGCCGTTCGGTCAGCCGGTGCTGGACTGGGATGCGACCCTGGCCTTCCGCAGGCATCTGTGGTCGGAAGGACTCTGCGTCGCCGAAGCGCTCGATACCGCGCAGCGCGGCATGGGCCTGGATTGGGGCACCGCGGCCGAGCTGATTCGCCGGACCGGTGCGGAGGCCAAGGCGGTCGGCGGACGGTTGGTGGCCGGTGTCTGGACCGACCATATCGATCCGGCTACCCGGTCGCTGGACGACATCGCCGCGGCCTATGAGCAGCAGCTCGAGGTGGTCGACGCGGCGGGCGCCCAGGCGATCGTGCTGTCGAGCAGACAGCTCGCCGCTGCCGCGACCTCGGTGGATGATTACGCGTCCGTCTACGGGCGGCTGCTGCGCCAGGCGTCGAAGCCGATGATCCTGCACTGGGTCGGCGCCGAATGGGATCCGGAACTCGCGGGCTATTGGGGCAGCGGCGATCCGGACACGGCAATGGACAACTTCCTGGCCATCGTGACCGAGCACCACGACAAGGTCGACGGTGTGAAGGTCGCGCCGTTGCCCTTCGAACGGGAGGTCGAGCTCCGGCGTCGGCTCCCGAAGGGCGTCCGCTGCTACACCGGCGACGATTTCAGCTATCCGCAGCTCATGGCCGGTGACGGTGGGACGAACAGCGACGCCTTGCTCGGCGTCTTGGATCCGCTGGCCGCCATCGCCGCCGACGCCGTGCGCAAGCTCGATGACGGCGACGCCGTCGGCTTCCGCGCACTGCTCGACCCGACGGTCGAGCTGTCCGGGCATCTGTTCGAAGGCCCCGGCATGAATATCCGTTTCTACAAGACCGGCTTCGTCTTCCTGGCTTGGCTGGCCGGTCACCAGGATCACTTCCGGATGATCTGGGGCGAGCAGGCCGCGCGTTCGGTGCCGCACCTGGCCAAGGCCTATCGGCTGGCGGACGGGCTCGGCCTGTTCCCCGATCCCGAGCTGGCCGAGCGACGGATGCGGGCCGTGCTGGCCACGGTCGGCTTGGACTGACCGGACGGCCCGTCCACTGCGGCCCGCCACGCGGAGCCGAGCACGCTGCGGCGGCTCGGCTCCGCGTGCGCCGCACAACCGAGTGGAGTAGCAGTGAACAACGAGGAGAAGCTGCTCGGCTATCTCAAACGGGCTACCGCGGATCTGATCACCGCGCGCAAGCGGGCCGAGCAGGCCGAGTCACGCGCGCACGAGCCGATCGCGATCATCGGGATGGCCTGCCGATACCCCGGCGAGGTCGGGTCGCCCGATGGCCTGTGGGACCTGGTCGCGCAGGGCCGCGACGCCATCACCGAGTTCCCGGCCGATCGCGGGTGGGACGTCGCCGAGCTCTACGATCCCGAGCCGGGCGTCCCGGGCAAGACCTATGTCCGCGAGGGCGGGTTCCTCAGCGACGCAGCGGCTTTCGACGCCGAGTTCTTCCACATCAGCCCGCGCGAGGCCCGGCTGATGGACCCGCAGCAGCGGGTGCTGCTCGAACTGTCCTGGGAGGCCCTCGAGCGAGCCCGGATCGGGCCCGCGACGTTGCACGGTAGCGCGACCGGAGTGTTCGCGGGCGCGATGTACCACGACTACGCCGCGGGCAGCAATGGCGGCAGTCTGATCTCGGGGCGAATCGCCTACGTGCTCGGCCTGGAAGGGCCTGCGGTCACCGTCGATACGGCCTGTTCCTCGTCGTTGGTCGGCCTGCACTGGGCGAGTCAGGCGCTGCGGCGCGGTGACTGCTCGCTCGCGCTGGTCGGCGGGGTGGCGGTGATGGCGACCCCCGAGGCGTTCCTCGACTTCAGCGCGCAGCGCGGGCTGGCCGTCGACGGCCGATGCCGTTCCTTCAGCGACGACGCGTCGGGCACCGGCTGGGGCGAGGGCGCCGGCATCCTGGTGGTGGAGCGGCTCAGCGACGCACAGCGCAACGGCCACCCCGTGCTCGCCGTGGTCCGCGGCAGCGCGGTGAACTCCGACGGTGCGAGCAGCGGGCTGACCGCGCCGAGCGGTCCCGCCCAGCAGCGGGTGATCCGGGCCGCACTCGATGACGCCGGATTGTCCACGGCCGACATCGATGTCGTCGAGGCGCACGGCACCGGCACCACGCTCGGCGATCCGATCGAGGCGCAGGCCTTGCTCGAAACCTACGGCCGCGATCGCGCGGGTGCGCCGCTGTATCTCGGTTCGCTCAAATCGAATATCGGGCACACCCAGTCGGCGGCGGGCGTCGGCGGGATCATCAAGATGGTCATGGCGCTGCGGCACGCCACCCTGCCGCGCACGCTGCACGTCGAGGTGCCCTCGACCCGGATCGATTGGGCGGCAGGCCGGATCGCGCTGTTGGCCGAGCCGGTCGCCTGGCCCGAGAACCCCGAGCGGCCGCGGCGGGCGGGGGTCTCGTCCTTCGGTATTTCCGGGACGAACGCGCACGTGATCATCGAGGAAGCCCCGGGCGCCGCGCCGGTCACCCGGTCAGGTCACCCGCCACGGCTGGTACCGATGTTCGTGTCCGGCACGGATCAAGCGGCCCTCACCCACCAGGCCGAGCGACTGCTGAACCAGCTCGACAACTCGCTCGCGGCAGCGGTGGACATCGGTTACTCGACCGCCACCACTCGGACACTCCTCGACTGCCGTGCGGTCGTGGTCGGTGCCGAAATCGGTGAATTCCGTGCGGGATTGGCTGATGTGTCCGGCCGGACGGTGCGTGGCGACGGGGGTCGGGTGGGGTTGGTGTTTTCGGGTCAGGGGTCGCAGCGGTTGGGGATGGGAAGGGAACTGTGCGAGCGGTTTCCGGTGTTCGCTGAGGCCTGGGATGAGGTGTGGGAGACGCTTGAGAGGGCGTGTGGAGTAGATGGTCGATCAGTGGTCTGGGGTGCTGATCGGGAGTTGTTGGAGCAGACGCAGTGGGCGCAACTGGGTCTGTTCGTTTTCGAGGTTGCTCTGTTCCGGTTGCTGCGGTCGTGGGGGATCGAACCTGATGCGGTGCTTGGTCATTCGATCGGAGAAGTGGTAGCCGCTCATGTCGCCGGAGTCCTGTCTTTGACCGATGCGTGTCGACTGGTGGGTGCGCGTGCCCGGTTGATGGGTGGGTTGGCGCCGGGTGGGGCGATGGTGGCGATCGCTGCTTCTGAGTCTGAAGTGATTGCGGCACTGGATGGTTGGGATGATCGTCTGGAGGTTGCGGCGGTGAATGGTCCGCGGGCGGTGGTGGTTTCGGGCGATTCCGACGCTCTCGAGGAGTGGTTGCCGCGGTGGCGTGATCATCGGACGTCGCGGTTGCGGGTCAGTCATGCTTTTCATTCCGCGCAGATGGATCCGATGCTGGCCGAGTTCGAGCGCGCCATCTCCGGGTTGGACTTTCACGAGCCTCAGATTCCGTTGGTATCCAACGTGACTGGTGGGTTGGTGTCGTCGGAGGTCACCGATCCCGGCTATTGGGTGCGGCAGGTGCGCGATGCGGTGCGCTTCGCTGATGGCATCGGTTCGATGTTTGGGGCGGGGGTGCGTCGCTTCGTCGAGGTAGGGCCGACCGCTGCGTTGACCACAATGATCGCGGACTGTCTTGCCGACACCGACACCGACACCGACACCGACACCGACACCGACACCGACACCGACACAGTGGCCTTTCCGGCCCAGCGCGCGGGTGCGGACGAGGAGCGCGAACTTCTCACCACCCTTGCCGAACTGCAGATCACCGGGTCCACGGTGGACTGGGACGGCTACTTCGCCGACCGCGCCGTGCGGCAGGTCGAGCTGCCCACCTACGGATTTCGGCGCGATCGGTACTGGCTGTCGCAGCCGCGGCTCGGCTCGGCAGGCCACCCGATACTCGGTGTGTCGGTACCGTCGCCCGATGGTGGCCTGACCCTGAGTGGTGAACTCGCCGAGGCGAATTCACCATGGCTGGCGGACCATCGGGTGTTCGGCGCGCAGGTGGTGCCGGGTGCGCTCTTCGCCGAACTGGCCTTGCACGCGTGCGCTGCGGTCGACTGTTCGACGGTCGAGGAACTCGTGCTCGCCGCGCCGCTGGTGCTCGGCTCCGGCGACCGCGTCGCCGTCCACGTCGAGGTGGAGCCGCCGGACGATGCCGGGCGCCGGGCCGTCACCATCTACTCCCGCGTCGGCGACCGCTGGACCCGGCACGCGGTCGGGACGCTCGGCCAGGCCGTCCCGGTCACCGACGGGCTGTCCGCTTGGCCCCCGCCCGGCGCGACGACGATCGCGGTCGACGATGCGTACGACCGCCTCTACGAGCAGCATTTCGCATACGGACCGGCGTTCCGCGGCCTGCGCGCGGCCTGGCGCCGCGGCGACGAGCTGTTCGCCGAGATCGACGGTCCGGCCGCCGAGGCGTTCGGCATCCATCCGGCGCTGCTCGACGCGGCACTGCACGCCGGTCTGCTGGCCGACGGCACCGGCACGGTCGCGCTGCCGTTCAGCTACCACGGGATGGCGTTGCTCGCGCGCGGCGCGACGCCGTCCAGGGTCCGGCTGACCACGATCGCAGGCACCGGCCGCACGCGGCTGGAACTGGCAGACCGGTCCGGCGCCGCGGTGCTGGTGGTCGAGGCGATCACCACCCGGCCGGTGCGCTCCGGCGAGCTGACGCCGGGAGCGCTGCACCAGGTGCGGTGGGTGCCGATCGCCGATTCCGCACCGGCAGAGCAGGGTTGGACCTTGCTCGAACGGACGTCACCCGATCGGCCGACGCCGGTGGCCGCGGTGCTGGCGCTGCTCGACGGCCTGCGCACCTGGCTGGCCGGCCACGACGGCACCGATCGGCTGGTCGTACCCACCCGGTCGGCGACGCACGTCGCGGACGGCGACGACGTCGATCCGCTGGAATCAGCGCTGTGGGGGCTGGCCCGCGCGGCACAGGCTGAACACCCGGGCCGCATCGTGCTGCTCGATCTCGATCTCGATGCGGCCGCGGATCCGGTCGCGGCGGCGGCCGCCGCGCTGGGTGCCGGCGCGGACGAGATCGCGGTCCGCGACGGCCTGATGTACACGCCCAGGCTCGAATTGGTCGGCGCCGCAGGCACATCGCGCTCTGCCGACTGGGGCACCGTGCTGATCACCGGTGGACTCACCGGCCTCGGTGCGAGCTTCGCCCGGCATCTCGTGTCGGCGCACGGCGTGCGGGACCTGGTGCTGGTGAGCCGACGGGGGGCGGCGACACCCGAGGCCGCGGCGCTGGTGGCCGAGCTCGCCGCGGCGGGGGCGGCGGTCGCCGTCGAGGCGTGCGACGTCGGTGACCGCGCCGCGGTCGCGGCCTTGCTCGACCGATACCCGGTCACCTCGATCGTGCACGCCGCGGCGGTGCTGCACGATGGCGTGCTGTCCGCGCTCACCCCCGAACAGGTGGCGGCGGTCATGCGGGCGAAGGCCGACGCGGCCTGGCACCTGCACGAGCTCACGGCCGGGCGTCAGGTGGCCCGCTTCATCCTCTTGTCTTCGCTGTCCGGCACACTCGGCGCTCCGGGACAGGCCGCATACGCGTCGGCCAACGCATTTCTCGACGGGCTGGCCCAGTACCGGCGCCACCGCGCACTACCTGCGCAGTCACTGGCCTGGGGGCCGTGGTCGGGGGTCGGCGGCATGGTCGATCGGCTGGCCGAGAGCGCGGTCGCCCGCCTCGCCGCGGCCGGTACCCCGGCGCTGTCGCGCGCTCAGGGCCTCGAGTTGTTCGACGCGGCCATGACCACCGACGCGGCGGTGCTCGTCCCCGCGCGGTTCGACCCGCAAGCCTGGCGCACCGAGGTCGCGCCGACGATACTGCGCGATCTGCTGCCGACGGCGCCACCGCGGCCGCCGCACCAGGCCGGTGCCCGGGTCGCGAGTGAGCTGGCCGGGCGCGACTCGGCGCAGCGCGATCGGATCCTGCTCGAGCTGGTCACCGGGCTGGCGGCGCGGGTCCTCGGCCATGCCCGGGCCGACGCGGTAGCGCCCGATCGGGCCTTCGTCGACCTCGGCTTCGATTCGCTGACCGCCCTCGACCTGCGTAATTCGTTGCAGGAACGGACCGGTGTGCGACTACCGGCCACGCTCGTCTTCGACTATCCCAACGCCGGCGCGGTCGCCGGTCGGCTCGCCGAGCTGATCGAGCCTGCCACCGCGGCGCCAGCGGCCGTCGCGGTGCGCGACAGCGCCGAGCCGATCGCGATCGTGGCGGCCGCGTGCCACCTGCCCGGCGGCGTCCATTCGCCGGAACAGTTGTGGCGCTTGGTCGAAGCGGGCGTCGACGCGGTGTCCCCGTTCCCCGCGGATCGCGGCTGGGACGTGGACGCCATCTACGATCCGGAACCCGGGGTGCCCGGGAAGACGTACACCCGGCACGGCGGATTCCTGGCCGACGCCGCCGACTTCGACGCGGCGCTTTTCGGCATCTCGCCACGGGAAGCGAGGGAAATGGATCCGCAGCAGCGAGTGCTGCTGCAGACCGCGTGGGAATTGTTCGAACGCGCAGGCATCGACCCGACCGCACTGCACGGCAGCGACACCGGCGTGTTCACCGGTGTGATGTATCACGACTATGCGGGCGGTAGCCCCGGCAGTCTGGTGTCCGGCCGCCTCGCCTACACCTTCGGCTTGCAGGGACCGGCGGTCACCGTCGACACCGCGTGCTCGTCGTCGCTGGTCGGACTGCACTGGGCCGTGCAAGCACTGCGCCGCGGCGAGTGCGGCCTCGCGCTCGCGGGCGGGGTGACCGTGATGGCGACGCCCGCGACGTTCATCGAATTCAGCAGGCAGGGCGGGCTGTCTCCGGACGGCAGGTGCAAATCCTTCGCGGCCTCGGCCGACGGGACGGGCTGGAGCGAGGGCGCGGGTTTGCTCCTGCTGGAACGGCTGTCCGACGCCCGCCGCAACGGGCATCCGGTGCTGGCGCTGGTGCGCGGCAGCGCCGTCAATTCCGACGGCGCGAGCAACGGGCTCACCGCGCCGAACGGCCTGGCCCAGCAGCGGGTCATCCGGCAGGCGCTGGCCAACGCCGGGCTCGAACCGGCCGAGATCGACGCGGTCGAGGCACACGGCACCGGCACTCAGCTCGGTGATCCGATCGAACTCGAAGCGCTGTTCGAGGTCTTCGGCGACGCGCCACGGGATGCCCCGCTCTGGCTCGGATCGGTCAAGTCGAATCTCGGCCACACCCAGGCCGCGGCCGGTGTCACCGGAATCATCAAGATGCTCGAAGCGATGCGGAATGGTGTGTTGCCGAGGTCGTTGCCCGGTGGGGTGCCGTCGTCGCAGGTGGATTGGTCGGCGGGCGCGGTGGCGCTGCTCGGCGAGTCGATCGCGTGGCCGCGGCAGGGGCGGGTGCGGCGTGCGGGGGTGTCGGCGTTCGGTATTTCGGGGACGAACGCGCACGTGATCCTGGAGCAGGTCGACGCCGAGCCCGCGGCGGCGGCCGCGCCGGATGTTGTTGTGCCGGTGGTGTTGTGCGCCCGGGACGACGACGCCCTGCAGGCGCAAGCTGCCGCGCTGGTGTCGCATCTGGATGAACACCCTGAGCTCGGTGTCACCGATGTGGCGTATTCGCTGGTGGTTTCGCGTGCTGCGTTGAACTGCCGAGCTGTTGTCGTCGCCGATAACCGCGATCAGTTGCGTGCTGGATTGGCCTCGCTGCGGACGCGGACAGCGCGTCGCCGAGGCCGGATAGGGCTGCTGTTTTCGGGTCAGGGGTCGCAGCGGTTGGGGATGGGGCATGAACTGTGCGAACGGTTTCCGGTTTTCGCCGAAGCGTGGGATGCGGTGTGGGAGACGCTCGAGCGTGAGTGCGGGGTAAATGGTCGTTCGGTGGTGTGGGGTTCGGACAAGGAGTTGCTGGAGCACACGCAGTGGGCGCAACTCGGGTTGTTCGTTTTCGAGGTGTCACTGTTCCGGCTGCTGCGGTCGTGGGGAATCGAACCCGATGTGGTGCTTGGTCATTCGGTCGGTGAGGTGGTGGCCGGTCATGTGGCGGGCGTCCTTTCGCTGACCGATGCGTGTCGACTGGTTGGTGCGCGTGCCCGGTTGATGGGCGGATTGGCGGGTGGCGGGGCGATGGTGGCCGTAGCCGCGTCGGAGAAGGAAGTTGTTGTCTCGCTTGATGATTGGCAGGATCGACTGGAGATCGCCGCGGTGAATGGTCCGCAGGCGGTGGTGGTGTCCGGCGACGCCGACGCGATCGAGGAATGGCTCCCGCGGTGGCGTACGCACCGCACCGCACGATTGCCGGTCAGTCACGCATTCCATTCGGCGCACATGGCGCCGATGCTGGCCGAGTTCGAGCGGGCGTTGGCGGAGATGGAGTTTCACGAGCCTCGAATCCCGTTGATATCCAACGTTACTGGTGGGTTGGTGTCGTCGGAGGTCACCGATCCTGGGTATTGGGTGCGGCAGGTACGGGCGGCGGTGCGCTTCGGCGACGGCGTCGCGGCGATGGCCGCCGACGGCGTGGACACCTTCGTCGAGGTGGGTCCCGACGCGGCGTTGACGGCGGTCGCCGAATCTTGTCTCGATGGGGACCGCGACGCGCTGTTCGTGGCGACGTGCCGTCGGAACCGACCCGAAGTCACCGAGGTCGTTACCGCGGTGGGCACCCTGTTCGCCGGTGGGGCCCAGGTGGATTGGCCGGGCTTGTTCGCCGGCACCGGTGCGGCGCGCGTCGATCTACCCACCTACCAGTTCCAGCGTGCGCGGTACTGGGCAACCGCGCCCGCCACCAGCCTTGTCGCCGTTGACCATTCCGTTCTCAGTGGCATGCTGCCCGGACCGGACGGCGAACTCCCGCGGCTGTCCGACCGCCTGCGCGAACTCGCCGACCACGAGCGCGACCAGGTGCTGCTCGAGCTGGTCCGGGAGCAGGCCGCCGCGGTGCTCGGCCACGCCGCCGCCGCGGCGGTGCCGCCGGAGCTGCCCTTCCAGGAGCTCGGCTTCGACTCGCTGGCCGCGGTCGAGCTGCGCCGGACGCTGGCGGCCGTGACCGGGTTGCCGCTCGCCGCGACGCTCGTCTTCGACCACCCCACCGCGGCGGCCGTCGCCCGCCACCTCGCCGACGTGCTCACCCGATCGGCGGGACCGGGCGCGGACGTGCTGGTCGAGATCAATCGGCTCGAGGCCCTGGTGGCCGGTGCGCCGGGTCCGGTCGAGCCGAAGGTGATCGCCCGGCTGGCGGCGCTGCTGACGAAATGGCAGGTCGACGAGGAGCCGGGCACGGACCTCGACACGGCCACCGACAACGAACTGTTCGCGATGGTCGACAGCGAGATCTGATGACCCATCGGACCGGACGAACCGAGAGGCGAGGGATCGCATGGCAGGTGAAGAGCAGCTCCGCGAATACCTGAGGCGGGCCGTCACCGACTTGCAGCAGGCCAGGCGCCGGCTGCGTGAGGTGGCGGACCAGGAGCACGAGCCGATCGCGATCGTCTCGATGAGCTGCCGGTTGCCCGGTGGCGTCGACTCACCCGAGGCGCTGTGGCGGCTGGTCGCCGACGGCGGCGACGCCATCTCCCGGTTCCCGGGCAATCGCGGGTGGGACGTCGACGGCATCTATGACCCGACACCGGGCAGGCCGGGCCGGACGTACTCGCGCGAGGGCGGGTTCCTGCACGATGCGGGTGAATTCGACGCGGCGTTCTTCCGGATCAGCCCCAACGAGGCGGTCGAGACCGACCCGCAGCAGCGGCTGCTGTTGGAGACGGCGTGGGAGGCGATCGAGCGCGCCGGGCTGGACCCGCTGTCGCTACGCGGCTCCCGCACAGGCGTTTTCACCGGCCTCGTCTACCACGACTACGACGCGGGCGAGGGCGGCGTCGGCGTGCTCGGCAGCGTCGCGTCCGGGCGGATCGCGTACTTTCTCGGCCTGGAGGGTCCGGCGATCACCCTCGACACCGCGTGCTCGTCGTCGCTCGTCGCGCTGGATTGGGCGGTCCGATTGCTGCGCGCCGGTGAGTGCACGCTCGCGCTGGCCGGCGGTGTCACCGTGATGGCGACGCCCGCCGCGTTCATCGGTTTCAGCGAGCAGGGCGGGCTGGCGCCGGACGGCCGGTGCAAATCCTTCGCGGCCGGCGCCGACGGCACCGGGTGGGGTGAGGGCGTCGGGATGCTGGTCTTGGAACGGCTCTCCGACGCCGTGCGCAACGGCCATCCCGTGCTCGCGCTGGTGCGCGGCAGCGCCGTCAATTCCGACGGCGCCTCCAATGGGCTGACCGCGCCGAACGGGCCCGCCCAGGTCCGGGTGATCGAGCAGGCCCTCGGCAACGCGCGATTGACCCCCGACGACATCGACGCCGTCGAGGCGCACGGGACCGGGACCACCCTCGGCGACCCGATCGAGGCCGAGGCGCTGCTCGCCGTGTACGGGCGTGGGCGCGCCGCCGATCGTCCGCTGTTGCTCGGCTCGCTCAAGTCGAACATCGGGCACACCCAGGCCGCCGCGGGCGTCGCCGGTGTCATCAAGGTGGTCGAGGCGATGCGGCACGGGCTGCTGCCGAGGACGCTGCACGTGAATGAGCCGACGCCGCAGGTCGATTGGTCCAGCGGTGCGGTCGAGCTGTTGCGGGAACCACACGACTGGCCCGCGACCGACCGGCCGCGGCGCGCCGCCGTGTCGTCGTTCGGGCTCAGCGGCACCAACGCGCACGTCATCCTCGAAGCGGCGCCGCGGATTCCCGACGAGCCCGTCGAGCGGGTCGAGGCCGGGATACCGCTGCCCGTCGTGCTGTCCGCCCGGACCGCGGACGCGCTGAGCGCGCAAGCAGGCCGCTTGCTCGTCCACCTCGACGAGCGCCCCGAACTCGACGTCCGCGACGTCGCGTTCTCGGCGGCGACCACCCGGTCGGTGTGGGAAGAGCGTGCCGCCGTGGTGGCGGGTGACCGGGCCGAACTGTCGCGCGGCCTGCGGGCCCTGGCGGAAGGGGCGCAGGCGCCCGGCGTCGTGCGTGCGAGCGCCGGGGCCGACGGCCGGACGGCGTTCTTGCTGACCGGTCAGGGGTCGCAATGGCCGGGCATGGGCCGCGAACTGTATGCCGCGTTCCCGGCGTACGCCGCGGCCTTCGACGCGGCGGTCACCGAGCTGGACCGATGGCTCGACCGTTCGCTGCGCGAGGTGATGTGGGGTGCCGACGCCGCGGCGCTGAATCTCACCTCGTACACCCAATGTGCGCTCTTCGCAACGGAAGTCGCGCTGATCAGGCTGCTCGAGCAGTGGGGCGTCCGGCCGGATTTCCTGGCCGGGCACTCCGTCGGCGAGATCGTGGCGGCACACGTGGCCGGGGTGTTCTCACTGGCCGACGCGGCGAAGCTGGTCGCGGCGCGCGGGCGGCTCATGCAGGCGCTGCCCGCCGGTGGCGCGATGGTCGCCGTGCGCGCCGCCGAGGAGGTGGTGCGCGCCGTCGCGCGCGACCGTGTCGCGATCGCCGCCGTGAACGGCCCGGCCGCGGTGGTGCTTTCCGGTGCCGAGGAGGCGATGGCCGACGTCGTCGCCGAATTGACCGAACAGGGCTACCGCCACCAGCGACTGCGCGTCTCGCACGCGTTCCATTCGGCGCTGATGGATCCGATGCTGGACGAGTTCGCGCGGGTGCTGACCGGATTGACCTTTGCCGCACCGAGGATCCCGCTGGCGTCGACCGTCCGCGGCGAGCTGGTCACCGACGACGTCGCGACCGTGGACTACTGGGTCGAGCACTGCCGGAGTACGGTGCGCTTCGAGGCGGCGGTGCGGCGGCTGGCGGCCGCGGGGGTCACCACCTTCGTCGAGATCGGACCGGACGCGGTGCTGACCGCGGCAGGCGCGGATTGCGTTGCGCCCGAATCGAACACCGTATTCATCGCGACCCAGCGACGGGACCGGGACCAGGTCCGCGAGCTGGTGACGGCCGTCGCGCTCGCCAATACCCACGGCACGGACGTCGATTGGTCCGCGTTCTTCGGTGCTACCGGAGCACGGCGAATTGAGTTGCCCACCTATGCGTTTCAGCGTCGCTGGTACTGGCGATCGCCCACGGGCACCGCCACGTCCAGGGTCGATGCGCTCAGGTATCGGATGGCCTGGCGGCCCGCCGTGGCCGGCGCGCCGGTCGCGGACCCTGGGCGATGGCTGTGCGTGCTGCCGTCGACCGGGGTCGGCGACGACCTCGGCGCCCGGATCGGCAAGGCACTGGAAAGTGTTGGCGCCGAGGTTGTCTCGGTGGAACTGTCCGGCACCGACCGGGCCGGGTTCGGTGCCGCGCTGCGCGAGCACCGTGCGGTGACCGGCGTGGTTTCGCTGCTCGGCCTCGACGACGAGCAGGACCCACTCGGCGCCCCGATGTCCCGGGGCGTCGTCGCTACCACCGCTTTGGTCCAGGCGTTCGGCGACCTCGACAGCCGAGCCCGCGTCTGGGCGATCACCTCGGGCGCGGTGGCGGTCGGCGAATCCGCCGAGGTGACGAGCGTGTCGCAGGCGGCGGTCTGGGGTCTGGCCGCGGTGCTCGCGCTCGACTTGCCCGCGACCTGGGGTGGGGTGGCCGACGTCGGCACCGGCGTCGACGCCGATCGGGTCCGCGAACTGGTCACGATGCTGGTCGGTGGCGGTGAAGACCAGCTCGCGCTGCGGGCCGACGGCTTGTCCGGTAGGCGGCTGCTGCGCGCGCCGGGCGCGGCCGCCGTTCGGTGGCGGCCGCGTGGCACCGCGTTGATCACCGGCGGCACCGGCGGTTTGGGTGCGCAGGTGGCCCGATGGCTCGCCCGCGCGGGCGCCGAACGCATTGTCCTGGTGAGTCGCCGCGGCCGGGCGGCCGACGGCGCGGTCGAGCTGGCGGCCGAGCTCACCGCATTGGGCTCGGCGGTGACCATCCACGCCTGCGATGTCGCCGACCGCGCTGCCGTGCGGAACCTGCTCGACACGGTCGGCGAGGTCAACGCGGTCTTCCACGCGGCCGGAGTCGCCCAGCGTCCGGCCGCCGTCGCCGACATGTCGCCGGCCGTTTTCGCCGAGACCGGCGGCGCCAAGGTCGGTGGGGCAAAGCATTTGGACGAGCTACTCGGCGACCGGCCGCTCGACGCGTTCGTGTTGTTCTCCTCGGGCGCCGCGGCCTGGGGCAGCAGCGGTCTGGCCGGTTATGCCGCGGCCAACGCCGTGCTGGACGCGCTGGCCGAGCAGCGCAGGGCGCGCGGCCTGGTCGTCTCGTCGATCGCCTGGGGCTCGTGGGCGGGCGGCATGGTCGACGACGAGACGCGGCGCATGCTGGACCGGATCGGCGCGCCCGCGATGGCGCCCGCGCTGGCGCTCGACGCGCTACAGGACGTGCTGGACCGGGGTGATCACGCCCTCGTGGTGGCCGAATTCGACTGGGCCACTTTCGCGCCCACCTACACCTTCGCCCGGCCGCGCCCGTTGATCGGCGAGCTGGCCGAGGTGCGGCAGGCCCTCGACGCGCCGGTCGACGGCGGATCGGCCGACGGCGCGAACGCGCTCGCCGAGCGACTGCGCGGACGCGCCGCGGCCGAGCAGACGAGGGTCCTCGAGGATCTGGTCCGTGCGCAGGTCGCCGCGGTCCTCGGCTACGACGACCCGGCCGAGGTCGCGCTCGGCGCGACCTTCTTCGACGTCGGCTTCGACTCGGTGTCGGCGGTCGCACTGCGCACTCGGCTCAACGCCGCCACCGGCCAGGCGCTCGAGACGACGGTGGTGTTCGACTATCCGACCCCGCAGGCGCTGGCCGAGTTCTTGCGGTCGCGCATCGATATCGGCACGGACGCGACGGCCGCCGCGCTCGACCACCTGGCGCGGTTCGAGGCGGCCGTCGGCGGACTCGACGCCGCGGCCGTCCGGCAGCATCGGCTCGCCGATCGCTTGCAGGCGATCACGACTCGGCTCAGCCCGGATCCGGCCGCCCCCGCACTCGACACCTCGATGGACGCCGCGTCGGCCGACGATCTCTTCGATTTCATCGACCACCAGCTCGGCCTGTAGTGACAGCGAAGGACGCATCCCCGATGACGAACGACGAGAAGCTCCTTACCTATTTGAAGAAGGTCACCGCCGACCTGGCGCAGACACGAAATCGACTGTCCGAGTTGGAGTCCGACACGCACGAGCCGATCGCGATCGTGTCGATGGCGTGCCGGTTTCCCGGTGGTGTGCGGTCGCCGGAGGATCTGTGGCGGTTGGTGGTGGACGGGGTCGACGCGATCGGGCCGTTCCCGACCGACCGGGGCTGGGACCTCGACAACCTGTACGACCCGGACCCGGACCACGCGGGCACCAGCTACGTGCGCGCGGGCGGGTTCGTCGACGACGTCGGCGGGTTCGATGCCGAATTCTTCGGCATCAGTCCGCGTGAGGCGTTGGTGATGGATCCGCAGCAGCGGCAGTTGCTGGAGGTGTCGTGGGAGGCGATCGAGCGGGCCGGGATCGATCCGCACTCGCTGCGTGGCGAACCGGTCGGGGTCTTCGTCGGCTCGGGCTTCCAGGACTACGAAAGCCTGCTCGCGAATGCGCCCGAGATCGCGGAGCCGTATCTCGGAACGGCGGTAGCCGCGTCGATTCTGTCGGGTCGGATCGCGTATGTGCTGGGTTTGGAAGGGCCTGCGGTGACGGTGGATACGGCGTGTTCGTCGTCGTTGGTGGGTTTGCATTTCGCGGCGCAGGCGTTGCGTCGCGGTGATTGCACGATGGCTTTGGTCGGCGGCGTGACGGTCATGTCGACACCCGATGCGTTTGTAGCTTTTTCGCGTCAGCGTGGTTTGTCGGTGGATGGTCGGTGTCGGTCTTTTGGTGAGGGTGCGTCGGGGACGGGGTGGGGTGAGGGTGTGGGTGTTGTTGTGGTGGAGCGGTTGTCGGATGCGGTGCGGTTGGGTCATTCGGTGTTGGGGGTGGTGCGGGGTTCTGCGGTGGGTTCGGATGGTGCGTCGAATGGGTTGACGGCGCCGAGTGGGTTGGCGCAGCAGCGGGTGGTTCGGGGGGCGTTGGTGGATGGTGGGTTGGTGGTGGGGGATGTGGATGTGGTGGAGGGTCATGGGACGGGGACGGTGTTGGGTGATCCGGTTGAGGTGGGGGCGTTGGTGGGGGTGTTCGGGGATTCTCCGTTGTGGTTGGGGTCGTTGAAGTCGAATGTGGGGCATATGCAGGCGGCGTCGGGTGTGGGTGGGGTGATCAAGATGGTGTTGGCGTTGAACCATGGTGTGTTGCCGAGGTCGTTGTATGCGGGTGTGCCGTCGTCGCGGGTGGATTGGTCGGGGGGTGCGGTGTCTTTGTTGGGGGAGTCGGTTCCGTGGCCGGAGAGGGGTCGGCCGCGTCGTGGGGGTGTGTCGTCGTTTGGTATTTCGGGGACGAATGCGCATGTGATTCTGGAACAAGCACCAGAGCCCACGCCGAGTGCGATGCCGAATGGGCCGGAAATGCAAGTGCGCCAGGTGATTCCGATCGTGCTGTCGGGCGTGGGTGGTGTCCGGCCGCAGGCGCAGCGATTGTTGCAATGGCTGAACGACCACGATCGCGAGCCGTCGCTGGTGGATGTCGGCTTTTCGCTGATGTCGGGCCGGGCGATGTTGCGAGATCGCGCGGTGGTGCTGGCCGAGGACATGACGATGTTGCGGGCCGGGCTGGAAACGCTTGCCCAGGAGGATGTTCCAGGCATTGCTCCGGGTGCGGTGGTCTCCGGTGAGTGGGTGTCGGGTCGGGTGGGGTTGGTGTTCTCGGGTCAGGGGTCGCAGCGGTTGGGGATGGGAAGGGAACTGTGCGAACGGTTTCCGGTCTTCGCCGAGGCCTGGGACGAGGTGTGGGAGACCCTCGAGCGTGAGTGCGGGGTAAATGGTCGTTCGGTGGTGTGGGGTTCGGACAAGGACTTGCTGGAGCACACGCAGTGGGCGCAACTTGGGTTGTTCGTTTTCGAGGTGTCACTGTTCCGGCTGTTGCGGTCGTGGGGGATCGAACCCGATGCGGTGGTGGGTCATTCGATCGGGGAGGTGGTAGCCGCTCATGTGGCAGGGGTCCTGTCTTTGACCGATGCGTGCCGGTTGGTCAGTGCGCGTGCCCGGTTGATGGGTGAATTGGCCGGTGGTGGCGCGATGGTCGCGATCGCAGCGCCCGAAGCTGAAGTTGTTGCCGCACTGGATGGTTGGGGTGATCGCCTGGAAATCGCGGCGGTGAATGGTCCGCGCGCGGTGGTGGTTTCCGGTGATTCCGATGCGATCGAGGAATGGCTCCCGCGGTGGCATGATCGCCGCACGTCGCGGTTGCGCGTCAGTCATGCTTTTCATTCCGCGCAGGTAGACCCGATGCTGGCCGAGTTCGAGCGTGCCATCTCCGGGTTGAACTTCCACGAACCTCGGATCTCGTTGGTATCCACCGTGACTGGCACGGTGGTGTCATCGGAGATAACCGATCCGCAGTATTGGGTGCGGCAGGTGCGAGCGGCGGTCCGCTTCGCTGACGGCATCGCGTCGATGTATGGGGCGGGGGTGCGTCGCTTCGTCGAGATAGGGCCGACCGCTGCGTTGACCACAATGGTCGCGGACTGCGTACCAGCCGCCGATCAGACGGTGGTCGTCCCGGCACAGCGGCAGGACCGCGGCGAGGAGCTAGCGGCCGTCGAGGCGGCGGCGCGATTGTTCGTCGCGGGCGAGTCGCCGCAGTGGGCGCGGATGTTCACCGGGCTGGGGGGCCGCCGCGTGGAGCTACCCACCTACGCCTTCCAGCACACCCACTACTGGCTGGACGGCCGGGCCGCGCACGCGCACCACACCGCCACCGGTCATCCGCTGCTCGCCGCCGCGGTCATGCTCGCGGAGTCCGACGGACTGGTGCTCACCGGTCACCTCTCCGCTGCCGCCGTGCCGTGGCTGGCCGACCATCGGGTGCAGGGCTCGATCGTGTTCCCCGGCACCGGATTCGTCGAATTGGCGATCGCCGCGGGCGATCGAGTCGGCTGTAGCCGGGTCGAGGAGCTCACCCTGAGCGCGCCGCTCGTGCTCGCCCCGGACGAGACCGTCGAGGTCCAGATCACGGTGGGTCCGCCGGACGAATTCGGTGCTCGTCCGGTCGGCGTCTATTCGAGGCCGGGCGAAGGCGGACGCCCGTGGGTCCAGCACGCCGAAGGGCTGCTCACCGTCGGCGCCGACGCGGCCGAGGACGGCGCGGGTGCGGCGGTGTGGCCACCGGCGACGGCGGCGCCGATCGACGTCACCGACCTGTACCAGGACCTCGCCGCGCGCGGACTCGACTACGGCGCCACCTTCCGTGGCTTGCGCGCCGCGTGGCGCGATGGCGCTGACGTCTATGCCGAGGTCGCACTGCCCGAGGGGCGCGACGGAGGTGGGTTCGGCCTGCATCCGGCGCTGCTGGATGCCGCGTTGCACACCGTCGCACTGACCGAGGCCACGGGTGACGTCGCGGTGCTCCCGTTCGCGTGGAGTGGCGTCGAACTGGCCGCCGTCGGCGCCACCCAACTGCGGGTCCGGCTGCGGGTACTCGGCGCCGGGGCGGTATCGATGCGGCTGACCGACGGCACCGGCCGACTCGTCGCCGAAGTCGACAAGCTTGCCTTGCGCGCGGTCGGCCCCGCGCAGATCACTGCGCAGTCCGCGCCGGACGTCGGGTATCGCCTTGTGTGGGAACCGATCTCGCTCGCACCCACCGAGGCCGCGGCCGACGTGCGGGTGCTGACGATCGAGCCGGGCGCGACCGTGGCGGCGGTCCGTGCCGCGACCCACCGGGCGCTGGCCGAATTGCAGGAGTTCCTCGCCGAGCCGAGCGAGCAGACGATGGTCGTGGTCACCCGAGGCGCAGTTTCGGTGGACGGCGAAGATCTCACCGACCTGGCCGGTGCCGCGGTGTGGGGGATGGTGCGGTCGGCGCAGTCGGAGAACCTGAACCGAATCGTGCTCGCCGACACCGACGGCGATCCGGATCGTGTCGTCGATCGAGTGCTGTCGAGTGCGCACTCGCAGGTCGCGTTCCGTGCGGACGCGGCCTATGCCGCGCGCTTGATCGCCGCCACCGACCAGGAGCCGGGGCAGGCCGGCCGGTTCGGGCCCGACGGCACAACGCTCGTCACGGGCGCTTTCGGCACCCTCGGCCGGCTGTTCACCCGGCATCTGGTCATCAGGTACGGCGTGCGCGAGCTGCTGCTCGTCAGTCGCCGTGGCGAAACTGCCGACGGCGCTGCCGAATTCGCTGCCGAGCTGGCCGAGCTCGGCGCCGGTGTCACGATCGCGGCGGTGGATGTCGCCGACCGCGCCGCGCTCGCCGGGGTACTCGCCGGCCGCGACGTCACCGCCGTGCTGCACCTGGCGGGTGTCCTCGACGACGGGGTGATCGCCTCGTTGACCCCGGACCGGCTCGACGCGGTGCTGCGCCCGAAGGTCGACGCGGCACTGAACCTGCACGAGTTGACCGGCGAGCTCACCGCGTTCGTCATGTTCTCCTCGGCCTCGGGGGTGCTCGGCGCGCCGGGCCAGGGCAACTACGCCGCCGCCAACGCATTCCTCGACGCGCTCGCGGTGCACCGCCGGGCGCGTGGGCTGCCCGCCCAATCTTTGGCCTGGGGCATGTGGGACGGCGGAATGGCGGGGGAGCTGGACGACGCGGCCCGGACCCGGCTGTCGCGCGGGGGGATCCGCGCGCTGTCCGAACCGGGCGGTATCGCGCTGTTCGATGCGGCGCTGGATACCGCGGCGCCGGTGCTGGTGCCCATCCGGCTCGATCTGGCCGTGCTGCGCGGACAGGAACAGGTGCCCGAGCTGTTGCGCGGCCTCGTCGGTCCGCGCAGACGCAGCGCGGCCGGCGTCGCCACGGGTTCGGCTTCGCTGGAACGGATGCTGGCGGGCCTGCCGCGCGACGAGTGGGAAACACACGTGCTCGGCGTGGTCCGGACACAGGTCGCGGCGGTGCTCGGGTACCCGGATGCGAACGCGGTGTCCGACGGGCTCGCCTTCACCGAGCTCGGCATCGACTCGCTCACCGCGGTGGAGCTTCGCAACGGCCTGTCCGCGGTGACCGGCCGGAAACTGCCCGCGACACTGGTTTTCGACCATCCGACGCCACGGGCCGTCGCGCAGCATCTGCTCGCGAACTCGATCGGGAGCGCGGACGTGCCGGTGCGCGCCACCGGCGGGCAGGCGGGCGCCGACGAGCCGATCGCGATAGTCGCGATGAGCTGCCGTTACCCGGGCGGCATCGAGACGCCGGAGGACCTGTGGCGGGTACTCGCCGACGAGCGCGACGTCATCTCCGGCTTCCCGGCGAACCGCGGCTGGGACGTCGACGCCGTCTACGACCCGGCGCGGATCCGGCCGGACACCAGCTACACCGACCAGGGCGGCTTCCTTTACGACGCAGCCGATTTCGACGCCGCGTTCTTCGGCATCAGCCCGAACGAGGCGCTCGGGATGGACCCGCAGCAGCGGCTGCTGCTCGAAGTGTCCTGGGAGGCGATCGAGCGGGCCGGGATCGATCCCGCGACACTGCGCGGCAGCCGCACCGGGGTGTTCGCCGGGATGATGTACCACGACTACACCTACAACAGCAGCACCGGCGCGATCGCGTCCGGGCGGGTCTCCTACGTGCTCGGTCTCGAAGGGCCTGCGCTCACTGTCGATACCGCGTGCTCGTCATCGCTGGTGGCGATGCACCTGGCCGCGCAGTCGCTGCGGTCGGGGGAGAGCACGCTGGCGTTGGTCGGTGGCGTCGCCGTGATGGCGACCCCGGAGATCTTCGTGGAGTTCAGCCGGCAGGGCGGTTTGTCGCCGGACGGCCGCTGCCGGTCGTTCTCCGACGGCACCGACGGCACCGGCTGGAGCGAGGGCGTCGGGATGCTGGTGCTCGAGCGGCTCGCCGATGCGCGGCGGCACGGTCATCCGGTACTGGCGGTGGTGCGTGGTACCGCGCTGAACCAGGATGGCGCGTCCAACGGTCTCACCGCGCCGAACGGACCGTCCCAGGTCCGGGTGATCAGGCAGGCCCTGGCCAACGCGGGCCTGCGGCCGTCCGAGGTGGACCTGGTCGAGGCGCACGGCACCGGCACCAAGCTGGGCGACCCGATCGAGGTGCAGGCGCTGCTGGACGTATACGGGCAGGAGCGCGACGGCGAACCGCTGTGGCTCGGCTCGATCAAGTCCAACATGGGGCACACCCAGGCGGCGGCGGGCGTCGCGGGCGTCATCAAAGTGGTGCAGGCGATGCGGCACCAGACCATGCCCAAGACGCTGCATGTGACCGCGCCGACCTCGGTCGTCGACTGGGACGCCGGCGCGGTCGAGCTGCTCGAACAGGCGCGGCCGTGGCCCGACGCCGGACGGCCGCGACGCGCGGGCGTGTCGTCGTTCGGCATCAGCGGAACCAATGCGCACGTCATCATCGAGGAGCCGCCCGCGCCGCCGCCGATGCCGCCGCGGGCCGCGGGGACGGTGCTGCCGTTCGTGCTGTCCGGGCGCGACGCCACGGCGCTGCGGGCCCAGGCCGCTCGGCTGGCCCGGTTCGTCCGCGACGTGGAGCCGGACCTGGTGGATACCGCGTATTCGCTGAGCACCTCCCGGGCGCTGTTCGAGCACCGGGCGGCGGTGGTCGCCGCGGACCGTACCGAGTTGCTGGCGAGTCTCGAGCTGCTCGCCGCCGGACGGCCGGGGCGGGACCTGGTCACCGCCTCGGGGCCGCGCCCGCAGGCGCCGCCGATCGTGTTCGCGTTCCCCGGGCAGGGCTCCCAGTGGCTCGGCATGGCGGTGGAGCTCGCCGGCGCGGTGCCCGCGTTCGCGGCCGAACTCGACGCGTGCGCCGAGGCGCTGGCGCCCTACGTCGACTGGGATTTGTGGGCGGTGCTGCGCGCCGAACCGACTGCCCCGACGTTCGATCGGGTCGATGTGGTCCAGCCCGCGCTGTGGGCGGTCATGGTGTCGCTGGCCGAGACGTGGCGCTCGTTCGGCGTGCGGCCCGCCGCGGTGGTCGGTCACTCGCAGGGCGAGATCGCCGCCGCGGTGGTCGCGGGCGCGCTGTCGCGCGCGGACGGTGCGAAGGTCGTCGCGTTGCGCAGCCGGGCCATCCTGGCGGGTCTGGCCGGGCACGGCGGCATGATGTCGGTGGCGATGTCCGCGGCCGACGCGCGGGCGCGGATCGCGGAGTGGGGCGCGGACCTGCAGCTCGCCGTCGTCAACAGCCCGACGTCAGTTGTCGTGTGCGGTAAGCCGGAAGCGCTGAGCGAGCTGCACGCGCGCCTCGAGCAGGAGGGCACGCGAGCCCGGGTCATTCCGGTGGACTACGCGTCGCACTCGGGCTACGTCGAGGCGATCCGGGATCAGGTGATCGACGCGTTGGCCGAGATCCGGCCGCGGGAATCCGACGTGCCGTTCTATTCGACGGTGACCGCGCAGCGCTGTGACGGCACCGAGCTCGACGCCGACTACTGGTATCGAAACCTGCGCCAGACGGTCCGTTTCGAGGAGACGCTGCGGCTGCTGCTGGCCGACGGCTATCGGTTGTTCGTCGAGACGAGCCCGCATCCCGGGCTGTTGACCGCGATCGAGGAAACCGTCGCGGAGGTTGGGGCGAGTGCGGCGACGGTGCCGTCGCTGCGCCGCGACGACGGTGGCCTGCCCGGTTTGCTGCGCGCACTCGCGACCGCCCACCTGCACGGTGCCGACATCGACTGGAGCCCGCTGTACGCGCCGCTCGCCGCACAGCGAATTGATTTGCCCACCTACGCTTTTCAGCGCAAGCGGTACTGGCTGGACGCGGTCGCGGCCGGCGACGTGACGATCTCCGGGCTGGCGGCGACCGGGCATCCGCTGCTCGGCGCCGTGGTCACGCTGGCGGAGTCGGACGGCATCGTCCTGTCCGGCCGCCTGGCCCTGACGACTCAGCAGTGGCTCGCCGAACACGCGGTCGACGGCACGATCGTGCTGCCCGGCACCGGTCTCCTCGAACTGGCGGTCCGGGCGGGCGACGAAATCGGTTGCGGCCGAGTCGAAGAGCTGACGTTGCTGGAGCCACTGATCCTCACCCCGGGTAACGCGGTCCACCTGCGGGTGACGGTCGGTGCTTCGCGGCAGACGGCCGATACGTCACGGCAGTCGGCCGGGCGCTCGGTGACTGTTCACTCCCGGCCTGCGACGGCCGCAGCCGACGCGGAGTGGACCGCACACGCGTCCGGCACCTTGCTGCCGGACGGCACCGCGGCGTCCTTCGACCTCGCGACCTGGCCCCCGGCCGGCGCGGAGCCGCTCGACCTTGATGGCTGGTACGACGAGCTGTCCGCAGCAGGCCTGGAGTACGGCCCGGTGTTCCGTGGTCTCCGCAAGGCGTGGCGTCGCGGTGACGACGTCTACGCCGAGGTGGCGCTGCCCGAAGGGGTGCGCACCGATGGCTTCGGCCTGCACCCGGCGCTGCTGGACGCCGCCCAGCACGCGATCGGCCTGGCCGGCGCCGCCGGCCAGCGGGTACTCCTCCCGTTCGGCTATGCGGGAGCCGAGTTCTTCGCGACCGGCGCGGCCGAGCTGCGGGTCGCGCTGAGTGCGGTGCGCGACGGTGAGGTCGCGCTGCGACTGGCCGACCGGTCCGGGCTTCCGGTGGCGTCGATCGATTCGCTGGTGCTGCGGCCACTGACGGTCGGCGGCCTGGACACCGGACGGGGCGTCGCGCGCGATTCGTTGTTCACGGTCAACTGGGGCGTTGTCCCCACGGACCCGGCCGCGCTATCCATCGTCGATTGGCCCGATCGCCACGAGCACGCCGACGCGGTGGTCTTCGCGCCGGTCGGCGGCATGACCGCACATCAGGTCCAGCTCGCCACCCACGACACCCTCGCGGCGCTGCAGGCCTGGCTCGCCGCGGACCACGGCGACACCGTTCTGGTCGTGCGCACCCAGGGCGCGGTGTCCGTCGGCGACGAGGACGTCACCGACCTGGCGGGTGCGGCGGTCGGCGGACTGGTTCGTTCGGCCCAATCGGAGTACCCGGACCGGATCGTGCTGGTCGATGCCGCTCCCGCCGATCTGGCCGTGGCCGTGGCGACCGCGCGCGCGACCGGGGAAACCCAGCTGGTGGTGCGTTCTCAGGACGACCGGCCGGTCGCGTACGCGCCGCGATTGATCCGCGCGGCCGCCGCCCCGGCCGCCGAGTTGCCGCCGTTCGGTCTGGGCGGCACGGTGCTGATCACCGGAGCCACCGGCACCCTTGGCGGGCTGCTCGCCCGGCACCTGGTGCGCGAGCGCGGCGTGCGCAGGCTGCTGCTGGCCGGCCGCCGCGGTCCGGCCGCACCGGGGATCGCCGAGCTGATCGCCGAGCTCACCGGCCTCGGTGCCGAGGCCACCGCGGTCGCCTGCGATGTCGCCGACCGCGCCGCGGTCGCCGCGCTGCTCGCCGGTATCCCCGCGGACCAGCCGCTGACCGCCGTCGTGCACGCCGCGGGCGTCCTCGACGACGGTGTGGTCGCCGCGCTGACCGCCGAACGCCTCGACCGGGTGCTCGCGCCGAAAGTGGCTGCGGCACTGCATCTGCACGAGCTCACCGCCGGATACCCGCTGTCGGAGTTCGTCCTGTACTCCTCGGCCGGGGGTGTGCTCGGCGCGCCGGGGCAGGCGAACTACGCCGCCGCCAACGCCTTCCTCGACGGGCTCGCCGCGCATCGTCGCGCCGCCGGACTGCCTGGAACGTCGTTGGCGTGGGGTCTGTGGCAGGACGCCAGCGAGCTGACGCGCGGCGCCGACCAGGCGCGCATCGGCGGCAGCGGGGTACTGCCGTTGCCGTCGTCCGACGGTCTCGCCCTGTTCGACGCCGCCGCGCAGACCGGCGAATCACTGCTGGTACCAATGAAATTCGACTTCCGCGTGGCGCGGGCCGCGGTGCCGAGAATCCTGCACGGGCTGGTCCGGGCCGCGGGCAGGCGCACCGTCGGCGACGGGGGACGGGTCGAGGATCTGCTGTCCGGCGTGCCTGTGCACCAGCAGGAGCAGGTCCTGGTCGAACTGGTGCGGGCCGAGGCCGCGGCGATTCTCGGCTACGCCGACGCCGCCGAGGTGGATCCGGATCGCGCGTTCCGCGAGCTCGGCTTCGATTCCCTGGCCGCGGTGAACTTCCGCAACCGGATCGCCGAGGCCGTCGGTGTGCGGGTGCCGGTGACGTTGGTGTTCGATCACCCCACCCCGACGCTGGCCGCCCGCTACCTGCTCGGCGAGTTGTCCGGGCGCGCAGACGGTCCCGTCGCGGCCCGGCCCGGTGCCGGGTCGGATGAGCCGATCGCGATCGTCGCGATGAGCTGCCGGTATCCCGGCGGCATCGCCTCGCCGGAGGAGCTGTGGCAGGTGGTGGCCGAGGGTCGCGACGTCGTCACCGGATTCCCGGCCGACCGCGGCTGGGATCTGGCGAAGCTCTACGACCCGACCGCGACCCGCCCGGACACCAGCTATGTCGACCGCGGTGGCTTCCTGCACGACGTCGCCGGCTTCGACGCGGAGTTCTTCGGCATCAGTCCGAACGAGGCCCTCGGCATGGACCCGCAGCAGCGACTGCTGCTGGAGAGCGCGTGGGAGGTGCTCGAATCGGCCGGGATCGATCCGACGACGCTGCGCAACAGCGATACCGGCGTGTTCGCCGGAATGATGTTCCACGACTACCCGCACAACGAGGCGACGGGTTCGATCGCGTCCGGCCGGATCTCCTATGCGCTCGGACTCGAGGGGCCTGCGGTCACGGTGGACACCGCCTGTTCGTCCTCGCTGGTGGCGATGCACCTGGCCGCGCAGTCGCTGCGCGGCGGCGAGTGCGCACTCGCGCTGGCCGGCGGGGTCGCGGTGATGGCGACACCCGGCATGTTCATCGAGTTCAGCAGGCAGCGCGGGCTGGCGGGCGACGGCCGGTGCCGGTCGTTCTCCGGCGACGCCGACGGCACCGGCTGGTCCGAAGGGGTCGGCCTGCTGCTGCTGGAGCGGCTCGCCGACGCGCGCCGCAACGGTCACCCGGTGCTCGCCGTGCTCAAGGGCTCCGCGGTCAATCAGGACGGCGCGTCCAACGGTCTCACCGCACCGAACGGGCCGTCGCAGGTCCGGGTCATCCAGCAGGCGCTCGCCTCGGGCGGCCTGCGGCCCGCCGATGTCGATGTGGTCGAAGCACACGGCACCGGAACGACTCTCGGCGATCCGATCGAGGCGCAGGCGCTGCTCGCCAGTTACGGCAAGGAGCGGGCCGAGGGCAGGCCGCTGTGGCTCGGCTCGATCAAGTCGAATATGGGGCACGCGCAGGCGGCGGCGGGCGTCGCCGGTGTCATCAAGATGATCAAGGCGATGCAGCACGGTGTGCTGCCCAAGACCCTGCACGTCACCGAGCCGACGCCGATGGTCGACTGGACGGCGGGCAGCGTCGAACTGCTGACCGAATCCCGGCCGTGGCCCGAGGTCGACCGACCGCGTCGAGCGGGGATCTCCTCCTTCGGTATCAGCGGCACCAACGCGCACGTCATCGTGGAACAGCCGCTTGCCGCCGCGCCGACCGCGCAGGCAGGCACCGGCCGCCTGCCCGTGGTGCCGCTGGTGCTGTCGGCCAGAACACCTGCGGCGCTGCGTGATCAGGCCGCGCGGTTGACGGCCGCGGTAGGCAGGCACGATCCGCTCGACGTCGGACTGTCGCTGGCCGCCCACCGGGCCCGGCTGCCGCATCGGGCTGTGGTCACCGCCGCCGACCAGGCCGGATTGCTGGCCGAACTGCGGGCGCTCGCCGAGGGGGAACGCCCGATCTCGGCAGGCAGTCCCGGCAAGCTCGCCATCCTGTTCACCGGCCAGGGCGCCCAACGGCTCGGGATGGGACGCGAGCTCTACGACACCTTTCCCGTCTTCGCGCGCTCGCTCGACGCGGCCGCCCGCGAGTTGGACCGGTACCTGGACCGGCCGCTGCTCGACGTGATGTGGGGTGCGGACAAGGAACAGCTGGACCAGACCGCCTACACCCAGAGTGCGCTCTTCGCGCTGGAGATCTCGCTGTACCGGCTCGTCGAATCGTGGGGCGTGCGGCCGGATTATCTCGCGGGGCACTCGATCGGTGAGATTGTCGCGGCCCGGGTCGCGGGCGTGCTGTCGCTGCCCGCGGCGGCCCGGCTGGTGACCGCGCGCGGCAGCCTGATGCAGCGGTTGCCCGCCGGGGGCGCGATGGTGGCAGTGGCGGCGACCGAGGCGGAGGTCAGGCCGGTGCTGACCGCGGCGGTGTCGATCGCCGCGGTCAACGGACCGGCCGCCGTCGTGGTGTCCGGTGCGCGGGACGCGGTGCTTGCGGTCGCCGCGCACTTCACCGCGCTGGGACGCCGCACGGCCGAACTTCCGGTCTCGCATGCGTTCCACTCGCCGCTGCTCGATCCGATGCTGGCCGAATTCCACGAGATCGTGGCGACACTGGATCTCGCGGAGCCGCAACTGCCGATCGTGTCCGCGGGCAGCGGCGAGCAGGACTTCACCTCGCCCGCGTATTGGGTGCGGCACGCACGCGACACGGTCCGCTTCCACGACAGCCTCACCACGCTCGCGGCGCACGGCGTCGGCCGTTTCCTGGAACTCGGGCCCGACGGCGTGCTGACCGCGTTCGCGCACGACACGGTCGAGCCGTCGCTCGCGGTGGCGGCCCTGCGCCGCGACCGGCCGGAGACCGCGTCGCTGCTCGAGGCGCTCGGCCGCCTGCACGTAGACGGCCTGCCGGTCGACTGGGCGCAGGTGTTCGCCGGACAGGGCGCGCACCAGGTCGAGCTGCCTACCTACGCCTTCCAGCACAGCCCGTACTGGCTGATCGAGCGGCACGCCGACGACCCCGACGCCATGGGGCTCGGCAAGCCGGAGCACCCGCTGCTCGGCGCCGCGGTGCCGCTCGCCGGATCGGACGGAGTGCTGTTCACCGGTGCCATGACCACCGCAGCGCACCCGTGGCTGGCCGATCACCGCATCGGTGACACCGTGCTGTTCCCCGGCGCGGGGTTCGTCGAGCTGGCCCTGCGGGCAGGCGCCGAGGTCGGCTGTTCGGTGCTGCGCGAGCTCACCATCGAGGCGCCGCTGGTCTTGGCCGAACCGATGCGCATCCAGATCTCGGTGGGCGCGCCCGACGCGGCGGAGGTCCGGTCGCTGACCGTGCACTCGCGTCCCGCGGCCGAGACCGGCGACTGGACCAGGCACGTGTCCGGGTCGGTCGGCCCCACGCGAGGGGACATCGGTGACGATCTCATCGATTGGCCGCCGCCGGGCGCCGAGCCGATCTCCTTGGCCGGCTTCTACGCCGACCTCGCGGAGGTGGGCATCGGTTACGGGCCCGCGTTCCAGGGTTTGCGCGCGGCCTGGCGTCGCGGCGACACCGTCTTCGCCGACGTCGCGCTGCCCGACGGGATCAGCGCCGAAGGCTACCGGCTGCACCCGGCGCTGCTGGACGCCGCGCTGCACGCCATCGCGCTCATCGATGATCCGCGCGCGCGGATGACCGTGCCGTTCGCCTGGACCGACACCGTCGCGCACGGTCGCGCGGGGACGGTCGCGCGGGTTCGCCTCGCACCGGACGAATCGGGCGGCTATCGGCTGGCGCTGGCCGACGGCTCCGGTCTGCCGATCGCCACGGTGGGCGCCCTGGCGCTGCGCGAGCTGCCCGTCGAGCAGCTGACCGCGACGAGCAGGCCGACCCGGTCCCTGTTCCGGCTGGATTGGCCTACCGTGGCCGCGGACCTCCCCGGGTCGGCGGACACCGACGCGACCGTCGTGACGGTGGGCAACGGCGCCGACGTCGCCGCCATCCACGCGGTGGTGCACCGGGCGCTGGCCGATCTCCTTGCCGCACTCGCCGAGACCGACGACGGCCGGATCGTGGTCCGCACCGAAGGCGCGATCGCGCTGCCCGGGCTCGACGAGCAGGGCACCGATCTCGCCGGTGCGGCGGTCTGGGGCCTGGTCCGTGCGGCCCAGGCCGAGCACCCCGGCCGCATCGTGCTCGTCGACGGCGCGGCGCAGGCGGTGCCCGCGGCGTTGGCCTCGGGTGCGCCGCAGGTCGTGGTGCGCGCCGGGGTGGTGCGGGTGCCGCGGCTGGTGCCGGTCACCGACACTGTGCGACCGGTGACCGGCCCGTTCGGCGGATCGGCCGCGGGCACGGTGCTCGTCACCGGCGCCACCGGGATGCTCGGCAGGCTCGTCAGCCGACACCTCGTCGAGCAGCGCGGTGTGCGCAGGCTGCTGCTGCTCGCCCGGCGCGGTGGCGGCGCGCCCGGCATGACCGAGTTGGTCGCGGATCTCACCGCGGTCGGCGCGGACGTCGACGTCGTGGCCTGCGATGTGTCGGACCGCGACACCCTGGCCGCGGCCCTTGCGTCGATACCTGACGCGCACCCGTTGACCGGGGTCGTGCATCTGGCGGGCGTGCTCGACGACGGTGTGCTCACCGCCATGACCCCGGCGCGCCTCGACCGGGTGCTTGCCGCGAAAGTCGATGCGGCGCTGCACTTACACGAGCTCACCGCCGGGCTCGAGCTGTCAGAGTTCGTCCTGTTCTCGTCGGCGGCCGGTGTCGTCGGCAACCCGGGACAGTCCGCCTACGCGGCGGCGAACGCCTGCCTCGACGCGCTCGCCGAGCGGCGCCGGGCCCGCGGTCTGGCCGCGCGGTCGCTGGCCTGGGGCCGCTGGGACGGCGCGGGTGGCATGGCCGGATCGCTCGACGCCGCGGCTCGGCGGCGGCTCGGCGACAGCGCGCTGTCCGAGTCGGCGGGCCTGGCCCTGTTCGACCTGACCGAGGGCGTCGAGGCCGCGCACCTGGTGCCGATGCGGCTCGACCCGCGGGCACTGGCCGAGGCCCCCGAGATCCCCTGGCTGCTCCGTGATCTCGTCCGGCGGCGGACCGACCCGGTGGGCGCCGACGACGGTGTGCTCGCCGCGCGGGTGGCGGCGTTGCCCGTCGAGAAGCGGGGCCCGGTCATCCTGAACTTCGTCCGGACCAGCGTCGCGATGATCCTCGGCTATTCGTCCCAGGAACTGCTCGACCCGGAGAAAGCGTTCAGCGAGTTGGGGTTCGACTCGCTGTCGGCGGTGGAGTTGCGCAACCGGGTCAACGCGGCCGCGGGCCTGCGGTTGCCGCCGACCCTGGTGTTCGACTACCCGAGTGCCACCGCTCTCGCCAAGTACCTCGAGGGCAAATTGACCACCGGCACAACCGATTTCGACGAAGCCGTGGATAACGAGCGGCAGGTCCGGCGGCTGCTGCGGGAGATCCCGCTCGCCGCGTTGCGCCGGGCGGGACTGCTGGAGCAACTGCTGCGCCTGGACGACGCCGACTCCGGCGTCGAGTCCGTCGGCGCGGACGAGATCGACGACATGGACGCCGATGCGCTGATCCGGAAGGCGCTCGGCGGAACCGATCAGGATTGAGCGTGATGACCACTTCCCCCTCGCAAGACAAGCTGCTCGACGCGCTGCGGGCGTCGGTGAAAGAGACCGAGCGGCTGCGCGCGGAACTGCGTCAGGCCACCCGCGAGCGCACCGAGCCGATCGCGATCGTGTCGATGGCGTGCCGGTTTCCCGGTGGTGTGCGGTCGCCGGAGGATCTGTGGCGGTTGATGGTGGACGGGGTCGACGCGATCGGGCCGTTCCCGACCGACCGGGGTTGGGACCTCGATCAGATCTACGATCCAGAAGGGTTGCGCCCCAACACGACATACGTCGATCAAGGCGGATTTCTCGATGGCGCTGGCGATTTCGACGCCGCCCTGTTCGGGATCAGTCCGCGTGAGGCGTTGGTGATGGATCCGCAGCAGCGGCAGTTGCTGGAGGTGTCGTGGGAGGCGGTCGAGCGGGCCGGGATCGATCCCCTTTCGCTCAAAGGCACCTCGACCGGTGTGTTCATCGGCGCGATGTACCACGACCACGCCGCGAACGCGAACACTGGATCGATTCTGTCGGGTCGGATCGCGTATGTGCTGGGTTTGGAAGGGCCTGCGGTGACGGTGGATACGGCGTGTTCGTCGTCGTTGGTGGGATTGCACTTCGCGGCGCAGGCGCTGCGGCGTGGCGATTGCGCGATGGCCCTGGTCGGCGGCGTGACCGTGATGGGTACCCCCGAGACCTTCGTGGCGTTCAGCGAGCAGCGTGGTTTGTCGGTGGATGGTCGGTGTCGGTCTTTTGGTGAGGGTGCGTCGGGGACGGGGTGGGGTGAGGGTGTGGGTGTTGTTGTGGTGGAGCGGTTGTCGGATGCGGTGCGGTTGGGTCATTCGGTGTTGGGGGTGGTGCGGGGTTCTGCGGTGGGTTCGGATGGTGCGTCGAATGGGTTGACGGCGCCGAGTGGGTTGGCGCAGCAGCGGGTGGTTCGGGGGGCGTTGGTGGATGGTGGGTTGGTGGTGGGGGATGTGGATGTGGTGGAGGGTCATGGGACGGGGACGGTGTTGGGTGATCCGGTTGAGGTGGGGGCGTTGGTGGGGGTGTTCGGGGATTCTCCGTTGTGGTTGGGGTCGTTGAAGTCGAATGTGGGGCATATGCAGGCGGCGTCGGGTGTGGGTGGGGTGATCAAGATGGTGTTGGCGTTGAACCATGGTGTGTTGCCGAGGTCGTTGTATGCGGGTGTGCCGTCGTCGCGGGTGGATTGGTCGGGGGGTGCGGTGTCTTTGTTGGGGGAGTCGGTTCCGTGGCCGGAGAGGGGTCGGCCGCGTCGTGGGGGTGTGTCGTCGTTTGGTATTTCGGGGACGAATGCGCATGTGATTCTGGAACAAGCACCAGAGTCGGCGGCTGTGTCCGATGGTGCGGTAACGCCGGATGTTGTTGTGCCGGTGGTGTTGTGCGCTAGAGACGAACAAGCCGTCCGTGCGCAGGCTGCCGCCTTGCTGGCGCATCTGGATGAGCACCCCGGGCTCGGGGTTACCGATGTTGCGTATTCGCTGGTGGTTTCGCGTGCTGCGTTGAACTGTCGCGCGGTCGTCGTGGCTGGTGATCGTGAGCAGTTGCGTGCTGGTTTGGTCGCGGTGGGGTCGCGGATGGCGCGTCGCCGCGGCGGGGCGGGGTTGGTGTTTTCGGGTCAGGGGTCGCAGCGGTTGGGGATGGGAAGGGAGCTGTGCGAGCGGTTTCCGGTCTTCGCCGAAGCGTGGGACGAGGTGTGGGAGACGCTGAGTCGGGAGTGTGGGGTAGATGGTCGTTCGGTGGTGTGGGGTTCGGATAAGGAGTTGCTGGAGCAGACACAGTGGGCGCAGTTGGGGTTGTTCGTTTTCGAGGTGTCGTTGTTCCGGTTGTTGCGGTCGTGGGGGATCGAACCTGATGTGGTGCTTGGTCATTCGGTCGGGGAAGTGGTAGCCGCTCATGTCGCCGGGGTGCTGTCTTTGACCGATGCGTGTCGACTGGTGGGTGCGCGTGCCCGGTTGATGGGTGAATTGGCCGGTGGTGGTGCGATGGTCGCGATCGCAGCGCCCGAAGTTGAAGTTGTTGCCGCACTGGATGGTTGGGGTGGTCGGCTGGAGATCGCGGCGGTGAATGGTCCGCGGGCGGTGGTGGTTTCGGGTGATTCCGACGCTGTCGAGGAATGGCTGCCGCGGTGGCGTGATCATCGGACGTCGCGGTTGCGGGTGAGTCATGCTTTTCATTCCGCGCAGATGGATCCGATGTTGGCCGAGTTCGAGCGTGCCATCTCCGGGTTGGAGTTCCACGAGCCTCGAATCCCGTTGGTATCCAATGTGACTGGCACGGTGGTGTCGTCCGAAGTCACCGATCCGCAGTATTGGGTGCGGCAGGTGCGCGCGACGGTCCGCTTCGCCGACGGGATCGCGACGATGACTGCTGACGGGGTGGACACCTTCATCGAGGTGGGTCCCGATGCGGCGTTGACGATGATGGCCGGATCGTGCCTCGACGGTGAGGACAACGCCCTGCTGGTGGCGACGTGTCGACGGGATCGTTCCGAACTCACCGAGGTGGTCACCGCCTTGGGCGCCCTGTATGCCGGTGGGGCCGAGGTGGATTGGCCGGGCTTCTTCGCCGGTACCGGCGCAACCCGCGTCGAGCTACCCACCTACCAGTTCCAGCACACCCACTACTGGCTGACGACCCGCCAGTACCTTGCCGATTCCTGGCTCGCCGACGCCTCGGCCGACCTCGTCTCGGCGGGACTGGACGCCGTGCCGCATCCGCTGCTCGGCGCCGTCATCGAGGCACCGGACCAAGAAGGCCTGACCCTGACCGGATGGTTGTCCGCCGACACCGCGCCCTGGCTCGCCGAGCACAGCGTCGGCGGCGCGGCGTTGTTCCCCGGCGCGGGCCTCGTCGAATTCGCCCTTACCGCAGGGGATCTCGCGGGCGTACCCGCGCTGGACGAGCTGACACTCCTGGCCCCCCTGCCCATTCCCGATCGCGGCGGTGTTCCGGTGCGGGTGGTCCTCGACCCGCCCGATGAGCGGGGCCGCCGGTCCGTCGGCATCTATTCGCGGCCCGACGCGGACGAGCGATGGCTGCGGCACGCGTCCGGTGTGCTGGCAACGGCCGCCGAGCCGCCCGCGCAGCCGTCCGGGTCGTGGCCGCCCGCCGCCGCGGTCCCGGTCGATCTGGACGGCTTCTACGACGATTTGGCCGACGCGGGCCTGCACTACGGCGCCACGTTCCGCGGCCTGCGGGCCGCATGGCGGGCAGGCGACTCGATTCTCGCCGAGGTGGCGCTGCCCGCCGAGGCCGACCCGGCCGACCTCCGGATTCACCCCGCCCTGCTCGACGCCGCATTGCACAGCATCTTCCTGCTCGGCGACAACGCGACCGGCGGCACGGCCCTGCCGTTCGCCTGGTCCGGTGTCGCGGTGCACTCGCCCGCCGCCACCACGTTGCGGGTGCGGACCAGCCCGACCGGTCCCGATACCGTCACCGTGGCAGCCACCGACGCGGACGGCGATCCGGTCTTCTCGGTGGCTGCCATGACACTGCGGCCGATCACGCTGTCCAGCTACGCCGCCGACTGTCTGTTCCGCCTGGCGTGGACCGAGTTGCCCAGTGCCGAAACGTATTCCGGTCCGATAGCGGTGCACCGAGTCGCCCCCTCGGACGACCCGCACACGGCCGTGCGGGCGGCCCTCGCTTGGCTGCAGGAGGCGCTCGCGGCCGACGATCCCCGGCCCCTCGTCGTGCTCACCCGGGGTGCGGTCGAATTGCCAGGCGCGGACGTCACCGATCTCGCCGGAGCCGCCGTGTTGGGCTTGGTGCGCGCCGCGCAGGCCGAGCACCCCGGCCGGATCACCCTCGCCGACGCGGATCGGGCCGAGCTGCCGCTGGTGCTCGGCACGGGCGAACCGCAAGTCCTCGTCCGTGCGGGAAAGCCCTACGGCGCGAGGCTGTCTCGGGCGACGCTCGCCGAGGCGCCTGCCCAGGAGTTCGCGCCGGGTGGGACGGTCCTGCTCACCGGTGCCACCGGCGCGCTCGGCGCGGTGCTCGCTCGCCATCTGGTGGCCGCCCGCGGGGTGCGTCGGCTGCTGCTGGTGAGCCGCCGCGGCGAACAGGCCACGGGCGCCCCCGAATTGGTCGCCGAGCTCACTGCGCTCGGCGCGGCGGTGACCTTGCGTGGTTGCGACGTCACCGATCGTGACGCCCTCGCCGGGCTGCTCGCGGAGATCCCGGCGGAGCACCCGCTCACCGCCGTCGTTCATGTCGCGGGTGTGCTCGACGATGGCATCATCGAGCGACTGACGCCCGAACGGATCGACACAGTTCTCCGACCGAAAGCCGACGCCGCCGAGCACTTGCACGAGTTGCTCGATCGCTCGGTCAACTTCATCGTATTCTCTTCCGCCGCAGGAATATTCGGTAATCCCGGCCAGGGCAACTATGCCGCGGCCAATACGTACCTGGACGCGCTGATGACGCACCGTCGAGCCATCGGGCTGCCCGGTCTGTCGCTGGCGTGGGGCCTGTGGGCCGACGAGGCCGGGATGAACGCGCGGACCACCGAGCGCGGTGCGCGGCGATCGGGTGCGTCCGGTCTCAGCACCACTGAAGCACTGGCCCTTTTCGACGCCGCCACCGCCGAGGGCGCCACCACCGATGCCGTGTTGGTGCCGATGCGCCTCGACCGCCGCGCGCTCGCCGCGGCCGACGAGGTGCCCGCGTTGCTCCGCGACCTGGTCCGCCCCGCCAGTCGCCGGAGCGGCACCGCCGCACCGGATTCCGCCGCGCTCCTACGCGATCTCGTCGGCCTGAACGACGCCGACCGCCTGCGGTACCTACTCGAGCTGGTGCGGCGGCAGGCGGCGACGGTGCTCGGTCACGCGAGTGCGGACGACGTGGATCCGGACCAGGACTTCCTCGAGGTCGGCTTCGACTCGCTGACCGCGATGGAATTGCGCGTCGGCCTCGCCGGGGCGACCGGGTTGGCGCTGCCCGCCATGGTGGTGTTCGACAGCAAGACCCCGGCCGAGCTGGCCCGGTTGCTGAGCGACGAGCTCGATGCGACGCCACCGGGTCCGGCGACGCAGGCCCTGCCGGAGGGCGGACAGACCCTCAGTGAACTGTTCCGTGCCGCAGTCGGTTCCGGCAAGCTGCAGACCGGGCTCAGCCTGCTGCGCGCCGCCGCCGACCTGCGGCCGTCCTTCCACACCGGCGAAGAACTCGGCCACCAGGCGCCGCCGGTCCGGCTGGCGAGCGGACCGAAGCTGCCCAGGCTGATCTGCCTCAGCACACCGATGGCCACCGCGGGGGTCCACCAGTACGCCAGGATCGCCGCGTCGCTGCGCGGACAGCGCGATGTCTACGCGTTGCCGGTGGCAGGCTTCGCGGCGGGCGAGCCGCTGCCCGCGACCGTGCGGGCCGCGCTGGCGGCGATGACCCGATCGGTGCTCGACGCCGCCGACGGCGCACCCTACGTGCTACTCGGCTACTCCTCGGGCGGACTGTTCGCGCATGCGGTGGCCGGCCTGCTCGAGCGGCAAGGCCCGGCGCCGCAGGGTGTCGTGCTCGTCGATACCTACCGCATCGGCGACGAGGGCAAGGCCGACGTGTTCGAGCAGCTCGCGGTCGGCCTGTTGGACGCGGAGGCGGCGTTCGGCGGCTTCGAGAGCGCGCGGCTGACCGGCATGAGCCGCTATCTGGACCTGATGCCACTGGTGCCGCTGGACCCGATCGCGACGCCGGTGCTGTTCCTGCGGCCGGAGCGGCTCTTCTACGACGCGGGCGATGAGCCGGTCTGGCAGTCGGATTGGCCGTCCGCGCACACCGTGGTCACGGTGCCCGGCACCCACTTCACGGTGGTGGAGCAGGACGCGCCGACCACGGCACTGGCGATGGAGTCCTGGTTGACCGGGCTGATCGACTGAGACCCGAGGTCAGGCCGGCCGGGGCGGCATTGCCACCGGCCGGCCTGCGGTACCGGTCGACGGCGGGCATTGCGGACGACCGGGGTTCGAAACGACTTTTGTTGGGGACAGCCAGATCTCGACGCGGTCCAGCGTCAGCGGGCGGGCTCGCTGAGCATCCTGGCGAACCCGTCGCGGGCGTTCTTGCCGTGCTGGGTCAACGGCAGCTCGCTGAGCACTCGGCAGATGGCGGGAATCTTCGCGGGCTCCAGGCGCTGGCGCAGCTCCCGCAGAATCTCGGCGGGCGTCAGCGTGCCCTCGACGAACAGTGCCAAATCGTGGCTGTCCGAGGGCGGTACCGCGGTCGCGGCCATGACGCCGCGGATATCCATTGCGGCAGCCTCGATCTCGATGGTGCTCATCCGAATACCCTTGCGCTTGAACATGTCGTCGCGGCGCCCGTGGAAGTAGAGGTAGCCGTCGTCGTCGAGGTAGCCGTAATCGCCTGTGTGCAACCGCAATCCCGCCGCGGCGTCGACGAATGTTCGCTCGGTGAGCTCGGTCGCGTTCCAGTAGCCCGGCATGACATGCGGACCGGCCACGACGATCTCGCCGATCGAACCGGGCGGCAGCGGGTCGCCGCGCTGGTCGAGGATCAGCACCGTGGTCCCCGGCAGCGGCAGTCCCACCGAGTCGGGCCGCTCGCCGTCCGGCCCCGGCATCATGATCGTGATCCGCTTGCATTCGGTCTGGCCGAACTGCCGAATCACCTGGGCGCCGGGAAAATGCTCGCGCAGCGCTTCGGTGACCGATCGGGCAAGCGCGGCACCGGTATTGGTGAACATCCGGACCGGTGGCGCCGGTGCTTCGTCCCGAATAGCGAGTGCCGCAATCATTTTGGCTAATGACGGCACCACCGGCACGATGGTGGTTCCGGTCTCGCGCATCCGGCTGAGCAGCCGCAGATCGGACTCGCCGCCCGCGAGCACCACCTCGGCGCGGGCGACACAGGTGAGCAGCACCTTGTACAGGCCGTAGTCCCAGGACATCGGAAACCGGCACAGCACAACATCATCCGGCCGATAGCCGAGGGTCGCGGCGATCGCCCTGGTGGCGAAGACCACCTGCGCGTGCGGGCAGACGACGGCCTTGGGCATCGCGGTGCTGCCCGAGGTGTAGACGAGGGCCGCGACATCGTCGCTGCGGATCGAGACGGCAGGCGCGACGGGCCGGGCGGCGACCTCGCCCCAGATATCCGCCACGTCGTGCACCGGCATCGAGGCCAGGCCGTGGAAGTTCGCGACATGCTCGGCGTCGGTGACGACCAGCGCGGGCTCGGCGTTGGCCAGCACCGCGCGCAGGTGATACGGCTTCATGGCCGGGTTGATCGGGACGAAGACGGCACCGCGCGCGGTCGTCCCGTAGAACATCGCCACCAGCTCACGCGTGGTGGACAACTGGGTGAGCACCCGGTCGCCGGGCCCGACGCCACGCGCGGCGAGCCAGCCGTTCCAGGCCTGCGCGTACTCGGCCAGTTCCCGGTAGGTCCAGGCGTCGGTCGAGTCGCGCACCGCCGTCGCGTTCGGCGCCTCGGCGGCCGCCGAGGCGAGCAGCTCATGGATCAGTACGGCACGGTCCATGTCCGGCACCGCCTTTCGGAGAGAAGGGTCGACGGACCGGATCGAAGCGGTAACGGCGCGTGCGTCGCGTCACGCCAGGTCCGCCGTCACCGTCCGCAGGTAATTGCCGTAGTCGCTGTTACCGAATTCGACGGCGAGCCGTTCACACGCCGCCAGGTCGATGAAGCCCATGCGCAGGGCGATCTCCTCGATGCAGGCGATCCGCAGGCCTTGGCGCTGCTCCATCATCTGGACGTATTGGCTGGCCTGCAGCAGCGAGTCGCGCGTGCCGGTATCGAGCCAGGCGAAGCCGCGCCCGAGGGTGACGAGCCGTGCACGCCCCTGCTCCACGTAGACCTGGTTGACATCGCTGATCTCCAGCTCGCCGCGCGCCGATACCTGGATGTTCTTGGCGATGTCGACCACTTTGTTGTCGTAGAAGTACAGGCCGGTGACCGCGAGGTTCGATCGAGGTCGCAGCGGCTTCTCCTCGATGGTGAGCAGTCGTCCGTCCTGGTCGACCTCCGCGACGCCGTACCGCTCGGGGTCGGTGACCTTGTGGCCGAACAACACACAGCCGTCGACGTCGGCCGCCTCGGTACGCAGGGTGGCGGAGAAGTTGTCGCCGTAGAAGAAGTTGTCGCCGAGTATCAGGGCGACATTGTCGTCGCCGATATGGTCGGCGCCGATCAGAAAAGCCTCCGCTATCCCGTTGGGCTTGGCCTGTTCGGCATAGGTGATGTTCATGCCGACCCTGGCGCCGTCGCCGAGTAGCGCGCGGAGCAGACCGATGTGCGCGCCCGAGGAAATGACAAGGACGTCGCGAATATTGGCGAGCATCAGCACCGACAGCGCGTAGTACACCATCGGCTTGTCGTAGACCGGGAGCAGTTGTTTGGAGAGCACCTGAGTGAGTGGGCGAAGTCTCGTTCCGTTGCCCCCGGCGAGAAGAATCCCTCTCATAACAGCCAAGCTAGCCCCGGTAGCGCGGCGGGGATACGCGCGTGCCGCAACCTAGGGGCCCGTATTCCGGCCGCGCCGGCGCCGGCTGCGCGCGGCCCGTCGGTAGGGGTTGACGGTAGGAGTGTGCCGAATCCTATTGTTCGACGTAATTCCGGCCGTTCCGCGACCGGCAATGAGGCCGGGCCGCAATTCCGGTGCGTAACGCGAAATCTCGACAAATAGGGGCAGCAATGTGGGACCCGCACTCTGCGCAAATTCCGCGGAAATACTTGCCATTCCTGTCACCGGATGAGTCGATGACCGACGAGTGTGCCGGGGTGACCCGATGACGGACTACGCCGAGTTGGCCAAGCGGTTCGGTACTCCGCTGTATATCTACGATGCCGACCGGATCCGGCGGGCCCGCCGCGACCTGTTCGACGGCTTGCCGGAGGCGGTCGAGCTCTACTACGCGCTGAAGGCGAACCCGCACCCGGATGTCGTGCGCGTCATGCGGGAGGGGACGGGCCGGGCCTGCCGCGCCGAGATCAGCTCTACCGGTGAGCTGGCCGCGGCCTTGGCGGCCGGCTTCCAGGGCGCGGACATCCTCTACACCGGGCCGGGGAAGACCGGCGCCGAACTGGCCGAGGCGCTGGCCGCGGGGGTGCGCCTGTTCTCCGTCGAGTCGAGCACCGACCTCGAGCACGTCGGCGCGGAGGCCGAACAGCTCGGTGTGGTCGCCGACTGTCTGATCCGGGTGAACAGTGCCACCGCGAATTCCTCGACCGGTATTCGAATGACCGGTGTGCCTTCGCAATTCGGTTTCGACAGCGAAAACCTGGCCGACCTGCGGGACCAGCTGCTCGGCGTGCGCGGCACCTCGATCGCCGGTGCGCACTTCTTTCCGCTGAGCAACGCGAGGGACGAGTCGAGCCTGATCGCCGAGTTCACCGCCACCATCACGCTGGCCGCACGGCTGCAGGACGAGCTCGGTGTCCGGTTCCGCTTCCTCGACATCGGCGGCGGGTTCGCCGCCCCGTACGGGGTCATCGGTGATCGGCCGGTGTATTCCGCACTGCGCGAGGCACTTTCGGCGGTGCTGGAGGAGCGGTTCCCCGGCTGGCGCGACGGCGCGCCCCGGATCGCGTGCGAGTCGGGCCGGTATCTGGTCGCCGACAGCGGACAGCTGATCTGCTCGGTGGTCAATCTCAAAGACAGTCGCGGCAGCCGATATCTCATCGCCGATGCCGGGATCAACACCTTCGGTGGCCTGTCCGGACTGGGTCGGCTACTGCCCGTGGCGGTTTCGCCACAGGTCGACGGCCAGGCCGCCGACCAGGTGGCCAGCCTGGTCGGTCCGCTGTGCACCCCGGGCGACATCCTCGGGCGCAATATCGCCGTGCCGAGCATGAATCCCGGTGACCTGGTGGTCATCCCGAACGCGGGCGCATACGGCCTCACCGCGAGCCTGTCGATGTTCCTCGGCCGTCCGGTCGCGACGGAAGTACTGGTCAGCGACGGGCAGGTCGTCTCGGCCTCGCGCCTGCGGCACGTCCGCGACTACCAGATCGGAGCACAGTCCTCATGAAAACGCGGCCACGGCCGGTCATGGTCACCGGCGTCATCTCGGACTCGCACACCTGGAATCTGGTGTTCCTGCAGCTGTTCCTCGAGGAGCGGGACTATCCGGTGCTGAATCTCGGCCCCTGTGTGCCGGAAAAGCTGCTGGTCGACAAGTGCCTGCGCCATCGGCCCGCGCTCGTCGTGATGAGCAGTGTGAACGGCCACGGCTATCAGGACGGCATGCGGATGATCGGTCCGCTGCGGGAACGGTTCGGCACCGCCGAGCTGCCCGTGGTGATCGGCGGCAAGCTCGGCATCCACGGACAGCAGCGCGCGGCCGAACGCGACGCGCTGATCGAGGCCGGGTTCACCGCGGTCTTCGACGACAGCGACGCGGGACTCGTCGAGTTCGACCGGGTGTTGAGCTCGCTGTGGCAGCCGGTGCGCGCTTGAGCGCCGTCACGTCCGCGGACACCGGGTTCGGCGCGTTCGTCCGCCGGGCACATCGAGCGGGCCAGCTCGTCGTGCAGCCGAGGATGGGGATGAGCGCGCCCGAGCAGATGCGGGCCGGGCTGCGCGCCACCCGCGACGCGGTGGGCGCCACCGTCGGTACCCTCACCGTGGACAGCTACACCAGGGTCGGTGAACTGCAGGCGGCCCAGCTCGCGGTGCTCGACGGCGTGGCGCTCAACGGCTATCCCCTTGTCTCCCATCAGCTTTCCATCACACTCGGGGTGCTCGACGCGATTGCCGGGCCGGAGTTCCCGGTCCAGGTGCGGCACGGCAGCGCCGATCCGCTCGACATCTTCCGGGCCATGACGGCCGCGGGTCTCGACGCCTCCGAAGGCGGGCCGGTGTCCTACTGCCTGCCCTACGGCCGGGTGCCGCTGCGGGAGTCGACCCGGCATTGGATCCGGTCCTGCGACGAGTTGGCCGGGCTGCGGGCGAGCGGGCTCGAGCCGCATCTGGAGACCTTCGGCGGGTGCATGCTCGGTCAGCTGTGCCCGCCGAGCGAGCTGGTGGCGATCAGTGCGCTGGAGGCGATGTTCTTCCACCATCACGGGCTGCGCAGCATCTCGGCCAGCTATGCCCAGCAGACGAATCCGATCCAGGACGCCGAGGCGGTCCGGGCCCTGCAGCGACTGTGCGCCGAGCACCTGCCCGATACCGACTGGCACATCGTGATCTACGCGTACATGGGCGTCTATCCCGCGTCCCGAGCGGGCGCATACGCCTTGCTCGAGGCGGCGGCGCGGCTGGCGGCGCACACCGGCTGCGCGCGCCTGATCGTCAAGACCGAGGCGGAATCGGTGCGCATACCGACCGTCGCGGAGAACGTCGCCGCGCTCGAATTCGCGGCGGCGACGGCCGCGGTTACGCCGAGATCGGTAGCCGGGCATGGTGATTCGCAAACGTATCGGGAGGCGGCCGCGCTCGTGGCCGCGGTCATGAATCTCGACCCCGATCCGGGTGCGGCCATGCTCCGGGCCTTCCAGCGCGGCTACCTCGATATCCCGTACTGCGTGCACCCGGACAACCGTGGCCTCAGTCGAAGCTACATCGACGATCGGGGCTATCTGTGCTGGGCGGACATCGGACGGCTGCCGCTGTCCGGGCTGGTGGACGGCTCCGGTCCGCGCACGCTCACCTCGCGCGGGCTGATCGAGTCGCTGACCTATGTCAGCCGGAAGTTCGATGCGCAGCCCGACGCCGCGCCCGCGCTGGTCCGGGGTGAGCGAGCGTGACCACCCCGACGAACGATTCCTGCCTTACCGAAGTACCACGCAACGCCGATGTGGGGATGTGCGCATGATGCAGTCCGGTGCCGACGCTACCTCGGCCGACAATTCGACCCTCGCGGCCAGGCTCGCCGAGATCGCACCGTCGCAGCATCGACGGTTCGTCATCGATCTCGTACGCCGTGTGGCGGGCGCCGCCCGCCTGGCCGCGCAGCCCGACCGCGACGAGCCGGTCGAGGCCGGATTGTCCTTCCAGGCACAGGGACTCGACTCGTTGGCCGCCGTCGAGCTGCATCGGCGGTTGACCGAGGAGACCGGCCTCGACCTCGAGGTCACCCTCGCGTTCGACTATCCGACCCCGGAGGCGCTCGCCGACGGCCTGCTCGCCGTGCTGCTCGGTCCACGCGCAGCGGCGCCGAGCGACCCGGCGGCCGCGGCGGAGCCTGCCGATCCCGACGATCCGATCGCGGTCGTCGGGATCGGCTGCCGGTACCCCGGTGGCATCGACTCACCCGAGCGGCTGTGGGACGTCCTCATGGCCGAACACGATGTGCTGTCAGGGTTTCCGGCCGATCGCGGCTGGGATCTGGACCAGCTCTTCGGCGGCGATGCCGAGCTGGCGGGCGTCAGCCGCACTCGGCGCGGTGGATTCCTCGACGGCGCAGCGGATTTCGACGCCGACTTCTTCGGCATCAGCCCGCGTGAGGCGATCGCGATGGATCCGCAGCAGCGCCTGATCCTCGAAACATCGTGGGAGGCACTGGAACGCGCAGGCATCGATCCGACCGGGCTGCGCGGCAGCCGGACCGGCCTGTTCTTCGGTGCGGAGGCCCAGGAGTACGGCCCGCGCCTGCACCAGGCGGCCGCGGGCCTCGACGCGTATCTGATGACGGGCAACGCGCCGAGCCTGATCTCCGGCCGCGTCGCCTATGTGCTCGGCACCGAGGGGCCCGCCGTCACGGTGGATACCGCGTGCTCGGCGGCGCTGGTCGCGGTGCATCTCGCGTGCCGGTCGTTGCGCAGCGGGGAAGCCACCCTGGCGCTGGCGGGCGGGGTGGCCGTGTCGAGCACGCCGGGTGTGTTCACCGCGTTCAGCAGGCAGCAGGGCCTGGCCGTGGACGGGCGCTGCAAAGCCTTCGCCGCCGCGGCCGACGGCACCGGATTCGCCGAGGGCGCTGGTGTGCTTGTGCTGGAACGACTTTCGCAGGCCCGCCGGTTCGGGCATCCGGTGCTGGCGGTGGTGCGCGGTTCCGCGGTCAACTCCGACGGCGCGAGCAACGGGCTGACCGCGCCGAGCGGTCCGGCGCAGCGCCGCCTGATCGAAGCCGCGCTGGCCGACGCGGGATTGCGGGCCGAGGAGGTGGATGCGGTCGACGCGCACGGCACCGGCACCGTGCTCGGCGACCCGATCGAGGCGAAGGCCCTGATCGCCGCCTATGGTCAGGACCGCCCCGCCGACCGGCCGTTGCTGATCGGCTCGGTGAAATCCAATCTCGGACACACCCAGGCCGCGGCCGGGGTGACCAGCGCGATCAAGATGATTCTCGCGCTCGGTCACCGAACACTGCCGCGCACACTGCATGTCGACGCGCCAACGCCGCATGTGGATTGGTCGGCCGGCGCCGTCGAGTTGCTGACCGAGGCGCGGCCGTGGCCGTCGGTGTCGCGCCCGCGCCGCGCGGGAGTGTCCGCGTTCGGGCTCAGCGGCACCAATGCGCATCTCGTGCTCGAGCAGGCCCCGGACTCCGAGGACGCGGTGGCGCGCGACCGGCCCGCGGTGACCACGCCGCTGCCGTTCGCCCTGTCCGCGCGGGGCGCGGCAGCTCTGCGGGCGCAGGCCGCCGGGCTGTTGCGGCGACTGGACGAACTCGACGAGTCCGCCATGGTGGATCTCGCCTACACCCTGGCCACCGCGCGGGCGGCACTGCCGGACCGGGTCGGGATCGTCGCCGCCGACCGCGCCGAGTTGCGGGACGCCCTGGCGCGGGTAGCCGACGGCGCTACGCCGGGGGACACCGCCGCCTCGGCATCGATCGCCGTCATGTTCACCGGACAGGGCAGCCAGCGCGCCGCGATGGGCCGGGAGTTGTACGCCGACTACCCGGCGTTCGCTGATGCGCTGGACGCCGTCGCCGGGGAGCTGGATCTGCAGCTCGACGTGCCGCTGTACGACGTCCTGTTCGCCGAGGCCGGGTCGGCGCGGGCCGCATTGCTGGACCGGACCGAATACGCGCAACCCGTGCTGTTCGCGCTCGAGGTCGCGCTGTTCCGGCTCGTGTCGAGCTGGGGTCTGACGCCGGATTACCTTGTCGGACACTCGATCGGGGAGTTGGCCGCCGCCCACGTCGCGGGTGTGCTCAGCCTGCAGGACGCCGCGATCCTGGTCTGCGCCAGGGGCAGGCTGATGCAGCAGTTGCCCGCCGGTGGCGTCATGGTCGCGGTGCGGGCTCGGATGGACGAGATCGCGCCGCTGCTCACCGAGGGTGTGCAGGTGGCCGCGATCAACGGGCCGGAGTCGGTGGTGCTTTCCGGGGTCGAGGACGAGGTCGCCGCCGTCGTGGCGGAACTGGCCGCGCGCGGCCGCGACAGCACCTCGTTGCGGGTGAGTCACGCGTTCCACTCCCGGCTCATGACGCCGATGCTGGCGGAGTTCGAGCGGATCGCCAGGGTGCTGGACTACCGGCCCGCGCGGATCCCGGTGGTGTCCACCGTGACCGGGGCCCTGGTCGGCGCGGAGTTCGCGACACCCGAGTACTGGGTCGAGCACGTCGGCGCCACCGTGCGATTCCAGGAGGCCCTGGACTGGCTGGCGGCGGCGGGCGTGCGCACCTTCCTCGAGGTGGGGCCGCACGGCGTGCTCTGCGCGATGGGGCGCGACTGCCTCGCCGACCCCGGCGTCGCGTTCGTCCCGCTGCAGCACCGGACTCGGCCGCAGGCGCGAGAAGCGGTGTCGGCGTTGGCCATCGCGCATGCGCGGGGCGCGTGGGTCGACTGGCCGATGTTCTTCGCCGACAGCGGCGCCCGCCGCGTCGACCTGCCGACCTACCCCTTCCAGCGCAAACGCTACTGGCTCGAATCCGGTTCGGCCGCAGTCGGTCTCGCCGAGCTCGGGCTGGTCTCGGCGGACCATCCGCTGGTCGGCGCGGTCGTCGAGGTCGACGCGGAGACGGTGGTGTTGACCGGGCGTCTGTCGCTGCGCAGCCATCCGTGGTTGGCCGACCATGTCATCGATGGCGTCGTGCTCGTCCCCGGCACCGCCCTGCTCGAGCTCGCGCTGCGGGTCGGTGCGCAGGTCGGGGCGAATCAGGTCGAGGAACTCACCATGGCCGCGCCGCTGACGCTGGCCGAGGGCAGTGCCGTCGCGATCCGAATCACACTGACCACCAACAGTTCCGGTGATCGGCACGCGCTGGCGATCGGCTCGCGGCCCGATAGCGACCCGGGCGACGCGTGGACCACGCACGCCACCGGATTCCTCACCGCAGGGCCCGCGCGATCAGCGACCGCACCGGCGGTGTGGCCGCCGGACGCCGAGCCGATCGAGCTGACCGGCGTGTACGAGGAGCTGGCGGCCAGGGGCTACCGGTACGGCCCGACCTTCCGTGGTCTGCGCCGGGCCTGGCGGCGTGGCGATGATCGCTACGCCGAGGTCGAACTCCCGCCGACGGTGGACGGTGCCGCGTTCGCGATCCACCCCGCGCTGCTCGACGCCGCGCTGCACGCCGCCGACCTCGCCCGCGAGCCTGCCGATCAGGTGCTCGTCCCGTTCGCCTGGACCGGGGTCAGCCTGCACGCGGCAGGCGCGTCGGCGCTGCGGGTGCGTATCTCCCGCAACGGAACCGACCAGATCGCCCTCGAAATCGCCGATGCCGCAGGCGTTCCCGTCGCCGAGATCGCGGGGCTGGTGTCCCGGCCGATCGCCACGGCCGAGGTGCTGTATCGGGTCGAAATGGCTTCCCTCCCAGGCACTTCCGTGGTGAATCGCGCGGTGTCGGCCGGGTCGCCGGACTTCGCCGTGCTGGCGGCGGCCGACCCGGTGACGGCGCTCGCGGAACTCGCCGCCGAGCCACGCCCCGAGGTCGTGGTGCTCACCGCGCCTGCCGAAGCAGGCGATCCGGTGGCAGGCGCACGCGCCGGGGTCGTCACCGTGCTCGCCGTGCTGCAGGCGTGGCTGGCGGACGCGCGCTGGTCCCGGTCGCGCCTGGTGGTGCGGACGGCGCCCGGCCTGCCCGGCTCGGCGGTGCGTGGTCTGGTGCGCGCGGCCCAGGCCGAGCACCCGGGACGCATTGTGCTGCTGGAAACTTCGCGACCGCAGGAGCTCGACGAGATCAGTGCGGCGCTGGCCACCGGGGAGCCGGAGCTGTCCGCCATCGCCGATGAACTCCGCGTGCCGCGCTTGGTACGGGTACCGGCGGCGATCACCGCCGCCCCCGCCTGGGGCACGGTGCTGATCACCGGCGGCACCGGCGGAGTCGGCGGCCTGATCGCCGAGCACCTGGTCCGCGAGCACGGGGTGCGTCGGCTCGTGCTGCTCGGCCGCGGTGCGGGCGACGGCGAAAAGGCAAGGGAATTGGCCGAATCGGGTGCCGAGGTGACCGTCGTCAGCTGCGATGTCGGGGACCGGGCCGCGCTGGCCAGGGTGCTCGCCGACCATCCCGTCGATTCGGTGATCCACGCGGCCGGGGTGTTGCGCGACGGCGTAATCGACACGCTCACCGCCGAATCCGTCGACGAGGTCTTCCACGCCAAGGTCGCGGGCGCCTGGCACCTGCACGAGCTGACCGCCGATCGGCCGCTGACGGCCTTCGTGCTGTTCTCCTCACTGGCCGCCGTGCTCGACGGTGGTGGGCAAGGCAACTACGCGGCCGCCAACGCGTTTCTCGACGCGCTGGCGCAGCACCGCCGGTCCCTCGGCCTGCCCGCGGTCGCGCTGGCCTGGGGTCTGTGGGCCGAGCAGGTCGGGATGGGCGCCCGGTTGGGCGCGGCGGGCCGGGCGCGGATCGCCCGACTCGGGGTGCCGGGACTGACCGCGCCGCAGTCACTACGCCTGTTCGACGCTGCGGTCGGATCGCCGGAATCCCATGTCGTGCCGGTGCGTATCGACCTCGCGGCGGTGCGCGCCCGGCCGGACGGGGTGCCCGCGCTGTTGCGCGGACTGGTGCGGCCGGTGCCCCCTCGGGTCGCCGCCACCCGAACCGGTGCGGTCGCGCCGGGTTCCCTCGCCGACCGACTCGGCGGGCTCGGTGCGGCTGAACGGAACCGAGCGCTGCTCGACCTGGTCCGCGGCGAGATCGCGGCGGTACTCGCGCACGACGGCGCCGACGCCATCGCACCGCAGCGGGCGTTCACCGATCTCGGATTCGATTCGCTGTCCGCCGTCGAACTGCGCAACGGCCTCGGCGCGGCCACCGGTCTGCGGCTGCCCGCGACGCTGATCTTCGACTACCCGACCCCGGCCGCGCTGGCCACCTATCTCGGCGACACCCTCTTCGGCGCCGAGGCCGCACCGCGGGCCGTCGGCCGGGCCAGGCCGGCGGACACCGGTACCGACGAGCCGATCGCGATCGTGGCGATGGGCTGCCGCTATCCCGGCGGGGTGCGCTCGCCCGCGGACCTCTGGCGGCTGGCGGCGGACGGCGTCGACGCGATCACCGGGTTCCCCACCGATCGCGGCTGGCCGACCGATATCTACGACCCCGAATCGAAGACGCCGGGCAAGTCGTACTGCCGGACCGGCGGATTCCTGCACGATGCCGCGGATTTCGACGCCGAGTTCTTCGGCATCTCACCCCGTGAGGCGCAGGCGATGGATCCGCAGCAGCGGCTGCTGCTGGAAACGACCTGGGAGACCATCGAGCGGGCGGGCATCGATCCGCACACCCTGCGCGGCAGCGACACCGGCGTATTCGCCGGCGTCATGTACCACGATTGGGGCCTGCGCCTCGGCCCGCTCCCCGAGGACATCGCCGGGTATCACGGCAACGGCAGCCTCGGCAGCGTGGTGTCGGGCCGGGTCGCCTATGCCTTCGGGCTGGAGGGTCCGGCGGTCACCATCGACACGGCCTGTTCCTCGTCGCTCGTCGCGGTGCATCTGGCCGCGCAGGCGCTGCGCGGGCACGAGTGCGGGCTGGCCCTGGCCGGCGGCGTCACGGTGATGTCGACCCCGGACACCTTCGTCGATATGAGCAGACAGGGCGGCCTGGCCGCGGACGGCCGCTGCAAGTCGTTCGGGGCGGGCGCCGACGGCACCGGCTGGAGCGAGGGCGTCGGCGTGCTGCTGCTCGAGCGGCTCACCGACGCGCGGCGCAACGGCCATCGGGTGCTCGCGCTGGTCAGCGGGTCCGCGGTGAACTCCGACGGTGCGTCCAACGGGTTGACGGCGCCGAGTGGGCCGTCGCAGCAGCGGGTGATTCGTCAGGCGTTGGCGGTGGCGGGGTTGTCCCCGGCCGAGGTGGATGTGGTGGAGGGGCACGGGACCGGGACTCGGTTGGGTGATCCGATCGAGGCGCAGGCGCTGTTGGCGGTGTACGGGCAGAATCGGCCGGTGGATCGGCCGTTGTGGCTCGGTTCGATCAAATCCAATATCGGTCACGCCCAGGCGGCTTCGGGCGTCGCGGGCATCATCAAAATGGTCTCGACCATCGAGCACGGGGTGCTGCCGCAAACCCTGCACGCCGAGGTCCCCTCCGACCAGGTCGACTGGACCGCAGGCGCGGTGCGATTGCTCGCCGAGCCGGTGCCGTGGCCGGTGACCGGACGACCGCGCCGGGCCGGGGTGTCGTCCTTCGGCATCAGCGGCACCAACGCGCACGTCATCATCGAGCAGGCACCCCCCGCCCTGCCCGTGGTCGAACACCCGGTGCCACCGGTCGAGCACATGGTGCTGCCGTGGCTGGTTTCCGGTGCGACACCGGCCGCGCTCGCCGCGCAGGCCGTGCGCTTATCCGCCATGGCGAGCCCGTTCGACCCGGCCGTCGCGGGTGCGCTCGCCACCACCCGCGCCACCCTGGCGCACAACGCGGTGGTGCTCGCGGCCGACGCGGACGAGCTCGCCGGCGGTCTGGCCCAGGTGGCGGACGGGGCGGCGCCGATCACCGACCGGGTGCGGGAGGGCAAACTCGCGTTCCTGTTCACCGGGCAGGGCGCACAGCGCCTCGGCATGGGCCGGGACCTGTATCGGGCGTACCCGGCGTTCGCGGCGGCGTTCGATGCGGTGACCTCGGCGCTCGACGACCAGCTCGACCGGCCGTTGACCAGCGTGCTGTGGGGCGCCGACGCGGCCGTCCTCGACCGGACCGAGTTCGCGCAACCTGCCTTGTTCGCGCTCGAGGTGGCGCTGTTCCGGCTGGTCGAGAGCTGGGGGGTGCGGCCGGACTTCCTGGTCGGTCATTCGATCGGCGAGTTGGCGGCCGCCCACGTCGCCGGTGTGTTCTCGCTGCCCGATGCGGCCCGCCTGGTCGTCGCCCGTGGCCGGCTGATGCAGGCCCTGCCGGACGGCGGCGCCATGGTCGCGGTCCGGGCCTCGGAGACCGAAGTCCGTCCATTGCTCGACGGGGCGGTCGACCTCGCCGCGGTGAACGGACCGGACTCGGTGGTCCTGTCCGGGCCCTCTGCCGCGGTCGCGGCCGTCGCGGCCCGGTTCACCGAGCAGGGCCGCGAAACTCGCTCCCTTGCCGTATCGCACGCGTTCCATTCGGCGCTGATGGAGCCAATGATGGCCGAATTCGGCCGTATCGCAGGCGAATTGGATTGCGCCGAGCCCACCATCCCGATCGTATCCACCGTCACGGGCCAGCTCGCGACGGCCATGGAGCTCGGCTCGCCGGAATACTGGACCGCCCAGGTGCGCAGGCCGGTTCGGTTCGCCGACGCCATGCGGCAGCTGGCCGGGCGGCGCGTACTGACCCATGTCGAACTAGGCCCGGACGCGGTGCTTTCGACATCGGGCCCGGCCTCGGGCCACACGGACGCCGCGTTCGTGCCGCTACTGCGCCGGGGTCGCGCGGAGCAGCGCGAGCTGCTGGCCGGTCTGGGGCGGATGCATGCCCGTGGCGTCGCGGTGGACTGGCCCGCGTTCTTCGGCGGTCCGGTCGACGCGGTGGACTTGCCCACCTACGCCTTCCAGCGCAGCCGGTACTGGCTCGACGGCATCGGCGGCGGTGACCTCCGCGCAACCGGATTGGCGACGATCGTCCACCCGATCCTGCATGCGGCCATCACGGACGCCGAGACCGGCGGGGTGCTGCTGAGCGGTGTACTCACCGCCGACAGCCGGTCCTGGGTGCTCGATCACGCCGTGCTCGGCCGGGTCGTGTTCCCCGGAACAGCCTTCGTCGAACTGGTGCTGGCGGCCGGAGCACACGTCGGTTGTCATCGGATCGAGGAGCTGACCCTGCAGGCTCCGCTGGTCCTTCGGCCCGACGCCCGGGTGGCGCTGCAGATCGCGGTGAGCGGACCGGACGGTGCCGGTGGCCGCTCGGTCACGGTCCACTCCCGCCCTGACGGCGACGACGCGGCCTGGACCAGGCACGCGACCGGCCTGCTGAGCAGGGAGGCCGACGAGCCCGACCGCGAGCTCGCGCAATGGCCGCCGGACGGCGCCGCGGCGGTGCCGAGCGATCGGGTCTACGAGGTGCTCGCCGACCGCGGCTATGGCTATGGCCCGGCGTTCCAAGGCCTGATTCGGGCGTGGACCCGCGGCAGCGACGTCTTCGCCGAGGTCGCCCTCCCGGCGGATCGGCACGCCGAGGCCGCCCGGTTCGGCTTGCATCCGGCGCTGTTCGATGCCGCCATGCACGCCGACCTGCTCGGCTCCGACGGTCGCGGTCGCGGCGAAACGCTCATGCCGTTCTCCTGGAGCGGGGTGAGCCTGCATGCGTCGGGAGCCACCGCGCTAAGGGTGCGGATCCGTCGGGTGCGCGGTGACGAGGTCTCCACCATGGAGTTCGCCGACACCGCGGGCCGCCCGGTCGCCAGCATCGAATCGCTTGTCTCGGTTCCGGTTTCGGCCGCCCAGCTCGCGGTGACCAGCGCGGGCGCCCTCTACCGGGTCGCCTGGGAGCCGACGGCCGCTACTGGCGCCGCGGCGGTCACGCTGTTCCGCGTGCCTGTCGCGGCGGAGTCTGTGCCTGGTGCGGGGGAGTCCGTGCCGGACGCCGTGCACCGGATCGCCGCTGCCGTGCTCAGCGCGATACGCGACTGGCTCGCCGACGATCACAACGCCGACACCAAACTGGTGGTGCTCACCCACCGCGCGGTCCGGACGGCACCGGGCGAACCGATCGACGTCACCCAGGCTCCGGTGTGGGGCCTGGTCCGCGCCGCGCAGGCGGAGAACCCGGGCCGGTTTGTCCTGGTGGACACCGATTCCGAGCTCGACTCCCTCCCCGGGCTGCCGGACGAGAACGAGCTCGCCCTCCGCGACGGCACGCTGTTGCGGCCTCGGTTGGTGCGTACCGGCAACACGGGCGAGGGCGGCACACCCTGGGACGACACCGGCACGGTATTGATCACCGGTGGCACGGGCGGCCTCGGCGCCCTGCTCGCGCGTCATCTGGTGACCGTGCACGGCGTTCGCCATCTGATACTGGCCGGCCGCCGGGGCCCCGCGGCCGCCGGCGCCGCCGAGCTGGTCGCCGAACTGACGGCCGCCGGTGCGCGGATACGAGTGGTCGCCTGCGATGTGCGCGACCGGCAGGCGCTGGCCGCGCTGCTCGACTCGATCCCGGCCGGGCAGCCACTGACCGCCGTCGTGCACGCCGCCGCGGTGGTCGACAACGGGTTGACCACCGAGCTGGACACCGATCGCCTCGACGCGGTGCTGGCGCCGAAGGTCGATGCGGCATGGCACCTGCACGAGCTGACCGCCGACCTGCCGCTGACCGCGTTCGTCCTGTTGTCCTCCGCCGCCGGGCTCGCGCTCGCCGCAGGCCAGGCAGGCTATGCGGCAGGCAACCAATTCCTCGACGCGCTCGCGCTGCTGCGGGCCGAAAGTGGCCTGCCCGCTACCGCATTGGCTTACGGCATGTGGGCGGTCGACACCGGCCTCGGTGGCGCGCTGACCGACGCCGACCTCGCCAGGATGCGTCGCCTCGGCCTGCCCGCCTTGCCGGTGGCCGATGCGCTCGCTCTGTTCGACACGGCGTTGGCGGCCGGCGAACCGGCGGTGGCGCCGCTGATCGTCGACCCGGCGGCCTTGGCCGCGCGCGGCGCCGAACTCCCCGCGCTGCTGCGCGGGCTGGTTCCGGCGCCACGGCGGGTTGTCGAACGGGCGGGCACCGCGACCGGCGACGAATCCGCCACCCGGCTGGCCGCCTTGCTCGGCCCGGACCGCGACCGCCTGATGCTCGACCTGGTCCGGCGGTCCGTCGCAGGCGTGCTCGGGCATGCGTCACCGGGGGCGGTCGAGCCGGACAAAGCCTTCCGCGACCTCGGCGTCGACTCACTCGCCGCGGTAGAGCTGCGCAACGCCCTCGGCCAAGAGACCGGTCTGCGCTTGCCCGCGTCACTGGCCTTCGACCACCCGAACGCGCGCTCGGTCGCCGAACTCTTGCTCGGCCGGCTCACCAGCAACGGCGCCGCGACACCGGCACACATCGCAGCGAGCCCGCCGCCGCCGGACGCGGACCTGATCGCGATCACCGCGATCAGCTGCCGCTTCCCGGGTGGTGTCCGGTCCGCCGAGGACCTGTGGCGGCTGGTCGAGCAGGGGCGCGACGCGATCGGCGCGTTCCCGGCCGACCGTGGCTGGGACGCCGACACACTCTTCGATCCGGAGCCGGGAACGCCCGGGAAAACCTATGTCCGCAACGGCGGATTCCTTTATGACGCAGCCGAATTCGATCCGGAGTTGTTCGGCATCATGCCGCGCGAGGCGCTGGCCATGGACCCGCAACAGCGGCTGCTGCTCGAGGCGTCCTGGGAGGCGCTCGAGCGCGCGGGCATCGACCCCCGGTCGGTCCGCGGCAGTCGCACCGGGGTCTATGTCGGCGTGATGTACCACGAGTACGCCAGCCGGCTCCGCACCGTGCCGGACGATCTCGCCGGCTACCTCGGCAACGGCAGCGCGGGCAGCATCGCTTCCGGCCGGATCGCGTACACCCTCGGCCTGGAGGGCCCGGCGGTCACCGTCGACACGGCCTGTTCCTCGTCGTTGGTATCGCTGCACATGGCGTGCCAGGCGCTGCGTTCCGGCGAAGTGGACATGGCGTTGGCCGGCGGCGTGACCGTCATGCCGACACCGGACATCTTCGTGGACTTCAGCCGTCAGCGTGGCCTGGCCGCCGATGGCCGCTGCAAGTCGTTCGCGGCGGGCGCCGACGGCACCGGCTGGAGCGAGGGCGTGGGTCTGCTGCTGGTCAAGCGGCTCGCGGACGCGCGACGCGACGGCGATCGGGTACTGGCGGTGGTGCGCGGCAGCGCCATCAACCAGGACGGTGCGTCCAACGGGTTGACCGCGCCGAACGGGCCGTCGCAGCAGCGGGTTATCCATCAGGCGTTGGCGGCAGCCGGGTTGTCGCCCGGCGAGGTGGACGCGGTCGAGGGGCACGGGACCGGGACCCGGTTGGGTGATCCGATCGAGGCGCAGGCGTTGCTGGCGGTGTACGGGCAGGATCGGCCGGTGGATCGGCCGCTGTGGCTCGGCTCGATCAAATCCAATATCGGTCATGCCCAGGCGGCGGCCGGGATCAGCGGCGTCATCAAGATGGTGATGGCGCTGCGGCACGGCACGTTGCCGAAGACCCTGCACGTCGACGCGCCGTCGCCGCAGGTCGATTGGTCGGACGGGGACGTGCGGTTGCTCGTCGAGCCGGTGCCCTGGCCCGCATCGGACCGGCCGCGCCGGGCCGGGGTGTCGTCGTTCGGCCTCAGCGGCACCAACGCGCATGTGATCGTGGAAGAAGCCCCGCCGGTCGCACCGATCGCACCGATCGCGCCGCCGGTGGAGCCTGCCGCTCCGATACCGCTGATCATCGCGACGGCCGCCGCGCGCACCCTGCCGGAGCAGGCGACCGCGCTGCGCGACTTCCTCGCCGCCGACCCCGGTCTGCGGCTCACCGATGTCGCCTACTCGCTGGCGGTTTCGCGCGCCCGGCTGCCGCACCGGGCGGTCGTGCTGGCGGCGGATCGTGCGGAAGCGCTGCTCGGCCTGACCGCGATCGCCGAAGGGACGGCATCGCCGCTGGCGATCACCGCGACGCAGACACCTGGCGAGCAAGGCACGGCGTTTCTGTTCTCCGGCCAGGGTGCGCAGTGGGCCGGGATGGGACGCGAACTGTACGAACGCTTTCCGGTGTTCGCCGAGGCGCTGGACGAGGTGTGCGCCGAGCTCGACCGGCTGCTCGAACGTCCGGTGCGCGACATCATGTTCGCCGATCCCGGCACCGCCGACGCGGCACTGCTGGCGACGACCGGTTACACCCAGCCCGCCGTGTTCGCCTTCGAGGTGGCGCTGTTCCGCCTGCTGACCTCGTTGGGCCTGGTCCCCGACGCGCTGCTCGGCCACTCGATCGGTGAGATCGCCGCCGCGCACGTCGCGGGCGTGTTCTCACTCGCCGACGCGTGCACCATGGTCGCGGCCCGCGGCAGGCTGATGCAGGAATTGCCCGAGGGCGGGGCCATGGTCGCGGTGCGCGCCACCGCGGCCGAAGTGGTCCCGCTGCTCGGCGTCGGCGTCGGCATCGCCGCGATCAACGGCCCCCGGTCGGTGGTGATCTCCGGCGCCGAGGACGCCGTCCACGCGATCACCGAACAGTTCCGGTCCGCCGGGCGCAAGACGGTCCGGCTCGACGTGTCGCACGCCTTCCACTCGCCGCTCATCGAGCCGATGATCGAGCGGTTCCGCGCGATCGTCGACGGCCTCGACTTCCACCCGCCGACGATGCGCATCGCCTCCACCGTGACCGGCGACCTAGTCGACCCGCGGGAATTCGCCGCGCCGGAGTACTGGGTCCGGCACGCGGTGCTGCCGGTGCGATTCGCCGACGGCATCCAGCGCCTCGAATCGGACGGCATCACGCGCTACGTCGAGGTCGGTCCGGACGGGACCCTCACCGCGCTGGTCGAGGAGTGCCTGACCGGACCCCCGGCGGTAGTCGTCGCGACGCAGCGACGGCAGCGTCCCGGGCCTGCCTGCCTGGTGGAAATGCTCGCTCGGCTGCAAGTCACCGGGGCGGGACCGGACTGGGCGGCGTATTTCGCCGAGGCGAGGCCGCGTCGGGTCGAGTTGCCCGTGTACGCCTTCGAGCGCCGCAGATTCTGGTTGGACGCGGGAGCGGATGCGGCCGTCGATATCACCGGCATCGGCCAGGTCGCGGTCAACCACCCGCTGCTCAGCGCGGCGGTCGGCACGCCGGACGGCGGCGTGGTGCTGACCGGCCGCCTCGCGCTCGACACCCACCCGTGGCTGGCCGATCACGACGTGCTCGGCACCGTACTGTTGCCCGGCACCGGCTACGTCGAGCTCGCGATCCGGGCCGGTGCCGAGGTGGGCTGTGATCTGCTCGAGGAACTCACCATCGAGGCCGTGCTGCCGCTGACGCCGAAGGGCGGCACCGCGATTCAACTGGTCGTCGATCCGGCGGACCCGGCAGACAGGCGCTCGTTCGCGGTGTATTCCCGGGCCGACGACGCACCGCGCGATCTGCCGTGGACCCGGCACGCGTCCGGCGTGCTGGCCGCCGCTGACCGGCCCGTACCGGCGGCGGGGTTCGGCGGTCCGTGGCCGCCCGAGGGTGCCGAGGCGGTCGACATCAGCGGTGTCTACGACTATCTCACCGGTCAGGGCTACGGCTACGGGCCGATGTTCCGTGGGCTGCGTGGCATCTGGCTGCGTGGCGCGGAGACCTTCGCCGAGGTCGCGTTGCCCGAGGGCGCGGCGGCCGAGGCGTTCCGGCTGCACCCTTCGCTCCTGGATGCCGCGCTGAGCGCGACCGACTTCATGGACGGGCGCAAGCCACAGGACGTCGGCGGCACCCAGCTGCCGTTCGCCTGGACCGGCGTCACCGTGCACGCCGCCGGCGCCGCCCGGCTGCGCGTCCGGATCACCAGGGCGGGCCAGGCCGGACCCGGTTCGGACGCGGTGCGGCTCGAGCTGTCGGACCCGGCGGGCGGCCCGGTCGCCACCATCGAGTCGCTGGTGGTGCGGCCGGTCACCGCGGCTCGGGTGAACGCGGCGGCCGCCAGGAGCACCGGTCAGCACGAGTCGGTCTTCCGCATCGAATGGCACCAGCTCCCGCTCGGCTCCGCCGTCGCCGCCGACGCCGGTGACTGGGTCGTGCTCGGCGGCCGCGACGACCTCGTCGCGGCGCTACCCGGCCTCGCCCGCGTGCCGGACTTCGCCGCACTCGTGGCCTCGGTCGACGCGGGCCGGGCAGTGCCGGAGCTCATCCTGCTACCGATCGGACCTGCCGAAGGCGACGTGCCCGCCGCGGTGCGCGCGACGCTCGACGGCGTGCTGCACGTGCTGCGAATGCTGCTGGCCGACAACCGGTTCGGCGGAACCCGGCTGCTGGTGTGCACGCTCGACGCGGTCGCCGAGGTCCCCGACCTGGCACAGGCGCCGGTGTGGGGACTGGTTCGCTCGGCCGCCGAGGAACATCCCGGACGGTTCGTCATCATCGACCTCGACGGCACCGTCGCCGCCGCCAGGCTGCTGCCCGCGGTCGCGGCGTCCGGGCAGCCGGAGGTGTCGATCCGGGGGCGTGCGGCCAGGGTGCCGCGGCTGCGCCCGATCCCGCTGCCCGCACCCGGCCTCGGACCGCGCTGGGACAGCGCGGGCACGGTGCTCGTCACCGGCGGCACCGGCGGGATCGGCGCGCATATCGCCAGGCACCTGATCCGGACGCACGGGGTGAAACACCTGCTGCTGGTGTCGCGCCGCGGACCGGCGGCCGCGGGCGTCGCGGATCTGGTGACGGAGTTGTCCGCGCTCGGCGCCGAGGTCGCCGTCGCTGCCTGTGATACCGCCGATCGGGTCGCGCTGGCCGAGCTGCTGTCGACGGTGCCCGCCGGGCGTCCGCTCACCGGCGTGGTGCACGCGGCGGGCGTCATGGACAACGCACTGGTCGACGCCCTGACCTCGGAACAGCTCGAAACGGTGCTGCGGCCGAAGGTCGACGCCGCCTGGCACTTGCACGAGCTGACCAAGGACCAGGGTCTGAGCGCTTTCGTGCTGCTCTCCTCCTGCTCGGGACTGCTCGTCGGCGCCGGGCAGGGGAACTACGCGGCGGCCAACCGGTTCATCGACGCGCTCGCGGTCCGCCGCCGCGCGGCAGGCCTGCCCGCGGTATCGCTCGCGTTCGGCCTGTGGGCCGAGAAGACCGCGCTCGGCGGCGGCGTCACCGAGGCCGACCTGCACCGAATGGGACGTCTCGGCATGCCTGCGCTGGCCACCGAGGAGGCGTTGACCCTGTTCGACGAGGCGCTCGCCGCGCCGGATCCGGTCCTGGTGCCGATTCGGCTCGATCCGTCGGCCCTGGCGTCGTCCGGTGCTCGAATTCCGTTCCTGCTCAGCGATATCGCGCCGGCGGCGCCGACCCGGCCGCAGCCGGTCACCGCCGCGCGCGGTACGGCGGGCCTACCAGTTGCCACGTTCGGCGACCGGCTTGCCGCACTGGATCCCGAAGGGCGCAGGCGTTTGGTCCTTGACCTGGTCGGCCTGCAGGTCGCCGAGGTTCGCGGGACCGATCCGGCCGAGGTGGATCTGCATCGCGGCTTCACCGATCTCGGTCTGGACTCGCTGGCCGCGATCGACCTGCGGAACAAACTCCAGACGGCGACCGGCATCCGGCTGCCCGCCACGCTGATGTTCGACTACCCGAACCCGGCCGGTCTGGCCGAGTTCCTGGTGACCGAGCTGACCGCCGAGTTGGCGGCACTGGAACCCGAACCGGTGGTCTCGGTTGACAGCGAGACAGCGGTCCGGACGGCGCTCATGTCCATCCCGGTCCAGCGGCTGCGCGCGACGGGCCTGCTCGACCAGCTGCTCGCGCTGGCCGGACCCGCCGACCCCCCGGTCGGCGCCGACGACCACGGCGCGGCGGAGCCGTCGGTGCACGCCATGTCGGTGGACGAATTGGTGCGGGCGGCGCTGCGCAACGGTGATTCCTGATCGGTACGAGCGGAAGGCCAGTGGTTCATGGAGACCTCGGTTGAACAGGTCGTCGAAGCCCTGCGTAAGACGATGCTGGAGAACGAACAGCTGCGGCGCAGGCACGCGGAAACCGTTGCCGCCGACCGCGAGCCACTCGCGATCATCGGCATGGCCTGCCGCTATCCCGGTGGCGTCCGCTCGCCGGAGGACCTCTGGCGGCTGGTGGCCGCGGGCGCCGACGCGGTGACACCGTTCCCGGCCGACCGCGGCTGGGACCGCACCGGACTCTACGATCCGGAACCGGGCAAACCCGGGTACAGCGTGGCGCGCGAGGGCGGCTTCCTCGAGAACATGGCGGATTTCGACGCCGAGTTCTTCGGCATCGCGCCGCGCGAGGCCCTCGCGATGGACCCGCAGCAGCGGCTGCTGCTCGAGGTCGCCTGGGAGGCCGTCGAGCGGGCCGGGATCGATCCGCGGGCGTTGCGCGGCAGCGCGACCGGTGTGTTCGCCGGTGCGATGTATCACGACTACGGCCCCGGCACCAGCGACGGCAGCATCGTCACCGGACGGATCGCGTTCACCATGGGACTGGAGGGTCCGGCGGTCACCGTGGACACCGCCTGCTCGTCGTCGCTGGTCGCGCTGCACTGGGCGGCGCAGGCGCTGCGCGGCGGCGAGTGTGAGCTCGCCCTGGTCGGCGGCGTCACGGTGATGACGACGCCGGACATGTTCGTCTACTTCAGCGGCCAGCGCGGCCTGGCGGCGGACGGACGGTGCAAATCCTTCGCCGCGACGGCGGACGGCACCGGCTGTGCCGAAGGCGCCGGAATGCTTGTGCTGGAACGGCTTTCGCTGGCGCGACGGAACGGGCACCCGGTGTTGGCGGTGGTGTCGGGCAGCGCCGTCAACTCCGACGGCGCGTCGAGCGGTCTCACCACGCCGAACGGTCCCGCGCAGCAACGGGTGATCCGGCGGGCGCTGGCCGCCGCCGGCCTCGACCCCGCCGAGATCGACGCGATCGAGGCGCACGGCACCGGCACCCGCCTCGGCGACCCGATCGAGGCCCAGGCCCTCCTCGCGACCTACGGCAGGGACCGGCCCGCGCGGCTGGCGCCCGTGCTGCTCGGCTCGGTCAAGTCCAACCTCGGCCACACGCAGGCCGCCGCCGGTGTCGCAGGCATCATCAAGATGGTCCAGGCCATCGAGCACGGTGTGCTGCCGCGGATCGTGCACCTGAACGAGCCGACACCGCAGGTGGATTGGTCGGTGGGCGCGGTCGAGCCGCTCACCGAGACGGTCCCGTGGCCGGAGAACGGACGGCCACGCCGGTGCGGGGTGTCCTCGTTCGGGATCAGCGGCACCAACGCACACGTCATCATCGAGCAGGCGCCCGCCGCCGCGCCCGCCGCCGATCGCCCGGCCCCGCGCCGCGACAGGGTTGTCCCGTGGCTGGTATCCGGGCGCAGCGACGACGCCCGTGCGGCCCAGTCGGCCCGGCTGCTGGAGTGGATCGACGACGGGCAGCACGCCGGGTGGCACGCGGAGGATGTCGGGTTTTCCCTGGCGACCACGCGGACCGCGTTCGAATACCGGGCGGCGGTCGTCGGCGTGAGCCGCGCGAAGTTCCGCGCCGGACTGACCGCGTCGGCGTCCGGCGATCGCACCGGCGTGATTCTCGGCTCGACGGGCAGCGGACGGTCTGCGTTCCTGTTCACCGGGCAGGGCGCCCAACGCGCGGGCATGGGGCGCGGGCTGTACGCCGCCTTCCCGGCCTATGCGACGGCCTTCGACGAGGTTTGTGCCGAGTTCGACCGGCACCTCGGTAGCTCTCTGCGCGACGTGGTCTGGCGCGACTCGCCCGAGCTGCACCGCACCGAATTCACCCAGGCCGCGATATTCGCGGTCGAGGTCGCACTGTTCCGACTGCTGCGATCGTGGGGCATCCGGCCCGATTACGTCGCCGGACACTCGATCGGCGAGATCGCCGCGGCGCATGTCGCCGGGATCTTCACGCTGGCCGACGCCTGCACGCTGGTTGCGGCCCGCGGCCGGTTGATGCAGGCGCTGCCCGACGGCGGCGCGATGGTGGCCATCGGCGCGTCGGCGGCCGAGGTGACCGCGGCGCTGGCCGATCTGCCCGCCGTGGTCGGCATCGCCGCCGTGAACGGGCCTGCGGCAGTGGTGATTTCGGGGCGCGAGGCCGAGGTGCTCGCGCTGGCCGAGCGGCTGCGCGCGGCCGGTCAGCAGGTCAGCAGGTTGCGGGTGTCGCACGCGTTCCATTCGCCGCTGATGGCGCCGATGCTCGAACAGTTCCGGGCGGTGCTCAGCACCCTGTCGCCCGGCGCCGCGCACATCCCGGTGGTCTCCATGCTCGCCGAGGCAGACGGCGACACACTCGGGTCGCCCGAGCACTGGGTGCGCCACGCCGCTGGCGCGGTTCGGTTCGATGACGCGATGCGCCGCCTGTTCGACCTCGGCGTCGAAACGTTCGTCGAACTCGGACCGGACGCGACCCTGACGGTGATGGGTGCGGCGTGCGCCGAAGCCGCGGGGGTGACCCCGACGTTCGTCCCCGCGCTGCGCCGGGATCGCGATGAAGAGACGCAACTGGTGACCGCGGTGGCCACCGCGTACACCCGGGGCCTCGACGTCTCCTGGCCCGCGTTCTTCGCCGACCGCGGCGGTCGGCGAATCGATCTGCCCACCTATGCCTTCCGGCGCCGCCGCTACTGGTCGGCCGAGCAGGCAGGCGGCGGTGCCGATTACGGCCGAGGGCCAAGCCCGGCCGGCCAACTGCGGGTCGAGCACCCGGCGCTGCGCGCGATGGTGCCGCTGCCGAACGACGACGGCCTGGTTTTCACCGGCAGGCTCGCCTCGCTCGACGCGGCCTGGCTGACCGAGCATGTGATCCTCGGGGTCCCCATCCTGCCCGGCACCGTCTTCGTGGAACTGGCGCAGCGGGCCGGTGCCGAGGTAGGCGCGCACACGGTGCGCGAACTGGTCATCGAAGCCCCACTGGCGGTGGCGGATTCGGTCGATCTGCGGGTGCTGCTCGGCGTCGCGGATCCGGCGGGCCTGCGTAGCGTGGCCGTCTACTCGCGCGCTTCGGACGCGGCGGCGGACGATCCATGGACCTGTCATGCCAGTGGCACGCTGGCGACCGAGGCTGTCGCGCAAGACTTTTCGGTCGGTGATTGGCCACCGGCCGCCGACCCGGTCGACGTCGCCGACGCCTATGCGGCCTTGGCCGCGCAGGGCTACGAGTACGGGCCCGCGTATCGCGCGCTGGTGGCGTTGTGGCGCGGCGTCGACGAGACCTTCGCCGAGGTGGCGTTGCCGGACCACCTGGTCGACGAGGCCGGTCGGTACGGGCTGCATCCCGCGCTGCTCGACGCGGCGCTGCACGGCGAACTCCTCGCCGCCGCCGAAACCGATGGCGTGGCACTGCCTTTCGCGTGGCGCGACGTCTGCGTCCGGGTCGGCGGGGCGGCCCGGCTGCGGGTGCGGATTCGCAGGCACGGCGATGGCCGGGTGTCCGTGGCACTCGCCGACTCCGCAGGCGTTGCGGTCGCGCAGGTGGGCTCGATCGTCACCCGACCGGCCGGCGCCGACCGCCTGGCGGTGGCGCTGCGGCCGCAGGATTCCCTGGTAACCCTCGACTGGACACGCTGGGCGGGGGAGGCGGGAGCCGATCCGGTGCCGGATATCGAGTTCCGCAGACTGCCCTCGACCATCGATCCGGTGGCGACCACCGCAGCGGCCCTGCGGTTGCTGCAGGACTGGCTCGACCCGTCGACCCACTCGAGCGCACAGCTCGCGCTGGTCACCCGCGGGGCGGTGGCTGCCCGTCCGGGTGACACCCTCGATCCGGCGCAGGCGGCGGTGTGGGGTCTGGTCCGCTCGGCGCAATTGGAGAACCCCGGCCGGATCGTGCTGATCGATCTGGACAGCGACGGATCCGAGGTGGCCGATCATCCCGCGATACCGGCTGCGCTCGGCGCGGGAGAAACCGAAATAGCCTTGCGTACAGGCGATGTGATGGTGCCCCGGATCGCGAAGGCGCCATTCGTCGCGACCCCGCCACCTCGCGCTTTCGGCGACGGCACGGTCTTGCTGACCGGCGGCACCGGTGCGCTCGGCCGACTCACCGCCCGGCACCTCGTGCGCGAGCACGGCGTGCGCAAGCTGTTGCTGGTGAGCCGTCGTGGCCCCGCCGCGGCCGGGGCGGCGGCACTCGGCGCCGAATTGACTGCCCTCGGCGCGGAGGTGGAGCTCGCGGCCTGCGATGTCGCCGACCGAGACGCGCTCGCAGCACTGCTGGCCGCGCAGACGTCGATATCCGCGGTGGTTCATCTCGCCGGTGTCCTCGACGACGGTGTCGTCACCGCGCTGACCCCGGACAGGGTGGCGCCCGTGCTGCGGGCCAAGGCCACTGCGGCCTGGCATCTGCACGAGTTGACGCGCGACCTCGACCTCGCGGCGTTCCTCCTGTTCTCCTCGGTCGCAGGCACTCTCGGCGCGGCCGGTCAGGGCAGCTATGCCGCGGCCAACGCGTTCCTGGACGGGCTCGCCGGGTATCGGCGCGCCCTCGGCCTGCCCGCCACCTCCGTGGCCTGGGGGCTGTGGGCCGCGGACAGCGCGATGACCGAGGGACTGGACGAGTCGGACCTGGCCAGGATGGCGCGCAGCGGCATCGCGGCGCTGCCGACCGACGCCGCGTTGCGGCTGTTCGATCAAGCGGTCGCCGGCGTCCACCCGGTCGTGCTCGCGGCCCGGTTCGACGTGCCCGCGCTGCGTCGCGAGGGCGCCGCGGTGCAGCCGATCTTCCATGGCCTGCTCGGCACCGTGGCCGCGCGGCCGGCCCGGGCGAGCGCGGCGACCGAGTTGTCGCTGACCGGGCTCGCCCCGGCGCAGCGCACGCGGGCCGTGCAGGATCTGGTGCTCCGGCACACGGCGACGGTGCTCGGCTATGCCGATGCCGCCGAGATCCCGCCCCGGCGCGGCTTCTTGGAGCTCGGCTTCGACTCCGTCACCGCGCTCGATCTGCGCAACCGGCTGGCGGCCGCGACCGGTCTGCGGCTGCCCGCGACGCTGATCTTCGATACGCCGACACCCGCCGCCGTGGCGGACCAGCTGGCGGCGGCGCTCGTCCCGGCCGAGGACGGACCGCTCGACCACGCGCTGGCGGCACTGAAGTCTGCCCTGGAAGCCGCGCTGCCGAGCACGTCGGACGAGGCGGAGCACGCACGGGTCGCGGCCGGACTGCGCGCGCTGGTGACCCGCTGGAACACGGGGCGGCCCGCCGAGCCGGGCGTCGACGAGCATGCTGCCCTGCAGTCGGTGAGCGCGGCCGAGCTGTTCGGCATCCTCGATCGCGAACTGGAGGGGTCGGACTGAGCGATTAGGGGGCCGTAGGGGTTCCGCTGAATCGGCGATCATCGCAATCTTAGATATTGAATTCATGCGCAGTGACCAGCGAAGGTCACGATGTGCTCGAGCACTGGCCGCACACTCGCGAGATAGTCGCCGAGGTAGCGCGAGCTGTTAGGAGTTGTATCACCGTGTGGGACCTGGAATTCGAAAAGATGTTGCGCAGTTATCTACCGTTTCTATTGACCGACGCGGAACTCGCCATGGACAGCGATCTCCGTGATCTCGGTCTCGACTCGCTGAACGCGGTGGAATTGCTGGCGTCCCTGGAAAACGCCTATCAGGTGCGATTCCGGGACGACATGCTCGATATGAACAACTTCGCCACCCCCGGCACTTTATGGTCGACGCTGTCCGGCGCCGATGGTCGCCTGGCGTCTTGATCGGCCGATACCGCGGCACGGGGCTCCGCGCACACTGTGCGCGGAGCCCCGTTCGTCGAGCAGGTCAGCGCCGGCCGGCGAGGTAGTTCTCCAGATGTTCGGCGGCCCGGACCGCACCGCCCGCCTCGCGCACCTGCCGCTGCATCGTCCGCACCGATTCATCGATCTGCCTGCTGGCGGCGACTTCGAGCACCGCGTCCCGCAGGGTCTGCGCCGTGACCTCGGCCGGCTGCATGACCCGCCCGAGCCCCAGTTCGCCGACCTGCCGCGCGACCGGGCGCGAGCTGCGATCCTGCGGGATGACGACCATCGGGCGGCCCTCGTGCAGCGCCTCCATCATGCTGCCCATGCCGCCGTGGGTCACGAACACCTGGGCGTGCTCGAGCACCGAGAGATGCGAAATCCACTGGTGGACTTCGATGTTCGCGGGCAGCGGGCCGAGTTCGGCGGTGTCGAATCCGCCGCCCGTCGTGATCACGACATGCCACGGGACGCCGGTGAACGCGCGCACCACCGTCCGGAAGAATTCGGGCTGCCGGTTGAAGACCGTGCCGAACGACACCAGCACGGTCGGCAGCCCGGACGACGGTGGCGTCCACTCCGCGAGGGACGCGCGTTCGCCGAGGCAGGGACCGACGAACGCGAACCGCTGGTCGAAGGTCTCCCCGGCCACCTGGAAGGCCTGCGGAATAGGCACCAGGGTGCGGTCGTGCGGCGTGTTCAGCGTTCGCATCGGGTCCTCGATGCCGTGGTCGGTCAGCAGCGCGAAGATCCGCCCGTAGAGCGCCTCGAAGCCGCTCGTGTCGAGATCGGCCGTGCTGTCCATGGCCAGAATGGCGTCCGGGTAGGACCAGTGCTCGTTCGAGACCAGCGTCGGCGCCCATTCGACCGTGGGAATTCCCCACACGTGGTCCAGTACCCGGCCGACCTGGAAGGAGTACGCGTCGTAGACGAGCAGGTCCGGCCGCTCGTCGTCGAACCGTGCCCGTACCTCGTTGAACATCTCGACGCTGTCGTCGAGCATCGCGTCGAGCATGAGCGACACGTCCGTCGCGGTGATCAGTTCGTACAGGTCCGTCTTGTCGAACCGGGACGCGCACGGCAGCATTGTCGCCCCGGCCTGCTGGACCAGTTCGGCCATGGATTCCCCTGTCGCACAGGTGACGCGGTGGCCTTTGCGGATCAGCTCGGTTGCCACCGCCAATTGCGGGAACACATGGCCGCGATCCGCAAGGCTCATGAATAGGAAATGCGACATGCCGAATACCCCTCTAATTACAATCTGAAAGTTACATCTGAACCAGGGAGAACAGCGGCCCGGCCCCGAATCGCTCCGCACTACATTTATAGTCCGCGACCACCGCGAGTCGGTCCCCCTAATCTGCGTCGACGCACCCCTAGTCATCTCGAAACAGGGGACCTATCGAGCATTGCATGCTGAAAAGCCAATAACTCACTTTGCTGGAGGAGTGTCGCAGTGAACCGACCGCTGCCATAAACCGTTTATTGAGCGCCGAGTATGTCTGTGCCACAATCGATGCGCATCACACAACGCTGTGCGGAGGGGCCGAATTATGGGTTCGCTGCTGGCCAGGCGCATCGTCATCACCGGCGGCGGTCAAGGCCTCGGGCTGGAGATCGCCCGCTGCTGTGTTCGCCGCGGCGCCTCGGCAATCCTGATCGACATCGATGCGGCCGCGCTGCGGGCCGCGCGGCGCGAGCTGGGCGAACAGCACTGTGCGACGTTCGTCTGTGATATCGCTGATCGTGGGCAGGTCGCCGCCACGATGGTGGCGATCGCGGCCGGGAATTCCGGCGGTATTTCGGCCCTGGTGAACAATGCGGGAGTTTTCACCAACGACGCCATCGAGGCGGCCGACCCCGGCCGCGCTTCGCTCGCTATCGCGGTCAATATCAATGGCACGATCAACATCACCGACGCCGCCCTGGCGCACAACCTCCTGTGTCGCGAAACCGGTCAGATCATTTTCATCAACTCGTCCGCCGGAGATCCGCTGCACACCGGAACCGGCGCGAGCGAAAGAGTCTATGCCGCAACCAAAGGCGCGCTGACCGGGTACTCGAAAGCCATCGAAGGCGTAGCCAAAGGCACGCCACTACGGGTGACAACGATCTTCCCCGGCGGCATGGACACGAACCTCTATGTGAACGCGGGCATGTCGGTGGCAGACGGTCACAACAAGCCATGGCTCATCCCACCCAGCCGCGTCGCCGAAGCGGTCACCTTCGTGCTCGAATTGCCCGTCGATACGACCATCAGCCGTCTGGCGATCGGCCCCAACCTCTGACGGAACGGCTGCACCCGTTCTACGCCCCGGAACAGTCGGTATCCGGCCGCGCCCGGAGCCGCCATCCTGGATCGACGGGTACGCCGCAGGCAGGCCCCGGCTGCGCCGAAGGCAGCTGTCCCGCCGCCAAAGCCCCTCCGCAACATCGGAAGGTAAAAGTACACAAGGAGATTCACCATGTCCGACATCGCCATCCCAACCCAGGTCGCTCACCCCTGGCAGGCCACCGCCCGCACGGTCTTCGCCATCCTGGTCGCCCTCGCCTCGCTCATCCCCGTCGTCGCGGTCGCAGGCGGCGTCGACACCATCCCCGCCGTCGCACAACTGATCACCGTCTGCGCCGCGGTAACCCGCATCCTGGCCCTCCCCGGCGTCGACGATTTCCTCTCCCGCTTCCTCCCGTTCCTGGCGGCCGGAAGCACCCGCCCGCAGCAGACCTCGGCGTACTGACACCGCCACGGCCACTTCCGCGATCGTGCGCCGCGCTCGCCCGTAGATCGCGTCAACAGTTTTCGAGTCTTCGTTCCATGCGCTACCCGGCCACGCGGACGAGGTGCTGTCGCTGCCGCAAGCACGACTGAGCAGGTGTTGCTACCGATCCGGAGGTAGCCGTTGTCCGGAAAGCGCGCACCGGTGGCCAGGTCACCGACTCCTGCGGACGCCGTCCAGTCCCGGCCCCGCTCGGTGACGACGATCTGGGCCCCTGGCAATCCGGTTTGCACCACCGCATCCAGCGCCGACACGATCGCGGCCCGGCCCGGCCCGGTTCTGCGATCGGATTCTGCGCCACGCCGGCGCCACAGGACGTCACCGCACACACCGGCGACCCGGTCGCCGCGGATTTGGTCGCTGCGGCGGGTACCAGTGCCGATTGCGCGCCGCGTCGGCTGCATTCGCCCAGGTCACGTCGGCTTGTGGCTGTTTGTGGCAGGTTTCACTTACTTTGAAGCGCGGTAAGTGGATGAACAATATCCGCTTGAGTGCTACCGTTCGATAAGTGGATTGACCATATCCGTTTACCTAACTCCTGTGAGGTGACCATGACCAGCACTGTCGAGAAGCAGTCGGATATCGACCTCGTCGATCCGGGCAGTCCCCGGGCCTCGAGTAGTAAGCGCTGGTGGGTGCTCGCGACGTTGTGTATCGCGCAGCTGATGGTGGTGCTCGATGCGACGGTCGTGAATATCGCGTTGCCGTATGCGCAGCAGGATCTGGGGTTCGGGACTGCGGATCGCCAGTGGGTGGTGACCGGGTACACCTTGGCGTTCGGCAGTCTGTTGTTGCTGGGTGGGCGGTTGAGTGACATGTTCGGTCGCCGTGCGGTATTCATGATCGGGCTTGTTGGTTTCGCGTTGGCCTCGGCGGTGGGTGGGGCTGCGTCCAGTGGTGAGCAGTTGATCGGTGCTCGGGTGGCGCAGGGTGTGTTCGGTGCGTTGTTGGCGCCAGCGGCGTTGTCGTTGCTGACGGTTACTTTCGCGGGTCGTCCGGAACGGACCAAGGCGTTCGGCGTCTACGGAGCGATCGCCGGTGCGGGCGCCGCGATCGGTCTGCTGCTGGGCGGGGCGCTGACCGAATGGGCGTCGTGGCGTTGGGCGCTGTACATCAACATCGTGTTCGCCGCGATCGCACTGGTAGGCGCCGCCGTGCTGCTGGGCCGCCACACCGCCGACCGCAAAGTCGGCCTCGACCTGAGTGGCACGGTGACCGCGACCGCCGGATTGTTCAGCGTCGTGTATGGGTTCGCGCATGCCCAGACCGACGGCTGGTCGAACACCGTCACCCTCGCATTCCTGGCCGTCGGCGTGGTGTTGCTGGCCGCGTTCGTGGTCTTGCAGACCCGGGTCGAGAATCCGCTGCTGCCGTTGCGGGTGGTGCTCGACCGCACCCGCGGAAGCGCCTACCTCGCGGTGTTCTTCTTGTCCGTCGGGTTGTTCGCCATCTTCTTGTTCCTCACCTATTACCTCGAGCAGATCCTGGGTTATTCGCCGTTGCATACCGGTGTGGCGATCCTGCCGTTGGTGGTGGCGTTGGTGGTCTCGGCGACGGTCGGGTCGTCGGTGTTCCCGAGGATCGGTGCCAAGGTCAGCGTCGCTGGTGGGCTGTTGATCGGCGCGGTCGGGTTGGTGTCGCTGACCCAGATCGGACCGCACACCAGCTACGCCACCCACGTTCTGCCGGGGTTGGTGTTGATCGGTTTCGGGTTGGGTGCGGTGATGACGGTCTCGTTCCAGGCCGCGACCGCCGGAATCGACCGTGACGATGCGGGTGTCGCGTCGGCGATGGTCAACACCTCTCAGCAGATCGGTGGCTCGATCGGCACCGCGCTGTTGTCCACTTTCGCGGCGAGTACCGCGAGCAACTATCTGGCCGGGCGGGTGTCGACCGCGACGGCGGCGGCGCAGTCGCAGGTCGAAAGCTACATCACCACCTTCTGGTGGGCGGCGGGATTCCTTGCCGTGGGCGCGGTCATCGTCGCGGTCTTGATGCCCCACAAGATCCCCGCTGCTACCGACGGCGAACCGCTCCTCTCGCTATGACGACTGCCGATCGACCAACCGATATCCACACCCGAAGACAAGGAACCCCATGACAACCCACACCAGCACAATCTGTGCCGACTCGATCGACTCGATGCCGCGCGCCGGTTTCGACGCCGGCTGGCTGGACCGCAAACTCCAAACCACACGCCTGGAATATCTGGACCGCGACGACCCGCGCCTGGCGTCCAAAAAACGAGCAGTCGTGCGCTCACTGCACAGAATGAGTAGCAGGCACGGGCTCGACGACCTATCCGAGAAGCAGGCGTTGGCCCAGGTCGCAGACATCGCCGAACCGCGGATCCTGGAGTTGGGCGCCGCGCACGGCGGTCTGTCGCGCAGACTGCTCGAGCTCCATCCGCACGCCCATCTCACCGTCACCGATATCGAACCGATCTCGGTGACCGATATGGCCGCCGGTGACCTCGGCACACACCCCCGCGCCACGGTCCGTGTCATGGACGCTCTCGCCATCGATGCGCCCGACCAGCACTACGACCTCGCCATATTCGTCATGGCATTTCACCATCTGCCACCGCGCCAGGCCGCCGCGATGATCGCCGAAGGCACCCGCGCCGCAAAGACACTGTTCATCGTCGACCTGAGACGGCTGCCGGCACCGTTGCTGGCCGTGCTCACCCCCGCCGCGGCCATCCTGGGCACCGTCATCCCTATCGCCCACGACGCATGGATCAGCCAACTTCGCGCTTACAGCCCCTCGGCGCTGCGCGCTCTGGCCGCTCACGCAGACCCGAACATTCACATCGAACTCGAACTCGAAGACCTTGGCGGCGTCTTGAAAATCCAGCAACTGGTCGCCCGCCGGGTCGAGCCGACACCGTAGTCGTTCGCCGAGCACTGAACGTCACGACCAGGGAGTGATGTTCGGCTATGCCATTCGTACAACCGAATGTGGTGCGAGTGGAGCCTTTACCCGGAGCCCGCGAACTTGGTGTTGCGGATCTGGTCGGGGGTCAGTGCTGGAGTGGTGAGGCGGTGCCGTGGGCGGGCATCGGCGCGCAGGCCATCGAGCATGATCTCGAAGTATCGGTGCCAGGCGGTCGGATCGGCCGAGCGGGTGAGATCGACAACCGTGTCGACGATGTTGATCAGGATGAAGAAGTCGACGGGTTCGACGCTGGGCCGCAGCACTCCTGCGGCGCGGGCGCGGTCGATCACCCGGCCGACGGCGGGCTCGACCCGCTCGCGCAGTGCGGCCGTGATGGAGCTGTAGTCGTCCCCGGCCCGGAGGACTTCGCCGAGTCCGCGGTTGGTAGCGATGTTGCCGCACGAGTACTCGAAGAACTCGACCAGGCCGATCCACGGATCTTGATGCTGGAGTGTCGATTCCGCCTTTTCCACGAGCCGCCGGATGTCCTGTTCGTAGACGTCGGCGATCAGCTGCCGCTTGTTGGTGTAGCGCCGGTACACGGTGCCGACGCCGACACCGGCGTGCTCGGCGACCTGGTTGAGGTGGACCTCGAGCCCGCGCTCGGCGTACATCTCGGCCGCGGCGGTAAGTATCCGCTGCTGGTTGCGTGCCGCGTCGGCCCGCATTCGCTCTGGTCGCGGCGACTTGTCGCTGTTCGTGACGGGTTTCACAGGCTCGAGAGTATCAGTAAGCGGATGCCTTCAATCCGCTTAGGTGCTACCGTTTGTTAATCGGATATCAGATATCCGTTTAGTGCGGGCCCGTGAGGCGACGATGACCAGCACTGTCGACGGTCGCGATCGCAAGCAACGACACCAGAGCCGAGGAGGTATTGATGCAGAACAAGACGATTCAGAACAAGACATCCGAGGAGCGGATACGGCAGTTCGTCGCCGACGCCAGCCACGAACTGCGCACTCCGTTGACCGTCATCCGTGGCTGCGCCGAGCTCTACAGTCACGGTGGGCAGGCCGACGGCGAGTTGCTGATGGCGCGGATCGAGAGCGAGGCGCTGCGGATGACCCACCTTGTCGAGGATCTGCTGGCGCTGGCACGGTTGGACATCCAGCCGCGGTTCGAGGGCCGCCCAGTCGACCTGCGTCACCTGCTCAGGGAGGTTGTCCACGACGCGCAGGCACTTGGCTTTCGCAGTGGCGCACTGCAATACGACATCGCCATCGACATCGCCATCGACATCGACATCGCCATCGACATCGCCATCGACATCGACATCGCCATCGATGGCGACATCGATGGCGATGGAGGTTTCGAGATCATTTGTGATCGACCCAGGCTCCGGCAGGCGCTGACGAACCTCGTCGACAACGCCATCACCCACACCCCACCCGACTCAGCCGTCTCGATACGGCTGACTGCCGCGACCGACCGAGTGCGGATCGAGGTGGCCGATTCCGGACCCGGAGTACCGGCAGGGGCGGCCGAACGGGTCTTCGACCGCTTCTACCGCGTCGACACTGCTCGCAGCCGCGCTGACGGCGGCCCCGGACTCGGATTGTCCATCGTGCAAGCGGTCATCACCGCGCATCGCGGCACGGTCTGGGTCGAAAGCCCCGTTGGGGCCGGCGCAACCTTCATCATCGAATTGCCCCGCACCCCCGAAACGCCGGTGGTCGAGCACGTCCGCCGGACATCAGAAAGAACACTGGGAAGCAGCCAATGACCGTGTGCCGATCTGGACGAAATGACCACCTACCGCTATAAGGGCCGGACGGCCATCTCGACCGCATTCCGATCCACTCGCCGAATTCAAGATCCCGACCGGCATCGAATTTCCGCACCGAAGGCCTGCCGAAGAACGATGTCGGCATGATCGATAAGAACGCCTTGCGGGCATGGCTCCGTACCGGCGAATCGTGACGGGAACTGCTCCTGCGATCGTCGTACCTCGTGCGCTGCGTCTGAAGTTTGTTCCGGCGCGTCGGCCTATCGGCGCTTCCGGCTGCTGCATTGTATGGGGTGTAGCAATGGCCCTGAATTCACACGGCTCAGGTAGACCCGTATCTGCTGACAACCGCTATCCAGCGACTTACCTGTAGGCAACGGCGGACTGTGCGCGACGCGGCCGGCCAAGGAAGGGCGAAATGAACGCCAGTGGGTCGGGCAGGGGTTCGTGTCGTCTGTGGCGGTCGGTTCTGTGCCTGGTCGCCGCGTGTCTGGTAGCCGCTGTCCAATCGACTGCGGCGGCAACGGCCGCCCCTGCCGCGGACGACGAGTCGCAAGCTGTTGCTGTGCGGCCGGCATTACCGTTTCCGCTGCCGCCGTTGCCACCGGAGTTCGATCCGGGCTTCTACGCGCCGCCCGCGGATATCGTGGCAGCCAAGAAGCCGGGTGAAGTCATAGCCGCACGGGAAGTGCATCTGGCGTTCTACTCGGTGATCCCGTTCAACATCGATGCCTGGCAGTTGTCATTTCGATCGACCAATACCCGGGACGAGCCCATCGCGGCAGTCACGACGGTCATGAAGCCGCGCGGCGACAACGGAGGAGAACCGCGGAACCTGCTGTCATATCAGTTCCCGCAGGACTCCAACGCGCAATACTGCGGCGCCTCATACCTGCTGCAGCTCGGTTCGTTACCCGCCAACCAGCTCGGGCAGCCCGATATCCCAGGCGAATTCATCGCGCCGCTGACTGCTCTCGGCGCCGGCTGGGCGGTCACGATGCCCGACCATGAAGGCCCCAATACGGCTTTCGCCGCGGGCCCGTTGGAGGGACAGATCACCCTGGACGGAATCCGAGCCACGGAGAACTTCGCACCGATGGGGCTGCCCGGTAAGGAAACCAAGGTCGGCATGGCCGGGTACTCCGGCGGTGCCATCGCCACCGACCACGCCGCCGAGTTGCACGCCTCCTATGCGCCCGATCTGAATATCGTCGGTGCCGTCGCAGGCGGTAATCAGGCGGATATGAGCGCGTCGTTCCGACTGGCCGACAACTTCGTGACTTCCGGCTTGATCTGGACCGCCGTGCTCGGAGCAGCGCGGGAGTATCCCGAGCTCGACGCCTACATCCAACAGCACATGAATCCTGTTCTACGGCCGTTGAATCCGCTGAAGAACGCGCTGTGTCTGTACTCGATGGCCATCTTCCCGTTCATGAACCTGGAACAGAGCCTGTTCGATACGCCGGAACCGCTGCACAATACGCCGCTCAGCGATGTCTTGGAGAAGGTGTCACTTGGCCACGCGGTTCCCGACATGCCGATATTCCTCTATCAATCGAATAGAGACGAAGTCGCGCCGGTCGAGCCGGTAACTCGCTTGGTGCAAGAAAAGTACTGTGCTGATCCGAAGGCGCGGGTGCAGTACGTGCGGGACAACTTCAGCGAGCATCTGGTATTGGAGAGCATCGGCATACCTCGCGCGCTGCTGTGGTTGCAGGACCGCTTCAATGACGTTCCGGTCCCTGCGGGATGCGACATCCACGAGGAGGGATCCATGGCGTTGGACCCTGCCACCTGGCCAGTGTGGTTGAAGGCCGTCGACAATCTGCTCGCCGGACTTCTGCAGCAGCCGATCGGCAGCGACCGGACGTCGCATGACGGCTTCACCGACCCTAGCCGTGGGTCAAGGTGAGCACGGTCCGCGAGCCGGTCACCGTCGAGGTAGCAACGGCGGATCTGCGTCGCGGCGATCGGGGTGGCGAATGTCAGTGGGCTACAACGGGTTCACCCTCGGACTGAGCGGGGAGTGCGTTCGGCATCAGCACTGCAAGGATGATCGCACCGACGGCGAGGAATCCGGCCGACCACCAGAACGTAGTGATGTAGCTCTCGACCCGCGCCTGGGCCGCGACCTCAGCCGTCGACCCGTTGTCCGCGAGGTAGTTGTTCAGTGTGGTTGCCGCGAACGTGGACAGCAGCGCGGTGCCGATCGAGCCGCCTATCTGCTGCGAGGTGTTCACCATCGCTGACGCGACACCTGCGTCCTCGTGGTTGATGCCGGCTGTCGCGCTCTGGATCGCCACCGATAATGCGGCTCCGATACCGAGGCCGAGTAGTAGTTCCCCGGTCAGGACATGGCTCATGTAGCCGGTGTCCAACCCGACCCGGGTCAACGACACCATCCCTGCCGCGGCAACGAGGAGCCCGCCTGCCACGGTGGTCTTGGTGCCGAGACGCGGCAGCAACAGCGGCGGTGTCATGGTCGAGGAGAGCACCATCGCGGCCACCATCGGCAAGAACGCGACGCCGGTCCTTATCGGCGAGTAGCCGCGGCTGACCTGCAGGTAGTAGGTGAGGAACAGAAGGACGGAGAACAGCCCGATACCGATGGCGAACACCGCGAGATACGCACCGCCTCGGATGCGGTCGAGCACGATCCGCAGCGGCAGCAGCGGATGCGGAACCCGTGTCTCCACCACGCCGAACGCGCACAGCAACACCACACCGGCGATGAGCCACCAGATTGTCGTGGAGGTAGACCAGCCGTGCGATTCAGCATGCGAGAACCCATAGACGATGCTGAACAGCCCCGCGGTGGCAGTTATCGTGCCGGGTAGGTCGAGTACCGGCCGCTCGACGGCAACATGGCGAGCCAGCAGCGCCAATGCGCCGATCAGCGCTACGCCGGCAAACAACAGATTGATATACAGTGCCCAGCGCCACGAGACCCATTCGGTGAGCGCACCGCCGAGTAGCAGACCGATCGCAGCACCGGCGCCGGAGATCGCGCCGAAGATGCCGACCGCTTTCGCGCGCTCCGACGGCACGGTGAAGGTGACCGTCAACAGGGACAGGGTCGCGGGCGCCAGCAGCGCGGCAAAGACACCTTGGGCCACCCTGGCGGAGATCAGCATCTCGGAGTTCACGGCGGCGCCGCCGACCGCGGAGGCCAGCGCGAAGCCGACGAGGCCGATGATGAACGTGTTGCGCCGGCCGAACATGTCGCTCAACCGTCCGCCGAGCAACAGCAGGCTGCCGAACGCCAGCGTGTAACCAGTTACCACCCACTGCCGGGTGACGTCGGAGAAACCGAGCGCCTTCTGCGCGTCAGGAAGAGCGATGTTCATGACCGTCGCGTCGAGCACGACCATCAGCTGCGCGATGCCGAGCACTGCGAGGACCCACCAGCGCCTGGCATGCGAATCGTGAACGGCCCTCTCCGATTCATGCGCGGTCGTAGCCATCTTTCTCCTCACGAAGTCAGTAGCGAAGTAGAACTCTTCGAATTGCTCTGGAGCTTCCGAGAACGGCGTGAACGCTGTTACGAACAGTACTACCGCGCCTCAGGTCGCCGGGCTTTTTGGCACGTCGCTACGAGGTCGATTCATGCGGACTACCGGTGTGGGAAGGCAGCCTTTCTCTGATGTTGCGCGGATACGCCGAGTAATGCCGCATTGTGGATAATATGTATGCGGATTCTTCGGAGTCATCGGAGGAATTCGATCTGCCCTCAGTGTCACTTCCCAAGTGCCGTCGCTTTTTGACGGTTGCCTGCGGTGACAGCTGTCCCGCGTAGACCGCGATGCCGCTGCTCGTGCGGCTCCGCAGGAACGGCAGTCTCATTCTGTCCCGCCGGATCCTCGACCCCGACAGTGACGGCTGTCACTAATCTTCCCTCGGTCTACTGTTTTGATGCAAACTAGTTTTGTCAGAAAATAATCATTCGGTGAGAGGCGGACAGATGACCTCGGTGACGATGGCAGCCAATGAGGATTTAGCGGGATTGATCGCGGTGATGTCGGCGCGTTTGCGGCGACTGGAGGACATCGAGCAGATCCAGGCGCTGCACCGCAGCTATGTCCGGTATCTCGCGGATCGGCGCTGGGACGACATGCTCGAGCTGTTCACCGACGACGTGGTCGTCGACCTCGGCCACGACGGCGTCCGGCGGGGCCGCGAGCAGGTGGTGGAGTTGTTCGGGCTTATCGAATCTCGAGGTAACCCGCATGCTGGTTATGTGTTGTCCTCGCCGGTCATCGAGGTGACCGCAGACTCCGCGACCGGAGTGTGGACCTTGCATCGGCACTCGTGTGAGTTCATCGAGATGGGTGCCACGGTGCGGGTCTATGGCCGGTGGACCGAGGCGCGCTACAACTGCGGGTATCGGCGGATCGGCGAGGAGTGGCAGATCAGTCGCCTGCAGGCCCGGGTCGTGCTGCCTGACCCTCAGCCGGTCTCGGGTACCGACGCGGCAGCCGAGCCGCAGTGACTACGACAGGTGCGCGGGCCAGGCTCGAGCGCGATGTGTCCGGGATCGTGGGCAAGCAGTTCATCTATACCTACGACGCTCTGGGCTGGCGCTACGAGTTGTATGTGCGCGCCGAGACCGTGGTCGACTATCGGGTCCACGTAGGCAAGATGGGCGGGCGTTGGGTCACCGGGCAGGCCATCGATCTGGCTCGTCTGGACACCGACACCTACAAGATCTCCTGGATCGGGCCCACCGGTAGCGCGCTCAGCCTGACCGTCATGCCTGCCAGGCGCATCTTGCATGGCGTGATCTTCGGCCCGCGCTGGGCCGAGGATGATCCCGAGCCGATGATCGGCTACCAGAACGAGCGGCTGGCCCAGATCGTCGCCGCGCGCGATCAGGGCCCTACCTACCCCATCCACATGTTCGGGGGGTTCGCGACGATCACCTACCTCGCCGACCGCGGCCCGGGAGACATCACCGTCATCGCGTGTGCTCCCGAAGATCTACCCGAAGGTTATGCGACTCGGACCAATTGATCACTCACCCCAAAGAAAGGTTTGTCATGTCGACATCGCAGTTCGCCACGCGGCTTCCGCGGCACGATCAGGATCTCACCGGCCTGCTGGGGCAACATTTCATCTACACCTACTCCAATGGCTGGCTGTATGAGCTGTACATCAAGAACGCCGAAAGCGTCGAGTACCGAGTCCATCCCAGCACCGATGTCGTGAACCCGCTGACCGGTCGCTGGGTCAAAGACCAGAAAGCCGAGATCGCTCGACTCGGTGACGACGTGTACTCCGTCGCCTGGAACGAGCCGACCGGCAGTTGTGTCAGCCTGGTGCTGAATGCGCGGCAGCGGTGGGTGCACTTCACGGGCTTTCTTGCCAAGTGGGTCGACGACAATCCCGGACTGATCGTCTCGTTCCAGAACGAGCACCTGGCAGAGATCCAGCGCTACCGCGACGCCGGACCGATCGCACCGCAGATCCAGGCCGATCTGTTCGGCACGATCACCTTCGCCGAAGACAGCGGGATCGACAACGAACAGGTCATCGCCTGCGCCCCCGGCGAGGTACCTGCCGGTTTCCTCGATCGCACCAACTAAAGCCCTGACACCGACCGCGAGATAGCGCGCCAGAGAATTCCGGCGCGTAAGGACCGTGATCGGCTGTGGTACCGCTGTTTTCGGACAAACAAAGGAGAAGCAATGAGCACGTCGACCGGATCAATCGCTGCACAGCAGGACCTGTCGCAGATCCTCGGCAGGCATTTCATCTACACCTACGACAATGGCTGGCAGTACGAAATGTACGTCCGTAACGCGAGCACGATCGACTACCGGATCCATGCCGGTATGGTCGGCGGGCGCTGGGTCAAAGGTCAGACGGTCGACCTGGTCGAACTCGACACCGACAACTACAAGATCTCGTGGACCGAACCCACCGGATCGTCGGTCAGTGTGAACGTCATGCCCTCCCGACGTCGACTACACGGCGTCATCTTTTTCCCGCAGTGGATCAAGCAGCACCCCGAACGCAGCGTCTGCTTCCAAAACGAGCACCTGGCGCAAATGACCGCCTACCGGGACGAGGGCCCCACCTACCCGATCTACGTCGTCTCGGAATTCGCGGACATCACCTTCCTTGAAGACTGCGGCCCCGACGACGACAGCATCATCGCCTGCGCCCCCGACGACCTGTCCGCTGATTATGTGACGCGCACCAATTGAAGCGGCAGCACTGAGTTGAGCGATACCGAAACCGCGCGAGCTTCCGAGCTCGCCGATTCGGGTCATCGCACACCCGAGTCGAAGAACGTGGGTTACTGCAGTTCGGTGAGCAGCAGCGCGAGGCTCGGCAGGGCGCGGGTGAGCGCTTTCTGCTCGGCCACGGGAAGCCGGGCAATCGCCAGGGTCAGGATGTCGGCACTCGCGTCGTCGTAGCGCTTCAGCAGATCCACGGCTTTGGTTGTCGGCGTGAGGGTGACCGCACGCAGGTCGACTTCGCCGGTGTGGCGTTGCACGAGTCCGGCGGCGATCATCCGGCGCGTGAGGTTGCTGATGGTGGACGGCGCGACCTGCACCTGGCGCGCCGCCTCGCTCGGGCTCAATTCGCCGGCCTCGACGAGTGCACGCAATAACTCGATCTGCGCTTCAGGTAGGTCGGGAAGGTTTTTGGCGGCGCGAGTGGCGCGCAGCACGGTTCGTCGCAGCGGGCCCAACAGGCGGCTCAGTTCACCAGCGGTGGTCACCACGTGATTTTGACAGAGAATAACTTTTGCTGCAAACCATTTTTGTTACAAAATTCCTATCGATGTCAGCGATTCCGGTAACGGTGTCGGCATGGCCATCGCCCTTCCGCGTCACTGCCCGAGTGCACCGAAGCTACCCGGTCACGAGGATCCGAGACCGTGAACCGACACGTGCAATAAACCGACCGCATCCGACGACGAAAATCTGTCGTGGCGGGTGTAGACATCCTGTGGAAGCAGGTATACAGTCTCTGTTGTTCGAAGAGAAGATCAAGCGGCCGGGCAGGTGAACTGCCCGGAATGAACGTTCCACCCCGTCCCCTCCGGCGGAGAAGAGAATCCGGTGCACTCGGCCGGACCGCCGGAGGGGGACGAACACGCAAGATGGACAAGTAATGCGCAGGTCGAACCGGCAATCCAGGAGGTGGTCACTGAGTAGTCACTTATCGGTTCCGCATCCCGGCACGTGTCGGATGCGGTGTGGAACATCGGCTTTCATGGCCGGTGAACAGAATTGATACCCCCTCTTCCATAGATCCCAGGCCCCGGCGCACACGCGCCGGGGCCTGCCTGACGTTGAATCCCGAGAGGTGCTGTGCAGCAGCCGAACACCGACCCCGCCGACGCCCTCAGCGCCGCGGACAAACTCGACGACGACACCTACCCCGCCTACAGCATGGGCAGAGCCGCGGAAATCCTCGGCGTCACCCAAGCATTCCTGCGCGGCCTCGACGCCGCCCAACTCCTGACCCCGCAACGGTCGACCGGCGGGCACCGCCGCTACTCGCGCTACCAGCTGCGCATCGCCGGACGCGTGCGTGAACTCGTCGACGCCGGCAACACCCTCGAGGCGGCGTGCCGCATCGTCATCCTCGAAGACCAGCTCGCCGAAGCCCAGCGCCTCAACACCGATTTGCAGCACACCATCGACCAGCGCGCCGACCCCGACTGACCTGACTGACCCTGGAAAGCGAACGTGACCGAATCACGCACCGCCCGAATGGATGTCTATCTACCCCGAGCGATGGACCCGGCCGCCGTCGACGCCGTGATCGGTCTGCACGTCGAGTCGGCCTCGGCCCGAACCGGAGAACGCCCCGCCACCATCGAACACGGCCCCGGCCACCCGCATCGATCCGCGGCCGACGGTGAAACCTGGTCCGCCACTTGGGACACCATCGCGACCGGTGTCACGGTTAGCCTCGTGTCCTTGACATCGAAGACCGGCGCCGACCTCGGATACTTGAAGCCCGACACGAAATGGGTTGCAGCACTGCAGAAGTCGGCCGATGACAACAGAACTGTGCTGCATTTCGTCGACCCGGGTAAGGATCTTGTGGACCCGAACGAAGGGTTCTATTGGTGTGCAGGGAAATACGGCTATTCCTACGATTGCGGCGCCTAGAACGGTGAGCGACACCGGTCTGATCCAAGACCCGCCACCGGTCATCGTCAGAAGTATGTCCACTGTTGGAGTCGGTCCGGCGGCGTCAGGGGTGGATGGTCGCCAGGTTGGTGTTGGGCAGGCCGAGTGATTGGGCGATCATCGTCGACCAGGTACGAATCGCGTGCCAGTTCCGCAGATCGCCGTACCGGGCGCCGCCCATCAGGCGATAGAGCGCCCTGGCCTGCCATGAGACGCCGACGCGGTCGTAGTGTCCGGCGAAGGGGCGGTAGTCCCACGGACTGACCGTTTCGCACAGAGCGGCAATCTTTTTCGGCACCATGTTGCCGATGCGTCGTCCGATCGGTCCACGCAGCGCCGGACCGAGGCCGACGCTGAACATCCACACATCGGATTTGCGCAGCTCGTCGCGGTGGGTCCGGACAAAGGCGGAGGCGGCTGGCAGATAGTCCCTGTTGTGTATCGCACTGCCGAGGATGATCCCGTCGAAGCGGGACAGGTCGGGTGCGTGCTCGAAGTCGCTCAGTTCGACGTGCGCGCCACGGTCGGTGAGGGCCGCCGCAATGAACTCCGCGATGTCGCGGGTGGATCCCTGGGCGGTCGCGTAGATGACCGCGATGCGGGTGGGTTTCGTTTCCATACACTGAGCGTGGCGTAGAGACCTATCGGGAGGTCAGGGCCGTGTTACCTGGGCTGTGGGGACCAATGGCATCAGGTGCCGACAGTTGTCGGCGGGCATCGTGGTCATGCTGGCCGCGTGCCCTGTCGGACAGAGTCGGGGCCGAATGTCCCCGCCGATCAGTGGCTTTCGCATCTTCTCGACGCCGTGTCCTTGCGCGATCATGGACCCTGTGGTCGCGACCGTCGCCGACCCTCGGCCCGGCGTCCACCTGTCGGAATGGACACCCACGATGGCCGTTTTGGGCCCGTTGGACTCAGGATTCATGGAGCTGGAAGACACCGATCGCCACGTGAGCGTCGGGATCGGGGCCATCGCGATCGTCGCGGGCTCGCCGCCGCCGCGCGAGGAACTCGAGGTGGAGCTGGCGCAACGATTGTCCGTTGACGGCAGGCTGCACCAGAAAGTGCACCGCACCCCATGGGGTCTTGCCGCGCCGACGTGGGTGATCGATCCGAATTTCGATCTGGCGCATCATCTTCGGTGGTTGGCTCTGCCGGCGCCCGCGGGCGAGGATGCGCTGTGCGACTTGGTCGCCGAGGTGATGGAGGAACGGCTCGACCGTGATCACCCGCTCTGGCAATGCATCGTCGTCGAGCATCTTGCCGACGACCGCTGGGCGATGATCGTGAAGGTCCACCACAGCATGGTCGATGGCGTCTCCGGAATCACCCTGTTCGAGCGATTCTGCGATGACCAGGCAGAACGTCCGGACAACGCTGCGCCGAAGGTGGCCGATCCGCCGATCGATTGGCGTGGCCTGCTGATGAAGTCGTTGCGACTGCCGGTCGACGTGCCACGGTTCGCGGCGCAGACGTTGCGCGCCGCGGTGCCGTTCGCGTTGTCCGCGGTGTTGCCCGCCGCGGGGTCCTCGTTGAACGGTTCCATCGGTCGGCAACGCCGCTACACGGTGGCGCGGGCGTCGTTGCCTGCTGTCCGCGAGATCGGTGCGGCCTTCGGAACGACGGTCAATGATGTGGTCCTCGCCGCAGTCGCCGCGGCATTTCGTACTGTCTTGCTGAAACGCGGTGAGGAGCCGACCGCGGATAAGCTACGGATTCTCACGCCGGTATCGGTGCGCGCGGCAGACGCGAAAGGCGCACTCGACAACCGGGTTTCGGCGATGCTGCCCCTGCTCCCGATCGAATCCGCCGATCCCGTCGAGCAATTGGCGATGGTGCATCGCAGGATGGTCGAACACAAGGCCAGCGGTGAGGCGTCGGCGGCGAATTCGTTTCTCGCACTGGCACGGTGGCTGCCGTTCGCTTCGATCGCGTGGACCGTGCGCTTGGCGTCGCGATACCCGCAGCGAGGCATCTCGGGTCTGGCGACGAATGTGCCAGGCCCTCGGCGTCGACTGCACCTCTACGGCCAGGAGGTGCTGGAAATCCTGGCCTACGCACCGATCGCGATGCGCGTGCGCATCAGCATCGCCATCCTCAGCTACGGCGACCAGCTACGGTTCGGTGTCACCGGCGACTACGACAGCACGCCCGATCTGCACCTGCTCGCCGAGCGCATCGAGGAGACCATCGATCAGCTGCTCCAACGGGCCCGCGACACCGTACCCAGCTGATCAGCTCTCCGGGCGGGCGATGATGAGCGGGCAATCGGCCGCGTGCAGGACGGCTTGGCTGACCGAGCCGAGGGTCATTCCAGCGAAACCGCCGCGGCCGTGGCTGCCGACCACGAGCAGCTGCGCCAGTTCACCCTCCTCGAGCAGCCGCTTGGCCGGTCGATCCTCGGTGACTACGCGTTGCACCGTGACGTCGGGATAGGTATCGGTGTAGCCGGCCAGCGCTTCGGACAGCGCTGCTTCGGCCTCGGTCTGCATTGCTGTGCGCGGAATGTACCGATTCGATTCGGACCAGGTGAGCACGGCGCGCACCGGAGCATTGCGACGCGACGCTTCATCGAAGGCGATGTCGACGGCGCGGGCGCTGCACGCCGATCCGTCGACGCCGACCACTACCGGCCCGCGAACGCGCTGCGCGGAATACTGTTCCGGCTCAGGGACGACCGCGACCGGGCACTGCGCGTGCCGAGCCATGGCAGTACTGACCGATCCGCGCAGTCCGCGGCGGAAAGCACCCATTCCGCGGGTACCGACGACCAGCAGGCGCGCGTCCTTGGATCGGTCCCGCAGTGCTGGGATCGGTGGGGCTTCGACCAGGAACGTGTCGATGTCGAGGTCGCCGACGGGTTGGGCTGCCGCCGTGGCGAATCGGCGTGCCGCCGCGAGCGTGGCAGCGCAGGCGGTCAGGTACTCGGTGTAGTCGGCGTGGCTGAAATCGATGACTTGCCCGAAGTCGGCCGCAGCGCCGGTGGCATAAACGATGTGCAACGGCGCGTTGTGGTGGACGGCGTCGACGGCGGCCCAGCGCAGGGCCTCATCGGCGTCGACGGAACCGTCGATACCGACCACGACGGGTGGATTCATATTGTTGACGGACATGGGTTTTCGTACCTTCCATTGATGGAAATCGGGGGTCGTCGCTACTTGGAGTGGACCACCATGACCGGGCAATGTGCTTGCTGGACAAGCGAATTGCTGGTGGAGCCGAGCAGTAGGCCACGGAATCCGCCACGACCTCGACTGCCGACGACAACGAGTTGCGCCGACTTGGACCAGTCGGTCAGTGCCTGTCGCGGACCGAACAGGTACACCTTGCGGATGACTTGGACGTCGGGGAACTTCTCCTGCCAGCCCGCGAGCTGCTCGGCGATGAGAGCTTGTCCGGCGATCTGGGCATCCTTGTCCGGGACGGGGTAGGGGACGCCGGAGATTCGGTCGAACATGTCACCCCACGCGTGCACGGCCACCAGCTGGGTGCGGCGCTCGCTTGCCTCGGCGAATGCCGCCGCGACGGCGGGTTCACTGTGCCGAGTGCCATCGAGGCCGACCACCACCGGACCGACGGATGGCGTGTGCTGTTCGGTGCCCGGTTCGCGGACGACCACGATGCTGCCTTTGCCGTGGCTGGTGACGGCCAGCAGCGTGGACCCGAGGTAGCCGATGGCAGCACCGCTGCCTGCGGCGCCGAGCGCGACGAGATGCGCCGTTTCCGATCGTTGGATCAATAGTCGGGCTGGATTGGCTTCGGCGACTTCGGTTTCCACGTCTAGGGTGGGATCGACCCGGTAGGCTAGCCTACCGGCCGTAGCGAGCAGATCGACTCCGTGCCGGTGCAGCTCGTCGGTCACCGCGGGCACCAGCACGTCGTACATGCCGACCAGTTCCGCCGATGCCGCCAAGTCGAAGCCGTGCACGATATTCAGTCGACGGTTGTGCCGGGAAGCAGCGTCAGCAGCCCACTCGACGGCGAGGTCAGAGGCCGCGGAACCGTCGACGCCGACCACCACCGCGGCTGTGGCCAGCCGGTGCGGATTGATGGTGGGGGAGGTGGGCATGGACGGCTTCCTTTCGGATCCAGTGGTTCTGGTACCCGTAGGTTACGAAGCCGAGGTGGTCGAGCACGTCTGTCGTTGGTCCTGAATGCGCGGGTCCAAAGGCTTTTTGTGCCGGTAAGGGGGAGTCCGCAGCGGGCGGCTGCCGATCGGCTGGCGACAGTGCTGCTTAGTCGACGCAGGTTTAGTCGGCACAGGCGTGCCGGAGCGCGTGCAGCGCGTAGTGCAGTCGTGATTTGACTGTGCCGGGCGAGATAGTCAGCTCGGCGGCGATGGCTTTTGTGCTCGCGCGCCGGTAGCAGGCGTGCACGATGACCTGCCGATGTTCGTAGCTGAGCGTCGCCAGAGCGCGCTGGATGACCGCCGTGTCAGCAAGCCTGGCACCTGGGTCATCGACGTACCGGTCGATCATCGAGCCTGCATCGGTGGTGAGCTCGTGATGTCCTCGGCCGCACCGCAACTCGTCATAGGCAAAGTTGCGGGCGACAGTGAACAGCCGAGACCAGCGGGAGAGTCCGATACCTGATTCATAAGCAACTCGCCCTGCTAGTCGAAGGGGATCTTACGACGCAGTACCCCTGAACGGCAGTACTACACCAATCCGGCCGCGCGACAGCATTCGAGGGTGCGGACGGTCGAGCGTTGCCCTTCGGGCATAACGTCCGATTTCACACGGCGATCCCCACGGCACGACCGATGGCGTAGGTGACCGCCATAGCCAAGGCACCACCGATCACGACCCGGCCCGTTGCCCGCGCAGGCGCCGCGCCGCCGAGCCGTGCGCCGAGTGCACCGGTCAGCGCCAAGGCCACCAGTACTGCAATGGCGGTCACCGGTACTCGAAGCGGCACGGCGGCAACAAGAATCGCCAATAGCGGCAATAACGCCCCGAGGGTGAACGACAGTGTGGAGGACAGTGCCGCGTGCCACGGATTGGTCAGATCGTCGGGGTCGATACCCAATTCGGCCTCGGCGTGGGCGGCGAACGCGTCCCGGGCTGTCAGCTCTTCGGCCACCGCGAGCGCGGTGGCCGCGGTCAGTCCCTTCGCCTGGTAGATCGCGGCGAGCTCGGCGAGTTCCGCTTCGGGCTCTTCGGCCAGTTCACGGCGCTCGGTAGCCAGCAACGCGCGCTCACTGTCGCGCTGCGTGCTCACCGACACGTACTCTCCGAGCGCCATCGACACTGCCCCCGCGACCAGGCCGGCGACTCCCGCGGTGAGAATCGGAGCGCGGTCGGTGGTCGCCGCGGCAACACCGACAACGATGCCCGCGACCGAGACGATCCCGTCGTTGGCGCCGAGTACACCGGCCCGCAGCCAATTGAGCCGCGACGCCGAGCCCGCCACGTGCGGCTCCGACGGGTGGGGCGCGAGAATTGAGGTCGAAAGTCCCTCGGACGCGGCGTTATCTCCACTCATACCGTGCACGCTAATGATTTCCAGCTGTCGCCACCAGCAATGAAAGGCTGCCCGAAGTGAGGTAACGCATTGCACACCAAGGGTTTCCATACCTCAGAACCGTGCACCGAACGTTGCGCTTTCGGATGGAATAAGCGTGGCTGTCGAATATTCTCGGCGCGACGCGGTTCGATGCTATTACTCAGTTCGTCCTTTGGCCTGCTCGGCCGCCGCTTCCGCATTGATGCGAATGGTATGGACGGTGGCGCGCATAATATGTGCGACGAACGGTCGAATCAGCCACCAGTATCGCAGGAACCGCTGACGTGAGTCCGGATCCGTTGTCACCGTGCGGCACTGGTAGCTGAGCAGTGTGGCGTGCTCGCCATAGCGTTCCACCGAGAAGTTCGCGGCGATCTTGCCCCACCCCGGCTCGGCGAATCCGGCGAAGTCTGCTTGCGCTACCTCACGCCATTCGATATCTGGTTGCCAGAACTTCCCGACCGCGCCGAATACGATCTCCCGCTCGGGCCGCTCACCGAGCAAAAGCCAGCCCGGTAGCCCGACACCGTCGGCCACCACGAGTCTGGGCAAGGTCGGGGCAGCGTGACCCGACCATCGGGTGGGCAGGCCGCGAAGCCACATCGCCGTCGTCAGCAGCGGTGTGCGTACGGTCAGGAAGTCTAGCGACCGCGCGGCTCGGAACGTGGTCGCCAGATCAGCCTGAACTATCTGGTGCTCCGCGATCATGGCGTCGAACACTGGCTCCGCTGACTCGATGAGCATGCGGTCGACATCAGATTTCGTCATACGGCCATGGTTGTTCAAGCCATTTGAGAAACATAGGGCCACAGGCACTTCGGCTGCGGGACATTCGGCATCAGGCAGCCGATTGCACACTGGTCCGCACAGCGCTGCGGCCGCTCCGAAAGGGGCGGCCGCAGCGCTCGAGCGTGGAACTGTGCGATCAGCTGGACGAGCTTGTCTCGATGCTCTTCTTAGCTGATATCCCGGAGATCTCGATGCGGCGCGGTGTGGCCTTGGCGGCGACCGGGATCATTATCGACAGCACGCCGTCTTGATAGGTGGCGCTGATCTTGTCGGCTTCGACACCTTCGCCGAGGGTGAGTTGGCGCATGAATCGGCCGGCGAATCGTTCGGACGCGATCCACTGCACGCCCTCCGCGCTCGGCAGGCTGCGTTCTGCGCGCAGGGTAAGCGTGCCGTTTTCGACGCTCACATCGACCGAGCCGGGGTCGACGCCAGGCAGATCGGCGTTGAGCATGTAGTGGTCACCGGTTTTGAACAGATCCATCGGCATAAATCGTGGGGCCCGCGCGGTACCCGCGGCCTCGCCGAGCAGTTGACGTGCGACTGTGTCGATGTCATGGAACGGATCGAACCTCAGCACAACAATCACCTCGATCTCGAGTGGCGGCGCATCGCCAAGTCGGCGGACGCCGGTGGTTGTGCAACTCCTACGTTAGCACTCTCAAGTTGAGAGTGCTAACAGGTCGTGCGCCGAAAATAGCTGCACCTGAAGACTTCTCGCGCAGAGTTGCATTGGACCCAGATGCGTTGCGCGCCAGTCGTCGACCACGCAGCGACTGCTGCGAACCCAACCGACGGCCCGAATTCGACGCAGGTTCTGCCCGGTTCTTTCGAAGCTGTGTGTCTGCTGGGATCAACGCGCCGGTGTGGCGAGTTTCCCGTTGGCGATTCGTTCGACGAACAGCGGGATGAAATCGCGTATCGGCCGCCCGAGGAAGCGTTGCTGTGCGTCGTGGACGATCTGCTCGACTCTGTCCGGAGCGACCTGCGGGTATCGTCTGGCGAGGCGTTGGACCACTTCGTTGATCTGGTGGGTCTCATCATTTGCCATACTTCATGGTCGCCGCGATGCGACGGAAAGGTCAATCGGCGCGGTTGCCGTGAGCGGACTGCCCCGTCGATAATGTCGCCGAATTCGACTGGGGCACTTAATATTCCGAGTCCGTTCGATCGCCTGCCCGGATCTGATCCAGGAAGTCGAGGCTTGACGCCACCACACGGCTCCGTGCTCACTGCCGGTTTCGGTGGAATGTACCGGACATGAAGGGCAGTGTGGTGAGGACGTAAGTCCTGCCGCCGTGAGCACGAGTCCTCTTATCGCAGCGCTCGCACACGCGCAGGCTGACCCGTATGCATTCCTCAGTCTCGCTGCCGCTCGACAGCGTCGCCTCCGCGGACACCGCGCTGGTTGATGGCGAGCCGGGGATCGATCTCGACCCCACCGAGCGGGTCGAGCTGCTGTTGCGCGATCTGCACAGTTCTCGATCCGGCTTGACCAGTCGTGAGGCGCAGCGGCGGTTGATCCACGTCGGGCCCAACGCGCTGCATCGGCGGGGCGGCCGGACCTGGCCGCGCGAGTTGATGGTGCAGTTCACCCATCCGCTGGCGCTGCTGTTGTGGGCGGCGGCGGGTTTGGCCTGGCTGGTTGGCATCGAGCCGGTGGCCGTCGCCGTGATCGTCGTGATCCTGATCAACGCGGCATTCGCCTTCATTCAGGAGCGGCATGCGGAGCGGGCGGTGGAGTTGCTCGCGGCGTATCTGCCTGCCCGTGCGACGGTAGTGCGCGACGGTGAGATAGCCGCGATCGACGCCGTCGACGTGGTGCCGGGCGATGTACTGGTGATCCAGGAAGGCGATCGGATTTCGGCCGATGCGCGGCTGCTCGATGGTGGTATCGAGGTCGATCTGTCCGAACTGACCGGGGAATCGCTGCCGGTGTTCCGCTCGGCCGATCCGGCGGAGGCTGGGGTGCCGCCGGCTCAGGCCTCCGATATCGCCTTCAGCGGGACAGCATGTACGGGTGGCGACGCACGCGCGGTCGTATTCGCCACCGGCATGCATACCGAGCTCGGCCGGATCGCGGCGCTGTCGGAACGGGTCGGACACGACGAGAGCCCGCTCGAACATCAAGTGCGCCAGGTGGCTTGGTTGATCGCCGTGGTCTCGCTGCTGCTCGGCGCGGCGTTCGTGCCGCTGGCGACGCTGGGTGCCGGGCTGTCGCTGCTCAACGCGGTGGTCTTTGCGGTCGGCCTCTTGGTGGGCAATGTCCCGGAAGGTCTGCTGCCGACGATCACCTTGGCGTTGGCGGTCGGCGTGCGCGACCTGGCCCGTCGCGGCGCGGTCGTGAAACGGCTCAGTGCGGTGGAGACCCTCGGGTCGACCGATGTGATCTGCACCGACAAGACCGGCACGCTCACCGAGAACCGGATGCGGGTCACCTTGCTGCACACCGCAACCGGCACGCACGACCTCGAATCCCGCGCACCGCGCCCGGCCGACCTTACGCTCACTCGGCTGGCGACCGCGATGATCGCCTGCAATAACGCCCGTTTCGATCACACCGGACGGGCACTGGGTGATCCGACCGAGACCGCCATGCTTGTCGCGGGTGCCGCCTTGGGTGCGGAGGTGAACTCTGACGAGCGGCAACGGCTGCGGCAGAAGCAGTTTCATTTCGACCCGGCGCGCAAACGGATGTCGACGATCGACAGCTCCAGTGATGGGGTCTGGGTGCATACGAAGGGCGCACCCGAGACAGTGCTGCCTCTGTGCACTACCGAACTCGACGCTGACGGCCACCCTCAACTGCTGACCCCGGACCGACGCGCGACGCTGGTCGATTTGGTGGATGCGCAAGCGCGGCAAGGACTTCGGGTACTTGCTGTCGCCGAACGCCGACTGTCGACCGGGACCGCGCCGGATGCCCGCGACCAAGCCGAACGGGACCTGCTGCTACTCGGCTTCGTCGCGATGACCGACCCGCCCCGCGCCGAGGTCGCCGACGCGGTAAGGGTGTGCCACGCCGCGGGCATCCGCATCATCGTCATCACCGGCGACAACGGTCTGACCGCCGCGACGATCGCCGCCCAGGTCGGGATCACCCATGCCGAACCGGTCGTGGTGACCGGCGAGGAACTCGAGCGGATGAGCGAAGCCGAGCTGGACACGCTGCTGTCCACGACGCCCGAGCTGATCTTCGCGCGCTCCTCGCCCGAAGCGAAACTCCTTGTCGCGGACGCACTTCGCGAGGCCGGGCATGTCGTGGCGATGACCGGTGACGGCGTCAACGACGCCCCCGCCCTGCGGCGCGCCGATATCGGCATCGCGATGGGCCGCTCCGGCACGGATGTGGCCCGCGAGGCCGCCACCATGATCCTCACCGACGACAACTTCGCCACCATCGCCGCGGCGATCGAGGCCGGGCGGCGGGTCTATGACAACATCCGCAAGTTCATCTTCTACATTTTCGCCCACGCGACTCCGGAGGTGACTCCGTTCGTCGTGTTCGCGCTCTCGGGTGGCTCGATCCCCTTGCCGTTGACCGTCTTACAGCTACTGGTTATCGATATCGGCACCGAAACCCTGCCCGCACTCGCCCTCGGTCGTGAACCGGCCGAGCCAGGTCTCATGGGTCGTCCACCGCGGCGACGCAACGAATCGATCATCCAGATACCGATGGTGTTGCGCGCGTGGCTGTTCCTCGGCGCGATCGCCGCGGCACTGGGAATGGCGGGCTTCTTCTATGTCCTGCTCGGCGCGGGATGGCATCTGGGCGATCCCACCGGCCCCGGCACACCCCTGCACCACGCCTACCTGCAGGCCACAACGATGACATTCTTCGGCTTGGTGGCCGGCCAGATCGGCACCGCGTTCGCCGCCCGCACCGAACGGGCCTCGCTGCGCTCGATCGGCGTGCTGTCCAACCCATTGCTGTTGGGAGGCATCGCATTCGAACTCGCGCTCGCCGCCGTGGTCATCTACGTCCCGCCGGTTCAACACCTGCTCGGCACGGCAGCGCTCACCCCGGCCATGCTCGCCTTCACCGCACCGTTCCCGTTCATCATCTGGGGCGCCGACGAGATCCGGCGCTGGCTGCTACGCCGAAGGGTCGGAATCCCCGAAACCATCGCGCCCGCAGTCTCGTTCGCGAAAATCTGAAGACATCGAACCCCGCACACCGAGAGGCAGATATCATGCTCGAACTCCAAGGCCGAAGCGCCATCGTCACCGGCGGTGCCCGCGGCATCGGCGCAGCCATCGCGCGCACGCTCGTCAAGTCCGGCGTCGGCGTCGTAGTGGCCGATATCCTCGAGCAAGAAGGTGCCGAGACCGCCGAATCGCTCGGTCCGACAGCGATATTCCGCGAACTCGACGTCACCGACGAACACGGATGGCGGCGCGTGATCGCCGACGCCGAGGCGAACTTCGGGCCGCTGGCCGTCCTGATCAACAACGCGGGCATCCTCGACTTCGGTGGCATCGAAGCCGAGTCGCCTGCGATGTTCCGGCATGTCGTCGACGTCAACCTGGTCGGAGCCTGGCTCGGGATGCACCTTGCGGCGCCGCGGCTGCGGGCCGCCGGGGACGGTGTCATCGTCAACATCTCCTCCACCGCAGGCCTGATGGGCTACTCCGGGATGGCCGGTTATGTGGCCAGTAAATGGGGTCTGCGCGGACTGACCAAGGCCGCCGCGATCGAACTCGGCGACGCGGGCATCCGGGTCTGCTCGGTACACCCGGGCCCGATCCATACGCCAATGACGGCCGGACTGACGAATATGGCTGCGGGGCAGCCACTCCCGCGTTTCGGCGAGCCGGAGGAGGTCGCCACGATGGTCGGTTTCATCGTCACCGAGGCCGCCTTCTCGACCGGATCGGAATTCGTCCTCGACGGCGGCGCCACCGCCGGTGCGACACTAGAGCCACCAGCCGCGACACACCAAACCTGGCAGTAGCCGTCGCGGGCGGCATCCAGAGGCCGAACTACCTATCGCCCGGTGCCGTTCGCCCCTGGGACCGAGTCGCACTCGAGCGCATTCTATGGATGGCCGAAACGTATTCGTGCCTCAGGCAGGAGAAGTTGTGAACGTAGTCGTCATTGTCCTCGCGGTGGTCGTGGTGGCGCTGATCGTGCTGGCACTGTCCATTCGAGTGGTCACCCAATACGAGAAGGGAGTGTTGTTCCGGCTCGGGCGCGTCATCGCGGTCCGTGAACCCGGACTCAATCTCATCGTCCCGGTGATCGATCAACTGCGGAAGGTGACGATGCGAATCATCACCATGCCGATCCAATCGCAGGGCATCATCACCCGCGACAATGTCAGCGTCGACATCTCTGCCGTCGCCTATTTCCGCATCGTGGACGCCGAGAAGTCGGTCGTCGCGATCGAAAACGTCTACGCGGCAATAGATCAGATCGCGCAGACCACGCTCCGCAAGGTCGTCGGGCAGCACACCCTCGACGAGGCGCTCTCCGAGACCGACGTCATCAACGCCGGCATCCGGGAGATCCTCGACACGACCACCCTGGAATGGGGTGTCGAAGTAACTCTGGTCGAGCTGAAGGACATCCAACTGCCCGACAGCATGAAGCGCGCCATGGCTCGGCAAGCCGAGGCCGAGCGCGAGAAGCGAGCGAAAATCATTGCTGCAGAAGGTGAATCAATGGCTGCCGCCGCACTTGGCGACGCTTCGGACACGATGATGGCGCACCCGTTGGCATTGCAGTTGCGCAACTTGCAGACGCTGATCGAACTCGGCGTCGACAAGAACACCACCGTCGTCTTCCCCGCTCAGCTGATGAGCGCGATCGGCGACGTCGGCTCCTACTTCGCCCGCGAAACCGCAGCAGCAGCCGCACTCGGCGCCGTGCAACCGGCGCTACCGATCCTTCCCACACCGAAGCCCAATGGCACCGCCACCCCGGCGGCAACGACGCCGATATCGAACTGAGGAAACAACGAGGCCGTAATCGACATGGCAAGCGACGACCCGCCGATCAGCAGCATCGGCGGGTCCCCGCGCGGACACGGTAATTCGGTCCTGGCAAGCGGCGAGGATCTGCCCCGGATGCGGCTCGATAATCTCGCGACGACGCCCGGTCGCACCGCCAATGACTACGGTGCGGTCATCTTCGACATGGACGGCGTAGTCACCGACACCGCCGAAGTCCATGCGGCCGCGTGGAAGTCACTATTCGATCAGGTGCTGCCCGAACTTGCCGGTCCGACACAGCCACCCTTCGACGCCGATGACGACTACCACCGGTGGGTCGACGGCCGAAGCCGTGAAGACGGGGTACGGGCCTTCCTGGAATCCCGCGGCATCGAGCTGCCCGAAGGCACCCCGACCGACAACCCTCGACAAGTGACCGTCACGGGCCTGGCCGCCCGCAAACAACAACTGTTCGCAACTGCACTGGCACAAGTCGGAGTACGTGTGTTCCCCGACGCGAAGAACCTGCTGGAACAGCTGCGCTCGGCCGATGTCCCGACAGCGCTGGTGACCGCGAGCCGCAACTGCGCCGAAGTACTCGACGCGGCGGGCATCGCCGACCTGTTCACCGTCCGCGTCGACGGCACCGACGCGCTGCGCATGAACCTCCCGGGCAAACCCGACCCGGCTATGTTCCTCGAAGCCGCGCGGCGACTGCACGTCCAACCCATCGACGCCGTGGTCATGGAGGACGCGGTAGCTGGTGTCCGTGCCGCGGTGATGGGCGGATTCGGGTTGGTCGTCGGCGTGGATCACGCCGGGACCGGTCCGCAACTGATCGGCGCCGGCGCCGATGTCGTGGTCACCGACCTCGCCGACCTGCAACTGCCACCCACCACCGAGATCGGCGAGCGAGACACCCGGTGGTGTGGTGGTGCGACCACCGCGGGTGACGGCGGCTGGAATCTGATCTACGACCGGTTCGACCCGGCGCTGGAGGGGGCGCGGGAAGCGTTGTGCACGTTGGGGAATGGGTATTGGGCCACTCGCGGCGCGGTGCCGGGCAGCGCGGCGGACTCGGTCCACTATCCGGGGACGTATCTGGCCGGGATCTACAACCGCCGCACCACCGAAATCAACGGCGGCACCGTCGAAACCGAGCATCTGGTGAACGCACCGGATTGGGCGTTCCTGACCGTCCGCCCAGCCGTCGGCCAACTGCTGTGCCCCGATTCGCCCGAAATGCTCAGTCATCATCAGGATTTGGATCTACGGACCGGCGTGCTCACCCGGGTCAACCGGTACCGCGACGGCGCGGGCCGGACGACGCGCGTCATCTTCCGGCAATTCCAGTCGCTGTCGCATCCACACCTCGCCGCAGTGCAGCTGACCCTCGAAGCGGAGGACTGGGCCGGATCCGTCGTGGTCAGATCGGCGATCAACGGACGTGTGGCGAACCGCAACGTGGCCGCCGACCGCGATCTCGCGCACGATCATCTGGCGCCGGTCGGATTCCGGCAGCTGGATCCGGACACCGTGCTGTACGACGCAATCACCAATCAATCGGGCATCGCCATTGCCTGTGCCGCGCGTACGCACACCGGAGCTACCGTGTCCGATCGTCAGGCGATCACCGACAAGGATTGCCCCGGAACAGAATTCACGATCGACCTCCATCCCGGGGTGCCCGTGACTATCGAGAAGGTCGCCGCCGTGACGACCTCGCGGGATCGCGGCCTTTCGACGGCTGCGCTGGCGGCCGAGCATCGGATCGGCAGGGCGCCCGGGTTCGAGGCTTTGCTCGCCGCACACATCGAAGCATGGGCGCACCTGTGGGACAGGTTCGGCATTGCGCTCGGCGCCGGTCGCCGTCACCGACTCGCGTTGAACCTGCACATCTTTCACGTCCTGCAAGCGACTATCGCGGTCGGTCCGGACGATGATGTCGGTCTGCCCGCTCGGGGGCTGCACGGCGAAGCCTATCGAGGCCATATCTTCTGGGACGAGCTGTTCGTCTACCCCGTACTGACACTGCGCAGACCCGACCTGACCCGAGCGTTTCTGCGCTACCGCTATCGCAGGCTGCCGCAGGCACGCGCAGCGGCAACCGCCGAAGGGCTCGCTGGAGCCCTGTTTCCCTGGCAGAGCGGCAGCGACGGGCGCGAAGAGACCCCGGGCCAGCTGTTCAACGTTCGCAATGGCCAATGGATGCCGGACAATTCACGCCGCCAGCGCCACGTCGGGCTCGCGGTCGCCTACAGCGTGTGGCAGTACTACCAGGCCACCGCAGACCTGCGGTTCCTCATGGACTGCGGCGCCGAGATGCTGGTGGAGGTGGCGCGGCTGTTCGCGAGCCTGGCTGTGTACGACCCGGTCGACGACCGATACGACATCACCGGGGTGATGGGCCCGGACGAGTACCACGACGGCTACCCGGATACGCCGGGCAGCGGTCTGCGCAACAACGCGTACACGAACGTATTGACCGCGTGGGTCCTGGCCCGTGCCCGCGCCGCGGTCGCACTGCTCACCGGCCTCGACTGCGATCCGCTGCGAGACCGGCTGCGGATCGGGCCGGACGAACCCGCGCAGTGGGATCGGATCAGCAGACGCCTGCGCGTGCCCTTCCACGAAGGCGTCATCAGCCAATTCGAAGGATACGAGCAACTGGCCGAATTCGACTGGGACGCTTACCGATCCGAATACGGCGAGATCGGCCGCCTCGACCTGATCCTGCAAGCCGAGGGCGACACCACCAACCGCTACAAGCTCTCCAAACAAGCCGACGTACTCATGCTGTTCTACCTGTTCTCCGCCGACGAACTACGTGAACTCTTCGACCGTCTCGACTATCCGCTGCCGCCGGAACTCATTCCCCGCACCGTCGAGTACTACCTCGCCCGCACCAGCCACGGCTCCACCCTGAGCCGTTTGGCGCACGCCTGGGTCCTGGCGCGCACCAACCGCGCCCTGTCATGGTCACTGTTCACCGAGGCCCTCGACGCCGACCTGGCCGACACCCAAGGCGGCACCACTCGCGAAGGAGTCCATCTGGGCGCCATGGCAGGCACCGCGGACATGGTCATCCGCTGCTACGGCGGCGTCGAAACCCGCGACGATATCCTCCGGCTACATCCGGTCCTGCCCGAGGAATTGCCGCGGGCCGAATTCACCCTCAGCTACCGAGGACAACCGCTCACCGTCACCCTGACCAGCACCAAAGCCGTTCTGCGCCTGCATCCCAGCACGGTCGCTCCCATCCGTGTCAGCGTCGAGGACATCGAGAAGACACTGTCCGCCGGGCAGTCGTGGGAAGTGCCGCTGAACTGTGGTACCTCGACCTCGACGCCCGCACCCTCAGCGCGCCAAGGGGTCTCCGCCGTGGACGAGACAGCGGCTACTCACCGGTAGGGATGGGGGTCCGTCGAGCGCTGTGCGGATAGCTCTGTGTTCCATGGGTTTTGCGGCGTAGTGTTCGGCTGGCTTTCTCTGGGTCCCGAAGCGCGGCTCGCCTCCGTGTGGACGACAGACTCAGGAGCAGTGCATGGTGTATGCCGATCGTTGTGACGCCGGCCGCCAACTCACCGAACGCTTGCCGGCGTTGTCTGGATCCGGGGTGGTCGCCCTTGCGTGCCGCGTGGCGGGGTTCCGGTCGCTTACCAGGTGGTTTCCGAGTCTGAACGGCTTGCGGTGACCCGCGAGCAAGGAGAACTGTTGCGCCGCAGCGTCGCTCGCTACCGTCATGATCAGCCGTGCCGAGCGTTGGCTGGCGCCACCGCGGTGATCGTCGATGATGGTCTTGCCACGGGCGCTTCTGCTCACGCGGCTTGCGCGGTTGCCCGCGCGCGGGGCGCGGCCCGGGTGGTGTTCGCTGTACCGGTCGGCTCGTATCAACCGATGCGTGCGCTGGCCGCGGTCGCCGACGACATCGTCTGCCCGCACACGCCGCGGCCGTTCGGTTCGATCCGCCCGTGGTATCTGGACTTCGCCGAAGTGACCGACCTCGAGGTCTGCGCTCTGCTCGACTCGGCAGCCGAAAACCAGCCTGTCCCACGTCGGTCAGTTCCATCCGTCACAGGGATCGTTGGTGCTGCAGGGATTTGAAGGAGATGGACCCGGCTGCCGCCGGGATCCAGAATGTCGCCAGCCGATAGGCGAGGACGCCCGCGACCGCTGGTGCACTCGCCACACCGCCGACCATCAGCCCGGTTACCAGGGCGGCCTCGACGACGCCGAGCCCCGATGGAGTTGGGCTGGCCGCGCCGAGAGCGGCCCCGCCCAGAAAGACCGCGGCGACCAAAGCGACCGGGGCGTGCCCGCCGAATGCGTGTACTGAAAACCCGAGGGCCGCAATGTAAGCGGTATTTGTGCCGACCTGACCGCCGATCAGCACGGCGGCGCGTGATGGCCGGCGCAGGATGCCGGCCATCGTATCGCAGGTGGTGCGTATCTCGGTGAGCCAGGCGGGGCGCCGCAGCATGAGCACGACTGCGACGCCGAGCGCGGCCATCACGGAGACGAAGGCGATCAGCAATATCCAGCCGGAAGGCAGCGCGGCGGTCAGCAGCAGCCGGGTCCGGCCCAGCCAGACTCCGGCGCAGGCCAGCTCGATGAGGTGCAGCATGACACCGGCCGTCACAGTAAGGGCAACGGTCGCAACGGCAGTGGTCCTGGTGAGCCCGCAGCGTTCCAGATACCGCTCGTTGACAGCGGTGCCGCCGACCCCGTACGGCATCAGCAGGTTGGCGAACGACGTTGCCAGCTGCGCGTTCATCGTGCGCCCGAAGGGGAGTGGCCGGGGACTTGCGCCCATTACCGCGAGCGCCGCCGTGGCGTAGGTCATGGCCGACATTGCCAGGGCGCCCACGAGCCACTGCCATTGCGCATCGCCCAGGGTGTGGATGGTCTGCCCGAGCTGGCCGATCTGTGGCAGCAGTACGTAGGTCGCGACGACGGTTGCGGCGATCCAGCCGAATGTGTGCCAATGGAATCGCACCGATACCGCGCGAGTGGCGGCAGTGCTGAGCGGTTCGTTCTCGACGGTGCGCGCACCGGCGGAAGTCGTTCGGCCAGGGCCGGGTTGGTCCAGCGCCAGTGGCTCGAGCGTGGCTGTCCGGCGGGCAGGCGCGAACGGATCGTCGTGATGCGGCATAAGGTCCTCTCGGTGCCACACTCGATACGCTGCGGGAGGTGGTACTGCTCAGCCTGCGGTACCGCTACCGGTACGCCACAGGGCCGAAAGGTTCGATCCGGCGGGGCGATGGTCCCGGACCTGGTGCTCGACCGGTCCAGCTACCTCGGATCCAGGTGCCTGCTATCGGCTGAGCGGGCCGAAGGTCCGGAAGCCGTCAGTTTTCGCGCGGCGGTTGGTCGGGCAGTGGTGCAGACCAGCGCAACACTGTGCCACGGTCGGCACCGCGTCCGATGTCGAAACTGCCGCCGGACTGCTCGGCGCGCGCGGCCAGGTTCGCGAGTCCGCTGGTGTGGGGGAGGTTTTCGGGGATGCCGGTGCCGTCGTCGCTGATCTCGATGATGACGTCGTCGCGGACCGAGAGATTGATCGAGACCGTGGTCGCCGCGGCGTGCCGGATGACGTTGCTTACGGCTTCGCGCAGCACTGCCTCGACATCCTCGGACAGCGGCGGCGCGAGTACCGAGACCGGGCCGGCCAGCCGGATCGTGGTGCGCAGGCCGGTGTCGGCGGTCATCTCGGCGATCACCGCATGCAGCTGTTTGCGCAGGGTCGGGGCATCGGCTGCGGTGCTGCTGTGCAGGTCGAAGATCGAGTGCCGGATTTCCTGGACGATGGCCTGGATGTCCTGGATGGTTTCGGTGAGCCGGGTCTTGATCTCGGGGGTGCGGGTTCGTTGCGCTGTGCTCTGCAGTGAGAGCCCGACCGCGAACAGTCGTTGAATGACGTGATCGTGCAGGTCGCGGGCGATCCGGTCGCGATCGGAGAGCACGTCGAGTTCGCGCATGCGCCGCTGGGTGGCGGCCAGTTGCAGAGCGAGCGCGGCCTGGCTGGAGAAGGCAGTGATCATGGCCTGTCCAGCTGCGTCGAGGGGCTGTGCCTCGGTGGGGCGCAGGGTGACCAGCACGCCGATGACGGCGTTTTCGGCGCGCAGCGGAAGAATTAGCGCGGGTCCGAATTCGGCGGGTCCGTCGAATTGCGGGCGGAACATCAGCTGGTCGCTGGCCACCACCCGACCTGACATGTACGCCGTGCCGGAATGCGAGTCGGCAATCGGGATACGTTGTCCAGGAAGGTGTTCCGATCCGGTGCCGGCGGCGGCGACGACAACGAGTTCGGTGACCTCGTCATGCGGGATATCGGGATCTTCGGGTAGTGCGAGGAAGGCGGCCGCGGAGTGGGTGAGTGTCAGCGCCCGGTCGGCGATCAGCTCGAGCACCTCGTTCGGTTCGCTGCCGCCCAGCAGTTCGGTGGCCACGTCCTGGGTCGCTTCGAGCCACTGCTGACGGACGCGGGACTGCTCGTAGAGGCGTGCGTTGGCAATGGCCGTACCCGCGGCTGCCGCGAGGGCCAGCACGATGGCTTCGTCGTCGTCGGTGAATTCTTGGCCGCCTGCTTTCTCGGTGAGGTACAGGTTGCCGAACACCTCATCGCGTACCTTGACAGGGACCCCGAGGAACGTATTCATCGGCGGGTGATGCTCGGGGAAGCCAACCGAGGCGGGATGGGTCGAAAGATTGGTCAGCCGAATGGGTTTCGGTTCCTCGATGAGCACGCCGAGCACGCCGTGACCGCGCGGCAGGTCGCCGATCATCACGCGGGTTCGGTCGTCGATGCCTTCGTAGACGAATTCGGCGAGCTGCAGACTTTCCTTGTCGGTCTCGCGGACACCGAGCGCGCCGTATCCGGCATCGACCAGTTCGATCGCGGTGTGCACGATGGTGCGCAGGGTGTTGTCGAGGTCGAGCCCCGCGGTCACGACCAGCATGGCCTCGATAAGCCGGTCCATCTGATCGCGCACGCCGACGATCTGGGCAATCCGCTCCTGCACCTCGGCGAGCAGCTCACGCAGTCGCATCTGCGACAACGTTTCGACCACCGGGCTTTGACCAGGTCCAGCCGGGCCGGACCGTCCGCCATCCATATCGGTCATCCTCCCACGTGGAGATGACCACAGCGGTCGGCCGACAACATGCCTGCGCTCCCGCTAGTCGCTAGCGACTCATTGCCTCTGCTGCGGTGCATTGAGCTTCGAGGCGATGACGGCGGCCTGGGTGCGGCGCTCGACGCCGAGCTTGGCCAGCAGTCGGGAAACGTAGTTCTTCACGGTCTTCTCGGCCAGGAACATCCGGGCGGCGATCTGCCGGTTGGTCAATCCCTCGCCGAGCAGATCGAGCAACGTGCGTTCTTGATCGGTCAGGCTGGCCAGCGGACCGGTCTTGGCGCTGGCCTCGTCGCGCAGTTTTGCCATGAGCGCGGCCGCGGCACGGTTGTCGAGCAGTGATCGTCCGGCGCCGACCTCTCGAATGGCGTCGACCAGTTCGAGGGTTCCGATGTCTTTGACCACGTAGCCGCTGGCCCCGGCCAGGATCGCGTCGAGCATCGCTTGTTCGTCGGTGAACGAGGTCAGGATCAGGCAGCGCAGCTCGGGGTGCTGGTTGAGCAGGTCGCGGCACAGTTCGATGCCGTTGCCGTCGGGTAGTCGCACGTCGAGGACGACGACGTCGGGTCGCAGCGCGGGGATCCGCGCCATCGCCTGGGACACGTTGCCGGCCTCGCCGATCACTTCGAGGTCGGTTTCGGCGTCGATCAGGTCGGCGACCCCGCGTCGCACGATGTGATGGTCGTCCACCAAGAACACGGTGACCATTCGGATGCACCTCCCTGGGCAGTTGATTCAGCCTACGAAGATTTTCTCGGCCGTGGCACGGAGTTCGACTCTCGATTGAGGACCAAAGTCCCTTGACGTGTCCGGGTTGGTAGCCGATTGCCAAGCACCGAATGCGCTGTTCACGGTGTCCCGGAGTGGCAACCCGGTATCGAGCGACGTCGCGCCCGACCATGGCGCTGCGGACTCCGACATGGCTGCGGCAATCTGCGGAGTCGCCTCGGAGTCGCCGGTGTCGCGTTGGCCGATCCGGTGGTCGGCCACCGTGTCCGGACAGCCGCACTGCAGTTGAACCACATCGGCATGCGTGTCGGCAGCAAGCAGTTGGGCGCGCTGTCGTTCGTCCGCATCGATCCAGCTGGCATCGAGGATCACCGAGACACCGAGCGAGAGCAGCAAACGTGCGCGAGTCAGCAGCTCGGTATAAACCTGGATCTTGTTCGCTGCGGAATATGCTCCCGCACCGAAGGTTCCGCTGCTCCCATGCACCCGCCCCGTCGCGCGTAGCTGTGTGCGCACCTGATCGCTGGAGCACACTACAGCTCCGGTCAACGCCGAAAGCTCTTTGGCGACAGTGGATTTCCCGGTGCCAGGCAGTCCGCCGACCAGCACCAGGCGTACGGCTGCCTCGTCCAGATGCCGCGCGGCGATCGTCAGATGCCGTCGTATGCGATCGCGGGCGGAACTGTCGCCCTGCCCGAAGCGGATTGCATCGACCTTGGCGCGAACCAGTGCACGATAGGCGATGTAGTGATCGCGCAGCGAACGCGGCGCGGGATCGGCGGTGATCAGCAGATAGTCCGAGAGTAACTGATCACCTAGTCCCGAGTATCCGAGGAACTCCAGATCCATTGCCAGAAAGGCGATGTCGTCGAGGGAGTCGATGTAGCGCAGCCGGTCGTCGAAGTCCAGGCAATCCAGCACCCGGAAGCCGTCGGTCAGATCGAAGATGTCCTCGGCCTGTAGATCGCCGTGACCGTCGACGATGCGGTCATCGGCAATCCTGTTCATCAGCAACGATTCGCGGCCGTCGATGAAGCGCATCGCGAGCCAGTCGATCCGATCGACCAGGTACGGATCGGCCACCTCGGGCTGATCGGCAAGACTGCGCAACAGCATTCGCCATCGGCCGCGCAGCGCGTCGGGGGTGCCTTCGGCGTTGATCTCGGGACCACGGCGGGCCGAGTGATGGAACAGTGCGATGACCTGTACCAGCGCCGATAGCCTCGATCGGGACAGCTCAGGATCGGCGAGAGTGTTCGACAGCCGGCGATCCTCGGGCATCCGGCGCATGAGCACCACCGGCTCATCCGGTCCACCGACCGGGTCGGTGAGGTGTGCGACGCCGAGGTACACATCCGGCGCCAGACGACTGTTCAGCTCGACCTCCCTAGCGCATGCGAGTTCACGGAGCAGCGGTGTACTGAAGTCGAGAAAGTCGGTGCGGAGGGGCTTTTTCACCTTGTAAGCCCGTTCTCCGCACAGCATCACGAGCCCGGAGTGCGTTTCCCGCAGCTCGGCGGGCGATCCGTATTCGGGCATGGGGCACAGCCTTTCGGAGAATCCGATTCCTGTACTCAGGATCACCCACGGTGGGTTTCTGCGTGACGGCCGAAGGTCATTGAAATCGAGGGACTTCGGATCGTTTCCGGAAGTCCCTCGACATGGGGCCGTCCTGCTCTGTATCCGGGAGTCACCTGAATGGCAGCGTAGAGACCGACGATGAAATGGACGGTGGACGGTGATGAACCACGGATGGCCCGACGAGCACACCCTGCGGGCGGCGTTGACGCTCGCGATGCGGGCACCGTCGGTCCACAACACACAGCCGTGGCGATTCCGGATCAGCGACCATCACATACACCTGTATCTCGACCAGACGCGGGCGAATCAGCTGTCCGGCACCGACCAGCGCGACGCCGTATTGAGCTGTGGCGCAGCACTACACCATCTGCGAATCGCGCTCGCCGCAGCGGGGTGGTCGGCCGTCGTACATCGGTTACCGACTCCGGCCGATCTGAACCACCTCGCATCGATCGAACTGGTGCCACATCGACCGACCATGCTCGAGCACGCGCTGAGCGGCGCGATCCTTCGTAGGCAGACCGATCGGCGACACTTCAGCTCGGCGCCGATCCCGCCCGGCTACCTCGGGTTGGTGAACGAACGCGCGACGACACTCGGGGCCAGTGTCCGGCAGGCTGTGGACACCACACGCGAGCGTCTGGTCGAGGTGCTGCGCGCGGCCCAGGACACAGGTGCCGGCTATCGACTGGAACTGGCCGACTGGAGCGGCAGGCCGGTGACACCGGACGGCGTTCCTGCCCGCAACATCCCGCTGTACTCACATCCCGGGGGAGTACCGGGGATAGTCGCCGTGCCGCGGCAGGCTGCGCCCGACTTCGCTGAACTACTGGTACTCGGCACCTCGACCGACGACCGGTTGGCGCAGCTGTGCGCGGGTGAGGCGCTCAGCGCGGTACTGCTGACCGCGACCAACGTCGGCTTGGCGACCTGCGCCCTGACCGAGTCACTCGAAATTCCTGAACTGCGCCAGCGCATCCGCGTCGGAGTGCTGGACGATCTGGCCTATCCGCAGGCCGTCATCAGGATCGGCTTGGTTCCCACAGATGCTGCCGCGCTGGCGGTCGCGCCGCGTCGCGCACTCGCCGATGTCTTGGATCCATTCGAACCAGCGGCCTGCTGAGCGCAGGCCCACGCGGCGCGATCAGTCGGTTCAGTGATCTATCCGACCGGACACGTGACACATCGAACACCGCAGGCAACGCCGGATACCTAGGAGGTGGTCACTGAGTAGTCACCTATCAGTCCCGCATCCCGAGAAACCCGGGAGCGGTGCACGACATCGGCCCCTGTGGCCGGTGGGCCAAAACTTGAAGTCAATCCCCCCTCTTTCGTAGATCGTCGCTCCGGCAGTCGGACGTGCAGGCTCACCATGCATTACGCGGCTTGGCATGCCACTCCGCGGGTAAGTCGCCGACACTGAGGATCCGTGTCGGCGAAGAGCCGGGCGGTCAGGCTGAGGCTGCGGAGAGTGCCGCTAGCTCCGCGGGGGTGAGCTCCAGGGAGACAGCCGCCAGGAGATCGGGCAGCTGCTCGACGGTCCGGGCGCTGGCGATGGGGGCGGCAATGTGCGGCTGCGCGCCCAGCCAGGCGAGCGCGACCGACGTGACCGACGCGCCGTGCGCCGCCGCGACCTCGTCGAGCGCGGCCAGAACCCGCTCGCCGCGGGCGTCCAGGTAGGCCAGTGCGCCTGCGGCCCGCGGACTCTTGGCGCTGTCGTCCTTGGAGCGGTACTTGCCGGTCAGGAAGCCACCGGCGAGACCGAAATACGGCAGCGTCGAGAGGCCTTCGCGGGCGACCAGCGGGGCGAGTTCCTCCTCGTAGCCACGCTCGACGAGGTTGTAGTGCGGCTGCAGCGCGACGTACCGTGCGAAGCCTTCGCGGTCCGAGACAGCCAGCGCTTCGGCGAGGCGGGGCGCGGTGTAGTTCGACGCCGCGATGTAGCGGACCTTGCCCGCACGGACCAGCGCGTCGAAGGCCTGCAGCGTCTCTTCGAGCGGAGTCTCGGCGTCGTCGCCGTGGGCGTAGTACAGGTCGATGTAGTCGGTCTGGAGCCGGTGGAGGGAGTCCTCGGCCGCGGCGGCGATGTTCTTCGCCGACAGGCCGGGGCGGGTTCCGAGGCTGCCCACCTTGGTCGCGATCACGACGTCGTCGCGACGCCCGCGTTTCCTCAGCCAGCTGCCGATGATCGTCTCGGACTCGCCGCCGACGTTGCCGGGAACGAATGCGGAGTAGGCGTCGGCGGTGTCGACGAAGTTCCCACCCGCCGCCGTGTAGGCGTCGAGGACCGTGAACGACTGTTGCTCGTCGGCGGTGAAGCCGAAGACGTTGCCGCCGAGGTTGAGCCCGAAGACGTCGAGATCGGTGCTTCCAATTTTCATGGTATTTCCCCTTTGCTTTATGGAGTCGTGAACGGTGGAGTCGGTGAACCCGCGCCTCACAGGTGCGGGCTCTCGCCTCCGTCGACCATCAAGCGGGTCCCGGTGACGACGGCCCGCTTGCCCTTGAGTTCGGGCGGCGAAGAGGGGGAGGTCATGAGCACGACGCTAGGAGCAGGTTCGGCGGAAAGTAAACGAGCGAATACATCGGCCCATATTTACGCTGGTAGAGAGGCAAAAGATGCGAGTACGTTGTTTACATGACAGAGAGCAGGAAGCGGGATGCCGCGAAGACCAGGGCGGCGATCCTGCAGGCGGCGGCGATCCTGTTCGCCGAACAGGGCTATCAGCGAACGACCGTGCGCGCGATCGCGGCGGCGGCTGCTTGCAACCCGGCCCTGATCAGCCGCTACTTCGGCGGCAAGGCGTGCCTCTACGCGACGGTCGTCGACGAGAACATGCCGGGCCACCGCACGATGACCAGCGACGTGCGCACGGGGGCGCGGGCGCGCGAACTCGTCCAACGACAGTTGGAAATGGCCCAGTTGACGACCTACGAGGAACATCGGGAGCGGGTGAGCATCCTGCTGCGGTCGGTCGGGCCCGGCGCGTCCGGCGAGACGATCCGCCAGCTGCTCGACCAGCTGCTCGCGGCCCCGTTCGGGCAGCACATCGACGGCCCGGACGCAGGCCTGCGGGCAAACCTGCTCTTCGTGCAACTGTTCGGTTTGAGCCTGCTCCGCGACATGGTCGGGCTGCCCCAACTCGCCCAAGCCTCCGACGCGGAGATCCTGTGGTACCTGGCTCCGGCCATCCACCAGATCCTGGTCCCCGCAAGGCCTTACCCCGCGGCCAGGCCGTAGGCGTTGCGATCAGCCGGGCACCGCGGCAGTGTCAGCCTTTGATGCGGCGACCCGCGCGTTGGTGATCCGGCCAAACAGGTTGGTTGGCGGCACTTCCCAACGAGCGCTACGGCCGAATTGCGTGCGTTGTGGCGTGTAGATGCCCAGAGCTGCCGGGGTCAGGATCGCACCGGAGTCGACAGCGTCAGGTCGATCGATGCGGGGTTGCGTACGTGGGCCGGGCGGACCTCGAATACCTCGGACAGGAGTCGCCGCGGTGTTGGGTCGATGCCGGGTTCTTCCGGGGCGGTGCCGATGCGGATCACGACCTGTGGGACGCCTGGTTGGGTGATCAGTTCGGCGAGTTCTGCTCTGGTAGTTGTGAGTTCGGTGATGTGGGTGAGGATGCCGGTGGTCAAGCCGCGTGCGGTGCACTCGAGTAGTAGTCCGGATAGTGCTTCGCCGGTATGTAGCCATTGCCCGGGGGAGTCGCCGATGGTGCTGAGCACGACCAATCGTGAGTGGTCATCGAGGTCGGGTCGCCGTGTCGAATACGGTGCGGGCGGAAAGTCACGGCCGACATCGACCCGGGCGGCCTCGTTATCCGAGACGAGGGCGGCTACCGGGACGCCCGCGTACGACTCCGAATGCCCACTCCACCAATGCAATTCATCCTGATAGGCGCTGTCGTGCCGACGTAGCGCGATCACCTGACGGGTGGCGTCGGCCAACCGGGGGCGGTCGTCCTCGGTGATCTCGTCGACCGTCACATGGTGCGGTCGTGCCAGCTCGCGCACCGTGTCGAGAACGCCGGACCAGTCGTCGGGCGCTGCCATCGGCAGTCGATCGGTGTGCCGCAGCGGCATAGCGCGCACCCGGGCGGCTGTCCTGTTCAGCGCTCCGCACCACGGCCGGAACTCGAACACGGCAAGCAGTTCCGGCCGCTCGGGATCGGGCATCCGGGTGGCATAAGCGAACCAACCCATCGAAACGAACGCCTGGCGTGCGTGGTCCAGTGCCGCACCGCAGCTGATTATCAGTTGGCGGCTCTGCGGATCAGCGGCGGGGAGCCGGCGAGCGGTGTCGCGGTACAGGAACAGCAAGGTGCCGTCGAAGACCCATCGCCAAGGTTGGGTGTTGTGCACCGATGGCGCGCGACAGGCGATCGTCAGCGCCGCCCGCACAGTCGGAAGGTCGGGTGTGCCTGAATCGCTCTCCGCATCCATATATCGAGTGTCGACCAACAGCATCCGTTGTCGTGATGGCCTTTCCGCACCGAATTCGGGGCCTATCGTCACCGATTCGGGCATTTTGGTCCGCGTTCACCGCGAGAGGGTCTTTGTCGGGTAGTCGGTCCCTGCCTCCAGGGACCTTCGGCCCTGCCCGGTAGGTGCGCCCGGTGGTGACATGGGGACCGCTGAAATGCCGGACTAGCGTGAAGTGAGCCCATCCATGACAGTGTCCGAACTGAGGTCGACCACGGCGCACACCACGCCGGTACTGGTGGAGGTAACCGTCGCTTTCGGGGATGTGCCGGTCCGGGCGCAAGCGGTCGGCCCCGGCGGGTTCGCGACAACCTTCGCCGCCGAGCGGCTGGATCGGATCCTCGCCGGTGTCACCGCGGGTGAGGTGCGGCCGCGCTGGCCGGATCCGCGGCGACCGCAGCCGGCGCCATATCTGAGCGAGCACGAAGCGGCAGATCGGTTGTGCCGCTATGGCTTGCCGTTCCTGTTCTATCCCGATCCGCGCGATCGTCGTGGCCGGTTGTTCTGTCGCCGCTACGACGGTGACCTCGCGCTGATCGAACCCACCGATTCCGTCGAAAGAGAAAGGTAGGCACCTAGATTGCCGCGTGACCTGATCCAACGCGAAATCCTGACCGAGCTGGAGCCGATCGCCGAAGACTGTGTGCACCGGCATCTTTCGATGACGAAGGACTGGCATCCGCACGACTACATTCCGTGGGAGCAGGGGCGCAACTTCGCCATGCTCGGCGGAATCGACTGGGACCCGGATCAATCCAGGCTCAGCGAGGTGGCCAAGGCTGCCATGATCACCAATCTGCTCACCGAGGACAACCTGCCCTCCTACCACCGCGAGATCTCCGGGAACTTCTCCCGTGACGGTGCGTGGGGGACCTGGATCGGCCGCTGGATCGCGGACAAGATGTCACAGCGCATCGCCGCCGACGAGAACCTGCACATGATCTTCTACCGCACGGTGTGCGGCGCGGCGCTCGATCTCGTGCCGGATCAGGCGATCGAGGCTGTCGACGCTATCGTGCGTAACTTCCAGATGCCCGGCGCCGGCCTGCCGAACTTTCGCCGCCACGGCGTCCTGATGGCGAAACACGGCGTTTATGACCTCCGTCAACACCTGGAGGAGGTGTTGGCGCCGGTGCTGCGGCAGTGGAACATCTTCGGCCGCAACGATTTCACCGCACGTGGTGAGCAGGTCCGGGAGTGGCTCGCGACTTACCTCGATGATCTCGAACGGGTGCGGATTCCTGAATTCGAGGAGCAGCGTGACCGTTTGCTGGCTCGGGAGCGAGCTCGGGCCTGAGCTAAACGAAGGTAAGGATGTCGGTGACCGGGCGGCGCGGCGAGGTCGGCGGTTCTTCTCCGTCCGGCGCCGAGCCGACCCGGATCACAACCTGAGGCACCACCGGGCCGGCCAGCAGACTCGAGATGGTCTTGCGGACGGTGGGCAGTTCGGTGATGTGGGTCAGTGCGCAGCTGGCTTGGCCGGCCACGGTGCACTCCAGCAACACCGCCGACAGCGCTTCACCGGTGTTCAGCCACGCGAGCATCGAGTCGTCCGCGGAACTGAGGACGATCAGTTGCGCCTGGTCCTCGACGTCGCCGCGGCGTGCCGAATGCGGCGCGGACGGGAAGGCGCGACCTACCGGGACACGGGCGGATTCCGCGTCCGAGACGAGCGCGCTGCGCGGCACACCCTCGGTCACATGGGAATGGCCTGTCCACCAATGTAATTCGGTCTGGTACTCCATGTCGTAGCGGCGCAGCGCGGTCGCGTGCTGCGAAGCGATGGCCAGCCGCGATCGCGCATCCGCGTTGAGGACATCGAGTTCGATATCGTGCGGGTTCGCCAGCATTCGCGCGGCGTGCACGAGTTCGTTCCAATTCCGTGGCGGGAGCATCGGCAGCCGGTCGGTGCGACGCAGTTCGATCGCGCGGGCTCGGGCGTGCACCCCGATCGGCGCATCCGGCCACGGGCGGAACTCGATGGCCGCCAGATGATCGGGCTGCTCGGGATCGGGCAACCGTACGGTGTCGGTGTGCCAGCCCCGTTCGGCAAGTGCGGTGCGCAGATGGTGCAGCACCGCACCGCAGCTGATAACCAGCTTCCTGCCGTGCGGATCGGCCGACGCCAGGAGTCGTTCGTTGTCGCGATAAAGGTGCAGGCGCTTGCCGTCGAAAACCCAGCGCCACGGCTGCGTGTTGTGCACCGACGGCGCCCGCCCGGCCAGTCGTACAGCCGCCGTGATGGTCGGTCGATCCGGTACGAACGTTTCGGGAAGAACAACGCTTTCGGTCATACATCGAGTGTCCGTCGACCCGGCAGGCGGCAGATACGGGACTTGCGCCTGATCCGGAGGGTCCAAAGTCACTGCGTCAGGGTCTTGGTGTGCCCGTCGGAAAGGTCAGGGCCGAAGGTGAGCATTAGAAGGGACCTACAACTCTGGATGGTCGCCGTGGCGCGGTCAATGATTGTGGGACGCGACTGCTCCTGTCGGGGGAGTGCGCTATCAGGGCCGCGACTCGATCGTGCACTCCCGTTCGGATGCAGGCGCATCATGACAACATCATCGCGCGGCCAGAGCGGCCAGAGCGGGCAAAGTGGGCAGGACTCAGCCGATCACCGGGTGGAGTGCCCTGACACGAATGGAGTTCGCCGATGGACCTGGCAAATACCCTGGGACGCAAGATAAGTCAGCGACTGTACGCGATCAAGCGCTGGATGTATCGAGACGGGCGACCGGGCGCAGTGGCACGAGTATTGAACTGGATCTCACGCGTGCAGTACTCGGCGGGCCTTCTGTCTCCGCACTATGCCCTGACCTTGGAGGTGGCCGGTCGACGTACCGGCCGTGCGGTGATGCTGCCGGTTGTGGCAGTCGAGTACGACGGCAGCCGGTATCTGGTATCGATGCTCGGCCCGGACGCCAACTGGGTCCGCAACGTCCGAGCCGCCGGCGGCCGGGCCGTGCTGCACCGGCGTGGCAGCGAAGCTGTGCAACTGGACGAAGTCGCGCCCGAAGCTCGTGCCCCCATTTTGCGCCGCTACCTCGCGGTGGCGCCCGGCGCTCGGCCGCACTACCCGATCGATCGCCATGCGCCCCTTGGCGAATTCGAGAAGATCGCCGATCAGTATCCGGTTTTCCGGATCGACCGCGCCGTCTGACCACACCCACATATCGACTGATCGAGCAGGTCGGACCGCGACCTGCTTGCCGAACCGGCCGAGTGGGGGTGCCCGATCGATGTGACGGCCCGACCGTCGGCCCTGGTAGCGCAGTTCGCACAGATTCCGCCGCAGCCCGGCCGCGATGGGTGAGTGCAGCATCGTCAACATCACGGTTGCGCCGAAGCTTGGTGCCTCATATCGAGTCGTGCTCGTCATGTATCAATCGTCGTCATCGAGCGCGTCGTTCGGCAGGACCGAAAGCCACCAACCGCGATTGCCGAGGTCCTTGCCGCGGTGATTGGATCTGCGCGATCTTCCGTGACCGGGGGTCGGTGCCCCTGTCACCGATGCGTTCGGTTCAGGCGCTCGAGTCTCGCCGCGAGTGCGTCGGTGAGCCGGTCCTGGTCGGTGACGATGTCCGGGTCGGCGATAACGGTGATCGACAGGGTGCCCGCGTAGGACAGCACCGCGAAGGTCACCCCGACATTGCCGGGGGTAGCGACCACTGGCACGAGCCCTGCTACTCGATGCCCGGCCAGGTGCAGGGCGGTAGCGGGTCCACGCAGGTTCGTTTCGAAGGTGTGCACGAGGCGTTGATGCTCGATGAAGACCTCGAACATCCCGGTGCGATGCAGCAGCCGGAACACACCGCCCAGCGGCACCGCCGACGAAGCACGGACGGTTGATCTGTTCAGCGCCTTCGACACGGCGACGATATCGGTGAGTCGTGTCGCGTCGTCGTCTATCGCGGGAATCGAGATCGGCCGGACTCCGGTGTTGTTGCCCAGTTCGCTCGGTGCCGCGGCGTGGCGGCCGGAGATCGGCACCGATATCACCAGTTGACGCGGCCGCTCGCCGCGGGCCCGCAGGATATCCAGCACTGCGCCGGTGATCGCGGCGAGCACCACGTCGTTGACGGTGCCGTCCGCGTGGTGTGCGGTCGCGACGACGTCGGCCAGCTCGACCGCGACCCGGGTGGCTCGGCGGCGAGACGAAGTCGGCCGGTTCAAGGAGGTTCGTTCGATCGGGCGCAAGCTGGTCGAGCTGAATCCGAGTTCGCGCAGGCCCGCGAACCCTCGCCGGATATCGACCGGCATGGCGCGAATCGTGTGCAGCCGCTCGCGGGCCGCGTCGGAGGCCATCGCCCATCTACTCGGTGGTGACTGGGGGAAATCTCGGACCGGTTGCACGGGACCCTCGTCGGCCAGTGCCGCTAACACGGCCAAACCGCCGAGACCGTCGGTGAGTACGTGGTGCACGATGACGATCAAGGCGCAATGCTCCGGCGAGATGACCAGGCATGCACGCCACAATGCTCGACCCGGTGGCAGAGGTCGGCACAACATGTCGGTGGCGATACCGAAGAGCTCCGGTTCCTGCGCCGATTCCGGGCGGATGAGCACCTGCAGGTGGTCGTCGAGCACGAATCCTGGGTCATCGACCCAGATGGGCCGTCCACAACCGAAAGGAGTGCGCCGCAACGTTTGCCGGAGTCGAGGTATCCGAGGGATCCGATCGGCGAGCAGTGCTCGGACGTCCTGCGGCGTCGGCGAGGCCGCACTGTCGAAGAGCAGGATCGCGCCGATGTTCATCGGTATCGAAGCGTGGTCGGCGACCAGCACGGTGAGGTCCATCGGACCCGCTCGCTCGATCAGGTCCGAACGCGACCGAGTAGGCGGACCTGGTGTGACAGGCACATGTACTCGTGTCACCGTGTACCTCCGTTGATTACGTTGTCGACGATCCAGTTCGACGGGTGCCGACGCTTCGCATCGAATTCGGGGCGGCTTAAATGCCAGCGATGTCTCGGCGGTCGAACATCGGCAAAGCGGCCTGGTCGATGAGGTCGCGCCAATTCTGTTTGTCGGTGACGTCGTGCCGCTGGAACATGACATTCGGTCCGAGGGCGCGGGTCAGCTCCTTGCCCTCTGGCTCGAGCAGGTCGGCGATGACCACCGCGATGTTCTCTTTGACGAGCGCTTGCACGATGGCGGCGCCGATGCCGCGTGCGCCGCCGGTGACGATGGCGCTTCGTCCAGTGAAACTGTTCACTGTGACAACCTCTCCGGCTGTATTGGTGGTGTCACTAGAGCCTTGCGTGGATCGGTGCCGGGCGAGCCTGGCGAAGGTCCTCAGTGCGCAGGACTATCCGACTCAGTGTCGATTACTCGATCGGAAGTCGGTCGACACGCAGCTAGCCTGCCTGAGCTTCGACCGGACGATCGGCAACCGGTGTTTTGCCGCGTTCGGCTCGCTGCTTGATGCCGATCAGCATCTTGCGCTCCATTATCCAGCTTCCCGGCTCCATGATCAGCCGACTGAACAGCCTTGTCAGCGAACCGGATTCGGGCAGGACGATTCGGTTGCGACTCACCAGACGGGTGCCATCGGCGCTCGGATAGAGCCCGAACGCCCACACCCAGTGTCCGTCGGTGGACGCGAACACCAGAGCTTGCTCGGGTTCGATAGTGACGGCCCGAAGCTTCGGACCGTCCTTACCGAGGACGAAAGTATCGCCGACAGAAAGATTTTGGAACTGCGGAAGGATCTCGTTCGAGCTGTGCATGTTCAGCCCGAGCAGATTCTCGATCCAGTCGTAGGTGTAGGCGCCGCCTCTGCCGGGGCCGAGTTGGACCAGCCACGGCCAGATCGCCGCCGGGTTCGCGGCGATGGTGATCGCCCTGGTCGTAATGATGTCGGGGGCCGCAGGCAACTCGTCACCCGGCATGATGCGAGCGACCTCGTCCGTCGTCGCGCCCCAAGTGAGACACCGACGACGCAGTATCGCCTCGTAGCTCAATGCCAGTGCGGCAAGGTATGTCGTGGTGCCGACCGCGAGGGCTGTCCTTGTTCTCATATGCGTACGGTCCTTCGAAAGGTGGCGTGGATCTAGAGTCGTGCGGCCGCGCCAGCGTCGACTTTGGTCGTTACATCCAGTTCCGGATCGATCTCCGGCGTTCGTAGGTGACGGGCGGTCATTGTTGCGCGGTCCGCGAGACCATCACTTTGAGTGCTCCCGTCTCGCCGGCGCGCGCGAAAACGTCGTAAGCGCTAGGGAATTCGTTCATATCGAAGTGGTGGGTGATCATCGGTGTCGGGTCGAGCTGGCCGGTGCGGATCAGTTGGATGAGGGTGGCGGTGGAGCTGGTGTCGACCAGGCCGGTGGTGATGGTCAGGTCGCGGGTCCAGAGGCGTTCCAGGTGCAGGGTCGCGGGGGCGCCGTGTACGCCGATGTTGGCGACGTGGCCGCCGGGGCGGACGAGATCGACTGCCAGCTCGAAGGTTTCGGGTACGCCGACGGCTTCCATGACGACGTCGGCGCCCAGGTTGCCGGTGAGCTGGGTGATGTGCGCTCGGACGTCATCGCGGCTGCTGTTGAGGGTTCTGTCCGCGCCGAACTTGCTCGCGGCCTGCAGCCGACTGTCGACGAGGTCGACGACCACGATGTGGCCGGGACTGTAGAGCCGTGCGGTCATGATCGCGGCCAATCCGATCGGTCCCGCGCCGATGATCACGACCACGTCGCCGGGACGGACCCTGCCGTTGAGCACGCCTACTTCGTGGCTGGTCGGCAGGATATCGGCCAGCATCAGCATCTGTTCGTCGGTGAGGCCGTCGGGGATCGGGTGGGTGGACATGTCGGCGAAGGGCACGCGCACCGATTCGGCTTGGGTGCCGTCGATCAGGTGGCCGAGAATCCAGCCGCCGCCACCGAGGCACTGACCGTAGCGGCCTTCCTTGCAGAATCGGCACGTACCGCAAGCCGAGATGCACGAGATCAGTACGCGGTCACCGACTTTGCGGGAGCGCACACCAGCACCGACTTCGGTGACCGTGCCGACCGCTTCGTGGCCGAGAACGCGTCCCGGGGTGACTTCGGGGACATCGCCTTTGAGGATGTGCAGATCGGTTCCGCAGATCGTGACCGCGTCGACGCGCACGATCGCGTCGGTGCTGTGCTGGATCTCGGGGTCGGGAACCTGGTCCCAGCTGGGTTGGCCTGGACCACGAAAAGTCATGGCATACATGGGGTTTCTCCTACGGTGGTCGGGAGGTCAGTTCGGTGGGCGGGCGACAATGACCGGGCAGTGTGCGCCGTGCAACACGGCTTGGCCGACCGATCCGAGCGCCATTCCGGCGAAACCGCGGTGGCCGTGGCTGCCGACCACGATCAGCTGCGCGAGTTCGGCGGATTCGAGCAGACACTTGGCCGGGCGCATCTGCGCGATAAGCCGGGTCACCTGAACGTCGGGGTATTTCTCCTGATAACCCGCGATGGCCTCGGCGAGCAGCACCTCGGCCTCCTGCCGCAGATCGATGCGCGGAATGTAGTGGCTGAACCCAGACCAGGTGCGGACCGCGAGCAACAGAGCGTCACGGCGCGACGCTTCGTCGAAAGCGACGTCGAGCGCGAGCGCACCACCCGCGGAACCGTCGACGCCGACGACCACCGGGCCATGCGTCCGCTGTGGTTTGCCGTCTGTCGTCGCGGGGATCACCGCGACCGGGCACAGCGCGTGTCTGGCCAATGACGTGCTCACCGACCCGAGTAGACCCCGGCCGATAGCGCCGTAACCGTGGGTACCGATGACGAGCAGTCGCGCGTCCGCGGACCGATCACGCAGCACCGGAATCGGCGGGGCTTCGACGACAAAAGTCCTGATGTCGATGCCGGCGATTGGTGCGGCCGCTGCAATGGCGGATTCGCGTGCCTTGTCGGTGATTACGGCACCGGCCTGCCGGTAGGCGTCGTAGTCGATGCGGGTGAAGGCCAGGCTGGGGCCGAAGTCCATCGGGACGTCGATCGAGTACACGATGTGCAGCGGCGCGCCATGGCGTGCCGCGTCGCAGGCGGCCCAGCGTACGGCGTCGGTCGCGGCTTCGGAGCCATCGGTGCCGACGAGAACTGGATGGTTGATAGTGTTGGGGGACATCTGCTTTCGGCTTTCTGCGGGGCGGTGATCGGTGTGGCTATCGAGATGGCGCGGTGGCTTGCGCGACGGCCAGGAGTACGGCGGCGAGACGGGTGCGGGCGTCCTGTGCGACCGGACGCAACTCGGGTCGATCGTCCGCGCCGAGCATCCGGTCTGGGTCGGCCGCTTCAACGACAACGCTGTCGGCGTCGGCGCGGATCACGACGTTGCAGGGCATCAACAGGCCCACCTGACGATCGATATCGAGGGCTTCTCGCGCGAGGGCGGGGTTACAGGCGCCGAGGATGAGGTAATCCGCCATCTCGACACCGAGTTCCGCCCGCAGGGTCGCCCGGACATCGATTTCGGTCAGCACGCCGAACCCCTGCTCGGTCAACGCGTTTCGCACGATCGACACGGTCCGGTCGAACGGCGCCGCGACGCGCACCGCGAGTTCGGCGGGGACGATGGGGATGCGGATCTCGGTGAGTAGCTCGGCAGGATCGAGTACCTCACTGGGTGCGACCAGGTACACCTCGGTCGGCGGCCCGGCCTGCTGGAACATCGAGGTGTCGAGCCACGCGTAGAGGGCGCGGTAGGCCTCGCCGATCTGGTGGTAGCCGCCGCGATGGGTGGTGTGCGCGAACAAGAAGGGGTCGTTGTGCCGAAGCCCGGCCTGCTCGTCGGGATCGTCGAGTGGTCCCGCTGTCATCGGGAGCTCGAATTGGACCTCAGTCGATATGCCGGACCCGCATCTGCCAAGATACGTCGTGGTTGGCGGTCCGGACGGGACGAAACCGGTCGTGGCACCCAGATCGTAGAGTGCCCGCATGCCGTTGCGGATGTCGTCTCCGGCGTCGTCGGGGTAGACGTTACGGTGCAGTTCGAGGACTGTCTGCGCGGCCGAGTGATCGACCAGAATGTGGTAGCTCATTGTCGGCCGGTCGATTTCAGACGCGGTGCGCGAGGTGGTCGTGCTCGACGTGGGCGAGGCGTTCGGCCCAGGCGCGGGCCCGTGCCAGTTCGCCCGCGCTGAGCGGTCCGGTCATGCCGTCGACGAGGAAGTCCATCGGATCGCCGACAAGCTCATACCGCAAGCGCCGCAATCGTTTACCCACACCGTGCGCGGCAGAACCCGGCAGCCAGGACGGCTTCGCGATGTTCGTCCCGAACGCCGCCGCTCGGCTGCCTGCTGGTACGGGAAGCGCCGCGTCGAGCCATTCCCGAACGCCGATGTCGATCACGACCGGCGCGTCGGTGCGTCCGGCGGCGTCGCGCCGGGTTCGCTGCCTGCTCAAGCCGAAAGTGTGCGTCGGTGCGCCGACCACCAGCAGATCGACCGACGGTGCGGACACGTTCGCGGCCGCGGCGACGTTGAGCACCTCGACGGTGCCGTAGGTGCGTAGCCCCGCCGCGATGGCCTCGGCGACAGCGGCGGTGTTGCCGAACATGGATTCGTAGACGACCCGTGAGTGCATCTCGTTCTCCTCATCTACCTGTGGAAGCTGTTGACTTCGACGCTACGTTCGCGTTGTCGCAGCGCACAGTGCCGAACCGACGCTTACCGAAGGACCTTCGGCCACCAGCGTTCGGGGAAAGGCGCGGCACTGCGAGCAGGTCGGGCCACTCGGCAGGGCACGGGTGACCTTCTTCTCTGTCCGCGTGCGAGGTTCAGCGCAATGCTCGAAGAAAGACGGTCGACGCCGCCGACAACGCGCTGAACGGCCATGCCGGAGAACCAAATCAGCCGATCACAGAGGACAAGCGATGATGTATTGGTATGAGGACGGCCCACAGGGGTGGATGTTCGTCCTCATGATTCTGGTCGTGGTCCCGCTGTGGGTCACGGCGATCATCGCGATCATCGCGATCGGCAGGTCCGCCAGCACAGCGACGGCGGCGACGACGAGGCTCTCGCCCGAGGCTCTGCTGGCCGAACGGTTCGCCAGCGGTGATGTCGACGAGTCCGAGTACCTGCACCGTCGCGCCGTGTTGTGTCCGACTGCCGCGAAACCGGTCGGCTCGGTCCGAGTCAACCACTGATCTCCCTATCGAGGAAGAGTGCCCGATGTCTATCGAAAGTCATTCGCCATCAACAGAACTCAACCCACCGATCATCGCTGCCGTCGACGGCAGCGCGAGCTCGGCCCAGGCCGTGGCCTGGGCCGCGGTCGAAGCAAGGTTGCATCACTGCCGACTGCACCTGGTCACCTCGATGGCGATCCAGGCCGGCTTCGGACCGGGCATCTCCCTGGCTGAAGCTGACTTGGCGTGGAAGCGCGACGACGGCGAACAAATCCTCGTCGAGGCCACCCGGATCGCACACACCGCGGCACCGGGCGACGAATCGCAGATCACCACCGAGCTGTCGTTCGAGCTGGTCATCCCGATGCTGATCGAACGGTCCGCACAGGCGCGGATGCTGGTCGTCGGTAGCCGTGGGATGGGTGCGTTCCAGCGCGGACTGCTCGGGTCGGTCAGCACCGCGACCACTCAGCATGCGCATTGCCCGGTCGCGGTGATCCACGGGATGTCGGCAATCGACGCGGTCTCAGCGCGTCAGCCGGTACTCGTCGGAGTCGACGGCAGCAGTAACAGCGTTGCGGCCCTGGAGCTCGGCTTCGAGGAAGCCTCGCGCCGCAAGGTCGGCCTCACCGCGCTGCACACGTGGAGCGATGTCAGCGGACAAGACTCGACGGCCGCGGGTTGGGAAGGCGCGCAGGACTCCGCGCGGGCCGTCCTTGCCGAGAGCCTCGCCGGTTACGCCGAGCGCTACCCCGACGTCGCGGTACGCCGAATCGTGTTGGCCGACAGTCCGGTTCGCTCACTGCTGGATGAATCAGCCAACGCCCAACTGGTCGTCGTCGGTAGTCACGGGCGTGGCGGATTCGCCAGCATGGTGCTCGGTTCGACCAGCAACGCACTGCTGCATTCAGTTGAGGTGCCGATGATCGTCGTCCGTGAGCGCTGACGAACGCTCTATGCCGCTGACATCGCCGATAGATGGAGCTGTCGTCGGGCAGGGCGCTGTCGCGCGGTCACACGACTACGCTGTAGACGTAAGTCGTAGACACCCTGTACGCGACTGCGCTACCAGCAGTGCTGGAGTTGCCATGATCGTCCTTGCCGCTGCACAGGGTTTACCACTGTCCCGTGGTGTCCAGCATCGGACGGTTCGCGAAAACGCCTCTGCTGCAACATTTCCGAGTATCAGGCCGGTTGCCTTCTGGCCCTGGCGAACGCCGGCGTCGGTAGCGTCGGTGAACAACGGATCACCGTCCGCTCTACGATGACCGCCATCGAGGCCGTGCGCCCGGACTCACCCGCAACCGGAATCGTGTCCGCTGCGGCAATGTCCAGCACCGAGTTGCTGGAGCAGCTCGGCACCGATATCGGTGCGGGTTTGTCGAGCGGCGAAGTCGCGCGTCGGCAGGCGCGATGGGGGCTCAACGCGGTGTCCTCACACCGCGCCCGTCTGCTGCTGGTGCTCTGGCATCAGGTGCGCTCGCCGCTGCTCGCTTTGCTGTTGGCCGCGGCGTTCGTCTCCTTCTTCCTTGGTGAACGCAGCGACGCGCTGGTCATCAGCGTGATCGTCGCGCTGTCGGTCGGACTAGGGGCGGTGAACGAGTATCGGGCCGAGAAGGCCGCGGCAGGCTTGCACGACCAGATCCACCACCAGACCGTGGTGATCCGGGACGGCCGGCCAAGCCAGGTCGACGTGACCGACCTGGTCCCGGGGGACATCCTCGATCTGCGGCTCGGCGATATCGTCGCCGCAGACCTTCGGCTGCTGGAGGTCACGGGCCTGTCCTGTGACGAATCGGTGCTGACCGGGGAGTCGTTGCCCGTCGACAAGACCATTGACACCGTGCCCGCGCACACTGCGTTGGCCGAGCTGTCCGGATGTGCGCTGATGGGCACGGTGGTCAATGCGGGTAGCGGTCGCGGGCTCGTCGTTGCCACCGGGGCGCGCACCGAGTTCGGCAAGATCGCCGCGGGACTGAACACCCATCCACTCGACACCGAGTTTCAGGTTGGACTGCGCAAGTTCTCGATGCTGCTCGTCTACGTGGCCGGGGCGCTGACCACGTCGATATTCGTGACCAACATGGTCCTGCACAAACCGGTGATGGACGCGCTGCTGTTCTCACTGGCGATCGCGGTCGGGATCACCCCGCAACTGCTCCCCGCGGTGGTGTCGAGCAGTCTTGCCGCGGGATCGCGGCGCATGAGCCGGCGCAAAGTCTTGGTCAAACGGCTGGTGTGCATCGAGGATCTCGGCAACGTCGATGTCCTGTTCACCGACAAGACCGGCACCCTCACCGAGGGACACATCGACTTCACCCGCGCGATACCGGCAGCAGATGCCGACCCCGACAGCGTGCTGCGGTGGGGACTGCTGTGCACCGAACACAGCGGAGAACCCGGCGACATCGTCGGCGGAAACCCGCTCGACCAAGCACTGTGGAACGCACCTGAAGTCAAGGCCCAGCAGTCCGCCCTGGCGAGCTACACCAGACTCGGTGTGCTGCCTTTCGACCATCAACGCAACATGGTCTCGGTCCTGGTCCGCGACAGTGCGGGCCGGTCGACCCTGATCACCAAAGGCGCACCCGAAACAGTGTTGCAACGATGCATCGAGGTGCCCGCCGCCGCACGCGAAGCACTGGCCGCGGAGTTCGCCGCAGGCAACCGCGTGGTCGCCGTCGCCGCCCGCCCTGCCCGCGATCAGCAGCCACCGACAACTCGCGACGAACACGACCTGCGATTGGTCGGGCTGCTGGTATTCCTGGACCCACCCAAAACCGACGCCGCCGCCGCACTGCGCAGGCTGGCGACGTTGGGGATTTCGGTCAAGGTGGTCACCGGCGACAACCCGGCCGTCGCGTCGAAGGTCTGCCGCGATCTCGGACTCGGCAAAGGCGTACTGACAGGTGCTGAGGTCGATGCACTCGATGACGCCGCGCTCGCCCTCGCAATTCCGGCAACGACCGTGTTCGCCCGCATCAGCCCCGCGGCGAAAGCCCGGATAGTGCGGGTCCAACGCCTCAGCGGGGGAGCTGTCGCGTTCCTCGGCGACGGCGTCAACGACGCGCTCGCACTGCACGCCGCCGACGTCGGCATCTCCGTGGATTCGGCCACCGACGTCGCCAAAGACGCGGCCGATGTGATCCTGCTGGAAAAGAACCTCGACGTACTCGCCGACGGTGTCGGCGAGGGACGCCGCATCTTCGCCAACACCATCAAATACGTCCTGATGGGTACGTCGAGCAACTTCGGCAACATGTTCTCCGCCGCGGGCGCCTCGGTGTTCCTGTCGTTCCTGCCGATGCTGCCCTCGCAGATCCTGGTCAACAACCTGCTCTACGACACCAGCCAACTCGCCATCCCGACCGACCAGGTCGACGAGGAACAACTGCGTCGCCCCTCGCACTGGGATATCGGTTTCATCCGGCGCTTCATGATCTTCTTCGGTCCACTGAGCTCGGTGTTCGACTTTCTGACCTTCGCGGTCATGCTCGGGATCTTCCACGCCGGGCCGATGGAATTCCGCACCGGCTGGTTCGTCGAGTCGCTGGCGACCCAGACCCTGGTGATCTTCGCGATCCGTACCCGCCGGATACCGTTCTTCCGCAGCCGTCCCAGCGTTGCGCTGCTGCTGGCGGCGTTCGGCGTAGTCGCGATCGGTGCCGTCCTGCCTGCCACGCCGCTGGCTCATACGCTCGGGTTCAGTCCGCTGCCCGGTCTGTACTTCGCGGCACTGGCCGCCATGGTTGTCGGCTATCTCGTGCTCATCGAAATCGGTAAGCGCATCTTCTATCGCATGGCTGCCGTGACCGTCACACCGCGGCGCAGGCGCTACAGCACGAGCCGTTCGCTGCGCCGCCGCGCCGCCCGATTCAGCACTGCCGCAACGCGATCCGCGTCGGTGGCGGCCTACACCTGAACAACGATCCAGAGGAGGCCACCGTGCCGTCCATCCATCTTGCCGAGAACCCCACCCTGACCGTTGATGAGCTGAAGCTGATCGACGCCTACTGGCGAGCGGCGAACTATCTGTCGGTGGGCCAGATCTATCTGCTGGACAACCCGCTGCTGCGCGAACCGCTGCGCGCCGAACACGTCAAACCACGGCTGCTCGGACACTGGGGGACAACGCCGGGCCTCAATTTGCTGTACGCGCACATGAACCGCGTCATCAAAGCACGAAACCTCAACGCGCTGTACGTGACCGGACCCGGGCACGGGGGACCGGGACTGGTGGCCAATACCTACCTGGAGGGCACCTACAGCGAGGTGTACTCCGCGATCAGCCAAGACGAGGACGGCATGCGGGCACTGTTTCGGCAGTTCTCCTTCCCCGGCGGGATTCCGAGCCACGTCGCACCCGAGACACCAGGGTCTATTCATGAAGGCGGCGAACTCGGTTACGCCCTCGTGCACGCCTACGGCGCCGTCTTCGACAACCCGGATCTGTTGGCACTGTGCGTAATCGGCGACGGCGAAGCCGAGACCGGGCCGCTCGCCGCGAGCTGGCATTCGAACAAATTCCTCAACCCGGTGACCGATGGCGCGGTGCTGCCCGTACTGCACCTCAACGGCTACAAGATCGCCAATCCCACTGTGCTGGCACGTATCCCGGACGAGGAGCTGGCCTCGCTGATGCGCGGTTACGGCCACACCCCGTACTTCGTGGTCGGCGACGATCCCGCCGAGGTGCACCAACAACTCGCCGCGACCCTCGACAGAGTGTGCGACGACATCGCGGCCATCCAGCGCGACGCCCGCGCCGGCACCGGCTCGGCGCGCCCATCGTGGCCGATGATCGTCCTGCGCACCCCGAAGGGCTGGACCGGGCCGAAAGTGGTCGACGGTCTCCCGGTCGAGGGCACCTGGCGCGCGCACCAGGTGCCACTGGCGAACACCCGAACCGACGAGGGACACCGGGCGCAGTTGGAGCAGTGGATGCGCAGCTACCGGCCCGAGGAGCTGTTCGACGCCACCGGACGGCTCGTCCCGGAACTGACTTCCCTTGCACTGCAAGGCGTTCAGCGGATGAGCGCCAATCCGCACGCCAACGGCGGCCGGCTGCTGCGCGACCTGTCCATGCCCGACTTCCGCAACTACGCCGTCCCGGTCGCGCATCCCGCGGTCGAGTCCAGCGGGGCGACCGGGGTCCTCGGAGAATTCCTACGTGACATCATCGCCGCCAACCCCGACCGATTCCGGCTGATGGGTCCGGACGAAACAGCGTCGAACCGACTCTCGGCGGTCTTCGAACGAACCGATCGGGCCTGGGACGCAAGCACTGTGGCCGGAGACGACCATCTCGCTCCCGACGGGCGAGTCATGGAAGTGCTCTCCGAACATCTATGTCAGGGCTGGCTGGAGGGCTACCTGCTCACCGGGCGGCACGGATTGTTCAACTGCTACGAGGCGTTCATCCACATCGTCGACTCGATGTTCAACCAGCACGCCAAATGGCTCAAAACCACCAGGGAAATCCCGTGGCGAGCCCCGATCGCCTCACTGAATTACCTACTGTCGTCCCATGTTTGGCGTCAAGACAACAACGGATTCTCGCACCAGGACCCAGGTTTCATCGACCACGTGATCACGAAGAAAGCCGAGATCACCCGGGTCTACCTGCCGCCGGACACCAACACCCTGCTCTCGGTGGCCGATCACTGCCTGCGCAGCCGCAACTACGTCAACCTCATCATCGCCGGAAAGCAACCCGCACTCACCTACCTGACCATGGACGAAGCCATCGCCCACTGCACCAGAGGACTCGGAATCTGGCCGTGGGCAGGCACCACCGACGGCGAACCCGACGTCGTACTCGCTTGCGCAGGCGACATCCCCACCCTCGAAACACTCGCCGCCGCAGACCTACTCGCCACCCACCTTCCCGAACTGAAGGTCCGGTTCATCAACGTCGTCGACCTGATGCGCCTGCAACCCGACAACCGACACCCCCACGGCCTGTCCGATCGCGACTTCGACGCGCTGTTCACCGCCGACAAACCGGTGATCTTCGCCTTCCACGGCTACCCGTCGGTGATCCACCAACTCACCTACGCCCGCACCAACCACCACAACATTCACGTGCGCGGATACAACGAAGAAGGCACCACCACAACACCATTCGACATGGTGATGCTCAACGAACTCGACCGCTTCCACCTCGTCATGGACGTCATCGACCGCGTTCCATCCCTCGGCAGCCGGGTAGCGATCCTGCGCCAGCAAATGGCCGACGCCCGCCTGTCCGCCCGCGCCTACACCCGCCAGCACGGCGAAGACGACCCCGCCATCACCGACTGGACCTGGCCCCAGCGGCCGATATCCGAATCACCGCAGGTGAAATGAGCTTCCAGGCTTGCGACGTGAAGCCTCTCCGGAGGCGCAACCGAGAACGGTCCCTATGTCTAACGGCCGGCTGATCCATTACCCGAAAAGGTGAACTGTGACCAGTGCATACGCCCAAACCACGATGGAACTGGGGTGTATCACCGAGTTACATCCACCTGGCCACGCACCAGCACCAGCACCAACCCGATCAGCGGACCTGCTCGGCGAGATCGCCTGCAAGACAAGAGGCCAGCCTGCCACACTTCGGCTGTGACGATCGAAGCTCGGGACCGGAAGATCCTCTGGGCGCGCTCCCATAACTCATGCGCGATCTGTAAGCAGCCCCTGGTGGTGGATGCGACAGAAACTGACCGGGAATCCGTCGTTGGCGACGAAGCACACATCGTCGCCCAATCAAGCGGCGGCCCGCGGGCAAGTCTGATCCCTACCGCCGACCTAAACAAGTACGAAAACCTGATTCTCCTATGCAAGGTGCATCACAAACAAATAGATGATCAGCCGGGGTCGTACACAGCCGAACGTCTACGGCAGCTGAAGGCAGAACACGAGCGATGGGCCCACGAGAAGTTCGACAACCCTGCAGCGGAAGGCGGCGGCTCGGTAACCGAAACAAACGCGCTCGAGGTGTTTCCTTATGTGCCGAGAACGCAGTCCGAGATTGACTACGTGATCTGCAACCGCCCATGGTCATGGGAATTTCTACTCTATGCGGGGCATCTCCAGATCGGCCTCGAAGAGATCAGATCGCGCAAGACTGTGTCACGGCTATATCCCTTAACATCTATTGAGAACGGGCGTGGTTCTTCCGCATACGCGGTGGCTTCATTACGAGATTTGAAGGCCATGGTGAATGGTCTCGAACTGGCTTTCGAGGTAAAGGATCAGGTGGAAGCGTTTGGGCGCGAGGGGATGTCCGGCGACTTCAGGCTGATCCACGGGATGGCTCGCCGAGTTCTCTCGGTTTACAAGCAATTTCTCGAATGGTCTCAAAACGCGAGAAACGTGACTGGACCCCGGAATATCCGACGCCTGCTAACTAGCGTCAGCAAGCTCGCCGATCGACCGATTCATGATATCGAGACTTGGGTCATACAGCTTGTGACCGAGGTGGAGAGGGTTCTCCACAATCCAGCCGCAGGAACGGGCAAGAACTTTGTCATCACCGCGACATGCAAAGTAACCCTCGATGAGGACCTCCTCGACGATATTTTTAAGGAGCAGAGTCGCATTTATGGAATTACGTAGCTTGAAAATAGACTAGACGTACGCGTCGAGCCTGAGGGGTATGCGTGGACCATGGCTCATTGAGCTGCAGAACGTTGAGTAGCGGCTTATGCAGGTCGGCCTGCCGTAGCGGGTAGCCACCCCGACTGGCCTCAACTGCCCGGAGGTGTGGACGATGGGCGGAAAACAAGGTGACACGGTCGCGTTGAGGATCTATTAATTGCCGTATGTCGATCGGTGTGGAGTTGAGTGACCTGTGTGCGGGCACGTGGGAGGACGTCGCTGAGCTGACCGTGGCGGATGAGCAGAGTGGTCTTGTTGCGACCAATCTGTATTCGATCGCCGAAAGCCGTTTCCTGCCTGGGTTTCTGACTCGGGCCGTGCGGGTGGCGGGCGAGGCAGTGGGGTTCGTGATGTACGGCCCCGATCTGGACGATGGCCACATCTGGCTGTACCGGTTGATGATCGACAAGGACGCGCAAGGCAACGGCTTCGGCGCTGCCGCTTTGCGCGCGGTGATCGCCCATGTTCGCGATGATCTGGCCGCGCCATTGATCCGGCTCGGCGTCCAGCAGAACAACGAGCGAGCGCGAGCGTTGTATATCAACGCCGGGTTCGTGCCTACTGGCGAGCATTTCGGTGCCGAAGAGATCCTGGAGCTGCGCATACGCGCGTCAACGGCGCTGGATTGAACGCGACGCGAGCAGGGCGTGGTTTCTCGCCGCACGGGCAGGTCGATGCGCGCGCCCATATTGCCGAGATTATCGGCGAAGCTGATCTCGACCCCTGCCGGTCTGTGCGTAGCAGGCTTTGGGTGGCACGGTTCGTGAAGTTCGGGTTTGATGGTGTTGGACGAGGATCAGCGGCGGGGTCAGGAGCCGATGTCCAAATTCGATCGTAAACAGTTCCCCGTCCTTATGGACCGCTGTCTGGACGAGGCGGAGTCCTTCCTCGAGCGGGCCAGTGCGAATGCGTCAGATCCGTTGTGGTCGTCGCAGTTCGCGGTGTCGATCGTCAATGATCGGTCGCGGGTGTGTGGGCCGCGGGTGTTCGAGGCGATGGGGTGGCCGGCGGGGACGGTGGTCGGGTTCGTGGTGGTCGAGGACATGATTGTGATCGGTGCGGTCGAGTGGGGGCGTTCTGCGATCGATCACCGGGGTCATGTTCGGTTGCCGCTGGAGAAGCGGCGTTGGGTGGGGATCGAGCCGGGGGATCCGGTGCTGTTGGTCGCGATGCCCGAGGAGGGGCTTGTCGCGGTGCTGGGTCCACAGGTGCTGGGCCAGGCCCTGTCGTCGGCAGTGGCTCCGTTGCGGGATCCGGAGTCTCGGGACGGGCTTTCGCTCTTCATGCCGCGGGAGGGCTAGCTGCTGCGTTGCGGTGTCCGGTTCGGGGGTGTTTGACCGGCTTTGCTTCCCGGTAGAAGCGGTTGCCGGACTCCTACACCTTGGTTGCTGGCTTCGCATGCGTTCGGGAAAACGTGCTCGATGAGACACGCCGACACGTTCTGGCTTCGTCGGTGTTGGGCCAGCGACCGCCCTGTTATCTCGAAGAGTCCAGACGGTCGGGTTTCTGACAGGTTCCTGGCCGGGCCGGGCAAACTTCTCGCGTGTGCCGCAGGCGCGTGTTCGAGGTCTCTTGAACACGGTAGCTGGCTTCGATAGCGGGGATGTGTCGGAAGAGGCCTGGTGGGGGCGTATGTGTCGCGTTCGGGGGCTCTTGAACCCCTGAACGCGACACACATGTCACAAGTTGTGCGCGAGAGGGGACTTGAACCCCGCGTTGCGACACCGATGACACATGGGTGTGTTTAAGCACTGTTCAGATACGTCGCTGAAGCGTAGCACAGAGATGTTGTGGAGTTCTCCATGCTCGGTATTGTGTTGAGCTGTAGTGGGTTTCGGTCTCCTTTCTGAGGTAGCTGGCTTGCCGCGTGCTTAAAGTATCTGACGGTCACTTGTTTACGAGGTGGTCCAGTCAGCCTTCGCGGTAGAGCGGAATCGGTTGCTGGGTGCTGTGTTTGGTGGTGCTGGTCGCTGCAGTGCGATCGGCTCGGTAACACGCCCGGTACGTCGGCTGCGACCCTGCGTTCGGTGCGTAATCGGTGCCGTCTCAACGTCTCTCGATATGTGGTAGTTGCAGGCCCGGTCACCGCATGGCAGCGACCGGGCCGGTACTCAATAGCTGTTTGCCGCCGCGAGAGGGGCCTCGGTGAGGAGTGGGTGGGGTTCTTGGGTGAGTGTTGCTAGGGCTGTGGTGATTTCGTAGAGGTCGGCTTTGACGTAGGTGGCGGTGGTGCCGTGGGCTCGGGTGTGGTGGCCGGCGTAGGCGCGGGCGGTGGCGTAGCCGAAGGCGCGTTCGACCCAGGTGAGGGTGGTGTGCCGCAGCCAGTGGGTCGTGACGCGCTGGGCCGCGACCCAAGGCAAATGGCGGCCGAGGCGGTCCCAAAGGTGGTCGTAGCGTCGGCGGGTGATGGGTTTGCCGCTGCGGTAGCGCAGGAGCTGGCCATCGGGTGGGCTGCCGCGTTGTGCTGTGTGGTGGAGGAGGTGGGCCATGAGGGTGGGGGAGATCGGTTGCCAGCGGTCGATGTTGTTCTTCTCGCGTAGCAGGATCAGGCATTGGTGTGGGTCGAGGTCACACGGTCGTAGGTTCAGCGCGCCGCTGCGGCGGCAGGCGGTTTCGATGTGCAGTCGCAGCAGAAGCGTGTCGAGTTCGCGGTCGTCGCCGGTGATCGAGGCGACGTGGCAGATCTCGGCCAGTCGTGGTGAGGGGATCGCTTGCCGATGCGAGGCGGGCCGCGCGGGCATAGTGAGGCTGCGGGCGGGGTTTCGGGTGGGGTGGATCCAGTTGTTGTCTTCGGCGTAGCGGTAGAGGCAGCGCACGGCGCTGATGAAATGTTGTTTGGCGCTGGCGCCGTTGCGGGTGCCGCGGGTGGTCCTGCTGTTGGCCTGGACTTGCCGTGCTCGTTCGTCGAGTTCGGCTTTGGATACTTCGTCCAACCGTCTTTGGGGCCAATTGTTTTCGAGCCAGCGCAGGTGGGTGTTGTAGGTGCGCAGGGTTCCTGGGGTGAGGGTGGTGCGGAGTTTCGGGATTACTTGGTTGAAGGTGGGTGCTGGGTGGGTGTCGGTGAGTAGGTCGGTGGGTGTGATGCCGATCTGCGAGAGCAGGATTCGGGTGGTGGCGATGGCGGCGGGGTCCGCGACGCTGCGGACTGGCGTGGTCATCGCCTACGACGCCTGGTTTCGTGGTTGCCCGAAAATGGCGTGTAGTGCTGGTGGTGAGTAGATGGCGAGTTGCTGATCGGTGGGGTGGGCGACGAGCAGGACTTTGTCGCCGACGTTGAGGTCGGCGATGCGGCGCAGCCGGAACGGAACACGGAAATGGTGGTTCGCGCTCACGTGCGTTTCGCCGTACTCGGTGGGGTGGACGAGCACGGCACCGTCAGGGCGGCAGCGAATGTCGAGTCGGGTGCCGGCGATCCAATCGAGTGCGGCGAGGAGGTGTTTGTCGTGGATGCGTCCGGCATCACCGACAGTGCACATGCCGTAGACGATGTCGCGGTCGATCGGTGCCGGGACCGGTGGTGGTGCGGTACGGAGGCTTTCGATCAGTTCGTCTATCGGTGTCAGGGGTGGGATGGCTGGCGGGATCAGCACAGCGCGCGTCTTCCCCCGAACCCGGCCCCTGGGTGAGATGTATTGCTCGTGTTCGGTTGTGGGTGTGTGCTGGTGTTGTGGTGTGACGGGGTGAGCCAAATGCTGCCTCCATGGGTGAGGCACTCGACCGCACGGCCTAAGGGTGCGGTCAGCCGCACCGCCGGGTGCGTGAACGATGACGGGGCATTGGATCACGCTGTCGCCGGCGTCCTGTGCCGGTGAGTTGTAGTGGGCGTACTGGCTTTCGATGTTTGTGATGCCCAGCTGTTGGCCCGGCCTGTCGTTCGAATATCAGACATAGTCGCGATGTAGCTGAATGGTTTGCGACACTTCGAGTGTGACGATCGAAGATCGAGATCGAAAGATCCTGTGGGCTCGTGCCCACAACTCATGCGCGATCTGCAAGACGACTCTCATCCTGGACGGGAACCAGGGTGACCGCGAGTCGGTGGTCGGGGACGAGGCGCACATCGTCGCGCGATCCAAAGGGGGGCCCAGGGCAGGGCTGATCAGCAGCGGGGAACTCGACAAGTACGACAACCTCATACTGCTGTGCAAGGTGCACCACAAACAAGTCGACGACCAGCCCATCACCTACTCAGTCGAACACCTCCGGCAGCTCAAGGCCGACCACGAGCGATGGGCCCACGCCAAATTCGGAGAGCCTGCAACGGACGGCGGTCGCATGGACCGGCGACTCGTGACACCCGCGACGCCCGCAGGGCGCGTCTTGCTGATCGCGTATCCAGTCAAGAAGGAGTTCGTTGTCAGCCGCAGCGGAGAGGAGGAGAACTACGCTGTACCAGCAGGTTTCGACATGCTCCTCCTCGATCTTGAGCACATGTTCGAAGTCGCACTCGACGGCACCGGGTTCTCCGCTGAAAATACATGGTGGGAACTCGGCTTCGATCCCGCTGACGAAATCAACGAATACACCGCTCGCCGAATGACATTCACCTTCAGGCCGGGCTATGTTCGACCGCCCTACGGTATACGTGTCACCTTCGAAGAGAGTGGCATGACCACTAAACACGGCTTTCGCCCTGATTTGGAATGGCCTGAATGGCGCGGTGGTGTCGGTACCGGACCGTGTGAGCTTAAGGAGCTGATCTTCGATGTGGGGCTCGTGACCGATCACGCAGTGAAGGATGGTTACGAATTCCAGGGACCATGGATGTTCCGAATTATCGAGGACCCGGAAGAGGGCAAGTGTGTCGAGGGCTTCTGTGAAGCAACGTGGACGAAGCCTAAGCGTTGGCGAGTGTCGTCGAAATAACGTGTGCCACCGCTTCTTCAGATCGGCCTGACGAGTCCAGAAAACGTGTGGGCTACCCAACCCTTGCGGTCATACGATCGCTATGTGTCAGTGAAGCCACCCGGAGCAACTGAGCTCCGGCCCTACGGGTCGGCCCGCGATCTTCCTACCCATCGTCTCTTGGCCTTCGGTGCCCAATCCAGCGGAGTCGGCACACCGAGGTCGGCGTTGGGTGAGCTAAACGGGGTCTTGCGCATACGTGGTGTAAGATAGAACCCTTGCCTTCACGCGGGTGAGGTCACGAAAGTAGACCGCCATGGCGTCCAATACCGGCCGAACCCGACCTGCAGACTCTCGCCATTTCCTAATCCAGCCTCCGCGGCTCGATCTGTTACGTTGGCCTGTTTACGCGACGCTGATCGAGATGCATAGGCGGCTATCGCGTTACGTCATCGAAGCTGTCGCTGCGGCAGCCACACTCCTCGACCTAGTAGAGCTTCTGGCGAAACAGGATGCCGCGGTTCGCGGGAGGAATTCTCTCTATAGAGGCCGCACCTGCAGCACGAGAGGAGTGGCGGTCCTGAGGGGCTCTAACGAGCTATGGGCGCTGCGGTACCCATGGATTGGCGCCGAGTTTGCTGGGCTCGTTCGGGCATTCGGGCCGGAGCTTCAGGCTATGGGAGAGGTATAGAGGAATGCTTGACGATGAGGTGGTGCTAGACCTGGCACCGTCGGTGGTGGAGCGGCTGCAAGCAGAACTCGGCGCACCGGCAGTGAAGATACTTAGTTGTTTGCGAACTGCCAAGGCATTCTTGACACAAGCTGAAACGGACGAATCTAGGCTCCGGCTTTCAGCGAGTGCCGCCTACAATTTGCGCGAGGCGCTGAATCACGTTGTCGAGGGGCATGATCCAGCCGAAGGTGGACTGACAGCAGTGCTGACAGCTTGGCGCGTATACGAGACGCAGACAGCTGTGCCTGGGACGGACCAGGAGGCTGCTCGAGAGACACTAGATTCCATACTCCGTCGCGTGTCATCCGGAGAATCCCGCGCCACAAGCTACTCCCTGAAACTGCTCGCCCAGCTGCGAAGCCGAGCAGGCATTGATCCGCGCTCAGGTCCCGCTGATCTAATCGCGGAGTACCAAGAACTGCGTGGAATCGCCAATGACGGTGTGCACGAGGAGCTGTCGTTGGCGGAGGTTAACGAGCTCTTTGATCGGGTTGTTACTTGGTTCGGTCGGATGTTCATTCCGCCGGACGAAGTTGCGGACGCGATTCTGGACCTGGCCGCACAGCCTTGGTCGTCAGCCGACCAAGTCGAGGCGTTGGCGGGCATCGCCACAAATGATCACCATTTGAGGCTGTTTTTCGGCGCGGTGCAGGATCCCGCCTGGCTGACGCCGTTGCACGCGGCGCGCATCGCCCAGGCTCCATCAACGAGTTCAGCTTGGCCGGTCGCTGCGCTGCGTGGCAGCCTCGGCCAGACAGACCCCGCCCAGGTCGCGGAGTTGCTGCAGTTGATTATGACCGACATCGCGACGATGGAATCCGAAGTACATGCCGCCGCTCGATTCGAAGTGCTTAGAGTAGCTGTGTCGTTGGGTGCCGAAGGCTATCCGGTGATGGCGGAGATCGCTCGCTTGCACAGCGATTCACCGAATATTCGGTCTTTCGTTGTACATGCGACGTGCGATGCGGAGCCGTACGAACCCGTGGTCGAGCAGGTGGCGGACGCGGTTCTTAACCATTGCAGCGACTTCTCGAGCGGAACTCGATACGACGCCACGGAGATTCTTGCGCATCTCGTTGCTGGCGTTACCGACGGCAATCTCGTTGAACGGGCTCGGATGGTAGCGGGCAAGACCAGGCGACTGGCTCGCGGCGACAAGGCCGGTCATGTATGGCTCGGCGTCCAGGCACTCGGCCTGGACCTTGATGATCACCCGCAGCCACTATTGCTGTTCGCACATCATCTTTCACGTCTGATATCTGCAGCACAACAGAGCGATGTGCCGTTCAGGGAGCAATGGAACTGGGTGCGGAAGTTGTCGGGTGAGGTCGGCGACCGCCTACGTGGCCAAGCCTTGGCGCATGCCGACACTCAACCTATCTCCGATGGAATCGCCCACATCGCCCAGCGGATCACGCATGCACTTACGACAGCAGAGGACCTCGCCCTCGTGGCCAGCATCATGGCTCGCGACCCCTCCGCGGAGGATCTCCGGCCATGGGTCGAAGCCTGCGGGACGCCCTCGCCGTCACCAGCCGATGAAGACGACATTCCTGCCGACTGGCGCCGAATGTGGCGCTGGTCGGCGCTTCTCCCCGACAGTGTCTTGACTGCCTGGGCTGACGCCATCACTCGGACCTCTGAACTCTGGAACGATCAACCAACAACGCAACCTCTCATAGCCGATCGAAATTTCGCCATCGAGTTCCAGGTTGTCGAGTCTCCTTACGGCATCGATGATCTCTCTGGGCGCCCCCCTCTGGAAGTTGCCGCTACGGTGGCATCTTGGAACCTCGGTGAACCCAGCAACCAGGGCTGGGGTGACTCCTTTCCTCTTGCACGTGCGCTCGAAGAGGCAGTGGCGGCAGATCCGGGGCAGTGGAGCGCTACCCCGCAGGCCATCATGTCCGCTCTGGGGACGAACCAATACGTCGAACACTACGTGCGCGGACTGACAGCCGGTGCCGCTGACATTGGCCCCAATGCACCCCAGGTAATTGATGCCGTCGTCGCCCGCATGTTAGATATATTCGAGGATGCAGATCAGCCGTATGGATTCAATGATGGTAAAGACACGCAAGAGCTCCAAAAGGTGCTTCTCGACCTAGCCAGAGGATTAGCGAATAACGAAGCTGATATTTCAGCAAAGGTAAACGAGATGTGGGACGTCTGCGAAAGATTGATCCATAGTGCTCCCGAGGGCGGCAAGGTCAGCTCGTCGCCGTTAGAGCGTGCGATCAACTCTTCGTGGGGCCAGGGCCTGCAAACAATGCTGGCTCTAGCTGGCTGGGAGCACCGCAATACTAGCAGTGTTCGAATGGAATTCGCACAAGCACTGAACAATCTCCTAGGGCTCCCCGATGGTGCCGGACTGGAATTCCGTGCCATCCTGGCATCCTCGCGTGCGTTCCTGGAGAACATCGCTGGTGAGTGGCTCGAAGCATGCCTGCAATCGTTCTTCAGGCGGGATCCCTTCGGTAAGCAAACGTTTGATCTCACCTTGAAGTGGGCACATCCCACTCCTTGGCTGTATCACCACTGCGCAGATGATCTGTTCGAAGCAGCAAAGCGCCACGCAGACAATGTGGCTCGAATCATTGCCATCGCTACTGTTCATGAGGTGTCGGGCTACGATTTCGATACGCTGCTTCGCCGGCTGAAAAATGTACCGGACGTGCTCGCCGATGCGGCCGAAGACATCGCCTATCTCGTTCAAGGCGCTGAACCGGACTCGCTCAAACTCGCCGCCGCTGTCAGGTTCTGGACTCGACTTTTAGACGGTGACACGACCACAGTGCAGATAGCGCTCGCCAGACTCGGTCGCTGGTCTTTCGTTAACAACATTGACGACGACCAATGGTTACAGCTGACTGCTCGTACTCTGGAAGCAACTGGCGGACGAATCAACTATCCGATGTCCGTTGCTGACAGGCTCGTTCGTGCACAGGCGACTGAGGTAAGTTGTCGTGTCTTCATTCAACTGCTTGACAACACCGACCATTGGGAGCGTCAACATATCGCAGCGAAAGCCACCGATATGCTCCGTGCCTCACCGGAGCAGTTGGCGGACCACGCGTTCTCCGACTTGCGCGCACGGCTCATCGACCTCGGGTTCTTCGGGGCTCGAATCATTTCTCCTTCGAATGGTGCACCGGGATGAGCAGTGCCCGGTCATTGCTGGCAGCAGTGCTGACATCGCCGATTTTGACGGCCATGTGCTGGCTTCGGGGACTTGTGCCGCACAGAGTCTGCGCATCGTCGGAGAAGTGAAAAGTATTCTCGTCACCCATGTTCCAGGGAACGACGATGCCGTCGGGATGTGTCAGGGATCTGGCCATGGGGCAGATCGCAATGCTCCAGGACGTGCGGTACTTGGCTGACTAGGAGCTTTCGCTAGCTAGAAGTTGACCTCCGGTAACCGACCCTTACTGGCAGACAATCGACTTCACCAGCTTGATCACACCCACTGGGTCAGGGGCGAGCGAATATACGGTGATCTCGTGGTAGGAGGGATCGTCGATGCCGAGGGGCGGTAGTGGTGCCTCGCGCAGCCGAACAACGGTCAGGCCAGTGGCGAGTAGGTCTCGGCTCTTGTCGGCATCCAGCTCGCCCTTGTCGGCATGCCAGTACGCACCGTCATACTCGATGGCCAGCTGTCCGCCCGCTGGTAAGTCGACAAGAATATCGACAGTCCAGGCTCCGCGGCGCGTGAATATGTCGGAGCTGATGCGCTTACCAGAGGCTGCGTTGCCGAAGATGTGTCGTGCTTGGGTCAGGTGGGCGAGTTCGACCATCGACTTACCGCTTTGTTGGCACTCGGGGCACGTCGAGCCGGCGGCCCGCGAAGCTGGTGACGATTGCCAGCGGTGCGCAGGATCGTTGGGGCACACCCAAACTGGCTGTTCGCCGAGCATCGTCCCGGTGGGGCGGACATGCCACGGGGTTACGTTGTTTTCTGGTGCCCACTGGGCGGCCAGCTCGGGATAGTGGAAGGCCAGGGAGTCGAGCACCGTGCTGCATTCGGGGCACCGGAGGCGGGCATAATTGTCGCGTTCGCGTGGGGTTGCTTCCCATTCGTGACCGCACACGGGGTCCTTCCACCACGCAAGGCGACGCGACTCCGGGGAGACCTCGGCCAATTGCCAACGACCGTTGCGGGTGGGGTGCCACTGAGAGCTGATCTCCGGACTCAGGCGTGATGAGGTGGGGTCCGCCGTTGCAGAAGCGGCGTTCGCCTTGCGGGTAGCGTTCGCGCGGCAGGAAGGACATCCCTCCTCCAGCCACCGGTCCGGGCGGCTGCGAGGCTGGTGCCCGTTGGAACACCGGAACTTGAACAGCCCGAACTCCAGAACCGGCACTTGGTCAGGGGGCGTCGGGTCGATCCACTGCGCAGCCAGCTGGGGGATGTCCGCGACGGTTTTGGTGCTGAGTTCCGCCTGACGCCGTGCGTGCTCGCGCTCCCATTCGGCTCTGCATGACGGACACGACCTGCGCCATGTGTGGTCTGTCATTTCCCGGATGACAGCGGTGAATCTCGTGCCGCACACCGGACACCGCCATCGGGCTTGTTTCGGCGATCGGAGTTTTGCTGTCTGCCAGAGTGATTCGGGGTTGGCGTCGTGGTCCCACCACGAGACTGCCTTGTTGTCAGAGTTGCGCAGGAGGTTCTGTGTCTTCGGGCCGGCTTCGTTGACGGGTGTTTGGCGTTTGGGGTTGCGGTGGCAGCTACTGCAGCCCCAGCCGATGTCGCCCGTCCGTTCGGCTTGGATCTTGCCGCAGCTCTTGCATCGGGTTAGGTGCGGGTCGTCCTCCAGTGATGGGTTAGTAAGTGGGTCAAGGTATTCAAGCCCGTTCAGCTCGGCGTGCTGGCGCACCGCTTCCAAGTCCACTGGTACTGCCGCGCTGTGTGAGAGCCGCCGAGCATCGGCTGCCCATTGCCGCCAGAAGCAAGCACGGCACACGGGTTCATTAATCGCGTTCTTGTCGAGGATGTAGTCGAACTTGTAGTGCGCCTCGCAGCCACAGGTCGTGCAGCGCGTCAGGCGGTAGGCATCACGCTTGGTGAAGGGTTCGAGCGGGGCAAGCCCGCCCTGCAACAGAATCGCGGTGATGTGCTGGTCGCACCAGGTCGGCCGAGTTCTCGATCTGAACGCAGCTTCGTTAGGACATTCATCAACAGCACAGGTGTTCATCGCGTTGATGAAATATACCCGGGGGTGGGGCGGCGCGACCAGTTTGTATGGCCCAGGGTGCAAGTGGAATTTGAAGCCTGGGTGGCTGACGTCCGGGGTGAGGGCAAATTCTTGGCAGGCGGGGCTTCGGGGCCGTCTTACTAGTGGTCGAGCGAAGGCTGCCAGCAGGCTCGCGGATGGCTTGCAGTAGTCGACGAGGTTGAGGGGCACGACCGCTCTCGTTGTCACTGGCGCTGAGATCGGTTGTAGCCGAGTCGGTATCGTGTGACTCGGTCGACGGCTGGATGCCGTGGTGGCCAACTACGATCTACATCTGGGGGATGTATCCGCAATGCCGACTGAACGCGGTATAAATGACCGGCAGCTGGCGGTGTTGGCGTGGATCGCGCACGGGATGTCGGACACGCCCCCGGTCAAGAGCTGGCGTCAAAGCGCAGCAGCGCTAGAACGAGCCGACCTGATTGTGATCGATAGCAACGGTGAGCGTTGGAATCCGATGCTGACCCCGCTCGGGCACTACTTTCATCTCCACCGCAAGTACGCCCCTGGGTACGCGGAGCTCCCCAAAGCTGGCCTGTACCTGCCGGACATGCCCACCCCGAAGTCCCATCAGCCACGGCTGACCACGCAACAGATGGCGACAAAGCCCTACGGCAGCTGCGTAGGGCTTTCGCCCGCCAAGCTGCGGTCCCGATCGCGACTGCCCTCGATCAATCCTGGTACGCCGCACCACATGAGCGGCGCCGCAGCTACGGCCCGGACGGCCCGGACGGCCCGGACGGCCCGGACGGCCCGGACGAAAATGTCGTCCGCGAAAATGAATGTGGCACGCACACCGATCACCAGCTTCGACTCGACACTATAGGGAGCACAATACTGCCAATTGTCGGCCAGCGCGGCTGGTTGCCGGTTGAGCCGAATTACCGCTTGGCGCAGCAGTATTCGGCACGTCACGTTGCCTCGAGCGTGCGCGGGGCTCGTAGGTCGCCGTTGGTTCGGTCAGCGTAGCTGAGCAGCATTGCTATCAAAAGGATTCGAATTCTGTTTGTCGGACTTGCGAATCGTCGTGCTCTGGATCGCAAATGCTGGATCTACATAAGCAACCGTCGCTCCTTTAGAAACGGTCATCGCCCGAGCTCGACGTCGAACGTCAACTGACGCTACGGGTCCGAGATCCGCTGCGGTATCCATCGATGAACCGACTACCTCTTGGCGACGGCACAACGAGCGTGGCGTCGACCCCCGAGAGACCTTGGTGCCGGCGAGGCGGGTGGGGCCAGATCGCTATGACTACCAACAGGATCAGGGCTCTGGTCTGGTAGACGGCTGAGGCGTGCTGCATCATCTCGTCGTGCGGGTGGGCGTGAGCAATGAGCGGAACCAGGTCTATTGCTAGGCAAGGGATTTAAAGTCCACCGGGAGTGGGCCCTCGGCGTCCGGGTTGACGGGGCGCAGAGACCGAAGGAATTCGCAGACTTCGACGCTGTCTCGGCTTCGTCGCATCGGTGGTGCGGCGTTGACGAGTGACCAGCGGTAGCCGGCGTTGGCGAGTCGCGGATCAAGTACAGCGAAGACACCACGGTCTGTGCTTTTGCGGATGAGCCGGCCAGCTACCTGTGCTAGGAGGGTTTGGGCGTGGCGGAGATCGACGTCTTGAAAGGCTCGCGCACGGGCGGTGGCTCGCCGCGCCTGGTAGTAGGGGTCGCGCGCTGGAGGGAACGGCAGTCGGTCGAGGGTGACGAGAGTTAAGGCGTCCCCGGGTATGTCGGTTCCCTGAGCGAGTCCGATGGTGCCGAAGAGGCAAGATGTGTTGTCATCGCGAAAGCGGCGCAGCAGTTCTTGGCGACCCAGCTCGCCTTGGACCAGCACGTCTACGTCGAGGGTCGGTGCAACTGCTGCGTGAGCCGCGTGCAGAGAGTTCCACGATGTGAACAGCGCTAGTGTTCGTCCTCCTGCGGCTTTGATCAGCGTTGATAGTTCGGCGTGTGCGGCGGCAGCCCAACCAGGTTGTCGTGGGTCGGGCAGATCGGCGGCGCAATAGAAGATGGCCTGGTCTTCATATGCGAAAGGGCTGGACACGGTCGCTGTTGTCGCTGCATCGCAGGGGATTCCGAATGCAGCGGGAATGTCGTCACCGATCGTGGCGCTGGTCAGGACGACGGTGCGTCGCTGCGCGTCGCCGAGAATCTGGTGTACGCCACTGTCCGCGGAATAGGAGCGGAGCACGGGTTGGCTCAGCGTTCCTTCGACCCAGCGGGGTCGGTCCGCGGTTGTTTGGCTGAGGGCCAGATTCTCACCGATCAGTGCGAGGGCATGTGCGCGGCGGCGCGCGCTTTCCTGCCCTGCCGAAACGAGTGCTCGCTGCTCGGCCGCGGCGGCATAGATCATCTCCGTGGCTGCCTGCAACGTGGTGTCGAGGTTCTCAGGAGCTTGGGCGAGATGCGTGCCGACATGAGATGTGAGTGTTTCGAGCAGATCCGCAAGCGGACTGTCTGCGGGTGCTCCTGAGATGCGGGCGATTCGCGCAACATCTACGTATGTCGAGGTCATCTGGCGGATTGCCTCCTCGAGTTGGTGCGCTTCATCGAATACGGCAATTGCGTGGTCAGGAAGCATCTGATGTGACGAAGTAAGGGTGGCCGCATAGACGTGATGGTTGGTGACCACCACATCGGCAGTGGTTGCCTGGCTGCGGGCACGCTCGGCGAAGCAAGTGTCGCCGGAGGGGCAGCGGACCCGGCCCGGGCACTCGTCGCCCCGGACGGATACGCGGCGCCACACTGTGTCCGATACGGCGGTGGTCAATTCGTCTCGATCGCCGGACTCAGTGGTCTCAGCCCACCCGAAGAGCCGTTGGTAGGCGGCCGGTCGATTCTCATCGAGTTCGGCATCGACCTCGATGAGTCGTTGTTGGCAGACGTAGTTCCCTCGCCCCTTGACGACTGCCCAGGTGATGTCGCGGCCGAGTGCCGCGCACAGGCTAGGCAGATCTCGCGCAGCGATCTGTTCCTGGAGTTGCTTTGTCGCAGTCGACACAACCGTGCGCTGACCCGACAGTATTGCCGGGATGAGGTATGCCAACGTTTTGCCGACGCCGGTGCCTGCTCGAACCACGAGGTGCCGTCGGCGATCTATGGCTTCGGCGACCAAAGCCGCCATTTCGAGCTGGCCGGGCCGTCGTTCGGAGAGAAATCCGCGTGCTTGCAATGCGTCGAACTCCTTCGACACTGCGCGTACGAGGTCAAGATGCCCCGCCTCCCCGTGATCGATGTCTGACGGTGTCATCCGGAGACCGACATACCCGCGAGGTCGGCGGCTCGAGTCAGCAGTCGCTGGTAGACGGTCCGGTCGTACTCTTCGATAACTGGGTAACCGACTCCGAACGGGCCGTTGATCCAGCGGCTGGTGACTCCAGGATTGGCGGCGTCTGTGCCGTCCCAAAGAAAGATGTGCGGGCTGCAGTTGACCAGGCCGCCAAGAGTCTGGGCGAACTGCTCGAACAGAAGGTGCCGCCAGGTGCCGCGGTCGAGGTCGTCGAACAGGCGGTTGTGGTCGATCGATGGGCATGCTGCCGCGACATCGTCGATCACGTGGCGCATCGATATACAGCGGCTGCTCTTCCAGAACGCCGTCCGCAGTCCTCGGTCCAACTCCTCGCCGGCAGCCCAGCATTGTTGCTTGGCCGCTTGGACGGCTTCCATAGGTAGCAGCACTGATACCGGGTACTCCCAATCAGGGGCTTGCCACAGCTGCCAACCGGCATCGGGGTCCAACGCGCCGATCACTGCGACCTCCGAGTTCACTCCGCGCAACGAATTGACCCTCTGGTTGTGCAGCTCGAGGGGAAATGCTCGGTGATCGAACCAGATGTGACCGTCGAGGCCGAGAGCTGTACGTACCCTGAGCATTTGGTGGATGGCCAAGTGTGCAAACGAGCAATGAAGGTCGGAATATATGACGATGGTGTCAATCGCGCGTGGAAGCCGGTCGTCGGTCTCGTGCACGATCACTTCTCCTCAACGGTTTCAGTGATTCTATTGCTCCCTGTGGCCAGGTCGACCGTTGCCCATGAGAGTCGGGCGAGGTGATGACAGTACCAGCGGTAGTAGCCCAGCCAGCGCCATCGAGGGTCCTGGATACTGCTGATCATCCTGTCGAGCTCGGGCAGGTGGTGTGCGGGTACCTTTGGCGCAAAGTGGTGTGCGGCGTGGAAGTTCGAGTTCCACAAGATCAGCCGTAGCATCCGATTCGATCGAAAGGTTGCGGTCCGGTCCAATTGGTCCGCATCACCCGGTTCGGTGTTGTAGGCCGGGAAATGTTCTGGCACGAGTGTCAAGGCCGCGACCAGGGTACTGATCGCGCAGGGCAGAATCAACAGGACGATGAGCTGTGGCTGCCACACGCATCCGATGATCATGCCCGACCAGACAACCGTCGTGGCGATCGCGTTGACGGTGACCGCTCTTCGCTGCCGGTCGCTCCTGATCCAGCGTGGACCGCGGCCCCCGACCGTGCTGAAAGTCCATTGCCACAGTATGACCAGGAACGCCCATTGAGTGAACGGGAACGTGATCAGTCTCCCGCGCGACCATCGTGTCCCATATACTTCGGAGTCCTTCGCTGTGCCGGTGTTGGCATGGTGCGCCAGATGGAAATACCGCCAGGTCGCGAAGGGAACTGCGTGCAATGCGGCAGCTAGCGTTCCGATGATGTCATTCACCATCCGGCTGCGGCTCAGATTATTATGCGTGGCCTCATGATAAACGGCGGGCAAGGTGCATAACAAAAAGGTAGCCAATGTCAGGTGTAGTCCCCACGCCCACCACGTCGTGACGGCGATAGCGAGATAGGAGGTTGCAATCAGTGGAACGAACAGCATTGATCCTCGAAGCAGTGCACGACCACCACTTGCATGATTCATGCCGGCAACGGCGACATCCTTGCGCATTGTTTGTACGGCGGTTATACGTTTCGGTCCTGCTATTGGCTCCCAATGTATAGGTTGGTAATTGGATGATTGGGCTCGCGACATCGAAACACTCCACTCTCCGTCATGGCTTCGGCCATATTCCCCCGGTAGTCATGTAGTCTGCCGGGGCGCATGAGGAAGTCGCCGCACGCTGAGCGTGAATATCATGAGCGTGGCTTCCGTCGAGAAAATAGTCGAGAACATCGATCTCTGGATCGTTCGGAAATTTAACGATATAGTCCCGCAGCAATTCGCCATGCGATTGGTGCACGAAATTCCATGTGATCGATACTGAGCTAGAGGCGGTATCCACTTCGTGCCACCAGCCGGCCGGTATGAACAACATCTCGCCGGGATGGAGCGTATCGGTGAAGGTTGGAGCGACCCCTGATAGCTCTCCGGACGCACCGCGTTCGGAGAACCGCAGCAGGGTGTCATGGCTTTCCGGTGACCACATGGTGAGGTATTTGGTACCGACAACGTTGCACAACAGCGCTGAACTCATCCACGGGTCCACATGCAGTCGAGTTCTGGCACCGACGCCCGAGACGAATAGCCCTCGGTAAGGTAGTGGATCGATGGTCGGATCGATGGTCCTGGGTGGCATCACCGGCGGAACGGCATAGCCGGTGGACGGAAACAGAAGTGGCGCATGCCAATCATCGCTCAGCGCAGCGAATGCGGCGTCTGCCCAGGGACCCGTGCCGGGTCGGTTTCGGGAGAACCACCGCACGTAACGGTAGTCTGTGATCGGAGCTGCCAATACATTCGCGGCGGCAAACGCGGCGAAGGTAGTGGTGAATGCAGAGGTGAACCAGTCTCCATAAACATCGACGATCTGATCGCCGAGTAGGTTGATAAGATAGTCCCAGGTCCAGCGATGAAAAGCTGGCCAGCGGGTCACTTCGTCTGTGACAATGACCGGGGTTCGGGGAATCACATAATGATCAACAAAGGCTTCGGGACTGAGCCGCGCCGCGCGGGGTAGTGGTGGCACTCTCCGCCTCCTCTGGTAAAAGGCGCTGGGGGAAATTTTATCAATGGTGAAGGCGCTGTTATGAGCGTTGGTTGAGCTGGTCATGAAATACTTCGATTGGACGCGGGAATGAGAGGAAGTCCACTGGCGCGGCACTGAGGCCGTACGCGCCCATGTTCCACCATACAACCAAGTCGTTTATAGCGGCGGCGCAGGGAACGTTGGTGGCGAGCCGATCCATCGGTGTGCAAAGAGGTCCGCAAATGTTCGTGGGCGTTCCACCGGTCAGAACGGCGGCATTGCGCACCACACTGTGACAGAGGTTTCGCATTCCGTTGCCGCCTCCGAACAATCCGCTCGCGTTCATGCCGCCATCGAGGAGTACGAACCGTCGGTTGTCGATTGTCTTGATGTCTATGACGCGGCAAACCAGTGCTCCGGCGGGTCCCGCGAGGAACCGGCCGGACTCGAACATCAACTTCGCGCCGCCGGCAGTTGACTGAAGGTGAGGTATGGCTGTCCGTAGTAAATCGAGGTCGAGTTCACCGTCGCTCTGCACGTAGCCGATGCCGAAACCGCCTCCCAGGTCGATGTTCGCAGCCGGAAAGCCGAGTTCGCGGAGTTCGGTGACTGCGTCGACAACAAGCTTGGCGTTGTGAATGACATCGGCCGCACTGAGAAGCTGTGACGCGAGGTAGCCGTGGTAGCCGGTGAACGTTAGTTCTCCAGCCACCGACAACAGCTCGAGGCAGGTCAGAACCTGCGATCGACTCATACCGAACTGATGGTCCGACATCCGTAGCCCACCACGTGCGCCCGTGATGTTCAGTCGGAGCATCACCTGAACAGGGTGAGTACGACCGGCGCCCAGCCGAATAATTCGCAGGAGTTCGTTCTCACTCTCGACAACGATGGTCACGCCATGCTCGATCGCGGCGGCGAGTAGGCGCTCAGATTTGGCTGGACCGACGAGTACTGCGCGGGCCGGTTCGACGCCGGCAGCGACGGTCGCCTTCAGTTCGCCAAGCGACGCGAGTTCGAGTCCGCAGCCCATGGCCGCTGCTGTGCGCGCCATACTCGGGTGGGGGTTGGACTTGGCCGAGTAGTAGAGATCGCAGCCTGGCAGCGCTACGCGTAGCGCCTCGACACGCGCACTGAACACTTCCATGTCGTATAGGTAGAACGGGGTATCTTTCTGGGCCGCAGCAAGGTTGATGCGTTGCAGGGTTGCCTCGTCGGGGCCGAGTATGAGGCGGGTCATACCGAGCCCGCGGCAATTCGTTCGTACAGTTCGCTGACTGTCTCAGCAGTTGTCGCCAACCGATGTAGCCCCGCGGCCAGTGTCTCTGGGCGGCCGTTCAGTGCTGCTTGCGTTGTACGGCAATCAGTAACCAACTCTCTCAAGAGATCGGCCAGTGCGAGTTCATCGATTGTCAGCGGTCCGCAGTAGCCAAGCAACGCACCGGACCGGAACGCATGCAATGCGTAGGCTGCGAGCGTTGAGCGGAGGCGTCGCTGAGCGCCGCCGATGGAGAGCGATTCCGCCACCGCTGCTGCTGTTTTCAAGCCGTGATGGTCGCGATTCTCTCCGGCGTCAGTACTTCGCCAGTCGGCGCCGCGTCGCAAGCATCGACGTGCTAGTTCGGTGGTATCGATCGGGCGGTCCGGCGGCACCACAGCCAGAATCATCACGCCTGGCCGTTCGAATGCTTCGCGTTCGATGGCGGTGTAGCCACCGGCTACGGGGTCAAGACAAACGACTGCGGGTTGGACTCGCGTGTTGGTGTCTGAGTCGACGATCACATGCCGCCAAACGTCGCCGAACACCAGCCGGTCGGCCGATGGCGCCCAGCGTCCCGGCATCAGAAAGGGCCCGGCAACGAGTATTCGCCGCTGGGTCTGCGCTTCCGGATTCAGTCCGTCGAGTGTGTCGACATGAAATCCGGACACCTCGAGCACCTCTAGCCCGTCGGCGAGTTCGGCAGAGGCGCGGTCGGGACCGTCAGGTCCGCAGCGTCCGAAAGTCATCGCTCCGGGGCGCAGCGGCAAATAGGTCTGGGCGGTGAACGGGCGACTGGTCAGACAGGTTTCGAAGCCGAGATCGCCGCCGGTCGGGCGTACGACATTACGTAGGACGTCCGCGGTGTATTCGAACGGTTCCTTCCCGATATATCCGGTGCCGATGCTCCGCAGGTTGTCGGTGATCATCTCCGGTGCCCCAGTTTCGACAATGCTCGGCCGGTCACGGTATCCGTGTGGCGGACAGCATCCGGGGTGCCCTCGGCGAGGATCTGTCCTCCCTGGTGGCCGCTGCCCGGGCCGAGTTCGATGACCCAGTCCGCAGCGGCGATGACGGCCAGATTGTGCTCGATCGCAACCACCGTGCGTCCCTCGTCGAGCGCTTTGTCGACCACGGCCATGAACCGTGGAACCTCGTCGTATCCGAGGCCGCGGGTTGGCTCGTCGAGTAGCAGAATGCCTCGGCGAGGTTGTGCGACCTCGGTGGAGATACGTAGCCGCTGCGCTTCGCCGCCGGAGAGGGTGTCGGTCGACTGGCCTATTACTAGGTGGCCGATACCGACCGAGGCGGCAATTTCCAATGGTCTGAAGATCGCGCCGTGGCGTTTGAACACCTGCACGGCTTCGTCGACGGTGAGGTCGAGTACCTCGGCGATGGTGTGGTCTTCGACGCGTATCTCGCGGACCTCCTGGCTATAGCGGCCGCCGCGACACTCCTCGCAGATGCTTGTCACGTCCTCCAGGAACTGCATGTCCATTCGGAGATAGCCCCAGCCGCCACAGGTAGGACACGCACCAGCGCCGTTGAAGCTGAAGTCACCAGGCGGTCGTCCACTCGCTTGTCCGAAGAGCTTCCGAATAGGGTCGAAGACTTTCAAATATGTGGCGATCACCGAACGTACCGAGCCTCCGATATCGCGCTGAGACAGCAGTGTCGCGCCTTCGGTCTGGGCGGCGATATCCAGCGCGAGCGTGCTCTTCCCCGAGCCGGACGGGCCTGCGAGAACGACGAACCGATTCGTCGGAATACGGACCGGACGAGGGTGCAGGTTGTTCGATCGTGCCTCGATAGTCAGAGCGGGGCTGTCGGTACTGGTCGGCAGCGCTCTACGATCTATATCCGGCAACAAACCGTAACGGCCCTTGTAGTCGCTGATCGGGCCGGACCAAACCAGCTTTCCGCCGTTTCGACCACCCCCCGGCCCCAGCTGTACAACATAATCCGAGACCGCACGCGCACCATCGGAATGGTCTACCAGCAGGACAGTGTTGCCGCCTTCGCACAAGTGCGCCAATGAGGTGTATACCGCGCGCGCTTCCTCGGAATGCAGCCCTGCGCCGGCTTCGTCGACGACATAGATGAGTCCGGACAACGGAGATATTAGTTGATGTGCGATACGCACACGCCGCAATTCTCCACCCGACAATGTCGTGGTCGAGCGCAGCATCGTAAGATGCCCAAGTCCCATGTCGGACATACGCTCGAGCAGTGCCACCAGTCGCCGTCGGATAGGTGCTGCGACCGGCTGATCAAGCGTCTGCAGAAAGCTCGATAACTCCGTAATCTCTGCTCCGAGAACACCTTCGAAGGTTTGTTCCCCGATCCGAACAGTGCGAGCCGCGGCGCAGAGCCTTGTGCCGTGGCATGAAGGGCACGGCTGTTGTTCGAAGAAGTTCAAGTCGTACGACCGCGTTGTCAGATCACGCGCGTCGCCTACTCGTTTCTTCAGCCGCGGAATGATGCCCTCGTAGCTGAAGCGCTGAACAAACCCTGGGTTACGGTTGCTCACCTCGAAAGCGGGGGAGTTCAGCAGGAAGTCGAGTTGGCGGTTGGACAGCGTGGATACCTCGGTATCCAACGGGAGCTCACCGGTTGCCTCGATGATGTTCCAGTAACGGCCGTTGACCTTCCATGCGCGATGAAGGATCGCGCCTTCCCGCAGGGTGCGGCTCTTGTCGAGTATCCGCTCCACCATCGGACTCAGTAGCGTGCCGACGCCTCTGCACTCCTCGCACGCCGCTTCAGTGTTGTTGAACGATAGTTGACTAGCGCTGTATGTGGGTTGCCCGAGGCGCGAGAACAGCAGGCGCAGTAGGCCGAGGGCATCGGTGACGGTTCCCACCGTTGACCTAGATGATCGGCCGCCGTAGCCCTGAGCCAGTGCGATGGTAGGCCGCAGCCCATGAATCGCATCGACCTCGGGTGTCGCCAGCCGGGCCTCCGTGAAGCGGGAGTACGAGCTGATTCCTTCCAGATACGCGGCGTGGGCGGCGGCGTGGATGGTGCCGAAGGCGAGTGAGGACTTACCTGATCCAGATGGGCCGACGACCAGCGTGCACTGCTCGAGCGGGATGTCGACCGTCAGGTCTCTCAAATTATGTGTGCGGGCCCCGATGACGCTGATGGTTTCACCGGTGATGTCCGCGAGCTCCCGTGTTCGGCCTTGCCGAGGTGCTCGTTCGGTCGGGCATTCATGATCTTCTTGTATTCTTCCCGTCACCGACCACGCTCCAATGATATTCGTAGGTAAAGTTCCAGTCCAGAATTTCTGCTCGTCAAAATAGCGTACGGTGTCACCGATGTTCTGTGGCGCTAACCGGCAAATGATCATAGTTTCCGGATAATAAGGGCGGAGGATTTTCCGATGATCATTGAAGAGAGGCTTCGTTGGACTGGTGTGGCGACGTGGAACAGTACACGGCGTACCGGAGGCGGCGACTGATTCCACCGTCGATGGCGCGTCGAAGCGGCGGACTGCACTCGGGGGGAACGGATTTCGGTTGGCAGTGCTGGGTGCGTCCGCGCTGATCTAGCCGCGGCATGCGGTCTTCTGGGTAGATCGGGCGGCAATGTCGCTTTCGGAAGTGAAACAGACAAACTAATCATTTTATGCGGATGTAACGTTGCTCGACCTGGCTAAGGAACGATTCAACCAGCACCGAAGAATCCGCGGATCCGATGGCGGATAGTTCGTTTTGACGGTTCGGCGTGTGGAACAAGATCACTGACACTCGTCCAGGGCGAGGATCTGCGACACGGTGCAGCGCCGCCGGCCACATTTCATTCGTCCAATAAGAATACAATTCACCTAACAGGGCGATAATTGTCGGTTCTTGCCCGGTCGTGATGGAACACCACTGGTCTTCCGTTGAGCCGAATAGCTGTAGTCCGGACGAGTCCTTTCCCACGTACACGAGCGAGATGCCACCGAAGTCTCGATGTGGTGCGATCGCCATGGGTGCCGTTCGGGGGTAGTGATTGATCGCCAGTCTGCTCGAATGCTCGTCGAACCAGATCCTGTCGGCTTCGGCCGCGTCGACGCCGATCATTGTCGAGAGCATGGTGTTGAGCTGCCGGCATCTCTCGATGAGAGCGTGGAAGACCGTGTCGACTGAGTTCTGCAAGTGTGGTAGGTCGCGCGCGAGCGCGGCGACTTGCGCCGTCGCTGGCGATTCAGGTGAGAGCGATATGCGCTCGAAATCGTCACCCTTGTCGTCGAGACCGGCGCTGCGTGGTGCCATATAGCCGTTCCAGTCGGACAACGAGGTAGGCGCGTAGTTGCCTTTGCTCGTATCAGGAAGGTCGAAGAAGGATGTGGATTCCTGCGTTAACGTGCCGAGGGCGGTTGTCTCCGCATCGGACAGTGCGAGTGACACTGCGCCGTAATTGTTCAGCGACGCACGGATCTGATCCGTGTCCGCTCGATCTGTCGAAAGTGCTGCTGTGGGAAGGCGCTCCGCGTACTCAGCCATTAGCTCCTCCCTTGGTGAGATCTGGTACAGGCACGGAAGCAGAGTCGACTATGTTCAGAGCGAGGTCTTCGACGACACGACCTGGTCGAGTAGGCAGGACGTCCGTCTCCGGTAGGCTCTCTGTCGAGTGATCGACGGACGATCTGCTCAACCCCTGTTGTATTTCCACGGCGATTTTGTCTTCGTTTTCGACCCACCAATGGTCATGGCCGAAGGTTCTTGCCAGCCATTGATAGCCGTCCAAGAGCCGAGACTTGAGGCTAGTCTCTGTGCATTCTTGGGTGTGTGGTCGAATTAGGTCGAAGGCTTCTTGAAGTGGTTCGTACGATCGGCTGTGGTCGAATTGATTGAGCAGGTCGTATAGACGCTTAGTGGATACCCGTGAAGGTTCGAACGAGACCTCCGCGGCTCCCGGATGCGGCTTCAGGTCGAGCCACGCCAAATGGATTTCTGAAACCAGGTCTGATACAGCCGCCAAGACATCACGTATTGTCCACAAATCCGGCGGTGAGTATCTATTCGACTCGGCGAGTGCGAATGCGATTGTGTGCTCTTTGACATGATTCGGAAACAGCACAATCTGATCGAACCCTATCGAGATTGCCTGGCGCACGGACAACGCTGTTTGCGCAACAACCTCTCGCTCGGTCAGGAACGGTATACCTGCAATCAGATTGGCATAAGCCACAGCATCGGAATCGTGAATGACATCGACCGCACGGGCAAGGAGAGTATTGCTGTACGGCTTGTTGACGCACGCGTAGCGAATGAATTCATCCATTGTCTCGACGCCCAACTGGATCCCGAATGTGCGTCCGTCCAGAAGTTCAACGCATTCCTGTACCTTTTCGCTGCGCACTGAGGCTGGGTGCGCTTCGGTCAGGATGGTATCGACTGGACTGCGGGCAAGCACTGCAAAGATCTCCCGGCGTGTAGCAGGGGGAACCTCACGGTCGTGCAGGGTATCGAAAGCGGAGATCCATAGTGTTCGAGTCGATGGTGCAAGTGAGTCCACCGCGATCTCGGCCGCCCGTACCATTTGATCTGGTGATACCTCGACGGAGACGCCGTAATTGCAGGTTGTGCAATGGCCCATTGCATCCCAAAAGCAACCTTTGGTTGGGAACCACGCTTCCGCATATTGCGGTGTTACTTGGTTCAGGTAGCCGGCAGGCGGAATGTACTCACGCCTGTTGGATCTGATCCCGACTGCGACTCTGCTGAGTAGGCTAGTCGTGAGCGGCATGCGCATTTCGATGACCCCATATTCCTGTTTTCGGGTCCCTCATGTGTGGCACAAGGAGAATTCTCTAGCGCTACATCGGAACCACAGCCCACGCCCATGGTGGCGTCTAGGTTGCATAACAAACACCGGGAAACTGATTGACAACCCTGGCTACTTCAGATCGCAGCGACGTGGGTTCGGAATTCTTCAAGAGGATCGATGACAGCAGTTCGGAGACGGAACCCATCTGATCCCTGCCCATGCCGATGCGCGTGAGCTCCTGCACCCCGAGGCGCAGGCCGGGACGTCCACTGCTAGGCAGCATGACTGTTGTGGAGCGGATATTTGCCGCCGCCAACCGCTTTCCCCATTCCGATAGCGGCAGCTCCGTCGGCATCTCAACCCACACCTGGTGCGTCTCGGTGAATCCGAATTCCTGGCCCGAGACCTCGAAGCCGGACGCTGCTAGGCATGATGCCAAGAACTTCGCATTTGCCATTATATCCTCGGCGTACCTCATCCTGTGCGGCATCAATTCTTCCAGAGTGATGGCAAGCGCGCCGACATTACCCATGTGTGTACTGGATACAGAAAATGGCAACCGTGTGGACAGTGTTTGTGCCACCGCATCGTCGTCCGTTATCAAAAGACCCTTTTGTGGCCCGGGAAAGGTTTTGTGTGTACTTCCCGAGCAGACATTCAAAACGCCGTCAAGAACCAGAGTTTCGGGGGCGGCAGGAAGTAGTCCGAGTATATGAGAAGCATCGAGGCATATGACCGCATCGGGTGCGGCGGCCCGTATATCACGAGACCGAGGTAGCCTGATAGCGGACGATATATCAAGATATATCAGGTGTGGCTTAAATTCCGAAACCGCCTGGCTGAGCGCCCCGATGTCGATGAGGAGCGTAGATCTGTCGAATGGTATGTATGCATACGTGTACCCGTATTGCTCGCATATTGGGCCCGTCGCATAGTGCCCGCCGCATGCGGGGCTCATTATGAGAACTCGGCATCCCGCGTGGCCCAGGATCGAGAGGACTGAATGCATCGTCTGCAACCCGGACAGGAAGGGGACGAATGCGTGCTTGGCGCCAAAGAACTCTCGGGCGAGATCGACGCATTCATCGCGCACTTGTTCGAGTCCCATGACGTCGCCGAGGAATATTTCCGGCAAATCTAGTAATGGATATCGGTTGGCCGCGTCGCTAGCAAGCGCTGTGAGGGCTCTTGCCGACATCTTATTCTCAGTGGGGAACAGGTTCAGGCTTTCGCGTGCGTTGAGAAGGGACTGAATATCCACCTACCCCTCCTAGCGTTCTTCTATCCGTCGACCCGATCGATGTGTCGATGTGCGGGTTGAGGTGTCGAACATGACTGTAGCCGAACACGGCGGCCCGTATCCGTCATCTGTTCGACCTACATCAGCTGGGATGACGGGCTGAGCTGGCAGTTCCCACCTGGCTGGGTTTATCGGATTAATACAGGCGGGTTGACGGCCGACATGTGTAGGAGGTTCGTTGTCGGATTGGTTCTGGGTCAACGGTCATGGAGCGACAAAGGTGAGGGTTACCTACTAAATTGCCTTTGCGGCCAATGTGCATCTATCCGGACATGCTGATACTAGGGTCGGAAGACACTGTCCATCCACGGGAATTGACATGTTAACGCTGCGAACCCGTAGAGTGCCGGAGCTAGTGCCTCGTCCAGAAAGGTCGCTGCGGTAACCGGGTGTCGGGTTGATCGTGCGCCTGAGGTCGGTGATGCTGCCGGTGGAGGTGGTGCC
>NZ_JBITJI010000016.1:0-241617 GCF_044459885.1 Nocardia sp. NPDC050175
TTCACCCCGGCCGCGCAGCCGGAGCTCGACGCCGTCACCACCTTCCTGGAGGGCAAGGGCATCCCGTTCACCACCTGGCAGGGCTGGTACCGCCTCGACGCGCACGAGCGCTCGCTCGGCGAGCCAGAGGGCCGCGAACGCGTCAAGGTGGTCGAGCGCGAAGACATGCTGCGCGCCAGCGAGCCACACAGAGTGTGATCCACCGCTTCGGCCAAGACAGCTGCAGCGCTTCGCTCGCGCTGAGGTGCGCGAATTCGAACAGAACGCCGGAAAGGCTCGTCGTCGAATTTCGACAGCGTCGTCATCGCACCGAAATCATCAAATGATTCTGGAGGAATTTCCGTGACTGATCGCCCACCCGTATGTGGCACATTTGGTGTGGTTTCAGCCCCCAATTGGATAACTTCCGCAGTTGGGATGTCGATCCTGGAGAAAGGGGGGAACGCTTTCGATGCCGCTGTGGCAGTCGGATTCACGCTGCAAGTGGTCATGCCGGCCTATTCGGCACCTGGCGGTGAGGTCGTCGTCACATTTTACAGCAAAGCCGAAGATACGGTTCGCGTTCTCTGCGGCCAAGGCCCCGCGCCGGCAGGCGCATCGCCGGGGTCATTTCTGAATCTAGGTTTCGAGACCGTACCGGAGTCAGGCGTTCTGAGCACAGCCGTTCCTGGTGCATTCGATGCATGGATGCTGATGCTTCGAGATTATGGAACGAAGTCGTTACGGGAAGTCTTGGAGCCGGCGATCGGATACGCGTCGTCCGGCTTCCCATTGGCGCCCCGCATGGCTAAACTGATCGGACATTCCAAGCATATATTCGCCAATTACTGGCCGACCTCGGCTGAATTATATCTGAACTCCGGCGAAGTGCCCAAGCCATTTTCGCTCATGAAGAATCCTGCTCTCGCAGAGACCTACGGCCGGATCGTGCGTGAGGCAGAGTTGGCATCCAACGATCGTGATGAGCAGATCGAGAAGGCTCGAGATATATGGCGACAAGGATTTGTAGCGTCAGCCATGGTGGAATTCCTTGCCACGCCGAGGGCCGATGCCAAGGGCGCATTTCACACAGGTTGGCTATCTGCAGATGATCTGACCCGATATCGCGCTACCTATGAGGATTCCGTACGGCTCGACTGGGGCGATTGGACGATCTGCAAGCCGGGCGCCTGGTCCCAGGGGCCGGTGATGCTACAGCACCTTTCCATGCTTTCGCCTGACGCAATCGACATTGCCGACTTCGAGTCTGCCGCCAACATACATACGCTGACGGAGTCCGCCAAACTCGCCTATGCGGATCGGGATGCCTACTATGGAGACAACGGCACCGTACCGATCGATTTCTTGTTATCGAGCGAGTATGCGGAAAGCCGAAAGAATGCTATTGCCGATCGCGCCACACTGAGCTTGACCCCCGGTTCGATCGCTGGAGCCGAGCCTCGACTCCCCGAACATGTTTACCGAGAACTCGAACGTAAACGACATGCGTTCGGCAAAGCGGAAAGCGATGCCGAGCCCCAGCCCACATTGCCGAACGGTGATACCTGTTACCTCGCCGTAGTGGACAGGTTCGGAAATTTCGTATCGGCTTCCCCTAGCGGTGGCTTCTTCTACACGTCGCCGGTGATCGGGGAGCTGGGATTTCCGCTGGGCAATCGGTTGCAGCAGACCTGGCTCGACAGCGGTCTTCCGAACACGTTGACACCGATGCGCCGACCGAGAACTACCATTTGCCCTCCCCTCGCCTTGTATCAGGGTGAGCCGTTCATGGCCTTCGGGTCGCCGGGCGGAGATCTCCACGATCAATGGGCTCTGCAATTCTTTCTCAGGGTAGCGGGGGGCACTCCACCCCAAGAGGCTGTCGAGATGCCACGCTGGCACACAGAGCACCTCATCAGCTCATTTGACCCCCATGACATCCAACTGGGTAGGCTTGCGATCGAGAGTTCGGTCGGGGAATCGGTGATCGACACCTTGCGCAAATGGGGTCATGACATCGAGATCTGCTCGCCCAAATCTCAAGGGCGCATGGCTGCGGCCGGTCGCGATACCGACTCCGGGTTGCTGTTCGGCGCGGCCGATCCACGCGGTGCCACCGTCTATGCATCCGGCCGATAGCGGCACTCATATGGATACAAGTTTTTCTCCGCTCGCGCGCCGCATGATTGCTGGACAACTGTTGGTCGGGATGGGGAATGGTCTTGTAATTCCGTCCTGGTTCCTCTTTCTCGATCATGTCCGAGGCTTCGGCCCCGGTGTGGCCGGTGCATCCTTTGCATTGCGGGCCACCGGGCTCCTGGCTGCGGCGCTGATTGCGGGTTGGGTAATGGATAGACGGGGCACGCGTGGCGTGTTCCTCACGGGAACCGTACTGACATTTATCGGAGCGATCGGCCTGGGGGTGTTTCGCTGGCCCGAGCTGGCATTGGCGGCAAGCCTGGCCATTGGTGCCGGAATCGGATGCACCGATCCGGCTACCCGTGGAATTCTGCTACAGTCCGTCCCGCTTTCATCGCGCAGTCGGGCCGCGACAGCGAGCTTCATGATGTGGAACCTCGGCCTTGGGTCAGGCAGCCTGCTCGGCGGGTTGATTGCCGATCCACTGCACCCCGTGACTTTCGAGGTGCTGTTCATCCTGCTGGCGATACTCGGTCTGGTCACCAAAGTCGTCTATCTACCTGCGATGCCACGCCGCCGAGCGACACCACAAACCACGGACGATGACGAGAAGGCACGGTTCATTCTTCGACCTGCGTTCCTTTGCTACCTGATGCTGACCCTGTTACTGCAGCTCGTTGGCTACGGCCAAGCCAACTCAGGATTACCTGGCATGGCCACCATCGTGCTCGGGGTGTCACCACAGATCGTCGGATTGGCCCTGGCCGTCAACACCATGGTGATCCTGTTGACCTATCCGTTGGTCCGCCGTCTCAGTCGAGGGATGCGTCCTGCCTGGTCGTTCGGCGTGGTTGGTTTGCTATGGGCGACAGGTTGGGTGCTGATGGGACTTGGTGCCCTGACCGGCCGTTCAGATCTGGCCGCCGATACTCTTATCGGCTTCTACGCGTTGTTCGGCATCGGCGAGGTTTTGCTCGCCGCCACGGCATCACCACTTGTTGCCGATCTAGCACCTCCTGGCGCGCTGGGCCGCTATCTGGGCATCGACATGTTCGTTCGTCAGATTTCCACGGCGCTCGGCCCGATCATGTCGGCGGCGTTCATAGCCAGCGCCCTGGTGACGCCCTACCTGGCGCTATGCGCCGGTGTCTGTCTGCTCGCCGTGCTCGTCGCGGTGCCATTACACCGACTGCTCACTGGCCATGACGAGAGCCGAGTACCCGACAGTCGTTCGGTGACAACGTAGGACGGAGGCGGGTAGCCCTTTCGTGGCACCGAAGCCGATGCCACGCGCGCACCTGCGGCGAACTGTTCCCAGGGATCACCGAAACCACTGTCACGGGCTCCGGACAGTGCCCCCAGTCGGACTCGAACCGACACTCGATGGATTTTAAGTCCACTGCCTCTGCCAATTGGGCTATGGGGGCGTCCGGGACAGCGTACCGAGTCGTACGGGTGTACCGGAATTCCGACTGTTCAAGGTGTGCAACGTGTCGGCGTCCTCCTGGAAAATGTTGGGCAGTCGACCAAAAGGGAAGAGGGGGTTGGGGAGTTTCGGGGGTGGGTGTTATCGCCTGGGCGGCAGGGGGATTCGGGCCAGGTCGGTGGCTATGTGGATGGTGCCGGAGAAGTGTTGGCGGGCTTCGGCCAGGTGGTCGGAGAGGTCGCGGTAGCGCTGTGAGAAGTGCGTGAGGACTAGTGTGCGGGTGCGCGCGTCGGCGGCGATGCGGCCCGCTTGGCCCGCGGTGAGGTGGCCGTATTCGGCGGCCAGGTGGGCGTCGGCGTCGAGGAAGGTGGCCTCGATGACGAGCATGTCGGTGTCGGCGGCCAGTTCGTGCACGCCGTCGCAGAGGCGGGTGTCCATGACGAAGGCGAAGCTCTGGCCGGGGCGCGGGTCACTGACCTCTTCGAGAGTGATGGTGCGACCGGATATTTCGACGTGGCCCTGCTGCTGTAGTTGCGTGATGATCGGACCGCTCAGTCTGTATTGGCGTAGACGGTCGGGCAGGATGCGGCGGCCGGATGGTTCGGTGAGCCGGTAGCCGAAGGTATCCACGGGATGCGACAGCGGAACCGCCGTGACAGCGAACGGCGCGCCGGGGAAGTCCACCGGGCCGGGCAGATCGATGGGGCGAGGCCGCAATTCGGCCCGCCGGTAGTACGAGGTGGCGTTGACGAGCCGGTCGTAATACTCGGCGCCCGAGGCGGGAAAGCACACGTCGACCGGATGTGGCACCTGGTCGAGATTGATCCGCTGGACCACACCGGCCAGCCCGAGGCTGTGATCGCCGTGGAAGTGGGTGATCGCGATTCGGGTGATGTCGGTCGCCGAAACCCCGGCGTAGGTCATCTGCCGCTGCGTCCCCTCCCCCGGATCGAACAGGACCCCCTCGTCCTCCCAGCGCAGCAGATACCCATTGTGATTGCGCTGCTTGGTCGGCACCTGACTGGCGGTCCCGAGGACGACGAGCTCCCGCTGCGACACGTTCGCCACGCTACCCGCGCACCAGCGCACGAAGCGTGCCCGCGACAGAGCGTCGAGAGCACGCCTCGTGCGCGTGAGCCATGTACCTACTCCGCAGGAGTGTTGCGCAGGACGGAGTGACGGCGGCTGTAGGCGAAGTAGATGACGAAGCCGAGGGCCATCCAGATGATGAACCGCAGCCAGGTTTCCACCGAGAGGTTCAGCATCAGCCAGAAGCAGGCGAGCACACCGAGAATCGGCACAACAGGCACCAGCGGAACGCGGAACCCGCGTGGCAGGTCGGGGCGGGTGCGGCGCAGGATGAGCACGCCGATCGAGACCAGCACGAACGCGAACAGCGTGCCGATATTGACCATTTCCTCGAGCGTGCCGAAGTCGACGAAGCCGGCCAGCACCGCGCAGACCACGCCGACGATCGCGGTGATCCGCACCGGCGTGCCGAACTTGCTGGTGTGCGCCAGCTTCCGTGGCATCAGTCCGTCGCGCGACATCGCGAACAGCACCCGGGTCTGTCCGAGGAACATCACCATGACCACCGTGGTGAGCCCGGCGAGCGCGCCGACCGAGATGATGTTCTTCACCCAGGTGTCGCCGTGGATCGCGAAAGCCGTTGCGAGCGTGGCGTTGTCACCGGACAGCTCGGTGTAGGGCACCATGCCGGTGAGCACCAGCGACACCGCGACGTACAGGATGGTGACGATCAGCAGCGAGCCGAGGATGCCGCGCGGCACCGCCTTCTGCGGGTTCTTGGTCTCCTCGGCGGTGGTCGCGACCACGTCGAAGCCGATGAACGCGAAGAACACCAGGCTGGCCGCGGCGAGCAGGCCGTACCAGCCGAAGCTGGTGTGCCCGGCGCCGGTCAGGAAGGAGAACAGCGACTGACGCAGCCCGTCACTCGATTCGCTGGGCTGCGACGGCGGAATGTAGGGCGTCAGGTTCTCCGACTTGAAGTACCTGATGCCGACGATCAGCACCAGCGCGATCACGGCCAGCTTGATCGCGACCGCCACCGCCGACACCCGCGAAGACACCTTGGTCCCGGTCGCCAGCAGCACGGCGAGGACCGCGATCAGCAGCACCGCGCCCCAGTCGAAGGACACCGAGCCGATGTGCACGATCGGCGTCGTGCCCATCACCTCGCCGAGGTACTGCGACCAGCCCTTGGCCACCACCGAGGTGGCCAGCGCGAATTCCAGGATCAGGTCCCAGCCGATGATCCACGCGACGAGCTCACCGAAGGTGGCGTAGGAGAACGTGTACGCGCTGCCCGCCACCGGAACCGTCGACGCGAACTCCGCGTAGCAGAGCGCGGTCAGCCCGCAGGCGATCGCGGCGAAGACGAACGCGAGCGAGACCGACGGTCCGGCCACATTGCCCGCGGTGCGCGCGGTGAGCGTGAAGATGCCCGCGCCGATCACCACCGCGACGCCGAAGACCGTGAGGTCCCACGCGGTCAGGTCCTTGCGGAGTTTGGAGTCCGGCTCGTCGGTGTCCTTGATCGACTGCTCGACGGATTTGGTGCGGAACAACCCGCCCCACCGAGCCGGGTCCTGTCCCGTCGCGTCGTCCGGCTTGCGGATCGCCACACCTTCTCCTCTACCTATGGTCATGCTGTCGAGCTGTCTATGGCCCGGGAGGCAGGCTAATGCACGCCCTCCATGTACTTGCTGATCCGTGGCGCGATGGCGGCCACGACCAGTCCGGCACAGACCGCGACGGCGCCGGTGATACCGAAGTAGGCGAATTCGTGGTCCTGGTCATAGAACCGAGCCAAAGTACCCGACATCGACGTGCCGATGCCAACCGAGAAAAAGTACAGCGCCATCATCTGTGCCCGGAAAGCTTCCGGTGCGAGCTGGGTGGTGACCGCAAGACCAATGGGTGAGAGCAGCAACTCCGATACCGCGAACCCGGCCATGACGGCGACGATGAGCAGGATCGGCACATGCTGCCCGGTGATGAACGACAGCGGCACGAACAACATGAACGCCAGCCCCATGCCGATCACGCCGAGCGCGAATTTGCGTGGCGTGCTCGGCGCGCGCGAGCCGAGCTTGGTCCACATGATCGCGAACAGCGGTGACAGCGTGATGATCCAGACCGGCTCGACCGAGCTGATCCAGTTCGACGGTGCGGTCCAGCCGAAGAGGCTCCAGTTGATCCGCTTGTCGGAGTAGCCCGTGAGCACCGTGAAGATCTGCTGGAACAGCGACCAGAACACCGCGTTGGCGATGAACAGCGGGATGAACGCGCGCACCCGGCTTCGCTCGATCGGCGTCACCTTGGCGCTGGTCAGCATGACGACGAAGTAGACGGCTGCCGCGGCGGCAATGACGCCGGTGGTCACGTCGGGCAGATTGTCCAGCGTGACGAGGCCGGTCAGGAAGGCCGCGGCGACCACCACCGCGGCGACGGCGAGCAGGCCGACGATCGGGCCGATCGCGCTGCGGGGCAACGGGTTCGGCACGTCACGGCCGTGCGTGCCGAGGTTGCGCCGGAACACGACGTACTGGATCAGGCCGATCGCCATGCCGATCGCGGCCGCGCCGAACGCGTAGTGGAAGCCGAGGTGGTCATGCAGCAGGCCGGTGAGCAGCGGGCCGGTGAACGCGCCGAGGTTGATGCCGAGATAGAAGAGGGTGAATCCGCCGTCGGCGCGGGCGTCGCCCTTCGGGTACAGCGTGCCGAGTAGCGAGGAGGCATTCGCCTTGAGCGCACCGCTACCGAGCGCGACCAGCACCAGACCGACGCCGACCCCGGTCAGGCCGGGCAGCACGGCCAGCGCGATATGCCCGGCCATCACCACCACGCCGCCGTAGAACACGGTCCGTTCCATGCCGAGCAGCCGGTCGGCGATCCAGCCGCCGAGCACGGTGGACAGATAGACCAGGCCACCGTAGGCGCCGACGATGCCGAACGCGGTGCTCTGGTCCTGCCCGAGCCCGCCGTCGGTCGCCGAGTAGTACAGGTAGTACCCGAGGATGCTGACCATGCCGTAGTACGAGAACCGTTCCCACAGCTCTACTCCGAAAAGGTTGGTCAGTCCGATCGGGTGGCCGAAGATGGTCCGACCGGCAATCGGTGAATCAGCCGTTTTTACTTCCGACATCCTCAGACCTTCCCATGTTTGCGATGATTCTTCGGCATCAACGCCCAAATCTCGAAGATCATCGCAGCGTCGCGCACGGTAGCGGATCGTGCCAGACTGCATATCGGAGCGTTTCTTCAGGCCCCGGATGGGCATCCGAGGAACCGCACGCCCGGCCACGACAGTCCCGCAAGACGACGAAAGTGACGCACGGATGGATCCGGTAGAAATCACGGTGCCCGCCTCGGTCGCGGACACGTTCGCGGTGCTGGCCGACGGCTGGTTGTACCCGCTCTGGGTGGTCGGCGCCTCGCATATTCGCGATGTCGATCCCGGCTGGCCCGCCGTCGGCACTCGCATCCACCACAGTGTCGGTCCGTGGCCGCTGAACCTGTCCGACACAACCAAGGTCCGCGAGGTGCACCCGCCGCGGATGCTGGAGCTGGAGGCGCGACTGTGGCCGGTCGGGTCGGCGTGGATTCGGTTGGAGCTGACCGAGATCACGCCCGACCGCACCCGGATCAGCATGTTCGAACGCGCGATCAGCGGCCCGGCGGCGCTGGTCCCCGACCTGGTTCAGACGCAGTTGCTCGCACCGCGCAACAAGGAATCACTGTCCAGGCTGGCCGATTTGGTCACCGGTAGAGCGCGCGAAGGCAAGTCCGACTAGCGAGCGTCAGGCGATGGAGAGGGCAATACCGTCGAGGATGTCGTGTTCGGAGACGACGATCTCGGAAATACCTGCGCGACGGGACAATTCGTCGGCAAGGACCTCCGCGATCACGCCACCGCCGCCGATCACGTCGACGCGGCCGGGATGCATCGGGCCGAGCGCGGCGCGCTCCTCGTGCGTCATCGCGATCAGCCGATCACACACGGCGCGAAGCTGATCCAGGGTGAGGCGGGTGAGATGGACCTTCTCCGAGTCGTATTCGGGGAGGTCGAGCGCGACGGCGGCCAGGGTGGTCATGGTGCCCGCGACGCCGACCCAGGTGTGCGCGCCTTCAACGGGCACCCGAGCGAAGGCTTCGGCCAGTCGTTCGGCGGCGAATTCCCTTGCCGCGCCGATCTGTTCGGCGGTCGGCGGGTCGCCGGGCAGGCAGCGTTCGGTGATCCGGACGCAGCCGATGTCGGCGGAGAACGCGGCCTGCACGCCGTCGTTGTCACCGAAGACCAGCTCGGTCGAGCCGCCACCGAGGTCGACCACCACGAAAGGCCCCGCCTCGCTGGACAGTTCGCCGATGGCACCGGCGAACGAGAGCCGCGCCTCCTCGTCGCCGGAGATCACCTCGGCCTCCGCGCCGGGTACCACGGTGCCCAGTTCGGCGCGGGCCATGGCGAAGAAGTCCTCGCGGTTGGACGCGTCGCGGGTGGCCGACGTGGCCGTCATCCGCACCCGGGTGACACCCGTCTTCCGCATCAGCGCAACATAATCGGCCAGCGCGACCCTGGTGCGCTCGATCGCCTCCGGCTGCAGTGAACCGGTCGCGTCGACGCCCTTGCCGAGCCGGACGATCCGCATCTCGCGGTGCACGTCGGCCAGCGTGCCGTCGTCGAGCACGTCGGCGATCAATAGTCGGATGGAGTTGGTCCCGCAATCGACGGCGGCTACCCGATCAGTCATGCTTACGCTCCGCTTTCCGGCGCGCCGACCCGCTCGTACTTCGGCCAGTCGGCCGGAATCGCGGTGCCGCGCAACCCATTCTCGGCGGCGAGTGCCACCGCCTCGTCGCCGAACGGGTTCACGCCCGGCCCCTTGGCCAGCGCGTGCGCGATCAGCACGTGCAGGCACTTCACCCGCTCCGGCATCCCGCCGCCGGTGAAATCGGTGCCGAGCGACTCGATCTCGTTGCGCTCGGCCAGGTAGCTCTCGTGCGCGGCAAGGTAGGCGGCGGCCAATTCCCGGTCGCTGCCGAGCCGTTCGGTCATCTCGCGCATCACGCCCGCGGATTCCTGCCTGCTCGCCTCGGCGGTGAGCCGCGGGTCGGTCAGGTAGTACAGGGTGGGAAACGGTGTGCCGTCGGGCAGGCGCGGCGCGGTTTTCACGACGGCCGGGATCCCATCGGGAGTGCGATAGGCGACGGCGAGCACGCCGCGCGGTTCGCGGCCGAGCTGCGTGGCGATGATCGCGAGATCCTGGTCGTTCGGTGTCACCTGGGTCCTTCCGGTCCTGGCGGCGGCGCGACGGGCGGCGCGGGTGGTGCTGCCTTGTCGGCCGCTGGGGCGGATTGTGGTTCGGAAATGCTGCGCCACAGCTCGGTGTACCAGGGGTCGGGCTCCCGAGACCTGGTCACCGCGGTCGGCGGGGCGGCGGCCTCCATGCCGGGCACCTGCACGATGTAGGGGGTCTCGCCGGGCAGTACCAGCCGCAGCCGGTCACGAGCCTCGGACCGGATATAGGCCGGATCCTGTTGCTGCGCACGACGATCGCGCAGCCGCTGCAAATCGGACTCCAGGTCCTTGCGCTGCTGATGCAGCTGCGCGGCCTCGGCCCGCTGGGTGAAGTAGGTGCGCATCGGCACGGCCAGGGTGAGCGCCAGCGCACACACCACGATGGCCAGGATCACCGCCTTGCCGGTGGACAGGCCGAGGATGGTGCGGTCGTGCTTGTCGTGGCCGGCACTGCGCAGGCCGACCTTTTGCGGCTCGGCCACCTTGGCGTCGGATCGCCTACGCGCCGTGCGTTTTACCGCCGCGGGCCTGGCGGCCGTCTCCGTATCGGATCCGGCCTTGGGTCGCGAGCTCGCCGAACGCGACGTGCGGCGGTCCCCACGCCCGGCTGGACTGGTTCCACGCGCACGTCGCTCCGTCATAGCGATCCCTTGTTTACTAACTCTCGAATGCGAAGCGCGGGAACGCGACGTCGCCCGCGTACCGCGCGGAGTCACCGAGCGCGTCCTCGATGCGCAGCAGCTGGTTGTACTTGGCAACCCGCTCGCTGCGCGCAGGCGCACCGGTCTTGATCTGGCCGCTGCCCACCGCGACCGCGAGGTCGGCGATGGTGGTGTCCTCGGTCTCGCCGGACCGGTGGCTCATCATCGTCTTGTAGCCGTTGCGGTGCGCGAGCTCCACGGCGTCCAAAGTCTCGGTGAGCGTGCCGATCTGGTTGACCTTCACCAGCAGCGCGTTCGCGGCGCCCTTGGCGATGCCCTCTTCGAGCCGCTCCGGGTTGGTGACGAACAGGTCGTCGCCGACGATCTGGATCTTCTCGCCGATCTCGTCGGTGAGCGAGACCCAGCCGTCCCAGTCGTCCTCCGACAGCGGGTCCTCGATGGAGACCAGCGGGTAGGAGCCGAGCAGGTCGGCGTAGAACTGGGTCATCTCGGCGGCGGTGCGGACACTGCCCTCGAACTTGTAGCCGCTGCCCGTGGTGTAGAACTCGGTGGCCGCGACATCGAGCGCGAGCGCGACATCGCTGCCGAGCTTCAGGCCGGTCTTGCCGATGGCGACGCTGATCAGGTCGAGCGCCTCACGGGTGCCCGCCACGTCGGGGGCGAAGCCACCCTCATCGCCGAGACCGGTGGACAGGCCCTTGGCCTTCAGCTCCGCCTTCAGCGCGTGGTACACCTCGGCACCCCAGCGCAGCGCCTCCTTGAAGGTGGGCGCGCCGATCGGGGCGACCATGAATTCCTGCACGTCCACGCTGGTGTCGGCGTGCGCGCCACCGTTGAGGATGTTCATCATCGGCACCGGAAGCACGTGCGCGTTCGGGCCACCGAGGTAGCGGAACAGCTCCAGGCCGGAGGACTCGGCCGCGGCGCGAGCCACCGCGAGCGAGACACCGAGCAGGGCGTTCGCGCCGAGACGGGACTTGTCCGGGGTGCCGTCCAGGTCGAGCAGCACCTGGTCGACGGTGCGCTGTTCGACCGCGTCCAGGCCGATGACGGCGGGCGCGATCTCGTCGAGCACACCCTCGACGGCCTTCTGTACGCCCTTGCCGCCGTAGCGTTCGCCGCCGTCACGCAGCTCGACGGCCTCGTGCTCGCCGGTGCTCGCGCCGGAGGGCACAGCGGCCCGGGTCAGGGTGCCGTCGTCGAGGGCGATCTCGACCTCGACAGTGGGGTTGCCGCGAGAATCCAGGATCTCGCGAGCTCCGACCTGTTCGATGATGGCCACGAAAACGACACTCCTTAGGCTGCAGGCACGGTGGGTATTACGGAAATTGCCGTGCGCTGCGAGCCTAGCGTCCGCTGAGCTGGGCGGGTAACCGGCACTCCGGTGGAGCAGGTCATACCCGGCGGCCGACGCTGTACGCCGCGGCGCGGTCGCGCACGGTCAGCAGGTAACTGTTGGATTGGTTATAGGTGAGAAGCGCCTTCTGCCAGCCCTGCTCAGAGGTCAGGTCGCCGCCGCTCGCGCACAGGTAGCGGGCCGCGGTGAGGGCCGCGTCGTCGATGTTCTGCGGGTCGGCCACGCCGTCGCCATTGGCGTCGACACCCCAGCGCTTCCAGGTTTCCGGGATGAACTGCAGCGGACCGATCGCGCGATCGAACTCCGGGTCGCCGTCCATCGCACCGCCGTCGGTGTCCTTGACGAGGGCCACGCCGGGGGCACCGTTGAGCGGGATGCCGATGATCGGCGGGCGCACCGTGCCGTCCGCATCGATCCGCGAGCCGCCGTGCGAGCCGTGCTTGCTCTCTACGCTCCCGATGCCCGCGATAGTCGTCCAGGCGATGCCGCATTCCGGTTTGGACCTGGCCATGACCGCCGCCGCGTAGCCGTAGGCCTCCAGCGCGACCGCCGGAATGGCCATCCGGTCCGCCTGTTCCTCGGCCCAGCCGCGTAACTGAATCGCTGTTCGGCCGGGACCGTCCAGATCGAACAACGGCAGCGGTGTGCCAGGGCCGGGCGGGATGCCCTCGGGAATCGGCGGGAGATCGCGATCGATCCCGCAACCGGCGAGCGCGAGGGTCACCATGACGGCGGCCAAAGCGCCGGTCTTCTTGAGGAGCACTCCACCTATCATCCAGGTGCGGCGGAGTACCCCGCGGAACTCAGCCGAGCAGCTCGCGCGTCGCGGTGTGCGCTGGAGTAGCGAGTATGGCGCGCGTCTCACCGGATTCGACGATTCGGCCGTGGTCGAGAACGACCATGCGGGGGCAGTGCGCGGCGACCAGGGTCATGTCGTGGCTGATCACCAGCAGGGCCATGGCGCGGTCGGCCTTGATGCGATCCAGCAGAGTCATGATCGATGTGGCGGTGGCGTGATCCAGCGCGGAGGTGATCTCGTCGCAGATGAGCACGGCGGGTTCGGCGGCGAGGGCGCGGGCCAGAGCGACTCGTTGGCGTTGGCCGCCGGACAGCTCGTGTGGGTAGCGGCTTACCAGTTCAGGAGCCAGCTCGACCGAGGCGAGTAGTTCGCTGACCCGTTGTGTGAGTTGGCGTCTCGGCACGCCGCCGATGCGGCGCAGCGGGCGGCCGAGGGTTTGCGCGACGGTCCGGCGCGGGTTGAGCGCGGACCGTGGATTCTGAGTGACCAGCTGAATGCCGTTGCTGCCATTGGCAGCTCGCCCACGGTTCGCGATCAGAATCGGCGCTCCGTGTAGCTCGAGCGATCCCGTTGCCGAGCCATGCAGGCCCGCGATCACCCGGGCGAGCGTCGTCTTGCCCGCGCCGGAGACACCGACGATCGCGAGCGCTGAGGACGGTGTGAGTTCGAGGTCTATTTCAAAGAGGACTTGACGGCCGCCGATCGATGCACCGATGTCTTTGGCGCGCAGCAAGAGGGAAAAGGGGGTCCCGGCTGCCGGGCGGGCCTGGCGCGGACCAGCAAGCACGTCGACGCGCCCGGGTCGCGAGCCGTTGCCGACTAATACTGCGGCTCCGTCACTCGCCCTGTCCGTGACCGGGATATCCGCTGGCGACTCAGGTTCCGCTGAATTGTCGATCACGGGCACGGATTGCTCGCTGACCGGTGTTGCGGCTCCGTCGCTCGGCGCTGTGGGTTGGGTCGAAAACCCCACTGGCGAATCGGATTTTGTCGAGTGGTCGATCAGAAGCCGCGCGGCTGTAGACGGACCTTTGTGACGATCGACTCCGCGAGGCGCGACCGCAAGTCCGGTGCCGAGTTCGATCACGTTGTCCGCCATCGCGTGCACGGTTGCGGTGTCGTGGCCGGACAGCAGGATAGCGGTGGAACGCTCGGCGGCGATCTCGGTAAGCAGGCGAGCGATATCGGTGCGCAGGGCGCCGTGCAGGCCGGCGAGGGGTTCGTCGAGGATCAGCACGCTGGTCCGGCGGATCAGGGCGCGGGCCAAGGCGACTCGGCGCTGCTGGCCGCCGGAGAGCTCGCCGGAGCGGCGGCGCAGATGTTCCGCTGAGAGGCCGACCAGCTCCAAGGTTTCTACGACTGTGTCGCGGGAGGCGTGTCTGGCGACCTCGTGCAGCAGTCCGCGTACTCGCATCAGCGGATTGAGGGCGGATCCAGGGTCTTGTCCGACGTAAGCGACATTCGTGCGCCGGAACCGCTGCCGGGCAACGGGATCGAGCGCGAACACGTCGTGGCCCGCGACCGAGACCGAGCCGCTGTGGGAACCGCCGGTCGGCAGTTGACCGAGTAGCGCTCGCATCAGCGTTGTCTTGCCCGAGCCGGAGGGGCCGGTCAGTGCGGTGATCCGCCCCGCCGCGATCTGGAAGCTGGTGGGCCCGAACAAATCCAGCCCCGTCGAAGCACGTATCGACAACCGGTCGACCACTACCGGCACGGACTCCCCCGCACCGCTGCGCGAGACATCGCCACCGTCCGGGCTCTCCGACAGGCTCAGAGCGTCTGCATCGATCTGTGCGTCAACCTCGACAGCGGGTTCGCTCACCGTCGCTCCCCTCGCCCGAATGCGGTCACGGCGAGGTTCACGCTCACCGCGACGACCGCGATGGCCAGGCTCGGCGCGAGCACCGCCCAGGGGTTGAGCAGCATGCCGGAGGCGTTCTCGCGCACCATGACCGCCCAGTTGCTCGCGCCGAGGGTCGTCGGCAATTGCAGGAACGAGGCCGTGCTGACCAGGTAGACGGCGGCCACGAAGCGAAGGCCGAGCTGCGCGGTAATGACTTCTCGGAGGTTCGGGATCACTTCGCGGAAGACCAAGTGCGGCAGGGTCTCACCGCTGGCCTGGGCGGCCTCGACATAGCCGGAGGCGGCGACGCCCACAGCCGCCGCAGCGAAAACCCTTGCGCAGTAGGGGGTGCCGAAAAGGAGGGCGACGACGAGCAGGCCGAGGGCACCCGCGTCAGGCCATGAGGTCAGCACGAGCAGGATGCCGAGGACGGCGGGCAGCAGCATGGCGAAGTCGGTGGCGAGCTCGATCAACGTGCCGACCCGGGGACGCAACGCGGCGATCGCGCCGAGTACGCAGGACAGCACCGTCACCGTCACGGCGATCACAGCGGCCTGCAGGAGCAGACCCCAACCGCCATAGAGCAATTGGCTCAGGACGTCGCGGCCGAGCCGGTCGGTGCCGAACCAGGCATCGGCACCGGCATGGGCGAACGGGATGCCGACGGGGGCCTCGGCCGCGTGCGGTGCCAGCACTGGGCCGAGCACGGCCAGTAGGGTCACCAGCACTGCGGGCAGCACTGTCAGCAGCCGAAGGCGTTGCACGCCAAGGCGGTTCACCCGTACCTCCGTCGTGGCGGCACGCTGGCGCAGTAGCTGTTTCATCCACGACCTCGCAATGACCAAGCGCGAATTCCATCGGCCACCGCGAGCACGCACATGATGACCGCGCCGGACAGCGCGACCACCGAGGCGATCAATGACACGTCGCGATCCGCCACCGAACCGGCGAGCAGAGCGCCGAGGCCTGGGTAGTTGAAGATGGTCTCCACCACCAGCGATCCGCCGAGCACCATCCCGACGGTGGTCGCGAAGCTCGCCACGATGGTGGGTAGCGCGAACGGCAGTACATGCCGGAGCAGGACGGCGCGCGTTGAAATACCATCCAGCACGGAACTTTCCACATGCGGAGCCTGGGCGGCATCCACCATTGCCGCGCGCACGACCCTGGTATTCCACCCGATCTGCGGAATCGCCAGCGCAAGCACCGGCAGCACCAGCATGTCGGGGCTCGCCGGAAAGCCGGAGCGATCGGTGATGGTGACGGCGGGCAGCCAACCGGCGGCCAGCGCGAATACCAGGATCAACAGCGTCGCGACCACGAACTCCGGTATCGCCGCGGCAATAGTCGTCGCGGGCTGCAACAGCCGCACCGCGCCCTGCCGAATCACCTTCGTAGTCGGCACCTCCGGTGCCACGCCCTGCCGCGCCGCCCACCAGATACCCAGCAGCAGCGACGCGAGCACGGTCAGCGTCAACGCGAGCCCGCCGAGCAGCAGGGTCGGCGGAAACTTATCGGCGAGCAGGTCGTTGATCGAACGTCCGCGCGCCGTGTGACCGAAGTCGCCGGTCAGCACTCCGGAGATCCAGTCCCAGAAGCGTTCCGGCAGTGGGTGATCCAGGCCGAGTTCGCGCTCCTTCGCCGCGATCTGGTTCGGCGTCGCATCCCGCCCGAGCACCGCCCGCGCCGTATTGCCGGGCAGCAGGTCGACGACCACGAAGACCGTTGCCAGCAGGACGATCAGCAGGGCGAGGCGCCGGACGAGCAGGCGCGCGAACGGGATCACCCCGCCAGCCAGGCTCGTTCCAGCTGCACTCTGGCGAAGCCGCCGAGCGTGGGCAGGTCGTGCACGCGGGCGGACGCGATGTCGATGCCGTCGGCCATCCCCCACACCAGGTAGCCGCCCCGGTCGTGCTCGATCTGCTGCACCTCGCGACAGGCTTGCGCGTAGTCCGAGTCGTGCTGTGCGGCCAGGGCTTTCGTGGTGACGGCGTCGAATGCCGCGTCTTTGAAATCAGTTTCGTTGCGGTTGGAGCCGCTGGACATCAGATTCTTCGCGTAGAACAGCGCGGAATCGTTGGTGCCCCACGAGACGGTGTACAGCGGCGCCTTCAACCAGGTCTGGTCGTAGAAGGCGTTCGACTCCTGGGTGACCACGTCGAGGCGGACCCCGATATCGGCCAGCTGGGTCGCGATGACCTTCGCCGATTCGACCTCGCCCGGCGCCTCCGCCTTGGTCACCAGTGGATACGTGCGCCCGGTATCGAAATTGGCCTCGCGCAGTAACGCTTTCGCGCGGTCGAGGTCGCGGGTGCGCTGCGCGATGGTCTTGTCGTACATCGGGTCGGCGGTGCCGAGAATGTCGTTGGCGATCTTGCCGTAGCCCGAATGCACCTGATTCACCAGTGCATTCCGATCGACGCCGAGCCGGAGCGCGGTGCGCACCTTAGCGTCGGCGAACGGCCCGTCCGAGGCACGCATCGCGACGCCGAGCATGGTGTCGTCGGCGCGGCGCACCACCCGCAGATCGCCACGTCCCTCGGCGGTCCGGCCCGCGATCGCGCCGACATTGGACGCGAGGTCGATCTGCCCGCCGAGTACGGCATTGCCCAGCGCGGTGACACTCTCGAACATGGTGACCTCGATGGCGTCGAGCAGCGGCGCCGGACCGTGCCAGTGCTCGTTGCGCACCAGCCTGGCGTTGCCACCCTGGTATGACTCGAGCCGAAACGGCCCGGTGCCAATGGCTTTGGTGAAGTCGGTGGTGTCCTTCTTGGCGGTGAACGTCATCAGCCGGACCAGCAGCGGCAGCTGGGTATTCGGCTCCGGCACGGTGAGCACCACCCGATTCGGGCCGTCGGCGGTGATGTCCTCTACCGCGACCGGCATTTTCGATGCGCCGCCGACGGTGCGCAGCCTGCGCAGCGACCACACGACATCGTCGGAGGTGACCGGGCTGCCATCGTGGAAGGCCGCACCGTCGGCGAGGGTGAAGGTCCAGCGCCGGCGTTGCGCGTCCGGCTCCCATCGAGTTGCCAAGCGCGGCGCGACATTCGGGTCACCGCCGGGGACGGTGAGTGCGTCGTACACCAGCGAGGTGATCAGGAAGTCGCTGTCGTTGCTCAGGTTGGCGTGCGGATCGCGTTCGGCCCGCGCAGCCGTGCCGAGGGCGCCGACTCGCAGGGTGCCGCCGCGCTGCGCGGGCCCGGTCGGCTCGGCGTCCTTCGAGCACGCGGCGACGAAGATCACCGCCCCGATGCCGAATCCCGACCGCAGGAGCTGCCGCCGATTCAAACCCATTGCGCTGCCTTCTTCCTGGACAAACACCTTCGCGCGGTACACGATCCGTCGACGCGACCGCCGATATGATCAGGACAGGCTAGCCTAAAAGGTTCGGCGGCACGCCGCCGCAGATCGAGCGACACTTCACCGTATTTATTCGTTTCTGCTATTTTTAGCGGACTCGCTTAGGTAAGCCTTGCTTAACGCTGCCAGAACAGATAGCTTCGCAGATCGACGTCACTCCTGCTCTTTTCGAACGATGCGAAGAAGGGACTCCCTCGGTGAAAGGCGTTCTCTCCGAACGTAAGACGCTTCACCCGCAGGATATCGAACGTCGTGAGCTCCCCGCCGCCGCCGGGCGTGCGGTGCGTGAGCTCGCGCGAGAGATATCTACCACACTGGATTCGACGCCGCACGACGCCGCCGCGCTGGCCAGCACGCTGACCGATCCGGCCCTGATCGCGCGGATCGACGCCCGAGTCACCGAATTACCCGCTGACGTCCGCCGCACCATGCGCCCGCCCGCCACCGCGGCAGGCGCGACCATCGTGAGCAGACTCCCGCTCACCGATGCCGAATTCGGCCCGACCCCGCCGAGCTGGCGCGAGGCCGCCCAGTGGAGCGGCACCGCCGCCCTGCGCGCGCGCTCGTTCGAGTTCGACCTGGTGATGCTGCTGCTCGCCCGTTGCGCCGGTGAGCCTTTCGGCTGGCACGGCCAGCAGGGCGGACGGCTGGTCAACAACATCCTGCCCTCGCCCGGCCACGAGCACGAACAGTCCGGCGCGAGCAGCAAGACCCTGCTCAGCCCGCACTCCGAGGACGCCTTCCACCCCGAGCGCGCCAACCTGCTGATGCTCGGCTGCCTACGCAATCCGGACATGGTCGGCACCACGGTGTCCTCGGTCCGGCGGGTCGAGCTAACCGCCGACCAGCGGCGATTGCTGAGCACCGCCACCCTGCCGATCCTGCCCGACGTCTCGTACGGCTCTGGGCACGAACGATATTCGGCCGCGCCGCTTCCTACGCTGTGGAGTTCGGCGGGCCCGGACGAGGCGACGCTGCGCTACGACCCGGCCTACACCCCGCTCGACGACGCCACCGCCGAATTCCGCGCCGCCTACGCCAGGCTCACCGCCGAGCTGGAACGCGTCTGCATGACGGCCGCGCTCGTCCCCGGCGAGGTGCTGCTGGTGGACAACGATGTCGCGGTGCATGGTCGAGTACCGTTCGTCGCGCGCTATGACGGCACCGACCGCTGGTTGAAGCGGGTGAACGTCCGCCTGCCTGATCGACCACGGCGGGCCGAGGAGGCCGACGAGAATGGATACGGGCAACGGATCGTCGCCCCGTTCCGAGCAGCAGTGAATTCCGCGTTCGTGTCCGGCGGCTGCGAACCAGCCCGTACGGACGAACACCGGGCGAACCATCCGGTGGCGATAGAGCGGGAAGCAGCACATGATCGAGGACCCTTTGAACATCCGTGACCGCAGCACCCCTTTACGGGTGCTGAGCCGCAGCGACTTGGCGGGCGTGCCGATCACGCCCGGCGATGTCGTGCGCGCGGTGGAGGACGCGTATCTCGCGTTCGCCGCCGGTGATTCAGACAACCCACGCAAACTCAGCGTGGCCAACCCGGACGGCTGGTCGGTGTCGTACGCGATGCTCGGCCGGGACGGTCGCCGTCGCGTGGTCGCGATGAAGACGTCGTACAAGTTCGACCCCGGTCACGATCGCAGCACCAAGCGCTACTACACGACCATCACGCTCTACGACGACAGCACCGGCGCGCCGATCGCGATGATGGACTGCTCCAGGGTCGGCGCGCTGCGCACCCCGGCGGTGTCGGCGCTGCTGGTGCGCGAGACCGTCCGCCGCGGCGCGGAGAGCGTGCTGCTGATCGGCACCGGCACCCAGGGCCGAAACGCGTTGCCGCACTTGCTCGCCGCGAACCCGCAGCTGCGCAAACTGATGCTGTACGGCACCCATCCCGAAGGATTGGACGCGGTGCACCGGCACCTCGCGGAATACCACCCGCACGCGCTGCTCGAAACGGTCGAGGACCCGAAGGTCGCCGCGGCCACCGCGGACGTGGTGCTGGCCACCGCAGGTCCCGGCACCGAGGTGGCGCTCGAATCCGGTGATCTCGCACCGGGTTCGACGGTGGTGCTGGTCGGCTACGGCCTGGCCCCCTCGACCCTGATCGACGCGGACCGGGTAATCGCCACCAGCGCTGAGCAAATGGCGTTGACCGGCACCGACATGGTCGGGCCGGACGGAAGGCTGCGCGCGGTGGACGCCGAGCTGCCGCAGATCCTCACCCGTCGCGCGGTCGCGCGACGCTCGGACGACGAGCGCATCTTCGTCTACAACAGCGGGCTGGTGCTGACCGACATCGCCGTCGCGCACGCCCTCGCCGAACGAGCCATCGCGGACGGCCGTGGCACGGAGGTGCCCCTGTGGGATTAGACGTCGGCGGGGTCGGGGTGACGCGCGATTCGATCAGCGCCGCCCCGGTCCCGGCGCACCTGGCCGAGTGGGAACGCCGCGCGCTCGACGACCCGAATCTGCTGGGCGACATCGGCTTTGCCGTGGGCGGGCCGTTCCACGTGATGTATCCACCGCTGGTGGGCCGCAATATTCGAGATTTCCGCGCGGTGTTCGAGCAGGCGGGGATCGATGGGTTCATCTACTACGGCAAGAAGGCGAACAAGTCCGCCGCCGTCGCGCGCGCCTGCGCGGAAAATGATGCCGGCGTTGACGTTTCCAGTACCGGCGAGCTGACAGCCGCGCTCGCACAAGGTGTTCGCGGTGCCGAGCTGATGGTGACCGGGCCTGCGAAGTCCGACGACCTGCTCTGGCTGGCCACTCGGCACGGTGCACTGATCGCCGTCGACGACCTCGGTGAGCTCGAACGCCTTGCCGCACTGGGCACCTCGGCCACACCCGCCAGGGTCCTGCTCCGCATGCTGCCCGCCGCGTCGGCCAGCCGGTTCGGGATGACCGAGGCCGAGATCGACCACGCGTTGACCGCCTTGGCCGGCCGCGAATCGATCCGCCTGGAGGGCTTCAGCTTTCACCTGTCCGGCTACGACGCCGTGGCACGGGCCGAGTCCGCCCGCGAGCTGATCGCCCGCTGCCTACACGCGCGGACACTCGGCCATCCCGCCACCACGCTGTCGATCGGCGGCGGCTTCGGCGTCGACTACGTGCCCGCCGCGGCGTGGGCGGAGTTCACCGAACACGTCGACCGGCGGTGGTTCCACTCGGGCAAGTCGTTCGACTCGTACTACCCCTATCACTTTCCGGCCCCCGGCCCGGCGATGCTCGCGGCGATCCTCGCGCACGACGGGCTCGCACAGCGGCTGCGCGACCACACCATCCGGCTCGCGATCGAGCCGGGCCGCGCGCTGCTCGCGCACGCCGGATTCACCGTCTTCCGGGTACAGGGCAGCAAGATCCGGCACGCCGACGGTGCGCCGTACTGCCTGCTCACCGTCGACGGCACGAGTTTGAGCCTGTCCGAGCAGTGGTTCGACAGCGAATACCTGCCCGACCCGCTGCTGTGGCCCGCGCGACCCGGCACCCCGGCCCCGACCAGCGTCGGCGCCGCCACCTGCCTGGATTCCGACATGCTCAGCTGGCGACGCGTCCCGCTGCCACGCGCCGCCGCGGTCGGCGACCTGCTGATCTACCCCAATACCGCCGGTTACCAAATGGATTCGAACGAATCCGCCTTCCATGACCTGCCGATCCCGCCGAAGGTCGTGCTGCACGACGCGGAGGGCGATCGGTTCCGCTGGACGCTCGACGGCTGACACCCCACCCCCCACCTGAACGAGGAGAAACTCCATGCCGCTCGTCACGCGCGTGACGGATCTGATCGGCCGCACGCCGCTGTTCGAACTGGCGGCGACGTCCACCGGCACCCGGTTACTGCTCAAGCTCGAGCAGTTCAACCCGACCGGCACGGCCAAGATCCGGATGGCCCGCGAGATGGTCCTCGATGCGGAGCGTCGCGGTTTGCTGAGAAGTGGCGGGCATATCATCGAGTCCACCTCCGGGAACACCGGGCTCGGTCTCGCGGTAGTAGCTGCCGAACGTGGGTATCGCTTTACCGCAGTGGTCGATCATCACGCATGTAAGGACAAGCTGCGCGCTATGCGAGCAATGGGTGCGGAATTGGTGTTCGTCGCCGACGACGGCGACGACAACCTGGCGACCTCGGCCCGGGAAGACCTGGCCGAGGCGATGGCGGCCGCCCGGCCGGACGCGTACTTCACCGAGCAGCACAACAACGACGCCAACGCGGTCGGCTACTACGCGGTCGCCGAAGAATTGCTGGAGGACGTGGAGCGGGTCGATATCCTGCTCTCCTCGGTCGGCACCGGCGGTTCGCTGTTCGGCACCGCGACCCGGCTGCGCCAACTCGGTTGCCCGGCACGGGTGATCGGCGTCGAGCCGGTCGGCTCGATCGCGTTCGGCGGCGAGGGCGGCCCGTACTGGCAGTCCGGCACCGGCACCCCGCCCGGCGCCACCATCGGCACCGCGGTGGACTACTCGCTGCTGGACGAGGGCGTCAAGGTGACCGACGTGGACGCCTTCGCCACCGCCCGCGCGGTCGCCGCCGAGCTCGGCCTGATGATCGGCGGTTCGGCGGGCGGCTCGGTGCATGCCGCGCTCCGCCGTCTCGACGAATTCCCGCCCGGCTCAACGATTGTCACCCTGGTCTGTGACGGCGGCGAGAAGTACCTGGACACGGTCTTCGACGACGCCTGGATGTCCGAACGCGACCTGCTCGACCCCGCCGCCGAAGCCGAGGTACGAACAATGCTGCAGCACTATGCCCCCGCCACCCGCCGCCCCGCCGAACTCGTCGAGGCGCGATGAAGGGCCGGTACGCGCCGCAAAGCCGCGCACTGATCAGCCCGCCGCGCCCGAAATTGCCAGCAATTCAGTACGCACCAGAACAAAACGTGCGCAGCACTTGGATCGCCCAGCCGACGACGCTGCCCGTTCCGGCAGCCGGTGATCGGCGCCGCGCGCGAAACAGTCTGCCGCGCACGGAATTGCCGGCAATTTCGTGCGCAGCCGGCGAGAACGTGCGCGGCGGCGGATCCGAGCGTGCGGAGGTGGCCCGGTGAATTTGTCGGGCTACCGGGCCGACAGTGGTCGGCTGACCGCGCTTGCCACGCCCATCGCGATGACGCAGTTGGCGCAGATCGCGGTGTCCACCACCAATGTTGTGCTGATGGGCACGCTCGGCGTGCAGCAGGTGGCCGCGGGCGGGCTGGCGATCGCGCTGTTCAATCAGATTCGCACCATGTGCGTCGGGTTGATCACCGCCAGCGGCAATCAGATCGCCACCGCGGTGAGTTCGGCCGGTAAACGGGGCGAATCCCCCGATGACGAGATCAAAGATGTGCTGCGGTCGAGCTTCCTGATCGCGACGCTCGCCGGCATCGCGGGTGGCGCACTGCTCATCGGACTCGGCTGGGCGCTGCAATGGCTCGGCCAGGACGCCGGGGTGCTGGCCGACGCGCGGCCGCTGATGGTCGCGCTGGCGCCGGGTCTGCTGCCCTGCCTGTGGTTCCAGGTGCTGCGGCAATACACCGTCGGCATGCAACGCCCACAGGCGTTACTACTGGTCACGCTCGGCTCGGTGCTGCTGAATCTGGTGCTGGCACTTGCCTTTATCCATGGCCGCGGCGGACTGCCCGAGCTCGGCCTCACCGGTATCGGCGTGGCGACCTCGCTGGTCTTCCTGATCACCTTCGCGGTGTTCTGGGCGATGGTGCGACGCGACGCCCGACTAGGCGCGACGCTGCCGGTGCGACCGTGGCCGGTGCGTCGATCCACCGTCCGCGCCGAACTGCGCCTCGGCGCACCGATCGCGCTCACCTATGGCTCTGAGGCAGGCATGTTTTCGGTGCTCGCCCTCGTCATGGGCAGCATCGGCCCGGCGGCGCTGGCCGCGCACAACATCGTCTACCAGATCATCTACATCGTGTTCCAGGTCGCCATCGGCTTGTCGCACGGGGCGTCGATCCTGGTCAGCCATGCCGTCACCCGCGACGAGTACCAGCACGCCAGGGCATTGGCCTGGCTCGCGCTGCGCCATGTCGCCGTCGTCGCCGCGATCACCGGCGCGGTGTACGTGATCGCGCCCGATCTCGTGCTGCGCCCGTTCTTGAATTCGAGCGACACCGACACCATTCAGATCGCGCACACCCTGTTGCTGATCGGCATCGTGCTGCAGTTCTTCGATGCCGCGCAGAACATCGGCACCGGACTGCTGCGCGGATTGAAGGAAACCAACGCGGGCTTCCGCCTGTCGGTCATCGGTTACTGGTGTGTCGGCCTGCCGGTGGCGCTACTGCTGGCCTTCCCGGTCGGTCTCGGCGCGGCGGGCGTCTGGTGGGGTCTCACCGCGGGCTTGGCCACCACGGCCTGCCTCATGCTCCGCCGCTACTTCGCGCTGCTCGACAGCAGAGAACGCGACCGCCCGCAGGTGATCGCGGAGGCGCCGGAAAGCCTCAGCAGCCCGAGCTGATCGCTGGGCGGATCTTCCAGATGTCCTGCGGGCAGGCAGGTTCCGGAAGATCCGTGCCGCGATCGGTCAGATATGCACGCCGTAATCGCGGGCGATACCCGCAAGCCCCGAGGCGTACCCCTGGCCGATGGCGCGGAACTTCCACTCGTTGTTGTGCCGGTACAGCTCGCCGAACACCATCGCGGTTTCGGTCGAGGCGTCCTCGGTGAGGTCGTAGCGGGCCAGTTCCACGCCGGTCGCCGCGTCGGTGACCCGGATGAACGCGTTGCGGATCTGCCCGAACGACTGGCTGCGCGCGTCGGCGTCGTGGATGGACACCGGGAAGAAGATGTTGGTGATGGTCGGCGGGGTGGCGCTGAGGTCGACGTTGATCACCTCGTCGTCGCCTTCGCCCTCGCCGGTCAGGTTGTCGCCGGTGTGCTCGATCGAGCCCTCGGGCGAACGCAGGTTGTTGTAGAAGACGAAATGCTGATCCGACAGCACCTTCAGGTTCGGCCCGGTGGCCAGCGCGCTGGCGTCCAGGTCGTAGTCGGCGCCCGTGGTGGTGCGCACGTCCCAGCCGAGTCCTACCGCGACCTTGGTCAGGTTGGCTGCCTGCTTAGACAGCGAAACATTTCCGCCTTTGGCCAATGTGACGCTCATGAATCCCTTTCGTGCGGCCCGTCCGCGCCGCCTTCATTCCCGATTATCATCGTGAGTCCCGAAACTGTTATGCCGGTTCAGTTTTGGTCGTTCGCCCAGGAGCGCAGCGTGCTCACGCGACCTTCCAGCGCATGCAGTTCGGTCGGGTCCAGCACGGTGCGCTGAATGCCGTTGGCGACCGCGAAGGCCGACTGCCGATGGTCATCGATCGCCTCGACATCGATCCGGACCGCCACATAGTCGGCGGCGTCGGGCATCTCCTCCGCGATGACCCGCGCGGTACCCCGTGCGCACAGCGCGACGTTGCCGCCACCGAGAATCAGCAGCGCCACCTGCGGGCGTTCACGTAATCGAGCCAGCGACCCGCGATCGAACTTGAGACTGAGCAGAATGTGCCGATCGCCGGCCCGCACCGGCCAGGACACCGGGATCGCATGTGGTCCGGGGTCGGTGGTCACCAGCACCGCGATCGTTTCCTGGGGCCATTCCGGAAGCACGTCCAGCTCGGGATGATCTTCGTGATCTGTCGAGTGGTCTTGACGTTGCACGTGGCTCGCTCCGGCTACCATCTTCGTCACCTCATGGATCGTCGAGCGCGACGGGCTGTGCCGCGCTTGATAGCAGTCTAAAGTGCTGGGCCGCTTGTCCGCTGGCGCTGCACCCTATGTCCGGACTGCTCTCAGCCGACTATCAGGCCGAGGCGAGCGCGGGGATGGGCAACGTCGCCGCCCAGTCGCGGGCCATGTCCTTGGCCCGGATTTCGGTCGACGCGTCGTGGCGCGCGTGCTCGCCGATCTGAGTGGCCCCGCACTCGATGAGCTGCTCGGCCGCGATCTCGCCGCCGCGGTTGAAGGTGTCGCCGTAGATGCTGTCGCCGAGGCCGAAGACGGCGAAGTTCAGGCCGGTCAGATCGGGCGCGGCCGCGGTGAGCTCGTCGAAGAACGGTTCCGCGCTGGTCGGCAGATCACCGTCGCCATAGGTGGAGCACACGATGACGTGGAAGTCGTGCACATCGAGGTCGTCGACGGCGAAATCGCCCAGGTCGTAGACCGAGACGTCGTGCGCCGAGAGCGCGTCGGCGACGCTGTCTGCGACGGTCTCGGCCGTGCCCATCTCGGATCCGAACAGAATGACGACGCGCACAGCGTGCACTCCCTTCTCCACAGGTCCTTACAATGTTGGTGAGGCTAGCCTAATTAACTTGCCGATCCGTCGCCACTCCTTCGTCGTCCGGGCATGATGCCTGTCACGACAACTGCCCAGCTGAGCCGGTGCATCGCAGCCCGAAACGGGCCGATAAGTGGCTATTACCAGGCCAAGCGAGCCCGTCGAGGCGCAGGGGCGGCGCCAGAGGCAGCGGAACGGCAGCGGGTGAGACGGAGTGTCCCGATTGACGAAATGTCACCGTCGATGCATCATTCGTACAGTCCCCATTGTTGTCTGGGACATCTTCTCTTTGCCGGCCGATGATTGTCCGGCCCAGCGTGCTGTCTCCCGTGCGCACGCTCGGTCGTTCTCGCCCGCGCGCACGGATGCAGCACACCCCAATTGACGCTTGTGCGTTCTGCCGTGAGTGAGGTGAAAACGAATGGTTTACCTGTCGTCTACATACCGTGTGATCACTTCGTTCCTGCGCTACGGCATCGTGCCCCACTTCTGAATGCGACCGCGCCGGGCGCGGCACTGCACGGCCGACCTCACGACGTCGGCGGTGCGGCCGCTCGGCTCCGGCGCGGTGCCTCGGTAGTCGGCCCCAACGGAGCACGAACGAATGTGGAGAACAAGCTGATGATGGACATGGGGGCGGTAAATCCCGCAACAGTAGAAATGGTGGCCCTGCCGATGGCGGGCAACCTCGTCGTATCGGCCTCGATGATCGAGGATTTAGGCTACCTGCGCTCCGAACTGGCAGCGGCGGAAGTGCCGTTCCTGCTGGTGCGCGACCGCGGGCAGCGACTGGTGCTGGCCACCGACGCGGCGCATCACCTGATGGTGCGCCGGGTGACGGCCGGTGCGATCGCCGCCGGTTTCGCGTGTGAAGAGGTGCAGCACAACGTCTTCCGGATCGGCCGCGACAGCGACCCGGCCCATCGGGTCGACCTGGAGCTGTGGCAGTACCACGGCGACACGGTCGAGTGCCCGCGCCCGAACGCGTTGACCCGCACCATGTTCGACCTGGCCGATGTCGAGCAGACGCAGGTGCTGCTGTTCGATCGGGCCTGGCCGACCCTGGTGGACATGTTCGCGCCGCAGCCGAGCGACGTGAGCTTCGACATTGACCTGGTGTTTTCCTGGGTGGACGGTTCGGACCCGGAGTTCCGGGCCCGCCGCGCGGGCATGCTCGCGCAGGTGGTGGTCGGCGAAGGTGACGACGCGGACGCCCGCATCCGGCAGATCGACGAGCTGAAATACGCACTGCGGTCGGTGGATAAGAACGCGCCATGGATCCGGCGGATCTTCATCGCCACCGACTCCACCATGCCCGGCTGGCTCGCCGATCATCCCCGGGTGACGGTTGTCCGTGCGCTGGACCACTTTTCGGACACCAGCGGGCTGCCGACCTTCAATTCCCATGCGGTGGAATCACAGTTGCAGCACATCGAGGGGCTCAGCGAGCACTTCCTGTACTCCAACGACGACATGTTCTTCGCCCGTCCGGTGCGGCCGTCGATGTTCTTCACCTCGGCGGGCATCAGCCGGTTCATCGAGGCGGACACCAGGATCGGGCCGGGTCGCAACAACGAGCGGCGCAGCGGTTTCGAGAACGCCGCACGGGTGAACCGGGAACTGCTCGCCGAGCGGTTCGGGCACATCATCTCCCGGCATCTCGAGCACACGCCGGTTCCGTTGCGCCGCAGCGTGCTACTGGAGATGGAAGAGCAGTTCGCCGCCGACTTCGCGCGGACCAGGACCAGCCGGTTCCGTTCGGCCACCGACATTTCCGTCACCAACTCGCTGTATCACTACTACGCGATGCTGACCGGACGTGCGGTGCCGCAGGAGACGGCGAAGGTGCGTTACGTCGACACGACGAGCCACAAGGGCCTGGCGCTGCTGGACGGGATCGCGCGGAAACGCAACGTCGACTTCTTCTGCCTGAACGACGGAAGTTTCCCCGAGATCTCTGAAAACGATCGGGTACTTGCGGTTTCGGAGTTCCTGTCGCGCTACTTCCCCGATCCGGCGCCGTGGGAACAGCTCAGCGCACCGACTCGTCATCTGTTTCCGGAGTCGTCGCCCGGCGCCGCATGACATGCGGGATGCGCGCGGCGGGCGGGATGACAATCCCCTCCGCCGCGAGTGTCCGGGCGGCCTCTTCAGCGGTCGACGGCTTGCCGACCGTCGCGCCGCGATCGATCGGGACCACCGAGTGCACCACGGTGTCCGGGTAGATGTGCACGTAGTTGAAGGCCTGCGCGCCGTCGCGGCCGCGCTGGCCGCCCTGCTCGACGCCGAGATCCTGGCTGTAGCAGGTCGCCGAGGCCACCGAGACGGGGATGCCCGCGAAGGTCGCGTTGGTGGAGAAGTGCAGGTGGCCGGCCAGGATGGCGCGGACGTCGCTGCCGTCGAGCACATCGGCCAGCTTGCGCTGGTCACGTAGTTCGACGGTGACCGCGAGGTCGAGCACGCAGGGCACGGGCGGATGGTGCATGGCCAGGATGGTGCCGAATGGGGCCGGTTCGGCGAGCACGGAACGCAGCCAATCCAGCTGTTCGTCGGAGATCTCGCCGTAGTGGTGGCCGGGGACCGAGGTGTCCAGGGCGATGATGCGCAGGCCGTCGATCAGATGGACCCGGTCCAGCGGGGCGGTCGAGGCGCGCTCACCGAGTAGCTTTCGGCGGAGCAGACTGCGGTCGTCGTGGTTTCCGGCCACCCACACGATGGGTGCTGGCAAACTTCTCGCGAATGGCTCGATGAGAGCCTTGAGCTTGTCGTACGCCGCGGGCTCACCCTTGTCGGTGAGGTCGCCGGTGAACACGATCGCGGTCGGCTGGATCCGACTGGCCGCGGCCTGCTCTAGTAACTGGCGTAATCGCTGGTCCGCGTCGACGTCACCGTATAGATCGCCGTCGCCGGCAATCACGTGGGTGTCGCTGAAGTGGAACAACACATGATCCGGTCGCGGGTGCTCCGCGACTCTGCTGATGTGCACCGGACCGAACGTCCTCCCCGGCGGATTGCCCGCCATTGGCTTCGGGTTCCACCGCCACAATAGCGAAGGACTACTGACAGGTTTCCCGACGGACGGTGACGACATGCTTGCGGGAAGGTGAGGTTTCTATGTCGAAATCCCGCCGAAGTGCTCGGACGTTGACCGGGCTGTGGTTCGTTAGTGACGCGGTTCACTGCCGTTGGTGGGCGCGACCGACCGCGTCGGCGGCGCGGAGGGCGTCGACGGTCATCGCGGCGTCGACGGTGAAGGGTTCGTTGTGCATCGACTCGTTCGGCGCGGTGGCGCGGGTGGCGATCGCGGCCAAGGTCGCTGCGTCGGCGTCGGCCAAGCCGAGCGCGGCGAGCGTGGTGGGCAGGCCGATCTCGGTGCAGAAGTCGAGGACCGTGTTGATCTCGGTGGCGGGCGCACCTTCCAGGACCAGCTGGGTGACGACGCCGAAGGCGACCTTCTCACCGTGCAGGAACTCATGGGTCTGCGGTGCGGCGGTCAGCCCGTTGTGGACGGCGTGCGCGGCGGCCAGACCGGAGGATTCGAAGCCGAGACCGGACAGCAGGGTGTTGGCTTCGACGATCCGCTCGAAGGCCGGGGTGATGGCGTGCTCGCGCACGGCGGCCAGCGCCTGCGGGCCGTCCGCCAGCAGCGTGTGGTAGCAGAGCTCGGCGAGAGCGGTCGCGCTACGGGTGGACGCGCCGCCGCGCAGGTTGCGTACCTGCGCGGCGGAGCAGGTACGCGCCTCGAACCAGGTGGCGAGCGCGTCACCCATGCCGGAGGCGAGCAGCCGCGCGGGCGCCTGGGCGATGACGGAGGTGTCGACGAGGACGAGCGCCGGGTTGCGGCGGAGCAGTTGCGAAGTCTCGACTTCGCCTGCGTCGGTGTAGATCACGGACAACGCGCTGCACGGGGCATCGCTCGACGCGGTGGTCGGGCAACTGATCATCGGCAGGCCGAGGTCGTCGGCGACAACTCGCGCCGAGTCGAGCACCTTGCCACCGCCAGCGCCCAAAACGACGGTGCTGCCGTTCTCCTGCACGCCCGCGGTGATCCTGGCGATCTCCGCCCTCGTGCACTCCCCGTTCGAAAGATGCACGGAATAAGCGATTTTCGCGTCCGTCAACGCCCGATCCCACGTCTCGGTCAGCAACCGCTGCGCACTACGCCCCGCCACGATCGTGACCGGCCCGCCGATCCCCAGGTGAGCCATCTCCGCCCCGAGCTGTTCCGTCGCCGCTCGCCCCTGCACGTAATGCCCCGGCGAAGAAAACACACTCAACATCCAAGACCTCCCGATCTCAGGTCGAGCCGTGCCGAATCCGGTGCACACCACTGCCCAACCGCCGCCATTCGTCCCGCCCAACGCTACGCGCTAGGTCGTCAGAAAGATCAGCTCATCGGGCGGCCCGGAAACCAGCAGGTCACCCATCAGCAACCGCAAGTCCCTCGGCACCAGTCGATCGTCGGTCGCGCTCATCTCGTCCAGCGTCCACCAGTGGTGACCCTTGACCGTCTCGCGCTCGTTCTCGGTGAAACCCGAGGTATCGACATCGAAGGCAGCGACACGGACGAAGAAGTAGTGCTCCCGGCAGTCGTACGTGACGCCGCCCCACGAGGCAGTCGCACGACGCCGCCAAACCTCTGGGCCCAACTGGAATTCGCTGAGCCCGGTCTCTTCCCGCGCCTCCCGGGCCGCCGTCTCCGCCAGTGACTCCCCCGGCTCGATACCGCCGCCGATCGGATACCAATACGGGTGGCCGTCGGAGTCGTCATGACTGACGAACAGCAGTAGGCGGTCCTTGTCGTCGACAAGCAGCAGTCGCACGCTGGTGCGCGCCACCGGTTCGACTTGCTCGGCTGTGGGCTCCAAAGTCAGTTACGGACGGCCGAACTCGCCAGCGGTGACGCTGGCAGTGAAGGTGGCCCACTCGGTAGGAGTGAAGATCAGGGCCGGGCCTGCGGGGTTCTTGGAGTCGCGGACGCCGATCATGTCGCTGTCTAGGAACGCGACCTCGACACACTCTCCCCCGCCGGAGCTGTGGCTACTCTTGAACCACTCAGCGGTGGCCAACTCGACCTTCATGCTGCCAACTCCTTCGCTGTCCGCCGCAAAAGACCTCTTGAAGCCACAGCGTCGAGCGCTGCCTGTCGTATTGCATGAGACGCTGCGCGGTACACCTTCGTGTCTTGCTCTCTTTCAAGGTACATGTCACCAGTGCATCCCTCGACGTAAACGACGGTCGGGGCGTTCTCCCTGCCTTTGGTATCTACGCCGAAGTCCAGAATCACGTACGGCCCGACCGGAGTGCCGATCGGAAAACCCGCCTCGAAAGGAAGGATTCGAACGGTCACGTTGTCCCGCGTGCTGGTGTCGGCGAGATGTCGCAGCTGGCCGGACATGATCTTCTGAGTCCCGACCAAGGTCCTCAGCACCGATTCGTGCAACACCATGTCTACTGCCACCGGCTGGGCGCGGCGCTCGATCATGCTCTGGCGCTTGATCCTTAGCTGGAACCGCCGATCCAACTCTTCGGGCGAGTCGTCCGGGAAGTAGATGTGATCAAGTGCGCGAGCATATTCCGCAGTCTGGAACAGACCAGGGACCAGATCGGGCCGGAATATCGTCAGCGAACTGGCCGCGGTTTCAAGACCCACGTACATGTTCAGGCTGTTACGAATCACGTCGTCGAACGTGTGCCACCAGCACTTCTCATCAGATTGTTCAGCCAAGGCGACCATAGCCGCCGTCATCTCGTCATCGAATTCATAGATACGACATAGCTCTCGGATATCGACATGCCGCAGCGTCCCGCCTCCTTCGGCCTTCTCGATGCGCGAGAGCTTGCTTTTGCTCCACTGCATCATTACTCCGACCTGCTCGAGAGTCAGGCCGGTCTCATTACGCCCGTCACGGAGATACCGCCCGAGCTGGCGTCGCGGGAGGGTCGAGCCGCCTTCATCAATCATGTACACCCCTGCTGTCGTCTTGCCATGGGAAACAAGCGGTTTCAGGGTGGCACTTCATCTGGGAATTCGGAGCGTTTTCCAGAGAATTCTCGCTGCGGGATCATCAGCCGACCATTCGATGATGTTCTTGCTATGTGCGAGTCCGGAATAGACCACGAATCAAAGGTTCCGGACCTGCGAATTCCAAAACAACCAATTCCAATGCGAGGCTCCCATGAACACTGCGGCGTTCGCGGATACACCCACCACCCGATGCGCCTATTACCGGCGAACATGCGGATTACCCGCCGGAATCCACCCCGACATCGGCCGTATCGTCATCAAGGCGGGCCTGGTCGGCGGCATCACCATGCCCGCAGCCCTCGGCCAGCGAGTACGAGATGACTTGCTGCACAGGCGATTCACCCTCGGCCCGATCATCGCGCACATCCGCTCGCATCGCTGGACCTACCTCGTCCGGCCCGACTTACCGAACGACATCCGCCTAGCTCCCGCCCTACTGCACCTCAACGTCTCGATCGTTCCCTACGGCGGCGAAATCGCCCTGCCATCCCCCGCCGATGGCCCCGCGCACCGGCAATGGGTGATCCCACCCCTCGACACCTTCCGCCCGTCCGGACTGACGATCATCGCAGCGGTGCAAGCCAGCGCACCCCGGGAGCCTCTCCGTTGAACAATCCGTTCCCAACGAAAAACCAACTGCTACAAGCATGTCGAGGAGACCTGCCGATCGACCACCCCTTACTCCACACCGCCCGCGCTCTCACAGTCCTGCACGAACGCAGACTCTCCGAGAATTGCTGCGCGCACGAGGAAACAGATCGACAACGCACCGCCCTGGTCCGCACCGTCGACAACTGGCTCGACAAACAACTACCGCCATCCCACGGTGCCGCCTCGGTACATACAGAAACAGTCGGCGAAGTAATCGACCGCCTCGCTCAACTGACCGCGGCCGCGTACGCCGCTCTCACCAGTGCCTGCGAATGGGATCTCTGGGATGCGTGGGAGCGCCTCGCCGAACTAGCGATCGGATACGAGGACCTCGCCACAGACGTCAACTCAGGCCGCCGCCGACTGCCAGGCTGCCAGTAGCCGCGAGCCACTCTCGTTGCTTGCAGTCACTTCGAGCCGAGCGGTAGGGTCTGCCCCATAGTTATAGGGGGGAGAACATGCCCCATACTCATGTCGTCAGCTGGGCTGCGAAGGGGACGCCGATGTTGAGCAGGGGAAACAAGCTGCGTGCGATAACCCTTGCTTTGGGTGTCACGCTGGCTCTGGCTGGCTGCCAGGACGGCAACGACGGCCCGCCGAGCACCTCGACGACCAGCGGTACCGCACCATCCTTGGCAGCGGACGTGCCACATGGGTTCGATCCGTGCACAGGAATACCTGCAGATGTGCTGGCCTCGGAGAATCTCAAAGCCACCGGGCGCGACGACACAGGCAAAGGCGGGGTTATGTGGAGAGGCTGCGGTTGGGTTGTCCGCGGCGGTAACGGCTACTCGGTTGCCATCACGACCTCGAACATCACTCTCGACTCGGTACGGGCCAAGCACTTCACGGATACCCAAGAGTTCACCTCCGCAGGTCGACGGGCTACGTCCTCGCGCGAGGATCTTGGCGATTCGTCCTGCGTAGTCAACGTTGAGATGAAGGGCGGCAGTCTCGACCTCTTGGTCGACAACCCGAAGTCTGCTCCCGATACCGGACAAATGGACGCGTGCCAGATTGCGCGGACACTGGCTGACAAGGTCGCGCCCGCTATACCTGCCGGCGCGTAAGCCACGCACTGAAAGATCCAGCGGGAGGGACACGATGGCCGATGAAGCACCGCCGAGCCCATTGGCGAGCCTGATAACTCAGGCCCGTGACGGAGCTGTCTCCGTTCGGATGGAACCCGAGCAGTTCGCGAAGATCGAATACGAGTGCAACGCGTTCAAGGAAGTCATCCGGGATATTCAGAAGGATGTGCAGCAGGTCGCCCGAATCGGAACATGGGGCTTCGGAGATCAATCAGGTTCGAAACTGACATCCGCACCCACGATGGCAAATCGCTTCCGCGCGAAGTCCATGGGCCACCCTGGCGGCGATGACTTCAACACTGTCTTGGATGAGCACTTCCGCGCCGTCGAAGACATTCGCCAGCTGCACGCCACCATCCGCGACCGCTTCCTCGCGCAAGACGCCGAATGGTCCGCGCGCTTCAACGCCGAAATTGCCCGGCTCAACCAATTCCCCGACCGCAACGGCCAACCCGGCGTCACCGGCCCGATCCCTGGAGACAACAAATGACCGGGACCGAGCCGCCTCAGATTCCGCCGCGGACCGAGAACCCAGAAGGATTCCGGCACACGGAAATCCGCGATGCCTTCGCACCGGTCGACACCACCACCGCTAACGACGCCGCCACGAAATACCTGCAGGCGCAGCAGAAGTGGACTGATGGACTGCAAACGTTCCGCCAGCGCATGATGTCGTCCATCGCCGAGTCGTGGGAAGGCCAAGCCGCGGAGGCTTCGAAGAAGGCAATCGTCAACTACACGACAAAGGCCGACCAGCTCACCAGCACTTTTGGTTCCGTCAGCAAGGTCATCACCGACACCGCCCAGGCTGCCGTCGACGTCAAAACGGGGATACCCGAGCGCAAAGACAACCCCCGTTGGTACAACCCCAACGCGTGGCCATTCATGCGCTCCCGCTTTGAAAACCAGCGCAACGACGCCGAAGAACAAGCGCGAACCATCATGCGCACCTACTACGTCGACGGGCTAGCCCAAGCTGACAAGTCTCTGCCAGTTTTGCCGCGCCCAGTCGACCTCGTTCAACAGTCGGACGTCCCGCCCGTCGTCCCCGGAACCCACCCTCCGGGCACCAGCGACCACTCAACCGACCCCAATAACCGCACGGGCCAACCCAATCAGCCCGGCCAAACTCCTGACGACCAGAAGAAAGACGAGTCCGGCAACCCCACGGAGGACAAGCCCACCTCCGACAAGCCGAACCAAAACCAGAGCCCGACCGATCCCGCAAAGCAGCAGACGACGGCCGCGAGCACCACCCCCGCCGATACGACGTCGACTACGCCGAAGTCTCCCACTACCACCACGCCGACCACGCCCTCCACCACTCACCCGACAACTCCGGGCGTCCCGACAGGCCTCACTCCGCGAAGTCCTGGCAGCCCCGGCAGTCCGGGAAGTCCTTCGAAGCAACCAGGTGGCCCGGGCCGCAGCATTCCCGGCACTCCTGGCGCACCGGGAACAACCACCAGATCAACGGTTCCCGCTGGTGCCACCGCTGCCCGCGGCGCAGCAGGCTCCCCCGGCATGATGTCCCCCGGTGGCGGCCGCGGCAAAGGCGAGGACGAGTCGGAGCACCAAACTCCCGACTACCTCAAGAACGAGGAGAACACCCTCGAACTCCTCGGTGAAACGCCTCGAACAATTCCGGGTGGCGTGCTCGGTGCGAAATACGCCTCAGCCCAGGTAAAGCCCGCAGAAGATCCGCCAGGCACCGACCGCTGAGCACCCGACTCCACCGTACAAGCACAGATCTACTGCGCTACCTCGCATTACTGAATGGATCACACATGGCTGAATGGACTTGGGAACCAGACGATTTCGCCGCCCTCTGGTACAGCGACGCCAACGACCGCTTCCCACGCCCATTGCACTACCTCAGCCGTTTCCGCTACCTCGAAGATTTCCACGCGCATCGCGAAAAGATCTGCAACAGCTACTCATTCGACGAAATGGACCAGATCCGTCTCGCCATCCACACCCTGACGACCTCGAACGTACGCATCGAAATCCTCGGCGGCACAACACGGACAAAGAACGCCGCGATCCGCCAGTACCGCATCCTCGGAGCCCGCAACCCCCACCACGCCGTCGTCCTCTCCCAATCCGTCATCGACGACACCGACGGCCCCATCCGCCTGCGCATGTGCCGCCCCGAACACCTCCCCACCCGAATCATCAACTGGCTCTTACCTGCCAACCCCGGCACCCACCCGCCGGCCACCTTCCACGAGGACGACACCAAACCACCCCGCGACGGCCACTACGCGGAAGACCCCCGAACCAGCCCCCGCGAACGCTATCGCCGTCTCCTCGGTCGCCCCTCCGACGGCGGCGGCAGCGCCGCCCTCTACACCGGCTCAATCCTCGACCGCCCCGAGCCGTGGGAAACCTTGCAGTGGTACGACATCACCGACGACGGCCGCTACACCGAAGCCCGCAAGATAGACCAGATCAAGATCCGCCCCACCGCCCCCCAGGATCTCGCCACCCACTTCACGACCTGGATCGATAAGGCTGTGCAACGGCTCCGGGAGGACGAAGACGATGCCTGGTAGTCGCCCCTCGAAGTCGGTTGTACAGCACGTTCTTTCGCTCACCGTGGCAGTCGCGTCCCTGTCAGCACTCACACTGTCAACTAGCTGCGGCCAGGGCGATTTCCATTTTCAGCCTCCCAGATCGCGACCTCGTCAACTCAACGCCAATTCCAGCGTGGGCTGTGGTTCGCGAGCTCGACATTGATGGGCGAAAGGCCACGGTCTCAGAGGAGAAGGGTGGCAAATGCAGTGTGCGGATGATATTCCGCGACGCCAACATGAACGTCGTGATTGATCCGGACGGGAAAAAGACCACAATAGATTCGGACGACAGATCGCATGCCAGTTGTGAAGCACAGCTACCGCTCCTGAAATCGATTCTGGCCAAAGCCAACCTGCCCTGAGCTCAGGCTTCTGGCCATCCAACGGCCCTGTGACGGGTGTGGCATTGTCGACGGTCGTAGCGAGTTCGAGGCGAGGAGTAGGTCATGGTGACGCCGGTTGAAGGTGATGACGCGGCTGGTTTGCGGCGTCGGGTCAGGGAGTTGTTGGATCGGTACGGTGACGGGGTTGCGCCGATAGTGCAGGTTGACGACGATCCTGGGCTGCGTACCGTCGCGCAACGGTACGAGGGGCAGCTGGACGAGAAGGAGCTGGCGGCGCTTGTCGAGCTGATGCGGCGGACGATGCATGCGGCTCCCGGTGTCGGGTTGGCCGCTCCGCAGATCGGCCTGCCGGTGCAGTTGGCGGTGATCGAGGACTCTGCTGCGGTCAGCGAGGAGATCGCTACGGCCCGTGAGCGCTATCCGCAGGAGTTCCTCGTGATCGCGAATCCGACGTACACGCCCTCTTCACTGCGCACCGCCGACTTCCCCGAGGGCTGCCTGAGCGTCACCGGATACCACGCGGTGGTACGCCGCCACGCCGACGTCACGCTGCGCTTCACCGATCTCGGTGGAACATCCCGGCTCGCGGAGTTCAGCGGGTGGCCTGCCCGCATCGTGCAGCACGAGACGGACCATCTCAACGGCGTCCTCTATGTCGACAAAGCCGAACCCGGCACCCTCACCGAGATCGTGGATACTCCGCCCGTCTCGTCTCAGTGAACCCAGTACTTGCGCCAGTCGTCACCGGCAAGCGGAAGTCGTTCCCCGCGATCGGCTTCCGCCGCGTCCTCGGTGGCGCGGATGGCGGCGGCGAAGGTGAGGGTGGCTTTGCGGAGGCGTTCCTCGGCGCTGTCGGGGAGGCCGAGGTGCACGACGCGGAGGTCGGTGGGAACCAGGTCTTCGGGGAGGCCCGCTTTGCTGCTGCGGTCGCGGATCTTTTCGGCGAGGGCCAGGGCGGGTTGGGCCATGGCGATACCGTCGAGGCAGGAGCGGCGGGACTTCTCGGCGGATTTGCGTTCTTCCCAAGCGCTTTCCTGCGCCGCGATCTTTTCTTCGAGGGTGGTGTCAGCGGCGAATTGGGTGTCGCGGAGGTAGGGGCTGCGGTTGACGAGTTTGGCCACCAGAGCCGCGGCTACATCGTTAACGGTGAATTCGCCTGCCGCTTGGGCGATTCGGGAGTGGAAGAGGACCTGGAGCAGGAGGTCGCCCAGTTCTTCCTTGATGGTCTCCGCGTCGTTGTGCTGGATGGCGTCGAGAAGTTCGTAGGTTTCCTCGAGGAGGTAGGGGCGCAACGAGTCGTGGGTTTGGGTTACTTCCCAACCGCCGAAATTCCAGAGGCGGTCCATGACTTCGACGGCGTTGGTCAAACCCGCTGCCACTACCGCAGTATCGGACGGGGTCCCGTTCAGCTGGCTAGCAGCATGGCGAGCGGCACGTAACACCGCCTCATCACGATCAGCACTCATGCCTGCGCCTCGCTGACGCTCGGCTCCGGCACGAGTGCCGGGGCAGCTGCGCTTGTTGTTCGCTCGCTCATCGCGCGGCCGAGACCTCGGTCGCGGTGGTGAGATCTACTGCGCCCTGGGCTTTTCCGTCCAGAGCGAGCAAGAGATCGGCGACGAATTGCAGGAGCACTACGTCGCGGACGCGTTCGGCGCCGACGCTGTCTTCGACGCGCGGCAGTGGCAGCGAGATCACGCCGCTGGCGGCGCGGTAGCTGGCGCTGGGGTAGATGCGTTTGAGGCGCATCTGTTTCGAGTCGGGTAGGTGCAGCGGGGAGACCTTGAGGGTGGTTCCGGTGACCGCGATTTCGGTGACCTCGTATTCGCGGGCCAGCAGGCGGAGTTTCGCGACGGAGACCAGGCGGCCGACCTCGACCGGGAGCGGACCGTAGCGGTCGACGAGTTCCTCGACGACGGAGGCGAGGGCCGAATCGTCCTGGGCGGAGGCGAGTTTGCGGTATCCCTCGAGGCGCAGGCGGTCGCTGCCGATGTAGTCGGGCGGGATGTGCGCGTCGACGGGGAGGTCGATGCGCATTTCCTTGGGTTCCTCGGTGGTGATGGGCCTGCCGTCGGCGGCGGCGCGGTAGGCCTCGACGGCCTCGCCGACCAGCCGGACGTAGAGGTCGAAGCCGACGCCGGCGACGTGACCGGACTGTTCGGCGCCGAGTACGTTGCCCGCGCCGCGGATTTCGAGGTCCTTCATCGCGACGGCCATGCCCGCGCCGAGGTCGGAGTTCTGCGCGATGGTGGCGAGGCGGTCGTAGGCGGTTTCGGTGAGCGGCTTCTCCGGCGGGTACAGGAAGTAGGCGTAGCCGCGTTCCCGGCTGCGGCCGACCCGGCCACGCAGCTGATGCAGCTGCGAAAGGCCGAGGGCGTCGGCGCGTTCCACGAGCAGGGTGTTGGCGTTGGAGATGTCGAGGCCGGTCTCGATGATGGTGGTGCAGACGAGCACGTCGAATTCGCGCTCCCAGAAGCCCTCGACGGTGGACTCGAGGGCGTCCTCGTTCATCTGACCGTGCGCGACGGCGACCCTGGCCTCGGGCACCAGTTCGCGAATCCGCTTGGCGGCCTTGTCGATCGAGGACACCCGGTTGTGCACGTAGAAGACCTGGCCGTCGCGCAGCAGCTCGCGCCGGATGGCGGCGGTGACCTGCTTGTCGTTGTAGGCGCCGACGTAGGTGAGCACCGGGTGCCGCTCCTCGGGCGGGGTGAGGATGGTCGACATCTCGCGGATGCCTGCCAGGCTCATCTCCAGGGTGCGCGGAATCGGCGTCGCGGACATGGTCAGCACGTCGACGTGGGTGCGCAGCGCCTTGATGTGTTCCTTGTGTTCGACACCGAAGCGCTGCTCCTCGTCGACCACGACGAGCCCGAGGTCCTTCCAGCGCACGCCGGTCTGCAGCAAACGGTGCGTGCCGACCACGATGTCGACGGTGCCGTCGGCCATGCCCTCCTGCACGGCGCGGGCGTCGGCCGGATCGGTGAACCGGGACAGGCCCTTCACGTTGATCGGGAAACCGGCGACGCGTTCGGTGAAGGTCTGCAGATGTTGTTGCGCGAGCAGGGTTGTCGGCACCAGCACGACGACCTGCTTACCGTCCTGCACCGCCTTGAACGCGGCGCGCACGGCGATCTCGGTCTTGCCGTAGCCGACGTCGCCACACACCACCCGGTCCATCGGAACCGGCTTCTCCATGTCCGACTTGACCTCGGCGATGGCGGTCATCTGATCGACGGTCTCGGTGAACGCGAACGCGTCCTCCATCTCCTGCTGCCACGGGGTGTCGGGGCCGAACGCGTGCCCGGGCGCGGCCTGGCGCGCGGCGTACAGCTGCACCAGCTCGCCGGCGATCTCCCGAACAGCCTTGCGCGCCTTGCGTTTCGTGTTGGCCCAGTCGGACCCGCCGAGCTTGGACAGGCTCGGCAACTCGCCGCCGACGTAGCGGGACAGCTGATCCAGCGACTCCATCGGCACGAACAGCCGGTCGCCCGGCTGACCACGCTTGCCGGGCGCGTATTCGATGACGAGGTATTCGCGGCGCGCGCCGCCGATGGTGCGCTCGATCATCTCGACGAATCGCCCGATGCCGTGCTGGTCGTGCACCACCATGTCGCCCGCGTTCAATGCGAGCGGATCGACCTGGTTGCGGCGCTTGGCGGGCAGCCGCTTGCCGTCGCCGGGCGCGGTCATCCGGTTGCCGGTGAGATCGGATTCGGCGACGACGACCAGTCCGGCGTCGTCGAAGATCAGACCGTCGTGCAGCGAACCGCACAGCACGCCGACGACTCCGTTGCTCGGTTCGGCACCGGGTTCCAGCGTCGCGGCGGGCACGTCGGCGTCGGCGAGCCGTTCCAGAATGCGTTGCGCCGTACCGTGTCCGGCCACGACGACCACCGCCCGGCCGCCGGTCGCCACGTGCGCGCGCAGCGAGGCGAAGATGGTCGCGACGAGTTCATCGGAGCCGCGGGCGGTCGGCCCGGCCAGCACCGGCAGCACCACCTCGGCGGGGATGCCGGAGGTGAGCGGGCTCAGCGTCCACCAGGGCAGGCCGCGCTCGTCCGCGCTGGCGTGCACATCGGGCAGCGCCTGATAGCCGGAAGCAGCCAGATCCAGGCCGTGCGCGCCGAGCGGAGCATCCGCCCCGAACGAGGCCGCCGTCCAGGACGCCTCCAGGAACTCCTCACCGGTGCGCACCAGATCGGCGGCGCGAGTGCGGATCTTCTCCGGATCGCACAGCAGCAGATGGGTGCCCTCGGGCAGCACCTCGGTCAGCAGCCGCAGTTCGCCCGGCTTCAGCACCGGCAGCAACGCCTCCATGCCGTCCACCGGGACGCCGTTGGCCAGCTTCTCCAGCATCTCGACGAGGGCGGCGTCGGACGCGTAGTCGACGGCGACCTCGGCCGCGCGCTCGCGCACATCGGCGGTGAGCAGCAGTTCGCGACAGGGCGGCGCGACAACGACATCGACCGACACCTCGGTCAGCGAGCGCTGGTCCGCGACGGCGAACGGGCGCAGCTCGGTCACCTCGTCGCCCCAGAACTCCACCCGCACCGGATGATCGGCGGTGGGCGGGAACAGGTCGAGGATGCCGCCGCGCACCGCGAACTCGCCGCGTTTGCCGACCATGTCGACCCGGCTGTAGGCGAATTCGACCAGGCGCGTGAGCAATTCGTCGAAGTCGAGCTCGGCGCCGACGCGCAGCACGATCGGCTCGATGTGGCCGAGACTGCCCGCCATCGGCTGCATGAGCGACCGCACGGTGGTGACCACCACGCGCAACGGTTCGGGGAAAGCCGGGTCTTCCGGATGGGCCAGCCTGCGCAGCACTTCGAGCCTGCGCCCGACGGTGTCGGCGCCCGGGGACAACCGCTCGTGCGGCAGGGTTTCCCAAGACGGGAACTGCGCGACCGCCGAACCGAGCATTTCCTCGAGTTCGACCGTCAGATCGTCCGCCTCACGCCCGGTCGCGGTCACCACGACCAGCGGCCGTTGCGCCACGATCGTCGCGGCCACGAACGCCCGCACGCCGGACGGCCCGACCAGCTCGACCGAGGACTTACCGACCAGCTCGGTGACGGTCCGCAGGGCGGCATCGGCACCGGCGACCGCCGCGAGTCCCGCAAGCGGTGGACGATGGGTCGGCATCACAACTCCTGAGCTCAAGCCGGGTATTTCGAGCAACAGGCAGAAGTCTAGCTGCCCGCCTCTCCGCGAATTCGGGCCAGACCTAGGTGCCACACCAGTGACGTTGGCGTCCGCCGGCAGGTTGGCGGCAGCGTTGGCCCGTGCCCGACGAGTTACCCATGTGCTGACGAAATCAGTCGTCCCGTAGGGCGACCGAGAAACGACTAGGGCACGTAGCGACGCAGGCGTCTGGCGGCGAACTCGCGGAAGTAGGCGAGCTTCTCACCCGGCACGATCGACGGGAGCAGGAAGTACCAGACGCGTTCCATCCGGGTCGCCATCTGATCGATCGACTCGGTGCCGACGGCGATGATGTGCACGCCCGCGGTCATCTCCTGCAGCAGCATGCCGATTACGTCGGCGTCGAGCTCGGGCTGCAAATCGCCTTGGGCGATAGCCCTTTCGGAGAGCACGCGGTAGGTGTCACCCCACGTCTTGGCGATGTTGTCGCCCTGGGCGCCGCGGTAGTCACCGATCTGGTGGGTCAGCTTGAGCATCGCGCCGACCATCGGATCGTTCATCGATAGGTCGGCCACGACATAGGTGATGCCGATGCACGCCTCGAGCGCGGGCACCCGGGGATCGAAGAAACCCTGACACGAGCTGACCAGCCGCTCGTTGCCCTGGTCGACCACCGCACGCGCCAGCTCTTCCTTCGAGCCGAAGTGAAAGTACAAGGCGCCCTTGGTCACATTGGACTGCGCGATGATCTCGCTCAGACTCGCGTTCGCGTAACCCAAGCGCAGAAAGACATCGGCAGCGCCCGCAAGAACGGAGTCGCGGGTGATCTCCGCGCGCGCTTGCCTAGCCATCAGATCCGCCTGTCATCCTAAAAACCAGCCATCCTGAAGTAGACCGACATCACGAAGTAGACCGACTTACCGCCCGAACAGCACCCAAAGGATGGGTGAACCGTACCACCAGGCGGGCCCTCGGCAGTCAATTCGAGCATTCGACTGGACCCACTTCGCAATTCGCTGGTTAACAACCCGAGTCACTCCTCGATACCGGCGCGCCACTCCGAGCTGAGATGCGGGTCGGCCTCCAGATGGCTCAGCCCGTTCCAGCACAGATTCACCAAATGTACGGCGACAACCTCTTTCGACGGTTTGCGTTCGTCCAGCCACCAGGTGGCGGCGGTCGCGACCTGCCCGACCAACGCCTGGGCGTAGAGGGTGGCCAGGCTGGTGTCGAAACCGCGGCGCTCGAAATCACCGGCGAGGATGTGCGCGACTTGGTTCACGGCCTCGTTGAGCAGGCTGGAGTAGCGGCCCTCGGCATTGCCCGCGGGCTGATCGCGCACCAGGATGCGGAAGCCGTCGGTGCGTTCCTCGATGTAGGTCAGCAGCGCGAGCGCGACCTGTTCGAGCCGCACCCTTGATCGGTTCTGGGTGAGCGAGGACACGATCATGTCGAGCAGCATCGACATCTCGCGATCGACGACGACCGCGTACAGCCCCTCTTTGCCGCCGAAGTGTTCGTACACCACAGGTTTGGAGACTTGGGCCCGCTGCGCGATCTCCTCGATGGAGGTGGCGTCATATCCGCGCTCGGCGAACAGTGCGCGACCGATCTCGATGAGCTGCTGTCGCCGCTGGGTACCGGTCATCCGCGGACGCGACACCTTGGGCGGTTCACTAGTCGACATCAGTTCCGCCTCCCTTCGCCACACGACCGTCCAGTGCCTTAACTGTTCCAGACAGCCCGCAAGATTGCCCCGTCAACCCCGGGCGCGCCTTCCATCAACTCCGGCCCGACTCTCTCAACGCTCCAACTACCGGCAAGAATCGCGCAGAGGCGGGGGTGTATGCGAGGATCTTTCCCGTGCCGTGGCACAGCGGCGGGTGTTCCCGATCCGCCGATGTGACAATCCGCCGTGGTGTAATGGCAGCACCTCTGATTTTGGTTCAGATAGTTCAGGTTCGAGTCCTGGCGGCGGAGCTCGGCAGCACGATGACCTATCGTTGGCCCGCACATCTGCGCCCAGCACAGCAGACCCCAGCACGATGAGCAGAGCCCAGCAGCATGATGACAGGCAGCCGAGGGAGATCCATGCCACAGCAGACCGCCGTCGTCGTTCTCGCAGCCGGTGCCGGGACGCGAATGCGGTCGAAGACCCCCAAAGTGCTGCATTCGCTGGCCGGTCGAAGCATGCTCGCACACGCGCTGCATGCGGCGAACGAGATCGACCCCGCATACCTGATCACCGTGGTCGGCCACGACCGCGAACAGGTCGGCGCCGCAGTCAACGCGGTGGCCACCGACCTCGGCCGTGACATCACGCCGGCCATCCAAGAAGAACAGCTCGGCACCGGTCACGCCGTGCAGTGCGCATTGGCCGCGCTGCCCGTCGGATTCACCGGCGACCTGCTCGTCACCTCCGCCGACGTGCCGCTGCTCGACGGGCACACCCTGTCCGCGCTGCTCGACGAGCATCGCTCGTACACCGAGCGGTCCGCCGTGACGGTCTTGACCTTCGTGCCCGACGACCCGAACGGCTACGGCCGCATCGTCCGCGATGCCGACGGCCAGGTGGTCGAGATCGTCGAGCACGCCGACGCCACCCCGGCGCAGTCGGCGATCACCGAGGTCAACTCGGGTGTGTACGCGTTCGACGTGAACGTGCTGCGCACCATGATCAGCCGGTTGTCCACCGCCAACGCCCAGCACGAGCTGTATCTCACCGACGTGCTGCGGCTGGCCCGCGAGGCAGGGCATCCGGTGCACGGCGCCCGCCTGGTCGACGCGGCCAAGGTCACCGGCGTGAACGACCGGGTCCAGCTGGCCAACGCGACGAGCAGGCTCAACCGCTACATCCTGGAACGGCACATGCGCGCCGGCGTGACGATCATCGACCCGGCCTCCACCTGGGTGGACGCGAGCGTGCGGATCAGCAGGGACGCGGTGCTGCGCCCCGGCGTCCAGTTGCTCGGCGACACCGTGATCGGCGAGGACGCCGAGATCGGGCCGGACAGCACGCTGACCGATGTCGTCGTCGGCGACGGCGCCCGGGTCATCCGCACGCACGGCGAGGGCGCGATGATCGGCCCCGGCGCGACCATCGGCCCGTTCAGCTACCTGCGGCCGGGCACGGTGGTCGGCAATTCCGGCAAGCTCGGCGCCTTCGTGGAGACCAAGAACGCCTCGATCGGCGCGCACTCCAAGGTGCCACACCTGACCTATGTCGGTGACGCCACCATCGGCGAGTACAGCAACATCGGCGCTTCAAGTGTTTTCGTGAACTACGACGGAGTGACCAAGCATCACACCACTGTCGGCTCGCATGTGCGAACGGGAAGCGACACGATGTTTGTCGCACCGGTAACGGTGGGTGACGGCGCGTATACGGCGGCGGGTACTGTACTGCGCAGAAGCGTTCCGCCCGGGGCACTCGCGGTTTCCGGCGGGCCGCAGAAGAACATCGAGGGCTGGGTGCAACGCCACCGTCCTGGAACGGCCGCGGCGCGCGCGGCGGCAGAAGCCAACGCCGCCAAAGAGAACTCCGGTCAGGCAATCGAGCAAAAGGATGGCAAACAGCAGTGACCGCGTCATGGATCGACAACCAGAAGAACCTGATGCTCTTCTCGGGACGCGCTCATCCTGAGCTGGCCGAACAGGTCGCCAAGGAACTCGACGTCCACGTCACGCCGCAGACCGCACGCGACTTCGCCAACGGCGAGATCTTCGTCCGGTTCGAGGAGTCCGTCCGCGGCTCCGACGCGTTCGTGCTGCAGAGCTTTCCCGCGCCGCTGAACCAGTGGCTGATGGAACAGCTCATCATGATCGACGCGCTCAAGCGCGGTTCGGCCAAGCGGATCACCGCCGTGCTGCCGTTCTACCCCTACGCCCGCCAGGACAAGAAGCACCGCGGCCGCGAGCCGATCTCGGCTCGCCTGGTCGCCGACCTGCTGAAGACCGCGGGCGCGGACCGCATCATCACCGTCGACCTGCACACCGATCAGATCCAGGGCTTCTTCGACGGCCCGGTCGATCACATGCACGCGCAGCTGCAGCTCGCCGAGTACATCCGCACCAACTACACCCTCGACCACATCACCGTGGTCTCCCCCGACTCGGGCCGCGTACGCGTCGCCGAGAAGTGGGCCGACTCGCTCGGCGGCTCGCCGCTGGCGTTCATTCACAAGACCCGCGATCCCCTGGTGCCCAACCAGATCAAGGCGAACCGCGTGGTCGGCGATGTCGAGGGCCGCACCTGCATCCTGATCGACGACATGATCGACACCGGTGGCACCATCGCCGGCGCGGTCAAGGTGCTCAAGGATGCCGGCGCGGGTGACGTGGTCATCGCCGCGACGCATGGCGTGCTGAGCGACCCGGCCGCCGAGCGGCTCGCCGCCTGCGGTGCCAAGGAAGTTGTGGTCACCAACACGCTGCCGATCACCGAAGAGAAGAAGTTCGCGCAGCTGACGGTGCTGTCCATCGCCCCGCTGCTGGCCCGCACCATCCGCGAGGTCTTCGAGAACGGCTCAGTCACCGGGCTTTTCAACGGCAACGCTTGACCGCCTCTCCGAGAATTCAGGCCAGACTTGGGTGCCACGGCAGTCACGTTGGCGACCGGCGGTGACGTGGTGGGTGCGCTAGCTCGTACCCGGTGAGTTACCCATGTGCTCACGAAATCAGAACGTGCGTATGGAAGCCGCCCGGACTACAAGTCCGGGCGGCTTTCTTTGCGTCTGCTCCGTTAGTTGTGGCGATACGCGGGGATACTGAGGGGTATGGACCGTGAATCGCTGGACACAGACATGGGAGACGACGACCAGGCCGACGAGATCCGCGCCTACGAGCGCAATATCGAGGATCCGCCGGACGACCTGCGCATTCGCTATCACGAGAACGACGATGACGGCAGGCTCGGCATCGCGGATGAGCTGGCGCAGGAGTCGACACCGCGGGAACAGCGCGCCGAAAAGGCCCAGGACGACGAGCGGCCCGCCGAGGTGCTGGCCATGGACATCGTGGACGACAAGGATCTCTGACGCCCGGTCGATGCCTGACTGCGCCACCTAGCGCAATCGGCTATGACAGCCCTACCGTCGTGGTACGCATAACGGACAAGCCGGACGCAGTCCGTCCGCTGCGCGCGGGCGGCCGCGGCGGCGGCGGTACGCAGAGGTGGCGACCGGACGACACGAGGAGGCGCGATGAGCACGCCACAGGATCCGAAACCCGCCGGCGGTACACCGGAGCCGGCGGAGTCCGCGTCGTCGAGCGCGTCCGGGGCGGCAGATCCCGCGAAAGCGGCGGGCGCTGCCCCGTCGTTGTCGAAAAACGTTGGTGCGGCAGAACCTTCGAGTGAGCCGTATGCCGCGCCACCGCCCTCGGCGAGTGAGTGGTGGCAGCCGACCGATGCGGCCGCCGGGCCGTTGGGTGGGCTAGCGCAGCCAACGACTGGCCAGCCGTCATCGGGCGGCGGACCTTCGAGCAGCCCGCCTTCGTCAGGCGACGGACCGGCTGGGCCGCAAAGCAATCAACCATCGTGGGGCTCCGGGCCCGCTGGACCGTCCAGCGGGCAACCGGCCTGGGATTCGGGACCTGCCGGGCCACCCGGCAGTCAGCCTTGGTCGGGTGGCGGGCCCGCCGGGCCGGCCGGTAGCCAACCGTCCTGGGGTGCGGATCCGTCGCAGCAAGCGTGGGGTACGCCGACCGGTCAGCAGCAGTGGGGTGCGCAACAGCATCCACAGGGGCAGCCGCAATACCCGCAATATCCGGGGAGCGGCCAACCGCAGGATTCGGGTGGGACACCGCAGTACCCGCAGGGCGGGGTCTACAACTATCCGCCCGCCGGCGGCTACAGCCAGCAACAGAATCCGCAGCCCGGCGGCTATGGCACTTACCCGCCACAGTCGTACGAGCCCTACAGCACACCACCGCAGAACTCCGGCAGCCAGGTGTTCTCGATCATCGGTTTCGTCTGCGCGGTGATCGCGGTGTTGTTCTGCCCCATCCTGTTCGGCCCCGCGGGCATCGTGCTCGGCATCATCGGCCACAACAAGGGCGAGTCGCTCGGCAAGTGGGCCGCCATCGCGTCGGGCGTCACCATGATCATCGGCTTCCTGGTGGGGTTCCTTATCTTCAACGGAGACCTGAGAACGTAGATTGCTCTGTATGAGCGAGGCACGATCATGACCAAGTTCAGCGGCTTTCCGCTGGCGGGGCTGGATTTCTACGAGGATCTCGAGGCCGACAACTCGAAGATGTTCTGGACCGCGCACAAGGATGTGTACGAGTCGGCGGTGAAGGCGCCGATGCTCGCGCTGACCGCCGAGCTGGAGCCGGATTTCGGTGCGGCCAAGATCTTCCGGCCGTATCGGGATGTGCGTTTTTCCAAGGACAAGACGCCGTACAAGAATCACCAGGGCGCGTATGTGTCCGTTGCGCCGAGCACCGGCTGGTATGTGCAGGTCGGTGCGGCGGGACTGTATGTCGCGGGCGGTTTCTACGGTGGTTCGTCCGAGCAGATCGCCCAGCTGCGCGCCACCATCGATCACGATGTGCGCGGCCCGGAGCTGGCGGCGATTCTGGCGAAGCTGCGCAAAGCGGGTTACACGATCGGCGGCGAGCAGCTCAAGACCAAGCCGAAGGGTTACGACGCCGATCATCCGCGCATCGACCTGCTCCGGCACAAGGCGCTGGTCTGCAACAAGGAAATCGGCGCACCGCCGTGGCTGGACAAACCACAGGCCGCCAAGGAGATCCGCACCGCCTGGGAGACGATGCGGCCCCTGGTCGACTGGCTCGCCGCGGTGGTGACCGGCGCGACTACCCGATCACCGTTGCTCGCCTAGTCCCGCGCGGCGAGGACGAGCGCGAAGCGGTTGTCGGGATCGGTCCACACCTCCTCGGTGCTGAACCCGGCGGCGGACAGCTCCGCGTTCAGTCCGTCGACGCGGAACTTGGCGGAGATCTCGGTGCGCATCTGCTCGCCCGCGGCGAACCGCACGGTGAGGTCCAGGTCACGAACCTGGACGGTCATGTCTTCGGTTGCCGCCAGGCGCATTTCGATCCACTCGTGCTCGGCGTCCCACAGCGCGATGTGCTCGAACTTTTCCGGTACGAAGTCGGCGTCGAGGCGAGAGTTCAACACGTGCAGCACATTCCGGTTGAACTCGGCGGTGACACCGGCCGCGTCGTCGTAGGCGGGGACCAGCACGGCAGGATCGATGACCAGACCCGCGCCGAGCAACAGTTGCTCGCCCGGTTCCAGCACCTCGTAGATGCTGGCGAGGAATTCGGCGCGTTCGGCGGGGATCAGGTTGCCGATGGTGCCGCCGAGGAAGGCGATCATCCGGCGGCCGCCGCCGGGCAGGTTGTGCAGGGTGTCGGTGAAATCGCTGACCACACCGTGCACCGCCAGGCCGGGGAACTCGGTCGCGATCTCGTCCGCCGCGGCACGCAGCGCCGAGGACGAGACATCCTGCGGCACATAGGTCTTCAGCGGCCCCTCGGCGGTCAGCGCGGACAGCAGCAGCCTGGTCTTGGCGGCGGAGCCCGCGCCGAGCTCGACGAGCACCTCGGCCTGCGCGACGCGGGCGATCTCGCCGACCACCCGCTCCAGCAGCGCGCGTTCGGTGCGCGTCGGGTAGTACTCGGGCAGCTCGGTGATCTGCTCGAACAGTTCACTGCCGCGGGCGTCGTAGAACCACTTGGGCGGCAGCCACTTCGGGTCGGCGGTGAGGCCGAGCCTGGCATCAGCGCGCAATGCCGAGGTGAGGTCGTCGTCGGATAGGTGGATCTCCAGCGTCGGTGCGGTCATCGTGAGGCGCCTTTCGTGCTGTCGGGCAGCGGATCGATGGTGAGCTTGCCTGGACGGGCGACGACCAGGCTGCGGTCGGGGATCGACTGCCAATTCGGGTCGTCGTCATAGGGTTCGGAGGCGAGCACGGCGAAGGTGTCGGTGACCAGCGCCGACAAGGCGTGGTGCACCGTTGTGGCCCAGAGGGTTTCGCCGTCGCCGAGCAGGAAGTTGAGGCGTGCGGCCGGTGCGTGTTTCAGGACGCCGGACGCCAGCAGGGCGAGGGCGGTGCCTGGGGAATCGACGAAACCGTCCGGCGACACCGCGGTGAGCAACTGCCGCAACAGCACCCAGAGCGTCGCGGCGTCGGTGGGTGATTCGGCCTCGAGTAGCTGGATCGTCTCGAAGAGTCTGGTCGCGCCGAATCGGGTGGCGGCGTTGTCCAAGTCCGAGGACGCCGCAGTGATGACGTTGCGCCAGTTGGGTACCGAGCCGTTGTGGCTGAAGGCCCACTGTGCGCTGGTGAACGGCGCGCACGCGGCCCGCTCGACCGGCATGCCGACGGTGGCGGACCGGATCGAGCCGAGCACGGCGGTCGAATGCAGTTGCGTCAGTACCTCTTCCACCGCCGGATCGGTCCAGATGGGGGCGGAGTTGCGGTACCGGCTGGCGATCACGGTGCTGGCTGCCGCGGCACCAACGGGGGGTTCGCCGGTTGTCGACGGGTTCTGCGTGTCGGCCTGCTCGACGGCTCGCCACCAAGCGACGCCGAACCCGTCGGCATTGATCGTGCCGCCGCCACGCATGTCTCGCGGTGCCCAGGCCTGGGTCCGCAGCGAATGCGTACCGGCGGTGAGCATCTCACCGACACTCACCGTCGGACCGACGTAACCGAGATGTCTGCACATCAGTGCTCGCCTCCTGCCGCCGCGATGCCGAACCGGCCAGGTCCCGCCGAGTGGATCGGCGCGATGTTCACTCGCCCTCCCCCGGCCGCAGGTCCCTGGCGAGCCGGAAGCCCGAGAAGATCTGCCGCCGGATCGGGTGGTCCCAGTTACGGAAGGTGCTGCGGCAGGCGACCGGGTCGGTGCCGAAGGAGCCGCCGCGCAGGACGCGATAGTCGCCGCCGAAGAAGACCTCGGAGTACTCCTTGTACGGGAAGGCGTGAAAGCCCGGGTACGGCTCGAAACCCGAAGCGGTCCACTCCCATACGTCGCCGATGAGCTGGTGCACACCGGCCGGGGACGCGCCCGCCGGATAGGCGCCGACGTCGGCCGGTTCCAGGTGGCGCTGGCCGAGATTCGCGGTGGCGGCGTCGGGTTCGGTGTCGCCCCACGGGTATCGGCGGGTGGCGCCGGTGGCCGGGTCGTGCCGCACGGCCATTTCCCACTCGGCCTCGGTGGGTAGTCGCTTGCCCGCCCATTTCGCGAACGCCTCGGCCTCGAACCAGCACACGTGCACCACCGGCTGGTGCGGGCGCAGCGGGGTGAGCACGCCGAAGACGCGGCGCCACCAGTGTCCGGCGGGGTCGCGCTCCCAGAATTGCGGCGCGACCAGGCCCGCCTCCTGCCGGTGTGCCCAACCGCGGTCGGACCACAGCTCGGGGCGGTCGTAGCCGCCGTCGTCGAGGAAGGCGAGGTACTGCTCGTTGGTCACCGGCGCGGCATCGATCACGAAGCCGGGCAACCGAACTCGGTGCGCGGGGCGCTCGTTGTCCAGCGCCCACGGTTCGGTGGACGTGCCCATCGTGAATTCGCCTGCGGGAATGACGACTTCGCCGGTGACGGGCGCGGCCACGGTCGGAACGGCGAGCGCCGTCAGTACCGCGGTGCCGGTGCGCAACTGGTGAGTGGCCAGCATGGTCTCGTCGTGCTGCTGCTCGTGCTGGGCGATCATGCCGAAGGCGAAACCGCCGTCGACCAGCGGCGAACCGCGTAAGTCGCTGCGGTCCAGCACATCCCACACCTTGTCGCGGACGGTGCCGACGTAGCCCCTGGCCTGGGTCGGGTCGAGCAACGGCAGCGCGGGACGGTTGGAGCGGGCGTGCTTGAACGCGTCATACAGCTCGTCGATGTCGGCGCGCACCGCCTCGCGGCCGCCGACATCGCGGACCAGCCACAGCTCTTCCTGATTGCCGATGTGCGCGAGATCCCACACCAGCGGGCTCATCAGCCGCGAATGCTGCGCGACCAGCTCGGCTTCGTCGATGCAGTCGGTGAGGGTGAGCGTGCGCTGCCTGGCCCGCGTGAGCACCTCGGCGATCTGCTCGCGTAGCTGCTCGGTGTCGGAATTGTCCGTGGCAGGCGGATGGTGAATGGTCACGATAGGTCTCCGGTGCTAGTTTCTGTCGGCTTCGGCGCAGCTCGGTACGCCGGGCCGGATCGGCAATGCGGACAGGCTCGTGGCACGACTGGACGCTCGCGCACGACCCCGTCTCGCGACAGGTCGGTCACAAGACGACTCCGGAACCGCCCGCCCCGGCACCATCCGCGGCGGATTCCGCCACGGGTCCCTGGCCGCGGCGACATCGCTCGACGGCGGATTCGATTTCCCTGGCGGCCTCGGCCGACGCCGCGTTGGCCGCGGCCAGGCTGAGCAGTTCGACCGCGACGGCCCGAATCTCCAGATCAGCCAATCCGTAGCGCGCGGCGTCGAGCCAATGCCCGGCCAGCGGCGCGGCGATCGCGATCGCCTCGGCCACCACGGTGCGGCTGGACATCAGCGCGTCCAGGACGTGGATCGGGACGGTCCAGCTGTCGCCGGGCTGGGCGTCGATGTAGCGGACCTCGAGATACCCGGACGCGCGTACGGGCGGGAACAGCGTGGTCAGGTGGTAGTCGAGGTCGTTGCGATCGGGCCTGCGGCCGACCTCGTCGTCCAAGGCGCCGGTGAGCCAGTCCGCGAAGGTCGCGCCCGGCGGTGGGGACCAGCCGGTGTCGGCACCGTTCGGGTGGTGACCATTCGTGCTCGGTCCGTCACCGTCCGGTCTTCGGACGCACAGCAGCGGCACGTCGAGCGCCCATCTGCTGTAGCCGACGATCGGATCCGCCCAGTCCATCAGCGGCGGCCGGGTCCTGGCGTTGTCGAGGCGCAGCCAGGCCCGCATCCGCTGGGAGGCCCAGTCGCCCGCCGGTGCACCGCGCAAGGTGGGCGAGCAGGCGAAGGCGGCGAGCATGGCCGGGCCGATGGCGTACAGCGCGGTCCAGCGGGCGGCGATATCGGCGCGGTCGGCGCCCGCGTCGACGCTGACCTGGGTCGCGGCGGTATTGCACATCATGAGTTTGCCGAACGGGCCGATGCCGGCGAAGGTCTGTTCCATGGCGCGATAGCGCGGCAGCTGGAGCAGCCGCTTGGGGCGGCGGTCCGCGTCGGCGGCGGCGGAAACGGTTCGGATGGACCGGGATTCGAGAAGTTCCCGCAAGAGGCGGGCATCGTCGCGGAGCGAGGTATTCAGCTGCGCGGCATCAGCGAATGGTGCGCTGGATAGTTCGATCTGACCGCCGGGTTCGATGGTGACCCGGCTGCCCCCTGGTAACGGCTTTTCCGGAGATTCGGGGGCGATGGACCGTGGTGCGTAAGGTCCGAGGGCATCCGCAAGAGCAGTCAATTGCGGACGCGGGGCGGCCGAGGGGCCTGACGCCTGACACTCACCCTGCACGGTGAGCCATTCGAGCTCGGCGCCGATCAGCGTGGGTGGTCCCTGCTTGAAGCAGACACCCCCGATATACGCCTCGGCGGCGGCTCGCGAGTTGAGCTCTCCATCGTGGATTACCCGACTGACCAGCTCTGATTCCAGCGTGACCGCCATGCCAACCTCCGTTGTGCGTCCGAGTTGCTGTGGTTTCGTGTCCGCTGTTGATCTGTAACCACCGCGTGGCCGTGCTGTGTTCCGCTCGCGGCGATCCATCCAGAGTAGCGAGGGGGACCGACAAGAAATCGACAAGAATCCGAACTGGGGACCAGCCGGGGACGGCCGGACTCCGCCCCGCAATGCCCGTTAAAGTCGGAATCATGCTGGATGAAGAGCGTGTCCGAGCCGACACTCCGGGTTGTGCGTCCAGTGACGCGCCGGGTTCGGTGTTTCTCGACAGTGCCGGATCGTCACTCCCGCCACAGGTGGTCCTCGACACCTGTGTCGACCACCTGCGGCGCGAGGCCGCGATCGGTGGCTACCGCGCCGCGAACGAACGCCTCGACGATCTCGCCGCGGTGAAGACCGCGATCGGCAGGCTCATCAACGCGGCACCGACCAGCATCGCGTTGAGCGACAGCGCAACTCGTTCGTGGGCCGATTTCTTCTACTCGATTCCACTGGCCGAGGGCGACCGCGTGCTGATCTCCGGGTCGGACTACGCGAGCAACGCCATCGCGGCGCTACAGCGGGCCCGTGCCACCGGGGCGGTGGTCGAGCAGATCCCGAGCGACGGCACCGGGCAGCTCGACCTCGACGCGCTGACAGCCATGGTCGACGAACGGGTCAAGCTGGTTTCGCTGCTACACGCGCCCACCAACGGCGGCTTGGTGAACCCGGCCGCCGAGGCAACGCGGATCGCGCATTCGGTGGGCGCGCTGGTGTTGCTGGACGCCTGCCAGTCGACCGGGCAGCTCGCGATCGACGTGGCCGAGCTCGACGTCGACGCGCTCTCGGCCACCGGCCGCAAGTGGCTGCGCGGACCGCGCGGCACCGGATTCCTGTATGTCCGACCGGAATTGGCGCAATCCCTCGAACCGGGACGACTCGACCTGCATGGCGCGTCGTGGGTCAGCCCGGACGAATACCGCCTCGCGCCCGATGCCAGTCGCTTCGAGTTCTGGGAATGCGATGTGGCCGGACGCCTCGGCCTCGGCGCGGCGGTGCAGTACCTGCTCGACCTCGGGCCTGAGAATGTGTACGACGCCATCGCCGCCCGCGCCGCGCACCTACGCAAGGAGCTCCCTGGGATCCCCGGAGTAACGGTGCGCGACAACGGCATTCGGCACAGCGGCATCGTGTCGTTCACCGTCGACGGCATCGACCCCATCGCAGTGCGCGATCAGCTTGCCGCCCAACACATCACAGTGACCGTGAGCCACGCCAGCTCCACCCTGCTCGACATGACCGGCCGCGGCCTGCGCGCCGTAGTCCGCGCCTCACCCCACTGCTTCGTGAGCTTCGACGAGCTGGACCGCTTCATCACCGCAGTCGCCGGATTGTAGCGGTACACCCCATCGAGTCGAGTCATATGGTCGCTTGTTGATCTTCAACAGCAACCATATGACTCGCCTCGATGACACCCAACGACCATTTGACTCGCCTCGATTTCCCCAGCATCTTTCAACCGGACCACAGCCGGTCTTCACGCTGGAACACAGGCGTTGCCCATCACAGGCTGCGGAAGAGAAGGTCGGGGACCCCACCTGACGTGCCCAGCACTACTCCGGTCATCCCATGAACCAGTCGAAAACCTCTGGGACAGCACACCACCGGAGATCTCTCAGTAGACCAACCCGAACCAGTACACCCAGAGACCCTCGGAATAGTGAACCTATCCGGGCAAGTGCTTCTCAGGACTCCAAAGGTGGACAGCCCATAGAAGCTGAAGACCTATCCACATTTTCCCGTGAGTAGTGCTGGGCGCGTCGTGTGCCGTACCCGGCTTTAGGTGCACGTCAGGTGCGCGGTGTCGCGTTGCGGAGGTGGTCATCTGGCTGTGGTTGCGTGACAAGCGCTTTGGACAAGAGCGGGTGGTCGGCGGCGGTTTCGGTGCTCGATCAGACCCGCGAGGTGCTCGGTGAGCCGGTATTGCCGGGATCTGCACTCTGTCTCGAGATCGGCACTCGAAATAGGGCCCTAAAGCCAGTGCAGGTCCCGAGACAGAGTGCGGATTCTGTAGTCAGAGTGGCGAGTGCGGGGTCGCACAGCGTTTGCGCGAGGTGCGCTTCCTCTGTACGGGGTGCGCGACGTCGGGTGATCAATCAGCCTGCGAAGTAACCCCTCCAACCGGTACACCCAAGATCTGCACTCTGACTCGGGATCGGCACTCGGAATAGGGCCCTAAAGCCAGTGCCGATCCCGAGTGAGAGTGCGGATTCTGTAGTCGGGGTGGCTAGTTGGGGGCGAACATCCTTTGTGTGAGCCGCACATCCGGTATGGGGGGTGTGTGGGTTGGGCAGTGGGGGTGAGGGTTCAGGTTAGGTGTAGTTCGAGGGCGCGGTTGACCAGGGCGCGGATGTCGGTGGTGGGGGCTATCAGTCGTAGGCTGCGGTTTGCTTGCAATGTCGCGATGCCGTGCAGGTTTGTCCACAGGGCGATCGCGCGCTCCGCCGGGTCCACCGAACTGTGCTGTGCGGCCTCGTTCACCAGCGCCGCGTAGCGCGCGAACAGGGGGAGGGTGGTGGCGCGCAGGTTTTCGCCGGAGCCTTCGAGTAGGTCGTGGCGGAACATCAGGGTGAACATCTCCGGTCGCTCGCCGGCGAACTCGACGTATTCGACGCTCATGCGTGCCAGGCGATCTCGGGGTGACTCGTCATCGGGATCGGCTGCGGCGAATCGGGCGATGAGGTCGGCGAAGCCGCGTGCCGCGACGGCCGCCAGTAGCGCGCGGTGGGTTGGGAAGTGTCTCCGGGGTGCCCCATGTGAGACACCGGCGGCTCTGGTGATGGCGCGGAGTCCCAATTGCGCCGCGCCTACCTCTTCCAATAGGTCGACGGCCGCGCCGACCAGGCGTTCCCGTAGCGGTTCACTCTCGACCATGCAGACATTGTCTACGGCCAGCATCGGCTCTCCCCACACCGGGTGTAGACACTGTCTACGTTGATGCTGTAGACAGTGTCTACACATTCTTTCCCGGGAGGTCTACGTGTGGTATCGGCTCTTCAAGTACGTGTTTCTCGGCCCCCTGTTGCGGGTGCTGGGTAGACCGGAAGTCGAAGGGCTCGACCATGTTCCGCGCACCGGGCCGGTGATTGTCGCGGCGAATCATCTCGCGGTGATCGACTCGCTGTACCTCGCGCTCGTGCTGCCGCGCCGGGTCACCTTCCTGGCCAAGCAGGAGTACTTCACCGGAACCGGCCTGCGCGGCCGCTTCAAGCGCTGGTTCTTCTCGGCAACGGGCCAGGTGCCGGTCGACCGGACCGGCGGTAGCGCCGCGGCCGACGCGCTCGCCGCCGCCAGCCGCATCCTCGAGGCGGGCGGCGTCTGGGCGATCCATCCCGAGGGCACCCGCTCGCCGGACGGACGGATCTACCGTGGCCGCACCGGCACCCTGCGGGTCGCGATGGCGACCGGCGCCCCGGTGATCCCGGTTGTGCTTGCGGGCACCGACCGCGTCAACCCCCGCAACAGTCGACTGCCCCGGTTCGGGAAGGTCCGGATCAGCTTCGGCACCCCGCGCTACTACTTGCCCGCCGAGCAGCATCACGTCGCGCGCACCGCCACCGACGAACTGATGCGCGAGCTCGCGGCCCGTTCCGGCCGCCACTACGTCGACCAGTACGCCACCACTTTCCGCTGAACTCCGGTGGCACAACCAGCACATAGCCGCGTCACCCCATCCCCTGATCCATCCTCCGGACTGCGTCCGCGACCTACCCGCGACACTCCAGCAAACTCAGACACGCAGGAAAAGGGTTAACGCCACGCCGGAATGGCGGGATAGTTGATTCAGGTCGGCAGGCGGCCCGAAGCTGGTGATGAGGGAGTTGACGTTGAGCAGGTTCACCGACGAGATGTATGCGACGGCGCAGGCGTCGACCCGGGGGCTGGTGACCGGCGAGCCGGACGCGCCCCGGCGCCAGGGCTGGGGCGAGATCCACCGGATCGCCCGGCGGATGGCAGGCGGCCTCGCGGCGGCGGGTATCGGACACGGTGACGCCGTCGGCGTGCTCGCGGGCATGCCGGTCGATATCGCACCGGCCTGCCAGGCCATTTGGATGCGCGGCGCGTCGATCACCATGCTGCACCAGCCGACTCCGCGTACCGATCTGGTCGTCTGGGCTCGTGACACCGAGACCGTGCTGACCATGATCGAGGCGCGCGCGGTGGTGCTCGGCGCCCCGTTCGAGGCGGCCGAACCGCTGCTGCGCGAACGCGGCATCACCGTGGTGCGGATCGACCAGCTGCACGACGGCGAGGACACCGACCCGGTGCCGACGGCCGAGGACGATATCGCCTTGCAGCAGTTGACCTCTGGCTCGACCGGGTCGCCCAAGGCGGTGCGGATCACTCACGGCAACTTCTTCGTCAACGCCTACGCCATGTTCGACCGGGTGAAGTTCCAGCTCGACGACGACGTGATGGTCAGCTGGCTGCCGCTGTTCCACGACATGGGCATGGTCGGATTCCTCAGTGTCCCCATGCAAATCGGCGCCGAGGTGGTGTGTGTGACGCCGATCGACTTCCTGATGCGCCCCTTGTTATGGGCCGAGCTGATCGCCAAGTATCGCGGAACCGTCACCGCCGCACCGAACTTCGCGTACTCACTGCTGGCCCGCCGACTGAAGCAGGCCGACGACGGCGCGTTCGATCTGAGCAGCGTCCGCTACATGTGGAACGGTGCGGAACCGGTCGACCCGGACACCATGGAGACATTGGCCGCCGCCGGAAAGCGCTTCGGGCTCAGCCCGATGGCGCTCACCCCGGTCTACGGCATGGCCGAAACCACACTGGCCGTGTCGATTCCGGATCCAGGCCTGGGCCAAGTGCTCGACGTCATCGACGCCGACCTGCTCGAGGCACTCGGCAAGGCCGTACCGGTACCTGATCCGCACGGGCATCCAGGCAATATCCGCCGACTGCCCACGCTGGGTTACCTGGTCGATCACCTGGAGGGCCGGGTCGTCGACGCGGAGCGCCAAGAGCTGCCGAGCCGGTCCGTCGGCGTCATCGAATTACGTGGCCCGGCAGTCACTTCCGGCTACGTCACGGTGAACGGCTTCCGCCCCGCGCAGGACGACGCGGGCTGGCTCGACACCGGCGACATCGGTTACTTCACCGACGAGGGCCTGATCGTGGTGTGCGGCCGGATCAAGGACGTCATCATCATGGGTGGCCGCAACATCTACCCCACCGACATCGAACGCGCTGCCACCCGCGTGACCGGTGTGCGGCCGGGCAACGCGGTGGCCGTGCGCCTCGACGCCGGACAGAAGCGCGAAAGTTTCGCCGTGGTGGTGGAGAGCAACGAATACCAGGATGCCGAGGCGGTCAAGCGAATCGAGCGCGAGATCGTGCACGCGGTGTTCTCGGAGGTCGGTTCCCGTCCGCGTACCGTGGCAGTGCTCGGCCCCGGCGCGCTGCCGAAGACCTCCTCCGGCAAGCTCCGGCGCGCCGCCACCGCCGTCCACCTGCGCTGAAAGAAGCCCGTTGCCACTCACCCCCCGATGACATCCGCAACGTCCAGTTCCGGAAACCGCAGCGCGGCAAGCGTGGGGTCAGGAACGTGACCGATGAGTTTCGGCCGTCGGCGTCGTCTCTATTCGTATCCAGCGAAATAGGAGACGGCGATGCCTGAACTCGAGCCGATCAGCACCGAACTCAACCAAGACTTCAGCAGCCCCGGCGCCACCACACCAGCGTGGTCCGCGGTGCGTGACGTGCTGACCACGTCGGAAATGTTCTGGCTGAGCACGACTCGGCGCGACGGACGCCCGCATGTCACGCCGCTCCCAGCGATCTGGCACGACGGCAGCCTGCACATCTGCACCGGTGCGCAGGAGCAGAAGGCGGTGAACCTGGCCGCGGAGCCGCGCTGCATTCTCTGCACCGGCACCAACGAGATGAACTCAGGCCTCGACGTGGTGGTCGAGGGCACCGCCGTACGGATCACCGACCAAGCGACGCTGCAGCAGCTGGCCAAGCTGTGGAAGTCCGAGCTGGACTGGGATTTTACGGTGGCGGATGACGGATTCGACGACGGTGCGGGACATATCGCCCTCGTCTACGCCATCGCACCGGCAAAGGTGCTGGCCTTCGGCAAAGGCGAGCCGTTCAGCCAAACCCGTTACAGCTTCAGCTGAACGGCGGCGCACACATCGAAAGGCGTTGACCGAGCGGCGAATTCGCGACGATCAATGCACCCGGTTCTGCGCGGCTTCCAGCCCGACCCGGAGCAACAGCTCGACGGCGTCGGCGGCCTGTTCGACGATCACCGGCACTTCCTTGCGCTCCGGTGCCGCGAACGGCTTGAGCACATAGTCGGCGGGATCCTGCCGACCGGGCGGACGGCCGATGCCGATCCGGGTGCGCAGGTAGTCTTTGGTGGTCAGCGCGCTGGAGATGGAGCGAAGGCCGTTGTGCCCGCCCTCGCCGCCGCCGCGCTTCAGCCGGATGTCGCCGAACTGCAGGTCCAGCTCGTCGTGCACGACGATCACCTCGGTCGGCGGCACGGAGAAGAACTTCGCCAGCGCGGCGACCGGGCGGCCGGACAGATTCATGAACGAGCGCGGCTTGGCGATCAGCACCTGGCGGCCGTCGAGGCGGGCCTGCAGCAGGTCGGCGCCGGACTTCTTGTGCACGGCAAAACGGCCGCCGACGCGCTCCGCGAGCACGTCGGCGACCAAAAACCCCACATTGTGCCGGGTCCGCTCGTATTCGGTTCCTGGATTACCCAGTCCGACGACGAGTGCGGGCCCGGTCGTGGATTCGGTCATCGAAAACCGATTCCGGTAATACTTACTCGGCGCTCGCGGCGGCTTCGGCAGCCTCTGCGGCTTCCTCGGCGTCGGCCTCGGACTGCGGCGCGGCGATGACGTTGACGATCAGGGTCTCCGGATCGATGTTCAGGGTGACACCCTTGGGCAGGTCGAGCTGGCTGGCGTTGATCTGGGTGCCTGCCTCGATGCCCTCGACCGAGACCTCGATGGACTCGGGGATGCTCATCGCGTCGGACTCGATGGAGATGGTGTTGGCGTCCTGGGTGACCAGGGTGCCGGGGACGGCGTCGCCGACGACGATGACGTTCACATCGGCGGTGACCTTCTCGCCCTTCTTGATGATGAGCAGGTCGGCGTGCTCGATGTAGCGGCGAATCGGGTGCACGACAACCGATTTGGTGAGCGCGAGCTGCTTCTTGCCGTCGATGACGAGGCTGAGCACCGCGTTGGTGCCGTGCTCGCGCAGGATGGCGGAGAAGGCGCGGGCATCGATCGAGAGATGCTGCGGGTCGGCCTGGTGGCCGTACAGTACGGCGGGAACGTTGCCGGCCCGACGGGTACGGCGGGCGGCACCCTTACCGAACTCGGTGCGGACGGCGGCTTCGAGAAGGTTGGCGTCGGACATGACTGGATCTACTCCCTACGGCGGTTCCGGGCTGTCAACAGTGCGCCAGGGTCTGTTTCCGCCCTGGCAAGGTTGGTCTACTCGTCCGACGAAAGAACCAACGGGGACGGCCGGAAGCCGAGCCGCGTCGATCACGGTGAACGCAAAACAAGGTCTGCGGTCACCCTCGCCGAGACAACCCGAACACCATACCGCAATGGTTATGCGCAGTTGGAATCGGGTGGTCGGGCACAGGTCGTGTCGGGGTCATGCGGATCGCGTAGATTGGACAGGTTGCCGATCGGTCGTCTGTGAAAGGTTGTTCCGTTGACCGCCTCCCCTGAGGGACTGCCCGCCGAGGTTTCCCGACGGCGCACGTTCGCGGTGATCTCGCACCCCGACGCCGGCAAGTCGACGCTCACCGAAGCGCTCGCGCTGCACGCCAGGATGATCTCCGAGGCGGGCGCGATCCACGGTAAGGCCGGCCGCCGCTCCACCGTCTCGGACTGGATGGAGATGGAGAAGGCGCGCGGCATCTCGGTCAGTTCGACCGCGCTGCAGTTCAATTACCGCGCCGAGGGCTCCGACGTGGACAGCGTGATCAACCTCGTCGATACGCCCGGCCACTCCGATTTCTCCGAGGACACCTACCGGGTGCTCACCGCCGTCGACGCCGCGGTGATGCTGATCGACGCCGCGAAGGGCTTGGAGCCGCAGACGCTCAAGCTGTTCCAGGTGTGTCGGCACCGCGGTATCCCCGTCATCACCGTGATCAACAAGTGGGACCGGCCCGGCCAGGCGCCGCTGGAACTGCTCGACGAAATCAACGAGCGGATCGGCCTCACCCCGACACCGCTGTTTCTCCCGGTCGGTATCGCGGGCGACTTCCGCGGGCTGCTTCGCCGCGGCGAAGAGGGCGCTCCGCGCGAATACATCCACTTCACCCGCACCGCGGGCGGCGCGACCATCGCGCCGGAGGAATCGCTGACCCCCGCGCAGGCCGAGGCGCGCGAGGGCGAGCCGTGGACCACCGCGGTCGAGGAGAGCGAGCTGCTCTCGGCCACCGGGCAGGACCACGACCAGGAAATGTTCCTCGCCGGGCAGACCTCGCCGGTCATCTATGCCTCGGCGATGCTGAACTTCGGTGTGCGGCAACTGCTGGAGGCCCTGGTCTCGCTGGCGCCCGCACCGGGGCCGAGGCCCGACGTGAACGGCGGAGCCCGCGAGATCACCGAGCCGTTCAGTGCGGTCGTATTCAAGGTGCAGGCGGGTATGGATGCCGCGCACCGGGACCGGCTGGCGTTCATGCGGATCGTGTCCGGTGAATTCGAGCGCGGCATGGTGGTCACGCACGCGCAGACCGGTCGCCCGTTCGCGACGAAATACGCGCTGACCGTGTTCGGCCGGGAACGCAACACCGTCGACACCGCCTACCCGGGCGACGTGGTCGGCCTGGTGAACGCGACGGCATTGGCCCCGGGCCACACGTTGTTCGTGGACAAGAAGGTGGAGTTCCCGCCGATCCCGTCGTTCGCGCCGGAGCACTTCGCGGTGCTGCGTGCCGAGAGCGCGGGCAAGTACAAGCAGTTCCGCAAGGCCATCGATCAGCTGGACTCCGAGGGCGTTGTGCAGGTGCTGCGCAACGACATTCGCGGCGACGCGTCACCTGTGCTCGCGGCCGTCGGGCCGATGCAGTTCGAGGTGGTCACCGCGCGCATGCTGACCGAGTTCAACGTCGAGACCAAGATGGACAACCTGCCCTACACGCTGGCTCGGCGCACCGATGCCGGATCGGCGGACGAGCTCGGCAAGCAGCGCGGCGTCGAGGTGTTCACCCGCAGCGACGGTGCGCTGCTCGCACTGTTCAGCGACAAATGGCGGCTGCAGTACATCGAGAAGGAATTCCCGAAACTAACCCTGGAGCCACTGGTAGCCACGGCCGACTAACCGACCGAAGACCCCCTTCACCCCGCCACACCACCCGAAGGTCGCCTTCAGTCTGTGCCCCGGCCACCGGCCTGAGGCGACCGAAGGGGGCGTTCATCCGCCGAGACCGACTGAGGGGCGCCTTCGGTCGGGGTCAGCCTGCTTCTGGTTCGCGCCGCATGGGTGGCACGCCCGGGTCGCGTTCGACGGAGGAGATGACGCCGTCTTCTCTGGAAATGAGGCCCCAGCGGCTCGAGGTCAGGCGCAAGCTCGGTAGGTCGCTCAGGGAAAGCACCACTTCATAGGTGCGTTCGTAACCGGTGTGCGAAATGCGCCAGCGACCGTCGTCGCAGCGCACGTATTCGTCGGAGTAGAAGGCCGCGCCGCGCAGCAGCATGTTGTGGCCGGGGATGAGCACGGTGTCGGCGAGGTACCAGGTGCCGGTCGCGGCGTCGCCGTCGACGTCGATCTCCGGGTGGTCGCAGCGGTGCTCGGTAATGACGTGCGGGCCGAGGGTGTTGCGCATGAACGCGAGGAACGCGTCGCGCGATTCGAACTGCAGGTATTCGCTGTAGGTGGCGGTCGCGTCCGGAATCATGGTGTCCGCGAACTCATCCCAGGATTTCGTGTCGAGGCAGCGTAGGTAGCGGAACTTCAATCTGCTGATAGCTGTGATGTCGTCGAGGCCGCGATCGTCGACACGAGGTTTCCCCTCGCGGCGTTCCTGCTCGCCTGCGTTCGCCCCCTGGTCGTCACGTTCCAGCCGACCGATGTCGATCCGAGGATTACCCTGCTCCTGCCCGCCACCCGCACTCGGGTCGCCGCGGCCCTGCCCGCCGGTTCCCTGCTCCATACTTAACAATCCCATCCGAAGGCCAATGGCTTCACGAATTGGGAGATTTGTACCCTGCGTGTCTGCTACATCGGAGCACGGTGACTCCGGCCCCCCGTTGTTTTAGAGGTACACGCCACGACACTTTTGCCACACGTTCACCCAGCTGACCGGGGCAGCAGTTCGTTTACCGAATCATCCGGTCAGTTGGCGATGGTGAAGCAAGTGCGGCAGAAATCTTCGCCGAACTCGGTCAGGCGCAGACTCTTGCGCACGATTTTCGGTGCGCGACCGGCCTTCTTGAGCGCGGCCTCTACTACCGGCTGCACCTCGAGCACCATGTATCGGCTCAACACCACCGGGTCGTCGGAGACCAGCGTCAGCCCGAGCCGACTGAGGTTGATCAAATAGGGGCGCGACCGATCCGGGTAGCGGACGCCCGCTTGCTCGGGCACCGAGGTCAGATCGCCTTGCACCAGTTCGGAGCCGATGCCGAGCGGCCGGTTCGTCCGCACATCGACCGAGGGCTGTGGGCCGTTCTGCGCCATGAAGCGCAAGATGCGGGCCTCGTCGGGAGCGAGCTCGTCGAGGATGCGGTCGTAGGCGGGGTGCACATCTTCGGTGAAATAGACGTCGGCGGAACGCGCGAGCAGCGCGTCGCCGCGACGGCGGAGCTCATCGGTGCTCGCCGAACGAAGGTAGGAGCCGACGGCGAGCGCCTGCTGCTGCGCGCCGCTGTTGTTGCCCGGCCCGTTCGGCGTCGGCACGTAGCTGACGATCTCGCGCACCGAACCCTCGGTGACACCGAGCGCGCTACGGGCTATGGAGCGCAACGCATTTCCGGTTCGCTCGGCGATATCGGCGGACGATTCACCGTCCAGCGCGGCCTGGGTGATCTCCTTGGTGACCTCGAAGGTGGTGCCGACCGCCCACTGACCGCCGCGCACCACACTGCCCGCCGCGAGTCCGGCCGCGCGGAATACGCCGCGAATCAACCGTGCCTCGTTGCTGATCTGCCGCTGTTCGACATCCGAGCTGCGCTCAACGGCGCGGGAACCGGCTCGAGCGATGTCCTGTCCGGTCCTGTCGTCTGCCACGTCATACTCCGATATCGCCAGGTGAACGAATCCCGCCCCACAGATTACTTCCCCCTGTGTCGCTGGTCATTCTCGCCGTCGGTCTCAGCCGATGCGGCATTGCACACAAACACTGTGACCGATATCTCGGCGTGCGCCACTGTGGCAGCACGCACTCGAGGTGGACCCAGCTGTTCCCCTCACAATAAGGTCCCGGTGCCGACATGGTGCTACTTTGATGTTCCGGTGAGGCGGCGGTCACCGGTGTGTCGGCAGGAGGGTGTCGTGTTAGAGAGTGTGTTCGGTGTCCACCCAACAATCCTGCTAGAGCTTCTGACTATCCCACTTTTCACGGGAATCATCGGGTACATCACCAACTGGACCGGCGTGCTCATGCTGTTCCAGCCGATCGCCTTCCACGGCTTCCGCCTACCAGGACTTCGCGCGCTGTATCCCTTCCTGCCCAAAAGAATTCAGGTACTTCCGCTACTGAGTTACGACGGCAGATTCGGCTGGCAGGGCATCGTCCCGTCGCGCGCGGACAAGATGGCGAGCATCGCGGTCGACAAGGGCTTGGCAAAACTGGGGAGCGTCGCCGATTTCTATCGCGAGCTGGAGCCGGACAAGCTCGCCGAACATCTCGCGAGCATCGCCGACGAACAGATCCAGACCATCGTCGAAGATATTCTCAAGCGCGAACATCCACAGCTCTGGTACAACCTGCCGAGCCAAGTTCGAGACATGGTACAGGCCAGGGTTCGTCAGCAACTGCCGGATATTCTGCGCGAGCTGACCGATGAATTAGGCGCGAATATTGATCAACTGCTCGATGTGAAGCAGATGGTGATTCGCTACTTCCAGGGCAGGCCGCAACTGCTCAACACGCTGTTCCAAGTGCTCGGCGCGAAAGAGCTGCGGTTCATGATCAACTTCGGTTTCTACTTCGGCGCGCCGATGGGCGTCGTGCTCGTCGCCATCCTGCACTTCACCGGTTGGTCGACGCTGGTCGTGCTGCCGATCGGCGGCGTGGTGATCGGCTGGGTGGTCAACTGGGTCGGCATCAACATGATCTTCGCGCCCGCCTACCCGAAGTGGTGGTGCCCGTGGCGGCAGGGTCTGCTGATCAAGCGCCAGTCCGAGATCACCGACGGCTACGCGGAATTGGTGTCCAGCCAGGTGCTCACGGTCGCCAATATCGGCGACGAGCTGCTCAACGGCCCGCGCTCGGACCGCACCATCCAGATGCTCGAGGACACCCTGCGCCCGGCCGCCGACCGCGCGCTCGGCCCGGCCAGGCCCGCCGTCAAGTTCATGCTCGGTAGCCGCGATTACGACTCCCTGCAGGACACCTTCACCGCCGAGGCGATGGCCATCGCCCCGATCGCCTTCGCCGACCCGGAGTTCAACGTCCGCCAGGGCCGCCAGATCAACACCTACATCGCCAAACAGATGGCGGCACTGAAGCCGCCGGACTTCGTCGACATGCTGCGATCGGCCATCAAACAAGATGAATGGCTGCTTTTTCTCCATGGCGGCGTGTTGGGCCTGTTCGCCGGATACGCTCATATTCTGATATTCGGAACAGGAGTGGCGACCACATGGCTGTAGCGAAATCCGACCCCGGCGACGAAGCCGGGGACGTCGAGCACGCCCCCGAGGAGGCTGCGCCGTCGACGGAGATCGCGCGGCGGCCTGGCCGCGAAGTCGTCCGGCATGACGAATCATCTTCGCGGGTGCCCTATCCCATCGCGGGCGTGCGCGCGGCCACCGGCGTGGCCAGGGTGGCCTGGACCGCGGCGACCGGCATGACCGCGTGGAGTCTCGGCACCGCGGTCGGCGTCACCTCGACGGTCGTCCGCCGCAGCATCCAGGGCGTGCCGCCGCGAGAAGTGTTGGCCGAGGCCGAATCCGAGTTGCGCGACCGGTTGCGCCGGGCGCTGGGCTTCGCCGAAGCTCCGAACGAGCCTGCCGCGCAAGCCGTTCCCACCCTGCGCGAGCAGGGTGCCGCGCTGCTGCGCCTGTCGGCGAGCACGCACGGCGACGAGGAGAACCATCCGGCCTTCGCAGGCATGCTGGCCGAGCTGACCCCGGACGAGGCGCGCATCCTGCGCTTCCTGCACCTGGACGGCCCGCAACCCTCGATCGACATCCGCACCGGACGCCCCCGCGCGCTCGGCGCGGAACGCGTCGGGTCGATGCTGACGCTGGTCGGCGAGCAGGCCGGGCTGCGCTTTCCGAACCGGATCCAGCAGTACCTGACCAACCTGCGCAGGCTCGGACTGGTCGAGCACGCGCGCGAGCCGGTCGGCAACCCGCACCGGTACCAGCTGCTGGAGGCGCAGGGGCCGGTGCGGGAGTTGTTGAAGCGCTCCGGCTTCGGCACGAAGGTGATCTACCGCAGCGTGGCGCTCACCGGGTTCGGTGGCGACTTCGTGCGGACCTGCCTGCCGGTCGCGATTCAAGACGATCGCGCCGCCGGGCACTGACCGACCGGTTACCCGTCCGCCAGCTCCATCCAACGCTCCTCTGCCGCTTCCTTTTCCGCGACGACCTGCTTGAGCTCCGCGTTGAGCTTGACCAGCTTGTCCGGGTCGGTCGCGGCCTCGGCGAGCGCGGCGTGCAGCTTTCGCTCGCGTTCGTCGAACTTCTCGATCGAGCGTTCCAGCTTGGACAGTTCCTTGCGCGCGGCCCGCTGGGTCGCGGCGTCGGTCACCGGCGCGGCCTTCGGGTCGCCCGAGCGAATCACCGCATCACCCTGTGCGGCACGCTTCTTCAGGTACTCGTCGATGCCGCCGGGCAGGTTGGTGAGCTTGCCGTCGCCGAACAGCGCCCAGGTCGAATCGCAGATGCGCTCGATCAGATAGCGATCGTGGCTGATGACGACCAGGGTGCCAGCCCAGTTGTCGAGCAGGTCCTCGAGCTGTTGCAGGGTGTCGATGTCCAGGTCGTTGGTCGGCTCGTCGAGCAGCAGCACGTTCGGCTCGGCCATCAAGATGCGGGTCAGCTGCAGCCTGCGTCGCTCGCCACCGGACAGATCGCCGACCGGGGTGCGCTGGCGCGCCGGGGTGAAGCCGAGCCGTTCGGCGAGCTGACCCGCCGAGATCTCCTTGTCGCCGAGCATGATTCGCTGCGCGACCTGCTGCACCGCTTCCAGCACCCGCATATTGGTCGGCAGATCGTCGAGTTCCTGGCGCAGCCAACCGATCTGTACCGTCTGGCCCTGAATGCGCTTGCCCACCGCCGGTTCCGTCTCGCCGGCCAGCGTACGCAGCAGGGTGGTCTTGCCGGAGCCGTTCACGCCGACCAGGCCGACCCGCTCCCCCGGCGCGAGCCGCCAGGTCAAGTCACGCACCAACTCCCGGCCGTCCGGGGTGGTGAGGGTGGTGTCCTCGAGCTCGATGACGACGCGCCCCAGCCGCTTTCGCGCGAACGCGGCCAGCGAGACGCTGTCGCGCGGCGCGGGCACATCGGCGATCAGCGCCTCGGCGGCCTCCACCCGATAGCGCGGCTTGGAGGTGCGGGCCTTCGCGCCGCGGCGCAGCCAGGCCAGTTCCTTGCGGGCCAGGTTGGCGCGCCGGGCCTCGGAGGCGTCGGCCTGCCTGGCGCGCTCGGCGCGGGCGAAGATCCAGTCGCCGTAGCCGCCCTCGTAGGTTTCGACCTTGCCGCCGACGACCTCCCAGGTGTTGGTGGCGACGGTGTCGAGGAACCAGCGATCGTGGGTTACGACGACGAGCGAGCTGCGACGGTGCAGCAGATGCTCGGCCAGCCACTGCACGCCCTCGACGTCGAGGTGGTTGGTCGGCTCGTCGAGCACGAGCAGATCGAGATCGCGAACCAGGGCGGCGGCCAGCGCGACGCGGCGGCGCTCGCCACCGGACAGATTGTCGATCAACGTCTCCAGGCCGAGCCCGGCGATACCGATGCCCTCCATCACCGAACGGATGCGTGGATTGGCGGCCCACTCATGTTCGGCGACATCGTCGGTCATCGCGTCATCGGCCAGACCGGCCAGCACGACATCGCCGACGGTCGAACCGGGAGGCAGTACGCCGCGCTGCGTCACCGTGGCGATCCGCAGCCCGCCGACGCGGCTGACCCGTCCGCTGTCCGGCGGCTCCAGCCCGGTGAGCACCTCGAGCAGCGTGGTTTTACCGCCGCCGTTGAGACCGACGACGCCGATACGCTCGCCCGCGTGGACGCCCATCGATACGTTGTCCAGCAGCGGCGTGATCCCAAAGCTCTTGGAGACCTGCTCGAGGTTGATCAGGTTGGACATGAATCCTTCCGGTTCTTGCAGCGGCGGGCGAGGTGCGTGCCCTCAGCCAGCGTACTGAGCTCCCCGAACCCGCTCCGCCACCTCCCCGCGTCAAGCCCCCAACAGACCCCCTTGCGTAACGAACGTTGTTCGTCTAGATTGATCTCAACGAACAACGTTCGTTACGAACAAAGTTAGTAAAATAGGTGCTCTCCAGAACAAAGCCGCAGAATGGGAGCCCACCTCGGATGACGAGGCGAGAGGGCGGCACGATCCAATTCGCTTCTCCCACGGAGGTTCTCCCATGCACGTCGGTCTCGGTCTGCCCATCTCCGACCCCACCGTTCTGCTCGACTGGGCCCGCCGCGCCGATGCCGGCCCGTTCTCCACCCTCGGCCTGCTCGACCGGCTCGTCTACGACAATCCCGAACCGCTCGTCGCCCTCGCCATCGCCGCGGGCGCCACCTCCCGCATCAAGCTGCAGACCGAGGTGCTCATCGCGCCGCTGCGCGAGCCGTCGCTGCTCGCCAAGCAGGCCGCGACGCTGGACCGGATGTCCGGCGGCCGCTTCGTGCTCGGCCTCGGCGTCGGCGGTCGCGAGGACGATCACATCGCCTCCGGCACCGACCTGAAGACCCGCGGTCGCCGCCTGGACGAACAGATGGAGATCATGCAGCGCATCTGGTCCGGCGCGCCGTACGGACCCGACTGCGGTCCGATCGGCCCGGCGCCCCTGGTTCCCGCAGGCCCCGAGGTCCTGTTCGGCGGCTTCCAGCCCGCCGCGCTCGAACGCGTAGGCCGTTGGGGCGGTGGCTTTCTCGCCGCTGCCCCGGCCGCCTGGGCAGGCCGGTTGTTCGACACCGTGCGCAAGTCCTGGACCGACAATGGCCGCTCCGGTGCGCCGCGCATCGTCGCCCAGGTCAATGTCGTCCTCGGCGACCAGAACTTGATCGACGAAGCCCGTGCCTCCATGGGTGGCTACTACGAATTCAGCGGCCGCGCCGATTACATGCTCGAAGGCATGCTCACCACCCCCGACGCAATCCGTTCCACCATCAAGCAATTCGACGACCTCGGCGCCGACGAAGTCATGCTCTACTGCTACGGCGCCGACCCCGACCAGGTCGACCGCCTGGCCGACGTCATCGCCTGACCTCAACCAACCGACCGAAGGCGCCCTTCAGCACCCCAGTCCACCCGAAGGTCGCCTTCGGTCGTCGAGCCAGGGCGACCGAAGGCGACCTTCGGCAGGTCCGGCGGGGTGAAGGGCGTCTTCGGTCGGCACGGGGTCAGCGTTTGACGGGGGGCTCGCCGCTGAGGACGCGGGCGCCGGGGACCGGGCCGGTTGCGGTCCGCATGCTGCGGCAGACCCCCGCGCCCGCCAGTTCCGCCGCCACCGCCACCGCGGATTCCTCGCTCTCGCAAAGGAATGCGCAGGTGGGGCCGGAGCCGGAGACCAAGCCCGCGAGCGCGCCCGCGTTGACACCGGCGCGCAGCGTACGACGCAGTTCCGGCTTCAACGACAGCGCGGCCGCTTGCAAGTCGTTACCCAGCAGCGGCGCAAGCTGTTTCGGATCACCGAAGGCCAGCGCCTGCATCAGCTGTTGCGGTTCGCCGAGCCGCGGCGGAGAACCGTTCTCGCGCAACCGATCGAGTTCCGCGAAGACGGCCGGGGTGGACAAGCCGCCCTTGGCCAGCGCGAGCACCCAGTGAAAGCTGTTGCGGGACAACACCGGAAGCAGTCGTTCGCCGCGTCCGGTGCCGAGCGCGGTGCCACCGTGTAGCGCGAACGGCACGTCGCTGCCGAGTTCGGCGGCCACGGCGGAGAGTTCGTCGCGGGTGAGGCCGAGATCCCACAGTTCATTGAGTCCGACCAGCGCCGCGGCGCCGTCCGCGCTGCCGCCCGCCATCCCGCCCGCCACCGGAATGCCCTTGGCGATAGCGAATTCCACCAGCGGCGCCCGGCCCGCCAGATGCGCGAGCCGGACCGCCGCCCGCCACACCAGGTTGGTGCGGTCGGTCGGCACGTCGGCGGCGCCCTCGCCGGAGACCCGCACGGCCAGCGAGCTCGCCGGGGCGATCTCCACGTCGTCGCTCAGCGACAACGCCTGGAACACCGTTGTCAGGTCGTGAAACCCATCGGCACGCAGGTCACCGACTCCGAGGTGGAGGTTCACCTTCGACGGCGCGCGCACGGTGATGGGGCTCGGGACAACTGACAGCACGGTGCCCAAGCCTAATGGGTGCCCCGGACGGTCGCGCGGGTCGATATCGGCCTTTCACCCGCTGTGAATCATTCGGTTACAGCAGCCCCCCGCCGGTGGCATCGATCCACTGCCCGGTAACCCAGCGGGCATCGGCGGAGGCGAGAAAACCGACGATATCGGCCACGTCGGCGGATTGGCCGAGCTTCTTCAGCGGAGACATCGCCGCCACGGCCGCCACCGTCTCGGCATTGTTCAAGAACCCGGCGTTCATATCGGTGTCGATGATGCCGGGGGCCACCGCGTTCACGGTGATGCCGCGCACGCCGACCTGCTTGGCCAGCACGCTGCTGAAGGCATCGAGCGCACCCTTGGTCATCGTGTAGGCGATCAGCTCCGGCATGCGCGCGCCATGGGTGAGGCCGGTGGAGATATTGACGATGCGGCCGCCGTCGCGCATCCGATCCAGGGCCATCTTGGTGATGAAGAACGGCGCCTTGGCGTTGACCGCGAAGACGTGGTCGTAGGCCGCCTCGTCGGTGCCGTCGATCGGTTCGCGGATGCCGTCGGTGCCCGCGTTGTTGACGAGGATGTCCACTCCGTCGGCGTGTGCGTCGAAGGCGGACCACAGGGCCGCGGCGTCGCCGGGTACGCCGAGTTCGGCGCCGATCGCGAAGGCCGAACCGCCCTCGGCCTCGATCGCGGCGACTGTTCCCTTGGCCGCCTGCTCGTTCCCGTTGTAATGCACCGCCACCCGCGCCCCGTCCCGGCCGAGCCGTTCGGCGATGCCGCGGCCGATGCCCCGGCTCGCTCCGGTTACCAGTGCGGTCTTGCCTGTCAGTGCGCCCATCGCGGGACCCTCTTTCTCTAGCGATCACTACAGAACAGGGACACTAACACATTCTCTAGCGATCGCTATAGAATGACTTTTATGAGCACCACGACCCGAGGCAGGCCGCGTTCGTTCGACCGGGACGCCGCGCTGAACAAGGCGATGCGGCTGTTCTGGGCACGCGGTTACGAAGCCACCTCGATCGGCGACCTCACCACCGCGATGGGCATCGGCGCGCCGAGCCTCTACGCGGCGTTCGGCGACAAGGCGACGCTGTTCAAGGAAGCGGTGCAGAGCTTCGGTGCGCAGTACGGCAATTTCATCGAGCGCGCACTCGCCGAGGAGCCGACCGCCGAGGCGGCGATGCGGCGCACCCTGCGGGAAGCGGCGGCGGAGTACACCCGGTCCGACTGCCCGCGCGGCTGCCTGGTGATCAGCGCGGGCCTCAACACCAACAGCGGTGAGATCGCCGACATGCTGCACGAGTTGCGCACTCGAAATCTCGGGTTGTTCACGGAACGGATCCAGGCCGATATGGACGCGGGTGTCCTGGTCACCGCGGACGACGCGCCGACGCTGGCTCGCTACATCGGCACGGTGCTGCAAGGGATGTCGCACGCCTCCAGGGATGGTGCGAGCCGAGCGGAACTGGCGAAGGTTGCCGAATTGGCCATGTACGGCTGGGGAAGGACGGCACCGCAAGGATGAGAGCACCTCGTGATAAATGGCCCTGAAGACTGAGCCGCCCAGCATAGGCGCGGTGTGACGATTTTCCGATGACAGCTCAGCCTGAAACTCCCACCGGTCCGGCCGCACGGATCGAGCAGTCGACCTCGGTGCCGAGCGGCCGAATCTTCTGGACCCTCATCGGGATCTACGTCCTGACCACCCTGCTCGGCTCGGTCGCGATGCTTGCGCTGCAGCCGGTTTCGGGCATCGATCGGGCGGCATTGTCGCTGGTGCAGTTCGCCCCGGCGCTAGGCGCGCTGGCCACCTGGCTTATCGGCCGCACAGTTCTCGGCCCGCTGTTTCCCACACCGGAAACCACTCGACAGGTTCGCGAGAATCTCGGCTACATCCTGGCGGCGTGCCTGCTGCTCGGGCTATTGGTCGCCGGGGCAACAGCATTGGCGGGGCACGATCTGGTCGGTCCCGTTGCGGTCGGCGGGGTGCCGTTCGTGGTGTTCTTCGTCGTCCAACTCATCGGTGCGACCGGTGAGGAGATCGGGTGGCGTGGCTTCCTGCAACCGCTGCTCGAAACGCGGATGCGCCGACTGGTGGCGATCGCGGTGACCGGGGCGGTGTGGGCGCTGTGGCATGTGCAGGCGTTCGGTGCGGGCCCGGTGGTCGCGGTGTCGTTCTTCGTCTCGACGATGGCGTTCGCCACGCTGTTGGGCACGCTCGGCACCGGCAGTTTCTGGCAGCGGGTGCTGGTCGCGGCGGTCGGGCACTGGTTGATCAACGTGGGGATCTATCTGACGGCGGGTGACGCGACGCTCGACCGGCCGCAGATCGTGATCGTCGCGCTAGGAGCGGTTTTCACCGCCGCGGCGACGCTGGCAGTACGGTCGTTGCGCGCGCGATGAGCGGCGATCCGACCACTTGCGTGCGGTACCCACCGGGGGTACCTTCATACGGGTCGGGGTACCCCCGGCCCGTATGATGGAGAATGAGCGAAGGAGTCGGAGATGCCCAGTTCCACCTACACCGTCACGGGGATGACCTGCGGGCACTGCGTGAGCTCCGTCCAGAAGGAGATCGGCAAGATCGACGGTGTCACCAGTGTCGACGTCGATCTCGCCAGCGGGGCGGTCACCGTGGCCAGCGCGGCGCCGATCGCCGACGCGGACATTGTCGCCGCCGTGGACGAGGCAGGCTACGAGGTCGCGGTCTGATGCAGGACCGGCTGAAGTTCGTCGCCTTCGGCGGCGTGCTTGTCGTGTTGTTCGGTGTCGCGCTCGGCATCGGCGCCCTGGTGGGCGATCCGGCCGAGCCCGCATCGAACGACATGACGCTCCCGGCCGGGTCGGACACGGGACTGTCGGAGACCAGATCCGGCTACGCCCTCGCCGACCTCACCGCGCCGACGGAGCCGAATCAGGCCGGTGCCCTGCGCTTTCGGATCACCGGGCCGGACGGCGCGCCGGTCGTCGGATTCCGCACTCAGCACGACAAGAAGTTGCATCTGATCGTCGTCCGATCCGATGCCACGCAATACCGGCACGTGCATCCGACCATGGACGCGGCAGGCACCTGGTCGATCGATTGGACTTGGGCACAGCCAGGCACGTATCGCGTGTTCACCGACTTCATGCCGGAGTCCGACGGCACCGGACTGGTGCTCAGCCGGACCGTTGCGGTGGCGGGAACAGTTGCGCTGCAACCGCTTCCACCGCCTGCGCGAACCGCGACAGTGGACGGGTATCAGGTCACCGCGACCGGCGATCTCAGCACGGCGGGCAGTGAGCTGCGATTCACTGTCACCCGCGACGGCACGCCGGTCACCGATCTCGAACCGTATCTCGGCGCCTACGCACATCTCGTCGCGTTGCGCGCGAACGACCTCGCCTATCTGCACGTGCATCCGGAGGGCGAAGTCGGCCGCACCCCCGCCGGGCCCGAGGTCACGTTCCATGCACAGGCCCCGAGTGCGGGCGACTATCGGCTGTATCTAGACTTCTCGCACGGCGGCGCGGTACACACCGCCGAGTTCACCATGGAAACACCTATGGTCGAATCATCCACAGGCCCATCCACATCCGGCGGCGCACCGCATCAGGGTGGCGGGCACTGATGTCCGCACCCGCCGATCTGCGCTCGATCGAGCTGGAGATCGGCGGGATGACCTGCGCTTCCTGTGCCGCGCGGATCGAGAAGCGGCTCAACCGAATCGACGGCGTCACCGCGACCGTGAACTTCGCCACGGAAAAGGCAAAGGTACGTTATCCACAATCTGTCTCGCCGGATTCGCTGGTAGAACACGTTGTCGATGCGGGGTATGCGGCGCACGTATTCAGTTCGGCCGCAACACAAACCGACCAGTACGCCAACCTCGGTTTACTGCGTCGCCGACTGCTGATCAGTCTCGTACTTGCGCTGCCGGCGATCGCCTTGGCGATGGCGCCTGCGCTGCAATTCGATAACTGGCAATGGGTTTCGCTCGCCCTCACCACTCCGGTGGTGGTATGGGGTGGATCCGGGTTCCATCGCGCGGCGTGGACGAATGCCCGGCACGCCACCTCGACGATGGACACGCTGGTTTCGGTCGGCACGCTGGCCGCGTTCGGCTGGTCGCTGTATGCGCTGATCTTCGGGCAGGCCGGAATGCCCGGGATGAAGCACTCGTTCAGCCTGGCGATCCAACGCTCGGACGCCTCCTCCACCGTGTATTTCGAGGTAGCGGCCGGATTGATCGTCTTCATCCTCGCCGGTCGATACTTCGAGACGCGGGCCAGAGAACGGGCGGGTTCGGCGCTGCGGGCCTTGCTCGAACTCGGCGCCAAGGACGTGCCGGTGCTGCGTGATGGCATCGAAATCCTGGTTCCGGTAACGGATTTGCGAGTCGGCGAGCTGTTCCTGGTCCGGCCTGGCGCGAAAGTCGCCACGGATGGCGTTGTGGTCGAGGGGAATTCGGCGCTCGATCAGAGCCTGCTGACCGGCGAGGCACTGCCCGCCGAGGTCGGGCCCGGCGATGCCGTGGTCGGCGCCACCGTGAACGCGGGCGGCCTGCTGACCGTGCGCGCCACCCGGATCGGCGCGGACACCCAGCTGGCGCAGATGGCGGCGCTGGTCGAGGACGCGCAGAACGGCAAGGCGCCGGTGCAGCGCCTCGCCGACCGGGCGGCCGGCGTCTTCGTGCCGATCGTGTTCGCCATCGCCACCATGACGCTCGGCTTCTGGCTCGGCACCGGCTCTCCCGCCGCGGTCGCCATCGGCACTGCCGTCGCTGTGCTGATCATTGCCTGCCCGTGCGCATTAGGACTCGCGACGCCGACCGCCCTGCTCGTCGGCACCGGGCGCGGTGCGCAGCTGGGCATTCTCATCAAAGGCCCGCAGGTGCTGGAATCCACTCGCCGCATCGACACCGTGGTGCTGGACAAGACCGGGACGGTGACCACCGGGCGAATGACGTTGTCCGACCTCGTCCCCGCCGACGGCATCGACGTCGACGAACTGCTCGTGCTCGCCGCCTCGGTGGAGCGCGGGTCCGAGCATCCCATTGCGCGGGCGATCGTCGCGAGTGCCGCCGAACGCGGACTCGCGCTGAAGCCGGTGCGGCAGTTCGTCAGTCACAGCGGCACGGGTGTCGAGGGTCGCGTCGACGAACGCGATATCGTCATCGGCCGCGCCGAACTGCTCGACAGTCGATCCATTGCGCTCCCCGACCCACTCGCCGCCGCTCAATCGACCGCCGAACACGCGGGCAACACCGTGGTCGCGGTCGCCTGGGACGGCATCGCCCGCGGCCTGCTCGTCGTCGCCGATACGGTCAAACCATCCAGCGCGCAAGCGATTACCGAACTCCGCAGCCTTGGACTGACCCCCATTCTGCTCACCGGCGACAATGCCGCCACCGCGCACACCGTCGCCGAACAGGTCGGCATCGATGAGGTGGTCGCGGAGGTGCTGCCCAGCGGCAAACTCGACGCGATCCGCACCTTGCAGCGCGACGGCAAGATCGTGGCGATGGTCGGCGACGGCGTCAACGACGCCGCAGCACTGGTCCAAGCCGACCTCGGCCTCGCCATGGGTACCGGCACCGACGTCGCCATCGAGGCCGGCGACATCACCCTGGTCCGCGGCGACCTGCGCACCGTCGCCGCCGCCATCCGCCTCTCCCGCACCACCCTGCGCACCATCAAGGGAAACCTCTACTGGGCCTTCGGCTACAACATCGCCGCCATCCCGCTGGCTGCCGCCGGCTTACTCAACCCCATGCTGGCCGGTGCCGCGATGGCCCTCTCCAGCATCTTCGTCGTCACCAACAGTCTGCGTCTGCGCTCATTCCGCTGAGCACCAGCGCAGCCTCGGTGCGATGAAAGTCCTTGTGCTGCAACCAGTATTGGCCGATCAGCCGAGCGCCTGCGTGAAAGGTGCCAGCAGCATCGCGCGATTTCCGGGCAGATCCTCGCCGCGCACCATGAGTGGAGACGACGGATGGGCTGTCAGCCCACGCTCGGCCAACCAACCGCTGAGCTCGATGCCCGCACCGGTGCACAGGTCAACGCGCGTCGTCGAATTCCCTTCCAGGAAAGCGGCATCGAGCAACGTCTTCGCAGTACTCATCGATTTCGCGACCAATGGTCCGACATGCACAGTATCGAGATTGCGCCAGGCCACCGCGTAACCCTCATCCGCGATCACTACCCGTTCGGCTATGGGGAGCAAGCGCCGCAGCAGCATGGTCCGATCGGCGCCGAACGCTTGCCGATCCAGCCTGGCCAGCGTCGGCAAGTCCTCGGTATCGCCCAGTCGGATGCCTGGCGCTGGTGCGGATGCTGGTTCGAAAACTCCAGTGTGCTTGACGATTTCATCCACGATCTGAAATCCCAGCTTCCGATACAGCGGCAGACCTGCCTCGGTCGCATACAAGAACACCGTTGCGCAATCCGCAGCGCTCAGCGCCTCGTTCATCAAGCGGTAGCCCAGACCACGGCCGCCATACCGGCTGGCCACCAGCAGCATGCCCACCGCGCCGATTCTCGGTGCCACCTCGGTCAGGAAGACCGTTCCCGCCAAACCTCCGTCTGGGGCATCGATTCCGTAGCCGCCGCCGAGTTCCAGCAGCAGCCGCCACTTGGCTTCCTCGCGCGACCACGAACGGTCCGCCGCGAGATCCAGACAGGCCGCCAGATCCGCTACGCCAAGTCGACGAACCTGCACTTCTTTCGCAACGATCCCAAGCACCGCGCCAGCCTAACGGGCCGATCGCCCTACGTCGGGTCCCCGCATGTCCGGCTGCGCCCGGTGTGGTCAGCCTTGGGCGGCGAGGCGGACAAAGGCTGCGGTATCGAGGGTTTCGCCGCGGGCGGTAGGCGCGATGTCGGCGGCGAGCAGGCGGCGTTCGGCTTCGGCGGGAGAACCGGCCCAACCGGCGAGGGCAGCGCGCAGGGTTTTGCGGCGTTGGGCGAAGGCGGCGTCGACGACCTCCCAGACGCGGCGGCGATGGTCGTCGTCGATCGGCCAAGGGGATTCGGTATAGCGGTCGACGCGGACCAGGCCGGAGTCGACTCGTGGGACGGGCCAGAAGACCTGGGTACCGACGGCGCCCGCCCGGCGGACGGTGCCGAAGAAACCAGCTTTCACGCTGGGGATGCCGTAAGTGCGGCTGCCGGGGGCGGCGGCGAGGCGGTCGGCGACCTCCGCCTGCACCATCACCAAAGAGACTGCGATGCTTGGTAATTCGGCGAGCAGGTGGAGTAGCACCGGTACCGCCACGTTGTACGGCAGGTTCGCGACCAGCGCGGTCGGCGCGACCGGCAGGTCCGCGGCGGCGACTCGCAGCGCGTCCGCCTCGACCACGGTCAGCCGGTCGGCCAGCTCCGGCGCACGGTCCGCGACGGTCACCGGAAGGTGCCGGGCGAGCACCGGATCGATCTCGACGGCGACCACAGAGTCGACCACGTCGAGCAGCGCCAGCGTCAGCGAACCCAGCCCGGGCCCGACCTCGAGCACCACATCGTCGCGCCCGACGCCCGCCGCCGCGACGATCCGCCGCACCGTGTTCCCGTCGTGCACGAAGTTCTGCCCGAGCTGCTTGGTCGGCCGCACGCCGAGCCGCTCGGCCAGCACCCGCACTTCGGCGGGCCCGAGCAACGCGGCACTCCCACGAGCAGCAACTTCAGGTTCGGACACCTGAAGAACCTATCAACCCGCGCGCACCTCCCATCGCCGCGCACGGCCTTGCCCATTGCGCACCTCTTCGCCCGCTGCGCACGAACCAGCTGGCAATTGTGAGCGCGGCACACCAGATAGTGCGCGGCGAGCGAGGCCGCGCGGGTCGCGGGCTACCGCTGAGACGGGGTGGTCTTGATGCGGTTGAGGAAGTCGTCGATGGCCGCTTGCATCGGGGCGTTGAGCTGGGTGTGCTTGCCGGTGCCGGTGACCGTCTGGAAAACGACGCCGTTGGCGGCGAACTGCGCGGCGAGGGCGGCGTGCAGCGGAGACGGGACGGTGGTGTCGGTAACGTTGAGCAGCAACAGGATCGGGGCGTTGTAGCCGGAGGTGGGCACGGTGAGGTAGGCGTCGAGGGCGGAGCGGATGGGCTCTTCGGCGAGGGGTCTGGCGAGCAGGTCGCCGACGCCGAGGCCGTGCACGCGGTCGGTGATGCCGTCCAGGCACAGGGTGCCGACGCTGTCGAGGAGCGCGCGGCCCTGCGGGGTGAGGTAGTCGTCGACGTGCACGTCGGGGCGGGCCGCGCGCAGGCCGGCCAGGATGCTGACGAAGAAGCTCATCGCGCCGTCGTTGCCGGGGATGTTGGGGATGATCGGCCCGGCCAGCGGCAATATCTTCTCCACGTCCGATTCGGGGTCGATCGCGATCGTGCCGCGGAAGTCCAGATCGGGCGCGTAGCTGGCCTGCAGGTGGCCGGTGCCGAGCGCGGCTTGGCCACCCTGCGAAACGCCGAGGACCGCCCAGGTGCGCGACAGCTCGGGGTGGGTGGTGCGGGCGGCGCGCAGTAGATCGATGGTGGCCGTCGCCTCGCTGGCGACCTCCAGGTACGGGTGCGGGCCCGTGTTGAAGCGGCCGAGTCCGAGGTAGTCGGGCGCGACCACGGCGAAGCCCTGCTCGAGCATCCCCTGGATCAACTGATCCTCTTTGGACCGAATCTGCTGATACGGGTGGCCCGCCGGATCGGATTGCCCGCCGCAGCCCGCGCCGAGACCGCTGGTGCCGTGGTCGTAGGCGATGACCGGCCAGCCGGTGGCCGGCGGCGTGCCCTGCGGAACGAACAGCGCGCCGCTGGCCTGTCGCGGCGTCCCGTCCGAGCCGCGCATCCAGTATTCGAGCACCGAGCCGCCCGATACCCCGTGCCAGCCGTCCGGCTGCGCCTCGACCGAGATCAGCGACCCGGGAGTTTCCGCCTGCGCCGGAGCGACATTCACGAACAACGCGACACTGGCCGACAACGTGGCCACCGCCACCGCACGCCTGCACACCTGAATAACCCGCATAAACTACACCTCACTGACCCGACCCACACCGTCACAAACCTGGACGAGTGTACAGATCAGCCAGATACTGCCAGCTCAGCGTGACCGTCTGGCGAATCCAAGGCAACACCAAGGGGTGCCGACCCGTAACGGCACTCACCCCACAGCACTCGCACGCCTTCTGATTTCCGGCACCGAGAATCGCATGCGATTTCCCGTGCGGGGAATCAGAAGGCGTGCGGCGGGGTGGTCAGCTGATGCCGAGGCGGCTGGTGCAGGCGGGCCAGGCGCCCCAACCTTGACGAGCGCGGGTGATCTCGGCGATGGCGATCTGCTCTTCGCGGGTGGCCAGGTCGGCGCGGGGTGCGTACTTCAGGCCGCCCTGGCGTTCCCAGGTGCCCTGGTCGAATTGGATACCACCGTAGTAACCGTTGCCGTTGTTGATGCCCCAGTTGCCGGTGGATTCGCAGCGGGCCAGCGCGTCCCAGGTCGAGCCGTCACGCACCGGCGGCACCTCGGTGCCCGGCTTGGCACCCTTGCGGATGGTCTTCGGCTGCGCGGTGATCGTGACATTGGCGGCGATCGGCTTCCGGTCCACCTCGGTGCCATTGACCATGGTGACCGCGAAGGTGACGTCCTGGACACCGGGCGAACCCTGGGTTTCCACCACCGAGCGGCTCATGTTCATGGTCGGGTCTTCGATCACGTTCTCCGGCGGATCGAGCGGCAGCGTCTCGGTCCGGTTCTCGATCCGCTTGCGGGTCACCGTGATTCGCGTGCCGTCGGTCAGCGGGGTGGCCGCGGCGGGCTCGACGGTGTCCTGCTCGATCAGCGGAATGCCCGCCACCGCAAGGAATTCGCCGACCGTCGGCGCGGCGAGCCGGACGTCGACCGGGGCGCCGATGCCGTCGAGCAGCGAGACCGACCGCGGCGTCGCGACATTCAGCGCGGCGCCTTCCAGCGGCAGCTTCTCGTTGCGCCCGGGCGATACGTACACCTCTTTGGGCAGGCTCAGCTGCTCGAGCGCCTCGCCCGCGGTCAGCCCGGTTGTCCACACAGTGCGGGCTTGGCCGTCGACCATGAGCTTGACCTCACGCGCCCGGTTGAGCGTGATGGTGGCGCCGTCGCCGATCTTCGCGGCGAGCGCCGGGGCCACCAGGTCGCGCTCGGTCACGGCGAAGCCGGCGGCCCGCAGCACACCGCGGACGTTGAGCGACATCGTCGTCTCGACGCGCTTCTCACCGTCGACGACGACCGTCACCGTCTTCCGGTTCACGATGGCCAGCCCGGCGCCGACGATCAGCGTCATCAACAGCGCACCGACCGCCGCGTATAGCAGCGGCGACCGAGACTGGTTGATTCGCGTGAATGGGGACATGGTCACAGTACGATAACGAGGGGCTTGGGGGTAGACAACCTTCACTTGCTTCAGCTGGGTCTTTCAATATCACGAACAGATATCGCTACCGCAGGTTGATCACGAAATATGCCTACCGTTGTGACCTAGGACACACCACGTATATCCAGCCCCCTTGCGGGTACTCAAATTGCCGGAAAATAGCGGATTGGTCAGATTCCGTAGACGCGACGCGCGTTCGCCGTGGTGATCTTCGCCAATTCGGCCGGGTCCGTTTCGCGTAGTTCCGCCAGCGCGCGCACGGTGTACGGCAGGCAATATGGTTCGTTGGGAGCACCACGGAATGGATGCGGCGTTAAATACGGTGCGTCCGTTTCGACCAGAATCAGCTCGTCGGGGACAACTTTGGCGGCTTCGCGCAACTCATGCGCATTCTTGAAACTCACCGTGCCGGAGAAACTCAGCACATACCCCTCGGCCACGCAGGCCAGCGCCATGTTGGTATCCGAAGAGAAGCAATGGAAGATCACCGTGGCCGGGGCACCCTCGTCCAGCAGCACCGTCAGCAAATCGTGGTCGGCCTCGCGATTGTGGATCATCAGCGGTTTGCGCAGCCGTTTCGCCAGGTCGATGTGCCAGCGGAAGCCCTCGATCTGGGTCTCGATATCGGCGCAGCCGTCGAGCTTGCCCGGCCAGTAGTAGTCGAGACCGGTCTCACCGATCGCGACCACGCGAGGGTCGGCGGCCAGGCGTTCCAATTCGGTCTTCGCTGCGTCATCGAGCGCGTTGGCTCGGGTGGGGTGCAGCGCCACTGCGGCATAGACGCGCGGATCCCAGTTGGCGGCCTGCACGGCCCACTGCGCGGCGGCGAGGTCGTCGGCGACTGTGACCACCTGGCCGACGCCGACCGAGGCGGCACGGTCCACGATCACTGCGGTGGAGGCCGCGTCGGTGGCGCCACACGCGTCGAGGTGGGTGTGCGCGTCGATGATCGGGGACAGTGGCTCCGGCAGGTCCGGCGCTGGACGCTTGTTACTCATCGAACACCGCCCGTCACAGCGGAATCGGCACCGTGCGGGACTACCTGGGCAGCCAGGGAATCGGCGCAGCGGATATTCGCGTGAGTGTAGGAAACCACGGCCATTACAGTAGACACACCATGAGCGAGCGAAGCGAGCGAACCATCAACACAGCCGCCCATGCGGTCATGCCGGAACCGAGCGTCAGCGAGGTGCAGGCATGAGCGCAGCTGACCGCCCCGCCTTCTATATCACCACGGCCATCGCCTACCCGAACGGTGCGCCGCACATCGGCCATGCGTACGAGTACATCTCGGCCGACGCCATCGCCCGCTTCAAGCGGCTCGACGGATACGACGTCTTCTTCATGACGGGCACCGACGAGCACGGTCAGAAGATGCAGCAGGCGGCCGCGGCCGCGGGCGTCCCGGTGGAGGAGCTCGCGAGCCGTAACTCGGACGTGTTCGAGGCGCTGGACAAGACCCTGGACATCTCCTACGACCGGTTCATCCGGACCACCGACGAGGACCACCAGGCGTCCAGCGTCGCGCTGTGGGAGCGGATGCTCGCCAATGGCGACATCTACCTCGGCAACTACTCGGGCTGGTACTCGGTGCGCGACGAGGCCTTCTACACCGAGGAGGAGACCACGCAGCTGGACGACGGCACCCGGATCTCCACCGAGTCGAAGACGCCGGTCACCTGGACCGAAGAGTCGAACTTCTTCTTCAAGCTCTCCGCTTACCAGGACAAGCTGCTCGCGCTCTACGAGGAGCATCCCGAATTCATCGCGCCCGCAACGCGTCGCAATGAGATCGTCAGCTACGTCAAGGCGGGGCTGAAGGATCTGTCCATCTCGCGCACCACCTTCGACTGGGGTGTGCCGGTGCCGGACCATCCCGATCACGTGATGTACGTCTGGGTGGACGCGCTCACCAACTACATCACCGGTGTCGGCTACCCGAACACGGAATCCGCTGCGTTCCAGAAGTTCTGGCCCGCCGACGTGCACATCATCGGCAAGGACATCACCAGGTTCCACACCGTGTACTGGCCGGCGTTCCTGATGTCGGTGGGCGTCGAGGTGCCGAAACGCGTTTTCGTGCACGGGTTCCTGTACAACAAGGGCGAGAAGATGTCCAAGTCGACCGGCAATGTGGTCGACCCGCTGGAACTGGTCGAGAGCTACGGCTTGGACGCGGTGCGCTTCTTCCTGCTGCGCGAGATCTCCTACGGGCAGGACGGCAGCTACAGCCACGACGCGATCGTCGGCCGGATCAACTCCGACCTGGCCAACGAGTTCGGCAACCTGGTGCAGCGCAGCACCAAGCTGGTCGCGCGCGACTGCGGCGGCGTGGTGCCGACGCCGGGCGAATTCACCGACGCCGACCGCACGCTGCTGGATCTGACGAACGGGCTGCTCGACCGCTGCCGCGCCGAATATGACGCGCAGCAAATGCATCTCGCGCTGGAAGCGATCTGGCTCACCCTCGGCGAGACGAACAAGTACTTCTCCGCGCAGGCCCCGTGGGCGCTGGCCAAGTCCGGCACCCCGGAGGATCTGGCCCGCGAGGCGACCGTGCTGTACGTGACGCTCGAGGTGCTGCGGATCGTCGCGATCCTGGTGCAGCCGGTGGTGCCCGCTTCGGCGAGCAAGATCCTCGATCAGCTCGGTCAGCAGGAGCGCACGTTCGCCGATATCGCGACGCCGATCGTGCCGGGCGTGGTGCTGCCCGCGCCGGAACCGGTGTACCCCAAGTACATCGAGCCCAAGGACTGAGCCTTACCCGACGCACGCGGCCGGGCGGTGCCGAATCAGGCTGCGCCCGTGCCGCGTTCGTGTTTCCGGCGGCGGAACATGCCGCGGCCCTACCCGGCCTGGTCGCGGTCCGAAACGCCCTTCGTCGCGCACCGGCGCGGAACCCACTGGCGCACAGTCGCATAATGCTGGGTTACGAATGTTCATGTTCGCCGAACCGGGAGGGCACCCATGCGCCGACAACAGGCGACCGACTCGACACCCATGCCGCAGAACACCTTCGCCGACCGGCACCGCGCGGCCCGCGACGCCGTCCTGGTCTCGCAACGGGGGCGACTCATCGAAGCGATGGTCGAATGCGTCGACAGTAAGGGATATTCCGGCACAACCCTCACCGATATCGTTGCCCGAGCACGGGTTTCGCGCAGCACCTTCTATGAGCACTTCGCGAACAAGGAAGAATGCTTCGTCGAGGCGGTGCACACCGGCGTCGATATCGTGGCAGGCCGGATCACCGAGGAGCTGGCCCAGCTCGCACCGACGGCCGACGTGCCCGCCAGGATCGAGTCGATCGTCGCCACCTTCTGCGAAACCGTCGCCACCGAACCGGATTTCGCCCGCCTGGTGATCGTCGAATCGTTCAAGGTGAATCAGGCCGCCGTCGACTACCGCGACCTGGCCGTGGACCGCTTCGCCACGCTGTATCGCCTCTTCTATGACCAAGCGCGCCAGGCGGATCCGACGCTGCCGGAAGTTTCCGACGAGCTGATCGCCCTGATCCCCGATGCGATCGGCGAGCGGACCCGTCGAGTCATCGTGTCCGACGGCCCCGCTCGCGTGCCCGACCTGATTCCGCTGTTCGTCCACTTCGTCAGCACAACATTAGGCCTAGGTGCCTGAAACTGTTTCTCCTGCTTGACTATTCAGGGCCGCCATACGAATCAATCGCCACGACAGCCACACATGCCTCGGCGACGAGTGGCACGGGGCTATGGCGTTAGCCGAGAACGACTCTCGATGATGTGCCACTCGTCGATGCTGGTTACTTCCAGCGGGCGAGCAGGCGCTCGATTTCGGCGGTGAGCGCACGCTGCAGGTAGGGGCCGAAGCTGATGCGCGCGACACCCTGGTCCGCCAGCACCGCCTTGTCGGACTTGTCGGGCAGGCCGACCATGCTGATGGGCAGCGTCAGCTCGCTGGTCAGGCGACGCACATCGGCATCCGCCTGTGCGCCCGCGGGGAACAGCACATCGGCACCCGCCGCGGTGGCCAGCCGCAGCCGCTCGATCGCGCGGTCGACCCGATCCGCCTCGTCGCCGTCCTGCCGCAGGAACAGGTCGGTCCTGGCGTTGACCACCACGTGCACCCCGGCCGCGTCGGCGAACTGCCGCAGCCCGTGCACGAGATCGGCGTGCTCCTGCGGTGCCCGCAGCCGCTTGCCCTCGCTGTGCACGGTGTCCTCGATGTTCAAGCCGACGGCACCCGCCTCGAGCAGGCCCTCGATCAGCTGAGCCGGTTCCAGGCCGTAACCCGATTCGATATCCACCGACACCGGCACCTCGACGGCCTCGGTGATCTGCCGAACCCGGGTGAGCGACTCGGCGAAGGTCATGCCCTCGCCATCCGCACGCCCGATCGAGTCGGCGACCGGATGACTACCCACGGTGAGCGCCGCGAACCCGGCCTCCACCGCGACCTTCGCCGACCACGCGTCCCACACGGTGGGCAGCACAGCGGGATCCCCGGGACGGTGCAGTGCGAGAAATGCCTTGGCCTTGCTTTCGAGAGAGGTCATAGGACGATCATGCCGCGTCCCCGCACCGCGCACCATGGTGCATCGGGCCGAACGACCGCCGTTGCGAGTCGGTCAGTCCTCGCCCGCGCGGCGGGCGATCAGCACCGCGTCGTAGAGCTCGTTGCGGGAGACGCCGTTCGCGCTCGCGATTTGGGCGCAGGCGTCCTTGAGACGGATGCCGTCGGCGGTCAGTGCCTCGACCTCGTCGACCAGATCGTTGGGGTCGGCGGATTTGGGTTGTGCGCCTTCGAGGACGACGGTGATCTCGCCGCGGGCGCCGTCGACGGCCCAGGCGGCGACCTCAGCGAGGGTGCCGCGGATGACCTCCTCGTAGGTCTTGGTCAGTTCGCGGCAGACGGCGGCGCGGCGGTCGGGGCCGAGCACGGTGACGGCGTCGGCCAGGCAGTCGGCCAGGCGGTGCGGTGCTTCGAAGAAGACGCAGGCGCGCGACTCGGTGGCCAAGGTGCGCAACCACTCTCGGCGCTGACCGCCTTTGCGCGGCGCGAAACCGTCGAAGCAGAACCGTTCCACCGGCAGGGCGGACAGCGCGAGCGCCGTGGTCACCGCCGAGGGACCCGGCAGGCAGGTCACCGGTAGGTCCCGCTCTGCACAGGCCGCGACCAATCGATAGCCGGGGTCGCTGACCGAGGGCATCCCCGCGTCGGTCACCAGCAGCACCGTGCGCCCGGCCTCGATATCGCCGAGCAGCGCCGGAATCTTCGCGATCTCCACGTGGTCGTAGAAGCTGACCACCCGGCCGGTGATCTCCACCCCCAGCGACTTGGCGAGCGACTTGGTGCGCCGGGTGTCCTCGGCCGCGACGATGTCGGCCGACCCGAGCGCATCGCGCAGCCGCTGCGACGCGTCACCGATGTCGCCCATCGGCGTCGCCGCAAGCACCAGCCTGCCCGGCCCTGTCGCCTCGTCCGCCACCGCACTCCCGTCCCGATCACGCCCGGCACCCGCCGAACCTCCGCAGCCTATCGACTCGCCCATCCCGCACTGACAGCCCGACTAGGCCACGCGCGCACAATCGCGCCACGCGCACGGAATCGCCAACAATTTCGCGCGCGGCAGGACACGACATGCGCGGCGGCTCGATTCCGCACGCGAGCGGCGGCGTGTCGGGCGCACCGAGGCGCTGTTCGGTATGTGATCGTGACCACCCGGTGCAGGGGCGCGTGCTATGAGATTCACACGGTGTCGGGCTCACCGCTGCGGGACCTGAGGGCGCGCACAGCATACGATCGGGGCGTGACACAGGTGACCGACCAGCGCGCGACCGCTCCGTTCGGGGCCGTGCCCTCCTGGTCGAGCCCCGCGCCGCGGCGACCATCGCCCGATTTCGGGCCGACCGATACCCTGCGCGGCTGGCTGGTCACCGCGTTCCTCACGGCCATCGCCGCGGTGACGCGGTTCACCATGCTCAACTATCCGACCGACGCGGGCACCCCGGTGTTCGACGAGAAGCATTACGCGCCGCAGGGCTGGCAGATGCTCAATGGTGGCGGGGTAGAAGACAATCCCGGCTACGGGCTGGTGGTGCATCCGCCGGTCGGCAAGCAGCTCATCGCGCTCGGCGAGGCGATGTTCGGCTACAACGGCTGGGGCTGGCGCTTCGCCTCCGCGATGGTCGGCACCATTCTCATCCTGCTGGTGATCCGCATCGTGCGGCGGATGGCGCGGTCCACCCTGATCGGCGCGATCGCGGGCATCCTGCTGATCGCCGACGGCACCACCTTCGTGTCCTCGCGCATCGGCATGCTCGACATCTTCCTGGCGTTCTTCGCCACCGCGGCCTTCGGCTGTCTGATCGTCGACCGCGACGAGGTGCGGGCCCGGATGGCGCGGGCCGACGCCGAGGGCCGGATCGACGAGACCCCGTGGGGTCCGCGCCTCGGCGTGCGCTGGTGGCGGTTCGGGGCCGGCGTGCTGCTCGGATTGGCCTGCGGGACAAAATGGTCCGGCGTCTACTTCATCGTCGCCTTCGGACTGCTCAGCGTTTTTTTCGATGTGGCGGCGCGGCGCGCATACGGCGTGCGCAGTCCGTGGTTCGGCACCGGGATCCGCGATGTCGGACCGGCGCTGTACGCGCTGGTGCTGATCCCGCTCGGGGTGTACCTCGGCACTTACTGGGCCTGGTTCACCAGCGAGACCGGCATCGATCGGTACATGGTCGGCAACCCGTCCGCCCCGACGGAACCGATCGGCACCGGCGGCTTCTTCAGCTGGGTCCCCGACGCGTTGCGCTCGCTATGGTATTTCAGCGCCAGAGCACTGGAATTCCATGAAGGCCTGACCAATTCGGCGGGCAACCACCACCCGTGGGAATCCAAGCCGTGGACCTGGCCGATGGGTCTGCGGCCGATGCTCTACTACTACGCCGACAACGGCGTCAGCGGTTGCGGGCAGACCCAGTGCGTCAAGGCCGTGATGCTGATCGGCACCCCCGCGATCTGGTGGCTCGCCTTCCCGGTGATCGGCTGGATGGTGTGGCGCAGTGTGGTTCGCCGCGATTGGCGGTACGCCGCGGTGCTCGTCGGCTACGGCGCGGCGCTGCTGCCCTGGTTCCTGACCCTCGACCGGCAGATGTACTACTTCTACGCCGTCGCCCTCGCGCCGTTCCTGGTGATGGGCCTGGCCCTGGTGCTAGGCGACATCCTCGGCCCGTCCCGTCGAATACCGGTGCCGCGCAGCCCCGTCGGGACCTACCTACCGGTCTCCCCCGACGAACGACACGCCCTCGGGCTCCTCGCGGTATGCCTCTACCTCGGCCTGGTGATCGCCAATTTCATCTGGCTCTGGCCGATTCTCACCGCGCTACCCATCACACCCGGCAACTGGCACGACCATCTCTGGCTGCCGAGCTGGCGCTAGCACCCCGCGTCATCCGACCGAAGGCGCCCTTCATCCTCAGAGTCAGGCCGAAGGTCCCCTTCGGTCGAGCGGAGCGAACCGACCGAAGGGGACCTTCGGTCGGTGGGGCGTGCTGAAGGGGACCTTCGGTCGGGTTGGTGGGTCAACCTTCCAGGGCTGCTTTGACGTAGCGGAGGGCGGCGGCGTCGTCGAGGCCGAGGCGGCGGACGGTGGCGACGTAGGCGGTGGCGGCGCGGCCCGCGACGTCACGGGTCGGGTCACCCGAGGAGGCGATGAAAGAGCCTTGCCTGCCCCGGGTTTCGACCACCCCGTCGGCCTCCAGCTCACGATAGGCGCGAGCCACCGTGTTGGGGGCGAGGCCCAGTTGCGCGGCCAGCGCCCGCACGGTGGGGATCTTGGTGCCCGCGGTCAGTTCGCCGGAGCGCACCTTGGCGATGATGCCCATGCGTAACTGTTCGTAGGGCGGGACGGCCGACTCATGCGACACGGTGATGTTGAACATGATTGGATCACAACTCATCCCGGGAGAGTGGACAGGACAGACAGCGGGGTCCGCCTCTACCGGAACCCAATTCGGAGCCGGGGATGCGCAGCACCTCGATGCCCGCGTCTTCCAGGCGCGCGTTGGTCATCTCGTTGCGCTCATAGGCGGCGACCACGCCCGGCGCCAGCGCGAGGGTGTTGTTGCCGTCGTCCCACTGTTCACGTTCGGCGGTGACGCCGTCCAGCCCGGTGTCGATCACCCGGAGCTTGTCGATGCCCATCGCCTTGGCCGCGGCGACCAGGAACGGATCGGGTCCGCTCATCGCCACCTTGCCGTCGCCGTTGCGCGCGCTGTAGTCGTCCTCGCGTTGAATGGTGAACGCGCACAACGAGTCGCGCACCGCCGGATACATCACCAGCGCGTCGCTGTCCACCATCGTGCAGACGGTGTCCAGATGCATGGTCGCCCGGTTCTGCGCGATCGGCACGACCAGCACGGTGTGCGCGAGATCGTCGTCGAACAGGCTGCGCGCCAACGCTTCCGCGCCCGCGGGCGAGGTGCGCTCGCCGACGCCGACCGCGACCACGCCGGGCGCGAGCAGCAGCACATCGCCGCCCTCGATGGGCGCGGTGTGCGATTCGTAGGCGCGACGCACCCCCAGGAAGCGGGGATGGAAGGCATAGATCAGATCGGTGAGCGAGGTCTCCCTGATCCGCGCGGGCAGCGCCAGCGAGGTGATCGCGACGCGCGGCCCGATCCAGAACGAGGAGTCCCTGGTGAACAGCAGATTGGGCAGCGGATCGATGACGAAGTCGGCACCGTGATGCATCCGGCGCACCAGCGAGGTGGCGTCGGGTCCGAACGGCAGTTCGTCGAAGGTCATCCCGGCCATCAGGATGTTGGCCAGGTCCCTGGCCCGGACGCCGCGCAGGAAGGCAGCGAGCTGGTCGGCCAGCGAGTGCCCGAGCCTGCGCGCGTCCACGGCGGCGGAAATGCCCTGGATACGGGCGGCACCGCTGACCGCGAGGGTCTCGGCGAGCAGGTCGGCCAGCAGCAGCACCTCGACGCCGCGGTCGCGCAGCACACCGGTGAACGCGTCGTGCTCCTGTTGGGCCCGCTCCACCCACGGAATGCCGTCGAACAGCAGCTGATCGTTATTGCGCGGGGTGAGCCTGCGCAGTTCGTCGCCGGGCCGATGCAGCAGCACCGTACGCAGCGTGCCGACCTCGGAGGTCACCGTCAACCGCGTGCCCGGACTGTCGGGGTCCAGCCCGTCGGCGTCCGAGTCCTCTCCATGCCGCGCGGGCACAGCGTCTGCTCCCATGCTCAGACCGTAGTTCGCCGCGGCCACAAGAGCACGTAATTCGGGTCTTCGTTGCCGTCTTGCCGCGTGTGAAGTCGCTCGCTACCGGATTATCGGGCCGACTTGCCGTTGGCCGATTCCTCCCCGAGCTCAGCCTAACCTCAAGTATTGTTGAGGGGAATGGAGGAGCGTGCATGTCGACAGCCGATTGGCGAGCAAAGGAGCTGACCCCCGGGCAGCTTTCCGAGCGTAGCGGAGTAGCAGTTTCCGCGTTGCACTTCTACGAACGCGAAGGACTCATCAGCAGCCGCCGGACCAGCGGGAATCAACGCAGATATGCGCGAGAGACATTACGGCGGGTCGCCTTCATTCGTATCTCACAGCGGGTCGGCATCCCGCTCAGCGAAATTCGCGACGCCCTCGATCAGCTGCCGGAAGGCCGCAACCCCACGCGGCGCGACTGGGAGACGCTGTCCACCACCTGGCGCGCCGACCTCGACGACCGCATCACGCAGCTGATTCGGTTGCGCGACAACCTCACCGGCTGCATCGGCTGCGGCTGCCTGTCGCTGGGCAGCTGCAAACTCGTCAACGAACACGACCGGCTCGGCACCGAGGGTCCCGGCGCGCGCGTGCTCGACGTACAGCTCAATTGCTCTGCGCGGCCAGCAACCGGCTGAAGCGGGCGCTGGCGCGACGCATCACGATCTCGTAGGGCAGCGCGAACTTTCGCGCCCACCAGTAGCCGAACCTGATGTCGAATGACGTGTAGATCAGGAACCGGTTGCGGGTGACGCCGCGCAGGATCGAGGCCGCCACATGGTCCGGCGACACGGCGTGCTTGGTGAACGACTTGGTGAGCCGTTGGATCCGCGGCGACTCCCGGTCGACGCCGACCAGTTCGACGCTGTGCACCAGCGGCGTGTCCACTGCGCCGGGCACCACCAGGTGCACCGAGATGCCGTGCTGGTCCAGGTCGAACCGCAGCACCTCGGAGACGCCGCGGATGCCGTACTTGCTCGCGCTGTAGGCCGCGTGCCAGGGCAGCGCGAGCAGCCCGGCCGCCGAGGAGACGTTGACCAGCGAGCCGCCCTTGCCCGCCCGGACCATGGGCGGCACGAAGTTCTCGATCACGTGGATCGGGCCCATCAGGTTGACGTCGACCATGCGCTTCCAGTGCTTGTGCTCCAGGTTCTCCACTGTGCCCCAGGCCGAGGTACCCGCGACGTTCATCACGATGTCGAGGCTGCCGTGTTCGGCGTGTACCTTCTCGGCGAACGCGGTGACGGCGTCGTAGTCGGTGATGTCGAAGGCCTCGGCGATGAGCACGACGCCACCGGCACTCCGGATATCGGCCACCGTCGCGTCCAGCCCGGTTGCGTTGATATCGGTGAGTACCAGCTCGGCGCCCGCCGCGGCGGCAGCCAGCGCGGTGGATCGGCCTATTCCGCTCGCCGCGCCCGTGATCAGCACCTTCGCGTCCCGCAATGTCCTGCGGCCCGGTCGCCCATTACCTCGCACTGCGCATCCCCATCTCGAATTGCTCGAATCGGCTCACCGCAGGGTACTTGGGGTAACGCTCAGCGGCCCAGTACGGCGAGCATTCCGGCCACGGCCCGTGGCCAGGTGTATTGCTCGGCGCGGCTGCGGGCCGCTTTCCTGCGGCCGACCGTCGGCAGCGCGAGCACATCGGTGACCGCCTGCGCGAACGCCGAGCCGCGATCGTCGGCGACCGCGCCACACTCCGCGGTCACGATGTCTTTCAGCGCCGAGGACCGGCTCGCCACCACCGGTGTGCCCGCCGCGAGCGCCTCCAGCGCGGCGAGGCCGAAGGTCTCATGCGGGCCGGGCGCCAGCGAAACATCCGCGGTGGCAAGGAGTTTCGCCACCATCGCGCGTTCGGAGATGAATCCGGTGAAGTGCACGGCGGCCAGCCCGTTGGCCAAGGTTGGCAGCGCACGTGCCCGGCGTTCCAGCGCCTCGCGTCGCGGCCCGTCACCGGCGACGACCAGCCGAACCTCGGTGCCCGCCTTGCGAAGTGCGGCGACCGCCTCGATGCTGCGCTCCACTCGCTTCTCCACCGACAGCCTGCCGCAATGCACGAGCAGCGGATGGCCCGGCGCACCGAGATCGGCGCGCAACCTGTCGTCCTGCCTGCGCGGGCTGAACAGCTCCAGATCCACCCCGAGCGGCACCAGTTCGACGTTCGGCGCGCCGATCCGCAGGAACTCCTCGCGCGCGAATTCGGTAGTGCAGACCACGATGTCGTAATCGGCGGCGGTACGGCCGTTGGCCACGTCGGCGCAGCGACGAGCCGCCTGACGCGGCATGAACTGACCGAGCAGCCGGTCGAGTCGTTCGTGCGAGATCATCACGCCCGCCACATCGCGCCGCCTGGCCCAGCGGCCGAAGCCACGCAGCGTCAGCCGGTCCGATACCTCGAGCACATCGGGCCGCAGTCCGTTCAACACATCGGCGACCCGCCTCGGGTCGGCCGCGCGGTAGCCACCGGTCCACGGAATAGCCAAGGCGGGCAGGGTTATTCGCACCACGCCGGTCGGCAGTATCTCCTCGGATCGGCGCGCACCAGGCACGATGAGCACCACTTCGTGTCCAGCCGACGCATAGCCCTCGCCGAGATGATGCAGGGCAGTGCGCAGCCCACCCGAACGCGGGCCGTAGAAGTTCGCAAGCTGAACTATGCGCACATCGCCGATGGTGCAGCCAGTCGGGTTACCTTCGGGACCGATGCGCCCAACGCGGCATGAACACCCGTGAAAGACCCGGCGAACCGGCTTGTCAGCGGTATTCCCGGCGCACTGAGATGGGCGGTGCCCGCTTTCGGCAGCCACCGGCGACAGCTCGGCCGAGGGTCAGATCCCCGCGGCGCCGCGGCTGGCCCGAGGCAGATCGAGATCCAGCGGGATGCGGCCGACCGCGAGATGGGCCTCCACCTCGTCGGCAGGCATCGGCCTGGCGATCAAAAAGCCTTGTGCCCGATAGCAACCCAGCCCGACCAGGGTGCGTGCGGCCACCGCGGTCTCGACGCCCTCGCCGACCACGCCGAGGCCGAACGAACCGGCAAGTCCGATAATGGATTTCACGATCGCGAGATCGTCCGTGCTTGCGCCCAAGCGCTGCACGAAGCCACGGTCGATCTTCACCGCGTCGACCGGCAGCGCCTTCAGATGCGACAGCGAGCTGTAGCCGGTGCCGAAATCGTCGATCGCGATCTGCACGCCCATCCGCTTGAGCCCACGCAACGTCACCTGGGTGCGCGCCAGATCCTGCACCACGACATGCTCGGTGATCTCCAGGCAGATCGAGCTGCCGTCGATGCCGAACAGCCGCAGAATGTCCTCGATCCGCTCCACGAAGTCCAGGCTGACCAGCTGCACCGGCGAAACATTGATCCGCATAACCACATTCGCGGCCAGGCCACGCCTGCGCCACTCGGCGAACTGGGCGCAGGCCGACCGGATCACCCAGCGGCCGAGCTCGCCGGCCAGGTTGGTCGCCTCCGCCACGGTGACGAACGCCGCGGGCGGCAGCAGGCCCCTGGTCGGATGCAGCCAGCGGACCAGCGCCTCCAGCGCGACGATCCGGCCGGTCCGCAGGTCGACCTCGGGCTGATAGTGCAGCAGCAGCGAGCCGTCGGACACCGCGCCGCGCAGGTTGAGCTCCACGTCGTCCTGCAGTTCGAACTGGGCCCGCATGGCGTCGGTGAACACCGCAACGCCGTTGCCGCCGCCTGATTTGGCGGAGAGCAGCGCGTGGTCGGCCCGGCGCAGCACGTCGGCGACGGTGGTCTCGCCGGGGATGCCGACGGCGACGCCGATGCTGGCCGCGCGGCTCACCGATTCGCCGCCGACGGTGACCCGGCGTCCGATGAGCTGCTGGATCCGGGTGCCCTCCTCCTCGGCCGCGACCGCGTCCATCGGCTTGGCGGGCACGATGACGAACTCGTCGCCGCCGAGGCGCGCGATCATATCGTCCGGATCGAGGTGCTCGCGCAGCCGCGAGGACAGCGTGCGGATGAAGTTGTCGCCCGCGGTGTGCCCGAGGAAGTCGTTGAGCGCCTTGAGCCGATCCAGGTCGAGGAAGAACGCCGCCACCGGACCGGGACTGCCCGGCTTGAGCCGCTCCTCCATGTGCTCGAGCAGCGCGCGGCGGTTGGCGAGTCCGGTGAGGTCGTCGTGCAACGCGATGTAGCGCAGCCGTTCCTCGGCGACGACCCGTGCCTGCAGCTGGGCGAACAGCGCGGCGATCGCCTTGAGCACGTTGAGCTCGCGGGTGCTCCACTCCCGATCGCCGGTCTTGATGAAGCCGAGCACGCCGGTCGATTCGCCGCGCGAGAGCAGCGGCACCGCGGCGGTGGTGACGACGGGGATGCCGGAGGCCCGGCGCATCGTCTCCTGATAGTCGGCGAATTCGGGCGTGGGGCGGGCGATCATCGGCTCGGTTGCGTGCTCGAACGCGCGGAACACCGGGTCGGCGCCCTCGAAGTAGACCACCTCGAGCGGATCCGGATCGGGCACCTGCGGGCGGTGTGGCCACTCCGCGATCAGCAGCGATGCCCGGCGCTCGCGGTCGGTGTGGCGCACGTAACTGAAGTCGACGTCGAAGTATTCGACCAGCTGGGCCAGCACTCGCTCGGTCGCCTCGGCCATGGTCGTAGCGTCGACACCCATCAGCTCGGAGGCGACCTGGGTCACCAATGAGTCGAGCGTCCGCCGAGGCACCTTGTCTCCGATCACGCTATCCACGGGTGTCCACGCCAGGCATCGGCCGCCGTCGGCTCGGGAGCCGCCGGCTACGACCCCGGGCGGCGGCCGAATCGCTCAGGCATAGCACCAACGCCATGGTCTCATGCTCAGGTACTGAGAGCAGGTCCGAGAAACGAAGCGACGCCAGTCTATCCACGAAATCCGGGAAAATCGTGGCCGGTGCGCGGCGGAGTCGCGCATTTCGACTGCTGTCGTCACCCATCGTCACCCCACCGTTCCGGGGTCGGTATCCGACGCACGGCGCCTGTGCCGTTCGACTCGAATCGGCGAGCCTTGCAATTCATCGGCAATTGCCCGACGGGACCGATTATCCCACCGGATCGGATCGGTCGAGCGATGATCTTCCGAATCGGGGCCCGGCGGGAAATGACCTGCTACCGTCCCACCGAAGCCGCCAGCAACCCGGATCGGCGCGGCGGCGGTGCTCGCCTCGACAGCCATACTGTTCCTACTCCGTTGCTCCGCATCCTTACGCGGTCGTCGAACCGGGGCCGACATACCCACCCGAATCCTGCTTTCCGGACGAGTTTGCCTAGGGCAGTATCCGTCATCCAGCAAGAATTGACCAGATGTCTGGTTAATCTTCCGAAAACTGGATGGACCCTCGCAAATTCCCCCTGGTCAGAACCCGTCTTGTGGTTGAGCAAATTACCAGAGAGACCGGTCGGTTCTAGTGCAGCTAACCATCAGCAAGCTAGACGAGGATGGAGATGAACAGCTCCACCGAATCCGGTCCCTGCCAGATCTCGATCTCTTCCCGATAGGCCCTGGTGATCTCGGCCGAGGCGGTCGCGTCGTCGACCTGGGCCCACACGTCCTCCACCGGATCGTGGTAGTCCCCGTTCGGCGCGAACCGGGCATAGACGCCCTTGGGCACGCGCACCAGGACGTCGCCGATCGGCACCGACTCGGGCTCGCGGTACTCGAAGCAGACCACCGCGTTGTAGTTGCCCGCCGGGTCCGGCACGTACACGGTGAACATCGGCCGGTCGGCGCCCTTGCGGTCGCGCAGCCGGTCTTTGAGGAACTCGATCAGGTCACTGTTGCTGACCTTGAAGCTCGGACGCACCCGAGGCACCACCAGGCCGCCGTAAATCGCCTCACCACGCACTGCGATCGCATAACTCATTTGGCGTCTACCGCCAGGTAGAGCTCGATCTTGTAGGCGTGTGGGTAGCACTCGAAGTCGCCGGTGTAGGTCCGCTTGATCTGGTTGTGTTCCTCGGCGTACGCGATCTGGGTCCAGAGGTCGGTCATCACCTGCGGGAAGTTACCGACCGAGGAGAACCTCGCATAGGTGCCGCGCGGCAGCCGGGCCACCAGATGGCCGCGGGTGACGTCGCCGAAGGACGCGCACTCGTAGCCGACGATCTGCGTGTTGTAGGTGCCGAGCTCGCCGGTGTAGTCGGTGTAGGCACTGGCGAGCGGGCCACCGAGCTCCTGGTGCAGCACAGTCGCCCAGGCCGCCTCCAGGTCGTGATCACGCAGCTCTCCGAGCGCACGTTTAGGGCTGCGCACCGGCAACCCGGCAACCCACGTCTCGTCCCGCTCGACGATTTCAAACTGCATGGAAAGACTCTTTCGAGATGAATCCGGGGGCGTTGCCCGCATCCGGTCGGTCAGAAAGGCCATGCTATCAACACAGACCGCGTGGTCACGATCACATGTCCGCCTTGTTTCTCACATTCACGATGGTCCCGAACTGGACAAATGACCTGCGAGAGCGAAAGCGGCGCCCTCGGAAAGCATGCGTAGTTGGCATGATCGCGCCTACCGTGACTTCCGTGTGCCACACCATCGCCGAACTGGACGCCGCGGTCGCCGACTGCTTCGCCTGTCCGCGACTGGTCGCCTGGCGCGAACAGGTGGCGCGGGAGAAGCGCGCGGCATTCCGGGACGAAACCTATTGGGGGCGACCTGTTCCCGGGTACGGGCCGGACGACGCACGATTGCTGGTCGTCGGGCTGGCGCCGGCCGCGCACGGCGGCAACAGAACTGGGCGCATGTTCACCGGCGACCGCAGCGGTGACGTGCTCTACGCGGCCATGCACGCGGTCGGCCTGGCCAACCAACCGACGGCGACGCACCGCGACGACGGCTTGCGCCTGCACGGCGTTCGGGTCACCTCGCCGGTGCACTGCGCACCGCCGGACAACAAGCCGACACCGGACGAGCGCGACCGGTGCAGGCACTGGCTGGCGACCGAATTCGCTTTACTCGCACCGACTGTCCGCGCGGTGGTGGTGCTCGGCGGGTTCGGCTGGCAGGCGCTGCTACCGGTGCTGGCCGACGCGGGCTGGACCATTCCACGCCCGCGACCGAAGTTCGGGCACGGTGCGCACGTGCAGCTGTCCCCCGCCGACGCGGACCGCGCACCGCTGCATCTGTTCGGCTGCTACCACGTCAGCCAGCAGAACACCTTTACCGGCCGCCTCACCCCCGCGATGGTCGAGGCGGTGCTCAGCACGGCGGCGGGGGCGGCGGGGCTCGACGTCCACCGGCCCGGCTAGCCCGTCGAGACTCGCTGGGGTCGGCGGCGCACGTTATCGTTGTCCCCGGGGAGTCGGGAGCCTGGCCGGGAGATATTCGCGGCACGGCTTCGACGGAGGAGCAGGGCGGTCTCGGCGCGCCCATTTCGAACGGAGCGAACGTTGCCCAGTAACCAAATGGTGTTCCTGCTGGTGGATCTCGTGCTCATCGCGGTGGCCGCGCGGCTGCTCGGCAGGCTGGCCCAGCGGCTCGGCCAGCCACCGGTCATCGGTGAAATCGCGGCCGGGATCATCGCGGGACCCACGATTCTCGGGGCACATCTATCCGGCATCGTCTTTCCGCAGGACGTCCGTTCCTACCTGAGCGCCTTCGCGAATGTCGGCGTGATGATCTTCATGTTCCTGGCCGGGCTGGAGATCGATCGCGGCTCGTTCAACGGCAATCGCCGTGCCGTGGCCAGTGTTTCGCTGTCGGCCTACTTCGTGCCGTTCGCGCTCGGCTGCGGGGTCGCCCTTGCCGTGCTGTCGAGATACCACCAGGGCAACCGGCTGACCTTCGCCTTGTTCATCGGCTGCGCGCTCGCCGTCACCGCGTTCCCGGTGCTGGCCCGCATCCTGATCGAGCGCGACCTGATGGGTACCAGGATCGGGCAGCTCAGCATGGCCAGCGCGGCCATCGACGACATTTTGGCGTGGACCGTGCTCGCCTTCGTCATCGGCCTGGCCCGCCCCGGCGCGAGCACCCAGTGGAAACTGCTGCTCTTCGTGCCACTGGTCGCGGCGATGTGGTGGCTGGTGCGCCCCTTGCTCGCCCGTGTTTCCCGCTCCACGGCGGCGACCAGCAACAATACGATGATCTTCCTCGCCGTCTGCGGTGCGCTGATCTGCGGCGCGGCCACCGAATGGATCGGCCTGCACCTGATCTTCGGCGCCTTCCTGTTCGGCGTCATCTTCCCGCGCACCCACCGGCCGGTGGTGGAAACCGGTGCGCAACTGCTGAGTTCGGTCTTTCTGCCCGCCTTCTTCGTCATCGCGGGACTCCAGGTGGATCTCAGCTCGCTGGACCGGGCGGGCGTCCTCGAGATGCTGGCGATCCTGGTGACCGCGCTGGCCGGAAAGCTCGGCGGCACCTACCTCGCCGCGCGTGCCAACGGCATCCCGCCGCGCGAGGCGGGTGCGCTGGCGAGCCTGATGAACACCAGGGGGCTCACCGAACTCATCATCCTGAACATCGGGCTCACCACGGGACTCATCGGTGTACAGCTGTATTCGATCCTGGTCGTGATGGCCCTGGTGACCACGGCCATGACATCGCCGTTGCTGCGGCTGCTCAAAGTAACGCCCGAGCTCGGCCGCCTGCCGATCCCGGCGTCGGCGCAGCCCCGGCTGGCCTCAACGCCGGAAGGTGCGGCGTAAGTCCGTGATCCAGGCCTCGGGGACTTCCCAGGGGATGAAGTGACCGCCCGCCTCGTGCGCGGTGAGGTTGACGTGGTTGTACCAGCCTGCGCGGTCGCTGCCGAGCCAGCTCTGCACCCGTTGCTCGGGAGTGGTTACGCCCGGCGGGTTTTCGTGACCGACGAAGGTGATACCGGTGGGCGCCTCGATAATTGGGACACGGTCGTGCACGGGCGTCCACGGGTAGCGATTCGCGTTGGCGTAGTAGCGGATCGAGGTGCCGATGGCGTTGTTGACCCAGAAGATCATCGCGTGGGTGAGCAGGTCGTCCTTGGTGAAGACGGTCTCGATGTCGCCGTGGTTGTCGCTCCAGGTGACCCAGCGCTGCAGGATCCAGGCGAGCAGGCCGACGGGTGAGTCGGTGAGACCGTAGGCGAGCGTGCTCGGTTCGAGCACATGGGCGGCGAGGTGGACGGCGAAGCGGTGCTCCAAGGAGAGAAACTGCTGATACGCAGGCCCGGACAAACCCGACGGAATCGGTTGTCCCCCACTGAGATCCCAGGCTCTATCGCCGTTGAAGAGAGTCAGTTCGAGGCCCGAGCCGATGTGAATGCCATACAGCTCGTCCGCGTACTTGTGGCCGAGTTGGCCGGTGACGAGGGCACCGACATCGCATCCCGCGGCGGCGTACTTCGGATGGCCGAGGACGTCGGTCATCAGCGTGTGCCAGAGGTCGGCGACCTTCCAGAAGTTCATGTCGGGGTTCTTCGGCAGCGGCGTGGAGAACCCGAAACCGGGCAGCGAGGGGACGATGACGTCGAACGCGTCGGCCGGGTCGCCGCCGAAGGCCGCCGGGTCGGCGAGCTGGTCGATCACCTTGGACCAGTGCCAGAAGGTCCACGGCCAGCCATGCGTGAGGATCAACGGGGTCGGATCGGGGCCGACGCCCGGCTTGCGCAGGAAGTGGATCGGCACGCCCTCGACGCTCACGCGATAGTGCTCGTAGGCGTTGATCGCGGATTCGGCTTTACGCCAGTCGTATTCGCCGATCCAGTAGTCGACCAGCTCCTGCAGGTAGCGGCGGCCGATGCCGTAGTGCCAGTCGTCGTTGCCGACGTCGTCGGGCCATTTGGTGAGCCGGAGCCGCGCCGCGAGATCGTCAAGCACGTCGTCGGCGACGCGGATGGGCGCGGCCTGGAGTGGAAACGTCGATGTCATGAAAGTCCTTCCGGCACAGCGGCGGTCATGGACCAGCGCTCGGTGTCCATCAGCGCGGCCATGCGATCCAGCGCGGGCAGCGCCGCGCTGATCGCCGCTCGCTCCTCGGGCGTCAGCGCCTCGACCAACTCGGTGAATCGACGGACCCGCTCCTGATGCCGGGTCCGCACGATCCGCGCGCCCGCCTCGGTGATCCGCACGAGCACCGCGCGGCCGTCCGCGACGTCGGGCCTGCGCTCGACCAGCCCGTCGCGTTCCAGCCGGCTGACGAGCTGAGTAATAGCGGGCTGGGTGATCTGCTCGGTCACCTTCAGCGCGGACACCCGCATCGGCCCTTTACCGGCCAGCGTGTGCAGCACCGAAAGCGTGGTGAACGTGTGCTTCTCGGCACTCGGCAGCCGAATGGAACCCCGGGTGAACGCACCCATCACCCGAGCGAGGTCGTCGGCATCGAGGTCACGCGGCGGTGCTGCCATCGTCGAAATGTATCACTGATTTATTTAAGCTGCTTATGTAATCACGAGCGGCGCCGCTATCCGTGACAGCGGGCTCGCGTGCGACAGGCCGCGCGGGTAGTGGGCATCTTCGCTGGTGGGACCTAGTGTGCGGGGATGCCTAACCTGCGTGGTCAGCATGAACGGCGGCGAACACGGGCCGAATGGTGGGCGATGGTGCGGGCTTCGCCGTATCTGCCCGCGACGGTGCTGGTGCTGTTGGTGACCGCTGCGGCGGGGTTGTTCGCCGGGTCGTATACCTACGCGTTGGCGAATCCGACGCCGCGTCACATTCCGATTGCCGTGATCGGGGCGGAGCAGGAGGCTTCGGTTCAGCGGTTCCTGACGGAGCTGCAACGCTCGCTGGATGATTCGCTGACTGTTCGCCCCTATGACAATGCCGCGGCGGCGCGGTCGGCGATCGAGGACCAGAAGGTCTTCGCGATCGTCACCGCGCGCCAGCCCGGTGTCGGCCTCGACAGCTCGAGCGCGTCCGGCCAATCGGTCGCCCAGTTGATCACCCAGGTCGCCACCGCGGCCGGGCCCGCGGTGGCGGTTCCGGTCGAGGTCACCGACGTGGTGCCACTGCAACGCGGCGATCCGCGCGGACTCGCGATCTTCTATATCTCACTGGCCGCGGTGATCATCGGTTTCGTCGGCGCGACCCAATTCAGCGTGCACGCCTCGGCATTGAACCCCGTCGAACGAATCGGCTTCACCGCGCTGTACGCGGTGTGCGGCGGCTTTGCCATTGCGGCGGTGGCGGATTGGGTGCTCGGCGCGGTCCGCCTGCCGTATCTGGAGTCGTGGGGAATTCTGTCGCTGACGATGTTCACCTCCGGCATGGTGTTCACCATGTTCAACACCCTGTTCGGGCGGTGGGCGATCCTGCCGACCTGGGGTCTGATGGTGCTGCTCGGCAACCCGTCCTCCGGCGGCGCGGTGTCCTGGCCGCTGCTGCCCTCCCTGCTCGGCCACATCGGCCGCTGGCTGCCGCCGGGCGCATCGGTGAACGCGCAGCACACCGCGGTGTATTTCCATGCGCACCAACACCTTCTACCGTTCCTCGTGCTCGCGGGCTGGGCACTGGTGGCCTGTGCGGTGTTCTGGATCTGGCGCAGCCGTCATCCCGGCGGCCGGTCTACCGACAACGCGCACGCCGCCCGCTCACGGGGCCGGGAAGTGGTCGGCGAGAAACTTGCCGAAGACCTGCCGTGACAGCTGGGTGCCCCAGCTCTCCCAGGTGAAGTCGTAGATGTGTTCGCCGTAAGGCACTGCGAGCAACTGGTTTTCGACGCCGACCCGGCGCAGCCGTTCGGCGAGTTCGGCCGAGCCGCGGTACGGCGCGACGTGGTCCCGATTGCCGTGCATGAGCAGCGTCGGCGGCACGTTCGGGCGGACATAGGTGACCGGCGAGGCCGCCTTGTAGCGATCAGGGACCTGGTCCGGGGTGCCGCCGGTGTAGTCCTGGAGAAAGGTGTGCATCCGCCCGGGCAGACCGGTGTCGCGCCACGCCTCGACCAGATCGGGCACCGGATAGAACGCCGCGACCGCCTTGACCGCCGTGTCGGTGACCGCGCAGCTCGGCGCCACCCGCTCGTCGGCGTAGGCCCCCATCAGCGCGAGATTGCCGCCCGCCGAACCGCCCGCGAGCATCACCCGCTCGGGATCGATGCCGTACTTCGCCGCCTGCTGCTTGACCCAGCCGACGGCGCACTTCACGTCCGCGGGCGATTGATTCCAGCGCGCGGGCGGAGTCAGCCGGTAGTCGATGGCGAAGACGGCATATCCCTTGTCGTTCAACCACTTATGCCACATCGGCGCCTCGCCGCGGTCACCGTTGCGCCAGCCGCCGCCGTGCACCCACACCACCGCGGGCCGTGGCCGCTCCGCCGGGCCCTCGGGCAGCTTCACATCGAGCTTCAGGTCCTGACCGTCCACGGTGTTGTACACGGTGCTCAACGATTCGACCGGGGCGCCGGTGTTCGTGCCGCCGGACAGATAGTCGCCGATCGACAGCGTCGCGTCCTGCCGAACGGCGGTCCCCCACGACGCGGCCATCGGGAAGCCCGCGGCGACCACGCCGAGCAGGCACACCAGCCCGGTCGCCGCCGCCACCCGGCGCACTCCGGCCCGGCCCTTCTTCCCGAAGGCGATCAGCGACAACACGAATCCGGCCAGCCCGAGCGGAATCAGGTACAGCCCATAGTCACTCACCACATGCGTCAGCACCACGAAGGGGGCGGGAATCCGCACCGCGATGATCACGTAGATGAACAGCACCATCAGCCCGGCGACCCCGGCCGCCGATGCCGCGACCAGCCAACGAATGACCATTCGCTCATTAACCCACGACCGTCCGCACCGGTACCCATGGCACGCCGACCACACGTGGTCACCGAGGCGCACTTGATATGTGCGCCCCGGTTGGCGGACGATGTCCTAATCTGCGGTATACCGGTCCGAACAGACACGGCGGCCGAGCTACCGCAGCACGCATTCTGGGACAGGTCAGCCACCGTCGTTTACAGGAGCGTTCCCATGACAGAGCACATCGCAGGCATCGCCATTCCGGACAGCCGCCTGGTCACCGAGGCCACCGAGCTGGTGCGCGCCAGCGCCCCGCCACTGCTGTTCCATCACTCCCGGCGCGTCTATCTGTTCGGCATGCTGCAGGGACAGCTGCGCGGTCTGAAGCCCGATCCCGAGCTGCTGTATGTCGGCGCGATGTTCCACGACCTCGGACTCACCGACACCTACCGCACGGCGAGCCAACGGTTCGAGGTCGACGGCGCCGACGAGGCCCGTCGCTTCCTCGCCGCGCACGGCATCGAGGCCGAGGCGGCACAGCGGGTGTGGACGGCCATCGCGCTGCACACCACGCCGGGCATTCCCGAGCACATGGCACCCGAGATCGCGCTGGTGACGGCCGGCGTCGAAACCGACGTCCTCGGTATCGGATACCGCGATCTGGACCACGCCGACATCGCGGCGGTGACCGCGGCGCATCCGCGCCCCGACTTCAAGCGGCAGATCCTCGCCGCGTTCACCAACGGATTCGCCGATCGCCCCGACAGCACCTTCGGCACCGTCAACGCCGACGTGCTCGCGCACTTCCTGCCGGGCTTTGTCCGTACCGATTTCGTCGAGGTCATCCAAGACAGTCCGTGGCCCGAATGAGCGTGTCCCGCCCACACGCGGTCGGCGTGCTCGTGTTTCCCGGCGTCACGCTGCTCGACGTGGCCGGGCCGAGCGAGGTGTGCACCGAAGCGAACCGGCTCGGTGCCGACTACCGGATCACGCTGATCTCCCCCGACGGCGCACCGGTGCGCTCGTCCACCGGCCTGCGTTTCGACGTCGACCGCGCCGCCGGGGACATCGGCAAGCTGGACACCCTCGTGGTGCCCGGCTCCGAGGAACTCGTCTCCGCGCCGGTGCCACCCGAACTCGTCTGCGCCGTAACACAATTGGCTGACCGCACGCAGCGCATCGCGTCGGTCTGCACCGGCGCTTTCGCGCTCGCCGCCGCGGGTCTGCTCGACGGCCGCAGGGTGACCACGCATTGGCGGCACGCCACCACCCTGCAACGGCGCAACCCTGGCATCCAGGTCGAGCCCGACGCCATCTTCGTCACCGATGGTCCGATCATGACCTCGGCGGGGATCACCGCGGGCATCGATCTCACGCTGCACCTGGTGGAACAGGACCACGGCCCGGCCGTCGCCCGCGACGTGGCGCGCGCACTGGTCGTCTTCCTGCAGCGACCCGGCGGCCAATCTCAGTTCTCCGTGCCGATTCGGACGCCCGCACCGCACAACAACACCCTGCGCACGCTGCTCCACACCATCCACACCGACCCGACCCGGGACTACACCGTTCCCGTGCTCGCCGCACTCGCCAACACCAGTCCGCGCCAACTCACCCGGCTGTTCCGGCGCGAACTGGGCACCACCCCGGCCCGCTACCTCGAGCAGGTCCGCCTCGAACAAGCCCAAATGCTGCTTGACCAAGGACATTCCGTCACGACAACCGCCGTCCGCAGCGGCTTCGGCAGCGACGACACCCTGCGGCGCGCCTTCCACCAGCACCTCGGTATCGCACCGAGCACCTATCAGCACCGATTCACCACCACCGAGCCCGCACCATCGCCCGACTAGCGTGTCGCGATCAATTCGACTGTCCCGACGATGATTTCGCGCGTCGCCTGCCGACTCCCGCCCACGCGGCGATCGCGGTCGCCCAGCGCCGATTGTTGGTGAACTCGGAAATCTCGCGGCGGTTGATCAGGATGTAGATCTCGCCGACCGTGGTGGTCTGCAGGATCAGCGGCTTGCCCGCGTTCAGCAGACCGCCCATGAATCTGCCGTAGAGCGGGGTGAATTCGCGGCGCAGCGAGACGATGGCCGCGCGCGAGAGGATCAGATCCCCGGCGACGCTCCAGTCGGACAGCACCAGCCCGGCGTCGCCGAGTTCGATGCGACCGCGCCGCGGGAACAGCGCACGCTGGCTGACCATGCAGGCCGCCTTGTCGGCGGCGGTGTGCTGGCGCAGTTCGTCCACGGTGGCGGCGATGTAGCTTGCACGTCGCACCACATCCGTCATCACGACAACCTCCCGGCTCAATGGCAAGCACTACCGAGAATTGTCTTGCCATCTGCGGTTTTGCACATCGCTCCGCCGACCCCCTTCTGTCTCCCCCTCCAGAACTACGTCCGGGCGCACCTCTCCCCCTCGAGGAGGACACCGGGTCGCCCGGAGTTACCCGAATACGCGGGTTATGGCTGCGTGTAGAGGAAGGCGGTGGAGCTGTAGTCGGCTTGTTCGTCGTTGACCGGGCCGTGCTCGATGCCGAATCGCAGGCTCGAACGGTAGCCGACGGCGTCGGCGAGCATGAGGCGATAGGCGGTGGCGCAGTAGTCCGGGCACCGGTCGTCGGTCATCCGGACGGTGGGCTGGCCGGTGAGCGGCAGGGTGTAGCGCTTGCCGTAGTCGAAGAACCAGCCGCCCTCGTAGAAGTCCTCGGTGCCGGTGCCGTGCAGTTGCGGGGTGGTCGAGCCGTCGACGTAGACCTTCTCGTCGCCCTCCATGAACACCGCGTCTTTGCCCATCGCCGTGTCGACGTGGCGACCGCTCATGGCGTGGCTGACGCCGACGAACTTGCCGGTGCCGGTCATCGTGGCGAAGGGCCAGTCGACGCCCGGTGTAGTCGGGCCGGAATGCGACCGGGTACTGAAATACCCCGCCTGCCCGCTGCTCAAGGCCGGGCCCCACTGCGCGTCGGGAGCTATGACCACCTCGGCATCGATGCCACTGATCGGGCTGCCGGTGTTGTTGCGCAGCGTCACCGCGGCATCGCGGGCGAACGGCATGGGCCACCACGACGAGAGCCAGCCGCCCGGTTCCGCGTTCGATGAGAACAGCAACGACCGCACGTCGACCGGACCCAGTCCAGCGCCGAAGAACTCGCCGACCGGCGAATCGACCATGTCGTGACCGTCGAATCGAATCTGCAGGCGCACACCGGTGGTGTCCGTCCCGGCGGGCAGCCGCAAGCGCAGCGCCGAAATACTGCCCGGCCCAGCCGCTTTGGCAATCTCTACCGCGTTGTCCGCGGGAACCTCCACCGTGCGAGTCTGCGTCCGAGCGCCGAGGGCCACGGGCTTCGGATCCCGCTTGCCCGCGCCCAAGAGCGTGGCCAGCACGTCGAGTGCCAGGTCGCCGCGGTCGAAGGTCCGCACGCCATCGGAGTTCGGGAAGTGCCGGAAGGTGACGTGGTAGTAATCCACCGGGTTCGACACGCTGACCCGCATCGAATTCCGATACGGCATAGGCACTTTGATGTACACGCCGCCCGGCGACTGCTTGGCGTTCGCCACCAGCGGGAACGCGAACGGTGGGCCGTAGGCGCCGTCGACCACCGATTGCAGCGGCTCGTCGAGGATGACCTTGCCGTCCAGTTCGATCCGGATGTTGCCGAGTGCGGTGACGTCGCCCCGATTGATGGTGAACCAGATCGAGTCGATCTCGCCGGATCCGTCGTCCTGGGCGACCACACAGCGGGGCCCGTCGTGGTCGATGCAGCCACCGGTCCAGTCCTTGTTGCCGCCGCTGCGGTCGTAGCTGGAGTACTGCTGCGCCTGCACCGCGCCACTCAGATACGGCAACGCGTCCAACCGCCGATAGGTGTCCCACCCATACACCGCCGCAGGCACGCCCGCCGTGTCCGCGAGCACCGCGGCGGGCTGCGCGACCGCCACCGCGGGCGCCGTCAGCAGTGCCACGCCGAGTGCCATCGCCACCCGGACCAGCAAGGCCCTTGCCCGAAATCCGCGATCGACCAGCACGCCAGACGTCTCCTTCGAGTGAGGGAATGATGGTCATTCATCGGGTGGCTATCTCCCGGTATTCGGACCCGCGGTCGTCCCGGATGGGTGTTTCGTCGCGGCGGCCGCGAACAGGACAAAGGGCGCGCCTGGGCGTCGTCAGTCGGTGTCGTGCCACTGTTTCAGGTGGTTACGCCCCTAGGCTGACGAGATCGACACCAACTTCTCACGCGGCACCTTCCTGCGGAGCGCACTCGGCATCGGCCTGACCGGCTGGGCGTTGGCCGGTCTGCCCGGCCCGTCCGGCGCTCGGGTCGCGCGCGCCGAGCCGACGCCGCTACCGACCAGCCGCATTGCGGCGGGTGTGGATTGGAGCAAGCTCGACCAGCGCGTGCGTGGTCGCGTCTTCCTGGCCGAGGACGCGGAGTACCCGACGGCGAAGCAGATCTTCAACACCCGGTTCGACGACGAGAAGCCGACCGCCGTCGTGCGCGCCGACACGGTCGACGACGTTGCCGCCGCGGTCGCCTTCGCCGCCGAGCACGAGTTGATCATGTCGGCCCGCGCGGGTGGCCATTCGTATGTTGGCGCCTCGTCGGCGACCGGGGCGATGATCATCGACCTGCGCAAGCTGTCCGGGGTGACCTATCGCGACGGCGAAGCTGTTGTCGCGCCGGGCATGACGCTGAACGCGGTGTACCGCGAGCTCGACCGGTTCGGGCAGACGCTGCCGACCGGGATGTGCCCGATGGTCGGCATCGCCGGGCTCACCCTCGGTGGTGGCCTCGGGTTCGAGTCCCGCCGCTACGGGCTGACCTGCGACCGGCTCGCGGCCGCGTCGATGGTGCTGCCCGACGGCACGGTGACCGAGGTTTCGCCGACCTCGCGGCCGGATCTGTTCTGGGCCGTCCGCGGTGGCGGCTCCCATCTCGGCGTGGTCACCTCACTCACCTATCGTACCTGCCCGGCGACACCGAAAGACGTTGTCCAACTGGCCTTTCCCGGTGAGCTCGCGGCTCAGGTGATCGCCGGATGGTCGACCTGGCTCGCTACCGCCGATCCCGCCGAGTGGGCCTGCGTCAGCGTGGACGCGGACGGGAAGGGCGGGCTGAAATGCTGGATGCAGCTGGTCTGCCCGGCCAAGGAGGGCATCAGGGCCGCGGTCGCGTTGATGGCCGCCACCGCGAAACCGATCAACGTGGAGTACCGCAGCCTGAGCCACATGGACACGGTCATGTATCTCGCGGGCGGCAACGCCACCCAGCCGCGCGCCACCTTCACCTGCGGCTCCGACGTGGTCACCGAACTCTCCGACGACGCCATCGCCGCGATCATCGAGGCGATCACCGCGCACTCCAGGGCGGGCGGCACCGGCTGGGTCCAGATCAACACGCTCGACGGCGCGGTCCGCGACACCCTCCCCGCCGACACCGCCTTCCCGTGGCGCGAGCACGCCGCCCTGGTGGAATGGGGTAATTACCAACAGATCCCGCATGAACAGGTCGCCGCGTGGATCGCCGAGGCACATCACCTGATCGCCCCGTACTCCGCGGGCGCTTACGTCAATTACCTCGAATCCGGCGACCCGATGGAGCGCTACTACGCGCACAACTACCCACTACTCGACGAGACCCGCCGAAAGGTGGACCCGCAGAATCGAATACACACGGTGCTGGTCAGCTGAGCTGGGCCGAACGGACGAGTATCGCGCGGGCGTAGAGGAGTTGGAAGCCGAGCTTCTGGACGTTCTGCTGCGACTTCGAGCCGGGGAGGGTGGTGACCACGGCGAGGTCGCAGCCCGCGGCCGCGGCGGCGGCCAGGCGGGCCGACAGGAGTGCGGCCTGGACGCCGCGCCGACGGAACGCCGGAAGGGTTGCCGCGCCACAGAATTGGGCGACACCGTCGGCGAGGCGCAGGCTGCCACCGCCGACGGCGACACCGTCGATGCGGGCGAGCGAGCCGGAAAAGCCGGTGGCCGAGGCGATGTCGCGAATCGAGTTGTCGAGGGCGTCGCGGGGAAACTCCTCGTGGGAAGCGACGCCCTGGGTGTCGGGCGTGGCGAAACCGTCGGCGACGACGTTCAGCCAGGTGTCGAACTCGTCGGGAGCTACGGCCGAGATCTTCACTTCGGCAGCGGAATTCGCCTGTCTGCCCGGGGCGAGTCGCAGACCGAGCACGTTCTCGAAGCCGGTCAGCAGGTAGCCGCGGCGGGTCAGGCGTTCGGCCACGGCGGGATCGGCGAGGGTCGAGACCTCGAATTGGACCGGGGCTTCGCGTTCGGCGAAAGCCGCCTCCACCGCGTCCAACGCGCTGTCGTCGAAGTCGTCGCCCATGCCGACGCCGACCACCTTGCCGAGGGGTGAGTTCGGACCGGCCCACACGGCCGAGCCGCTGCCGATGGGCCGCACGAGCACCCGTGGCTCCCGCTGTGCGGCGGCGCGGGCGCCCTCTTCCATCAGCGACCGTTCGACGCGCTCGATGCGGGCCGCGAGGTCCGTTCCCGCGAACAAGGTGGATTCAGGCGACATGAATGCATTCCTACCAGGGCGAACCGGCCGGGCGACAATCCTTTTCCGGCCTCAGGCCTCGGCCTGGCACACCGGCGACGTCGCCTCGAATTCGGTGACGCTGCTGAGTCCGACCACCGAGGCGAGCACGCCGACGCCCGCGATCGGAATCAGGTCGAGGGTGAGCAGCGGCACCATGGTGCTGATCGCCAGCACCACCGGGCTCCACCACGGCAGTCGGCCGGCCCGGACGAGCAGCGCGGTCAGCACGATCAGGCCGAGGAAGAACAGCAGCGGCCCTACCGTGTAGAACGCCGGGCGGACACCGGGAATGGCCGAGAATTCGTGGCTCAGCCTGGACATATCGGCCTTGTCCGTGGCCAGCGCGGCGAACACGATATCCGCGCAGAACTGAACGATCGTCGCGGCCAACCCGATCAGGGTGACGATTACCGTGCCGCTCCGCCATTTACCGCGCGGCAGAAGACGTTCCATACCGAGCACCGCGGGGACGAACAACACCATGCCGATGAGGCCGACGATATGCGCTGCCTGCCAATCGATGCCGGGCCCGTACCGGCCATCGGCCAAACCGAACAGCCGAATGACGCCATATCCGGAGAAGAACAGCGGTGCGGAGATCAGTAGCACTCCAGGGGATTTCACAGTTCCAAGCCTGGCAGGGTGAAAGGCGTGGGGCCTCCGGGAAAACCCTGGCTTCGGACGGAAAGCGCGGGTCGACGCCATCAGGGTGTCGACCCGCGCGGCGTTCGCGATCCACACCTAGCTACGGCTGCGGCAGCGGCGGGGATTCCGGGAAGGTGATCGGGAGGGCGGTCATCGCGCGGTGGAAAGGTCCGGGGCGCCAGGTCAATTCGCTGGGCGGGACCGCGAGGCGGATCTCGGGTAGCGCGTCGAGTAGCTGGTCGATGGCGTCCTGGGCGATCAGATAGGCCAGCGAGCTGGCCGGGCAGACGTGCGGGCCCGCACCCCAGGACAGGTGCGAGCGATTGCCCGCGAACTGGTTTGCGCTGATCTCGGGATCGGTATTGCAGGCGGCCATGCTGATGACGACCGGCTGGTGCGCGGGTAACCAGAGGTCGTCGATCAGGATCGGCTGGCGCGGGAAGCTGATGCAGAAATTCGCCATCGGCGGATCGTTGAACAGCACCTCGTCGAGCGCGTCCCTGGTCGACAGGCTGCCACCGAGCACGCTGCCGCCGAAACGCTCGTCGCTGAGGATCAGCAGCAGGGTGTTGACGATCAGATTCTGCTGCGGCTCGATGCCCGCGCCGTACAGCGTGGCCAGCTGGTGCACCATTTCGGTGTCGCTCAGTTCGGCGTGGTGCCGCAGCATGCGCGTGGTGACATCGTCGCCGGGCGCGGCGCGCTTGAGCTGGATCAGCTCCTGCAGCGCACCGATCAGCATCTTGTTGCCCTCGGCGGCGTCCACGCCCTCGAAGATCGCCGCGAAACCGGTCGCGGCCTGCCGCGCGATCTCGGCCGGGCAACCGAGCATCGCGTTCAGCACCGCGAAGGCGAGCGGAAACGCGTACTGGCGAACCAGATCCGCCGATCCGTCCGCGCAGAACGCATTGATCAGCGGTATCGCGACTTCCGCGACGGTGTCGTGCAGGCGGTACTGATCGACCTTGTCCAGGCCGGCCGTATTGGTCTGCCGATAACGGGCATGCTCGGCGCCCGCATTGCGCAACGCGTTCGGCCGCCATTGCATCATCGGCAGCACCGGACAATCCGTGGCGACGCTCTGCTGCCAGATACGCGGATCGGCCGGAAAATGGCTGGGATCATTGAAGATCCGCACCGCGGTGTAATACCCGATCACCAACGTCGCAGGCACCCCCGCCGCCAATTCCACCGGCACCAGCGATCCGTACTGTTCGCGCATGGCCCGATAGGCACCATGCGGATCCGCCGCGAATTCCGGTGAATACAGCGACACCCGAGGACCGTCGGTATCGATCGGCGAACCAGGCGAGGCAGGCACGCCCCGGCTGTGCGCAGGGGGCGGTGGCATCGTCATCGCGGAAACTCCAGGCGGTCGGGCAACAAACTCCGTGAGCCTATGCAGCCGGTGGAACGCGCGTATCGAAAATCCGCTCGGTCGAGCCGGAATACCTTTCCCGCCACTCCGGCAACATGTTTGCCACCGATTCGCTCCAATGGTTCTATGAGCCAACGACACCTGGTGACGGGATTGGCATCCGATTTGCCGCGCAGAGCTGTTTGGCCGGCGAAGGGAGCTGTGTCTCGATGCGTGCGGGTGAACCACGTCGGTATCGCTGGGGAATCAGCCTGACCGTGGCGCTGGCGGTCTCGGGAATGGTTGCGGCCGTGCCCGCTTTCGCGGAGGTCGTCGAGGACGGCAGCGTCGCGCCGGCGGGGGCCAATGATTGGACGTGCGTTCCGAATGCGAAACGGCCGGAACCGGTGGTGCTCGTGCATGGGACGTGGGGCAATCAGAACTCCTGGGATACGTTGGCTCCGGAGTTGAAAGCGCTGGGGGTGTGCGTATTTTCGCTCAATTACGGGCATGCGCCGTTCAGTGTTCGCGGTGCGGCTCCCGGGGTGTTCGGCACTGCGGATATTCGCGCGTCCGCCAAAGAGCTGGCGGCGTTCATCGAGCGGGTGCGCGGCGTCACGGGTGCGGCGAAGGTCGATATCGTCGCGCATTCGCAGGGCGCGCCGCTGACGCGGCAGTATCTGCGGTTCGACGGGGGTGCCAATCGCGGCGATCCGAGCCGCAACAAGGTCGATCACCTCGTCACTATTGCCGGGACCAACCACGGCACCACGGCCGATGGACTCGGCTTTCTCCTGCCTTCGGGGAGCGCGTCCGGGATTTCGGACGGCGTGATCGCCAGGGTGCTGGGCACTTCGGCGGCGCAACAGTTGACGGGTAGCGAATTCATCCGCACCCTCAACGCGGGCGGGGATACCGAACCCGGCGTGCAGTACACGGCGATCGCGACCCGCGTCGATCACGTCGTCACGCCGCCCGAGGCGACCTTCCTGCGTGCGGGGCGCGATGCCACCGTCGAGAATCTATGGGTGCAAGACCTATGCCCCACCGACACGTTTCACCACGGCATCTTGCCGGATTCCCCCGCTGTTGGTTACCTGGTGCATCGAGCGCTCGGCCTGCCTTTCGCCGGCGATCCATGCCCCGTGCCCAGTGCCGAACAGCCGAATCAGTCACCCTGACCTGCTGTGGGCGGCCGCTGCGACCACCCCCAACGCGAGGGGTCGAAACCAAACCAAAAATATGCTTTGAGCAGGGGAAACGCCCAATAGACAGGTATCACCCACCAGCGCATCATGATCTTTACGTCCGGTGCCGTTTGTCGGGGGAACGTCAAAGGAAACCCGCACGGATTGGAAAGACCATGTTTATCAAGAAGTTGGTGGCGACCGCGATATTCGCCATAGCGGCCACCGGAATCACGATGGCGACGGCACACGGCGAAGCGGAATTGGCCGATATCAGCGTCAGCGGAATGGACGGCTCGGTCGGCTACACGACGACGCTCGCGGCCGATCATTCACAAGCCCTGGTCACCTTGGCCGCCGGCAGATTCGTCCTGACGCCGGATGCGGTTCAGGTGGTCGCGGACGACGGTGCCGTCATCGGCGCGATCCCCACGACACTGCGGGCCGAGACGGGCCAAACCATGTCCGTCACACCGGCATTGACCAGTGATACCGCGCTGACCCTCACTCCGGTGGGTGGCCCGACGGTCGCCGCGACCAGCTCGCAGGACCTGCCGTTCGTGCACACCGTCGGCGGTGGCGGCGCGATCCTCGCGGGCGCGTTCGTCGGCTGCCTGGTCGGCATTCTGATCGGAATCTGGTTCTTCTTGGTCGGCGCCATCTTCGGCTGCGCCATCGGTGCGGCCATCGGCGGATTCATCGGCGCGGTTTCGTGATCCACGGGTGACGAAGCCCCACGAGAGATGAGGAAACGAAAGGCCCGCGCTCATGCCGAGCGCGGGCCTTTTCATGCGCGACCGCTAAACGCAGTATTCGCAGGTTCCGTTGGCGGGCAATTGAATAAAGCACTGGGAACACACCGCCGGACGGGTCGGCTGCGGCTTGATTTCGACCTGCGCGACAACGCTCGGCGCGCGGCGCCCGGCCACCTTGGGCGTGAGCGGCGGGACCGCCATGTCGGCGGGCATTGCGGCACCGTGGAATTCGTAGCACTGCCAGCGGGCGTAGGCGGCGTGCAGTTCGAGGTCGGCCGGGATCGGCAGCCCGGCGAGTTCGAGCACGTACTTGTAGGTGTCGCCGACCGTGTGGTTCTCCCGCACGCAGAGCGCGGTGAGCGGCGGCTCCCCGGCCTTGTGGCAGCGGCGCGCGATCTTGCGCAGGATGGCATCCATCCAGGTGCGGGTCGGCGCCCCGGTGTGCACGCCGGACACCTCCTGCACCCGCTCGGCCAGCTCTTCCACCGTGATGAAATGCCCGTACCCCGTGGCGATCTCGGACAGCTCCCCGTGCGCGGCCAGCGCCCAGGCCACCGTCGCCTCCCGCAACGACACCGCGGCGCCGTCACCCGCCCGCCATGCTCCCGCCGTCGTGGGTACCGAATTGCTGATCACCTGATCAAGTTATCGCGCGAGGCCATGAAAAGACCAATGCCCAACACGTACTCGAGTGATCTCGGCGGCATCTCGATCCACCCTTGACCATGCATACGTACGGCCGTATGTTTAACTGGTGACTACAGATACAGGCCAAGACACAACAAGAGATCCGCGAGTGCGCGATGTCGGCGAGGTTCGGACGACGCATCTGTTCGACGTCGTCGTCGACTTGAACCCGCCGCTGGACATGGGCGTCGGCCCGTACGGTCGGCGGATTCTTTTCGGCGCGGCGAGCGGGTCGTTCGCGGGACCGAAACTGCACGGCGAAGTGGTGCCAGGTGGCGGCGACTGGACGTTGTTTCGTCCCGACCGGGGGATGACGGTAGATGTCCGGCTCACCCTCCGCACGCACGACGACGCATTGATCCATATGTCATACGGGGGACGGTGGATTGTCCCACCCGAACTTCAGACCGATATCGTCGATCCCGTCGAAAGTCGTCGGATCGACCCAGCGCGCTATTACTTTCGAACCGCACCTCTATTTGAAACCGGGTCAGATAAATACGCTTGGTTGAACGATATCGTGTGCGTTGGATCGGGATATCTGATCGAAGGTGGGGTTGCTTATAAAGTTTCTCAGGTTCTCTAGAAATCGACGATATAGATGCCGAATTCGTACACACCTTTACAGGCCGTGCCAACCGAGGGTCAGCGCGGCGGCGCAGGCGGGAGGGGAGCCCTCGGGGGCGGCGGACCGTGCTCGACCCGCCGGCACGCGCAACGCGATCCACGCATGACCGCATAATTTCTATTATGCGCAGAAGATATCAAAGCCAGGGATTCGTCATTATTGAATCCCTGGCTTAACTCTGTTTATAGAATGGCTAACCTATCCGTCATTCGCTAATCGCCTAGCCTACACTTTCGGCTGGGAAGTGGGAATCCGAACCGGCAAGCGTGACCGATACGTTATATGCCGAAGCCCGCTTCCGGTGGCCGTTTCGGCCCTCGATAGACGATTATCACGACCGACGGAGAAAGTTGCCTCATCTTGAGATCGATCAATCCACGCCGTGCCCGACGTTGGATATTCCCCAGTGCAGCCACCACGCTCGTCCTCGCGACCGTCATCGGCTTGACCGTCACCATCGGCCCGGTCAGCGCGGAACCCACCGCGGACGGCCTGGACGACGCGATCACCGACACCCTCGCGACTCAACCAACCCCTAAGTCCGCGACCAGCGACAAGCCCCCGGTCATCGACCGCATCCGCAGCGACGGCGAATGGGTCTTCGGCGCCGCGACCGTGCCGCAGGACACGGAGAGCGAGGAAACGCCGAAATCCACGCTATATGTCGCGAAACTCGACGACGAGGGCGAGTGGTCGGTCGCGCTGGAAGGCACGCCCGAGTTCGGCAGCATGGTCAGCGAGGCCCCGGAATCGGTGGTGAGCGGCGGCGAGAAGGCGGCTTTGACTGCGCCGCAACCACGTTCGGCGAACACCGCGCTGTCCCTGCCGTGGAAACAGGGTCAAGCCTGGTTCATGGGTGGCGGACCGCACGGCATCAGCGGCGAGAGCCGACCGTACAACTCGGTGGACTTCAACGGCGGTGACGGCCGCGTGATGGCTCCCGCGGCGGGCCGGGTCTACAAGACCTGCGTGCGCAATGGCAGCGCCGAGGTGAAGATCGTGCACAACAACGGTTACACCACCTCCTATTACCACATGACCGACATCATCGGCGCCGCCGACGGCACCGAGATCGCGGCGGGTACTTACCTGGGCCACACCGGTACCCAGCTGCCGTGCGGCGGGTTCGCCAGCGGGGCGCATGTGCACATGTCGCTCTACAAGGGCTCGCAGCCGGTGCCCGTCAACGGTGTGACGCTCGGCGGCTGGACCTTCCACGAAGGTCCCGAGGCCTACGGCGGCTACGCCGAGCACGAGGGTCAGCAGGTGCGCACCGGCGGCAGGTTGACCAACTTCGGCGGCGGGGACAATACGCCGCCCACCCCGACGGACCCGAAACCGCCGACCAATCCCAAGCCGACGGACCCGAAGCCACCGACGAACCCCAAGCCGACCGATCCCAAGCCGCCGACGAACCCCAAGCCGACCGATCCGAAACCTCCCACGAACCCGAAACCGACCGACCCCAAACCCAATCCGACGCTGGCCAAGGGCACCGTTCGCCCCTATCCCGACCGCAATCGGAACGTCAACCTGAGATCCGGTCCTGGCACGCGGAATTCGGTCGTCGGCACGGTCCGCAACGGCGACGTCGTGACGATCACCTGCACGGCCCGTGGTGAGCGGCTCAACGGCAAGTGGGGCGCCACCGATCTGTGGAACAAACTCGACAACGGCAAGTGGGTCAGCGACGGCTTCCTCGAAACCGGAAGCAATGGACCGGTAGCGCCCGCCTGCCAGCAGAACGAAACGCCGAAGCCGCCCCGCGGGACGGACGGCGGCAAGCCGAACAGCGAAGAAACGGACGAAGAAATGCCTGACGATGGTTGGACCGAAGATGAATGGCCTGGCGATTGGGCCGACGGCGATTGGACGGACAGCTGGTGGACAGAATGACGGATGAGCCGCGGCCGAACGGCTGATCCGACCGGTTCGGTGGAGGCGTCCGGCCTCCACCGAACCGGTTCTTTATCGAAACGATCCGTAGGCGAACAAGCCCAACGATGCGGAGAGGTGCTACAGTCGGCCTCAGCAAACTTTCGGTAATCTGGATTTTAGGATGTGAGTTGCATGCAGAATCTCGTCATCCGAGCTCTACCAGGCATAGGAGCTTTGCTAGCGGTCGCCGCATTCGCGGCACCGACACAAGCCGCTCCGCCCGTCAACGCACAGCAAGCCCAGGACGCCTGCATCGATTACCTGCTGCAGACCATCCGGGCCATGCCCGAGGGCACCTACCTCGAGGCGCAACCGGACGCAGGCCGGCCGACATCACCCGGCAGCGTGCTACCAACGGGAACCGGCAGTGCCTTTTTCCCACGCGCCGAGTACTACGGGATCAGCTACAAACTGCTGGGCGACTCATCCCAGTCGCTGGTGGACGACATCGAGTCCGCGTGGAACACCATCGGATGGCCGCCGAGCCGAAAGCCGCCACTCTCCAACGGGGTCTTCGCAACTCAGGCCTATCCTGCCGACGGATACCTGCTCAATGCCACAATCGCGTCCGTCGTCACCCTGTCGTGCGAAACAGACCAGACCTTTCCCGGCGGCGGACCCGCCGCTGCCCCGGCCCCTTGGACCCTCGTCCAATGAGCTAGCTGAGCCGGGTCAGGGCAGTCCGGGCCGACGGGGCTCAGTCAGTCCACAAACGGGCGTCGTTGCTCTCGATCAATGCGCGAATTCGCGCGACCGCGTGTTCCGCGGCTTGGGCAGGTAAACGACGTCCATCTCGTAGCCGTACCGCTACCTCTCCGCTCGCGATTTCGGCCGGGCCGAGGATGAATTGATATGGCACCAGCCGGGTTTCCCGTATCCGCGCCCCCAGGCTTCCTAACGCCGCATCGATGACCTGTGCACGCGGCCCCGCGCGCAGGCATCGGTCTCGAAGCGCCGCGGCGGCCGGTTGCTCGGCATCGGAGATCGGCAGCACTGCCACCTGAACCGGGGCCAGCCAGGCAGGGAAGGCGCCGCCGTGCTGTTCGATCAGCTGGGCGATCGCGCGCTCGACGCTGCCGATGATGCTGCGGTGCACCATGACCGGACGATGCTTGGCGCCGTCGGCGCCGGTGTAGTGCAGGTCGAACTGTTCGGGTTGATAGAAGTCGACCTGCACGGTGGACAGGGTCGATTCGCGGCCCGCGTGATCGGTCACCTGGACGTCGATCTTCGGTCCGTAGAACGCGGCCTCGCCCTCGATCGCCTCGTAGGGCACTCCGGATCGGTCGAGTACCTCGCTCAGAATCTTGCTTGCCCGTTGCCACATGTCCGGTGCCGCAACGTATTTGCCGCTCGCGCCGGGCAGTGACAGTCGGTAGCGGGCACCGACGATACCCATGGCCCGATACGCGGAGCCGATCAGTGCCAGCGCACTGGCGGCCTCGTCGGCGACCTGGTCGAGGGTGCAAAAGATGTGGGCATCGTTGAGTTGGATGCACCGCACTCGGGTCAAACCGCCTAGGACTCCGGACAATTCAGAGCGGTACATCCCGCCGAGTTCGGCCATCCGCAATGGAAGTTCGCGGTAGCTGTGCGCGCGGGACCGATAAATCACCGCATGGTGCGGGCACAGACTCGGGCGCAGCACCACCTGCTCGCTGCCGATGTCCATCGGTGGGTACATGTCGTCGTTGTAATGCGCCCAGTGTCCGGAGATTTCGTACAGTTCACGTTTTCCGAGCACCGGAGAGTAGACGTGCTGATAGCCCGCCTGTCGTTCTGCGGTGCGGATGTATTCCTCGAGACTGTGGCGCACGACCGCGCCGTCGGGCAGCCAGTACGGGAGCCCGGCTCCGATCAACGGGTCGGTGTCGAACAAGCCGAGTTCCCGGCCGAGCTTTCGGTGGTCATACATGGAGGTCTCCTCGTAGTCGAGGGACGGATGACCACAGCGAAAAGCCCCGGGCATCCGCCCGGGGCTTTTCGCAGAACAGGATTCAGCGCGCCGGGACGTCGTCCGGCGTCGTGGTGGACTGAGCGCGCTGCATGCCGGGGACGTTACACCCGGGACGTTTCGTGGGACAACCGAAAATACGCGACCCGCTCCTCAGGAGGTGGCGTCCAGGCGCTTCGCTCGCCGGGCTTCGCGGGGCGTGACCAGCCTCAGGTAGGCGCCGATGAAGCCCCTGAATTCAGACCGCTGACGGCTGTCGCGGTCGAGCATCATGTCCATGTGCGGCCGACCGAGCACCTCCGCCCGCCGGCGGTCCAGCCGGAAGACGATGCGGCGGAGCCGTACCACCTGCAGCACGAAAAAGCAGACAACGAACTCCACCAGGACCAGCAGGGCGAACTGCCACGTCGGCATGTCGTGTTTGCCCACGAAGTACCCGAGTACCAGCTCCAACGCCACCACGACAAGCCCGAACGCTGCCCAGAACTTGTACACACCAGTCGCGAGAAGGTGCTGGAGCACCACGACACTCGCGAGCGTGCCATCCTGCTCGGCCGGCGTGAGCTTGTCGAAGACGGTACCGATCACGAGGATCGGCTTCCGCTTCCGGTACCGCAGCAGCACTCCGTCCGGATTCCACGCCGGTACCTTCCCGTGCTCGACGTGCAGGGCCGGCACGCTGAATGTCGCGGCGAGTTCATCTGTGCGGGTACTGATTTGTGCTAAGTCCACGGACATATGATCCAGTACGCTGGCGCGGACCGCGTGTCATCGGACAAAAGGGACAAGCGCGACGCGTCGATTCGCTGGGTTTCATGATCGATTACGAGTGCCCGAATCGGACGAAAGTTACTGGGAGACAGCCGATTCGGGCATATCGGTCGATGTGCGGGCCCCTGTGGAGTTCCCCTTGGGTGCATGCGAAACTCGTTCGCGATGCTCACCTACTTTCAAGCGGCTGTCATCGGTGTGGTGCAGGGTGTCACCGAACTGTTCCCCGTCTCCAGCCTCGGGCATTCCGTGCTGGTTGCCGCCTGGCTCGGCGGCAGCTGGCAAAAACTGGTCAGTCCGGGCGAATCCGGCACGGGCACACCGTATCTAGCCTTCGTGGTGGCCCTGCACGTGGCGACCGCGCTCGCACTGATCGGCTACTACTGGCGCACCTGGTGCGGCATCGTCGCCGGTCTCGTCACCATGGTGCGAACCAGACGCCTCGACACCGTCGCCCAGCGGATGGCACTGCTGATCGTGATCGCCACCCTCCCCGTCGCCATCCTCGGACCATTGCTCGAACACCCACTACACGAGCTGTTCGCGGCCCCCATCTGCGCCAGCGTCTTCCTGGTGCTGAACGGTGTCGTCCTGATCATCGGCGAGGGCCTACGCCGCCGCAACGAACCAACCCTCGCCGAATACGGCCGCCGATTCGCCCGACAACAAACCCGCACAACACTTCTCACCCTAGAAGCCCCACCCCGCCGTCAATCCGACCGCCAACTGGCCGCCCTCGACATCCGCGACGCCATCGGCATCGGCTTCGCCCAAGCCGGCGCCCTGGTAACCGGCTTCAGCCGAGCAGGACTCACCATGGTCGGCGGCCTGTGGCGCGGCCTGGAAAACGATCACGCCGCCAAATTCGCCTTCCTCCTCGCCACCCCCGCCATCCTCGGCGCAGGCCTACTCGAACTACCAGAACTAATCGGCCCAGAAACCCACGGCATCCGAGGCCCAATCCTCTTCGGCGCCATCATCTCCGGCCTCTCCTCCTGGCTGGCCGTCCGCTTCCTCGAACGCTACTTCCAAACCCGCACCCTCCTCCCCTTCGCCACCTACTGCATAATCGCCGGCCTACTCTCCATCGCCCACTTCAGTTGAAATACTTTGCTCGACAAGGACTTAGCGGCGGACCCTGAACTTCAGGTGGAGGACTCCCTTGCCCTGGATTACTACGTGGGGGTCCTCCAGGAGGTGTTGTTCATCGATGCTGCCGAAATAGCGTTTTCCTGAGCCGAATACGACTGGGACTACGTCCATTGCTACCTCGTCTATGAGGCCGGCGGCGAGGATTTGGCCGCCTACCTCGCCTGCGTTGACGGCTACTGTTCGGTCGCCCGCGAGTTCTTTGGCCTTGGCGATGGCGGCGGTCACGTCGTCGACGAAATGGTAGGAGGCTTCGGGGTGCCAGCCTTCGGGCTTGGGGCGGTGGGATACCACTACTACGTGGTCGCCTGCGGGTGGGCGGCCTTCCCAGCCGTTCACGAGGTCGAACAGGTTGCGGCCCATCACGATTGTGCCGATCGCTGCCCAGATCGATGAGACGTACTCGGCCGATACTTTCGAGGCTTTGAAGCCGTTGCCCGCGCCGGAATGGTCGAACTCCTCGTCGCGGTCGGAGATCGGGGTGTCTCCGTTGAAGTACCAATCGTGGAGTGAGCCGACGTCGTCGTTCTTGTCGGCGATGAAGCCGTCGACTGACACCACGTTGTGCATGATTACTGTGCCCACTGGTTCTCCTCGGGTCGCTCGGGTATTCGCTCCGATCTTGTCGCCTCGCGGGCGATGGGGGCTTGTAAAAAATCACTCGGCGGGCATCGGGCCGCCGTCGGGCGGGAAATCCTGGTCGGCGGGGAAGCGGCGACGCAGGGCCAGGTACTCCGTCGGGGTGTGGCCGGTGAAGTCCTTGAACTCCCTGCTGAAGTGGGCCTGGTCGAAGTAGCCCGCCGTGTGTGCGACCTGCGCCCAGTCGACCGGCCGCGAGGCATCCACGGACAGGATCAGCTGTGCGAAGCGGTAGATCCGCGCTACCCGCTTCGGGGTGACTCCGACATGGGATTTGAACTGCGCGGCCAGCTGATTGACGCTGACTCCGGCGGCATCGGTCAGCGCGCTGACCGGAACCGCGCCGTGCGACGTCGCCAAACGTCCGGCCGCGTATTGGACCAGATCGAGACCGCGCGACGGTGTCTCGGCAAGTCGGGCGCGCAGTTCCTGCTCCACCACCCGCAGCGTGTCGGTGGCCGAGGTGAGGTCGCCGACCTGATTGCGGATCCGGTCCACCGACCGTTGCCAGACGGCGTCGACCGGCACCCATCGGTCCCGCAGCTCGCTCGCGGGCATATCGATGAACGGCGAAATCCCCCAAGGTTTGAAGTGCACCCCGACAAGCCGCACCCACTCGGGGTATTCGAACAGGAAACGCCTGGTCCAGACACCCATGAACCATCCGTCGGTGAACGTCGCCGACGGCACCGAAGGATCGGAATCCCACAGCCGAGCTGGTCCACCCAGATTGATGTACAGGTGCGCCGACGGCATCGGCGGGACGATCATCCGGCGGTACCGAGGCACCCCGGTCAAGCAATAGATGTCATCGATGAATCGGTCGAGCGGCGCAGCGGGCACCCGGCCGACGTAGTGCATGGCCCCAGTGTGCCGCTCCACCCGAAGCTCAGCTCTCGTTCTCGTCGAGTACCCGCAGAGTGCGGAGGTACTGATGGATCTCCTCGATCCGACTGCTCATAGCTACTTCATAGCAGATCCGACCGCGCACGCCGACGCTGCTGGATACGCTGGGTGATAGCCGGTCTCGCGGCGGAATTCCGATCTCACTCCACAGTCCGATTCCATGTCATACCAAGGGATTACAGGTAACGAGAAGCAGGCCGATAGCTTCGAGGTATCGCGATCGGCGCCTCGGTCCGAACATCGACCGGCCTGGCATCGTCGACGGACGAAGGTGGCGTCTCCGACTCAGCTCTGATGGAGGCTCTTATGACGACACCTGCCCTGGTCCCCAAGTCAGCTCCGCGACGCGGCGCTGAAGGTGATTACGCCCGACTTTTGCGCCGGATCTCCGAGGCGGGGTTGATGAATCGACGTCCCGTTTACTACGCCGTCCGGCTCAGCCTCGTCGGCCTCGCGTTCGCAGCGGGCTGGGCGGCATTCGTGCTGATCGGCGATTCGTGGTGGACGCTGCTGGTCGCCGGGTTCATGGCCGTGACGTTCGCGCAAATCGCACTCGTCATGCACGATGTCGCACACCGCCAAGTCTTCCGGCTCCGGCCGCCGACGGAGCTGGTGGGACGGATTGTCGGCAACGCGGGCATCGGCCTCGGCTACGGCTGGTGGCAGGACAAGCACACCCGCCATCACGCCAACCCGAATCACGAGGAACTCGACCCCGATGTCGCGCCCGACATTCTGGTCTGGTCGCAACGGCAGGCCCGATCCAGCCGCGGTCTGGCTCGGCTCATCGGGCGGGCGCAAGCGTTCCTGTTCTTTCCCCTGCTGTTGCTGGAGGGCCTGAACCTGCATCTGGCCGGTGTCCGTGCGCTCCGGAATCGGTCGGTCAAACACCGAGGCTGGGAGGGTGCGCTGCTGTTCGGCCACTTCGCCAGCTATCTGGTCGCACTGTTCGCGGTGCTGCCCGCCGACAAAGCCTTCGCGTTCATCGCGGTCCACCAGGGCCTCTTCGGCCTGTACATGGGCTGCATCTTCGCCCCGAACCACAAGGGCATGCCGACCTTGACCGGCGACGACCGCCCCGACTACCTCCGACGGCAGGTGCTGACCTCCCGCAACGTCCGGGGTGGTCTGTTGACCGACTTCGCCCTCGGCGGGCTCAACTATCAGATCGAGCACCATCTGTTCCCGAGCATGCCGACGCCGAACCTGCGGCACGCTCGCCTCATCGTCCGCGACTACTGCGCCGAAATCGGTGTGCCCTACCACGAAACCGGGCTGATCTCCTCGTACCGCGAAGCGCTGAAACACCTGCACCACGTCGGCGCACCGCTGCGCACTCCCGGTCGGCACCCGGATTCCGACGTGCCGCAACACAATTGATGAACACAAGGCAGGCCGTATGTCGGCGACTGTTCTGTCCGCGCCGACGTACGGCCTGGCCGAAGTTGTCGGGCCCAGCCGATATGTTCAACGGCACGACCCGCACCATCGAAGGCTCCGGAGTGGTGTAAATGCTTACTGCTCACCGGGATTCGAGTGTCATATGCGTTACTTCCGAGCGGATCGAGGCGTTCCTGAAGGCGAGTCCAACGAAGGGTAGGCGGCACATGACTTCCACCAGGTACGACGGCGACACCTGGGACCTGGCGTCCAGCGTCGGCGCGACCGCGACCATGGCAGCGGCGGTCCGCGATAGCGACCCGCGTGGATCAGTCGCTCATCGATGACCCGTTCGCCGCACCGCTCGTCCGGGCGGTCGGCATCGACCTGCTCACCCGGCTGGCGACCGGCGAATTGCCCCCGAATGACTTGGTAGAGCAGGTATCGATCGACGTAGGCGTGGTGCGTACCAAGTTCTACGACGAGTTCTTCCTCGACGCGACGAACGCAGGCATTACCCAGGCCGTGATCCTCGCTGCCGGGTTGGATTCCCGTGCGTACCGACTGCCCTGGCCAACCAGGACCGTGGTGTATGAGCTCGACCGGCCGCAGGTCATCGCATTCAAGACCCGCACACTGGCCGAGCTGGGCGCCGCACCCACCGCCGACCGCAGAGTGGCCGCGGTCGATCTGCGCGACGATTGGCCCGCCGCACTGCGCGCCGCCGGTTTCGACCCGGCCCGGCCGACCGCGTGGAGCGCCGAAGGCCTGCTGGGCTACCTGCCGCCCGAAGCGCAGGATCGCCTGCTGGACACCATCACTGAACTCAGCGCGCCGGGCAGCCGGGTGGCCACCGAAAGCAGGCCCAACCCGCAACCGGGCGAAGAGAACAGGACAAAGCAACGCCTGGACCACATCTCCGAAAATTGGCGCGCACATGGATTCGATCCCGACATGACAAAGCTGCGATATTTCGGTGCGCGCAACGAAGCGGCTCCCTACCTGATGGGCTGCGGCTGGGCGCTGAACGCAGTCAGCGTCCGAGACCTGTTCGCCGCCAACAATCTTGGGCCACTGCAAGACGACGACCTGTGCATGGGTGACGTGCGCTACGTCAGCGGCGTCCTCGACGAGACGACGAAGTAGGAGCGCGAATTTGGCGTGGCTGTTCCACCCGGTTGGCGCGGTCGTTCAATTGTGTCCCGGGTGCCTTTCCTACAGTTTTTTCATGAATACCAGCAGTTACCTCGGGTTTCCGGTCCAGTGCGACATCCGAGCGCGACAGGCCGATCTCGGCCGAGACGGCTCCGTGAGCACGATCGGCATGGCCCGCTGGCTGGAGGACGCGCGGATACGGCTGAAAATGCCCCAATTCGAGCGGCTCGTCGACGCCGGCGAGTTCGGTTCGCACCAGATCATTCTCGTCGGCCAAACTGTCGAAAAGCTGGCACCCGCCCATCTCACCGACGCTGACGCCCAGGTGCACACCGGCATTCGTCGTATCGGGCGGTCATCGTTCACTTACCAGCAAGCTGCGTTCGCGGGTGGCAAGCGGGTGGGCAGCGGCGAGGCCACGGTGCTGCATCTCGGTCCAGCGGGGCCGCTCGCGCTGCCGGACGAGTTGATTGCGGATCTCACCGAACTGTCCCTACCGGATTCGAGCGAGACGGCAGCATCCCGTCCCGGCGCCGAGCGCCGACATCGGGACTACTACGCGTTTTTCGCTCCGCTGCGCGCGCGAATCGGCGACGTCGACGGCAACCAGCACGTCAATTACCTCGCCTTGGCCACCTGGTACGACGAGGCCGTCGCGGCATTCACGGCCGCGGCGATCGGCGAGGAGGGGCTGGTACCCGACCTGTCGCCGTCGTCGTATCGAATCGACTACCTCGGCGAAGTCACCTATCCCGGCGACTACGAAATCGGTGTACTCGTCCGCTCTTTCGATGCCGAATCGGTGCGCTACGAACTCGGGATCTTCCTCGGCAGTACATGTTTGGGCATCGCCGACGCCAGCGGAGCGCGAGGTGTGCTGTCCGCCAGGTCTTTAGGACCCGGTGGTCCCCGCTGAGCGGGCGTATTCGAAAGGCGTCTGGCCGTAGCGTTTCTTGAAGGCGCGAATGAAGTGACTGCTGTCGGAGAACTGCCAGTGCGCGGCGAGTTCGGCGACGCTCGGCAGCCGGGACTGGGCGGTGAGTGCGCGCCTGGCCTCGTCCAGCCTGCGGTGACGGATATAGCTGGACACCGACTCACCCGCCTCGGTGAACGCTCGTTGCAAGGTACGCACGGAGACGTTGAGTTCCCGCGCCAGCATGGCCGGGGACAGCTCGGGATCGGCGAGATGACGATCCGCCAATCCCTTCGCCGCGCGGTTGAGCGCGGGCCGAAGCCCGGGTTCCGTGTCGTCGAATCGACCTGCCGCCACGGCCTTGGCCAGTTCGATCAGGGCCCCGTGGGCGGCTACTACCCCGGCCGGGCCGAGGTCGGTGACCGTCGCGTGCACCATGTTGGTATGCGCCAGCAGCAGACGCATCTCGGCCGAGTCCGCCGACGCGGTGATGCTCTGGTTTCGGAGCCGAGGCTCGAACGCGGCGGCGGGCAGCGTGATGATCTGCACCGTGGTGTGCGGCGCCGCCCCGAAATGCAACGGCCGCCCGTGCCGCAACAGGAACTGCCCGGCCGACACCGTGTGTTCGGCGCGATCGGGTGCGCCGCCCAACGTCCAGGTGCCGCGCCGCACCACATACATCCGGGCCTGATCCGCATAGCCGTACGGGGTGCCCGCCGTCCGGATCACGGACGCACTGTCGAGATCGGTGATCGCCACGTCGCGCACCTTCGCCACGCGGCTCCTGACCCGGAAATCACCGGTCGTGGCCTGGCTGAAGGCCGGCAGCGGGAAGGCACCGCCGACCTGGGTCTGCCACCCGTGCCGGAAGGTATCGAACCCGCGCGAAACGGCGCCCGCGCCGGTGGAGTCCAGTGAGAACCCGCCGTGCGAGTAGGCCACCTGCCCTCCAGTGCTCTCCATCACCTACCGATCCATTCCGTATTCGCTGCTCCGAGCCTATTCTCTCGCCCGGTATCGCCCCGGTGACGCGAAAGTTCTATCCGGGATGGCGCAGCGGTTCACTCGTGCGCGGCGCCGATATTCCTAGTCTTCGAAGGTAACCCGATCAGCCGATCGTGGCATCCGCACGAGGACGAGGCAGCGTGTGAGTCAGCAGAATTCCGGCCAGGTAGTGGCCACTAACATGGAACCCGCACCGATCGTGCTGGACACCGCCGGTGTCGACATCCAAGGCGAATCGGCCCGGATCCGCCGGCGCGGGCCGATCACCCGGGTCGTGCTGCCCGGCGATGTCCCGGTGTGGTCGGTGACCGATGCCACCGTGCTGCGCCGTCTGCTGACCGACTCCCGGGTATCCAAGGACGCGCGCCGGCACTGGACGGCATTCAAGGCTGGCGAGATCCCTGCGGAGTGGCCGCTGCGCTCGTGGGTCGGCGTCGACAATATGTTCACCGCCTACGGGCCCGAGCACCGGCGACTACGAAAGCTGGTGTCCCCCGCGTTCACTCACCGCCGGACGATGGCGCTGCGCGCACGGATCGAAGCGATCACCGCCGACCTGCTCGACCAGTTGGCGGCGATCCTGCCCGGCACGGTGGTCGATCTGCGCCAGCGGTTCGCCTACCCGGTGCCGATCCGGGTGATCAGCGAATTGTTAGGCGTCCCAGACCATCTGGCCCCTACGCTGCACGCCTGCGTCGACCGGTTCTTCGACACCGCGGACACCCGCAAAGATCCGCAGGCGAACTACCGCGAAATGTACGGGCTGGTCGGCGAACTCGTCGCTTACCGCAGAGCCGAGCCCGGCGACGACATCACCAGCTTGCTGACCGCCACCTACGACGAAGACGGCACCCGGTTGACCGAGAAGGAACTCGTCGACACCCTGATGCTGATCGTCAGCGCCGGGCACGAGACCACCGTGAACCTGCTCGACCAAGCGATTTTCGCGCTGCTGACCCAGCCGCGGCAGCGGACCGACGTGCTGGCGGGAAGGTCGACCTGGGCCGACGTGGTGGAGGAGACCTTGCGCTACCAGGCGCCGCTCGCGCACCTGCCGCTGCGGTTCGCGGTCGAGGATCTCGACATCGATGGCTTCCACATTCCGAAGGGCGACGCGATCCTCGCCTCCTACGCCGCGGCCGGTCGCGATCCCCAGGTGCACGGGCCCACCGCCGACGATTTCGACGTGCACCGCAGCAGCAAAGACCAGCATGTCTCCTTCGGGCACGGTGCCCACCATTGCCTCGGCGCGCCGCTGGCCCGGCTCGAGGCGCAGGTCGCGCTGCCCGCCCTGTTCACGCGTTTCCCCGAGCTCAGCCTGGCGGTCGACCCGGCCGAGTTGGCGCCGGTGCGCAGTTTCATCTCCAACGGACATGCTCGACTTCCGGTCTGCACCGCCTGAATCACGGCAGGCTCGGCGACAGATAGGTGCCCGGCGTTCGGCCGGTCGATCGGCGGAACGCGGCGACGAACGCGCTGGGCTTGTGGTAGCCGACGGCCCGCGCGGTGGCGTTGACGGATTGACCATTGGCCAGGTGCTCGGCGGCGGCCCGCATGCGGGCATGCGTTCGCCATTGCGCGAACGTCAGGCCGGTTTCGTTGACGAACAGCCGGGACAGGGTGCGTACCCCGGCGTGCACCTGGTGTGCCCAGAATGCCAGCTCACGGGTGTCGCTCGGGTCGGCGATGAGCTGCTCGGCAATCGTGCGCACGCGCGGATCCGTCGGCATGGACACGTCGATAGCGTTGACGGGGAGCGGCGTGAGGAGATCGAAGACCAGCGGCTCGGCGTGCACCCGGCTCGGGTCATCCGGCGCGGCTTCGTGCAGGTGCAGCACGAGTTCGCGCAGCAAGGGTCCCACCGCGAGGCCGATCGGTTCGGACCAGCGGACCGGACAGAGGTCCGGCGCGAAATGCACGATGCAGAGCTCGCCCGCCCGTAAGGCCTTCTCCGCGTGCAAGATCCGCGGCGGTACCCAGAGGCCGTAGCCGGGTGGCACGAGCCAGTCGCGCGCCGGGGTACTCATCGTCACGGTCGCGGTGGCGGACCACAACAGCATCGCATCATCATGCGAATGCCAGTCGATGGTTCTGCGAGCCGGCGTCCCGCTCCGATCGATGCTCAGGATCGGCGACCGAGTACCCGGGTCTGCGCGGTGTGGACCGCGGCTCAGCGCACTCATACCAGCCACTGTTGTCGATCTGTCCGGCGGCGACCACCGATAGATCGACTTTCCGTGCCAGAAACCCGCCCATTTGTGCCGGCGCGACGCGAAAGGACGTCGTGAAACCGCGCGATGGTCCGCCCCGCACCACGGCGCGATACCCCCCGATCGGGGGGAACCGGGTCGGCGGTGCCGCTGGTTACGCTGGGGTGGGAGTCGATCCCGGATTACGCGCGCCGTAGCCGTCTGTGCTCTTGGCTGCGCGGCGTATCGGCGGTATACGGACCCGGGAGGGGAATCCATGACCAGTGGGGGTAATGCCGGTTCGTCCAGGGCAGGGAGCCTATCCGTACCGAATTTTCCTGGCGCAGCGTCGTATTGCTCAGAGATCGTCGAGTTGCCGATCAGCGAGCTACGGCCGTCGGATTCGCCACCACGCACCGCGGGCGAGAACACGGCGCACACCCGTCTCCTCGCCGAATCGACTACCGCACCTGCGCCCATCGTTGTCCGCCGCGCGACGATGCAGGTCGTGGACGGCTGGCATCGACTGTGCGCCGCTCGGCTGCGCGGCGAAAAGTCCATCACGGCAGTGTTTTTCGACGGCGGCCCCGAGGAAGCGTTCGTGCTGGCGGTCAAACTGAATACGGCGCACGGCCTGCCGCTGTCGCTGGCCGAACGCAAGGCCGCCGCGTTACGTATTCTGGTGTCATATCCGGACTGGTCGGATCGAGCGGTCGCCGCCATCGCCGGGGTCTCGCCCAAGACCGTCTCCGCCATCCGGCGGCGGTCGCCTGTGGAAGTTCCACACGCGACCAGTCGGATCGCTCGTAACGGTGTGCGGCATCAGTTCGGACCGCAAGGGCGGCAACGCGCCGCCGAGATGTTCACCGCCGACCCCACCGCGTCGGCCCGGAAAGTGGCTGTGGCGGCAGGCATTTCGGTCACCACGGCGAAGGATGTGCGCAAACGGCTGCACAGTGGCCGGAATCCGGTGCCGCTGCGCCGTTCGACTGCCGCGCCCCCAGCCGCCGACAGGTCCGATACGACGCCGGTTCCGGCCGCGCAGCGGATGATCACCGCGGAGATGCTGCATCAGCTGCGCAAGGACCCGTCCCTGCGCTTTTCCGAGACCGGACGAAAACTGCTGCGGTGGTTGGAATTTCCGTTCGATGACGATGTCGAGTTGGGCGATGTCATCGGCGACATCCCGAGTCACTGCGCCCCGCGCCTCGCCGAGCTCGCGCAACGACGCTCGCAGGACCTGCATCGGCTCGCACAGCTCCTCGACCAGCACACCCGCGGCGCGTTCTCCGCGTAACCATAAGGCTACGCCTTCGGCGTCTCATCCCAAAGACCTACCGCGCCAACCGCTTCCCGCGATCCTGTCCGAGATCGTCAGTGCCGCACAACAGCCCGACAAAAACTTTCACCGTTCTTGTGCGCGCCTCCCCCACCCGCTACCGTTGATTTCGAGGATATTACCGCCGATTGCGAAGCGGTAAACAGGGCTCCAGCCGATCGACGGGGGTTCTATTCACTGCAAGAAAAGCTGCCCAGGCGGGCGAGTATTGCGAATCAGCAACCGCCGATTCTCTCGGTATTCACCCCGAGGACTGACCTCGAGGGGCAGGAGGCGTAATGAGCCAGAGAGCGCTCACCGACAATTGTGAACATTACCGATGCGTGGGAATCGGTATCGGACCAGCAAATCTGAGTCTGGCGTCGCTGCTGTACGAGCAGCCGGACGTCTCGAACCGGTTCTTCGAAAAGCGGCACGACTTTCGGTGGCACGACGGCCAGCTCCTGCCCAACACCTCGCTCCAGGTCTCGATGCTCAAGGATCTGGTCAGCCTCTCCGACCCGACGAACCGTTTTACTTTTCTGTCCTATCTCCATGCCAAGGGCCGGGTCTACCACTATCTCAACGCACAATTCGACGCGGTGCCGCGCAGCGAGTTCCGGAACTATCTGGAATGGGTCAGCTCCCGGAACGAGAATCTCGTTTTCGGCGAAGAAGTGCGCTCGATCGAATTCGATGACGTTTTCCGGCTACGTACCGGCAACCGAACCGTCACCGCCGACAACGTCGTGATCGGCGTCGGCCGAAAGCCTTATGTTCCGCCGCTGGCCGAAAATCTGCTCGGGCCGACCCAATTCCACATCAGCGAATTCGCCGACAAGGCAGTCGGACTCGCCGGACGACGAGTCTGGGTGATCGGCGGCGGCCAGTCCGGCGCGGAGGCCTTTCTCGAGCTGATCTCCCGTCCGCGCGCCGAACTGCCGCGCCGGGTCGGCTGGATATCCCGGCGCCGCAACTACTTTCCGCTGGACGACTCACCGTTCACGAACGACTACTACATGCCGGGCTACTCGGAGTACTTCTCCGCCCTGCCCGGCACCGCCCGCGACGCCATCAACTTCGCCCATGTGCTGACCAGCGACGGCATCTCCGAGGCCACGCTGCGCGAGATCTACCAGCGCATCTACCTGCACCGCTTCGTCGACGGCGCGACCGATCTGGTCGCCCTGTATCCGAACCGCGAGGTACTGCGGGTGACCGGCGATCCCGGCTCGGGCTGGGACATCACCTTCACGCACAACGACCAGCCCGGCGTGCACGAACACGCCGAGGCCGATGTGATCGTCTGGGCGACCGGTTTCCACGCCGACGGCATGGAGTTCCTGTCCCCGGTGGCGGACCGCCTGGAACGGGACAACGACGAATACAAAATCGACTCGGATTTCGCCGTCTGCTGGGACGGCCCCGCCGACCGAAACATCTTCCTGCAGAACGGCGCACGACGACAGCGCGGCTTGGCCGACACCAATCTCAGCCTCGTCGCCTGGCGCAGCAAACGGATCGCCGATCGCCTGCGCGGCATCCGCTCGGACGACCCGCACGATTCATTCCTCGAATGGTCTGCCAAGGCTCCCGACGATCGGAGCGTGGAGCGATGACGAGTCGGGCGGTCGCCATAGTCGGCGGCGGCATCATCGGTTGTCTGATTGCGCGCGAAGTGATTTCGCGCTTCCCCGATACCCCCGTCGTGGTGTTCGACCGGGATGGGATCGGCACCGGAGCGAGCAGGCGCTCGGCGGGACTGCACTTTCCGCGCGGCACATCCGACCGGGTGCGGCAGATGACCGCATACAGCCAGGATTACTACGAGGACTTAGCGGCGAAACATCCTGCACTGCCTATCCATTCGATCGACATGACCGTGGTGGCAACCCACACCGCAGCCAGCCTCGCGGAGGTCTATCTCGACCGTGCGGCGCTGACACCGACTGACACGGTGCCGGGAGGTCTCGTCCAGGTGCCGCGCGAGGCCAGTGTCTGGCGCTGCCGGGGCTGCCACTACGCCGATGTGCCCGCGTTGGCTCAGGCGGTAGCCCACGAGCTGCGTCAGCGCGTCACCTTCCGGGAAGGCTTGCGTGTCAACGCAATCGAAGACACGGGGTCCGAGGTGCTGCTCCAGCTCAGCACCGGAGAGACCTACACGGCCGGACGCGTGGTGCTAGCCCCTGGACCGTGGCTGGCCGACCGAGCTTGGAGTGACCTTGTCGCCCCGCTGAATTCGCGAGTCAAGAAGGTCGTCGCGCTGCACATCGAACAGGAGCCGGGGCCCGATGACGGCGTCGTCGTGTTCCATGACGAGGACGCCTTCTTGCTGCCGCTGCGGCACCGCGGGCACTGGCTGTTCAGCTACACCCACGATGAGTGGGACGTCGATCCCGACACCGTGTCCGGCGGGCTCGACGACAGCGTTCTCGAAGCGGCATTGCCACTGCTGCAACGGTATTCGCCCGCCCTGGCCGAGCATGCCGTGGGCGGCCGGGTGTTCTGCGACGCCTACAGCGTCGATCGGCAGCCGCAGGTGCGGGCGCTCGACCCGGCCGGGCGGGTGATCTTCGCGGGCGCCGCGAACGGTTCGGGTTACCGGCTGGCCCCGGCGATCGCGGCCGAGGCCGTCGGCCTGCTGCAGCTGGATGAGGAGACAAGTCAGCCACCGAAGGAGATGAGTCCCGCGTGATCGTCAATCGCTTCGACACCGCCGACCTGCATGCGGCATTCGGCATCGACATGAGTTCGATCGATGGATTCGGCTTCGGCGCCGGCTGGGCCCGGGTGGCCCCCGGTGGACAGTCCGATCCGCACCAGCACGACGAGACCGAGGTGTTCCTGGTCGTCAGCGGCCACGGCGAGGTCGTCGTGGACGGCGCACGGCATCCCGTCGGCCCCGGCATGGTCGTGCTGTTCGATCCGTTCGAGACCCATGTCATCGACAACACCGGGCCGACCGAGCTGGTGTTCTTCGACCTGTACTGGCGTGATCCTGGCCGGGCCGCCCGCGCGGCCGTCGGACGCAGCGACCGGCGGCGCTTCGGCGAGCGGCCGATCTTCGTGTTCTCCACGCCGCCGACGCCGAACGGCGACCTGCATCTCGGGCACCTGTCCGGCCCATATCTGGGTGCGGATATTTTCGTCCGTTTCCAGCGGATGAACGGCGCCCAGGCGTGGCACCTCACCGGCAGCGACGACTACCAGAGTTACGTGGTCGACTTGGCGCGGCGCGAGGGCAGGGCGCCCGCGGCGACGGCGGCGCACTACAGCGCCGAGATCGCCGAAACGCTGCGGCTGATGGACATCGAACCCGATCAGTACACGGTGACCGACGCGGATCCCACCTATCCGACCGGATTGCAGGAGTATTTCTCTCGCGTCGTGGCGTCGGGATCCGTTGCGCCCCAGGAGGGTCCGGCGCTCTTCGACGGCACGACGAACGACTACCTGTACGAGGTCGACGTGTCGGGCGGTTGCCCCGGCTGCGGAGCCGCGACCGGTGGCAATATCTGCGAGGGCTGCGGCGAACCCAATTCCTGTGTCGACCTGACCGATCCGCGATCGAAGCGGTCGCAGGCGACCCCGCGGATCGGCACGATCACCCGGTTCACTCTGCCGTTGCACGAGTTCGCCGCCGAACTCGCGGCACATCACCGCCTCGGCCGAGTTCCGGCGCGGCTACGCGAGCTGGCCGGGCGATTGTTCGCCCGGCCTCGGCTCGACGTGGCGATCACCCATCCGGCGACGTGGGGTGTGCCGCCCGCCGAAACCGGCGCGGACGGACAGGTCATCTGGGTCTGGCCGGAGATGTCTTACGGTTTCCTGCACGGCATTTCGGCGCTGGGGCGCCGCCTCGGCCGGGACTGGCGCGCGGACCAGCCCGAGCAGGACTGGAAGATCGTGCATTTCTTCGGCTACGACAACAGCTTCTACCACTCGATCCTGTATCCCGCGCTCTACCGGCTGGCCTTCCCCGGCTGGCACCCGGATATCGACTACCACGTCAACGAGTTCTATCTCCTCGACGGTGGCAAATTCTCCACCAGCCGACGGCATGCCGTCTGGGGCAAGGAAATCCTCTCGCCGGACAGCGTGGACGGGGTGCGGTACTTCCTGTCCCGGACTCGACCGGAGTCGCGGTGTACCAACTTCACTCGCGAAAGCTATGCGGCCGCCGTGCGCGAGGAATTGATCGGCACCTGGCAGCGATGGCTCAACGATCTGGGACACCGCATCCAGACTCGCTACGGGGGCCATGCGCCGGACGCGGGCGTCTGGACGCCGGAGCACACGGCGTTTCTCGGCCGCCTCGGCAACCGGCTGTCCGCCGTGACCGCTGCCCTCGGTCCGGATGCGTTCTCCGTCGAGGCCGCGGCCGCGGAACTGCACGGAATCGTTACCGACACAGTTCGTTTCGTCGAGCGGGAAAGTGCGGTGGCGACGGTCGAGGATTGGCACGACGAGGCCCGCACCGCCGTCGCGTTGGAACTCGCCGCGGCTCGGTTGCTCGCCCACTGCGCCACTCCGGTGCTGCCACGGTTCGCCGGACGGCTCGGTGAAGCACTCGGCGGGCCGCGCCCAGCCGAATGGCCGCACATCGTGGAACTCGTGCCCGCGGGAACCCGGATCGATCTGGTGCGGGAGTTCTTCGCCGAACCGTCGGTCGCGGCGGCGGAGCCGGTCGCGGTGGGGAGCGCGTGATGGATTCGGTGATCAACCAGATCGTCACGACGCCGCCCCCGCCCGGCTACTACGCGACCTTCGCGCGGCTGGGCACGACGGAGACGATCGAACTGCGTGAGTTGTTCACGCGGGCCGAACGTTTGGCGGTTCGGCTCCGCGAATTGGGCGTGGCGCCAGGAGATCGCATCGGGATTCTCGCGGCGAACTGTCTGGAGTGGGTGCTACTGGATCTGGCCGCGCTGCGGTGCAAGGCGGTGACCGCCGGGCTGGAACCCGGCAAATTCGAGCCGGACGCCGCGCTGCTCGCGCGCTACGACCTGAAGCTGCTGTTCACCGATCAGCCGTCCACTGCCGCCGGTGTCCGGCCGATCAGCGAGGTTCGCACCCTCGCCGAACAACCCGCAGACCCGCTGCCCCCGGTCCGGTACGACAGCGAAGAGGCGACCACTCTCAAATTCACCTCGGGCAGCACCGGCGTGCCGAAGGGACTTGCGGCCAGCGTGGGCAGCATCGACAGCTCGCTGCGCGCCGTCCAGGAAATGTTCGCGCACGGCCCCGGCGATCACCTGTTCGTTTTTCTGCCGCTGGCCCTGTTGCAGCAACGATATTGGATCTATTCGGCGCTGTACTTCGGCCACGACGTCACGGTCAGCACCTACCAAGCGGCGTTCACCGCGATGCGGCGGGTGCGGCCCACCGTCGTGATGGGGGTGCCGGGTTTCTACGAGACCGTGAAACAGCATCTGGCGGCACAGGCCGATCCGCAGGTCGCGGCCAAAGAGTTGTTCGGCGACCGAGTTCGCTACCTGTGGACCGGTTCCGCACCGGCGGGCGCCGACATGCTGCGTTTCTTCACCCGCCTCGGCGTGCCCATCTACGAGGGCTACGGCATGAACGAGACCTGCATCGTCGCCAAGAACCATCCCGGCGCCAGCAAGGAGGGCAGCGTCGGGCGGGTCGTGCCGGGCAAGGAGGTGCTGTTCGACGCCGATGGCGTCATCAGTGTCCGCAGCGACCACCCGGTGGCGCGGCGCTACGAATACGGTGCGACCGCGCATTCGATGGGCGTGTTCGCCGCCGATGGCACGGTCCGGACCGGCGATATCGGCTACCTCGACGACGACGGCTTTCTCTACATCCGCGGTCGCGCCGATGACGTGATCGTGTTGGCGAACGGGAAGAAAGTGATCGTCCGGCCGATCGAGGAACGGCTGGCGGCCAGCGCGGCGATCGAACACTGCGTGGTGTTCTGCCCGACGCAAACCCAGCTCGTCGCCGTCGTCTCCCCGGCGGCCGAACCCGCCGACGAGGCGGCCATCGCCGAGCACCTCGCACACACCAACGCGGAACTGGAGCGCGACGAGCGCATCGGCAGGCTGGTGATCGCCCGACCTCGGTTCAGCATCGAAAACGGACTGCTCAGCTCGCAGTACAAACCCAAACGCAGCCAGATCCTCGAACAGTTTCGACGGGAAATCGGTGAGAAAGGAAGAACCCATGCCTGATGTGGAAAAGGCTGTGCACGACAACTTCCGGAAGGTGATCGCGTCGAACAACGCGCAGGGTGCGCTCGATCCGGACCTCGACATGGTCGACGACTACGGGCTCACCTCACTGAACAAGGTCCTCTTCCTGACCGCGGTCTGCGACGACACGGGAATCTCGCTGGCGAACTTCACCGAGGAGGACGTGGCCGCCCTGCACACTCTGCGCGACGTGACCGCCGCGCTGTCCCGGCACGCGGAAAGTGCGGTCTGAGATGGGATGGGCTGAGCTTGCGCCGGCGCGGCTGGAGAACGATCATCTGTTGCTCCGGCCGATCGAGCCGACGGACCGGGCGGCCCTGTGCGAGATCGCGCTGGACCCCGACATCTGGCGATATTTCGTCTCGCTGGTGCAGACCGAGGCCGACTTCGACGCGTTCTTCGATGCGGGACTGGAGGATCAGCGGGCCGGGCGCCGGGTGGTCTTCTACATCATGGACAAGGCCAGCGGCCGGGCCGCGGGCAGCATGAGCTACGGGAATATGGCCGAACGCGACGGCAGGCTCGAGATCGGCTGGTCCTGGCTCGGCCGCGACTTCCGCGGCCGCGGGCTCAATCGGTGGGCGAAATACCTGCTGCTGGAACACGCCTTCGAACGGCTCGGCGCGGAACGGGTGGAGTTCAAGACCGACGTGCTCAACGAGCAGGCGCGTCGTGGTCTGCGCAATATCGGGGCGGTCGAGGAGGGGGTGCTGCGCAGTTTCAATCCGATGCCCGGCGGCCGTCGCCGGGACGCCATTTTCTACAGCGTGCTGCGTCCCGAATGGGCCGGTGTCAAAAGCAAACTGGCGGCCTATCCGAAGGTGCAATTGGCGGGCGCCGTCGAATGAACGCAGTCCTGCGGACTCCGTTCCTGCGAGTCGAGGGTGATCCCTTCGCCCTCGGCTATCAGCACGGGCAGGCCAGGGCCGCGGATTTGCGAGCCTTTCTCGACGACGGGCTGTGCCGGTTGAACCGGATCCTGCCCGAGCCGGTGTCACTGCCGGAGTTACGGCCGACGATCGACGCCTACCTGGCCGAGATCACCGCTGCGACACCGGATCTGGCCGAGGAAATCCGTGGGCTCGCCGCCGGGGCGGACATCGACCTGTGGGAGGCCGTGCTGCTGCAGGTACGCCGCGAAATCCTTGGCTACCAAAAGATTCCGACCGCCGGAGACTGCACCACCTTCGCGCTGGCCGGGCCCGATCCGGTGCTGGCGCAGACCGTGGATCTCAACGGCAATCTGGACGATCAGATCAGTGTGCTGGAGATCGTGCGGGCCGGGACGTCCCGGCGCACGCTGGTGCTCAGTTTCGGCGGCTTGCTCGGTTACCTCGGCCTCAACAGCGACGGCCTCGCAGTGGGATTGAATCTCGTGCTCGGCGGGCAGTGGCGGCCGGGTGTGCCGCCCTACCTGGCTATCCGGCATCTGCTCGACAACGCGGGGTCCGTCGAGGAAGCGGTGAGCATGTTGCGGGAACTGCCCCTGGCTAGTTCCCGCAACATCGTGCTCTGCGACCGGGACACGGCCGCCTACGTCGAGGTGCTCGACCAGGAGGTGAGGGTCGAATACGGCCGAAATATGTTGCACACCAACCATTTCCTGCATCCCAGCTTCGCACCCCGGGACGAGATCAACGTGTTCGCCCGCAATTCCTCGATCCGCAGGTTGGAGGTGTGCCGGACCAGGCTCGCCACCGTGGGCACCGACCCGGAGGACCTTTTCGCCGTGCTGTCCGCGCCGCCGATCAACGTCGTGGACAACGGTGACATCCGCCGCGAACACACGGTGGCGGCCGTCGTCCTGTGTCCTGATCGGCTGCACCTGCGGCCCGGTGATCCTGCGACGCACCCCACCGAAATCTTCACGCTGTCCTAGGAGGCAACGATGAGCTTCGATGCGGGCATCCTCGCCCTCCCGTTCTACGAGCCGCGGCATGGAGAGCGCGCACGACAGCTCGAGAGTTGGTGCGCGGAACACACTGAGCTGTGGGATGACTCGGGCGCCGACCCGGATGCGACCGGGCTACGGATTCTTCGAGCGCTCGGCGAGCACGGCTGGTTGGCCGCGCTGGATCCGGCCGCCGGACCGGAGGGCCTGGCGGCGGGCGACTGCCGTTCCCTGTGCCTGCAGCGCGAGGCCCTGGCCTACGCTGACGATCTCGCCGATTTCGCGTTCTCGATCCAGGCGCTGGCCGCGACGCCAATAGTGCGCCACGGCAACGAAGAACAGCAGCGGCGGTATCTCGCACCGATGGCGAAGGGCACGCTGTGCGGCGCGTTCGCCATCTCCGAACCGGAGGTCGGCTCGGATGTCGCGGCCATCGGACTGCGGGCCGATCGGGTCGCCGACGGTTACGTGCTGAACGGCGCCAAGGCGTGGATCGCCAATGCCGGTATCGCGGACCTGTTCTGTGTCATCGCGCGGACCGGCGAGGGGCCGGGCGCCCTGGGCTTGACGGCGTTCCTGGTGCCCGCGACCACGCCGGGACTCACTGTGGGGCAACGGGTTCCGCTGATCGCACCGCGGTCCTTCGCCGATCTCGAGTTCGCGGACTGCCACCTGCCGCAGGACAGCGTGCTCGGCAGGCCGGGCGGCGGTTTCGTGGTCGCGATGGAGGTGCTCGAACGGTTTCGGATGACCGTGGGCGCGGCGGCGCTCGGGTTCGCGCGCCGGGCCACCGATACCGCGCTGACCCACGCGAAGAACCGGAAGATGTACGGCGCGCGGCAGTTCGATCTGCAAATGGTGAAGGCGTCCTTCGCCGAGATGGAGGTCGAGCTGAACGCCGCGGCGTTGCTGGTGGCCCGCGCCGCATGGGCGGCCGACAGCGGGGATCCGGCCGCGGCGAAACACTCCAGCATCGCCAAGCTGTATGCCACCGAGCGAGCGCAGCACATCGTGGATGCCTGCGTGCAGGTCTTCGGCGCCGCGGGGTTGGTCGCCGACAGCGTGCCGGAGCGGCTGTACCGGCAGATTCGGTCGCTGCGGATCTATGAGGGCAGCTCCGAGGTGCAGAAGATGATCATCGCGGGCTCGCTCGGCGGCCGAGGGCGGGCGAAATGAGCGCCTTCCTGGCTCGGCCGCCCCGGCGCTCGGCCAGGGTGCGGCTGTTCTGCTTCCCGCATTCCGGCGGCGGCGCTTCGGTTTTCCGTGGCTGGCCGCCGGAGCTGCCGGGCTGGGTGGACGTGCTGCCGGTGCTGCTGCCCGGTCGGGAAGAACGCGCGGACGAGCCGCCGCTGGCCGATCTGGACGAATTGGCCGACGCGATCGCCGACGCGATCCGTCCGCATCTCGACGTGCCCTATGCGTTGTTCGGGCACAGTCTGGGTGGCCTGCTGGCATACCAGGTGGCGCTGCGGCTGGACCGGGCGCCGGTGGCGCTGCTGGTCGCGGGCCTGTCCGCGCCACACCGGCTCGCGCCGGAGCCGATGCACGAGCTGTCCGACGACGGTCTGCTCGATCGAATCTTCGACATGGGCGGAACCCCAGTCGAATTGCGCGATGAGCGGGATCTACTGCGCTCGGCCCTGCCCGCGCTGCGCGCGGACGTGACGATGTTCTGCACCTATCGGCATCGGCCTGCCGCACCGGTGACGTGCCCGATCGTGGTGTTCAGCGGCCGCGACGACACCCTTGCGGCACCGGACGACGCCGACGCGTGGGGTGAACTCACCGAAAAGACCGTGCGCACGCGCGAATTGCCCGGCGGTCACTTCTTCGTCCGGACTCATCGCCGCGAGTTGACCCGGATGATCACGGCCGAGCTGCGCCGCTACCTGCCGCCGATCGACCGGCCACGCACGTCCGCTCCAGAGCCCGTCCGACGCCGGCGCATCGAGCCGATAGCCGTCGTCGGCATCGGCTGCCGCCTGCCGGGCGCCGATGGGCCACAGGCACTTTGGCGGCTGCTAGTTGACGGCGTGGATGCGGTGACAGAGGTGCCTGAGCAGCGCACCGACCACCCGGCCGTGTTCGGACGGCTGCCCGCGGTGCCGTCCAATTTTCGCCGCTTCGGCGGATTCCTGGACGACGTCGAGGGTTTCGACGCGGCCTTCTTCGGCATCTCGCCACGGGAGGCCGATCGGATGGATCCGCAGCAGCGGTTGCTGCTGGAGGTGGCCTGGGAGGCCCTGGAGGACGCCGGGATCGCGCCCACCGCGCTGGCGGGCACGCGTACCGGAGTCTTCGTCGGTCAAATGGGCCGGGACTATTGGGAATTGCAGGCTCGGCAGAGTTCACTCGATCTGCACGCACTGACCGGGGGCGGGCTGTCCTCGTTCCTGTCCGGCCGGATCTCGTTCGCGCTCGACCTGCGCGGCCCGAGCGTCTCGGTCGACACGGCGTGCTCGTCGTCGCTGACCGCGGTCCATCTGGCCTGGCAGAGCCTGCAACTCGGCGACTCGGACCTGGCGCTGGCCGCCGGGGCGAATCTGGTGCTGCTGCCCGAACTGGCCGCCATCTACGAGCAGGTCGGGCTGATGTCGCGGCGGGGCCGCTGCCGGTTCGGCGACGCGACCGGCGACGGCTTCGTCCGTTCCGAAGGTGTCGGTGTGGTGGTGCTCAAACCGCTGGCGCAGGCACGGGCCGACGGCAATCGCGTGTATGCGGTGATCGCGGGGAGCGCGAGCAACAACGATGGCAGCGGCGGCGGTTCCCTGGTCGCCCCGTCCCAGGAGGCGCAGGAGCGGCTGCTGCACGACGCATTGGACCGGGCTGGGATCGATCCCGGAGCAGTGGATTATGTGGAAGCCCATGGCACGGGCACGAATACGGGTGACGCCATCGAGCTGCGGGCGTTGTCACAGGTGTTCGCTGGAACGCGCCCCGACGGGCGGCCGTGCCTGGTCGGCTCGGTGAAGACCAATATCGGCCACCCCGAGGGAGCGGCAGGCATCTCGGGACTCATCAAAACGGTGCTGAGCGTGCATCATCGGTTGATTCCGGGGAATCCGCTGCTGACCGAGCCGCATCCGGTCCTGCTCGAGCCGGGCACGCCGTTGCGTGTGCCGACCGAACCTGTTGTGTGGCCCGAGGATTCGTCGCCGGTCGCCGGTGTGACGTCCTTCGGTCTGTCCGGAACCAACGTGCACGTCGTGCTCACCGCCGCCCCTGCGGAGGCAGAGCCGGACGACGATACCCAACCGCTGGTACTGCCGCTTTCGGCGCGTGATCCCGTCGCAGTACAAGAACTTACGGCTGCTTATGCCGATCGACTCGACGGCGTGGACCCGGGCACCGCGCGGCAGGTGTGCGCTGTGGCGGCGCGCGGTCGGGCGCACCACGAGTGGCGTTCGGCGGTAGCCGCGGTCGACGGCGACGGACTGGCCGCCGCGTTACGCGACCGACTACTCGACGAGGTCACCCAGCAGCCCACCGGCGGAATCCGCGTCGCGTTCGTCTTTCCCGGACACGGCAGCCAGTGGGTCGGCATGGGGCGCGAGCTACTGAACACCTCGGCTGCCTTCCGGGAATCGATCGAAAACTGTGACGCGGCAATCCGATCCGCGACCGGATGGTCGCTGCTGAAGGTGCTTGCCGACGACGACGGTACGGAGCTGGCGAAGACCGCGGTGATCCAACCGGCCGTGTGGGCCGTGCAGGTGGCGTTGGCACAACACTTGCGCTCGTGGGGTATTCGGCCCGATGTCGTCATCGGTCACAGTTTCGGTGAGGTGGCCGCGGCCACGGTTGCCGGAGCGCTCGATCTCCCCTCCGCGGCCGAGCTCATCTGTCGCCGTGGCGAACTCACCGCGCAGGCGGATGGCCTCGGCGGAATGCTCGCGGTGGCAATGCCGGTCGAGCAGGCCGCGGCCGCCGCCGCAGGCTACGGCGACCGAATTGTGGTGGCCGCGCGCAACAGCCCGCGCCTGACCGTGTTGTCCGGCGAAACCGACGCGCTGGAAGGGTTACTCGACGAGCTGCGGAGCGCCGGGGTGCGCGGCGGACGGGTGCGGATCAACTTCGCCTCGCACAGTCGGTTCATGGATCCCCTGCAACCGCAGCTGATGGCCGCGCTCACCGGACTGCGGCCCGAGCCGGTTGCCGTGCCGTTCCGGTCCACGGTCACCGGCGAGCGCATGTCCGGTCCGGATCTCGATGCCGGGTACTGGGCCGGCAACCTGCGGTCCGCCGTTCGATTCGCCGACGCGATCGCCGCCGAAAATGCCGTGGGGCCAACGGTTTTCCTGGAAATCACCCCGCATTCGGTGCTGGTGCAGGCCATCGAGCAATGCCTCGCCGACAGTGCCGGTGGTACGGCGGTAGCCGGACTGCGCCGGGACACGTCCGACACCGCCCGCCTCGCGGAGATCGTCGCCCGCCTCTACACCGCCGGTGTCGATCCGGATTGGACCGCGATATACCCGGCGCTGCCCGTGCCGGACGAGATGCCCACCTACCCCTGGCAGCGTCGGCGTACCTGGTTCACGCCTGCCGAATCGGCGTCGGTGGACCTGCCGGTCCGCGCCGAACCTGCTCCGCCGCCGGAGGTCCCGGCCGATGGCGGCCTGCTGGACACCCTGACCGCTGAACTCGGCGCGGTACTCGGCCTGCCCCCGCAACGGATTCCGCGCAGGCGCCCGCTGCGCGACGTCGGCTGCGACTCACTGGCCGCCGTCGAGATCCGGGCCCGGCTCGAACAGCGGTGGGGAACCGAGATCTCGTCGAGCGCGGTGCTCGCGGCGAGCGTCGAAGACCTCGCCGAGGCGATCACCACTATGGAGGGATAGCCATGACTTTTCCGCAATATCCCGGAGACGGTCCCGTCGTGCCGTCGCTACCGGAGCACGACCCCGACGACCCGGTCGAGAACGCGGTGATCAGCAGGCTCACCGCGAACTGGCATCGGCGCGCCATGGTGAAGCGCCCGGAGCCCGACCTGGACGAGCTGTTCGAACCCGCCCGTCCCGACTATCCGGAAGGTCTCATCCCGTTCCGGGACCACCCGACCTACCAGGCCATGAACCCCGACCTCCGGGCGCGGTTGCTCGGCTGGGGCTGGGTGGCCTTCAACAAGCACATCATGGACACCGAACAGCACGTGGTGAACCCGACCTTCGCGCTGATCATCGAGGACACCTACGACACCGGCCTGGCGATGGAAACGCTCACCACCGCCATGACCCAGGCGATGCTCGACGAGCAGTACCACACCCTGATGCACCTCAATGCCAGTTCGGTGATGCGGCGCCGCCGCGGCTGGCGGATGCCCGAGACGGCACTTCCGCTCGGGCACAAGGCCGCTCGGCTCCGGCAGCGCATGGCCAACAGCGAGCAACGCTGGCAGCGCGAGCTCAGCGCGCTCGCCTTCACCACGGTCGCCGAGATCTCGATCAACTCCTACCTCGATCTGATCGCCGAGGACGACGAGATCCAGCCGATCAACAAGGTCACCGCCACCATGCACAACCGCGACGAGTACTGTCACTCCTCGATCGCCGACGAGGTCGCCAAGGCCGTGTACCACCGGCTCGGTCCGGCGGAACGCGCCCTGTTCCGGGAGGCGATGGTCGACGGGCTGGAAGCGTTCGCCGCGAACAACTTTCCCACCTGGCATCGCATCGTCGATCTGGTCGGCGTCGACGGCGGGCACGAGATGCTGCGGGAGGTCGAGCACGACCGGTCGACGAAACGGTTGCTGTCCAATTTCAGTGGGCTGCACAAATTCTGCAGCGAGCTGGACATACTCGAGGAGCTCACGTTCGATTGGTCAACGGTGACGATCGAGGGCCCGTGAGGGCTGACACCACGGCGCTCGCGCCGAAATCCGCTGCGGTGGTACCGATCTGGCTGGTGGCCGTCGGCGTCTCGCTGGTCGCGCTGAACCTGCGGCCACCCATCACGGCGATTTCGACGCTGATGCCGCAGGTGCAACAGCAAGAGGGGTTCAACAGCACCGTCGCCAGCCTGCTGGTGGCGGTGCCGATCGCGTGCTGGGTGGGCTTCTCCGGCCTGACGCCGCGCATCGGGCGCAAACTCGGACTCAACCGCACGATCGGGTACGCGCTGCTGGTGCTGTTGGCGGGCTTCGGCATTCGACTACTGCCCGGCGTGCCCGCGCTGTTCGCCGGGACCGCGATCATCGGTCTGGCCATCACCATCGGCAACGTCCTGGTGCCTGCCGCGATCAAGCGCGATCACCCCACGCACGTCGGGCTGCTCACCGGGCTCTACACCATGTCGCTGTACACCGGAGCGGCCGCGGCCTCCGGAATCACGCTGCCGCTGCAGGATGCCACCGGCTTCGGCTGGCGCGCGACACTGGGCCTGTGGGCCGTCCCCGTCGTCATCGCATGGTTCGTCTGGCTGCCCCAGCTGCGCGTCCGCAGCGACGCAGGCACCGGCCCGGCGGCGGAGGCCACGCCACGCAGCCTGTGGCTGCAGCCGCTGGCCTGGGCGGTGACCATCTTCTTCGCCATGCCCGCGCTGCTGTTCTACACCGTTTCCGCTTGGCTCCCAACGATTCTCGTGGACTCGGGCATGAATGCCTCATTGGCAGGCGGCATGCTCTCGGTGGCCAACCTGGTCGCGGTCCCCTCGGCCCTTGCCATGTCCATCCTGGTGAACCGAAGCGAACGCCAGGTCTGGGCCGCCACCTCAACCGGAGCCGTGCTCGCCATTGCCTTTGTCGGACTGCTGATTTCGCCTACCGGCGGGACCATCGTGTGGATGATCCTGCTCGGTGCCGGACTCGGCGCAGGCACCGCGATCGGCTATTCGCTCCCTATCCTCCGATCCCACGACGCACAAACCACCGCGAAACTGACCGCGATGAGCCAAACCGCCGGATTCGCCCTCTGTGCAATCGGCCCAGTACTGGCCGGCGCGCTACACGACCTGACCCACGCTTGGACCGCCGTACTGGTCCTACTGGTCGCGCTGTCCATTGTCCAAATCGTGTCAGGCGCGCGAGCCGGAACCCCGCGCTTCGTATCCTGAACCGGTCTTCGCGGACTCCGGTCAGGGTGTGGTGCCGACAGCCGAGGGCATCCGTCGAATCGGTTGCGGCACTGTCCGTTCGCTCACCCGCACCTCGTCGTTCTCGCGGTAGGACGAGGCCTGTAGGAGGTAGAGATCGCGGTAGGTGCCGCCGCGGCCCATCAATTCGGCGTGCGTGCCCTGCTCGGCGACGCGGCCCTGGTCCAGCACGACGATCCGGTCCGCGAATCGGACGCCCGCCAGGCGGTGCGTGACCAGCACCACCGTTCGCCCGCCGGCATGGCGCCGGATCATGTCGAAGATCGCGCTCTCCATTCGAGGGTCGAGCGCGGCCGTCGGCTCGTCGAAGATGAGCAGTCGCGCGTCACAGTAGAGACCGCGCGCGATCGCGATGCGCTGCCATTGACCACCCGAAAGGTCCGTTCCCCCACGGTAAGACGGATCGAGCGGGGTATCGACCCCGCCGTCCAGGCGGCCGAAGACCTTGTCCATCCCGGTCGCCGCCGCGACGGCGGCGAGCTGGGCCTCGGCGTCGGGTCGGTCGGGTCGGCCGATCGTGATGTTGTCCCGCATGGACAGCGGCCAGCGCGTGAAGTCCTGTGCGACAACGGCGATGCGCCGACGCAACAGCGTGAGATCGACCTCGTCGACCGGTACGCCGCCGTAGCTGACAACTCCGTGCTGCGGGCGGTAGAGGCTCGCGATGATCTTCGCCAGCGTCGACTTGCCCGCCCCGTTCTCGCCCACCAGCGCGACGACCTCACCGGGCGCGATGTCGAGGTTCACCCCGCGCAGCCCGGGACTCGTCGCCGACGGATAGGTGAATGTCACGTCCCGCAACGTGATTCGCTCCGCGTCGGGCGGCGGTGTCGTGCCACCGCGGCGTTCCCGCCAGCCTTCGGCATCACCGCAGAAGTCCACGTAGTCCCGGTAGAAAAGGGCGTTCTCGTAGGCGAAGTTCACGTTCGCGCCGACAGCCGCGAGCGCCGTCAGCGCCGTGCGGATGGCGATGACCGCGGTGCCCGCGGTCGCCAAGGGCATGACTTCGGCATACAGCAGCACGCCCATGAGGACGTAGACGGTTCCGGCGCCGAGGCCGGCGAGTCCCTGACCCACCGCGCGAGTACCGGCCTGCTTGGTTTCCGAACGGATGTGCACGTTTTGGACCTGGCGGGCGAGTCGATCGAATCGCTCGAGTAGGTGCGGACGCATCGTGTACGCGCGGATCTCGGCGGCGGGCCCGCGTTCCGACATCAGCTCGGCGAGTGAATCCATCCGGCGCTGGACGCCGCTGGTCTCGGCGTAGACCTCGTACATCAGCCGAGCCGAGCGCAGCGATGCCCACCACGTCGGTACCACGGCGACCAGCAGCAGCGGGAGCAGAATCGGATGCAGTGTCGCCGCGACCCCGCCGACGCCGATCAGGCCGATGACGCCGGACGCGGTATGCAACCCACTGAACAGCAACCCGGACAGCGCGTCCACTGAACGCAGCCGGACGCGGTGCAGGGTATCGCGGAAGCGGCGATCGTCGAACGCGATCAATTCGACCTCGGTCGTCAGCTCCAGCACCCTGGCCCGGACCGCCCGCTGCAACTGCGGCATCAGCCTGGCTCTGGTCCAGTCGGCGGTCTGGCCGAGCAGGGCCCGCAGCAGCACCGACCCGGCGACCGCGGCCAGCCCGGGCGCCGCGGCGCCGAGGCGTTCCGGCGTCGGCCCGGCCGCCAGCAGCCCGGTCAGCACGCTGTTGGTGGCAAGGAGCCCGACCGCGGTGCAGACCTCAGCCGCGACCGTGCAGAGGATGACCGCCGCGGTGTCGATCCGGCTCACCGACCAGCACTCGCGCAAGAGATGCAGCAGTACCGCGGGCAGCTGGGCCAGCATGGTCCAGAAGCCGGTCGCCCGGACCGTGTCGTCGTGCGCTGCGCACGGCTCGGCGCCCGCCGCCGACCGGTCGTCGTCGCCCCTTGTCACAACGTTCTCCCCCACTTGTGGTCAGCCTGGCATGGCTGCGGACACCAGGCCCATGACGATCGACGACAACGACAACGCTCCGGTGCCGAAAGCGGCGGCGAGGGCGTAGCCGATGAGCAGTTCCTCGACGGTCGGTTCCGGCGGCTCGACGGTCTTGTTGACGAGCTTGACGTGTTGCGGCACGGCCCAGAGGACCTCGATCGTGCCGTCCGCCTCGGCGGTCAGATCGCCGAAGTGCTTCTCGATCTCATGCGGTTTGCCCTTGATGAACATGCAGGTATCGATGCCCTTGGGGCGGAAGCTGAGAATTTGGCCATCGTTCTCCACGATGATCCGATATGTCCGCTTCAATATTTTGCCGCTGCCCGGCTCAACTTTGATCTCACGATCATTCACCCGCATGGTGAGAAAATTCGGATCCCGTGTTCCGATGGGAATATTCTTGCGGGTGCGCGGGCCCGTACGCTCGATGGTGACGATTGTCGCTTCGTCGGATTCGAGCCGCGTCGTCACCGTGTCGTCGGTTCGGGTGATGATGATATTTCCGAAAATCAGGCTGTCAGCGATCAATTGCTGCGGTTCGGAGACTGTCACTTCCGTATTCCTCTTGCTTCAGAGTGATGGGCGAAGATGCGTATATCGGGCGATTCCTGCGCAGGCGGAGTGTCCCTGCACGCCGGACGATTGCGCTCACGTGCTCGAATGTAGTCCCCCTGGAGTACGGTTGAGATATTAAATACTCTGCACCGCAACGAATTACAGCATACGGCGCGGGGCGGGTCAACACGGGGCGGGGTCGCTGGTCGGGGCGGTGCGGCAGGCGTCCATGGTCCTGGGTTGGAATGTGTTGATACCCTGCATAATTCATGCTCAGACGGATGGCTTGCGACTCCGGAGGCATCGGCCGGGTGACGCTATCGGTAGTGCATTCCGGACTATGGCGTGACCACATAATCCCACCGGACGTTCGCGGGGGCGAGGAGCCGCGCAATCCCTTGACCGATTTCAGCGGGAGTCATCGATTCCGCCTCCGCCACCATTGTTTTCGGAACCGCTGTCGAGCCGTGGTCGAGCAGGCTTGCCATGACGGCGTCGACATAGCGGGAAAGATCGGCGACATCGCGTTCCATGGTCGACATCAATACATTCTTCGAATGAAGCACATTTTCCGCGGTTGTCGCGGCCGCGGTTCGCATCCGCTCGATTACGCGCCACACGACGGCCTCGATCAGCTCACTACGCACCGCTCCGTGCTCGACGCGCAGCTCGACTACCAGAACGGAAATATCATGCTGCTCAACCCATTCCATGGCAGCCGTGTGCAGTTGCACGTCGAGCGACCGCAATTCCGCCGCCAGCAGCTCGCGCCACCGGTGCCTGTCCACGTCGAGTGCGAGCTGAAGCAGCCGAACCCGGCCAGAACGACAGGCGCATTCGGTGAGCGGCGCCGCGGCGACGATATGCGCCCGCGTCATCGGTTTCTCCGCTCGATGCCTGCCACGCAGTCGGCGACGATGCCGACCGGGCCGCTGATCACCAAGTAGTTCGCCGGTGCGTCGGGCCGGTCCGCCGTACCGGCCGCCTCGGCGACCACGCGATCTCGCAGTTCGAGCGCTGCGCCACATCTTTCGGCGTTCAGATACCCGGCGACGATCGCGTCGTGGATGGTCGCGAGACGCGCGAGCGGTTCGATAATGCACGGTTCGGCAAGACAACTCGCCGAGAGGATGCTCTCGACGGCCGAGATGCGATGCGCGACTTGGCATCCGTTGTCCAGCAACCAATTGGTAGGCCCAGCACGCCCGGCCGTCTCCCGCAGCGCGAGATCGGCCGCGTTCGCCAACGTGGTCGCGGTGGCCAACCCGTGGAAACGAATACCGAATCGCGCCTCCACCCAAGGCTGCCGCGACGCTATCGTCACGATGCGCACGGCTCGGGCCCAACGATGAGGTGGCCGGTCGCGGCTTCCAGCAATGCGAGCAGCCGGGCCGAATCCGCGCGCGGACTGAACGCTGTCTCCGCAGGGTGTCGCAGAAAGGGATGGTTATCACCAAGGCCGAGGAAGGCCGCGCGGCTCTGCCACCGCGCACGCTGCTGTGGTTCGCCGCTGTGCTGCACGGCCTCGAGGCGGGACCGAATGTCGAGGTGCGCCACCGGTATCACCTCTGCTTCGAGTAGCAGCCGAGCCGTCCGGAACAGCGTTTCGAGGTAGTCCCGCAGCACGGTGGTGTGCTCCGTGCCTTGCCGGGTGGTGACCAAGCCGACCACGAGCTCGGCGTCGGCCGCGGTATAGCGCTCACCGAATTGCCCGGGGCGCAGCCGAATCGCCAGGTTGGGGAAGGTGTGGCGCACTCGCGGTGCGGCGTAGGACAGCACGTACCGGAGGCAGTCGTCCAGGATCGTGATCCACCGAGGCGCGCGGTAAGCCACGGTCCAGCCGATCGCCGCGGTGCGGAATTCCTGGTCCGGTTCGGACACCGCCGGGCCCGATCGGACCGCGATGTCGTCAGCGGAGGTGCTCGGCTCAGGCGCCGGGGCGGCCGGGTCGGGCCAGCGATCCGCGAGCGCCGCGATGGGTACCTCCGATACCAGCGGCCGGCTGCCGTGCCATGACTGCTCGATGAGCAGCCGCAGATCGCGGGAGCTCAACTGTGCCAGCTGAGCCGGATCGCCGTAGCCCCAGCCGCTCGACCAGCCGAGCGCTCGCGGCAGTGCGTCGTCCACGACGACGGCCGACGAATCTTCCCGAGCGTCCCGCAGTTCGGTGGCGATGGCGGCGATTTCGCCACGATGGCCGGAGTCCAGGTGCGCTGTCAGCGCATCCGGCAGCACAGCGGTGTCGAGGCCGCGACCGCCGTGCACGACGAGATCGAACTCGGTCGTCGTCCGCAATGTTCGCGCCGAGCGACTCAGCACGCGCGCGGGGGCGATCGCAGCATCCATCGCCCGCAACGCCATGTGCTCGCGCAGATGCGCGAAACCGTCTATGCCGAGACGCTCGTCGTCGCGATAGCCCCCGGGCATGACGATCGAGACAGCGGAACTGAGCCGCGGGAGCTCGGCCGCCGCGGCCGGCTGTGACAGCACCACGGGAATCACCCGCGGTTGAGCGCGAGGCACTCGGGATCGACGTGATATTCCGCGGCGAGGCGCAGGCAAGTGGTCGCCAAGTCGTCGTCCGTCACCAGGGTGTGCACGATCGCGTCGGCCAGCATCCCCGACCGATGCTGGCCGAAGCTCCGGCCCCGGCCGTAGCGCCCGACGGGCTCCTGCGCTCGGCCGATGCCAGGACCGATTTCGAGGCAGTAGTCGGAGACGGCCCCGGTGGCCAGTGCCGTCCCGGCGACCGCGGTGATGACCGCTTCGTTCAGCTGTTGCGGGCTGTCGTGGTAGATGGCGACGGTGTCGGTGCGCGGATACGTGGACTCCTCGGTGAGGAACTTGACGTGATATTTCGTGTTCAGGCGGTCGAGTTCGGTGACGAGCACCGGCGCGAGCGTGACGATATCGGCCGGATCGGGCACCGAGACGTAGGTGCGCTCCCCGTAGTGCTGCACGTCGTCCAGCGCGCCCTGGCCGAAGACGTAGTAAAAGCCGGGAGACACTGCGGCGGAATAGTGTTCGACAAGCACCGCGCGGTCGCCCGCCGGGGTGACCTCGGTCAGGCGATCCGGTGGGCAGTGGACCTTCAGTCCGCGATGCCACAGAATCACCGGCCCGGTCTCGGTCGCGTGGTGCACCGGCATGGTCAGCGGGAAGAGCCTGTCCCGGAAGACATCTCCGAGCGCGGCGGTCAAACGCTCACTGCGCGGACGAAATTCGGCTGCGGCGGAGTCGTCGAATACCTCGAGATACTTCGCGTGCAGCGTGGCGTACAGGCATTCCGCGAGCAGATCCGTGACCTCGGTGACCGACCCGTCGAGCTTTCTGCCTCGATAGGTGAGCGAGAGCTTGTCGTCGTCGAACGTCGTCTCGACGATCTCGGACACGGCGGTGTGCGCCAAGTCCACCGCGTGCACCAGGGCACGCGGCTCAGTGAGCACTTGTGTAGGCATCGGACAGCCCCCACTCCTTGTCGGCCTCATCGGGTTGTAGGACAAAGGCGCGCCCGACGCCGGCGAGTGCTTTCGCGAGTGGCGTGATGATCGCGGCCTCCTCCGCGGTCGCGAGCATGCGGTCGAACTGATGCCAGCCCGCGAACCGAAGCGCGCGCCGGACATGATCTTTCATGTCGAGCTCGGCCAGGTCGGCCTCGGCGCGGTAGGCAGCGAGAAAGGCGACGAGTAGCGGGCGCGCGAGATCGAGGCCGCGCTGGATCGCCTCCTGCCAATCGGCCTGCCTGCCACGGCGTTTCGTCGCGAGTATCTCCTTCATCAGGACAACGTTGAGGATGTTGCCGATGAATGTTCCGGTGTCTCGCGCCGGGTCACCGTAGCCGAACGATTCCCAGTCGATGATCGATGCGGGCGCCTGCTCGCCGGCCTCGGCCAGCAGGATCTGATCCAGCCGCAGATCGCCGTGGATGAACGTCCGATCGGTGCCGTCCGACGGCGCCAGCACCGTCGCACGCGCCTGGTCGAGCAGTTCGTCGTCGCCGTGCAGCAGTCCCCACACGGCGAGCTGCGCACCGGAAAGCCCGGGAACGACCTCGATCGGCAGCGACGGAACGCCATAGCCGCCCGGAATCGGCTCCGCGTCGGTCACCGGGACGCCGGTGCACAGTTCGGCTTCCACACCGTGCAGGCGGGCGATGTCGCGGGCGATCGCCTCGACGACTCGCGGATCCAGCTCCCCGCTGACCAGACTCTCGGAGTGGGAAAGCGGTGTGCGCCAAGGATATATCTGCACCATGCCATCGGGCGAGACGGCGGTCGGCTCGAGCGTCGATACGGCGGCGCGCATGCGGTGGTGCTCGGCGCGCAGCTGATAGAACGTCCGCGTGCCATCGGTTTTCAGGCCGATACCGGCCACCGTGTTCTCGAATTTCACGAAAACGGCCGCGCCGTCCGAGGATCGGCCGCGCCAGCAGGGATTGCGGCTGGGATGCCGTTGTGCGCTCTCAGCGTCCACCGTGATCCCGAGCGTATGCAGGAATTCTCGAACGGTGGGGTAGTCATCGATTCTGTGTTGGTGCATGTTCAGCCCATTCGACTAGGTTGGCCAGTTCGGCGAGGGTCTCTTGCAGCTTCTCGACATTCGGAACGGGCATCTCGTACATGCGGCAGGTGTTCTGATAGTCGACGAGGTGCAGAAAGCGTTTCGCGATTGCCACCTCGTTGACGTAGTTCACGTCCAGGCCGCGATCGCGGATCGTCGACAGCAGCACATCCATCGATGCCGCGGCGTAGCGCGCGGCCGGGTAACCGCCGGTGGATGCGAGCTCACCCAGTTCGCCGAGCAGATATCCCCAGTCGAGCTCCGGGCGGGCCGACGCGAGATCCGCGCCGACGAGCACACAGACATCGCCGTCCCGGTAATAGGTCGCGGCCAGCGACGGAGCGCCGTGGATCACGAACTTCGTGCCGTCACCCGCCCGCCGGAGGACGGCGAAAAGGTGTTGCCGCAACGTGTTCGAGGTCGCCTGGGCCAGGATGTCCTGGTCGCGCTGCTCCTCGGCTTCGAGGTACCTGGTCAGCCGAATGATCCAGGGCGGACGCGCGGGCAGCGTGCCCACCGGCGGAACGCCGACGGCGTGTATGCCCGAAATCGCCTCGAGCAGTTGCTGGAAGCAGTGCCGCGCCGCGCTGTCCGAGGTGATATCGAGCGCGGTGCGCATATCGCTCGGCGTGACGTGGACGATCGAGCCGGGCTCAGCTTCGGCGGCCACCGAATAGCGTGCGCCCGTCAGCTTCGCCGCGGCGAAGCCGATCGCCGGCGAATGGATCGGAACATCGAAGCGCACCTGGTGAATTCGGTGAGTTCGCGTATCCATCCGCTGCACCGTGGTGGCGAGCACACTGGTCAGTGTCACGTCGAGGCAGTCGCCGTCCATCGGACCGCCTCCGCACGCGTGGGTTGTGCGCCGCAGAGCTCGAGAACTTCTGCGAACGCGGCGGGTGCGCGGCCGGCGTCGGCGTTCATGGCGAGGCTGTAGCCGGGAGCGGTGTCGACCAGACGATATTGCGAATGCTGGGCCGCGAATTCCTGGACGGCACGAAAGGCCGGGGAGTTCTCGGCACCTGGCGGCAGCGCCGGACAGAGATATACCGCGGCAGCCGTGCACTGTAATGCGAGCATCATCGGCGTATTGGTGACACCGGAACGCAATCGCCCCAGGAAATCGAGCGTCGCCGGGTAGACGATGACAACGTCGGGCCAGGCGGCGAAAGGGAGATGGACTGCTTCGTCGGTTTCCCAGCAATCACGCGAAACGGTCCGATTACCGGCGGCGCAGGTTCGTGTGGTGACGAATGTTTCCGCGGTCCTGCTCAATACGACCCTGAGTTCGTCGTCGGGTCTGAGTGCGTCGAAGGTCAACAGGTTCAATGGCGTCAATGCTGCTGCGGCAGCGCCGGTCACATAAAGCAGAAATTTCACCATGGTCTCCTGCTGGTCGTTGGTATAGCGGGCAGGCTCCGCGTACGGAGCCTGCCCACCTTGGTATTCGGCCGAATCAGCAGACGCGGCGGATCGAGTTCGCGACGTTCGGCGTACCGCCCGCGACCACGATGGCGCACTGCTGCGACGACTTCTGCGCGATCAGGGTCGCGCGGATCAGCACCACCGCGAGCTCGGGTGTCAACGGCGTGGTCGCGGGGGCCGAGGCGCCGAAGATCGAGGCGGTATCCATCTCGTCGTCGGTGGTGTACGCCTTGTAGGAAGTGGCCAGACTGGACATTGTTACTCCATTTCTTTGAATCCGCGAGAATTGCTCACGGATGATTGCGAGGCTGATTATGGGCAGCCAGGAACCCCGAAATGATCAATTCGGATTCTCCGAACGATCGATGAAAAATAGATTCCGCAGCACTCGGCCGGATCGAGGCGAGTGTCGACGCGGAAATCAAGAATAATAGGCGGTCAAGGGCCTATACATGAATTCCCCACCACTAAAGATTCTTCCCCTAGAGTCTTGATGTCCGACCGAGCCCTTCCCCGGCTTCGATCGGAGTTTCTACTGATTCTGTACGCTAGCAGCCGATTGTGAAATGTCAAATCCCGCAGTTGTTTTGGATTGTCCGGGCATGATTACCCGACCCCACGGAGCCACACCGATCCCGTCGGCATGGCACAAGCAACCGCCACCGGTATCTCGCCGCGTGGCAAGCTCCGGCTGTCGCGACGACCCGAGCGGCCGAGCGGCTTTATGGTGGCTGCGTTGCATGTGGTCCCCACTGCTGAGTTCTGTTGTGACACTTGTAATGACGCAATCAGGCGGCAATCGGTTCCATCAAAGTTCAAACTTTTTTCCCGCAATCCTCAACCGTCGCAACGCCGCAGGTCAACGGCAGTGCACAGCCCCGAACACGGCTCCGCCCCAACATGTCTCACCGTGCACGAGGCAGCCGAAGCGGCCGACTTCCGGCCCCGTCCGCGAAACCCCCGACCGCAACTTCACCCAAAAGCAGTCACGCCGAGGCGGATTCGCCGACCACACCACCGGCCGGCGAACGAAGGCCCCGTACGTGACCCGCCATGGCGGAACTCGGCGGCCGACTCTGCTGACCTACTTCTGCAAGAGCCCGACCAGTGCGGTGCGACGGATCTCCTGCATCAGTTCGAGTTGCTCCTGCAGCAGCCGCTCGGCCGCAGCCAACCGCGCCATCGACTCCGCGATCGCTCGCTGCACATCGAGGTCAGGCACGACGACCGGCAGGTTGCCCAGGACACTGAGCGAAATGGTCTTCATGCTCATACCTCCCGTGGAATGACTATCCAGCCATTCGCGCGCCATTGGGCTGCGCAGATAGGCCGCGAGATAGTCAGCATCCAACGTGGCCGGGAGCCGGAGCACGAAGCAGCCGGTTCCGCAGACCCAGCCCTGCTGCTCAGCGTGAGCCACTGCGCATCGCCCCAGCTCGCCGCGGCGAGCCATGACGATGTCACCGCGGCGAAGACGGAAGCGTTCCAGGCCCTCGGCCTGCCGCTGGGCGATGTATCTGATGTGCTCTTCATTGAAGCCGGTGTCGGTCAGGTCCTTCGGCATGACCACTGGAATGCCGTCGGTACCCACATAGTCCTCCGCGCGGATGAGACTTCCGGAGGGACCAGCGAGGAGTGATCCGCCGCGCACGATGTTCCGGAGCGCCGCGCGTGGAAACTCGATGCCGTCAGCGGTCAATGGGCCGCCGGCACCGAAGATATCTCGGACTTCGATCAACAAGCGAGATGCCGTCTCATCGCGCCGAACAAGCTCGTCGGGCAGCTGTCCAAGTCCCGGAGCCGTCGACGGCTCCGCTCGCGTGTTCTCGGCATAGAGCCGTGGATCGAGGTTTCCGCCGTTCTCGAGAATCTCTTCATGGGTGACCGAACGAGAGAACCCCGGTTCATCTGACGCCGTCGGAGGCGACAACGGCCACTCCAGGAATCGACTACTGATGCGTTTCGATTCCGCTGCCGTCAGCGTTCGGGGTTGCCGTGGCACCTGTGTGCCCAAGCCGCTGGCGTCGATGAAGAGAACCGCGTCTCGTTTGTCGGCGGGCAGGTGGTGGGCCTTGTCACGGGCCAGTACCCAGGCATGCACCGGGATCGAGGTCTCACGAAAGAGATTCGGGGGCAATGCGATAACCGCGAGGACCGCGCCTCGGGCGACCATCTCCCTACGGATCTGTGCCTCCCGGCCTGTGGACCAGGCGGCCGCGGGCGGCATCAGGATTGCCGCCATCCCGTTCGCGCTCAGCCGGGTCCATGCGAGCTGCAGCCAGGCGAAGTTCGCGTTCGACGTCGGCGGCGGGCCGAAGGGCAAGTCGAGGAGATCGCCGTTTTTGATGCGCTGATTGAACGGCGGATTACTCAACACCACATCGACGAGTCCGGAGCCCCGATGTTGAAACAGCGCCGACGGGTCGGGGGGAAGGACCTTGGGCCGAATCACGCCGTGCAGGGCCATGTTCATCGCCGCCAGCTGCGTATTGCTGTGATCCATGGCGTGGGCTTCGAAGGATCCCTTGTCGACGCGGCCGGACGCGGCGATGTGCTGCGCTGCGGCAGCGAGAAAGCCACCGGTTCCACAGGCTGGATCGAGGATTCGGTCCCCCGGCTGCGGGGATGCCAGATCCACGATGAGGCGCACGACCCCCCGTGGTGTGTGGTACTCCCCCACTGAATAGGGGTTCTCCTGAACGTGACGCTCTATGAGCAACTCACCGACTTCGTGCAGAACCGTCCCGGTCGGCGCCGGGTGCTCGGTCAGCGCGACGAGGAACGGGGCCACCCACGGGACGTCATCAGAACCGGGGTCACCAGCGAGCGGCCGGCTTTCGAGAGAGAGCAGCTCAGGACCTGGGAAGCGCGCATGCATGCTGGCGGTGTACATCGCGGCCCGCAAGTCGGTCAGTGGCGAAGCACCGCGTTGGGCATCCTCGACTGCCCGAGCCCACCGCCTGGTAGCTTCCGCTTCGTCCTCCGATTCGCCCGCCGAGTCGATGAGTCGTTCGAGCATCAGGATCGCGAGCATGTTTGTGAGGTCGCTGGAGGTGTCCCGACCCCGCTGGAAGGGCGAGTACGCCCGCCAGAGCCGATCGGCGACGTCCGCGGTATAGCCCGCCGTATCAACGGATTCCATGCATGAACCTCCCTCGTGCCAACGCGACCTACGTCAGACGGATGATGAAATATGCCCCTGCGGCGACCAGCATCAACAGGCTGAGCCGCAACGTCATGCCCGTACTCTCCATTGCCTTCCCCAGCAACTCGAAGAACGCTTTCACTGCACCACTCCCACTCGCTCGCCCGTGGCGATTGCGCAGTAGCACTGCGCAATATGCCTGCCCCCTGTCGGCGCTCACGCCTCGCCGGGAAGGAGACCTTCTTACGTAGAAGATAACACCGGCGACGACACAACACGGATAGCCGGAAGCGCCCACTGACCACCGGAAACATTGCGCAGCAGCGGTGCGCAGTTCGCTCCAAAATGGCGGGTGCTGGTCACGACGGGTAGGTGACGCCGACAAGCAAGGACGAGGTCGTCAACTATGTGACCGGGATCACATTTTATAAGACAGGCATCGGCTGCGATCGGCCGACGAACCTACCCACGCAGTCTCACAAGGGGCGCGACCTCAGCGAGTACCGCGCCTGGAGAGGAGGCGGAGCAAGGCATCGAGACCGGCGAGTACCACTGGCACTCGCGATTCTCGGACAGCTCATCGGCCCGGGTCGATAGTGGACAGCTCAGCCGGGGTACACACCGGCGACGAAGGCGCCCTTCGTCGTGTACGAGCGGATTGGTTGAAGCGTCGCGGTGTCGTAGGTGGTCAGCGAGGTGTCGAGGTTCGCCAGGTTGGCCATGAACGGATCCCAGGCGTTCTGTTTGGAGTGGTACCAGCCGGCGAGCGGGCTGAAGTAGATCAGTGGCGTGCCATCCGAGACGATCGATAGGTATGCGGTTCGGCCGTCCGGGGAGAACCCCGCGTAGACCGCCGCGCCGTCGGTCGCGAAGCGGTTCAGCTCCGCGCCGGTCCGGGCGTCGAGGATGATCACTTCGTCGGAGCCGTAGTTGCACACCCACAACTGGGTGCCGTCCGGGGTCAGGGTCGCCGAGATCGGTTCCGCCCAGACGTTCGGGAATATTACGGTATTGCGTACCGTCCAGGTACGGACGTCGATCATCGTGACACCAGACCAGAAGTTGATCGCGTACAGCGTCTCGCCGTCCGCGGACAGCGCGCCCCAGCCGGGGGCAGCCCCGTTGAGAAACAGCGGCGGGGCGATGACCGCACCGGTATAGGCGTCGTACTTCGTCAAGATCCCGGCCGCCGACATGACGTAAATTTCTGAGCCGTCCGGAGATACCTCGATGTGCGCAGGACCGGGCGGGAACACGACCGGTAGCGTCCGCACGACCTCCAGGGTATGGGTGTCGATCACCTGCACCATCGACAGCGCGGTGGGGACGAACAGATAGCGGGCGTCCCGCGACAGGATGATGGTCGCGTATGGCGCACCGAGCGTCGGGATCCGTTGGACGACTTGGCCGCTCGGCATGTCGATCACCGTGACACTCCAGGTCAACGGGTTGACCGGGCCGAAGTTGCCGACGAACATGCGCGAGCCGTCGGGCAGGGCCTTGATGACCATGGGATGGTCCCCGACGTGCGGTACTTCCTGCTGTACCGCCGAGGTGGCGGGGTCGATCCGCAGCACCGACCCCGTGCCGTAGTTCGGTATCCAGATCGGTCCGTCCGGACCGCTGGTCGAACCCGATATCGATGGATTCGCCAGTGCGGCACCGGAGGTCAGGAATACGAAGGTCGCGCAGGTCGCGATGAGGACTATCGCGCGTCGAAAGGACCTGGCTGAACGTCTACGGATGTGCTTGAACAACAAAAGAACTCACTCTGCGTTAGCCGACATGTGTTGAATCGGGCCGAGGTGGACAGCGGCGTTGCACTTCTCCCCCGTGACGAACCACAGGTGGAGTCCGGTCGGGCGGTCTTCCGACCGGATGTGCAGGGACTGATCAGCCGTGATGGGCGCGTTGTACTCGATAATCGCGCGATACGGCTCGACCAGAAGTTCGGCACGGCCGGGCAGGAACTGCTCGACGGCCTGCCAGTACATGGCGTTGTTCATGTGCAGCAGCAGATCGATATCCGCCTCCCGGATCTGGTACGCCAGATCGCGCGCCGACGGCGCCGCAGGCATCCGGTCGAGCATCGGGGCCCAGCGCAGTCGGTGCTCGTCGGTACTGGCGCTCAGGTGCTCGAAGCCGGCCTCGCTGATTCGTGCTGTCGTGCCTGCCTTTTCGTCGACGTTGATCCAGAACGCCTCGGTCTCGACCAACCCGCCCGCATCGCTGGTGAGGCGAACCCGCATGTTCGCCCATCGGGTCGAGACACCAGAACACCAGCGGCGCAACGAGACATGGTCGGGCCACCGGATCGGCTCGATCACGTCGATCACCGTGCGTCGCACGATCCACGCCGGATCGGAGTCGACGAAGCCGCTGGCGTTCAGGTCTTCCCACGCGATGTCCTGCAGATACCGGGCGATGCCGTCGAGCCGGAGCCTGCCGTTACGATCGACGTCACCGGCGCGTACCGGCCAGCGCGTCGCGTAGCCCGCATTCTCGGACGGTGGATCCGGCAACATGCCGACGGGCTTTGTCATCTGACCTCGCTCTGTAGGTGGGTGCGGTGACGTGCGGCGACGCTAATTCAGCAGGGGGAGCCAGAGGGGAACGCCGGGACCGACCTTCGTCGGAATCGGGTCTCCGACAATGCGATCCGTGCGGGGATCGAAGACGATCACCTGCCCCGGGGTGAGTCCGACGCCCATGGTGACCAGGTTGCCGAACAAGAGCGGGTCCAGCAGCGGGCCCGGGTAGGCGTTCGTCGACGGTCCGACATCGGAAATGTAGCCGCGGGTTCCGTCTTCGCTGAACATCACCGCGGTCGACGCGCCGGTGGTCGGAATGCGTCCGATCACTTCGTCTTTCGCGGTATCGATGATCATCACGTCTTTGCCGCCGAACACCGTGACATACAACTTGCTGCCGTCCGGAGTGAGCGTCGAGACGAACGCCCCGGGATTGCCCGGGTAGTAGTTGCCGTCCGCACTGGTGTGGATCAGCTTGGTGACACGCCAGTTCCGCAGATCTATGACGCTGACCGTATTGATCGAGTTGGCATAGAGTTTGGCGCCGTCTCTGCTGAAGGTGTACCAGAACGTGCCGATGCCACCGAGGATCAACGGCGGCCGGACGACCGCGCCGGTGCTCGGATCGATGGCTTCGATCATGCCGCTGTTCATGAAACCGACGTAGAGCAGGCCGTCCGGCCCCTGGATGGCGCCCGCCGGAATGTCGGGAAAGCGTCCGGTTGCCAGATCCGGGAAACGGAAGCGTCGCACAATCGTATCGGTGGCAACGTCGAGCACCTCGATCACAAAGCCCACTTCGGGCACGAAGATCTCTTTTCCATCGTGCGACGCGAAGATGCCCAGCGGCGGACTCTCGACCGGAATGGACCTGGTGGTGTTCGACGGCCGGTCGATAGTGGTGACACTCGGGGGCGTGAACCCGAAGTTGTCGACATAGACCTTCTTGCCATCCTGGGTCGCCGCCAAGACGCCGGGTTTGGTCGCCGGTCCCGTCGGTATCCGCTGCTTGACGGTATTGGTCGCGGTGTCGATCACAGCGACGGTGTTGTTCTGCACCTCGGGCAGGTACAGCTCACCCGCTGGTCCCTGTGGCGGTGCGGTGTGGTCCTCTGGCGGCGCGGGATGGGCGGTGCCTGCTGCGACACACAGCGCCAGCATCGCCGAGATGCCAAGACGGGCAAGAGTTTTCATACAGCCTTGCTCCTAGATATTGGTGCTGGTCGGGATCGTGCTCGGCAGCAGATAGGTGTATGGCTCGCGCTGCGAGTTACGGTCGTTGATCGTGGCCTCGGCGTCGCGTAGTGCCGCGCGAAACCGATCCAACGGGCCACCGGGACCGGCGATCCGGGGATCGTTGATCGCGTTCGCGAAAGGAAAGGTGTTCGTGCGGTAGTCGCCGAGCGGCCGGTAGTGGACGCTGCCGAGAACATCGAAAAGATAGAGCTGGGCAATCGAGGTCAGCAGCGAGGGCAACATTCGAATCCAGTCGGATTCGGTATGCCCGGCCGGGTCGGACGGCGCGGGTGCAGCGGTCATGCCGCTGTAGAACGGCATGTACTCGATGAAGTCTTTCTGCGGGAAGTTGACCGCGGCGTGCTGAGCGCTGGCAAGGAAGACGATCATTGTCACGACCTCGACCAGCTGATCGACGCTGTCGATTCGCCGGAAACCTCTGACCTTTCCCACCTGAGCGATCTCGTCAGCCCACGCGACCAGTTCGAAATCATCGCGCACATCGCCGTCGGCCCCGTAGTAGGTGCGCACATAGCTGTCCGCCCACTCATGGATGACATCCCAGATCAACAAGGCGTCGTCTCGGTACGGGAACGGCAGGTGAGCGTCATCGACGCCGCGCTCGGCAAACTCACGATGCGGCATTTCCGCGTAGAAGTCCCAGCTCAAACGAGCCCGGCCGGCGCTGGCAATAGTGTCCTCGAGCACGGGCGCGAGAATCAGATCGCCGGTGAGCTCCGGGGCCAAGATGAGATAAGTGGCGAATTTATTGATGTACAGCAGGCCCTCGAAGTGCGGCGTCAACAGGACGCTCAGTGGATGGTTGGCGGCCAGCTGCCGACGGGTGGCCACACAGAACGCCTCGGTCACCAGGTGGGTCCGTCCCAGGTGCGAGTGCATTTCGTGGTGGTTGAAATCCGCGGTCTGCAGCACCGTTTTCGCCATCTGCCAGCCCCAATAGCGGTCGGCATCACCGGCGTCCGGGCGCAGGAACAGGACATGTTTCGCGGGGTCCTGACCGCATTGGATCGCTACCGGTTCCAGCTCTCCGCCACCGATCGGGACGGCGAAGGCCGCCATCGGCGCGGTGTTGTACCCCGGTCCGGTGAGCAATTTGTACGTCGCGGACTCCGATGCGGCCGAGCCGAGCACCGCGTAGTCGACCAGGTACAGCCGCCCCTGCGAGATCGCCGCACTCAGGCTGTCGCCGGATCCCATCACCGACTGGTAGCCCTTGTTGTCGAGCGGAAAATTCGCGGGCACGGCGCCGCGCACCTGCCGCAACGCCATCGGATTCGGCCCCGCGACCCGCATCCGCGCGAAAACCATGTCGTCGTGGAGGCGGTCGGCGATTTCCGGCACCGGGATGGTGGCGTACAAATTCCGGTATCGCTCCACCCCGTCCACGGTGCCGAAGTTTCCTAAACCGGGGCTGCTGAACATCTTTCGCAGCGTCGTGAACAGATCGTCACGAATCTGATCGAGGGTGCGGAGTACGGTCTGCACCGTCTCGGTGAGCAGGTACTCGCCCGCGCGCGCCGGCGGATCGAGCGGATAGGCCACCGGGCTTTCCAGGACCGGGGCCACGATGCGGACAACATTGTCGACCGTAGCCTTCAGGCCGAACAGTTGATCCACCAACGGCTGCAGCATGTCACCGATCAGATGGTCGAAATGCCTGGTCAGCGCTAGCGCGATGTTGGAGATGACCTGGTAGTGCTCGTCGATCACCAGCACGAACCATTCGAGAGTCGGGTTGTCCTCGATCGATAGGGATGCGGCCATCGGAACGCCGTGCACGAAGTTGGCGTCTTCGGTCCATACGTACTTCGATTGCAGGCGGCCGAGTTCGGATGCACGGCCTGCCGGATCCACCTCATGTTGCGGCAGTAAGGGATTCACCGATCCTGGGCCCGCCGGATCGCCGAACGGCAACGGCAGGTTGAACAGTGGAGCAGCGTTCGCTGGCGACCCCAGGGTAGCCGCCACAGGTACTCCGGCGACCAGCGCCGATGCCATGAAGAATTTCCTGCGATCCATCGTCGACCTGGATGCGCCCTGTCGATTTGTCGAAGGTTGGTCGAATCGGTCAGGGCCGCCCGAACCCTCATTCAGCAACATTGCAGCAACGTTAACTATGGAGGTTTCATCGGCCAAGTTTCTGTGAAATGAATCACTTTCGCTTTTGTGAGATGTAACAAGCAGGCGGAGTCTGGCGATGGCGGAATTGGTCAGTTGACCTGCATCTATATTGAAGGTCGAACCTATAGCAATTAATTCGATCCGATGGAGTACGGTGAATCAACCGGCACATCGCATTCGATTCGGATTTTCCGTAGATGCAATTCTCTACCATCAATAGCAATCTTTTAGCTATTTAATGTGAGAACCCCTCGCAACCCTTCTGTCGCGTCATCCGGCAAGTCCAGGCATCGATATCTCCGCACGCTGGATCGCTCAGCGCACGTGCCAGCACGCGCGACCGCAGCACACGGCGTCGCTCAGCTCTCCTACGACGAGTGCGTGAACCTGGTGCTCACTGCGCTCGCCGGCGGCATGGACACCGCACAAAGCCAACTCGCACAAGGCATTCGGCTGTTCGCCGACCATCCCGGCCAGTGGGCACGACTGCGCGACCGGCCGGAACTGGCCGGACCCGATCAGCTGCGGTCGAAGGCGATCAGCAGTTCGATTGCGGTGTTGCCGATGCTCGCCAGCGGGTTATTGCTGATCGGCGGCTGGATGCTGTAGTCGGCCGGCTCGACCGGAATCTCGGCCTTGAACGCCAACCTCGCACCGACCTGTGTCGTCTCGAACGTAAAGCTCACGTCGCGGGTGACGCCGTGAATCGTGAACTGACCAGCAGCCGGGACGCTGGAGACGGAGCCGGATGCCGGAACCGACGGGAAGACAATCGGCGAGGTCAGCACGAACGTCGCAGTCGGGAACTTCGCCGTCTCGAGCATCTCGTTGTAGGCCGAGTCGTGCATGCAGTTGCAGACCGCGGTTTGCATATTGACCACGATGCGCCCGGAAGTGATTGCCAGGCCATCGATCTGAATGGTCCCGGACACGTCATTGGTCCGGCCGACGACGCGGGTCGTCTGGCCAAGCAGCGTGTCGTCGGTGGCCCAGCGCGCGTCCGTGCCGGAACCGACGGTCCACGAGCCTGCGATCGGGCTACTGGGTGGCAGAGGTTCACCGGTCACCGATACCGGCGAGGCCACGGAAGGTCCGGGCGGCGGGGATGCTGTCGGCGCTCCCAGTACGGGTTGCGGCTCCGACGATAGCGGCGTAGGCACCGTCGGCATCTCGAGGGCGGCGGCCGACGTGAGTTCGGCGGGCATCGTGGTCGCCTTGGGCGGCCCGCCGGTCGAGCTCGCCAGGTCACTGAAGCTCAGTTCCTTGGGATTGTTCGAGCTCACCATCCGGAGATAGGCGAAGGGCCCGGCTACGCCGAGCGCGACCACCACCAGCGCAGCAATAATCCAAACGATCGGCCTGCGCAACACAGATCGGACCGTTCCAGACGATTTCCCTGATTCCATCGGACTATCTCCTCATCCGGCTTACAACGCGACGCAGAACGTTCCATCGATTTTCAGTTGAAGGATCCGAGAAATCGCTCGTCCACGGATACCCGGAATAGACCGCGATCCGGTTCGACGTAACTGTTGCGCATAAATGGCGTTTTGACCAGAACGTCGCTGAACTCGGCGAACTGCCATCGCAACCGCTGGAGTTGACCACCATGCACGGCGGGCGAAATGTCGCAATTCGCGCCCTGTTTCAGCGTTGAACGAGCTCGTAGGAGGTACTTCGACCGCCGGAGTTCGATCGTCGCAGGACGCCGAGCCCGACGAGTTCGTTGATATCCCGAAGGGCGGAGTCTTGTGAGCACTTCGTGATGATCGACCATTCGCGGCTGGTGAGCTTGCCGTGGAATCCGTCAAGGAGGCGGTTGAGCATGGCGATCTGGCGGGTATTCATGGAAGTCTGGCCCCGATCTCGCCAGAACCTGGTCTTCGCCAGGACTGTGTCCACTGTGTCGTCAGCGTGGGCGATCGAGCGTTCCATCGCGGCGAGGAACCACAGCAGCCATGCGGTCACGTCGAGCGTGCCCTTCTGGGTGCGCTCCAGAATCGTGTAGTAGGCGTTGCGATCTCGTTGAATTTGCGCTGAAAGACTATAGAAGCGAAGCGAACTGCGGTCAGCACGCGCCAACCAAAAGTCGCCGAGCGCGCGGGCGAGACGCCCGTTGCCGTCATCGAAGGGGTGCACGGTCACAAACCACAGGTGTGCCAGGCCAGCTTTCACGATCGGCAGCTCGGGTCCATCGCGATTGAACCAACCCAGGAACCGCCGCATTTCGGTGTCGAGTAACGCGGCTGGTGGTGCTTCGAAATGCACACGCTGTCTGCCGTAACCCCCGGAGATCACTTCCATCGGACCGGTGGCATCGGTACGCCGCCCGCCGACGCGCACACGTGAGATGCCGGAATGCCCGGTCGGAAAGAGTCCGGCATGCCAGCCGAAAAGCCGGTCGGCAGTCATCGGCTGATCATGATGAACCGTTGCATCGAGCACCATTTGCACCACCCCGTCCACATTCTGGTCGGCGGGAGCGAGTGCACCGATCTCCACGCCGAGGTGGCGGGCGATCGACGAACGAACCGATGCGACATCGAGCAGCTCACCCACCTCGGGCGAGAAGCTCCTCGGGGCCACCCGGCCACCGTTCAGCAATCCACTCAGGTCGGCGCGATCTCCCCGGAGCCCCACCGAAGCAGAAGATGCAAGCATATCAATGATTCCGATTGGAAAAGAACTACAGAGAAGCTACTATCCAGCTACTCAACATGAAGTGATGTGCACAACAAGCGGCGGACGATGTGTCTGCCGGAACAAGGCGGTGGTTTCCGATGGCCGACAGCCGATCGCTGATGCGGAGCTGGTGGCACGATCGGGCCGGTTACGACTGGTTGGTCGACGTGCTCGAAATCCATTCGGCCCTGCGCTATGTCAAGGCGATGATCGGCGCGGGCGGTGCGGTGATGTGCCTGGTCACCGCGGTGTCCATGATCTCGAATATCGGGCCGCGCAATGCGTTCTTCGCGATCGGTTGCTGGCTGATCGTCGGGCTCACCGCGCTGTGGGCCCTGCGCTGGTGGCTGTTGCCCTGGCCGAGACGAGCGGAAGCGCTGTTGTGGTGTGCCGGAGCCGATCTCGCCATCACCTTCGGTGCGCTGGCCGCCGAGCACCGCGTCTACGGCGCCCTCGTATCGACGCTGATGGTGGTCGTCGGCATGTTCGTGATCTTCCACGGGCCGCTGATCCTCGGCCTGCACATCTGCTGGTCATTGGCGTCGGGCGGCTTGCTCGTCGTGCTGCTGGTGGCCGACGACCCCGTGCACACCGGCGCCGCGGCCGGCGACGTCCGGCTCGCGATAGCGATCATGTTGATCCTGGTGGCGCTCAACGTGGTCGGGCTGCCCACCGTCCAGTTCTGTCACTGGCTGTGGCGTCAGCACGCGCTACTCGACCCGTTGACCATGCTGCTGAACCGGCGCGGACTCGATTACCACCTGTCCTACGTATTCCGCCCGAACACAACGGAATACGCCTATATAGCCTCACTGGATCTCGATCGATTCAAAGACGTGAACGATACTTTCGGCCACTCGTTCGGCGACGAGGTCCTGGCGCGGGTGGCCGACCGATTACGTTCGGCCGCCGATCCGGACGCGGTCGTCGCACGCACCGGCGGTGAGGAATTCGTGGTCCTCGGCCGCCGCCGCGACGAACCGGTCGCCGCGATCGCCGAGCGACTTCGCGGCGCCATCGAAACCATGCCAGAGCTGCCGGTCCTCGTCACCGCCAGCGTCGGCGCGGCCCTGTGCCCCCTCACCGACCTGCGTGATCCGGCAATCATGCGACGCATCCTGCACCGCTGCGACACCGCGATGTATGAAGCAAAACGCGAGGGCGGCAACATCGTGGTGATCGCGGAGCTGGAGACCACTGACCACACCGACCACGACACCCGACATCACTTCTGCCTCAGGACAATAGGCCGCTCTTAGGCGTAAGTCCTGCCCCGGTTGCCCGCGGCGGTGAACGCGAGTGTGGTGGCGCGTTCGCGCGTTCGGTGGACGAGACCGGTTGGACGACAGCACTTCCCGACGCGCACTCGGGCCGATGACCGCGCGTCTACCAATTGACGCGACGAGACCCCCGCTGTTCGTGTCGGACTCGTATCAGTCACGACAGCGGCGGCAAGAGCTCCGCTACCTGCATCCGGTCGGCGTCGAAGTGTGCCGCGATTTCCCGGCCGCGCGCATCGATGATGCTGATCGTGTCGTTTCCTGTGAAGGACACACGTGTCGGACATCGCTCACCTTCGTGCGCGATCCACACCATCGACAGTCGGATCGCACCCGGTGCGATCGAGGGAACTCCTCGGCGTGATCGAGTACTGATCGCGCTCACGCCCCACCGAATGAATGCGGTCGCGAGTGTCTGAGGCATCGCCCGCACTTCGACGAGGTACTGCCCTGGTTGCCTGGCACACCACGACAGCGCCTTGAAATGATCGTGGTCATGACGACACGATCTGTTGGCATCGTTGGATTGGGCCGGATGGGATTGACCCTTGCCACCGGGTTCGCCAGAGCGCTCGAGCCGGATTGCCTGTTCGCGGCAGGCCGCTCGGAGGCCAGCATCGCGCGAGTCCATGAGGCAGTGCCATCCATCACGGTCGTGCCATTGGCCGAGCTGCCCAACCGAACTGCGCTCATCGTGCTCTGCGTGCGCAACACCCACCTCCCCGCCGTGTTGGACGACATCCGGCCTCGGTTGACCGACCAACACGTCCTGGTCACGATCAACAATGGGCTACCACTGCAGGCCTTGGCCGACAGCGTCCCCGGACCTGTCGCCAAGCTGATCCCCAGCGTCGGCAACGAAATCGGCACCGGCGCAACGCTGTTCACGCCGGGGCCCGGCCTCGGCGAACAAGCCGTCGACGAAATGATCACCCTGCTGCGTCGATTCTCCCGACCATTCCTGATCACCGAAGACCAGGGACGCGCGGCCACCGACCTTGCTTCGTGCGGCCCAGCTCTACTGGCCAACACCGCGCGATCGATGGTCTGCGCACAGCTCGAGCGGACCACGCAACTATCGCCCGATCTGGCCGAACAGCTGATCGCCCAGAGCATCAACACCGTGAGCCAGTTGCTGGCACTGGGCGTGCACTTGGACGAGATCATCGATCGGGTCGCCGTACCAGGCGGCAACACCGCGGCCGCTGTCGAGGCCAGCCACGACGACCTGACAGCAGCATGGCGAGCCGCTTTTCAGGCGACCACCGACAACGAGCGTGCCAAGACTCTGCCATCGCTGTGACTTCCCGCAGTCAATCATCTGACACTCTCAGCGGCCAACCGCGAACACCCGACAATCAGCGTAAGTCGTTCTGTATCGCACTCATCCATGCTGACTTCAGTCGGAACGAGTGAGCGATAATGGCTCCCCTGGGCGCGCGTTCCGAGCGGACAGTGGCCGGCCCCGGACCGGTCGGCCATCGATGCCGCTGGAACGTCCGCCTCTGCCGTTGCGACACGATGTCACACGATGCGAGTGAACTCGCAGATAGGAGGGCCGAACTTGGTTTCGGCTGTGTGAGTTCCGGGTGCGTGCTCGATGCCCGGCCCCGCTCTGACGTGAGTTGCTGGTAACGGCAGGGTGCGAAGCTCAGGAACGCCGAAGGGTTTCCGTTCCATCCGGAGACCACGGGCCAGGGGCAGGCCGGACGGGTGAATCGCGTGAACCTTCGTTGATGTCTCGTAATGCGGACCCTGCTCGATGGATAGCAGTTGGCAGGGGGCAGGGACCAGCCGTTGAAAGGCGGCAGGCGCCGGTCGAGGACGGCACTCGACCGGGAGAGCACCGCCGTCCCCGGGATATAGAAGGCACCCTGCCCGGTCGTATCTCGCGCGTGTGGAACGTGGTAACCCCGACGGGGTCCAGGCATCGAAAGTTGGTGTCGGGTAGGCCGACCGTGAGGAAAGCTGAACTCCCCGAGCGGGATTGGGATGGCTCGAGAAGCGAATGCCGGTGGCCGAAAGGCAACGGGAAACCACGATCGCAATGACTGGCCCCTCCGCCAGATGATCGTGGATAACCGACCGGATACCGGACCAGATGTGTCCGGGCCCGAAAGGGAGCTGACGCGGGCCAGGTGAGCTCGTGGTGGAAGACGGTGGTCAAGACGCTGGAACCGACGGACAAGTTAGACGCCGGAGCGGCGAGAGCCGTGAAGGTGAACGGACCAGAGGGCAACGTCTTCGTCTGTGTCACTGAAGGATTGGGGCACGGTGAGGACATGTACGGCGACGACGGCTCCTGACCGCTGCGAGCTTGCTTGAGCCGGATGCATAGTAATGTGCACGTCCGGTTCTGAGGGGGGCCGGGCGCAGTAATGCGCCCGGCCTACCCGGCAACGCAGGATGCTGAAATATCACGTGGCTGCGGTCATGTGGTCGGTGAGGATGCAGTTGGGGGCCAGTGCTATTGATGATCCGTATACCTCGGGAAGATCTCGGTCGCCGGCGTCTTTTGGGTGGCCGCCCACGACGCCAGGAGCGCTAAATTGTCAGCGGTCGGCGTGCCCACGGATGCGGTGTAGACGGTGAGGTGCAGGCCGGGTTCCGCAGGCAGTTCCAGGGACTCGACATCCAAGTCGAGCCGACCCACGACCGGATGGCGCACCCGCTTACGTCCGGACCGGTGCAGCCGCACGTCCCGAGATGCCCACCGCTGCCGGAATACCTCACTGCGCGTTGACAGTTCACCGATCAACGCGATCAGCTCCTCATCGTGCGGATTGTGGCCGGCTTCCATGCGCAGCTTCGCGGCCACATCACCGGCAATCCGGTCGTAGTCGACAAAGAATTCTCTGGCCGCCTCGGGAGCCAGATAGACGAATCGTGCTGTGTTCGCGGGCCGTCGCGGTTCCGCCAGAATCGGTGAAAACAGCGCGCGGGCGAGGTGATTGATGGCGAGCACATCATAACGCCCGTTACAGACCCAGGCCGGCGCATCGGAGATGGCGTCGAGCACCTGCTGCAGCGTCGAGCGCACCGGCACGGAATGCCTGCGCCGACGTGCACCGCTGAGCGCCCCAGATCGGCGCGCGAGGTGAATCAGGTGATCGCGCTCGGCCTCGTCGAGTTGCAAAGCAGAGGCCAACGCGTCGAGTACGCCATCGGAGGCGCCAGCGAGGCTACCGCGCTCCAAGCGCACGTAATAGTCGACTGATACCCCCGCCAGGAGCGCTACCTCCTCGCGACGGAGCCCTTTGACCCGACGATTGCCGCCGTAAGCGGGCAGGCCCGCCTGTTCGGGTGTGATACGGGCGCGACGCGAGCTGAGAAACTCCCGGATGTCGGTGCGCAGATCCATCGTGGCCATCCCTCCACCGTAAGCCCGTCCCGGGACCCGAGGGAGGCACTGCGGGTACCCCGATAACTGCGCCGAGACCCGACTCGGAGGTGTTCACGAGGGCCGTCATCCGCTGGTCAAAGCCTCGCGCCGACGCCTAGGGGGTGCCCGAGGCGGTCGTCGCGATGCCGCCATCTACCGCGATGATGGTGCCCGTGAGGTAGGACCCGGCCCGGCTAGCGAGAAACACTGCGCTACCGGCCATGTCGTCGTCGCGGCCGAGCCGACGCAGCGGGGTCGCCGCCGTGATCGTGTCACCGATGACATCGAGCGCGGACGCCATCATGTGCGACGGGAACACTCCCGGCGCTACCGCGTTCACTGTGATGTGCTGTGGCCCCAGCTCTCTGGCAAGCACTCTGGTGAGTTGATGAAGCGCCGCTTTGCTGCTGGCGTACGAGTAGTTGGGTGACTCGGCGACGTGGATTGCGGCGATACTCCCGATGTTGATGATCCGCGCGGGATCATCGGCGGTGCCCGCCCGGCGAAGTGCGGGCAGCAGCGCCTGCACCAGCCAGAACGGCGACTTGAGGTTGAGATCGATCACCGCGTCCCATGCCTCGTCCGGGAACGTCTCCAGCGGCTCGCGCCACATCGCTCCCGCGTTGTTGACGAGGATGTCCAGGCGTTCCGAGTTGGTCTCGACCAGATCAGCGAGGCGCTGACACTCGTCGTGCCTGGACAGGTCGGCGGGGATTGCTTGAACGTCGCCGAACTCGGACAGTAGATGCTGCGCCTCCGCGCACGTGTCCGCATTGCGTGAGCTGATGACGACGCGGGCGCCCGCCTGGAGAAGCCCGCGCGCGATCATCATCCCAATGCCTCTGGTGCCGCCAGTGACAAGGGCGTACTTCCCACTGAGATCGAAACGTTCTGTGTGAGTGGTGAATTGGCTGTCCGCCATTGGTCTCCGTCTTTTCTGTCGTGAAAGAATGCGCCGATCGGCTATATCGTTCAGGGCGCCTACTCAACGAGATTGGCAGACGTTTCCAACCTCTGGCAGACCCTGGTGGTACAGGTACTGCCAGAGCCGCCCTTGCCTGGTGCGCTGGCTCACGCTGCGACAATCGACCCCGACAAAGCCCGGTGATGACCGGCCCGTAGTGGCTGACCGCGCAACGGCTCAAAAGTCCGATAATGCCGCTGGGCGCGCGTTCGACGGGCGAGACCGGGTGCGGCTCAGAACATCCCCGATTGCCGATGGTCTCAATAGGTCAGCACAACACTTGATTCTCGCGACGAATCGGGGATGTGGTGTGGATGACCAGGACGGCGTTGTCGGAAGCCAAGTCGATGAAGTCTGGCGCAGGTGGCGTTCAGGCCAGGCGGTGAAGGTGCTGCGCCAGGCATCTCTCGACGAGGCGTGATCTGCTCAAACGCTGTGGCGGGGGTGCGGTCGGTGCCTCGCCGTCGCGGTGAGTTGCGACTGAGTTTGTTTGAGCGCGAGGAGATCTCGCGTGGAATCGCTGGGGGTGAGTCACTGCGGCGCCTGTATCCGGTGAATGTCTGCTCGCGGTGCTCAAAAGGGGATACTGTCCAGGCGGAAATAATCTCCTTGCCCTGCCGTAATTCCGCGATCGACCGAGCTCGCCCGAATGGAAGGTAGAGGAACTGTGACATCTCACCGCATGCTCACCGCGACACTGGCGGTGGTGGCCCTTGCCCTGATCAGCCCCGCTGCTGCACACGGCCAGGAGGACAACACAGCACGGAATAAAGCATTCACCACGTGTCTCGAAAAGGAGGTCACGGGCGCTCAGGAACAAATGGGACTGAACGACAAAGAACTGAAGACTTTCATCAGGATCATCAACACACAATTCGCCAGAAACCCTCCCAAGAATTTTACCGAAGAAGAACAGGCGAAGAATTTTTCGGAAATCGAGGACGACGCGCGCATGGCCCTCCCCCAGCTGAAGGGCGAGAAGATCGGAGAGATGGTGCAAACTCTCAAAGCGAAGGCGAGGCACTGCGTCCCCGCCACATCGAAGGGCTGAAGTCCGGCGCGACCTCGCGCCAGGATCGAAACCAGGCGCGGGCCGCCTGGGACGACTCACCGCCGACAGCCACAGCTGCCGTTCCGATCCGGCGTAGTCGAACGCGGCCGTTGGACAGCCAGACACCGGTCACGCTGTCCGACGGCCGCGGGCAGTCCGTCGTTCCTGATCCTCCGGAGGGTGGCATCGCGAAGTCGTCCGAACCCGCTGTAATGGCACTCGTGGCGCGCGTTGGTCAGCAGTCCAGAATGGTTGGCCTGGCACAGCTTCCCAACGCGCGCACATGCCGATTATGTGGCGTTCACGACGAGTGCAGTCAGAACTGCGCGCACTGGGTCACCACATCAATGATCAACGGGGACAGCATCTTTTCGGCGCTGTGGGAGCAAGAGACAAAGTCCCAGTCGGCACCGACGTCGGCCCGCAGCTTGCTCATGTCCGGAGTTTCAGCCGCTCGGCGAGCCGTCCCGGTTCAAGAGAAGTCCAGTACCACCCGCCCACGCAGACCACCGGCTTCCACCATGCGATGGGCTCTGGCCGCCTCGGTGGCGGGCAACACGTCGGCGACATGCAACGTCAGGGTGCCGTCCTCGGCTTGGTGGCGCAGCGTGTTCAGTGCCTCGGTGTCGGTGATGCCGTCGGTCACCATCACCGGACACACGCGCACGCCGCGCTCGGCCGGGCCGGGCCAGCCTCGCAGTTCGGCCAGTGTTCCACCATCGGCGATGGCGGGCACTGCTTCGATGGTCTGCATCGAGCCGTCCACCAAGCCGGTAACCCCATCGGGTGCCAGCGCGCGAATGCGGGCGGCGACGTCGCGGCCGCGCTCGACGATGTGGTCGGCGCCGAACCGGCGGACCCGATCGATGTCGTGCGGGGCGGCGTCCGCGATGACGGTCAGTCCGTCGGCCTTGGCCAGCTCGACCGCGTATCCGCCGACCGCGCCTGCCGCACCGGTCACGGCGACAGTTCCGCCGGGCGGTATGGCCAGCGCGTCCAGAGCGAGGCGTGCGGTCATCGCGTTCATCAGCAGGGTCGACGCGGCGGGAAAGCCGAACCCGTCCGGCGCCGGCACCACCGAGGCAGCGGGTACCACGACCTGCTCGGCGTATGCGCCGCCGTGCGGACCGGTGAACAACACCATGGCGAGCACCCGCTGGCCCACCGCGAGCCGGCCGTCAGCCCCGGGACCGAGTTGGTCGATCACACCTGCGGCATCCATACCGGGCACGAACGGGGGCCGCTGATCGGGCATCCGGACGGCGTGGCCGCCGGTCCGCAGCAGAACATCGGTGGGATTCACCGCGGCCGCGTGCACGCGGATGCGGACCTCACCCGGGCCCGCTTGCGGTTCAGGCAGTTCCAGCACGCGCAGCACGTCCGGATCGCCGAAATCGTGGAAACCAACAGCTTTCACACCGCAGTGCAACCGTCCTTCGCTGGCATGACATTCCCTCGCAGCGACGCCGGTCAATCAACCGCAGGCCCGGTCACTTCCGACTGGTTCAGCAATGACCGCTTACCGAGCGAGGCCCTAGGCACGGGTCGGGGCCGAACGCCCGGCAATATCGCGCCCTCGCCTGCTGGACCGGTGAGATCCGCTGCGGGGCTGCACATCCGATATGCCGCATGCCGCGCTCATCGAACCGGTCACGACTCACCAGCTGCCCAGCGAGACTCGCTGTGGCTCAGGACATCCGGTATTAGCCGATGTGCGGATGGTCGGCGAGTCGTCCGGCCTGACGACCGAAGGTAGAGCGGCCAGGCCGCAGGCCGCGAACGCAAAGTAACGCCGAGCGGCTCGGTTGACCGAATACTGGTCAAACGCGCGAGTCGAGCGGCTGAGCCTAAGCTCGCGCCAGCACGAGAGTTGAGTGTGCCGTCGCGGCAAGGTGTCTGCTGGCAGGTGCCGGTGCGGTTCACCGAGAGTCGCGGGCTGTGGCATGTCGCGCAGTCGCAGGCGGGAATGGTAGCGGCCGCAGGCCGAGCGGGAACGGAGCGATGATGACAGTTGACGACGGGCGTGGGCGAGAGGTGCTCGAAAGCGGTTTCCGCATACTCCGCGCGCTGCCGGATGCGGACGAGCGCCGCCAAATGTCGAGCCTCGCCGAACTCACCTCGATCCCCCGCTCGACCGTCCACCGCCTGCTACACCAACTACACCGCAACAAAGCAGTCGACATCCGTCCCGACGGCCGATGGACAGTCTCGCCGCACCTACTCGAAATCACCGGACACGCACAGCCACTCGCGACTCACCGCACCGACCTCAACCGAATCATCCAGACACTGCGGGATCAGACCGGCGCCACCGTCTCCCTCGTCGTCCCGACCCGGACCTCGCTCGTGGCAATCGAAATGATCCCCGGCCGCGAGGCCCTGCCCATCGACGCCTACACAGGCATCGAAATGCCCGACCTCACCGCCGCAGCACTGGTCCTCGACCCGAAACGCCAACAGCCACACCGCCTCCGGCCGTTCGACGCCGCCGTGGACGACCAGGACCTACTGGAGGGACTCACCTGTTACGCACGGCGACTGACCTTGCCCCACGGACAGCGAGCCGCACTGCAGATCGCGACTTCCACACGGGTACAGGCGGAAAACTTCGCCGCACACGTCCAGCGAGCAGCCAACATGATCGAAGAACTCACCGCACGCAGTACCCGCACCGGCGAAACCTCCAGTGGCCGCTGAGTGGACACTTTGTGGCACGCCCGCAGCCGCCTGCACACGATACAGCTGTGAACCATTCGAAGATCGCCCTGATCACCGGGGCAAGCCGAGGCTTCGGCCGCAGCATGACAACCCACCTGACCCAAGCCGGGATATCGGTCATCGGCACGTACCACCGCGACGCCGACGAGGCGATGAAGTTGACGGCCGAGGTCGAGGGAAACGGCGGCAAGCTCACTTTTCTACATTTCGACGCCGCGCGCCACGACCTGATTCCTGACTTCGTACAGAGTGTTTCGGGCGTGCTGTCCGACTGGGGCTCCCATCGGCTCGACTATTTGATCAACAACGCAGGCATCGGATACTTCACGCCGTTCGCTGCGACGACCGAGGAGCAATTCGACGAGCTGGTGGCGGTGAACCTGAAAGCGCCCTACTTCCTCACCCAGCGCCTTCTGCCGCTACTCAATGACGGAGGCCGCATCTTGAACCTGTCCACCGCGCTGACAAAACGCGTCGTCCCCACCGGATCCGCCTACGCGGCAACCAAAGGGGCGGTGGAGGTGCTGACCAGATATCTGGCGGTCGAACTGGCCGATCGCGGAATCCGCGTGAACACCCTCCAGGGAGGCGCCACCGACGGTGATTTCGGCGGCGGCATCATGCGCACGGAGCACGTACGGGAACTGGCCGTCAAAACCATCGCACTCGGCAGGATGGGAACCGCGAACGACCTCGCGGCAGCCGTGCCTGCCCTGCTCTCCGCCGAATTCGGCTGGGCGACCGGAAGTCTGATCGAGCTCAACGGCGGCCAGAGTCTCTAACGCGCCGTGCGCCGCGGACCGCTGATGGCCGCCGTCGCGTCATCCGGGGTCGTGGCCTCGTGCGCGCAAACGTCCTCTCATCAGCGTAAGACGTTCTGCGCCGCGCCCACCTAGGCTGACTTTAGCTAGTACTAGTGAGCGGTAATGCCGCGGAGCGCGCGTTAGACGGCCGTCCAGATCTGTTGATCGACAAACCCAACGCGCGCCCACGCCAGCTAGCCAGTCCACCATTCCGGTCCACCCCCGACAAGAAGCTAGCTAGGGCCCTGAGTTCACGCCATTTTGACCAGCTGGATGCCAGACACCTAACGCCACTCGAACCCCAACCCGCAACCATCGATGCAGGTCAGCCGGGCAATCAACCCCTCTGAGATAATCGATTAAAAAAGCCGCAGGTCCCTGACCTGCGGCTTTTCTATGAGTGGGCCTAACGCCTCAGAACCCGAACACCCTGACGGTTGAAGGGCCAGAGATCCAGATCAGGCCGGTAGGTATCCGCCGCACAGCCTCAAGTGGTGATCGCTGATGGCGACCAACAACCGGAATCACCGGACGAATCAGCAGAACCGGGCGCTGTGTATACAGCGTGCTTGTGTGACTATGGTCTGCCTCGGTGCGGCTTACGCCTCCTACCGGCACGGCCGCGAGTTCGCACTACGGTTCGGTGCGGACGAGACGACGGCGGATATCTGGCCGCTGATTGTCGACGGCGTGATGCTGACGGCCACGGTGGAGCTGTGGCAGGCCAACAAGCATCGGTGCGCGGGTGGTCGATGGTCAGCGTGGCTGGCGTTCCTGTTCGGGATCACTCTGTCCCTGTGCGCCAACATATCCGCGGCACCCAGACTGAGTGTGTTCGCTATCGCCGTGGCCGCGTGCCCGCCGGTGGCACTACTGCTATCGGTGGAACTGCTCAACCGCGCGCTTAAACGGCACCGCGCCGAGACCGCCGACATCCAAGACGAGACCGCCGAGACCGAGCATCCACACCGTCTCGCAGTGATCTCTACGCAATCTCGGTGCGAAACAGGGCGGACAGCCGCACAGAAGATGTGGGCGCATTACCAGACCGAGCGAGCTAGGGGCCGCGCACCAACGGGTGCCGAGTTGGATCGTGTCGCCGGGACGAACAACTACGGGCGACGGGTCCTGCGATTGTGGCGTGCGGCAGGTGAGATCCCGGATGCGCAGACGTTCGCCCCACGTACTCCACGATTCGAATGACGTCAGGAATCCATTTCATCATTATCGAAAAGGTGCTGGTATCGGCTGGATTTCGGCGGCTGTTTCGCATTGTCGGGGATTGGTAGCACACCCGCTGCAGTAAGATCATCAATGCTGATCAGCGAACTGTCCATTACTTGCACCAAAAGAGCTTCCTGCTGCGGCTCAAGCGACACGCAAGCGCCAAGCACATTCAGTAGCTCCAGGAGTTCAGTGGTCATCGTAGAAGTCCATCTCTTCGCAGAGATTTCACAGAGCGGAGACCCTTGTACGCCAGACGGTTTTCTTTTTCGGTAACCAAACCAGTGTTTGAGGATCATCATACCGTTAACAGAATAGTTGAAGACTTCTGGGGATACCGGGGCAATGCGTCCACTGCCTACATGCAGTGTTTGAGTTTCATGATCGTACGCCAGTCGTTCGGGCATCTGATCCTCGATGTCAGGGATAGCCACAAGCACTTTCGGGGGATTCTTCGCCAGCTTTGGCGCTTGGGGCAGTCGCCCAGAACCCACGTCACTGCACCGCTCTCCATAGGTATGCAGCCACAATACTTGCTTTCCGAGCGCAATTGCCTTATGCCACAAGCGCGCATCTCGGGTGAGTGGCATCCGAACCCCTGGGACTTTTAGCTCTTTTGCGAACCTCCGAACAAAACCAGGATGCGCACTAATCGCAGCGAAATATGCGACAAGATCGAGCGCCGCGATATCAGATAAAATCTCCCTTGAGAGGAACGAGAGCAGTCCAGGGGAAATATTTGCAACCGTGCCCTTTACGTTTCGAAAAAGCGGCCTGACTCGACCACCGCCGAAGCCAGAATGGTAGTCCATATCTGGAATCAGTGCCGTAAACAGCAAGGCTGGACCATTGGCGATTGGATGCGCATGCTCTACAATATAGATCTGGCTTTCCGAATTTGTCGACCAAAGTGTCGGACTCGGTCTGTGATGTAGTCGCGCATCAGGAATCACCCACTTCCGGTCAAATGCCCGGTACGCTATTCGTCGCGGTTCAGGACAATTTCCGTCCTCCATTGAAATTGGCCCTGCATGCTGGACCATTCCTGCAACCTGCGCGATATTCGAGTTAATCTTAGTGCTTTCCGTCTCCTTGAGAAGGACGGCCTTATCGCGCATCGCGGCGTTTACTAGCTGCGTCCATCGCGAGCGGAGCGTGTCCAGTTCCGGAGCGTAGACCCACGTGCGATTAGGTTTAATGCCAGGCACCGACCAGGGCATAAGATCGGTCATCGAAGGCATCGCATTCCAAGGGTCACGTACTTGCGGCCGAAAGGTATCACCCCAGCCGCCTGGGCAGTCCTGCCAGCTCGCATCGTCCACACGCAGGCTCTGAAGCGCTTTAACCTTATCGTTCACTGAGCCCGTTACTGCCGTGTAATGAATGTGCGCGCGCTCCCCCGGACGAGCATCACCTCGCCGGATGAAGATCGCGATACAGATAGGCTGCTGGTTCCCGCGAAAGAATCTCGTGTTCATCGGTGGTTGATGCCCCTCCGGCGTCAAGTCGATGATCCATCCCTCGTCAGTCGTCCGTCGGAGGTATTCGCGGAATCCTACGAAACCTCGTCCTGTAGTGAAGCCAGCCGAGCAAACGAATGCCACGACGCCAGCAGGATGAGCAGGATGGGCGTCGAAAACCTTCCATGTTGCCCATCGCCAAAAATAGACGTATAAGTTCGAGAGGACAAACTCAAGCCCTCCATTTCCTGGTTTCCGGAATGCGGATAAACTCGGTGAACTGCTTGTCGAGTCAGCTGTTTCGATCCATGCCGCCGATCCTTTCGCTTTATCGCGGTACGGCGGATTTCCGATGACCACCATGACGGGCTCCTCCCGCTTGACGTGATTAGCACCCCGTCTGGATCTTTCAATTGCTTCGTACATACGCCCGATGGGCAATATTTGCAGATCGGGGTCGTCGAGAGCGTTCGCTAAGAATCGGCGTTCTTCCGCAGGAACATCCGCCCGGTGACGCTTGCGGAGCAATGTGTGAATACGAAGTTCAGCAACAGCGTACGGCGCAGCTTGGTTTTCAAATCCGATTATCCTGTTGGACAGTTCACGAAGGTGTGATGGGACGGCGCCATCTCCCTCTTCGCGCCCGATTGTTGAAGCAACTATATTCACTATCTCGGCAAGGAAGCTGCCCGTCCCCATCGCAGGGTCAACAACAATGACGTCCCGCTCGGCGAAACCTAGGTTGCGATTCATACGAATTTGGAGAAGATTGTCGACAAATCTTGCCATAAAAGAAACCAGGTCCGACGGCGTATAATAGACGCCGCTCTTTCTGCGAAGCGCGGGGTCGTACTTTGTTAGGAAATTCTCATATAGCATTGCGTAAGAATTATCAGGGAAGGCCGACCAATCTACAGCACTGAGAACCCTAACCATAGTTGTCAACGCGACACTGTGTTCTTCCTCCGGTTGATCGGTCAGTACCGTTAACGCGCGCCCCATCAAGGAATGCTTTTTTCCGAGCAATCGAGCGATCTCAGATATTGACCGTCCCTGAAAGCTAATACCGTCTACCCTTGCCAGAAGCAACGCAAAGGTCACTGTCTGTGAGTACTGATCAGCAAATGCAGCGTCAGACAGGTTGGGAAATAAGATCTGGCGCCAGTCCGTTGCCAGGCCACTAAATGTCTGGCTCAGTGACTCACCAGACTGTTCACGGGTAATTTCAGCTACAACATCTTCACGCAGGAGTCGACACAAGTTCGCAATCAGATTAACTAGTTCATCTAGCGTACGCGGCCGTTCGGGTTCCCATAGAAAGAAGTCGGTCAGGACTCGCTCGAAATCGCTCCCAACAGCTTGTAGGCGACTTCCTGCACTATCGAGCGGAGGGGACAAGCGGGCAACTTTGCCTTGAAGTTTTCCGAATCTATATCTCGCAAACTGCTCGCCATCACAATACAGCACATTTGGTAGATACTGCAGCTTCTCCCACTGAGAACGGTCGCGCCCGCTTGGATTTCGCCAAGTCGTAGGCACGCCATGACCAGGCCGCTTCAGCTCGACATAACCTACACGAGAACCTGCGACATCGACGGCATAGTCGGGCCGGATCGACAAATCCGGCAAACGAGTCTCACCGATAATGACGATTGAAAGACCGAGGCTTTTTGCCATATCCGCGAGCAGCTTCTCAAAGGGGGCCCGCAAGTGATCCTCAGGTGAGCCCTGCCTTGTTAGTAGCTTCCGAGTGACCGCTTTGCCGAATTTAGAAACAATCGAGTCGATGATGCCAGCGGCATTCAAGGCGCTTGCTGTTGACTTCTGTCCCATACCCACCACCCACTACTGCACGCTGGTAGTACCAAGATATAAGCTGCGTACGGTTGGCGCATGCAAACGTTAGGCTCCGGCGAATTATCCAAACCCCGAGTTCGGAAATATCAAACCTTCCCTGCTTGACATCAGGTATTAGCTGCCATTTTATAACCTCAGGTCCGTTTGAGGCGGCGAAGTTTCCGAACAGCGCCACCGCTCAGTCGCTTAGGACTTCCCCCGGTTTGGTTGACTGAACTCGGGGCCAGTCCCGAACGAACAATTACGGGCGCCGCGTGCTGCCGCGGTAGCGTGAGTCGGGGCAGACCACCGACGCCTGGCCTACCGCCCCGGTCGAGTTCGGTCGGCCCCGAACGCTCACGCATCGAGTCAACTGTTGGCACGATGAAGCTATGAGCGGTGGAGTTCTCAAAGACATGTGGTGCGGGGAGCCCGTCGCCTGGGCACGTGTCGGCGAGTCTGTCATCGGGCAGGAATGGACCGGGCAAGGCTACGTAGCTGTTACGGAGCGCCTGAGCCCGGCCGAAGCGGTGCGGAAGTACGGCCCGATCACAGAGGTGGAGCTGGGCCGCAACGGCGGCTTCAGATCGGTCACCTACGGGACCACGAAGTTCATCTGCCGATTCGTGGACCCACGGGGCACAGGGTTGTACGACGACGCCGTTGTCGTTATCGACGACCCCGCCAGGGAGAACCACGAATGTCCTGTCTGCGAAGTTCCGCCTGGCGCGCAATGCGTAGATAAGAAGGGACAGCCTCGTGGAACGCACCAGAAACGGTCACACGGGCGCAGCAGCTGGGATATTGAGCGGGCACAGAAAGTGGCCGAGCAGGCACAGGAAGCGGAGCGGATCGCCGGTGAGGAGGCCAAAGCCGCCGAGCTGCGGACACATGAGATGGCTAAGCCGCCCGTAGTCGGCGCAGTCATCGAGATCAAACGATGGAAGCCCGTCGAGCCCCCGTCGTGGGAACGTAGGCCCGATGTCCCCGACCGCGTTACCGTCGAGCGGACCTATTGCAATCGAACGGTTGACGGCACCTCCGAGAGCGGCGCGCACATGTTCTTGGCGCGCAACGAGTTCACCGGCGATTGGCACGAAATCTGTGGTCAGCCGACGTCTACGCGTTTGCCCTGCAGGAACGGCGGCGCTGGTGTGCGGTGCCAGGTTCGGCATAAGGCAGGGCTACACCTACGCGAAGATATGCCGTGGGTTTCAAGTACCGACTCCACATAAGATCGACTCATCGACGCCGGTCTATCCCTTAACAGAGATGAAGCCCCAAACCCGCTGTCAAGCAACCTGTTTGGGGCTTTCCGTCGGTCAATTCAGGCCGAGCGGTCGAACTCGCCGTCTTGGGCACCGGAAACGAACACATCCCACTCGCTGGGGGTGAAGACCAGGGCCGGACCGGTGGGGTTCTTGGAGTCCCGGACGCCGACGTGTCCCCCGTCCAGATGTGCGACCTCCACACAGTCTTGGTTTGATCCGCTGTGGCTGCTCTTGAACCACCGCGCCCGGGAGAAGTCAATGCTCACGTCCAAACTCCTTCACTAGCTCCCGGAGCTTCCTCCGGCTTGCCTGTTCATCCAGAGCGGCCCCACGGATGACTCTGTGTCCATCACCATACTGCTCAACGGCTTTGGGCCTGTCTTGGTAGAGCGCACCGGTGAAGCCCTCCACGTACACCACCGGCGGTTCAAGGGCGCGTCCCTTCGCGTCCGCTCCGAACGAAAGGATGGTGAAGGGACCGATCTGTGCACCAGTCGGATAGCCCGCATCGAACGGCAGTACGCGCAAATTCACATTCGGCAGCAGGCTGGCATCGACCAGCGCCTTGCACTGTTCCTCCATCACCTTCCGCGAGCCGACCACTTGCCGTAGCACGCACTCATGGAGCACAACGTCCAGTTGTACCGGTTCGACTGATCTGGTCACCAGCGACTGTCGCTTGAGACGCAGTTGAACGCGTCGTTCGATCTCTTCTGCGCTGTCGGTGCGCCGCCCGACAGCAATCGAGACTCGGACGTATTGGGGCGATTGCAGCAGACCAGGGACTAGTTCGGACTGGTAGATGGTCAACTGTTTCGCGGAATTTTCCAACCCGATGTAGACATCGAACTTCTCGGGAATCAGATCACCGTAGACGTGCCACCATTCAGGCAAACTTGCTTGCCGCGCAAGGCCGATCAGCCCGTCGACCTCGGACGGTTCAGCCTCGTAGATCCTGCACAGCTCTCGAACGTCAACGTCGCGAACCTTATCTACCTGGCCCTTCTCGAGCCTTTGCAGCATCGTGAAGCTCCATTGCATCAGCTCGGCCGCAACTTCGATTGTCAGCCCGACAGAGGTACGTAGCTCGCGTAGATGGCGACCGAGCTGCCTTCGAGGGACTGTTGATCCTGCCGCTTCTGTCATCTCTAGATGCCTCCGACCTGGGGCTACCTTCGCGATGAATATTTCCGGGATTCATCGTAGATACGATGCTGGGCTTTCGTGGTAATTGTGCTGAATATTCATGATACGTATGGCCCTGGACTTTCGGGAGTGGTGCACTGGGGTGTGCCCGGTAGGGGGCTTCACAACTCGGACAGAGCCGCCGCACCTTCCTGACCGTAGGGCCGGGCACCCCGATGTCCCCAAAGTCGATGTACGGAGGTGCTCGCGGTGGACACTCTTCCGCCAGACGCGCACGGCGTGTTGTCGAACTTGACGCCAGAGATTGCGCATCGAGTCATGCAGAACCACATTGATTGCTCGGTCACCACGTGTCCGCGCAAGCTCCAAGCCAAGACGCTCCTGATTCACACGGGCGCGATGCGGCCACAGTCCAACTCCCGCAACAGTTTTGGATACTAGCTATGGACGATCCAGACGAGATGGCCACGGCAAAAGTTGATATCAGAGTTCTCCAGGACGTGATCGATGCAGTCGACACACGCCTGCGCGCGCTCGAATGCGATGGGGTCAAGCTTCGTGCGCCCCGCTCTCTCGTATACGCCACCGTGATTTACGAAGTGATCGCCAGTGCGGCCAAATCATCTTGCGGCACAATGCGTTTGGTACGCGCACCGATTCTGGATTCCATCCTTGACGGCGTAGAGATTGCAGGCGGCGTAAATCTGTTCGACCGACTTCTCGAGATCACCGTCACGAACTGAACCGCCCCTACAGCTACGTGTTAACGAGCTGCGAGCAGCCGGTTTGGACAAGCGCCCAACACTGGAGGCAGGCGCCGCCTACGAAGAGGAACACGGAAATGTCGTATCCGACGTTCGCCCGAGCCTACGTACTGTCGATCATTGCAGACCACAGCGAGCCAGCTGGGCCAATCAGTGTTGCAGCCGCTCACGAACTCATGCAGTCCCATCGTGGATGCCGAATCATCTTCTGCTCTCGCAAGAGATTCGCATTCGACACCCTCGTACAGGCCGGAAAGTTGGTACCCGCCACCTACGTTCCCGGCGAACGATCTGCCCGCCAGGAGGCACGCCCATGACCGCGATCTGTTGGTCGATAGTCGCAATATGCGCCGTTGTCGGTGCGATCGTTGGCCTTATCCTCGCGTCCACACGGGTGCCGTCTAGTCCCCGCCATGCCAGCCGAGGGAACCGAACCGCGGATTCATCCGTGGTTCGGCAGGACGTGTGGCCGCGCGTGTGGACTCATACCGCACCAGCGACGGCGTTCACTATTCCTGAAGCGCACCGGGAAATGCAGCGTCACCGCAACTGTTGTACGGATCTATGCCCGCGTAAGGCAACGGCCTTGGCCGTGTTGATCGACGCCGGGCGCGTCACCACTCCCGATTCGCCTTGTTAGTCGCAACCTGCCCGAATCATCCACGGGCGCATCAATTTGGGGAGAGATATGACCGACACATCCTTGTCAGCAAATGAACTCCAGCAACTCACGCTTCGGCAATGCCTGTCAATAGCGATAAGCTACGGATGGCGTATCGAGAAGGCCAGGGATCACCTCACAGCGCCGCAGACTATTCCCGGGCGTACATGGTCGGGCTCAGTCGTAGGCATCGTCGCCTTCTCCATTCTAGGCATTGCGATCTCATTGATTCTGCGGAACGTCACACCAGGCTCGGTCTCGCGATCGACGAGGCGATGGTGAATCTGACATGTGCGAACCGGTTTCTGTGGGCTATTGGAAACTTTGGTTCCTGCTCCTCGATTCCCGCATCGACCAGCCCTTGCGAGAAACGAACAGACGATGACCCACACACCTGACCCAGTGCATGAAAGGGCCGCCGCCCTGGCGCAGCCCCGAGAGGGTTCAGCACTCACGCGGTTGAGTGTCAACGTTACCCAATCCACCCTCGCCGCGCTGAGGGAGTATTCCAGGTCTCAGGGTGTCACGGTGACCGAAGCGGTACGGCGACTCGTCGCATATGGAAACGTCATATATCAGGCCGAAAAGGCGGGTAAGCACGTTCTACTCAAGGACGGAGACGAGGTCGAACGGCTCCTGATCATCGACTAGTCTAATGACCCTTTCTGCCCGTGCGGCTAGTCCGAGTGTGTGAGCCGCCGTGCCAAAGAAGCCAGTATCCCTGCAACCACAACCCGAATAAAAGGCAGAAGTGGAGCGGTAGTAGTGCGATGGCAGATGTGACAAACCCGGCTATGATCAAGCCGATGACCGGAAGGCTGGCTGCCAAGAATGCCGAACATACGACAATCCGCATCTTGCCGGTCGGCAACGTATTCCAGCCAGCAACTGTGCCCCACACCTGCACCAGGAATACTGAGATCATTATCGTCGCCAAGCTTACGGATTCGGCCCCATCCATAATTCGGATAGCAATAAAGGCCATGAAGACGCTTGGAACCATGCAGGCGAACGGCAGAATTCTTCGGTCACGTCGATTGAGTTTGGCCTGACGATCCAGCGCGTAGGAGTGCTCACTCAATTCAGTCGCCACTTCGACTCTTTGTCTCCGTCGACGGATGCGTCACCGAAGGAATTTGCGAACGATTCTGGCCAATGCTTTTTACCGTCAGCGCCCTGAGGAAAGCCGCTATTGTCTGAAACGGTTGAATTTATGTTGGCAAACGCGGTCGCTTGACCTCCTACGAGGGTCGCGATTCCGGCCACCGCGCCCCAGATCGCCGCTGTAGTAATCCCGGCATCAGCTAGAAAGGACGCCAAGCTCAGCGGAGCGCCGAATCCTGTGCATAAAAGTCCGATCTCGGCGACGCATGCCGCAATGAATTGGTACGTAATCAAAGCCATTCCGGCATAGAAAGTGAGCCCCGAGGCGGCTGCCGTCACTAGAACGAGTGCAGTTTTATCCCCAGCGTCGGCAACTTTTCCAGCAGCCGCGCTCTGCGTGGTGGCTGTTCGCATGTACGACACTTGAGCCGCGCCTTTCCACAAGCGGATTGCCTCAAGGTTGTTCGGGTCAAGTGTGCCCTGAACACCGGAGGCGGTGCCCTTGACGTCGTACCAGTCAAGGGCACGCGTGAACATCGTCACCGGCGCCCAAGCGGATTTCAAGATATCGACAATCTTATCCCATACCCATTTGCATACCTCAATCATCTTTTCGGCACATTTTTTGATAACGCTTACCAAGCCGGGGACCCAGTCAACCCCGTCAACGTCCAATGCAGCACTTCGAGCATTCGGTATCCCAGTGCTGATTTGTTTTCCGATATCATCTACATAGCCTTCGAGCTTCTTTATAGTCTCATTGAACGATGTTATATCAAAATCCATTGCAAAACCTCATTCCAGTCACCATAAAGTATCGAGATTATGTTTGCCAGCAGCGTCTTCGGCATCGTAGGTATCCGCACATATCTGTAGCGTGCTGCCGACCTCCTCGAAACGCTGCGAGCCTTCCTGACATAATCCTGAAAGCTTATTAACCAACTCGGTATGTTTATTAACAATAGCCTGAAAAATTCCAGCGTCGACTCGCCCGAATTCCAGGCCGCTTATTTTGGTTTTCAGGCCCTCCATCGTGTCGGCCTCTGCCGTCCAGGTGCGTGCTTCGTTACGGAGAGCGCCGGTAGCTACTTGCAGTTCCTGCGGTGTGGGACTCACCGGAATCCTCCTGTTGGGGTATCGCGAGATGTAATCAGCGTGTCTAAAGCATCAGTGATCAGTGTTGATATTCGGTGGCTGGAATCTGTGGTATTCATTGCTTGGAGCGCAGCATCATAGGACTGTCTCAGCGACCAGGCAATAGTGCTGCCGGAAACATTTCGACCCCATGCCATCGAGACGCTGCAATTTATGATTGTGCTGCGAGCATCGATTTCGATTCGAGTATCCAATTCATCGTCGATTTCGTGCACGCCGACGAATCGGCTCGGCGAATCGGCAGCACCGCTCTCCATCATGTGGAGTGCTTCGTTGGCGAGTTGAGTTGCGCTGAGGTGGGGGCCGCCCGTCGGCTGTGGTAGCTCGAAGCGAGTAGGTTCCATGTCTTCGATTCGAAGCATGTCCATCTTGGACATGACGTCGCTCGCGACGACATCGTGCATTGTTGCCTCGACGCGTTCAGCGTTGGCATTCTTAATTGCGGTCATGATTCCTGCCGCAATCTGTCCGGCTTCTAGATGCTCCGGCCAGTCGTCCGCAATATTGATACCGACTGCCTTACCCGAGCGATCGAGGGTTATCTCGATTGTCCCAGTGTTATCGCATCCAGAAACACGCTCGGGGCCTGCTGCCTGCGCTTGTTTCAGTAGTTTTCCCATTTCCTGCGTGTAGGCATGGAATCTTGCCAGATCATCAAGCAGATCCTTGAGCATCAGAGTCGATCCTCCCATCGTGTATGTCTCTACAATAAGTGCGAAATTCGAATGTCATCATCATTCATATATGTTCCATTCTCGGGGTTCGGAGCAGCCGGTACCGTCTTCCTGGAGGTGCTGGACGGCTTTGTCGATCCATGCCGCGAATAGTGTGGACAAGGCGGGGGGTGTCGCTGGCCGGACGGTGATGTGTTCGAGGGTCCGTTGCTCGGTGTAGCGGCCGTCGTCGGTGATGTCATGCCAGCTGATCGTTTTCGAAGCAGCCGGACGGGCAAGTATCGAACCAACCAGCAGACCGGCGCTGCCGCCACCGTCGGCGGGACGGCCGAGCAGGCGCTGATACTGCTCGCGCGGCGTGTTGCGGGCGACGTTTTCGATGTAGCTATTGTCGTGCTGCTCGATGTCGTGGATGTGAAAGGTCGCGGCCTCGTGGCCGCCCGGACCGCACGGCGGGATGAATTGTGCGATGCGGGCAGGGAGGGACTCGGTTCGGCAGAGGCGCAGTCGGATTGGTCCGTCTTCACCGCCGGTTGCGGTTTGGCGTAGCACCACGGCGTAGTGCAGGTTGCGGGCTCCGACGATCCGATATTCCTTCATGCTGTGGTGGTTGTCGCGGTGTTTCCTTGTCCCGCCGAGGATTTCGATCCGGACATCAGAGGTTCTCAGCGTATGGGCAGCGAGCTCGATCGTCTCCATCTCGTCGCCGCTATAGCGTTCACGCACGCTGACGCGATGCGCTTCGAATGCTTCAGCCGTGGTGAAGCGGCTGCGGAAATGCAGCGGTTGGGGGAATCTGTCGACCGCGGCGCTGTACCAGATGGCTGCGAAATCGTCTGGCTCCCAAGTCCATTCAGTAGTCATCGTTCCTCAAGCTCATCCGGGACGGCCGGGCGAGATGGTGTTTATCCCGCCCTCGGTCGCGGGCGAGGGGCAGGTGGAGCGCTGGGGGGCTTTCGGGGCGCGGGGCTTTCCTCGGTAGGGGGCGGTGCGGTGGCGGGAGTCTCGCCACCGATCACCGGGTTTGTGACTGTCTGCGGAGGGCCTAGGAGTTCATCGGTGTTGCTGCGGTTGACCAGGTAGGCGGGAGTCTCATGCTCTGACTCCCCGTCTTTGCCGCGCCCGCCCCCCATTCCTGGCGTCATCATTCCCGGTGCTCCGGCCCCGCCCCGGCCCGCCGCCGAAGCGGCAGCCGCCGCAGGAACGGCACCGGGTGCTGCAGGGACGCCCGGAATGCTGCGCCCGGGGCCGGGTCGGATTGAGGGGTTCACTCCAGGACTACTGGGGCTCCCAGGGCGAGAGGTTCTGCTCGGATGTCCGGTGACCGTGTCCGGTGTTGCGGAGGTTGGTGTGGCGCTTGCCGGGACGGTGGATGGCTGGCTCGTCGTCGGGTTGTAGCCGGTGGGCGTGGTCGAAGTGTTAGCGGGTGTTGTCGAGGTGCTGGCAGGCGCGGTCGACGCCGGCTGTCCGGTGGTTGGTTCGGCCGGCGTCTCTGACGACGACGGGCTCGGCGGGTTTTGCTCTCCGTGCTCGGACGTGCTGGGCGCGCCAGAGTTGTTGGCAGCGGGCGGTTTACCGTTCGTGTCGATGTTGGTCCCGGTATCGCCCGAATGAGTTGGGGATATGTCGAGCGGATGATCGACACTCGTCGGGTGTGGCAGAACCGGGAGCGCGGAGTGGATCTGCGAGAACGGGGCGACGTACCGTTGTGCCATCACGTCGCGAGCTTCGGCTTCGGCATCGTTACGACGGCCTTCCAATACCGCCCTGTTCCACGGGTATCCGTCGAGGTCATACCACGGAGGATCGCCGATCAACTCCGGAACATTGTTCTTCGTGTCAGCGGCTGCGGTCGCAGCACTGTTCACGTGCACACTCATCGCCGAGAAGGTGCCGGTCAGCTTGTCCGCCTCGCCGGTGTAGCGCTTGATCGCATCCACCGACGCCGAAGCTGCGGCCCCTTCCCATGCCGAGGCGATGGCCGCCTGCATACGCTGCCGGAAGGTCTCCAGCCCTTCGCTCCATTTGGTTCCGGCCTCGGTGTATCTGGTGGCTGCACCATGGGCGGGGTCGGCGGCGACCTTGTCGAAGGTTTGCTTGATGCCGGGATGTATCCAGCAACTCGGCCAGTCGCCAAAGGGCAGGGCGCTGGGCGGCTCGTTCGGCGTCACCGACCCTGCTCCTGTTCCAGGGATGCGAGCGTATTGCGGAACCGGGCGGCCCATTCGTCGTCGTGCTCCATCAACCGATTCCGCACCGCCTCGTGCAGCCGCCTGATGTCCTCCACCACACCGAAATGCTCCTCGAGCACCTCGTAATGCGAGTCCGGCCCACCTTGGGCTTTATCCCGAAACTGCTTCGCCAGCGACGGGGCTCCCATCAATCCTGAACCCGGATGATCACCGAACCCCCACGTCTGGACCTGGGAAATAGCCGTCATATCCCGCTGAACGGCCCGGATGACTTCCTTGAAGCGGGTGCATTCATGGTCGATGGCGGCGAACTCCTCGGGCTCCATCCGCACCGTCAACCGGCCCTCTCGGGCCTCCGTGATCAGGTTCGCTAGCGGGCTCGGCTTCAGGTCATCTGCCATGTTCATCCCCTCCCGTGAACGTACGGTCAGCTCGGTCACGCACCAGCCGGGACGCTGGGCATGACCTTCTCCGCCAGCGTCCGTGCCAGCTGGCACGAGTCGAGATGGCCTGTTTCCTTGGCGGACGGCGGATTGGTCAGGTTGACTTCGAGGCTGCCATCGCGCATCTCCACATTCACCGCGCACACCTCCATGACGTGCGGGCCTTCGAACTGACGCGTCGAGATCGCCTGGCGGCCAGCAATAGTGAACTCGCGAGTGTCAGTGAAATTGCGGGCACGGATCATCGACACGGTCAGGTTCGTGGTGCGGATACTTGCCGTGTAGCTGTCCCCGCCGCGCACCACCCACCCGCAGCCGCGCCACATCACCCCGTCCGGCGAGTCCGCGTCATCCCGGCCGGTGGGCTTGAGCTTCTCTGATGCCAAGACGCTGTCGGGAACACCGGTACACGGGTCGAACCCTCGCGGTACGTCCTTGGCAGTGGCAGACGTCGACGTGTTAGGCGAATCGCCGCCTCCCGACGGTCCGCACCCTGCTACTGCCAACACAGTGGCTAAGACCGCGACTACTACCAGTGCGCCTTCGGTGTTCCACGTTCGTCTCGCGACAGTCCAGGTGGGCGGTTGCACAGTGAGCAACTGCGCAAAGGAAACCATCGTGAACCCCTCGCCCCTCGGATGCAGCCACCGCCCACCGAGGGTGAGCGACATGACAACGTGTGGATCAAATGTACACGGCGGGGGTGTCGAACGCGGTCTGCGTCCGCATCTGCGGGATGCCCAAGGTACTTGAGCGGCAACAGTCTCGTTGCGCGTCGATCTGGCACTGAGACTGCCCATGCGCCCGCTATCCAAAGTTGCCATTCTGTGACCACCGTCCGTTCGTTGTCGCAAACGAGGGGGTTCTCTGCAACTACGTGGGTGTCAGGAGAAAGAAATCCATCGAGACCGGCGGAGGTGGGGGTGTCTCGTTTTCGTCCCGATCCGGCAACAGGGCTGCCGATACAGCTGCTATCCAAACAGTTGTTGTCGTTCTTTGCCCCTGCTCGGTGGCGAAAACGGGGGGTGTGCCTGCCAGTACAGGGGTGTCAGGAACCAACCCGTCGAGACCACCCGCAATGCGGGTGTCTCGTTTTCGTCCCGGTACAGGTGTCGAAAACGGGCCACTTTCGCGGTGTCTATATGTGCGGGGCTTTCATGCGAGACCTCGCCAGATAAGGAGCAAATTATGGATAAGCACCCTCACAACCAAGCCCAAAATCAGCAACAGAAGATGTTGCCGGAAATGTCATGGCTCGATCGTGCGGAGTTGCGGTTGCGGGAGTTGGTCAGTGTTCACGACTGTCCGCCGCCGGATTTGGTAAGGCTGCTCGGTGGTCCGGTCGATGAGTTGCAGGCGGTGTTGCAAGAGGCGTTGCGCCCGGCGTTCTTGAAGGCGCTGCCGGGTCGGTGTGAGGTGCCGTGGCAGGGCTGCCCGCGACATGGTGACCTGCTCGAGTTCCAGAGTTTGGGGTGGGGGTGCACGGTGGAGGGCTGCTGGTTCGGTATTGATGATCGATTGACGCGGTTGCGGCATTGCCGACGCCGACCCGTCGCGGTACTCGGTGAGCCCGGCCCGTACACCCTCGCCGTGTGCGCAGGGCACCTGTATTCGGAATGGGAGCTAGGTCAGTGCGGGATGCCTTTCACGGTCCGGCTGATCGGCAAACAGCAACTCGCCGGATAGCCCTCGAATCCCTTCACCCTGAACCGGTCGGGGCAGCGTCACGGGCTGCCCCGACCGGACTCTCAAGGGCTCTGCCCGAAATCTTTACGCGGCCTGGTGACGGAATCGGGTATCTTCCGCGCCTATACCCCCCGCCCCCCAGTACATACACATGGCGTGACCCTCACGGAAATCCGGCCACTGAGCGGAGCTTGACCAAATTGTTACAGGGACGAGTGACGGAATCGGCTGTTTTCCGCGCCTATATCCACCAATAGACGGCACTTTTTCTGAGCCTTCATGGCTGAGAGGAGAAAAAGTCGCGCACACCCCGTCACAGACCCGGTGATCGGTGGATCTGTCTACAGATGACAGGGCTGTGCGCCCATTTTCACTAACGGACTACAGGAGACACCCCGATGACTATCCACTCCACCCCATTACGCGGCTACTCGCGTGCGGTCGTGCGCCGGAATCCGGTCCAGGCAGGTGATAGCCGCCCGATTTTGCTCGCGCGGACTGTCACACGGGCTACAGCTCGGCACCTTCTTCAGTTCAGAGGCCGAGTGATGGCACCCGGCCGGTTGTCAGCGGTAGCAGGAGGTTTGTTATGACCATTGTTCATCTGTTCGACTCGGTCACCGGTTTTCTCACGCTCGTGCCGTGGCGGTTGCGGCTGTGTCTGGTGGTGGGGCTGATAGCGGCGCTGCTGTGGTGGGTGGGGTCGCAGATGGTGCGCGCGTCCGACAGTGAGCAGGCGGTGTGGGTGCGGATCACTCCGCCCGCGCATCTGCCGCCGGACGCGTCGGTGCGCTTCGCGCGTTCGCTGGCCGGGGTGCTGCACCGCACCCGCCGCTACGGGTGGCGGCCCCGGTATGTGGCGTGTGAGTTCGTCGCCGTCGATTCCGTGATGGGGCTGGGGGTGTGGGTGCCTCCCGCGATATCACCACAGGCGGTGATCGCGGCCGTGACGGGCGCGTGGCCGGGCGCACGGGCGGTAGTGACCGCTGTGCCGGATGTGTCGGTCCTGGGAGGGGTCCGCGGGCGCGAAGTACGGCCCCGCGGTGGGGAGTGGTCTCCGGTGGTGGAGCCGTCGAGTGCTGCATCGGGCGTGCGGGCGGGCGTGGACACGGTCGACCCGTTGGGGCAGGTGTTGACGATGCTGGCCGGGCGCGGCCGGGGTGAGGCCGGGTGTGTACAGGTGATCGTGTCCGCCCAGCGCGGCACCCGCTCTGGGCGCCCGGCCCTGCGGGCACTCGATGCGCTGTTGGCGTTCGGGCAAGAGATGGGCCAGGAGTTCACGCGAATAAACGGCGGCACCTCGGCCGGTGCCCCGCCCCGCACGACGCCGGTTGACCCGGTAGAGGCGGTGCGGTCGCGGGCGATCGTGGCCAAGAAAGCCTCCGGACCGCACCTGCGGGTGACCGTACGTGTCGCGGTGGCGGGTCCGGCCCCGACCTGGCAACACCGCGCCCAAGTGGCGTTGATCGCCGGTGGTTACGACGCGGTGGCCACCGCCGGGGACGGGTTGATCACTCGCCGCGTGTATCGCTCGGCGGTCAAGGTCGGGTCGCGGCGGCCCGGGGCCGGGTTCGTCGCCACGGTGGCCGAGTTGGGCGCGTTGTGGCATATCCCGGCCGACGCCGCCCTCTATGGCATCGACACCACCGATGCCCGCATCCGCGCCCCGCGCCGTGACCTGCCCCGCCTCGCGACTCCCCGGGCGAACAGTGCCGAGACTGCCCGGGACGGTTTCGGCACTCCCGGGAATCGTCGCGAGACTCCCGGGACCGGTCTCGATGATCGCTGGGACCGCAGTCTCAGAAACGAGGCGTGGCACAACCCGACACCGGGGGAGGGCGACCGATGAATCAGCACACTCCGAAACCGAAATTGCTTCTGGTGGAACAGGATTGGCCGGGACGGGCGCGCCCCAAACCCCTCGGTGTCGCCTCCGATGGCGGGATGGTCGGGCTGTCGGTGGAAGGCGCGCGTCATCATGTGCACGTGCCGGGGGTGACCGGTGCGGGCAAGTCCACCTGGCTCGCCAACTTGGCTGTTGCCGAAGCAAGGGCCGGGCGCGGGTTGGTGGTGATCGACCCCCAAGGCGACCTGGCCGCGAATGTGCTCGACCGGTTACCGGCATCGGTGGGCGGGCGGCTGGTGATCCTCGATCCGGCCGAACGCGACGCGCCCCCGGCGTGGAATGTGTTCGCCCCACCCCGGATTGATGATCTGGAGGGCCGTGAGTTCGCTGCCGAGATGGTGATCGGCACGTTCCGCAAGGTGTATGCGCAGTGGTGGGGACCACGGATGGATGAGGTGTTCCGAGCGGCATGTTTGACCTTGGCGCGTCGTCCGGGCTCGACGCTGGCCGATGTGGTGGCGATCCTGACCCGTCACGGCTACCACCGTGCGATCACCCGCCGTTACGGCACCCCGGGCGGGTTCGAGGGGTTCTGGGACGACTACGACGCTCTGACCCCCGCCGCACGGCAACAGGCGTACGGGCCGGTGGTCTCCCGGCTGCGGGCGGTGTTGTCGCACCGCTTCGCCCGTGATCTGTTCGCCGCTCCTACCTCCACGATCGATCTCACCGAGATCCTCGACGGTGGTGTGCTGGTCGCCCGGCTGCCAAAAGGCGAAATCGGCGAGCACGGTTGCCAACTGGTCGGGTCGCTGCTGTTGTCCGGGCTGTGGGCAGCCATCACCCGCCGCGCCGCCCTACCACCACAGCGGCGACTCGACGCGACGATCATCGTCGATGAGTGCCACAACTTTCTGCACCTGCCTATCGGTGTCGACACCGTGTTGGCCGAGGCACGCGGCTACCGGGTATCGCTGGTGCTGGCCCATCAGCACCTGCGCCAGCTGCCCCCGGATATCGCGGGCGCGGTTGATGCCAACGCACGAAACAAAATCGTGTTCACCGTGTCTCCCGACGACGCCCGTAAACTCGCCCCGCACTTCGCGCCGTACTTCGACCACACCGACCTGGCGAACCGGCCCGGCTACGCGGTCAGCGCGCGTATCGTCCACAACGGGCACACCACACCACCATTCAGCCTCAACACCGTGGCATTGCCGCCTGCCGTGCGTGGCAGGGCCGACGCGTTACGCGCCGCCGCACGCGCATCGACCGGGCTGCCGCTCGAGAAGCGGCGGACTCTGAAACAGCGCGGCGATCTTTCTGCCGTACTCGACACTACTGCCGAAACCTGTTCGGGCCATTGGGATTCCCGATCGGTGTCCCGTCCGGTATCCCATTCGCTATCCCACCTGAGAGCGGGAGACCCACCGGGACACGCCCTGCCGCCGTTACCGCAGGCCGAGGAGGGGGAGCAGTGGTGAGGACGAAACCCCGAGTGGCTTCTATAGCCACCGGAAACAAAAACACCCTCGGTATCGCAGAGGCAGTCGCGGCTCAACGCCGACTCACCTCCCGAGATATCGAATTGCTCAAACTACTCACGACTCATCGTGTTCTGACCTCACTGCAGATCGCGCGCCTGCTGTTCGCTTCGGACAACGTCGCGCGTAAGAGGCTGGCGAAACTGACCGACCGAGCCATCGTGTCGCGGTTCCGGATCTGCCCCGGCCCCGGGTCGGTGCCGTGGCGCTACACCCTCGGCCCGCTCGGTGCGATGATCACCGCCGCCACCGCCGGACACGACTTGCCCAGCCCCCGCAGGACTGCCGAGCGCGTGTTGCGGTTGTCGCGGTCCATACACCTCGACCACCAGTTGGGCATCAACGAGTTCTTCTCCCTACTGGCCGCCCACGCCCGCGACAACCCTGACTGTCAGTTACAGGCGTGGCTGGACGAACGCGAAGCCACCCACCGCTGCGCCGCCATCGCACGCCCGGACGCCTACGGCGAATGGGTAGAGGACGGCGACACGGTGGCGTTCTTCCTCGAATTCGACAACGGCACCGAACGACTCACCGACGTAGCCGCCAAACTCATCGGCTACCACGAACTCGCCAACGCCGGGCGTGCCCTGCCGGTGCTGTTCGTGTTCACCGGCCCCCGACGCCGCACCGAATTCCATCACCTGATCAGCACCAGCTCTACCGATACCGGTCCGATCATCGCCACCACGACCACCGCCGACACCCACGCGATCGGCCCCGCCGGGCCGATCTGGCTGCCCGCAGGACACCAACACCGGCAACGACTCATCGCGCTCACGCGCCCGCCCCGGCTTACGGCCTGACCACGGAAAGGACAACGTCATGCGCGACCCCCATCACACCCCCGACCACGACTCGCCGGACCGCCGCGGCACCGGTCAACCCGACCACACACCATGCCGACACCCCCGGGCAACACGGCGAGACCCCCACGGACACGACGAGACACACAGTCTCGGCCGGTCTCGCATCACCAGCGACAACACCGAGACACCACCACCGAACCCATCCCGGCGACACTCCGCCCTGCGACACGGAGAAATAACCGTGGAACGAATTGAAACCACACCCATGACACCCGAACAATACCGCCGTGCCGTCACAGCCCTCGCTGCCCTGATCAACGAATGGAAGGACAGCAAGAAACGTCCGACACCGAATGCCGAACCAGAATAACCCCAGGTAGAATGCGGTAATCCCTGGCCGTAACACATGATCTGTGGGACAATGGAAGCACCCAACAGCCGGGGGCGGAAGTCGGGAATGCCGATAATTCGATACAAGCGCAAAATCGGTCAATTAAAGCCCTGCCCGGGATGAAATTAATTCAGTCGAACACAATTAAAGGCCCGTATGGGAGAGGAGTTCTCCGCGATGGCGCGACCCAAGAGCAAGCCCCGCACCGCGTGCGTTCAACCGGCCCGCCTCGATGCCCTCGACACAGTACGGGTCGGGATCTACGTGCGTCGTTCCACCGACGACGAACACCAGCCCTATTCGATCGAAGCCCAGGACGCACGGCTGGGCTCGTATGTGGACTCCCAACCGGGCTGGCACATCGTGATGCGCTTCGCCGACGACGCCTCCGGCGCGACCACCGACCGCGACGAGCTACAGCGCGCGATGCGCGCCGCGCACGCCGGACTCATCGATGTACTGCTGGTGTACCGCGTCGATCGGTTCTCCCGCAACCTGGGCCACATGGTGACCCTGCTCGATGACCTCGACAAGTGCGGAGTGGTGTTCCGCTCCGCTACCGAACCATTCGACACCTCTACCCCCATGGGGCGCATGCTGGTTCAAATGTTGGGCATGTTCGCCCAATTCGAACGCGACACCATCATCGATCGCGTCATCGCAGGCATGGAACGCAAAGCCGCCAAAGGCTTATGGAAAGGCGGGCGACGCCCCTTCGGCTACCTGCCCGACACCACCACCCAGACCCTCACACCCCACCCCGACGAATCCCCGATCGTAGGGTTGATCTTCACGCTGTACACCCGAGACCGGTTGGGGTCCAAAGCGATTGCCCAGACCCTCAACACACGCGGGCACCGCACGACCAACGGCGGCACATGGTCCGGATATCAAGTCCTGCGGACCCTGTCCAACCGGGCCTATCTCGGTGAACTCTCGTTTCGAGACATCACAGTCCCGGACTGTCACCCCCCGCTGATCGACACCGAGACCTACGCCGAAGCACAACGACTACTCACCGAACGCGGCGAGGACCATGCCCACCGGCGCGCCAACGCCTCTGACTACACCCTCACCGGGCGTATGCGCTGCCCTACCTGCGGCACAGCCATGATCGGCACCCGCGCCCACGGCAAAACCAAGACCTACCGCTACTACACCTGCCACAGCCGCAACCGCTACGACCGCACCCGATGCGACGGCTACCGCCTCAATGCCGACGCCACCGAATCGGCCGTGCTCGGCGCGCTGGCACGCTTCTACCGCGACCACCACACACGCATCGGCGACGCCGTGGCCGAAGCCCAACGCCAACACCACGCCGGACACGACGCCCATCACGCCGAACTCGCCGCCGTCACTGCCAAGATCACCGATACCAACACCAAAATCGATCGCTACCTCACCGCGTTCGAGAACGGCACCATGGACGAACAACTCATCGGTGACCGCCTCACCCAACTCCGCACGACCCACCGCCAACTCACCCATCGCCGAGACGAACTCACCGCCAACCTCGACACCGCCCCCACCGGGCCCGACCTGTCCACCCTCACCGAAGTAGCCGACAACATCACCGCACTCATCAACTCCGGCACCGATCACACTCGAAAAGCCCTCATCGAAACCCACATCGCAGAAATCAGGATCACCGGACCCGACACCATCGTTCCGGTCTTCTACATCCCCCAACTCACAACCACCCCAACAACGAACAAGACCCTGACCAGTGGAAAACCGCCGGTCAGGGCCTCGAAGAAAGGTGTTCGTGCAATGACTAACTCGGTGGAGCTAAGGGGAATCGAACCCCTGACCTTCTCGATGCGAACGAGACGCGCTACCAACTGCGCTATAGCCCCGTGCGGCTCCGGGGAACCGCGCTGTGTCACTTTAGCAAAGGATGTTGCGAGACTCCGAATCGTGGGTCTGACCTGGGGTGATTCGGAGTTACGCTGGTGTGGTTACTCGCCTGCGGCGCGGCGCATGTCGCCGCCGCCGGTGCGGTCGCGCAGGGCGCGGGCGGTGGCGGGGTCGAAGGGGTCGAGGTGGTCGAACATGGGGTCTTCGTCGTCTACCTCGAGCAGGGCGGAGCGGCGGCGCAGGGCGCGGGCGGTGTCGCGGTCCATGGCGGCGCGGGAGGCGTGGGTTTGGCGGGGGTGTTCGCCGAGTTGTTCGGCGCGGCTGAGGCGGGCGGCGCGGCGGCGGCGGATGTCTTCCTCGATGCGCACTTGCTTGCGTAGGTAGGTGAGGTAGCCGATGACGACGACGGCGGCGAGGCCGCAACCCCACCAGAAGTGGGGTGACATCGCGACGGCGAGGCCACCGCACAGCAGGCCGGCCAGGACGAGGCCGAGCAGGGCGCGCTGGCGGAAGGTGTAGCGGGCGGCGCGGGCGATGGCGTCGGCCTCGGGGTCGTAGCCGCCACGGCCGCGGCGGCTGGGGACGTAGTCGAGGTCGTCGGGGTCGTAGTCGTCGCGGGTGCGTCGGGCGGCGTACTCGTCGGCTTCGTCGTCGAGGTAGTCGTCGTCGTGCTCGACGCGCGCCGGAGAAGTGGAGGGCGCGGGGGGTATCCGGGCCGCGGCGGGTTCGGTGCGCTCTTCGCCCACCTCGTCATCATCGACGGCGTCGTCGTGTTCCGCAGCGACTTCGTCGTCGGATTCGCTGTCGGCGCTTACCGTTTCGGTGTCGGCGGCCGCAGCGTCCGCCGCTTCGTCGAGTTCGGCGTCGTCCAGCTCAGCGTCAGCGATGTCGGGATCGGGTCGGGAGGCCGCGGATTCGGCGATCGCCGGTAGGTCACCTTCGGTGACTGGTTCGTCGGCCGGTGTTGTCATCCGGTCCTCCGCATCATCGCTGTGGTCAGGCTTTCTCTGTGCGCGGCGTGGCCGCCAATTGGGGTCGGTTTCGTGGCCCGCGGCCGGTCCACTCTTGGTGCGCCGCTTGGAATCTCCGCGCACGAGCACGCGGGTGGCGAGGGCGGCGTCGGTGGTCCGCCGGATCCTGGGGTGCCGGTCGGCGAGGATGGGGAACAGGACGAAGACCCAGAGCACGACCAGGCCGATCCACAGAATCGAGTTCGGCATCTCGGTCAGCACCTCCGTCCCGGCCTGGTTTGGTCCGTTCGGCCGGCGAGCGGTGCGCAGCACGCCCCGCGTCCGCCCGACTTCCATCCGTCGCTGCGGCATGGCTGCCGGTCGCCTCGCAGGCTCCCTGCCGAGGGTGCAGGACGCACCTCCGACGTCCGTAGGTTAATTCCGTGACACGTCGAGATCCGGCAGGCGCGCCGTGCACATCCGCCACACGAGTCACAAAGCCACCAATTCCTCCGCGCGTCGAATGCGCCGGGCGTGTCCGTATTGCACGATTATCGGGGCAAGATCGCCCTGCCTTCGCGAACAAGCCGGTCGACGACGGTGCCCATGAGTTCTTCGACGGTGATGCCGACCAGCAGGTGATCGCGCCAGGCACCGTCCACGTCGAGGTAGCGGCGCAGCAGTCCTTCCTCGCGGAAGCCGACATTGCGCAATACCGCTTGGCTGGCAAGATTTTCCGGCCGCACGGTCGCCTCGACCCGGTGCAGGCCGATCGGCCCGAAGCAGTGGTCGAGACCGAGGGCGAGCGCCGCGGTCGCGACACCCTGGCCGCTGAGATCCTTGGCGACCCAATAGCCGATCCAGCCCGAACGCAGTGCGCCGCGCACGATATTGCCGACGGTCAACTGCCCGCTGAAGGCGCCGTCCACCTCGATCACCAACGGGATCATCGCGCCGCGCCGCGCTTCCGCCTTCAGGCTCGACCACAGCGCAGGCCAGTTGGACGCGTGGTTGCGCGCCTCCCACGCACCGCGGCCGGTGGGCTCCCACGGCTCCAGATGCGCCCTGTCCTGCAACCGGATTCGACTCCACGCGGCGGCGTCGCGCAGGCGCACCGGGCGCAGCGTCACCTCCCCCGCGGCGACCCGGATCGGGCCGAGTCGCGCGGGCCAGCCGGGATGCTGGGTGACCCGGAACACGTTCATCGCCGCCACGCCTCAGCCGCGCTGTGCGAGGAAAGCGACCCGGACCTCGTCACCGGTGCGAATCTCGGTGTCGTCGGGATCTATCACGATCAAGCTGTTGGCCTCGGCCAAGGTGGCGAGCAGATGTGAGGAGGCGCCCGCGCCACCACCGAGCGGTTGCACGAGATAGTCGCCGGTGGCCTCGTCGCGCATGAGCTGCGCGCGCAGGTAACCCTTGCGGCCTGCCATCGAGCTGATCGGCGTGATGGTCCGCGCCATGATGATGCGCCGCATGGGATGCCTGCGCCCCAAGGCGATTCGGATCAGCGGACGCACCATCACCTCGAAAACGACCAGCGCGCCGACCGGGTTGGACGGCAGCAGAAACGTAGGCACCTCGTCGCGCCCGAGCCGCCCGAAGCCCTGCACCGAGCCGGGATGCATGGCGACGCGGGCGATTTCGAGCTCGCCGAGCCCTTCGAGCGCCTCACGCACCTGATCCGAGGCCCAGCCGCCGACCGCGCCCGCGATGACGACGACCTCGGAGCGCACCAACTGCCCCTCGACCACGTCGCGCAGCCGCCGCGGATCGGCACTCACGATGCCCACCCGATTCACGTCCGCGCCCGCGTCCCTGGCTGCCGCGGCCAGCGCATAGGAGTTCACGTCGTAGACCTGGCCTGGACCCGGTGTGCGATCGATATCGATCAGCTCGCCGCCGACCGAGATCACCGAAAGCCGCGGCCGCGGATGCACCAGCACCTTGTCCTGCCCGACCGCCGCTAGTAGTCCCACCTGGGCCGCGCCGATGATGGTGCCCGCGCGCACCGCGACGTCGCCGGGCTGCACGTCGTCGCCGATGCGCCGCACGTAGTCGCCGGTCCGGACCGGCTCGTAGATCTTGATCTTCGCGCGGCCGCCGTCGGTGAAGTCCAAGGGCAGCACGGCATCCGCGAGCGTCGGCAGCGGCGCACCGGTGTCGACGCGCACGGTCTGGCGCGGCTGCAGCCGGATCGGCTGCCGTGATCCGGCGATCACCTCGCCGACCACGGGCAGCGTGAGATCGACCAGTTCGTCGTCCTCGTTGCGAATGTCGGTGCCCGCGGCGGCGACATCGACGCTGCGCACCGCGTAGCCGTCGATCGCCGCCTGGTCGAATCCGGGCAGCGGTCGTTCGGTGACGACGTCCTCGGCACACAGCAGGCCCTGCGCCTCGGAAATCGCGACCCGGACCGGCCGAGGCGCGACCGCCGCGGCGGTCACCTTGATCTGCTGATCCTCAACCGAGCGCATCCAGCCCTTCCTGATCTCTTCGCACACCTGTGATTCCACCGCGCGATTTCGCTTCGGCACAACCAATTCGGCGCGCGAGATGGTGAACCATCATTGGTACCCGACGGCTCACTATCGGCGAAACCCGACGCCTCAGTCGTAGGTCGTCAGCTGCGGATCCCAGTCGGGCCCGAGCCGATGCTCCAACCACTCCCGTAGGGCAGGGCCGTATTCGTCGCGTTCCAAAGCGAAATCGACCGCAGCACGAAGATAGCCGCCCGGGTTGCCCAAATCGTGGCGCGACCCACGGTGCACCACCACATGAACTGGATGACCCTCGGCAATGAGCAGCGCGACGGCGTCGGTGAGTTGCAATTCGCCGCCCGCGCCCGGCTCGATTCGGCGCAGCGCGTCGAAAATGGCGCGGTCCAACAGGTATCGGCCGGCCGCGGCGAAGGTGGACGGCGCATCGGCGAGCGCGGGCTTCTCCACCATGCCCTTGACCCGCAGCACATTCGGATTCACCGCGTCCGGCACGGTCTCCACATCGAACACGCCGTAGGCGCTGACCTCGTCCTTGGGCACGTCGATGGCGCACAGCACGGTGCCGCCGCGCTTGCGGCGGACCCGGCACATCACGTCGAGCACGCCCGCGGGCAGCACCAGATCGTCCGGCAGCAGCACGGCGATGGCGTCCTCATCATCGTCGAGGACCGCCTCGGCTTGCGCGACCGCGTGGCCGAGGCCGAGCGGTTGCTCCTGCACGACCGATGTCACGTCTAGCAGGCCAGGCGCCTTGCGCACCTTCTCGAGCAGCTTGAACTTGCCGCGCTCGGCCAGGGTGCCCTCGAGCACGAGGTCTTCGACGAAGTGCGCGACGACGCCGTCTTTACCCGGCGAGGTGACGATTACCAGACGCTGGGCACCGGACTCGGCGGCCTCGGCGGCGACCAGTTCGATGCCGGGGGTGTCGACCACCGGGAGTAGTTCCTTCGGCACCGTCTTGGTGGCGGGCAGGAACCGCGTTCCGAGCCCGGCGGCGGGCACCACGGCCGTGCGAAAGCACGAGACCAGCGGTACATCGCCGGGTTGTCCGGCCTTTGCTGTCATGCGCATACCCTATCCATCGTCACAGCCCCTGACTCGACGTCGAGTCGACCGGTAGTCCGGCCAGCCTAAGGTGATCGCCATGGAGATGCCCGGTGAGCGCGATAAACATGCATGGCGCACCGAAATTCTTGCTCGACGGGCGGCGATGTCCGCCGAGCAGCATGCGACGAACACCCTCGGGCTGATTTCGGCCGTCGGCCGGCTGGAGGTGCGCGAGTGGGTCTGTGCCTATGTGCCGGTGCGCGGTGAGCCGGGATCGACCCAGGTGCTTGACGCGTTGCGGTCGGCGGGCGCCAGGGTGCTGGTGCCGGTTACCGGGCCGCCGGGACCGCTGAATTGGGCTGAGTACACCGGCCGAGAGAGCTTGCGGCGAGCCAGGTTCGGTCTGCTCGAACCGATCGGTGCGACGCTGCCCACCGCAGCGGTCGGCTGGGCGGAGCTGATCTTGGTTCCGGCGCTCGCGGTGGACCGGCGCGGGGTGCGGCTCGGGCGCGGGGCGGGGTATTACGACCGGACACTGTCGGCGGCCCGGCCGGACGCGCGGCTGGTCGCGGTGGTCGGTGATGAAGAACTCGTTAACCGACTGCCGGAGGAGTCACACGACCGGAGAATGGGGTGGGCGCTCACTCCGCAGCGCGGCCTGCAGCGGCTTGGCGAAGATCACGCCGTGGAATGAAAGGTAGATTGGCAACGTTGGCACTGTCGGCTGTAGAGTGCCAGATGACGAAAACTTGCGGAGGATGCTGTGCCAACTTACTCGTATGCGTGCACCCAGTGTGACAACCGCTTCGACATCGTTCAGTCCTTTTCCGACGATGCGTTGACGGTGTGCCCGGAGTGCTCCGGGAAGCTGCGCAAGCTGTTCAATTCCGTCGGCATCGTGTTCAAGGGCAGCGGCTTCTACCGCACCGACAGCCGCGGCGGCGCGTCCACCGCGAGCGAGCCCGCGAAGTCCGACAACGGTGCGAAGGAGTCGATCCCGTCGACTTCCAAGAGCTCGGATTCCGGCTCGTCCAACGGCAGCAGCACATCGGCCAGCACGGCCGTGGCCAGCTGATTCGCCGAGTTATCCCCAGCCCCTTCGTTATCCACAGCTAGCCCTTTTCCCGGCGTGGCGGGTGTGGCCGCGGTCATAGGATCCGGCCATGACTCGATCATTCGCCGATCTCGGTCGCGGCAGCCGCTTCGAGGGGTGGCATCGACCACCCTGGGCGGACAGTCTGCTGGTCCGGCGACTCCTCGCCGCGGGCCTGATATTCGTCGCGACGATCCTGTTCCTACGCGGCGATCCCGGTGCGCAACGCACATCGGTCGTGCTCGCCGGACACGACCTCGCGCCGGGGCACGTGCTCGACGCGGGTGATCTTCGCTCGGCTCCCCGCGAATCCACCGCACTGCCCGAAGGTGTCGTACGCGACCCGTCGGATGTGATCGGTGCCACGTTGACCGGTGCGATGCGCGGCGGCGAGATGTTCACCGATATCCGCGTCGTCGGACCCCGGCTGGCCGCCGTCGCGACCGGCGCGCGCGACGCGCGAATCGTGCCGATCCGGCTGGCCGACACCGCCGTCGCGGAAATCCTGCGCGCGGGCGATCGCGTCGACGTGGTCGGCGGCGAAGAGCAGGGCGCGCGACCCGCCCGCACGCTGGCCGCCGATGCCGCCGTGGTGCTGGTGTCCGGTCCCGGCGATGGACGCGCCGGGAAAGAACGGGTGGTGCTGGTCGCGATGGACGCCGAACACGCCACCATTGTCGCGGCCGCGTCCTTGCATACGGCGCTCACCGTCGTATTCCATTGAGTTGTCCGCACATTTGCCATCAAGGTCAACTAGCATCGGCGATACCACGGGCGTCGACCGCCGAGCACGACTTGTCAGCTCCACACGTAGAGGAGATATCGGCAATGCTCAAGGGATTCAAAGACTTTCTATTCCGCGGAAACGTCGTCGATCTCGCGGTGGCGGTGGTCATCGGCACCGCGTTCGTCGCGATCGTCACCGCGTTCACCAATGGCATCGTCAATCCGATCCTGGCCGTCTTCGGCGGCAACAATGAGCTCGGTCTCGGTTTCCAGCTGGTTGCCGACAAACCCGCGACCTTCGTGCAGGTCGGGCCGATCATCACCGCCGCGATCAATTTCGTGATCATCGCCGCGGTGTTGTATCTCGTGCTCGTGCTGCCCGCTCTGCATGTGAAGAAGCGAATCAGCAAGGAGGCCGTCGAGCTCAGCGACACCGAGCTGCTCATCCAGATCCGTGACCTGCTCGCCGAGGGTCAGCGCAGCGCGGGCGGTAAGCACGAGTCCTGAACGTGCTTGCGCGAGAAAGAGAAACGGGCCCGTCGCGGTAGCGACGAGCCCGTTCCTGTTGTGCTAGTTGATATTCGACATCAGCCTAGGCTGAAGGGCTGGCCCCACAGGACCATCCAGGTGATGACCGTGTCGGTCTCCACCTCGACCTTGACGAACGAACGAGCCTGCGCGTAACCACCGCAGCCGGACAGGCCGATGGTCTCGTCGGCCCAGGTGGTGGAAACGTGGTCGCCGGTGAAGGCCCAGCTCTTCTTGTGCACCTCGTTACCGAAGTCGTCGGCCTTCTCCCGGTCGATGACGTAGAACGAGGTCGCCTGGCCGGGGCCGAGCGACAGGTTGGCGCCGGTGGTGGCCTCGGCTTTCGGACTCTTGCCTGCCCAGTCGGTGCCGCCGGTGACACCGCCGGTGGCACCGCCACCGTCGATGTTGACCTGACAGCCGACGACGTAACCCGGCAGGATCGCCCCGCCCTTGGCACCCTGGATGTCGACCGACGCGGACCCGGAGACCCACGCGTTGCGATGCACCGGGGTGGAGCCCATGGACGGGCTGATGTTGGCCGATTCGCCGGTCAGCCGGACCGTTACCACAGTGCCGTCGGACAGCGTCTTGACGAGTTCACCGCCCGGCAGCGGGATGAAAGTATCGGCGTTGGCGGCGCCGGTGGAGAACAGCCCGACCGCCATCGTGGCGGCGGCACAGAGGCCGGCCGCGCGAGCAAGTTTCTTACGGTTGATCATTTTATGAATGTCCTCAGGGATCGAATTCGCTTCAGCGACAACAGAGATGAGAGATCCGGCACGGTCAGCCGATGCTGAACGGCGCACCGTACAGGGTGGTCTTGGAGTAGTTGTCGCCGATGATCTCGACGACGGTGTACGACCTGGCCTGGGCGAACCCGGCACAGCCCTGGATCTCGATCTCGGCGTCTTGGTACTCGACCGAGTAGACGCCCGGCTTGGTGATGTCCTTGGCGTCGATATTGACGAACTTGACGTCGCCCGGGCCGAGGTTGACGCCGATGGAACCACCCGCGTTGGCGCCGCTGAGGTTGATGCCACCGGAGACACCCGCCGAGATGGCGTTGTCGGCGATGCTGACCTGACAACCGACGATGTAGCCGGTGTTCAGCTGCGACGTCCCGTGCGTCGACGAGTTGTTGGTGCCCGGGTTGTTGGTGGCACCGTTGGTGGGTCCTACCTTGCCCTCGGGCGTTGCGGTGATATCGGCGACGGCGTTACCCGACACCCACACGACGCGCCCCGCGCCGTTCGCCGCCAAAGACGGCGAAATCACGGCGTGCTCGCCGTTGCGCGAGATGGTGACGCCGGGTCCGATCTTCTGGCCGTCCGGCAACGGCACAAAGGTATCGGCGTTTGCGGCGCCGGTCGAAAGCAGGCCCATGGCCACGGCAGCCGCAGCGCCGGCGCCCGCAATGCGGACGCCTCGATGCAGACCCCTGGTGCGGATCTTGCTCATACTTCCCCTCATCAGGTTCTAGCGGTCGACCTCGGGTTGTCGAGGCCGAGTAACCCCTTTCAGGCCGACATAGCGAGATGGAATGTTCTGTCCATCAAGCGAATTGCCGACCATCCCGTCATAGGACGATCTCGGGTGGGGCTTATGTTATTGCTTTCTGCCAGACTTCTCACAGATTTCGCGTATGTTACCGAGAATATCCGCTAAGCTCGCCAAAAATGTTGGGGTACAAGACGTTTGCAGACGAAACGAGCCCGTCGCATAGGGCGCGACGGGCTCGTTTCGTTTATCTTGCGAGGTGGTTACTCGCGTCGGATCAGCCGAGGCTGAACGGGGCTCCCCACAGCGTCACCCAGGTGATGACATTGTCGGTCTCGACCTCGACGCTGACGAAAGCCCGCGCCTGGGCGTAACCGGCACAACCGGTCAGGCCGATGGTCTCGTCGGCCCAGGTGACCGAGCCGCTGGTGCCCTTGAACTTGTTGCGCTTCTTGTGCGCCTCGTTGCCGAAGTCGTCGGCCTGCTCGAGGTCGAGCACGTAGAACGACTTCGACTGGCCCGGGCCGAGCGACAGGTTGCCGCCGGTGGTGGCGCCGACGCTCGGCTTGACGTTCTGGCCGTCACTCCAGTCGACGCCGCCGTCGACACCGCCGGTGGCGCCGCCACCCGCGATGTTGACCTGGCAGCCGACGGTGTAGCCCGGGAAGATCGCGCCGCCGGCGGCACCGGACAGCTCGACCTGCGCGCTACCGGAGACCCACGCGTTGCGGTGCACCGGGGTGGAGCCCAGGGACGGGTTGATGTTGGCGGATTCGCCGACCAGCTTGATGGTCACCACGGTGCCGTCGGACAGCGTCTTGGTGATTTCACCACCCGGCAGCGGGACGAAGGTATCGGCGTTCGCGGCGCCGGTGGAGAACAGGCCCAAGGCCATGGTGGCAGCGGCGCCGACACCGGCCATCCGTGCCAAGTTCTTACGGTTGATCATTTGTACTGCCCCTCGAGGGATTGAGTTCGCTTCAGCGAGAAGATTGTTCGTGTTGTCGACAGACGTCAGCCGATGCTGAACGGCATCCCGTACAGGGTGGTCTTCGAGTAGTTGTCGCCGATGATCTCGACAACGGTGTAGGACCGCGCCTGGGCGTAGCCCGCGCAACCCTGGATCTCGATTTCGGCATCCTGGTACTCGACCGAGTACGTACCGGGCTTGAGGATGTCCTTGGCGTCGATCTGCACGAACTTGACCTGGCCGGGACCGAGGTTGAGGCCGATGGAACCACCGACGTTCGCGCCACTGAGGTTGACGCCACCGGAGACACCCGCCGAGATCGCGTCATCGGCAATGCTGACCTGGCAACCGACGATGTAGCCGGTGTTCAGCTGCGACGCGCCATGCGTCGAGGAGTTGTTGGTGCCCGGGGCGCCGGTGGCGCCGTTGTTCGGACCGACCTTTCCTTCCGGGGTGACGGTGACATCGGCGATCGCGTTGCCCGAAACCCAGACGACACGGCCTGCGCCGTTCGCGGACAGCGACGGCGAAATCAGCGCGCGCTCACCGCTACGGCTGATGGTCACGCCCGGGCCGACCTTCTGACCGTCCGGCAACGGCACGAAGGTGTCCGCGTTGGCAGCACCGGTCGAAAGCAGTCCCATGGCCACGGCAGCGGCAGCGCCGACGCCCGCGACGCGGACACCGCGGCGCAGACCGTTGGTGCGGTTCTCGCTCATACTTCCCCTCATCAGGTTCAAACAGTCAACCTCGACCTTCGAGGTGGACAATGGTCCTCTCAGGCCCAGCTCAGTGTGTCCTTGCTTTGTTGCCGATGTGTAACCGGCTGTAAGTTCGGCGCAACGGGTAGCTGGCAACGGAACCGAGCCAGGTTCCGCCGGGTGACCACGTATGTGCCGACCCGGGCCTGCGGGGTCCAGTTGTGGGTTGGCTCGTGGCGAACATTAAACGCTAGGTAACGGCGCTGCAACGTAAGCTTTCGTAAAGATCAATGTGATGTAGATCACAATTGATAACATCCGAATAACGCTTGACGTGCATAAATGGCTGACGGAGACAGCCGGACCGACCGGCCGGTGCTGACACAGACGCTAAAGACCCAAGCGCTGATTACGGGACAGGGCCGTACATATCTCAGCCGAATAACCCAGATGTGAAATAATCACAAGTAAATTACGGTTAGCCAAACTTATCAATACGTAGCTGGTACGTAGATTCGGGCAATCAACCGTGGTGCGGCGGCTTCTGCGCGCGCAGCCATTCATCGGCGGAGGACTCGCTTCGGGAGTCGTCTCCGCGTTCGTCGCTCGTAGTGTCTGGGAGGGTGTCGCCGAAAATTTCGGCGAGACGCGCCGCATCCCTCGCCCGGCGAGCGGCCGGACGAGGGATGTCGTCGGAAGAACTGGAAACCGTAATTACTCGACCAATCCGGAAAGCTCGCCGATCACCTTGCTGGCCAACGGGCCGAGGGTGGCCATGCCGTCCCGGACCGCTGCCCGGGTGCCGGGCAGGTTGACCACCAGCGTGCTGCCGGAGATGCCCGCGACGCCGCGGGACAGCCCCGCGTCCAGCGAACCGGCCACCCGGCCCGACGAACGCAGCGCCTCGCTGATGCCGGTCAACTCGCGGTCGAGCACCTGGGAGGTGGCCTCCGGGGTCACGTCACGCGGGGACATGCCGGTGCCGCCGACCGAGATGACCAGGTCGACACCACCGATCACCGCGGTGTTCAACGCGTTGCGGATCTCGACCTCGTCGGCCTGCACCGAGACGGAGGCGTCCACGAGGAAGCCTGCCTCGGTGAGTAACTCGGTGACCAGCGGGCCGAGCGAGTCAATACCTCCATGCGCCGTTCGATCATCGACGACCACCACCAGAGCACGCCCCGCCACCGGAGCATCGATTTCCATGCCGCTAACCGTAGCGTCTGCGCCGAGAACCTCTGCGGCCGTGTCGAGCAGCGGCGTCCAGCCACCCTGGAGCACGCGCATCACCTGCCACCGTCCGCAGGCGCACCGGTGAGGGTCACCTCGACGGTCTTGGGGTTGTTGCCTTGATCATCGGTATAGGTGACTTTCACCTTGTCTCCTGGTTGGTGCGAGCGGACCGCGGCGACAAGCGCGTCGCCGGTGGTGATGCTGCGGTCGTCGAGCTTGGTGATGATGACGCCCGACGGGATCCCGGCCTTCGCGGCCGGACCGTCGGCGGTCGAGTCCATCACCCTGGCGCCGTTGATCGAGTCCTGCGCCTGCGCCTGGATCTTGACACCGATCTGCGCGTAGGTGGCGTGCCCGGTCTTGATCAGTTCGTCGGCCACCCGGCGGGCCTGGTCGACCGGAATGGCGAAACCGAGGCCGATCGAGCCGCTCTGCTGGCCGACGCCCGGCTCGCCCGCGCCGAGGCTGGCGATGGCGGTGTTGATGCCGATGAGCTTGCCGGTGCCGTCGACCAGCGCACCGCCGGAGTTACCTGGATTGATCGCCGCGTCGGTCTGGATGGCGTCGATCACCGGGTTCACGCCCGCGGCACTCTGCTGGCCCTCCCCCTGGGTCGAGACCGGGCGGTTCAGCGCGGAGACGATGCCGGTGGTCACGGTCCCGGCCAGGCCGAGCGGCGAGCCGATCGCGACGACCGGCTGGCCCACCTGCAGGCTCTGCGAGGTGCCGAGGTCGATCGGGGTCAGGCCGGTCTTGCCCGCGACCTTGATGACGGCGAGATCGGAGACCGGGTCGGCGCCGACGATGGTCGCGGGTGCGGAGCTGCCGTCGGAGAACAGCACGTCCATCTTGGCGCCGGGGCCACCGCCCGCGGCGACGTGGTTATTGGTCAGGATGAGGCCGTCGGACGACAGCACCACCCCGGAGCCCTCGCCCTCGGCGCGGCTGCTGGCGACCTTGATCATCACCACGCTGGGCAGCACCTTCTGCGCGACCGCCTGGGTCGAGCCCGCCGGTGCGTTGGAGACGTTGTTGACGTTGGGCTTGGGCTGGTCGAGCGCGTTGGAGATGGTCGAGCGGCCGTTGTCCGAGTGGGTGGCCAACGCGCCGACCGCGCCGCCGATGCCACCGCTGACCAGCGCCAGCGCGACCGCGCCGACCACGAGTCCGGTGCGGACCGGGCGACGGGCGGGCGCCTGCGCTGCCCCGAACGCAGCACCTTGCTGATCGAAAGGCTGCGGCTGCTCGAAGGGCGGGCTGACGTAATCCGGGCCGGGGAACGGCTGGGTGTGCTGGTGCGGCGGTGGATACTGCCCCATCGGCTGCTGTGCCTCATACGGCGGTTGCTGGGCCTCATACGGCGGACGCGGCGCCTCGTACGGCCCGAAACCGGGCCCCTGCGGCGGATAGCCGCCCCCGTATGGCGCGCCAACGGGTCCCGTCGGTGCGGCCGGGATCTGATCGGTCGGGTTGGGCTGATCCGGTGCGGCGTTCGCCGTTTCCGGCTCGTCCCGCCGGTCCTTCGAATCCTCGGTCATGGACTCCTCGTTTCTCCTCAGCGTCTCCTCGCCAAGCTTGACGACGACTACTGAGAGCGGACTGAGACCGTGCTTGCAATTGCCCGAGACCTTGACCCACTTACTCGTGGTCTCGCCGAGGCTCACTCCCACACCCCGACCCACCCGCTTCAGGCATAGAGTACGCATCCAGTCTGTCGTGCGCTCTCCATCTCGCATAGCGAAATGCGGTGCATGTCACCTGCGATTCAGGCATCCGCAGGCTGGCCTGCTTCGCCCGGCAGGACGATGCGGATCCGCGCGCCACCCCGCCCGGACGCCTCGATCGTGATCGTGCCGCCGTGCTTGGTGACGACCTGCTTGACGATCGCCAAGCCGAGACCCGAGCCGGGCATCGAACGCGAGGCGGTGGTCCGGTAGAAGCGCTCGAACACCAACTCACGCTCGGCGGGCGGAATACCGGGCCCGGCGTCATCGACGGTCAGCTCGAGCAAGCCGCGGCCTGTCTCGCGCATCTCGACATAGACCTGTGCCCCGGCCGGACTCCACTTCGCGGCGTTGTCGAGCACATTGAGAATCGCCCGTTCCAATCCCGCCTCGTGGCCGTAGACGAACCACGGCCGGATCGCCGAGACGAACTCGACCGTGCCGCGGCGGCGGCGAGCCCGTTCCAGCGCCCGCTCCGCGACCTCGCCGAGATCGACTCGCTCGTAGACGGTTTCGGGCGCGTCCTCGCGGGCCAGGTCGACCAGGTCGCCGACCAGGTTGGACAGCTCCTCGATCTGGCCCATCACGTCCGAACGCAACTCGGCCATGTCCTCGTCCGGAATGCGCGGGGCGCCAGGCCGACTCGACGCCATCAGCAACTCGGTGTTCGTCCGCAGTGACGTGAGCGGGGTGCGTAGTTCGTGCCCGGCGTCGGCGACCAGCCTGCGCTGCCGATCCCGTGATTCGGTCAACGCGCGCAGCATGGTGTTGAAACTCTCGGTGAGCCGGGCGAGTTCGTCGTCGCCCGTCACCGGGATGGGCGTCAGGTCGTCGGTGCGCGCGATCCGCTCGGTCGCCGCCGTCAGCCGTCCGATCGGACGCAAGCCGGTGCGACCGACCGCCGTGCCTGCCGCGGCGGCGAGCACGACACCGCAGCCGCCGACGACGAACAGCAACCAGGCGAGTCGATCCAGCACGTTCCTGGTCGGCTCCAGTCGTTGCGAAATCACCAGCGTCGCGCCCTCATCCGTGCGCACCGCGAGTACCCGTTGATTGGCGACCGTGCGCAGCGACGAGTTCGCCTGGCCTTTGAATACGGCCTCCTCGGGCGGCCCGACCGGCGGGATGGTCGCCTGCGGCACCGTGTAGGGGCCGATGCCGGGATAGAGCAGGACGATGCCGGTGTCGGGGTAGAACGCGGTCGCCAGCACCAGGTTCTGCAGGTTGAACCCGTACGGGTCGACCGCGGTCACCGCGGTCGCCCGGTTGCGCAGTTCGGTATCCACGTTCGCGTACAACGCGCGCGCCACCAACGCGTAGGCCGCGATCGATGTGAAGGCAACGGCGATGGCCACGACGGATGCGGCGAGCAGCGTCACGCGCCAACGCAGCGAGACAGAACGGGTAAGCGGGATCGGCGGCCGCATCTCGGCTGGGTCCGACGGACGCTGCTGCTGTTCGAGCCCGGCTATGACGGCTCGCTTGGGATCTTTTCGGGCCATGGCTTTCCCCCTATGGGGGCGTCTCCCGCAGCACGTAGCCGACACCGCGGACCGTGTGGATGAGCCGCGACTCCCCCTCCGCCTCGGTCTTACGGCGCAAATAGCCGATGTAGACCTCGAGCGCGTTGCCGGAGGTCGGGAAGTCGTAACCCCATACCTCCTCCAGGATCCGGCTGCGGGTGAGCACCCGGCGCGGATTCGCCATCAGCATTTCCAGCAACGAGAACTCGGTGCGAGTGAGGCTGATCCCACGCTCGCCGCGAGAAACCTCGCGGGTCACCGGATCCAGCGACAAATCGGCGAACGTCATTGCCTCGGAAACCTCGCCGGGATCGGCGGTCGTGCGGCGCAGTAGCGCACGCAAACGCGCGAGCAATTCTTCCAACGCGAAGGGTTTCGGCAAATAATCGTCGGCGCCGGCATCGAGTCCGGCAACCCGCTCGGACACCGAATCCCGTGCCGTCAAAACCAAAATCGGAAGATCGTCACCGGTGCTGCGCAGCCGACGGCAGACCTCGAGTCCGTCCATCCGCGGCATCATCACGTCCAAGACCAACGCGTCCGGCCGCTGACTCGTCGCCTTGTCGAGCGCGTCGACACCGTCCACCGCGAGGTCGACGGAGTAGCCGTTGAAGGTCAGTGACCGGCGCAGAGACTCGCGGACGGCGCGATCGTCGTCGACTACCAGAATGCGCATGCGACCAGTTTGACCGTATCGACTGAGAGGCGACTGAGAGGGGACGCTCGACACGCCGCGTCCGAGTCCGGGCGGCACGCCGGACGCCAGCAGCCGAACAGCTATCAGCGCTCGCCCGCTGAATAGATCAATCGTCCAGGAGCTATGTAGACTCGCAAACTCATACTGCGTGAAACCTGTTCCGCGTAGCCATATTCGGCTATGAGCAGACCCGGTGCCTCGGATTGCCGACCGCCAGTCAGCACGGTATGTTCCCTGCGGTAAAAAGAAGACCTTGAGTTGGTTCTCGGCGGGTTGCTCCAGACTGCTCCTAGACAGCCTTCATTCGGGGACCATGCGCGAAGTGGAGGCGACGGAAGCGGAATGGAAGCTGCACCGCGTTCCTGGCAACTCAGCCTGTCCAACATGTCGGTCACCCGCAAGGTCGGCATCGTGCTGTTGCTGCCGGTGCTGCTCGCCTCGGCCTTCGCCGGACTGCGCATCAAGGATGAGCTCGGGGTGATCTCGAAGCTCGACGCGGCTACCGAGCAGGCCCGCATCCTGCGCCCGATGCTCGAATTCAGTGAGGCCACCGAGCAACTCGCGATCGCGGCGGTCAACGCGCGGCCGGAGGATCCGATCGATTCGGTCGCGGCCAAGTTCGATCAGTCGGCCATCGATCTGGAAACCGCGCTGCGCACCAAGAAGACCGACGACGGCATCACCAAGGAACTGCCCGCGGCCATCGCGGTGGCCCGCACCATGCGCAACGGACTGCGCACCTCATCGCCCGCGACCATCGGCGGCCAGGTCGACGAGGTCGGCACCCGCATCATCACCGCGATCTCGGTGTCCTCGTCGATCGAAGAGATCGTCATTCAGCGCTACTTCCTGCAGCTCGGCCTGGTCTCCAACGCCTCGCGCCTGCTCACCCAGGAGCAGATCATGGCGGCGACGGCCAGCGGCGGCAACAACCCGGCCGCGCAAGCCAGCATGCTGACCACGCTCGGCGCGGAAATGATGCTCACCTACTCCTATCCGCAGATGAGTCCGTCGTCCGCCACCAACGCGCAGGTCCTGATCGATCAGGTGCAGTCGCGCATCGGCGCGCTGAGCCAGAGCCCGAACAGCCTCGGCAGCAACGGCGTTATCACCGATTCGTTGCGCACCAGCTCCGACGCCTATCGGCAGGCGACCACGACGCTGCTCGACACGATCGACTCCAAGCTGGCCGACCGGACCATCGAACTGCGCAGCGCGGTGCTGCGCGATGTCGCGATCGTGGTCACCACGCTGCTCGCCGGTCTGGCCCTGGCTCTCGGCGTCGCCCGCTCACTGGTCGTGCCGATTCGCCGGCTGCGCCACGACGCGCTGCAGGTGGCGCACGTCGATCTGCCGAACGAGATCGAGGTGGTGCGCACCGGCGGCGCGACGCCGAAGATCACCCCGGTCGACATCCGCACCACCGAGGAGATCGGCCAGCTGGCCCGCGCGGTCGACGATATCCACCAGGCCTCGCTGCACCTGGCCGCCGAGCAGGCGCGACTGCGGGTGCAGATCGGCAGCATGTTCGAGACGCTGTCGCGGCGCAGCCAGTCGCTGGTCGAGCAGCAGCTGGCCTTGATCGAGGACCTGGAGCACGACGAGGACAACACCGAACGGCTGCAGAGCCTGTTCCGCCTCGACCACCTGGCCACCCGGATGCGCCGCAACGGCGACAACCTGCTTGTGCTGGCGGGCACCGCATTACGCCGTGGTCAGCTGCATCCGGTCCAGCTCTCCGACATGCTCTGGAGCGCGGTCTCGCAGGTCGAGGACTATCAGCGGGTCGAGATCGGCGCCGTCCCGGACGGCATCGTGGCGGGCGAGCCCGCGATCGACATCGAGCATCTGCTCGCCGAACTGATCGACAACGCGCTGCGCTACTCGCCGCCGACCACGCCGGTGACGCTGTCGGTGGCCCGTGCCGTCGACGGTGGCTACCTGATCGAGATCATCGACCGCGGCCTCGGCATGTCGACCGAGGATCTGCGCGCGATCAACGACCGGCTCAGTTCCGGTGGCGAGGTCACCGTCGAAACCGCGCGCCGGATGGGCCTTTTCGTCGTCGGCAGGCTCGCGAAACGGCACACCATCACCGCCAACCTGCGGCGCACCTCCACCACGGCGCAGCAGCCCGGCGTCACCGCGAGCGTGCACCTGCCCGGCGCGTTGGTCGCGCCGCCGCTGGATGCCACCGATCCGACCGGTAAGCCGCTGGAGCTGACCGGCGACTACGAACTGCCCGTTCAGCCGCGCGCGCTGATGCCGGTGCCGAACCTGCCGCAGCAGAGCACGCCGCGGTTCGAGGTGTCCAGCACCGGCCTGCCGCAGCGCAGGCCCGCCATCCGGGTCGCCGAGCCGCCCGGCCAGCCCGCCGTCTCGGTGCCCGGCCGGACCCCCGACACCGAATCGCAGCCGCCGACCGAGCCGTGGTCGATCAACACCCCGACCGACGATCGGTCTCCCTTCGGCCCGCCGACCGTCGGCGTATCGAACAGCGGGCCGACCCGACCGGTCGAACCGGAGCAGGAGCGGCCCACCGATTTCTGGAGCGAGTCCGAGGCCAAGGGGCCGGAGCCCGAGCCGACGATCCCGCAGCAGCGGGTGCCGCGCGAGGCGCCACACCCGAGCGGCCCGCGCGAGCCTGCCCGCACCACCTCGCGGTCCGGCCTGCCCATCCGGCGACCGTCCGCCGTGCCCGAACCCGAACCCGCGCCGCCGCGGGCCCCTGAACCCGCGATGGTGACCTCGTCGCGGTTGCAGCCGGTGGCGGGCGCCTCGCCGACCCCGATCTATCAGCGCATGGTGTCGGAATGGCTGGTCGAGCCCGCGACCTCGCAGGCCGCCGAGAGCACCTGGACCTCGCCCGCCGACGTGGGCTGGACCGCCGCCGAAGAGGCGACGCACCCGACACCGACCGGCCGCACCACCGGTGGACTTCCTATCCGAACGCCGGGCGCGCAACTCGTCCCCGGCGGTCTGGCCCAGGCGGACGAATCGGGAGCCCGTGATCCCGAGGAGATTCGGAACAACCTGACCAGGCATCTCAGCGGCGTCCGCAGTGGGCGGGCCAACGCGCAGTACGACGACGGAGGGCTTGCATGACCAACGCGAACAGCACCACGGACGAGAACCTGAACTGGCTGGTCGCCAGATTCACCCGGGACGTGCCCGGCGTGTCCCACGCGGTGCTGGTGTCGGCCGACGGCCTGCTGCAGGCGACCAGCCCGCACCTGCCGTCCGACCGGGCCGAGCAGCTCGCGGCCGTCACCGCAGGCCTGGCGAGTCTGTCGATGGGCGCGGCGTCGCTGTTCGACGGCGGCAAGGTGATGCAGTCCATCGTCGAGATGCAGCGCGGCTACCTGCTGGTGATGAGCGTGGGCAACGGCTCGCACCTGGCCGTGCTCGCCAACAAGTCGCACGACATCGGCCGGATCGGCTACGAGATGGCGCTGTTGGTCGACCGGGTCGGCACGGTGGTCACGGCCACCGCGCGTACCGCGGTTTGAGCAGGAGATGTCCAATCCCTACGGACCTGGACCTCGACCGACCACGCGTGTGCGACCGTATGCCCTGACCGCAGGGCGCACCGAGCCCGCGGTCGACCTGCCGCTGGAAGCGGTCATCGAGACCCTGTCCTACACTGCGCATCTCGACTGGCCAACCGGTGATGTCCGCACAGATATCCTTCGGCTCGGTACACACAAGCTTTCCGTGGCCGAGATCGCCGCAAACCTGGATCGTCCGCTCGGCATGATCCGGGTGATGATCGGTGACCTCGTGGTCGACGGCATTGTGCGCCTGCATTCGACACTGACTGACGAGGCGAGTTTCGACGAGCGCCGTTCTTTGATGGAGAGGACTTTGCGTGGACTCCGTGCCCTATAAGAGAATCGGGCCCGACACCAACCCCGGCCAGGCCGACGGGGACAACCGGACCGCGTCCACGAAGATCGTGGTCGCCGGTGGTTTCGGGGTAGGTAAGACAACATTTGTCGGCGCGGTGTCGGAGATCGTTCCCCTGCGGACCGAGGCCATGGTCACCCGGTTCTCCGACGGCATCGACGATCTCGCCGAAACGCCGGAGAAGGAAACCACCACGGTCGCCATGGATTTCGGCCGGATCATCCTGCCGGGCAACCTGGCGCTGTATCTGTTCGGCACGCCGGGCCAGCGGCGCTTCTGGTTCATGTGGGACGACCTGATCCGCGGCGCGATCGGCGCCGTTGTGCTCATCGACACCCGCAGGCTGGAGGACAGCTTCGCGGCGGTCGACTTCTTCGAGGCGCGGCAGCTGCCGTTCTTGGTGGCGGTCAACCGCTTCCCGAACGCGCCCCGCTTCCCGATCGCCGAACTGCGCGAGGCGCTCGCGGTGCGCGAGAGTGTGCCGATCGTGGACATCGACGCGCGCAACGCGAACGAGGTGCGCCAGTCGCTGGCCGCGGTGACCGAGTACGCCATCCAACGGCTTGCCGCGCAGGAACGAGAACAGGCGGTCCTGTGAGCGAGCGCCAGCGAGGGAACCGAAGGCACAGGCCTACAGGCACGACGAAGCCGAGCGCCAGCGAGGCGGAGTTGTGACGTATTTCAGCATGGGGTACTGGATCATCGGGTTGTCGGCCGCGGTGTCGCTGGTCGGCGCGCTCGTCGGTTTCAGTTGCATTCGGCAGTCGACCAAATCGGTGACGTCCAAGTTCCGGGTGGTGTGGCAGGCGTCGGCGGCGATCTCGATCGGCGGGATCGGGGTGTGGCTGCCGGTGTTCGTCTCGATGCTCGGTGTCACGGTGCCGGGCAGCCTGGTTCGCTATGACGTCTGGAGTGTCACTGCGGCGGCGGTGGTTTCGGTGCTCGCGGTGTGGGCGGCGCTGCTGATCATGGGTAAGACGCTGAATATTCCACGGCTGATCGGCGCCGGTGCGGTGATGGGCGGCGGCTTCGGGCTGATGCATTATCTGGCGTTGGACGCCATGCACATTCAGGGTTCGATCACGGTGAAGCCGCTGCTGCTCACCGGCGCGGTGGCGATCGCGATCGTGCTCTCGCTGGCGACGCTGTGGTTCACCCAGCCGAGGCGGCCGCTGGCGGTGCTGGCAGCCGCGGCGCTGGTGTTCGCCGCCGGGATCGCGGGCATGCATTACACCGATCTGCTCGGCGTGCAGATCGACCTCGCCAAGGCGAATTCGACGCCACCGGGCGAGGACCTGTTCGGGTTCTTCGTGCCCGCGTTCGTGCTCGGCATGTTGTCGCTGGCCATCCCGATCAGCGCGATCCTGATCGCGCCGGACCGGCGTACCTCGATCCCGACCCGGGCGCCCGCGCCGAATTCCGCGTTCTGAGCTGATACGCCCGGCACGGTTCGGCGATGCCGCCGAAATCCCCGACGGCCCGATTTACAGTGAGAGACATGCGTTTCGGTCTGGACTACGCCGCGGCACGTCCGGGCGGCGCGGCAATCCGCGCGGCGGGTTTCGACTTCGTGGTCCGGTATCTGTCCGATGGTGGTGTCACCTTGCCAGGCAAGTTGCTGACCCCGGCCGAGGCCGATGATCTGCGCGCAAACGGTGTGTCGATCGCGGCGAACTGGGAAACCACCGCGACCCGCATGCTGGACGGCTACGGTGCCGGTGTGGTGGACGCGCGCGCGGGCCTCGCACAGGTGCTGCGCTGCGGTGGCCGGCCGGATCGGCCGATCTACTTTTCCGCCGATTTCGATGTGACGCCACAGGATCAGCAGCGGATCAATGCCTACCTCGACGGTGCGGCGACGGTGCTCGATCGCGCGAATGTCAGTATCTACGGCGGGTATTGGTCGGTGAGCCGGGCGTTGGACGCGGGCAGCGCGAGTTGGGCGTGGCAGACCGACGCCTGGTCCGGTGGCCGGGTGGAGCCGCGGCGCAGTATTCATCAGACGTTGCGTCAGCAGCTCGTCGGTGGTGTGGTCTGCGATGTGAACGAGGCCGAGACGACCGATTTCGGTCAGTGGGATTTCTTTGCACAGGAGGACGCCGACGTGACGCCGGAGCAAGAGACAGTGCTGCGCGATATCCAGATCCAGTTGCGCGGGCCGGGGCTGGCCGGTTGGGCGCAGCTGGGCGACGCGGGCGGTCCGGGTCGCACGCTGGTGGACGGTGTCGCGGCCGCGTTGGCCCGGATCGGCGAGCTGGAGGGCGAGGTCGGCGAGTTGCGCACCGAGATCAGCGAATTGGAGGCGACCACGGCCGAGCTGGTCGAGCAGGTGCAGCGGTTGTCCGGGCGGCATTGGCCGTGGCCGTTGTCGTTGATCGAGGGGCCTGCGGCGTTGGTCGGTGAGCAGTTGGCGCGACTCGAGGCGCTGTTGCCCGACTTGCCCGGTTTGCCGGGACAGGGCGCGGGTACGCAGCACACATCCAGTAGTGGTGCATTGGATTCGCGTTCGCCGCGATGAGGTCGGCCGGTGCGGTGGATGGTTCCGCAAGCGCGGTGCAGAGGTGCCGCGGGCGGGATATTGGCGATGAGCGGGTTCTCTCGGGAACCGGGAGAACCCGCCCTCGCGAACGAGAATACTGACGCGAGGACACGTTCGCATCACTTCGCGGAGACTTTTCCGACCGCCAAAAACCAACTAACAGTAGGTATTTCGCCCGGTAGTTATCGGGTCGCAATCACATCGTGCACGAGGTTGCAACGTCGCCCCGACCAGACCGGTAGCTACTCGCTTGCCACGCGTTCCAGTTACGTGGGAAAGTTGGCCATCAACCCCGCACGACGGCCCGATCAGGTCGTTCGACCACCGACCCCGCGCGTTCGCCACCCACGACAGCAGCATGCGAGTTATCGTCGGCTGGCACATGGCGTTCGCTGAACGCCGCACACCCAGGTTCGTTCGAAGGAGTTCGCATGGCCGTCAACGTGGTGCTCGACAAGGCTCTCGACAAGGCGTACGAGAGCAAGTCGCTGAACGAAATCCTCTCCGCTCCGCCCTCGGCCCTCGCCGGTCTCACCGAAGCGCACGACAAGCAGCTGCTGGACGCGCTCAAGATCAAGACGATCGCCGATCTGGCCAACAACAAGTACTTCCGGCTCGCCGCGACCCTCGCGGACCTCGCAGCCAAGGAAGGCTGAGCGAGCCGAGCACAACGACAGCGGGCCCGCGGAACATTCCGCAGGCCCGCTGTTGTTTCTCGTTCGACCAGTCAGAGCCGATCGAGGTCTATCAGTCCCCGCTTGACCGCCGCGACCAGTCGGCGCGGCACCTTGTGCACCACACCGGCGACGGTCACCGGCACCAGATCCGGCGGCGTCGCCTTCCACTGCGCACGCCTGCTGCGGGTATTCGACCGCGACATCTTCCGCTTCGGTACCGCCATCTCAGCCCTCCCCGCGACGAGTTCGCTTGCCGTACTTGCGCTCGAACTTCTCCACTCGGCCCTGGCTGTCCAGCACGCGCTGCGCGCCGGTCCAGAACGGATGAGAGTCCGACGTGACGTCGACGGTGAGCAGCGGGTAGGTGTTGCCGTCCGTCCACTGCACGGTGCGCATGCTCGTCGCAGTCGATCGGGTCAGGAACCGCTTGCCGGTGCCCGCGTCCTCGAACACCACCGGGTGGTAGTCCGGATGGATCCCTGTCTTCATTTCGCTTCTCCTCTCGGGCTTTTCACGTCTTCGATCGGCAACGTGGTTTCGGCGGTCTCGCACGGGTCGGCGTGCCAGGCGCCAAAAGGGTCCTCCCACTGGGCAACTCGCTCGGGTGCGCGTTCGACCAGGCGGAGTTCGTCGTCCTCCACCAGCGCCCAGTGCAGCGCCTCGCGGATCTCGTTGGGGTCGGCGTCGTGCACCAGGATCACCAGCGAGATGTCCCGGTCGCCGAACTGGTCGTCCCAGCGCAGCGCGGCCATCGCTCGACGATCCGGATCTGCCTGGGCCAGTTCGGTTTCCGACATCGCAGCCAGCCATCGGCCCGCGCTGCCGACCCGCAGTCCGCCGCCCGCCGACTCCAGCCAGGTCACCTCGTCGGGTTGGGTGGCCAGCCACATGCGGCCGCGCGCGGTCACCACGCCGTCGAAGAGCACATCGAGCGCCTCGTGCAGACGAGCCGGATGGAACGGCCTGCTCGCGGCGAATTCCAGCAGGGCGACACCGTAATCGCTGGACAGCGGTGGCTGCCCGCGCAGCAGCGGCGCGTGCGCGTCGAACACTCTGCCGCGGCGGGAGTGGGCCGGAATGCGCGCCAGCAGCGCTTCGAGCCGAGCCGCGGTGAGCAGGTGCGAATCGTCCACCCAGTCCACCGGCGCATCGGGGACGAGGCGGGCCAGCACCGCGCCCAGCCTGCCGCGATCGACGTCGCCGCCCGGTGCGACCGGACCCAAAGCGATTACGGCGTCAGCGAATTCGACCTGACCGACGGCAACCTGCGCCACCGTTCGCTCGTCGTCGGCCTTGGCGAGGCCGCGCTCGGCCAGGGTCTCCTCGCCGGTGGCGTCGGCCGGCCACGCACCGGAATCGAGGAACGTCAGCACGGCCTCGATGCGCACATCGCGCCCGGCCGGACCGTCGACTCGGCCCAGAATGCCTTCCACCACAACGTATTCGATGGCATGGCAGACCGCCTCGGCCTCGAACGCGGGATCCAGCGCGAGCACGATGCGCTCGACCGAGTCCCGCGCGGCGAGCGTGCGCAGCAGTGGGAGCAGATCGATCCGCAGCGTGCAGGAGACGCAGCCGTGCGCGAGTTCGAGCACGTCCGACGTCTCGTATCTCGCGCTGCGCACGGTGCGGTGCACGATGCCCTCGCGCAGCTGACCGAGGTCGTGATGGACGACGACGGTGCCGGGCGCGTCGTTGCACAGCGCGGTCGCCGCGTGGTCGGCACCCGCCGCGGCCGGTCCGGCGAATCCGGCGAGCACCACGACCGGTGTGCGCCGGTCGGTCTCTGGTGCGAGCACTGACAGCACCCCTTTCGATAACGATTTTCATTTGCGTCAGAGCAACGGTACATTGTGAATCAGCCGTTGTCGAAAATGATTGTCATCTACCGGAGGGAGTCCGCATGTCGGCCCACTGCCAGGTCACCGGGCGCAAGCCCGGGTTCGGCAAGTCCGTCTCGCACTCACACAAGCGCACGAATCGGCGCTGGGATCCCAACATCCAGCGCAAGACCTACTTCCTGCCCAGCGAGGGCCGGCGCGTCACGCTGACCGTCTCGGCCAAGGGCATCAAGACCATCGACCGGGACGGGATCGAAGCGGTAGTCGCTCGCATCCGGGCCCGCGGCGACAAGATCTGATCAGGAGAAACCCATGGCATCCAAGTCGACCGAGCTCAGGCCGATCGTCAAGCTGAAGTCCACCGCGGGCACCGGGTACACGTACGTGACCAGGAAGAACCGCCGCAACGATCCCGACAGGATGGTGCTTCGCAAATTCGACCCGGTCGTGCGCAAGCACGTCGATTTCCGCGAGGAGCGGTGAACACGGTGTCGGACAACGCCCTTCCCGAGGAGCGCTGAGATGGCGAAGAAGTCGAAGATCGCCCGCAACGCGCAACGCGCGGCCGTCGTCGCGCGCTACGCCGAGCGCAGGGCGGAGTTGAAAGAGCTCATCCGCAAGCCGGGCACCTCCGACCCGGCACGCGCCGAAGCCCTCGCTGAGCTGCGACGACAGCCGCGGGACGCCAGTCCGGTACGATTGCGCAATCGGGACGCCGCTGACGGACGACCGCGCGGTCACCTCCGGAAGTTCGGATTGTCCCGTGTGCGTGTGCGCGAAATGGCCCACCGGGGCGAGTTGCCCGGTGTGCGCAAATCGAGCTGGTAGACAACCACCGTTCTCGTACGAAGGATCCGTATATGGCAGTCAAGCGAGCACCGTCGAAGAAGGTTCGCGCCGAACAGGCCCGCCGTCCGAAGAAGAACCCGCTCATTGCCGCAGGCATCGAGAAGGTCGACTACAAGGACGTCAACCTGCTGCGCACGTTCATCTCCGATCGCGGCAAGATTCGCAGCCGCCGGGTCACCGGGCTCACCCCGCAGCAGCAGCGCCAGGTCGCCGTCGCGGTGAAGAATGCCCGCGAGATGGCGTTGCTCCCCTTCACCAGCCGGTAGTCGCGCCCCCGAACACGAGCGTGGGACCCCGGATGCTCCGGGGTCCCACGTTTTGTCTTACGCCGCAACAGGTTACGGGATGGTCAGCACCTGGCCCGGGTTGATCGCGTCCGGGTTGTCGATGCCGCTCGCGTTCGCGATCTCCTGGTAGCGGTTGCCGTCACCGTAGAAGCGCTCGGCGATCGCCCAGAGGGTGTCGCCCGGCTCGACGGTGTAGGTCTGCACCTCGGGGGCCGCGGGCGGCGGCGGAACCTCTTCGGCGGCAGGGGCTTCGGCAACCGGCTCCGGGGCCTGCAGCGGGTTGTCGGTCTTGGTGTCGGAAGCCCACAGCGCGCTGCCGTCCTTGCCGTACAGCACCACGTTGCGGTCCGCCTGCACGACCAGCCGATCCGCGTCCTTGCCGTTGGTCTCGGTGGACCAAGCCGCACCTTCGCCCTTGTACACCACGAAGTTGCCGTCGTCCTGCAGGGACGCGCGCTCGACACCCTGGTTGTGAGTCAGGGTGGACCACACCACATTTCCGTCCGGCTCGGACAACACGAGGTTGCCGTCGCTCTGCAAGGTAAGGGTGTAAGCACCACCCTGCAGGGACTGACCCAGTCCGAGTTCTTCGCCAACGCGCAGTGTGTCGCCCACGGTTCTTCCTTTCGAAGGTTCTGAAGAGCATCCGACAATCGACACGCGCCGAAGCCACAGGCGCGCATCTAGGCCCGAAGATACTGCGCTCGACCGTGTTGCGTAGGGATTACGCGCATGGTTCGCCGAAAGTTCACTGTGGGGTGTGTCCTATTGCCGTGTCATGTTCTATGTGAGATGACCATGGGGATTGCCCACTAGGGTGGTCGCCATGACTCGGATGTCCGGCGGACGTGCCGCCGCAGCTGTTGCCGTTGTGCTCGGATGCCTCGCCGCGGCGGGGTGTGGCGGATCGGATGATGCTGGGGCACAACCGAAAACCAGCGCGACCACGAGCGCCGCACCGAGCACGCCGACCGAGGACACCGGCGGCAACATCGGCAGGGACTTCGCCGCCGACCCGACCATCGTGAACGGGCGCCCGATTCCGTTCAGCTCGTGGACGCGGCTGGCAGACGACCGGATCGCGGTCAACTTCCAGACCGGCACGCCCGAATGCTATGGCGTGGACGTCACTGTGCGCGAGACCGATTCGACGGTCACCGTCGAGCTGCGTTCCGGCACCCGGGCCGACGCGGTGGGCCGGATGTGCACCATGAACGCGGTGTTCGGGACGGTCGCGGTACCGCTGAAGGCACCGCTGGGCAACCGGCAGGTGCTGAGCGCGGCGTAACGCGCGGACCCGCTACGCCGCAGGTTCGCCGACGGCGTCGGCCAAGGCCGAGAATTCGAGGTAGCTGCCTGCTTGCGGTGGACCCCAGGTCTGCTGCGCGGTGACCTGGAGCGGCATGGTGATCGACGCGGCGATTCGATCCGGTGTTCGTACTGTCGGGTCGTCACACCAGACGAATAAACCCGAGCCGAGGTTGTGGGTGTTCTGTTCCGGTGTCAGGCGGGTGCCGTCCACGAACAACGTGGGATCCCATATCTGGTAGGCGATCGGCGGCGGCACGTTGCCTGCCGCCGTCGGTCCGCCCGCCACGTAGTAGGTAGGCGTGAACGAGGCGTTCCTGACCTCGTGGCCCGCGGCGATGAGATCGCTTGGGCTGCGGGCGATTCCGAAGAACGGCAGCGGCAGTTGCGGGATGCCCGCCCTGCTCCAGTAGTCGATGACGATGTCGCTGCCGATGGTCAGGGTGCCCGCGTCCGTGTGCAATCCGTCGTTCCAGACACGTGGGCGCTTGCCGTGCGCGCGCACGATGTCCGCACCCCAGTTGATCAGGCCGAGGAACGCGTCAACGGGCTGCGCCTGCGGGCCGTAGGTGGCCCGCGCGTACTCGCCGATCTGCGGATACTCATCGAAACTCGCGACACGGGTGCCGTCGAGCAGGAACTCGTCGGCGCCGAGATGCCAATAGCGGCCGGGGAACAGCGGTAGGAACTCCTCGAGAATGTCGCGCATCAGGTCGTAGGAACGCGGATTCGCGATATCGATGGCCGCGTCGGAGACCCGTCCGTTCGCGCTGCGCAGCTTCAGGTCGGGGTGCGCGGCCAAGATGCCGTTCATGTGGCCGGGGAAGTCCACCTCCGGCATGATCTCGACCTGATACCTGGCCGCATACGCGACCAGATCACGAATGTCCTGCTTCGAATAGTGCTGCGCCGCAGCGATTTCTGGATGTCTGTCGCTGTCGAGGCGGAAGCCGAAGGAGTCCGAGAGGTGCAGATGCAGCAGGTTCAACTTGAGGTACCCCATCCGGCGGATCTGCGCACGCAACATGTCCACTGGCATGAACTCGCGGCCGACATCCAGCATGAGGCTGCGTTCGCGGTACTGCGGCCAATCCGTCACGGTGCCACCGGGTATCGCGGGTCGCTGGCGCAGCAGCTGCAGGGCCGAGCTGGTGGCGTAGAACGCGCCCGCGATGTCGGCGCCACGCAGTTCTAGCGTCTCACCGATCGAAATTCGGTATGCCTCAGGCGTTTCCGGGGCATCCGGCAACAGGCCGGTGCCGAGCGTGATGTCACCGGATCCTCCGGACGAGCCCTCCTGCGCGACAACGTCATTGCCCGTGAACGAACGCAGCGCCAAGGCGAAATCCGTTGCGGTGTCCCGCAATGCGTCCTTGTCATACCACACCCGCGCATGCGCACCGAGCGAGAACCCGGCCCCACCGGGAGTCCACGCCTTCAGCGAAGGAAGCGTCCGAGGTGGCGGTCCTTGCTCCGCGCGCGCTGAAGGCTGCCCGCTGAACGACACCGCCACAGCGGCGACCAGCACCACCGCACCGGCAGCCACCGCACGAATCGACATGCGGTCACTGTACGAAACCAGCGCAAGCAACACCGGCATTCGCCGCGCGCGGGCCGGGGCCGGGAATGCCGAACGCCACGTCGGCGGACCGGCGTGGCGTTCGGGGTTGAGCTAGCTCAGTGGGCGAAGTGGCGAGAACCCGTGAGGTACAGGGTCACTCCGGCCTCGCGGGCCAGGTCGATGGTCTCCTGGTCGCGGACCGAGCCGCCGGGCTGCACGATCGCACGGACGCCGGCCTGGATGAGCTGCTGGGGGCCGTCCGGGAACGGGAAGAATGCGTCCGAGGCCGCGACCGAACCCTTGGCGCGATCACCGGCGCGCTGCACGGCGAGCTGCACCGCGTCCACGCGGTTGACCTGGCCCATGCCGACGCCGACCGAGGCGCCGTCGTGCGCGAGCAGGATCGCGTTGGACTTCACGGCACGGCAAGCACGCCAAGCGAATTCGAGATCGGCGAGGGTCTCGGCGTCGGCCGCGGTGCCGGTGGCCAGCGTCCAGTTGGCCGGATCGTCGCCAGCGGCGTCGAGGATGTCGCGCTGCTGCAGCAGCGCACCGCCGCTGATCGGGCGCAGTTCGGCGCCCGCGCGACGCGGCGGCTCGGCGATCAGGATGCGCACATTCTTCTTGCGCTGCAACACTTCTACCGCACCGTCTGCGTAGGCCGGTGCCACGATGACCTCGGTGAAGATCTCCGCGACCTGCTCGGCCATCTCCACGGTGACCTCACGATTGGCCGCGATCACGCCGCCGAACGCGCTCACCGGATCGCAGGCGTGCGCCTTGCGGTGCGCCTCGGCGATGTCGGCGCCGATCGCGATGCCACAGGGGTTGGCGTGCTTGATGATCGCCACCGTCGGCGCGGTGTGGTCGTAGGCGGCGCGCCAGGCGGCATCGGCATCGGTGTAGTTGTTGTACGACATCTCCTTGCCGTGCAACTGCTGCGCCTGCGCGAGGCCGAGGCTGCCGTCGTTGTTGGTGTACAGCGCCGCCGCCTGGTGCGGGTTCTCGCCGTACCGCAGTACTGCCGCGCGCTCCCAGGTGCCGCCGAGCCAGGCGGGGAACTGCACGCCGCTGTCCTCGGCCGGTGCCGCGACGCCGGGCGCGAGCACCGAGGTCATCCAGCTCGCGACCGCCACGTCATAACTTGCGGTGTGCTGGAAAGCCTTGGCCGCCAACGCCGTCCGCTCGCCCAGCGTGAAGCCGCCGGACTGCACCGCGCCGAGCACCTCGTCGTAATCACCGCTGTCGACGACCACGGCCACCGACGGATGGTTCTTCGCCGCGGCCCGCACCATCGACGGTCCGCCGATGTCGATCTGCTCGACGCACTCGTCCGGGCTCGCCCCGCTGGCCACGGTCTGGGTGAACGGGTAGAGGTTCACCACGACCAGCTGGAACGCCTCGACCTCCAGCTCGACCAGCTGGTCGACGTGTTCGGGCTTGCGGGTGTCGGCGAGGATGCCAGCGTGCACCCGAGGGTGCAGCGTCTTCACCCGGCCGTCGAGGGTCTCCGGGAAGCCGGTGAGCTCCTCGACCTTGGTCACCGGGATGCCCGCGTCGGCGATCTTGCCCGCGGTCGAGCCGGTCGACACCAGCTCGATACCCGCGGCGTGCAGTCCGGTCGCGAGCTCGATGAGCCCCGTCTTGTCGTAGACGCTCACCAGCGCCCGTTTGATCGGCTTGCGCTCAGCTGAGTCGATCGTTCGTTCGCTTCGCTCACTCACCGCAGCACTCGCTCATCTGGGATAACTGCCTTTCGTCCGTCGGAAACAATGCCTCGCGTCGCGACGGCGGCGACAACCTCCGCCAGCAACCGCCTTTCGACAACCTTGATGCGCTCGTGCAGGCTGGCCTCGTCGTCCTCGGGCAGCACCGGCACCGCCTCCTGCGCGAGGATCGGCCCGGTGTCCACGCCCGCGTCGACCAGGTGCACGGTCGAGCCGGTGACCCGCACGCCGTAGGCCAGCGCGTCACGCACCCCGTGCGCGCCGGGGAAGGCGGGCAGCAGCGCGGGGTGGGTGTTGATGATTCGGCCGCCGAACCGTTCGAGGAAGGCCGGGCCGAGGATCTTCATGAATCCGGCCGAGACCACGAGATCGGGTGCGTAGCCGGCGACCGCGTCGGTCAGCGCGGCATCCCAGGCGGCACGATCGGGAAAGTCGTTCAGCGCCACTCTGAAGTGCGGTACACCGGCGGCGTCGGCGTGCTCGGTGGCCGCGCAGGTGCGGTCGACGCCGACGGCGACGATCCTCGCGGGGAAGTTGGTAGCGGCGGCCGCGTCGAGCAGCGCGCGCAGCAGCGATCCGGTGCCCGAAGCGAGTACGACCACGGTCGCCGGGGTGGCGTCTGGTGTCCACGGAGACGTCAGGGCTCTACTCCTGCGAGTCGATCGGATGGCGGACGGAAGAGTTCCGCCGTGCTAGAGCCTAACGACCGTCGACCCGGTCACTTTCCGGCAGGTCCGCCTCGACCACCTCGGCATCGACGATGTCGGGTGTGGTAATCGGGTTGGGCGAACGGACAGTGTCGATAGAGGTTTGTTCCTCGACGAGTTCGCCGTCCAGTTCGACTTCCAGGTCTGGGCCGTCGTAGTCGGCGTAGTCGTCCTCGAAGTAGTCGCGGTCCTCGACGTAGTCGTCGTCAGCGTAGTAGTCGTCCGCGTAATCGTCGTCGTAGTAGTCGTCCTCGTCGTACGGGTCGGCGTAGTCGCCGGGTGCCGTGCCGACCGGGACGAGGAACCAGCGCGCGAACGCCAGCCCGACGTAGCCGGGGATGGCCAGCCACGCGAAGGTGACCAGGAAGAAGATGGGCAGGTCGAGGCCGATCCGGCCGAACGTGCCGAGTTCGCCGCCCGCGATCACGCCGAGCACCGACAGCGCGAAGGCGGCCAGACCCGCCGAGCACAGCGTCGCCCACGGCGCGCCGATCCGGTCGGTCGAGCTGCGGGCGAGGTCGAGTCCGCCGAGCACGCCGACCGCGGCCGGGATCACCAGCAGCACCGGCCACCAGCCCGCCGCCGGTCCGGTCGGCACCGCCGCCAGCAGCGGCACGGCCGGAATCGGGCCGCCGACAACGGAAAACACGCCGAACGACGCGACACCGATCTGCGCGCCGGAGCCGACGAGCACGCCGACCGCGAGCACCACCAGATTCGGCAGGTAGGCCAGCGAGAGCAGGGTCAGCCCGATCACCCCGGCGGCGTTGCCCGCACTGTGGTAGGTGTCACCGATCCGCGGGATGTGCACGAGGAACGAGACGACGATGAGCGCGGTGGCGCAGCCGAGTAGGCGCAGCACCGCACGCCCGGCACCGTACATACCCGAGATCGCCCATTCGGGCAGGCGAAGCAGGTCGAACAGCTGCCGCCGGGTCCTGGTCGCGATCCCGCCTACTGCCGCAACGAGATACAGGCCACCGACCCAGGCGAACGCGGCCAGCGTGTTCGGCGGTTGCAGCGCGACAACCCCGGACGCGTCCTCGGCGACCGCGAGGCAGATGGCCGTGATCAGCAGCGGCCCGGCCAGCGCGGCGCCGACGATCCAGCCGAGATCGGCTCGCGTGCAATCGGGTTCGACGGCGCGGGCACATTCCCGCCCGGCCAGCCAGACCATGAGCGCGGTCGGCAGCAGCGGCAGCAGGCCGAGCGCGGTCTTGCCGATCACCAGCGGAACTTGGTGCACGCCAAGCCATCCCGCAGCGATCGCGCCCGAGGTGCCCGCCAGATTGCTGCCCGAGGTGAGCAGTGTCGCGAGCGCGAGAACGATGATCGCGGTGAGCGCGTAGGTCGTCGGACGCCCGGCGACCAGGACGAGCACCCTGGCGCGTTCCGGCGTCAGCGACAGAAACCCGGCTTCTTCGGGCTCGGGATGTGGTTCGGGCGCGCCGCGCGAGCCACGCCGCACGAGCGAGTTTCTGGACGAATTCACGATTCCGCCTCGCGCTCGCTCGGCTCCATCGTGCGCTCCGGCGCGCGGCATCCCTGATTCACTCGCTGACGCTCACTCATGACAATTCAGCGTGGCAGCTCCCCCGGCGCACGCGGGTCAGGCGCGCCGGGTGAACCCGCGCCGGGGAACGACCGCTACTTGTTGTCGTCGGAGGGACGGAAGGCCTGCGTGGCGTCGGACGACGGGTCGGCGGCCTGGTCGCCACCGAACGGCTGGCCCTGCTGCGCGCTCTGCTGACCCGGCTGCGCGTAGTTCGACGAACCGTACGGCGACTGCTGCGCGGGCTGCTGGGTGGAACCGAAGTGCTGCGTGGCACCCTCGTCCGGCCGCGGCTGCGCGGTACCCGGCGCGCCGTACGGCGAACCCTGCTGCGCCCCACCGAAAGCCGTGGTCGGCGGCTGCTGGCCGTACCCGGGCTGCTGACCGTAGGCCGGGGCGGGCTGGCCGTACGCGGGCTGGCTCGGCTGGCTCTGGCCATACGGCGAAGCCTGCTGCGCCGCACCGTAACCGGGCTGCTGGCCATACGCGGGCGGCTGGCCGTAGGGCTGACCCGGCTGCCCCTGGCCGTAGCCGGGCTGCTGGTTCTGTCCGTACGAAGGCTGGCTCTGGCCGAAGGCCGAGGGCTGCTGCTGGCCGTAGCCGGGCTGCGCGAACGCGGGCGCGGTCGCCGGTCGCGGCGCGGGCGCCTTGACGATGCCCGCCTCGAACAGCACCGCACCCACCGCGACCGCGGCCTGCACGAACGCGAGCACCAGCACCACGTAGGCGCCGAACTTCAGCTCGATGCCGTCGGACAGGGTGAAGGAGTGCACCGCGAGCGCGAGGAAGCCGGCGACGGAGGCCGCCGCTGCCGCACCCGTCCAGGCCTGCTTGGGCAGCACCGACAGACCGGCGAGCAGTCCGCCGAGCAGCAGGAGGCCGAGCAGTGCCGAGCCGCCCGCCTCGAACAGGCTCGCGGTCTCACTGCTGGCCACCCGGGCGCCGCCGAAATCGACCGCCTTGGTGCCGACGTAGGGCAGGAAACCGAGCAGGAAGTTGAGCACGCCGAGCGCCGCGACACCGACCACCAGGAAGAACGGCAGCCCCTTGGCCGCGGCACCGGTCGCGCTCGAACCGGAACTGGCACCACCCGCCGTAGAACTCGGGCTGGATGAGGTGGAGGGCGCGGGTGTGTTGTACCCGGAGCCCCCGGACGGGTATGACATGTCGTCGTCTCCTAGGTCGAGTCATACGTGGTCTTCAACTGCTGGATCTGCACCTGACGCTACTGCACACATCCGTCCAGGTCACCCTTAACCGACCCGCCTGACGTCCTGGTTCGCCCTTCCGCACCAGGTCGCGAGGGGTTTGCCAGCAGCAAGCACCGCCATCCGGAAGCACTCCGGTGGAACGAGTTCGGCCCGGAGCCGCGCGGTTGCGCAGGCTCCGGGCCGAGGCCGATCGAGTCAGTTACGCGGCTGGATGTACCACGCCCCGGCGGCGCCGGTGCACTCGTAATCGGCCCATTCGCCGTTGTCCATGCCGATATTGCCCTCGTGCTCGCAGGTGGCGAGCGCCTCGTACGGGCCGAGGCGCCCCGGTGCCGGGTCGGCCGAGGCGATGCCGTCGGCGAGTCCTGCGCCGAAGAATCCGGCGAAGGTGAGTGCGGTGATGGCGGTGATGCGTGCGATCGTCATGTTGGTTCGTCCTTCGAGGTGAGAGTGGGTCAACGCCGGGGAACGAGCTGCCAGGCGCCGTAGCTGCCCACGCAGTCGTAGTCGGACCATTCGCCGTTCGTCATGCCCTGGTTGCCGCGTTCGAGGCACTGGTGCTCGTACTCGAACGGCCCGAGGTTGCCCGGGGTGGCTGGGGCCGCCGAGCCGCTGTCGAAGGGGCCCGCGAACGCGGGTGCGGTGGCGCCCAAGAAGCCTGCGACGATCAGGGCGGCGGTGGCGGCGCCGCGGGCGGCCGCGATGCGAGTGGTAGTCATGGTCTTCGCTTTCTGGTCTGGTGTGGTGCGTTGCGAGGACCAGACTCCCGGCCGGCCGTCTCAGCGTGGTTTCACCCGCATCTCACGCGGTCCGACCGGGCGTGACCAGCCGGTCTGTGTAGCGGTGCCAGCCGAATCCGGCTGCCGCGAACTCGGCGCGGACCTGTTCGAGCAATGCTCGCGCACCGTCCGCGTCGCCCTCGGCGTGCCGCAGCGCCACGGAGACCGCGCGGGCGGCGAGCAGTGGTACGCCGCCCGGTGCTGCCGCGAAGAATTCATCGAGCAGTTGCCTGGCGGCGGCGGTTTCGCCCTTGGCCAGCAGCACATCGGCGAGGTCGATGCGGGCCAGGCCGGTCGCGTCCTCTTCGTGGCCGAGGGCGGCGCGGCAGTACGACTCGGCCGCGTCGAGGCTGCCCGCGGCCAGCGCGGCGGCGGCGCGGGTCAGATCGTTCAGCGGCAGGATCTGCCGGTCGTCCAGGCGGCGGGCGTAGCGGTCGGACTCCTCGGCGGTGGCCAGCGCCTCCTCGACGCGGCCGAGGCCGAGCAGCGCCTTGGCCTGATTGCTCAGTCCGCGGGAGAGTCCGTGCTCGTCCTCGTGCGCCGCGTCCACCGCGCAGGATCGGGTGTAGGCCGCGAGCGCCTCGGCCGGGTCACCCGAATACAGCAGCGCGGTGCCGAGGGCATCGGCGAACGACGAGCCCTGGGTGTCGCGCACGGCCAGCCGCTCCCCCTCGCGCAGTCGTTCGACAGCCTCCGGCAGCCTGCACCGTTCGATGTCGACGATGCCTTGGTAGTAGCGGACAGTTTGAGCGAGTTCCGGATCATCCAGTGGCGCAGCCAGTTCACCCGCCTTGGCCAGTTGAACGGCCGCGGCTTCGAGGTCGCCGGTCATCAGCGTGTGAAAGCCGTAGTGGCTCAAGGCCTGTGCCAGCTCGTGCGCGGCGATGTCGGCCGCGTCGGTGAGTGCGGCGTAGTGGCGTTGCGCCTCGCGAAACCAGGCCCGGGCCAGCCAGGGCACATGCATTTCCACCGCGAGCCGCAATCCATCGGTGGCCCTTGATGTTCCGGGCGCGCGTTCCAGCGCGGCCAGGATGTTCGGCCATTCCACGAAGACCGCGGCCACCGATTCGGCCGCGGCGAAATCGTCGGGTGCGCCGATGGTGCGCACCAGGTGCAAACACCACCGCAGATGTCCGGCGCGCAACTCCTCGACCTCGTTCGCCTCCGTCAGCCTGGCTAGCGCATAGTCGCGGACCGTCTCCAAGAGCACGAAACGTCTTGTCGCACCGTCGGTCTGGACGGTGACCAGGTTCCGGTTCACCAGATCCGCCACCGCAGGCGCGACGTCGCCCGGCTCGAGGTCGCCGTCCGGCACCACCACCGCCTCGGCGGCCTCCAGCGTGCACCCGCCCGCGAACACGCCGAGCCTGCGCAAGACCGCCCGCTCCCGGTCGGCGAGCAGCTCGTGACTCCAGTCGAGCGCGACCCGCAGGCTGGTGTGCCGCCCGCCCGCGGCACCGCGCGCGCCGCCGACCAGCAGCCGGACCCGATCGTCGATCCGTTGCGCCAGTTGGGAAATCGTCAAGGTCCTGGTGAGACCGGCGGCCAACTCGATGCCGAGCGGCAGCCAGTCCACCGCCGCGCAGATCGTCACCAGCTCGTCGCGCTCGGTCGCGGTCACCAACCCGTGCAGTCCGGCGCGCTCGATGAACAGGGCCACCCCGACGCTGCGGTCCAGCGGGCCGAGCGGGTACACCGACTCCCCCGGCACTCCCAACGGCTGCTGCGACGTGACGAGAACGCTGAAGCCATTTGCCGCCGTGACCAATTCGGCTACTGAGCGGAGGACATGTTCGGCATTGTCGAGGACGAGCAGCGCGCGGCCACCGTCACCGTCGAGTGCGGCGATGATCCCGGGCAGCGGGCCGTTCGGATCGATCGACCCGTCGGTGGCCAGGCCGCCTGCTTCGAGCGCTGCTGCCACCGCGGGCAACACGTCTTCGGCCCGGCCGAGCGGTGCCAGCTCGACGAGCACGACAGGTCGGCCCGCTTGACCGATCGATCGCGCGAGTTCGGCGGCGAGGCGCGACTTTCCACTACCGGCCACGCCGACCACCGTGGTCAGTCCGGGCTCGGCGAGACGCGTTGTGAGCGTGGCGAATTCACGACCGCGTCCGACGAAGCTGGTCATCGGCACTACCACCGGTGCTGGCCATGGCCGTGGTTCCGGTTCCATTGTGGGTTCGGTCGGCGCGATTTCCGGCGCGACATCCGGGTTCGCCGCAGGTGACCCCACCGTCGCCGCGACCGGCAGGGCCGATGCCCGCAACGCCGGATCATGGTCCAGGATGCGAAGTTCCAACTTGCTCGTGTCCGGCGAAGGATCGACGCCCAGTTCCTCCGACAACGCCCGCCGCAGTCGCGCCAGTCGCTCCAGCGCGTCGGCCTGGCGCCCCGTGCGATACAACGCCAACGCCAACAGGCACGACAACGGCTCGTGCAGCGGATGCCGCGCGACCAACCCGGTCAGCTCGGTCACCACCTCACCGGCCGCGCCGAGTTCCAGATTCGCCTCCAGCCCGGCGACGGTCAGCGAAAGCCGCCAGTCATCGAGCCGCTCCCCCTCGGCCACCGCGAACGGAATCGTGCGCAGGTCGGCCAGCGCGTGCCCGCGCCACAGCGCGAGCGCCTCCCGCGCCGCCGCCGCGACGGCACCGAAATCGCCAGCGCGCCGCGCGGTATGCAACCGCTGCGCCGCAGCCTCGGCGGCAAGCAGATCCGTCGCGGACACCGTCGCCTGATATCCGGCGGGCGTGCGCCCGATGACGTCCGCCAACGGCCCGAGCGCGGCCCGCAGCCGCGACACCACCACGCGCAGCCGCTGCACCGGCCGTTCGACCTCGGCCCCCCACAGATCCTCGGCCAATCGCCCATCCGGCACCGGAACACGATTCGCCAACGCCAACCGCACCAACACTGCCCGTTCCAGCGGCCGATCGACGGTCACCGCGACACCGTCGGACCACGCCTGCACTGGACCCAACACCAGCACATCCACGCCGCTAAGCATGCCCTGTCCGGTACGTCCGCGTCTCCCCGAATGTCGATGATCTCAGCGGTGAACCGAGCGGCGACTCAGTTCGTATCCATTAGGGGAGATGAAATGGAGGTCGCCATCATGAATCCGATGGAACAGATCTGCGAATGGCTGGCCAGGACGCTCGGCTTCTGCCCGGGCTGAGCGCGCCGCCCACATGACGAAGGCCGCCCTCTCGAACCAAGGGCGGCCTTCGTTTCTGTCTCGGGACATGACGAAGGCCGCCTTCCGATTCGGAGAGGCGGCCTCGGTCATATCGATGGATCAGGCGGTGATGCTTGCCTTCTCCAGGATCTCGCGAGCCAGCGCGGCGGTCTCGGACGGCGTCTTGCCGACCTTCACGCCCGCCGCCTCCAGCGCGTCCTTCTTCGCCTGGGCGGTGCCCGCCGAGCCGGAGACGATGGCGCCTGCGTGGCCCATGGTCTTGCCCTCGGGCGCGGTGAAGCCCGCGACGTAGCCGACGACCGGCTTGGTGACGTTGGCCTTGATGTAGGCCGCGGCCCGCTCCTCGGCGTCGCCGCCGATCTCGCCGATCATCACGATCAGCTTGGTCTCGGGATCCTTCTCGAACGCCTCGATGGCGTCGATGTGGGTGGTGCCGATGACCGGGTCGCCGCCGATGCCGATGGCGGTGGAGAAGCCGAAGTCACGCAGTTCGTACATCATCTGGTAGGTCAGGGTGCCGGACTTGGAGACCAGGCCGACCGGGCCCTTGCCGGTGATGTTGGCCGGGGTGATGCCGACCAGCGCCTCGCCGGGGGTGATGATGCCGGGGCAGTTCGGGCCGATGATCCGGGTCTTGTTGCCCTTCTCCACGTTGTAGGCCCACGCGTATGCGGTGTCCTGCACCGGGATGCCCTCGGTGATGACCACGAGCAGCGGGATCTCCGCATCGATGGCCTCGATGATGGCGTCCTTGGCGAACTTCGGCGGCACGAACGCGATGGAGACGTCGGCGCCGGTCTCCTTGATGGCCTCGGCCACGGTGCCGTACACCGGCAGCTCGACCGCGTTGCCGTCTTTGTCGGTGTGCGCGACGGTGGTGCCCGCCTTGCGCGCGTTGACGCCGCCGACGACCTGGGTGCCTGCCTTCAGCATCAGCGCGGTGTGCTTGGTGCCCTCGCCGCCGGTGATGCCCTGAACGATGACCTTCGAGTCTTTGTTGAGGAAGATAGACATTTCAGAATATTCCTTACTTGGCTCGGGGTTACCGGGAAGCCAGTTCGGCGGCCTTGTCGGCGCCTTCGTCCATTGTCTGCGCAAGCGTGATCAGCGGGTGCGCGGCGTCGACCAGAATCTGGCGACCCTCGTCCACCTTGTTGCCGTCGAGACGGACGACCAGCGGCTTGTTCGCCTCGGCGCCGAGGATCTCCAGCGCCTTGACGATGCCGTTGGCGACCGCGTCACAGGCGGTGATGCCACCGAAGACGTTCACGAACACGCTCTTGACCTGCGAGTCACCCAGGATGACGTCGAGGCCGGCGGCCATCACCTCGGCCGAGGCGCCGCCACCGATGTCGAGGAAGTTGGCGGGCTTGACGCCGTTGTGGTTCTCGCCCGCGTAGGCGACCACGTCGAGGGTCGACATGACCAGACCGGCACCGTTACCGATGATGCCGACCTCACCGTCGAGCTTGACGTAGTTGAGGTCGTTCTCCTTGGCCTTGAGCTCCAAGGGATCGGTCGCGTCCTTGTCCGCGAAGGCCTCGTGATCCGGGTGCCGGAACTCGGCGTTCTCGTCCAGGGTGACCTTGCCGTCGAGGGCGAGGATCTCGTCGTTAGGGGTACGCACGAGCGGGTTGACCTCCACCAGGGTGGCGTCTTCCTTGACGAACACCTCCCACAGCTTCTGGATGGTCACGGCCGCGGCGTCGAGCACGTCGGCGGGGAGGTGGCCCTGCTCGGCGATCGAGCGGGCGAAAGCGAGGTCGACACCCTTGACGGCGTCGACGGCGATCTTGGCGAGGCGCTCCGGCTTGGTCGCGGCGACCTCTTCGATCTCCATGCCGCCTTCCACCGAGCACATGGCCAGGTAGGTGCGGTTGGACCGGTCGAGCAGGAAGGAGATGTAGTACTCCTCCGCGATGTCCTTGGCTTCGGCGACAAGGACCTTCTTGGTGATGTGGCCCTTGATGTCCAGGCCGAGGATGTTCTGCGCGTGCGTGAACGCGTCTTCCGGGGTGGCGGCGTACTTGACGCCACCCGCCTTGCCGCGGCCACCGGCCTTGACCTGAGCCTTGACCATCACCGGCTTGCCGATTTCCTCCGCGATGGCGCGGGCGTCCTCGGCCGTGTCCGTGACGCGGCCCTCGGACGAAGGCACTCCGTGCTTAACGAAGAGCTCCTTCGCCTGATATTCGAAGAGATCCATGTACTCACCGTCTCGTCTGCGTTGTGATGACAACGTCTTTGTTGGCGGCCCGACGTCGGAAGCGGGTCGGGTCGGACTCTAATCAGTCACATGGACGGCCAATCGGCCACGTTCATCCTAAGTGGCGCAGGTCACGGGCCGATACGCGCGGCGGGAAAACCCCTGGCCAACGCTACTCATCAGTAGGTTGTTGACACCTCACCAGGTAGAGCGTCAGAACCCACGGACACGGCTGGATCTACTACGGAACGTCGTGGATCTACCCGCCTCGCGTCCCCAATGCACAGATAGATATTCCGTGGTGTTACCGTGATCAATCTCACATGTTCGGACAGATAGGCCGCAGCGCTTGCGGACCCTGCAATCGTTTCGTTACCGTCATTGCGGTCGATGTCACAGCACGGTCACGACTAGGAGGACGGCAAGCTTGACGCAGCACAGCACTCCGCAGATGGAGAGCCGTTCCGCAGACGACTCGTCGACGCCGCTGATCAGCTGGCCGCTCGGCCCCGCGAACATCTCCCGCTTCACGATGTGGCACCGCCGATGAACTATCGCTCCGCCCTTATTCCTGAACATCGCGCTCAGCCCGGACAGCGTTATCGCAACGATGACGACGCGTTCGGCGCGCAGGCTCCGCACGGCAGGCCAGCAGGCCCCTCGGTGGATAGACAGCGGAACTCGCTGTACAACGCCGCGCCCGCCAGGCCGCAGGACGACTACAGCGCGCCGCGCGCCGACTACGGCAACGCGGCACCCGACGCCGGGTACCAGCACGGCCGCGACAACTCCTGGACCGCGAACGACTCGTGGTCCCAGCAGGATTCGTGGGCCCCGCAGGACTCCTGGTCCGACGGTGGCGCCTGGAACGCGGGCGACGCCTGGGCCGAGAACGACTACCAGGCACCCGAAGACGGCACCTGGGCCGCGGAAGAGTCCTGGGCGCCCGACACCGGCGCGGACAACCCGGTCGCCCCCACCGTCATCCCCGCTCGCCGCACCGGCAAGCGCGGCGGCGCGCATCGGCTCCCCGCACCGCCTGCCGCCCTCAAGGGTCGTGCCGCGGTCGCCGCGGTGGCCGCGGGTGCGGTCGTCGCCGCCGGGCAGGCCGCGTTCGCCGCACCGGACCAGCCGTCCCAGTCCGTCGACTACGAGGCCGCCGGGCAGATCCACGAGATCGCCGCGCAGTCCGTCAGCCTGGCGGACCCCACCGCTTCGCCGGAATCGCCTCAGGTGCTCGACCTTTCGAAGACGAACAAGAACAACGTCGGCGACTTCAACGACATCCTGCAAAAGGGCCAGAAGTACGCGAACGACCTGGCCGCCCAGGAAGCCGCGAAGCTGCGCCCGCTGTTCACCAAGTTCGCGGCAGGCACCTTCACCTCCGGCTACGGCGCCCGCTGGGGCGTCCAGCACCTCGGCGTCGACATCGCGGGCCCCATCGGCACCCCGATCGTCGCCGTCGCCGACGGCACCGTGATCGAGGCAGGCCCCGCTGCGGGCTTCGGCATGTGGGTCCGGCTGCTGCACGACGACGGCACCGTCACCATCTACGGCCACATCGACACCGCCACGGTGTCCCAGGGGCAGCGCGTGATGGCGGGCGACCAGATCGCCACGATCGGCAACCGCGGCTTCTCCACCGGGCCGCACTGCCACTTCGAGGTGTGGTTGAACGGGTCGGACAAGATCGACCCGCTGCCTTGGCTGGCGACTCGCGGCATCAGCTTGGGCGTCGAGCGCGACTGAGCTTGTCCCCGCCTGCGGGCAGGGCTTGGATGGGTAAGGCCGAAGTCGTCAGACGGATCCAGGCACGTATGGCTTAGCAGGCTTGGTTCGCCCTACCTGCGGCCGAACGCCGGAACACGGCTGGGCTTTGCCTATCTGGTTGGTTGGTCTCTCCGCCGGCGTTGCGTGCCACTCGCGGCCTGGTTCGCGCATTCTGGACCGGTGTTGGGCTCGACGGTAGGTGATGAGGCGCACGGTTCGTCGGCGCTGGTCAGGGACTAGCGTCATCGGTATGGCACGTACAACGTTGTACACCCAGTTCATTGCGCTTCCAACGGAACTCGTGTGGGAGGTGGTGGCGGATCCGACGCGGTGGGCGGAATGGAATCCGGGCGTCACCTCGGTTCGGCTGCACGGGCCGGTCGCGGTGGGCACCACGGGTGATTACCTGCCTAGGGGGCGGGTCTTCGAGACATTGCATGGACGGACGGCGCCGCCGTTCGTCATCAGCACGCTGGTTCCCGGGCGGGAGCTGAGCATCGAGCAGCCGGAACCTGTCGGGCGGATGCGGCTGACCTGGACGCTGACGCCGCGCGACGGCGGCACCGAGATCACCCAGCGGCTCACGTTCACCGGGCCGTCGGCGCCGATCGCCAGGATGGTGGTCGGGCCGCTGCTGGAGACCGACGCTCGCGTCACCTTCGCCCGGCTGGCCCAGTTGGCCGGAATCGAACCTGCGGCGAAGGCGCTGACCGTCGTAATCGCCGGTGGCACAGGCGCGTTGGGAAAGCACATCGCCGCTGATTTGACGTGCCGCGGCCATCGGGTGACGATTCTCACCCGGCGACGCGACGCAGAACTGCCGTTCAACCAGGTCGAGTGGGACGGTAGGTCGGTGGGCAATTGGGTTGCCGCCCTGCGCAATCCGGGTCCGACCGCGATCGTCAACCTGGCGGGCAAGCTGGTCGACTGCCGGCCCACCAAGCGCAATGTCGACGAATTACGGCGCAGCCGAGTGGATTCCACCCGCGCACTGGTCGACGCGGCGGGCACCCTGAACGCGCCCATCGACTACTGGGTACAGGCCAGCACCACCGCCATCTGGTCGGACGCGGGCGAAACCCGTTGTGTCGAAACAACTCCACTGCCGGTGGGACTGCCGCAGATGACCGGCGTGGCCGAACCGTGGGAGCGAGCGTTCGACGGCGCCAAAGCCACCCATTCGACCATCCTGCGCACCTCGATCGTGCTCGACCCACAAGCTCCCGCCCTGAAACGCCTGGGCCAGTTGACCAAAGCAGGCCTCGGCGGCCGCGTCGGCCCGGGCGACCAGTGGTTCAGCTGGATCCACATCGAGGACTGGCTCGCCATCGTCCGCGCCGCCCTCGGCCTAGACCCCCAGATCACCCTCCCGAACGGAATCCTGGTGGCCGCCACCAACTTCCCGGTCCGCAACCAAGACCTGATGGCCGCCCTCCGCACCCACCTACACCGCCCACCGGCCCCACCAACCCCCACCCCAATCCTGAAGATAGGCGCAGTCTTCCTCCGCACCGACCCAGCCCTCGCCCTAACCGGCCGCCACGCCACCTCAGCAGTACTGCGCGCGACCGGCTTCACCTTCCGCTACCCAACCCTGAACGAAGCCCTGACCGACCTCCTACCCCGCTGACCACGCCCCGCAACCGTCATCAACAAGAGCCGCAACACTTCTCGGAATCCACACTCGCTCCGAGCACCCCAACCAAGTACCGACCCCAAGAAGTAGCGCAAATCCCGACACCAACAGCCCGATCACCGGCCTAGAACCCAGCCGCTCACCCGTTGTTTTTCCAGCACACCCCCGCTAGCGGGGGTGGCGGTCAAACAACGGGGGTGCACCAGACCATCCCCCA